>NZ_PCPA01000024.1 GCF_002979515.1 Microbacterium sp. MYb54 | reverse complement strand
CACTCCCACCCACCACGTCGCCGAATGCACGGCTTGTCGCCGAGTGCACGCCTTCTCCGGCGCACGCATCCCGTGCACTCGACGACAAGCCGTGCACTCGCGAACCTCCCCGTGGTCCGCCGAGTGCACGCAGAAGTCCGCCCTCGGCGCAGTGCCGAGGGCGGACGGGGTGCCGGACGGGGTGCCGGGCGGGGTGCCGGGCGGGTGGCGACGGGATCAGCCCTTCACGGCGCCGGCGGCGAGGCCGGATCGCCAGTACTTCTGCAGGGCGAAGAACAGCAGCACGAGCGGGATGACTCCGAGCAGGGCGCCGAGCATGACCGCGCCCTTGTCCGGGGCGAAGTAGCTGACCATGCCATAGAGGCCGAGGGTCACGGGCTTCAGATCCTGACTCGAGATCATCATGAGCGGCAGCAGGAAGTTGTTCCACGTCGCCACGAAGATGAACAGGAAGATCGTCACCATCGCGGGGCCGAGCAGACGCATCACGATCGTGAAGAAGATGCGTGCCTCGCCGGCGCCGTCGATGCGGGCGGCCTCCAACAGCTCGGTCGGCACAGACGACTGGGCGTAGACCATGCCGAGGAAGACGCCGAACGGAGACACGGCCGAGGGGATGATGATCGCCCACATCGTGTTCGTCAGCCCGAGGGCCTGGAACTCGATGTACAGCGGCACCGTCAGCAGGGCCACGGGGAGCAGGAGCCCTGCCATGATCACCCCGACCGCGATCTTCTTGCCGGGGAACGCGAACTTCGCGATCGCGTAGCCGGCCATCACGGCGAACAGAGTGCCGATGACACCTGCACTCACGGAGTACAGCATCGAGTTTCCGACCCACCGCCAGAACAGCCCCTGGGTCCAGTTCATCAGGCTGTCGTAGTTGGTGTCGAGGTTCCAGTCGGCGAACCAGAAGCCGAAGGTCGACGTGAGGTCGGTGTTGTTCTTCGTCGATGCGACGATCAACCAGTACACCGGCACGAGGAAGTAGAGCGTCGCCACGACCAGTGCGATGATGCCGAACACGCGCGTGAGCGGGCTCGGTGCGATGGAGGGCGGCGGAGCATCCGCATCGCGCGGACGACGGGGGCGTCGACGCGTGGACGACTCGGTGGTGATGAGGCGCGTGGTGGTCATGCGTCGCCCTTTCGTCGCTGCAGCAGCGCGTAAACGATCGCGAGCACTCCGGCGATCAGAGCCATGAGCAGGGAGTAAGCGGATGCCGGGCCGCTGCCGGACGGCGAGATCTCGCCCATCATCGTGTTGTAGGTGAGCATCATCGGAGTGAAGTCCTTGCCCATCCAGGAGTTCGCGGCCTGCAGGACCACCGGCTCGTTGAACAGCTGGATGGTGCCGATGATCGAGAGCAGCACGGCGAGGAGAGCCGCACCCCGCACCAGGGGCACCTTGATGCGCATCGAGATCTGGAAGCCGGATGCTCCGTCGAGGCGGGCGGCCTCGTACAGGTCGCGGGGCACGGCCTGCAGCGCCGAGAGGAAGATGAGCATGTTGTAGCCCGTGTAGGTCCAGGTGGTCATGTTCGCCATCGAGAAGAGGATCGTCCCCGGCGCCATGAAGTCGGTGCCCTCGGGGAGGAACGGCAGGAAGGGCGACACCTCCGGCGTGTAGAGGTAGAGCCACATCATGGCCGCGATGATGCCGGGGACCGCGTAGGGGAGGAAGAAGGAGAGCCGGAAGAGCGTCGGGCGGCGCACGATGAACGAGTCCAGCAGCAGGGCGAGTCCGAGGGCGACGACGATCATCACCGGGATCTGCAACGCGGCGTAGAGGACGACGCGTCCCATCCCGGTCCAGAAGGCTCCGTTGGTAGCGGCCATGACGAAGTTCTCGAGACCGACGAACGTGTCGACGAGCTCGCCTCCGCCGTAGAGGCCGTCGCCTGCAGGAACCTGCGCGAAGAACGAGGACCGCACCGACACGATGATCGGCACGAGGAAGACCACGATGAACAGCACGGCGAACGGCGCCATGAAGAGCCAGCCCGTGAGGCCCTCATGTCGCGTGCCGAACCGGCGCCTCCGGGTGGGATCCGCCGGGATGCGCGGTGCCGGTGCCGGCACCGCACCCCGCGTTTCGGTCGCTGTGACCATGGTGTCGCCTCTCGATGTATCAAGACGACGGCGGAGTGCACGATCGCGCGTGCACTCCGCCGTCGATCATCCGATGATGCCTTCTCGTCGACTCACTCTGCGACCGGGAGGCCGAGGTCCTTCAGAGAGGCCACTGCGGTGTCCTGTGCGGTGGTGAAGATGTCGGCGACCGTTGCGGTACCGGCGACGGCGCCTGCGGCGGTCTCATTCATCTTCGACAGCGTCGAGAAGCCCGGTGCGTAGGGGAAGTCCGGGTTCAGGTTCTCGGTCGCCGTGCCGAGCTCGGCGAGCACATCCTGTCCGCCGAACTGGCGGAGCATCTTCTCGGGGGTCTCCACGTCGCCCTTGGCGGCGACGACGAGGCCCTGTGAGGCGAGGTCGTCGACCTGCGTGTTGAACCAGTCGTTGAACTCCATCGCCTCGGCGGGGTACTTGCAGTCCTTCATCACCGAGACGCCGGAGCCGCCGTCGGGGCCGCTCATGGCACCGGCACCGAGATCGGGGAGCTGGGCGACGCGCCACTGTCCCTCGGCCGGAGTGCCGTCGAGTGAGTCGAGGAGGAATCCGGCCTCCCATGCGGCACCGACGTGGCCGATGAGGCTGCCGTCGTTGAGTGCGGCGGTGAAGCCCTCACCCCAGCGCTCGGTCGCGAGAGTCTGCTTGTTGTCGAGGAGGCCCTGCCAGAACCCGGCGACCCGTTCGGAGCCTGCGCCCTCGGCGTCGACCTTCCACTCGTCGCCCTCGGTGGTGAACCAGGTGTCACCCGCAGCCGCGGACTGGGCGGAGAGCCAGTTCTGCGCCTCGTCGGGCGTGAAGGCGGTCACGTACTTGCCGGCGGCGGCTGCAGCGGCGGAGTCGGCCGTGAGGTCATCGAGCGTCTTCGGCACATCCAGGCCCAGCGCCTGGAACTCGGCCTCGTTGTAGAAGTACACGAGGGGGCCGGTGTCCTGCGGGAGGCCCACGATCGCGTCGCCGACCTTCATGCCACTGAAGGCTCCGGCCGAGAAGTCGTCCTCGTACTTCTTGGCCTCGTCCGCGACATCCTGCAGCAGCCCCTTGACGAACAGCTGGGGGACCTCGGAGTAGCCCGTCTGCGCGAGGCAGGGTCCGTTGCCGGCCTTCACGTCGGTCTCGAGCTTGAGGATCATGTCGCTCGACTTGCCGTCGAACTTCGTCGCCTTCACCTGGATGTCGGGGTGCTCCGCGTTCCAGCGATCGACGATCTCGGAGGCCGGGGTCATGCCCTCGCCGTCGGGGAGACGGTGCAGGTACTCGATCGTGATGGGTTCGCCGCTGGCTCCGCTGTCACCGGAGTCACCGGATGAGCAGGCCGCGAGGCCGAAGGCCGACACTGCGCCGACCGCGACGATTGCGGCGGTACGGGTGAAGCGAGGGGTGATTGCCATGCTGTTCTCCTCTTTGAGGTCATGTTCCTGCGGATCGTCCTGTGCGGGGGATGAGACGCCGAAGCATCGTCGATCACATCCACATCAAATCAGAAAATGTTTGCGCTCACAAGCCTGAGGATACGACGGCTCAGCCGCATCGGCGGCAGGCAAAGGGAGCGCTGACATTGCGATGTCCGCGGTGGGAGGGCGTGGTCAGTGTGCGTGGACTTCGTCGTCGACACGAATCGTGCCGCCGTGCTGTCGGCCGCTGCCATCTGCCGACGCCCAGCCGGGGAGCAGGAGGCGTCCGAGAGTCGGCTCCTGCTGCGCGAGAGCTCCGGTGAGAGTCGTGAGCACCTTCGCGTCCCTGACGCCGGTGTCGGGGTTCGCGTGGGTCGCGAGACATCGCACGATGGGGCCGGCTGTTCGGAACTCCAGCTCGCCGATGCGCACGTCGCCGGTCCAGGCGAGTTCGTTCCAGGGGGCCACGCCGTCGACCACGACGTTGGAGCGGAATCGCCGGTCATCGATGTTCATCCCGAGGGCTTCCCCCAACGCGCGCACGCTGCCTCGGCCGTGCACCGAGACGTATCCGCGGGAACGATCCTGGAATCGGGCGGTCTCCCCGTCGCCGACGAGCACGAGGGGAAGCCGGCCGGGACGCCGAAGACGTCGTCCTTCGGGGGTTGTGAGGACGAACTCGGTGACGGCTTCCGTCAGCTCGTCGCGCCCGCCGGCGTCGAGCACCGCTTCCACGAGTACAGCACCGGCATGTTCGATGCGGATCCGCCGCGCCTGGTCGTCGTAGCTCGTGTGCAGTGCAGCGAGCGCGGGGAAGTCCTGGAGGGCGAGGCCCTTGGCCTTCGGCCAGTAGTCGAAGCCGTCGCGGTTCTCAGGCTCCACGGCATCCGCGAATCGGAATGCCAGGACCCGGTCGCCGGCGATCCTGCCGTCGGGCTGCACCGTGAGCGAATCGCGACGCTCGGGTGTGAGCCCCTTGATCGGGTGGCGATAGAGGGCGACGACACGAGCCATGAGGAGATCCTCTCAGCTGCTGATGCTCGCTCATGACGGATGAGGATCCGGCGTCCCGGACGGGGATCCTCATCCGGGCACGACGAAACACCCGCACGTAGTGCGGGTGTCACGAAGCAGGTCAGGCGGTCAGGCCTTCTCTAGCTCGTCTTCGTCTTCGTCCTCGTACTCGTCGGCCCATTTGTCGACATAGGCGTCTTCGTCGGTCGGGTGACCCAGCTCGCGCTCGAGCGCTGAGTAGTTCACCGACGGACTGTACGCCTTGAGTTCGCGGGCGATCTTGGTGTGTTTCGCCTTCTGACGGCCACGGCCCATGCGCGAGACCCCCTCACGAGTTAAGCTGCGGGCTGTGAGACCCGAGGCATTCACGACACCGGCGAGAAGCCGGTAAGAGTAGCATTCAGAATAGCACGCGGGTAAGACCCTCTGGCTGATGCCAGGCTGGTGAAGGGAACGATCTTCATGACCGAGAACACCTCCACTCCGTCCGATGAGGCCGCACAGAACGCGGCGCTGCAGAAGGCCGTCATCGTCGGCATGCAGTTGGACCAGGATCGACACGTGATCGACGAGGCTGTGCGCTATGCGCGACTGCTGAGTGCGCCGCTCGTGGTGGCCCATGTCGATGTCACTCGTTTCGTGACGTACGAAGACCCGGACGGCTACGTGCATTCGGCTCCGATCGACATCAACTTCGATGCCGGCGCTGCGGAGTTCGAGGCCGTCGAGGCCGCTGCGGCGAAGATGCTGGCCGGGACCGACGTCACGTGGACCGCGCGTCAGCTCGTCGGGGATCCGGCGCTGGCGATCAAGCAGCTCGCCCACAAGCTCGATGCCCAGCTGATCGTCGTCGGCACCCGCAAGCGCGGCATCGGCGAGTCGATCAGGGAGTTCTTCACCGGGTCGGTCGCGGCGCGGCTTGCGCACCGACAGCATCGTTCGATCCTGGTCGTGCCGCTGGGCGAGTCTGTGCCCGACGAGCAGAAGGAGATCTGGCCGGAGCAGTAGCAGCCGATCCCCGAACGCAGAAGAGGCCCCGTCGGCAGTTCGCCGACGGGGCCTCTTCTATGGATCACTCCCGGGAGGTCACGATCCGGGTGTGCTCAGGGCGACCGTCACGCCGCGGGCGGCCGTGTCGAGCGTCGTCTCGAGTTCGGTGACGACAGCCGGCGTGAGGATGCCGCCCTTCGCGATGTGGGTGCGCAGGTCGGTGCGCACCCTGGCGCGGAAGGCGTTGATCACGGCATCCGCGCGGTGCATCTCTTCGCGGCTGACGAGGCGGGAATCGTCGGTCGCCGTGCGAGGACGGTTCTTCGCCGCGGTGCGCTCGCCCTTCTCTGCTGCCGCGAGATCGGCGCGAAGGCTCTTCATCGCGTCCTGCACGCTCTGCCGGACCTCGCTCGCGATCAGTCTTACGGAGTCGGTGAGCCCCGCCTCGATACCGGCGAGGTCGCCCTCGCGCGATGCGAGCTCGGCCCGACCGGCCTCGGTGATCGCATAGATCGTGGTGCGGCCGTCGACCGTCTTGGAGACCAGGCCCTCCTCCTCGAGCTTCGCGAGCCGCGGGTAGATGGTTCCGGCGCTGGGTGTGTACGTGCCTCCCGTGCGATCGGTGAGCGACTGGATGATGCCGTAGCCGTGCTGCGGTGCCTCGGCGAGGAGTGACAGCAGGTACAGGCGCAGATCGCCGTGAGAGAAGACTGCGGGGCTCATGCTTCCCACTCCGCGTCTTCGGTGATCGATGCGGGGGTGCGGCGGAGGACCGTGACTCCACCGGAGACGGAGTTCGCGCGCAGGTCGACGAACCGTCCGGCGAGCTCTCCCGTCGTACCGGTGTAGTTGCTGGGGCCGGTTGAGTTGCGCTCGATGCCGTCGATCAGCAGTCGGCCGGTCAGGGAGCGGATCACGTAGTTCGCGGCGAGCGACTCGTCGAGGCGCACGGTGGTGCCGCCCGAGACCGAGTTGACGTTGATGGTGTTCACATCTCCTGCGGCATCCACCAGGGTGGCGCCGGAGACGATGTCGACGGTCGCGCGGCGGACGGCGCCCGTGACAGCCACGTCGCCCGAGACGCTGTTGGCGGTGATCGAGCCGGTGAGGCCGCGCACCTGCACGTCGCCCGAGACGGAGTTGACGGTCAGGTCGCCGATCAGCGTGTCGACGATGATGTCGCCGGACACGGTGTTGAGGCGGGCGTCGTTGCGGAGTCCGGAGACCAGCGCCCCGGCGCTGACGACGCCGAGGTTCAGGGCGATCGCGCGGGGGACCGCGACGCTCACCTCGGCGCGGGGGCCGCCGGAGCCGAAGTTGCGGAACACCTCGAGGAAGTTGTCCCAGCCGAGCTGCGGGTGGTCGATCTCGACCTCGCCGTCGTGGGACTCGATGCGCAGGTCTTTGGCTGTGACGCCGTGCACCTCGATGCGGATGCCCGGTTCGTCGTGGGCGATGATGTCGACCTGTCCTCCGACCAGGCCCACCTTGAGGCGGGTGACGGATTCGATGTCGATGACGCGTTCCTCGCCGGGGGCGATGAGCCACTTCTCGGTCATGTGTGCTTCTCCTGTGTCGGTGATCACGATATATCGTGTGTTGCAACGATAACACGATATATCTCGATGCTGTCAAGAGTTCAGGGTGAGCGTTCGCTGAGAGTTCTTGACCTTGACGCAACGTCAACTTCTAGAGTTCAAGACATCACCGCACGACCACGACGAGAAGGAGGAGCGATGGAGACGAGTGACTGGTCGATCCAGGAGATCGCCCGCCTCGCCGGCACGACGAGCCGCACGCTGCGGCACTACGACGACATCGGTCTGCTGCCGCCGTCACGCATCGCGAGCAACGGCTACCGGCACTACGACGGGCAGGCGCTCGTGCGCCTGCAGCGCATCCTGCTGCTGAGGGAGCTCGGGCTCGGGCTGCCGCAGATCGCCGGCGTGCTGGGTTCATCTCGCGACCGCGATGCCGCCGTGAGCGAGGCATCGGCGCTCGAAACCCATCTCGCGCTGCTGCGCGAGGAGCAGACCAGGCTGGCGCGTCAGATCGCGTCGGTCGAATCCACCATCACGGCATTGAGAGGAGGTGAGAACCTCATGGCAGAGAACATGTTCGACGGCTTCGACCACACCACACACAAGGAGGAGGTCGAGGAACGCTGGGGAAAGAAGGCCTACGCCGACAGCGACAGCTGGTGGCGCGGGATGACCGATGCTCAGCGCGCCGAATGGCAGCAGCGCGTGTCCGATCTCGGGCGCGACTGGATCGCCGCCGCGGAGAGCGGCATCGACCCGGCTTCCACCGAGGCCCAGGAGATCGCGCGACGTCACGTCGAGTGGCTCACGGGCATCCCCGGCACTCCCGCAGCTGTCCCCGGTGGCGACGTCAAGGCGTACGTCATCGGTCTCGGCGAGATGTACGTCGCGGATCCGCGCTTCGGCGCGAACTACGCGACGTCGTCCGGCGGCACGCACGGTGCGGAGTTCGTCCGCGACGCGCTTCGCGTCTACGCGGAGGGCAACCTGTAGCTCGACTCGCGTTCTGACGGCCCCTTCGAGTGTGACTCTCGCACCCGAAGGGGCCGTTCGCGTCGGTGGGCTGGGTCTTACCCGACCGACGCGTTCGCCTGCAAGGGGAGTCCTCGTCCGAGGTGGCGGGCGTAGGGTCATGCCATGAGACGGCGCGACGACACGGGAGCGACTGCGCTGTTCGCCGCTGCGGCCACTGCCTATGCCGTGAACTGCGCACTCGGTGCATCGGTCGCCGCGCGCCTGATCGACACCAGCCGTTTCCGCTGGCTGCACCACGCGCTGTACATCGCGACGTGCGCGACCTCGGCCTTCGCCGTCGTGGCGGGCTGGTCGCGAGGGCCGCGCACCGCCGGCCGTCGCGCCGCCGGGGCACTGCTCCCCGCCGCCGCACCGCTCGCCGCGATCCCCTACCTCGGCACCCACAGCCGGCGGCATCCGCTGGTCGCGCTCGCCGCAGCCCCCTTCATCGTCGTGGGGCTGGTGCTCTCGCGATCCGCTGCCGACCGGAAGTGAAACGCATGGAACTGCTCGACGCCATCCGCCGCCGCAAGACCACCAACGGTGCCTTCCTGCCCGACCCCGTCTCGGAGGATCATCAGCGCATCCTCCTCGAGGCCGCAGGGCGCGCGCCGTCGCAGCTGAACAGTCAGCCCTGGCGGTTCGTCGTGATCGAGAGCCGCGACACGATCGAGCAGATCGCCCGCATCTCGGGCGAGAGCATGACGGAGGCGATGTCGAACGGCACCTTCTTCGAGCGTTACAAGCCGTATTTCCGCTTCAGTCAGGCCGAGATGGACGAGAAGCGCAGCGGGATGCTGTTCGACAAGCTGCCCGCGGCGCTCCGCCCGTTCACGAGCCAGGTGTTCACCAAGCGCGGGCAGACGCTCATGAACACCTTCGGAGTGCCGAAGACCCTGGGTGGCGAGAACCGGAAGCTCGTCGCGGGGTCGCCGCTCCTGCTGGGTGTGATGCTCGATCGCAGCGAGTATCGGCCGGGGCAGCTCTCATCGTTCTACTCGTTGTTCAGCATGGGCGCGGCGATGGAGAACGTCTGGCTCACCACGGTCGAACTCGGCATGGGCATCCAGTTCATCTCGTTCCCGATGGAGGTGCCGGGTCGCTGGGACGAGATCGTGCAGCTGCTGCGCGTGCCAGACGACCTCGAGCTCATGGCCGTCTACCGGCTGGGCTACCTGCCGCCGGAGCAGCGTCGTCCCGCGATCGACTGGTCGAGCAGTCAGCGCAAGCTCGTCTCGCAGTACGTGTTCCGCGAGAACGGTGAGACGCCGCAGTCGGGGTGGGATGCCGGTCCGCCCCAGGGCGACATCACTCCGGGTCCGCCGGCGAAAGGGGAGTGAGGTCCCGAAGCGCCGGGCCCTCGATGCGCGTGCCGTCCGGCTCGAAGCGCGAGGCGTGCAGCGGGCAGTCCCACGAGCACTCCGCGTCGTTCCAGGTGAGCACTCCGCCCAGATGTGTGCACACCGCACTCACCGCGCGGGTGACGCCGCCCACTGTCGAGATCGCAACCGGTCGTCCTGCCCGGTTCGCCACCACGCCTTCTCCCTCGGCGGGCTGCGGAACCGGCGTGCCGCGGCGCTCTGCGTCCACCCATCCGGAAGCGAGCGCAGTCGCGACTTTGCCGCCCTCCACCGCCCCGCGCGCAAGGTCGGCGGGAACCGTCAGGCGCGTGCCGATCGTGGTGATCCAGGTCGGGCGGTCCCGTCGGGGAGTGCCGAGGATCTCGGAGGTGAGGCGCTGCGCGGCCGCCGGCGCGTTCGACAGTCCCCACTTGCCGTAGCCCGTCGCGAAGCGGATGCGACCGAGGCCCCGGGGCATCGCGCCGACGAACGGGATGAGGTCGTGCGATTCGTAGTCCTGCGCCGACCACCGATGCGTCTCCTCGGCGCCGGGGAAGTGCAGCTGCGTCCAGGCGATGAGGTCTTCGACCGCGGCCGTCTCGCTGTCGGACCTGCCGACCGGGTGGCCGTTCCCGCCGACCACGAGCTGCGCGTCACCACCGGGGCCGTCTGCGTCGGTCACGGGTCGGAGGGAGCGCGTCGGGCCGTCGACCGAGAGGAACGTGCCTTCTGGAACGTCTCCCGGCACCCGGAACGACACGCAGTACGACCGCAGTCCCCGGGTCTTGGCGAAGTAGAGTCCGCGGTCTGTGATCGGAGTGCCCGTCGCGAGCACGATGTGGTCGGCGAAGAGCGGGCCGGACGTGGTGTCAACGCGACCGGCGAGTGCATGGCTCTCCGTCGCCCTGACTCCGGTGTGCAACGTGCCTCCCGCAGTGAGCAGCTCGTCGGCCAGTGCGACGGTGACGGCGACCGGATCGATCGCGACCTGGTCATCGAGGGCGACGGCCGCCGCCACCGGGAACGGAGTCGACGCGGGCGCGGTGGGCGACAGCATCCTCGCCGGCAGACCGGCCTCGCGCGCGGCGGCGTGCTGGTCCTCCACGGCGCGGAGTCCCTCAGGGCCCTGGGCGTAGGAGTGGTCGGTGTGGCGGGTGAACGGAACCCCCGCGAGCTCGGCGAACGCGAGCAGCCACTCCATCCCCGAGCGGTTGGCATCGACGTATGCCCTCACGAGCGATGCCGGGTGGTGACTGCGGATCTTCGCGAGCTGCCCGCCCTGCAGGAGCGACAGCTTGCCCGTGTTCGCGCCCGTCGCGAGTTCGGCGATGCCGCCCGCATCGATCACGGCCACGTCGAGACCTGCCCTCGTGAGCATCACCGCGGTCGAGAGGCCGGTGATGCCGGCTCCGACGATGACGACGTCGTGGTGGGCGCCCGGTTCGAACGGCGATCCGCCGGGCAGGGGCCGGTCGTGCTTCCACAGGGGATTCATGTCGTCAGTCAACGCCGTTCGCCACCAGGTATCCACTGCCTTGACATCCGCACGGCGCACTGCCAGTCGGCGACTACAGTGGCGGACGTGAGCCTCCGCCGTATCCTCCTCGTCGCCGTCGGCGGCACGATCGGCACGGCTGCCAGGCTCGGCCTGGGACTCGCGCTCCCTGATGCCGGAGGGCTCCCGCTCGCGGTGCTCGTGGCGAATCTCCTCGGCGCGCTGCTGATCGGGGTGCTGGCCGCGCGCCTTCCCGCCACCGCGGAGTTGCGGCTGATGCTCGGCACCGGGGTGCTCGGTGGCTTCACGACCTACAGCGCGTTCATGACCGGCACGCTCGCGCTGTGGGCGGACGCGCCGCTGCTCGCCGCCGCCTATGCCGCCGGAAGCCTCGTGCTCGGACTCGGTGCCGCGGCTCTGGGGCTGCGTCTCGGTCGACCCCGGACCGGAGGAGCATCGTGAGCCCGCTGCTGTTCCTCGGTGCCGCGCTCGCCGGCGGGCTCGGTGCGGCGCTGCGATACCTCGTCGATCTCGGGGTCGCCCGCTTCGCAGGCCGCCGCTTCCCCTGGGGGATCCTGCTCGTGAACCTCACGGGCTCGTTCGCGCTCGGAATCGTGACGACCGCGTTGCCGGATGCCGCCTTCCTGCTGGGGGCGGGATTGCTCGGCGGCTACACGACCTTCAGCACGGCGATGCTCGACACGGTAGCTCTGTGGCGTGACGGCGAGCGCCCGGCGTCGGCGTTCAACGCGGTCGGGATGCTGCTCCTCGGCCTGCTCGCGGCGGGGCTCGGCCTGGCTCTCGGGGCGTCGTTGTAAGAGAGTGTTGCACGCGTGAAGACCGCGACGATAGCCTGGTGCTAATCGTTTAACAACAGCTGAACCCGGCGATGAGAAGGACTCGATGAAGAGTTATGCGGTATCCGCACCGATGATGACCCACGAGGTTGCCTGGCCCGCGCAGCGCCGGTATTCCGGAGACGCGTTGCGCCGAGTGGTGATGCCCCTCGGCGGCATCGGTACCGGAACGATCGGCCTCGGCGGCAACGGTCGGCTGACTGACTGGGAGATCGGCGACCATCCGGCCACGGGTGCCGCCCCGCGGATCGCGCATGTCGTGGCGCGCGTGAGCGGTCCGACGGGCACGACGATCACCGCACTCGAGGGGCCGCTCGATGATGCGGACGTCGACGGGCCATTCGGTGCTCGCATCATGAACCACGGTCTGCCGCGATTCCGCGAGGCGGAGTTCGCGGCGGCCTATCCTCTCGCCAGCCTCACCCTGCGCGATGACGATGTCCCTGTCGCGGTCACGCTGCGCGCCTTCAATCCGATGATCCCCGGCGACGTCGAGGCGAGTTCCCTGCCTCTCGCGATGCTGCGGTACCGCGTCGAGAACACGAGTGCTGACGAGGTCGAGGTGACGCTCAGCGCCTCGATCGCGCACCCGCTCGGCGACGAGGCGTCGAAGCGGACGATCGACGTGCACTCATCGGACGCGTTCACGGCGCTGCGGTTCCGCGCCGAGGGCGGTCGGGTGCAGGAACAAGGAACCTTCGCTCTCGGGGTGTTCGGAGGGGCGTCGGTGTCCTGGCGCCGCTCCTGGCCCGAACACCACTTCGGTGACGCGCTCCTCGACTACTGGGACGACCTCGAAGACGACGCTCTCACCGATCCGGAACGGCCAGGCTCGTCGGTTGGCAGCTTGGCGACCACGACCACCGTCCCGGCTGGTGCTCATGCCGACATCGTCTTCGTCCTGGCGTGGCATCTTCCCCGTCGTCGCGCGTGGAAGTGGATTCCCCAGGAGTTCGGCGACGACTGGAGCTACGAGGACGACGTGTTTCTCGAGAACCACTACACGCGAGGCTTCACGGATGCGCTCGACGTGCTCACCCGTACGGTGCCGCAGCTCCCCGACCTGGAGCGGCGGACCGTCGCCTTCGTGCAGGCCTTCACGACTCAGGATGCGCCGGACGAGTTGAGAGAGGCCGCGCTCTCGGCCGTATCGGTGCTGCGGTCGCAGACGGTGTTCCGTACGGCCGACGGCCACTTCTTCGGCTGGGAGGGCTGCGGGTCGACGGAGGGGAGCTGTCACGGCAACTGCACCCACGTCTGGCACTACGAGTACGCCACCTCTCATCTGTTCGGCGAGCTCGCGCGCAGCATGCGTGAGCTCGAGTTCCTCCATGCGACGGACGAGGGCGGCAAGATGAGCTTCCGGATCGGTCTGCCGCTCGAGACGCATGCGCGGGAATGGCCGTACGCCGCG
This sequence comes from Microbacterium sp. MYb54, assembly GCF_002979515.1. Classification (GTDB taxonomy): domain Bacteria; phylum Actinomycetota; class Actinomycetes; order Actinomycetales; family Microbacteriaceae; genus Microbacterium. The sequence continues at coordinate 38,906 of NZ_PCPA01000024.1, read as the reverse complement.
GCTGACGGTCAGATGGGTGCCGTCGTACGCCTCTATCACGACTGGCGGCTGAGCGGGGACGAGGGGTGGCTGCGGCGGCTTTACCCCGCCGCTCGGCGCGCGATGGAGTTCTGCTGGATCGACGGCGGGTGGGATGCCGACCAGGACGGCCTCATGGAGGGTGTCCAGCACAACACGTACGACGTCGAGTTCTACGGTCCGAGTCCGCAGATGCAGGGCTGGTACCTTGCAGCGCTCGCGGCATCCGTCGCGATGGCCGAGACCGTGGGTGATGAGGACTTCGCACGCCGATGCGCCGGGATCCTGGCCTCGGGGCGCCTGCTCACAGAGAGCACGATCTTCAACGGTGAGTATTACCAGCAGCACGTGCGACCGCTTCGCGAGGGGCAGTTCGTCGCGGACGGGCTCCGGCGTGTGACGGAGACCGATGCGATCGGGCGGAATCCGGTGTCGCAGCTCGGACCCGGATGCCTCGTCGATCAGCTAGTGGGCGACACGGCCGCGGAGCTCGCGGGGATCGGAGGGCAACTCGCCCGGCAGAACGTGCGGACGGCCGCGTTCGCGGTGTACCGCCACAACCGTCGGGAGCGCGCCGATCGCACCCTGAACCACATGCGCAGCTTCGCGGTCGGCGATGAGCCCAGTCTGATCGTGTGCAGCTATCCGCGCGGTGATCGTCCGGCGATCCCGTTCCCCTACTGTTCCGAGGCGATGACGGGGTTCGAGTACGCCGCAGCGACGGCACTGATCCAATCCGGGGCGGACGAGCAGGGGCTGCAGGTAGTGCGAGATGTACGGGCGAGGTTCGACGGGCGTCGTCGCAACCCGTTCGACGAGATGGAGGCGGGGCGGCACTACGCCAGATCGATGGCGAGCTGGGGCACGATGCTCGCCTGGCAGGGGCTGCGGATGGATGCCGTCACGGCCACGCTCCACCTCGCACGGAGGGCGGAGCGGTTCCGCCAGGTGTGGACCGATGGATTCGGATGGGGAGAGGTAGAGGTGGACGGAGACCGGATCACCGTGAGCGTGGCGGAGGGCGAACTGGTCCTCGGGACCATCGTCTTCCCGTCCGGTGCGCGATGGCGCAGCGACGGGCCTCCGGTGCGAGTGCGCGCCGGTGAGCCCCTCGACGTCGTGATCGGCCTTTGACGATGGATGCGCGTCGCGAACTGCTGCATCTGCGTTCTGCCGGGGTGTCCTTCGTCCTCGATGTGGCGCCGGACGTCCCCCTGATCCTGCATTGGGGCGCTGCGCTTCCGGACGACGAGAGCGTCCTCGTGGCGCTGCGTGACAGCGCGGCTCCCGCCGTCCTCGACAACGCGCCGAATGCGCCGCGCGTGTTCTCGGTGTGGCCGAGCGAGTACGAGGCATGGGCGGGGACTCCCGCTCTGGAAGGGCATGTTGCCGGGGCGGCGACCACCCCGCGACCGGTGCTGCGCGACGTCGAACACGAGGCACGGGCGGACGGCGGGCGGATCCGCCTCGTGCTCGACGACCGGCTCTCAGGCCTGCGGTGCACCGCCGACTACGACCTGGATCCGGCCGGTGTGCTCTCCGCAGTTCTCGCCGTCGAGCGCGACCATTCGGCGGGGCCGGAACCGTACACGGTGTCGGCGCTGACCGCGTTGCTCCCCCTCCCGTCGGCAGCCGTGGAGACCCTCGACTTCACCGGTCTGTGGGCGGGCGAGAGGCGGCCGCAGCGCTCCCCGCTCCTGGACGGCCTTCACCTCCGCAGGACGAGACGGGGTAAGCCGGGCCAGGACTCGCCGTACGTGATGATGTGCGGGGAGCGTGGGTTCGGCGCCCGGCGAGGTGAGGTGTGGTCCGCGCATGCCGCGTGGAGCGGTGATCAGCGGCTCCTCGTGGAACGGCTGCCGGAGGGCGCAGGCGTCGCTCGATCGGTGCTCGGCGGTGGCGAGAGTCTCGCTCCCGGGGAGGTCAGGCTCGCCGCGGGGGAGCGGTATTCGACCCCTCCTGTGCTCTTCGCGTGGTCCGACGAGGGGACCGACGGCATCGCCCGGCGCTTCCATGATCGGCTGCGTCGCCGCGAGCGACACCCTCGTTCGCCGCGCCCGCTGACGCTCAACAGCTGGGAAGCCGTGTACTTCGACCATGATCTGGAACGGCTGCTCGCTCTTGTCGATGCGGGTGCCGGAGTCGGGGTCGAGCGATTCGTGCTCGACGACGGGTGGTTCCGGGGGCGCCGGAACGCTCGGGCCGGCCTCGGGGACTGGATCGTCGACGAGCAGGTCTGGTCGCACGGCCTGGAGCCCTTGGTGCAGCGCGTCCGCGCACACGGCATGCAGTTCGGGCTGTGGGTCGAGCCCGAGATGATCAGCCTCGATTCGGACCTCGCCAGGGCGCATCCGGATTGGGTGCTGGGACCAGCGGTCGGACTCGGGCCGCCGGCGCGGAATCAGTACGTGCTCGATCTCGGCCGCCCCGAGGCGCACGCGCTGGTGCTGGCCCGACTCGATGATCTGGTCTCACGCCATCGGATCGATTTCCTGAAGTGGGACCACAACCGCGACCTCCTCGAGGCGGTGTCCCGCGAAGATGCAGGACGGCCCGCGGTGCATCGACAGACCCTCGCCGTGTACGCGCTGCTCGACGAGCTGCGCCGTCGGCATCCGGGCCTGGAGATCGAGTCGTGTGCGTCCGGTGGAGGGCGCGTCGATCTGGGGATACTGGATCGCGCCGATCGCGTGTGGGCTTCGGACAGCAACGACCCCGTCGAGCGCATCCCGATCGTGAGGTGGACGCAGCAGCTTCTGCCGCTGGAGCTCATCGGTGCCCACATCGGCGACGCGCGAGCGCACACGAGCGGCCGAGTGACCGATTTCTCCTTCCGTGCTGCTGTGGCTCTGTTCGGCCATGCCGGGATCGAGATGGACCTCACGCGTGCTGATCCGTCTACGCTGCGCGATCTCACGGCGTGGGCGGCCCTCTACCGGGAGCTGCGGCCGTTGTTGCATTCCGGAGAGGTCGTGAACGGCGACCCGGAGGAGACTGATCCCGGGACGTGGCTCTTCGGCGTCGTCGACCCGTCGGGCGGCGATGGCGTGTTCCTGTGGGCGCGCACCGCGAGCTCCGGCGCGGGGCAGAGTGGGCGGGTGCGCTTCCCCGGTCTGGACCCGGCGCGGAGCTACGCGGTCCGGGTGCGCGATGAGTTCGGCGGGGCGCTGAGGAACCAGGCGGAGGACCCCGCGTGGGTCACCCGCGCTTCGATGGCGCCGCCGGTCTTCCCCGGAGCGATGCTCACGACGGCGGGGCTTCCGTTGCCGACGCTCGCGGTGCAGCAGGCGATGGTGCTGCATTTCGAGGCGATCTGATCCGATCGAATTCGCAGTCTTGCATGCGAGCGGAACGACCGCTAGCATCGCTCATGCTAAACGATTAACAACGACGTTCGTCGTAACCCGGATCGATGTCCAACGAAGGAGTACATCCATGCACAGCTTCACTCGCCGCCAGCCCAAGGCGCTGGCCGGCATCGCTCTCGCCGCAACCGCCGTGCTCGCTCTCTCCGCCTGCTCGTCCTCGGGCGGCGCTGCCGACGAGAGCGGCGAGATAACGCTGACCTACAGCACCTGGCAGGGTCAGGACGAGGCGATGGCCGACATCGCCGATGCTTTCACCGACGAGCACCCCAACGTCACGATCGACATCCAGGTGACGCCTTACAAGGAGTACTTCACCAAGCTGCAGACCGCTGCGACCGGTGGCTCCGCCTCAGACGTCTTCTGGATGAACGGCCCGAATTTCCAGCTGTACGCGTCGAACGGCCAGCTCGCGCCGCTCGACGGGGACGCGCTCGACCCCGCCGACTACCCGAAGGGGCTTGTCGACCTCTACACCTACGACGGCAAGCTCTACGGCGCACCGAAGGACTTCGACACCGTCGCCGTCTGGTACAACAAAGAGCTCTTCGACGCCGCAGGCGTGGCCTACCCGGCCGCCGGATGGACCTGGGACGACTTCACCGCGACTGCGGCGAAGCTCACCGATCCTGCGAAAGGGCAGTTCGGCGTCGCGGCAAGCCAGTTCGGCCAGGAGAACTACTACGACTCGATCGCGCAGGCGGGCGGCGAGGTGATCTCCGCTGATGGTACGAAGAGCGGATACGGCTCGCCGGAGGCGCTCGCAGGTATCGAGCTGTGGACCGATCTGATCGCGGCCGGTTCCTCGCCGACCGCGCAGCAGATGACGGACACCTCGCCGGAGGACATGTTCCTCTCCGGCAAGGTCGCGATGTTCCAGAACGGCTCCTGGGCCGGCGGCACGTATGCGGCCAACCCCGACATCGCCGACAAGATCGATGTCGCGCCATTGCCTGCCGGAAGCGAGGGCAACCAGAGCGTGATCCACGGCCTCTCGAATGTCGTCAACGCCAAGAGTGCCCACCTCGATATCGCCAAGGAGTTCGCCGCGTTCGCGAGCGGGGAGCAGGCCGCGAAGATCCAGGCCGACACCGGCACCGCGATCCCCGCGTTCAACGGCACCCAGCAGGCCTGGATCGACGCCGTCCCGCAGTACGACCTTCAGGTCTACATCGACGCCGTCAAGACCGCCGTCCCCTACCCGGTGTCCAGAAACACGTCCGCATGGACCAGCATCGAGAGTGAGATCCTCTCGCAGGTGTGGTCGGGAGCCGTCACGCCCGAGGCCGGCCTCAAAGACCTCGCCGAGAAGATGCAGGCGGCCCTGGATGCCGAGCAGGAGTAGCCGGTCATGAGCATCGCGACCCCCACGCGCGCCACCGTGGAGCGGATGCCGGAGGCCCCAGCCCCCGGCATCCGCCGCCGGCGGCGACGCAGCCCCAGTGCCTCCCCCTGGTGGGCCCTCGTCTTCATCGGCCCCACGGCGCTCGGCGTCGCGGTGTTCTACCTCTGGCCGACCGTCCGCACTCTCATCATCTCGTTCACGAAGTCCGGCCCGTTCGGCGGCTCGGAGTGGGTCGGGATCGAGAACTACACGCGCCTGTTCCAGGACCCCGAGTTGATCGGGGCACTTCGCAACACCGCGATCTACACCGTGATCGCGCTCATCGGCATCCCGCTCGCTGTCGCCATCGCGGCGCTGTTGAACACCACGGGGCTCAAGGGTCGCAGCGCGTATCGGACCTTGTACTTCATCCCCGTCGTCACCATGCCCGCCGCGATCGCGCTGGTCTGGCGCATGATCTACAACGGCGACTACGGAGTGCTCAACGCCGGGCTCGGCGCAGTAGGCATCGAAGGTCGCAGCTGGCTCACCGACCCGAACACCGCGCTGATCGCGATCGCGGTGGTCGGCATCTGGGCGGGACTCGGAACGAACATCGTCATCTTCCTCGCCGGGCTCCAGGGCATCCCCGACACGATCATGGAGGCGGCCGACCTCGACGGTGCGGGCCCCGTGCGCAAGTTCGTCTCCATCACGATCCCGCTGCTGTCGCCGTCGATCTTCTTCGTCAGCGTGATCAGCGTGATCGGCGCCCTGCAGGTGTTCGACCTCATCTACATGATGCTCGGGCGCAGCAACCCCGCGATGCCGAACACCCGCACGGTCGTCTACCTCTTCTACGAAGCGGGCTTCCTCGACAACGATCGTGGCTATGCAGCCGCCGTCGCATTCCTGCTGCTCGTGATCATCCTGTTGCTCACGGTCGTGCAGTTCCGTCTGCAGAAGAAGTGGGTGCACTATGAGTGAGGTCTCCCTCGACACGCGCGCCGTGGTCGGCGCTTCCTCCCGCACGCCGGAACGGGCGGGCACGCCGAAGAATCGCGGCCTCTGGGTGGTGCACGTCGTGCTCATCGTCGGTGCCGTCCTGATGGTGTTCCCCTTCATCTGGCAGCTGTTCACGGCCTTCAAGTCGTTGCCCGACTCGATTCAGGTGCCGCCGAGCCTGCTCCCGACGAACTGGGTCTTCACCAACTTCGCCGAGGTGTTCGACTCGATGCCGTTCGCGCAGATGTTCCTGAACTCGGTGATCCTCACGATCGGACGAACTGTGGGCCAGGTGGTGTTGTGCACCATGGCCGGTTACGCGTTCGCGCGCATCCCCTTCCCCGGACGCAACGCGCTGTTCGTGCTGTTCCTGTCGGTGCTCATGGTGCCCTCGCAGCTGTACCTGCTGCCGCAGTACGAGATCGTCCAGGCGCTCGGGTGGCTCAACACGCTTCAGGCCCTGATCGTGCCCGGAATCTTCAGTGCCTTCGGCACCTTCCTGATGCGGCAGTTCTTCCTGTCGATGCCCGCGGAACTCGAGGAGGCCGCGCGCATCGACGGCGCCAATCCGTGGCAGACCTTCTGGCGGATCATGGTTCCGCTCGCGAAGCCTGGCATCATCGCACTTGTGGTGTTCACCGTGCTGTGGTCCTGGAACGATCTGCTCTGGCCTCTGATCGTGACGACGGATCCGACGAAGATGCCGCTGTCGGTCGGCCTCTCGCAGCTGGTCGGCCTGCACAGCACGAACTATCCCGTGCTGATGGCGGGGGCGCTGCTTGCGACGCTGCCGATGCTGATCACGTTCATGATCCTGCAGCGGCAGTTCATCCAGGGCATCGCCTTCAGCGGATCGAAGGGCTGAGTCATGACCAGGAACGAGCATCAGGCGCACCGCCGCCCCACCCTCCGCATGGTGGCGGAACGCGCCGGAGTGTCGACAGCGACCGTGTCGTACGTGTTCTCCGGGCGGGCCGGGTCGACAGGGTCGGGTGTGGCCGAGACGACGGCCGCGCGTGTGCTGGCAGCCGCCGACGAGCTCAACTACCGCCCGAACACCGCGGCGCGGACGATCCGCACGGGCCGCAGCGGCATGGTGCAGCTCTCGCTGCACATGCTCAGTGACCCGTGGTCGCTGGCCGTTGCGGATGCGGTCAACGCCGAGGCCAACCGGCACGCGCTCACGACACTGATCCTCGCCGATGGCGACTGGCACGCGGCCCTCGACCGGGTGGAGAGCGACGTCGCCTACCTCGACGCCGTGGGGTTCGAGGCAGACGCGCGGGAGAAGCTGCACGACCTCGTCCAGCGTGGACAGCGCCTCGTCGTGTTCTCGGAGCACCTCGAGCCCGAGGGCTTCGATGTGATCCGCTCCGACGCGATCCCCGGATGCGAGATCGCGATGGATCACCTGTTGGAGAGGCACAGCGCGATCGGATGCATCGCCGCAGAGGGAGCCGTGCGCCTCGCCGGCGAGCAGGTCACGCGCTACACGCCCTACGTCGAGAAGCTGGCGGCCGCCGGCATCGAGCCCGACCCGAGCTGGACAGTGACGTACGCCGACACCCAGGCGAGCGCCTTCACCGCCGCGGTCGAGCTGCTGTCGGGTGAGAACCGGCCGCGAGCGGTGTACGCCACGACCGACTTCGCCGCCATCGCCGCGATCAACGCCGCGCACATGCTCGGCCTCAGGGTGCCGCACGACGTCGCGGTGGTGGGTGTCGGCAACACCCCGGACGCCTGCCTGATCGCGCCCACCCTCACGACCGTCGGTCCGACCGACTTCTACGAGCGGCAGGCGCGCATCATCGTCGACCGCGCCCTCGAGACCGACCCCACCCCCGGGCGCCTGCACGACTTCGCGTGGACGCTCTTCCCCGGCGGTTCGACCGACCTCGACGCCCCCGCACCGCGGGCCCGTTGACCTCCGCATCCCGCACAGACTCATCACACAGAAGGACCATCGTGGATCTCCAGATCGGCATCATCGGCTTCGGCGCGCGCTCGACCCTCCAGGAAGAGGTGCATCGTCCGGGGCACGGCTCGCGCATCTCGGCCGTGTGCGACCTCGCACCCCGCGCTCGCGAAGACGCCCGCGCTCTCGTGCCGGACGCGCTCATCACCGACTCGCTCGACGAGCTGCTGGCCTCGGGTGTCGACGCCGTCATGGTGCTCACGCCCGATGACACGCATGCAGCGCTCAGCATCCGCGCCCTCGAAGCCGGCGTTCCGGTGTTCTGCGAGAAGCCGCTCGCGATCGACCTCGCCGATGCCGACGCGATGCTCGAGACCGCCCGGCGTACCGGCAGCGGCCTCTACATCGGCCACAATATGCGGCACATGCCCGTGATCACGCTGATGCGCGATCTGATCCTGAGCGGACGCATCGGCCAGGTCAAGGCGGTCTGGGTGCGGCACTTCGTCGGCCACGGCGGCGACTTCTACTTCAAGGACTGGCACGCCGATCGTCGCCGCACAACGGGGCTGCTGCTGCAGAAGGGCGCCCACGACATCGACATCATCCACTGGCTCGCCGGTGCCTACAGCGAACGGGTCTCCGCGATGGGGGCGCTGAGCGTGTACGGCGACATCACCGACCGGCGTGACCGGACGGGGGAGCGGATGCCCGACTGGTTCAGCATGGACAACTGGCCGCCGACCGCGCTCACGGGGCTGCACCCGGTGGTCGACGTCGAGGACATCTCGATGGTGAACATGCAGCTGGAGGGCGGGATCTTCGCGTCGTACCAGCAGTGCCACTTCACTCCCGACTACTGGCGCAACTACACGGTGATCGGCACCGAGGGGCGCATCGAGAACTTCGGCGACGTAGCCGGCAGCGAGGTCGGGCTGTGGAATCGGCGGCATGCGGGAGCCGCGGCGGCCGACGAGACCTTCATCGTGCCGGAGGTGCCGGATGCCGGACACGACGGTGCCGACGCGCTGCTCGTGGCCGAGTTCCTGCGCTTCGTGAAGGACGGCGGGCTGACCGAGACATCGCCGGTCGCTGCGCGTGAGGCCGTGGCCGCCGGAATCCTCGCCACCGCTTCGCTGCGGGGTGACGGTTCGGCGATCGAGATCCCGCCGCTCGACCCCGAGCTCGTGGCCTACTTCGAGCGCGGGCAGGTCGAGGCCGCGCTGGTATGAACTCCTCGCGGGGCGCCGCGTCGCCGGTCTCATCGAAGACCGGGCGCCGGCGGCTCGCGCTGGAGTCGCTCGTGCTCGTGGTGCTGCTCGCCGCGACCTGGGTGATCGCAGGGATCGCGCTGCAGGGCGCTGGCGTCGGCGTGGTGTCGGCGGGGCGCACGGGCTTCGCGGCGCTCGGACTGTTCTTGCTGGTGGTGCTCTCGCATCGCCCGGGATCACGTTCCGGTCCGGTCTATCCGCTGGTCACGGTCCGACGCTACCGATGGTTGCAACTGGCCGTGCTCTCGGCCACCGGCGTCGCGGGGTACACCCTGCTCTCGACCGTCGCGATCGCACTCGCCGGTCCCGCGATCCCGAGCCTGATCCTCGCGCTGTCTCCGGTCGTCGTCCTGCTGCTCGAGAGCGCTCTGACGAAAGTGCGAGTGCCACCACTCGTTCTCGTCGCGACGGGAGTGGCGATCGCCGGCACCGCGCTCTACATCGTTCCTCGTGTCGGTGGCGCATCAGGGGCCAGTGCCGGCTGGGGCGTGCTCGCCGCGGTCGCGGCGATGCTCTCGATGGCCGGCTACGGACTGCTCTTCGCGCACGTCAACCGGGGATACCGCGGGCCGATGACGCCGCGCATCCTGCCTATCTTCGCCCTCGGGAGTGTTCCGCTGGTGCTCTGGGCGGTCGTCGAGTCGAGCTCCGGCACGCAGGTCGACCTCGTGACGATCGGGGTGCTCGCGCTGCTCGGTCTCGGCGTCTACGTGCCCGCATACCTGGTGCAGCACCGCGTCATATTGTCAGCCGGGCCCTCGTTCGCCGCGCTCCTGGGGCTTGCGGTCCCGCTGCTCGTCGGCGTCGCCTCCGCAGTCTTCGGGCTCTCCGCGCCGCCAGGGCCGATGCAGGTGTGGGGCATCGCACTCACGCTCGCGGGGATGCTCGTCGTGATCCGGATGAAGCTTCGGAGCCCCATGGCGAAGGGCTGAGGGGAGCCCTCCCAGCGTCCTCACAATCCGGAAATGTACAAATGTACATGTACGGATGTCCAGGAGGTGCTCGATGGCGGAAGGTGCGCGTCGTCGACGTGACCCTGAAGCGCGCCGTCGGGAGATCGTGACCGCCGCCGCCGAGCTCATCGTCGAAGTGGGCGCCGATGCCGTCACCCATCGCATGGTCGCCGCTCGCGCAGGAGTGCCACTCGGCGCGACGACCCAGTACTTCGACACCCTCGACGATCTCCGTGCCGCGGCCTTCCGGGCGCTCGCCGAAGAGGTCGACGCGCGCCTCGACGGCGTCCGTCAGACCATCGCCGAACGCGGCGACAGCCCCGCGGTGATCGCCGCCCTCGTGTTCGAGAGCATGGACGACCATCATGCGGTACAGGCCGACCGTGCCGTGGTCACCGCCGCCGTGCACGACCCCCGCCTGCGGGATCTCGCGCGCCACATGTCTGATCGACTGGTCGAACTTCTCCAGCCGACCTATGGCGCAGATCGTGCTCAAGCGGCGATGATCTTCATCGACGGTGTCATGTGGAGCATGCAGATCCGCGACGCCCGCCTCGAACAGTCCTTCATCGAGACCGCACTGGCGCGGATCCTCGGAGATTCCGTCTCCACTCCCTCCGCAGCGACAGCCACACCCTGACACCGAGGAAACCGCCTTGTCGAAACTCGCCATCCTGAGCCTCAAGAACCGTGCGCTCATCGCTCTCATCACCATCGTCGCGGCGGTGTTCGGTGGGCTCGCGCTCACGAACCTCAAGCAGGAGCTGATCCCGTCGCTGGAGCTGCCGGCGCTCGTCGTCATGACGACCTACCCCGGCGCCTCTCCCGAGGTGGTCGAGAACGACGTGTCCACGCCGGTCGAGGCGGCGATCCAGGGTGTGCCTGGGCTGGAGTCGACCACCGCGACGAGCACCACGAACGCGTCGATCGTGCAGGCGATGTTCGCCTACGGCACGAATCTCGCCACGGCCGAGCAGAAGATCCAGCAGGCGATCAACCGCATCTCCTCACAGCTGCCGGAGGATGTGACCCCGCAGGTGCTGTCGGTGTCCATCGACGACTTCCCGGTGATCCAGGTCGCCGTCACAGGGTTCGAGGATGCCGACAACGCGCAGGCCGAACTCGAATCCGTCGCGATCCCCGAACTCGAAGACGTCGACGGTGTCAACGCGGCCGAGATCGTCGGTGGGGTGGGGCAGCGCATCAGCATCACGCCTGACGTGGCGAAACTCGCAGCCGCCGGCGAGAGCACGAAGGCGATCAGCGATGCGCTGGAGCAGAACGGCACGCTCTTCCCCGGCGGTGACATCACCCAGGACGGTCAGACGCTCACGGTGCAGACCGGAGCGAAGATCACGTCCGTCGAGGAGATCGCCGCGCTTCCGCTGGTCGGCACCGACGTCACCATCGGCGACGTGGCGACGGTCGTGCAAGAGTCCGACCCTGTCACCTCCATCTCGAGGGTCGACGGCAAGGACGCGCTCTCGATCTCGATCACCAAGCTTCCGGCCGCGAACACGGTCGAGGTGTCGAACGGCGTCATCGCCGCCCTCGACACGATCGGCAAGGCCTTCCCCGACGCCGAATTCACGGTGATCTTCGACCAGGCGCCGTTCATCGTGCAGTCGATCGAGACGCTGGCCACCGAGGGTCTGCTCGGGCTGGTGTTCGCGGTGCTCGTGATCCTGCTGTTCCTGCTGTCGGTCCGTTCGACGCTCGTGACTGCGATCTCGATCCCGACCAGCGTGCTGATCACGTTCATCGGGCTGCAGGCGTTCGGCTACTCGCTCAACGTGCTCACTCTCGGCGCGCTCACGATCGCGATCGGTCGAGTGGTCGACGACTCCATCGTCGTGATCGAGAACATCAAGCGACATTACGTCGGTGACGCCGACAAGGGCGATGCGATCCGTCTCGCCGTGCGCGAGGTCGCCATGGCCATCACCGCATCGACCATCACCACGGTCGCGGTGTTCCTGCCGATCATGTTCGTCGGCGACATGGTCGGGGAGCTGTTCCGTCCGTTCGCCATGACCGTGACCATCGCCATGGTCGCCTCGCTCCTGGTCGCCCTCACGATCGTGCCGGTGCTGGCGTACTGGTTCCTCAAGCCCGGCAAGCCCCTGCTCGACGAGCACGGCAACGCGATCGACCCCGAGCACCCTGACGCCCCGCCCACGTGGCTGCAGCGGCAGTACCGTCCGATCCTGGGGTGGACGCTCAAGCACTCCGGCATCACGGTGATCCTTGCGGTCGTCGTGCTCGGCGCCACGCTCGCCGCTGCGCCGCTGATGAAGGTCAACTTCCTCGGCGACTCGGGTCAGAACACCATGACCATCACGCAGGACCTCGGCCCGACGGCGAGCCTGCAGGCGAAGTCGGATGCCGCGGTCGCCGTGGAAGACGCACTGCTCGACGTCGACGGCATCGAGCACGTGCAGGCGTCGATCGGCACCAGCGGCTCGGCCCTCAGCGACGCCTTCTCCGGCGGTGCGGGCGTCACGTACTCCGTGCTGACCGATTCCGGTGCCGACCAGGAGAAGCTCCGCGCCGATGTGCAGGATGCGATCGACGGCCTCGGCGACGAGGTGGGCGACGTGGCCGTGTCGGCATCGGCCGGCTTCGGATCCAGCGACATCGAGATCACGGTCAGCGCGTCGAACGCCGACGACCTCCAGACCGCGACGGATTCTCTCGTCAAGGAGCTCGACGGGCGCGATGGTGTGGGCCAGGTCACCGACAACCTCGCGGCTTCGCTGCCGTACATCGCCGTCGTGGTCAACCGGGAAGCCGCCGCCGAGCGCGGACTCTCCGAGGTCGCAGTCGGTTCGATCGTCTCCGGCACCATGCGCCCGCAGCAGGCCGGCTCGGTCGAGATCGACGACACCGCGCTGACCGTCTACATCGTCACCCCGAACCCGCCGACCACGGTCGAAGCGCTCAAGGAGCTCTCGATCCCGACTCCGGCCGGCATCGTGCAGCTGCAGGACATCGCGACCGTCGAGCAGCAGAACGGACCCACCTCGATCACCACCGAGCAGGGGCGTCGCACCTCGACCATCACGGTGCCCCCGGCATCCGACAACCTGGCAACGGCCACGCAGTCGGTGAACGAAGCGCTCGCGGCGGTCGACCTGCCGGACGGCGCATCCGCAGAGGTCGGCGGTGTCGCGTCGCAGCAGGCTGACTCGTTCTCGCAGCTCGGCCTCGCGATGCTCGCGGCCATCCTGATCGTGTACGTGGTCATGGTCGCGACGTTCAAGTCGCTGCGCCAGCCGCTGCTGCTGCTCGTGTCGGTGCCGTTCGCGGCGACCGGTGCGATCCTGCTGCAGATCGCGACGGGCGTGCCGCTCGGTGTCGCGTCGCTGATCGGTGTGCTGATGCTCATCGGCATCGTGGTGACGAACGCGATCGTTCTCGTCGACCTCGTGAACCAGTATCGGGAGAAGGGTCTGTCGACCATCGAGGCGGTCAAGGCCGGTGGCGAGAAGCGTCTGCGGCCGATCCTGATGACCGCGCTCGCGACGATCCTCGCGCTCACTCCGATGGCCCTCGGCATCACGGGCCACGGCGGGTTCATCTCGCAGCCGCTCGCGATCGTCGTGATCGGCGGGCTGATCTCCTCGACCGTGCTGACACTGATCGTGCTGCCGACGCTGTACAACCTCGTCGAAGGCGCCAAGGAGCGGCGTGCAGCGCGCAAGGCCGGTGGCTCGGGTGCCGGCGAGACGCCGAAGCCGGATGCCCCGGTCGGCCCTACTGTGTCCGGTGCCGCCGTGGCGTCGGCTCAGCCGGTGCTGATTGACGCCTCGGGGCTGCCGCATGCCCCGCAGCTCACGCGGCGCGAGCTCCGCGACCGCGGGGAGTAGCCGCACGCTGCGTCGAATCGCGCGAATGGCCCCTTTCTGGAAGGAAATGGGGCCATTTGCGCGATTCGAAGGAGAGTGTCAGCTCAGCGTGATGCCCCAGTGCAGGGTCCAGGTCTCGTCGGGGGCCAGGCGCCGGATGCCGAGGCCGCTGTTGAGCGCATCGGCCGGCGCGGTCATCGGCTCGATCGCCACCGCGAGGGTCTGCCCCGGATAGGCGGGCGTCGTGTACACCTGCACATAGTCGAAACCCTCACCCTGCCAGAGCGTGACCCGGCGGCCATCAGGCGCGGTGAGCGAGTGCCGCACGAGCCCGTCGGCGTCGCGCGCGAGCACGGTGAATCCGGTGTCGAGCTCGATGTCGCCCAGGCGCACGCCGGCACGCAGCGCTGCATCGGCCGGACGGGTGCCGGTCGGCAGCATCCGCTCGTCGGTCTCGAACGCGGTCTCAGCGGGCACCTGCAGCACCAGGTCGTGCGGATCGACGTCGCCGATCGTGACGAAGGGATGCGTGCCGAGGGCGACAGGTGCAGGCTTCGGCGAACGGTTCGTGAGCGAATGTGCGACATCGATACCGTCGGCCGTCAGGGTGTACGTGACCGAGGTCTCGATCAGGTACGGGTAGCCGGTCTGCGGCACGATCGTCGCCCGCAGCACGGCTGCTGTCTCGGTCTGAGCGATCTCGTAGGCGCTGAAGCGCAGCAGTCCGTGGCTGGCGTTGTGGAGCTTCGGCTCGGTGATCGCGAGCTGTCTGGTGGTGCCGGCGTCGTCCCACTCGCCATCGCGCACCCGGTTGGGCCACGGCGCGAGCACGACACCGGAGCAGGCGGGCGTCGCGGAGTCCGCGGGATAAGGCGGGACGAGGTCGACACCCCCGATGCGCAGGGCGCGCAGCGATGCGCCGACCTGTGCGATCTGCGCGGTGACGTCGCCGAGCTGCAGGACGATCTGGGTACCGGTGGGGGAGACGGAGATCACTCCATCAGCGTAGGGGCTGGGCACTCTCTCAGGTGCGTCGGCTACACTTGTGCGGTCGGCTTCGGACACCCGCGCAAGGCGCGGACGTTTTATGTGTGTGAAGTGTGAGTCCAGGGGCCGATGGTGAGCGTCCATCGACGCACATGAACCATCACATGAATAGCCCCGGCTCGTCCCAACCGGCCCCCTGAGCAAAGCTCACGGTGCGCCTGTGCGCGCAGTGCTGTTCTCGTGCGAGAACGAAAGCAGATACCCCCCATGCCGAAGAGCAAGAAGCCCCAGGGCGGTCGACCCGCCCGCAATTTCGAGCCGCGATACGGCGCGAACAAGACTTCCTTCCACGACCGTCACCACGGTGCGCCTGCCCGTGACGGTGCGCGCGACGAGCGCGGTGGACGATCGGATGCCGGTGACCGCCGTGCAGCCCCCGCAGCCGGCGGCTACGACCGTCGTCCTGGCAGCCGCAGCGCGAGCCACCGCGGATACCGTCCGGCCGAGGCCGAGACGGGTGCCCCCAAGCAGCGTTGGAACGCGCAGGAGCGCGCCGGCCGTGACGAGGCCCGCGGCATCCGCAACCGTGCAGAGTCCGGACGCCGCGAGGCTCCGCACCACCGCAGCGACGAGCGCACCGAGCGCCCGCGCTTCAACGACCGCCCCTCCACCGGTGCGCGCCGCTTCGACGAGCGCCCGGCCCGTTCGGGTGGCCGTGATGAGCGTCCCCGTTCCTTCGACCGCGGCGCCGAGCGTCCTCGCTTCGACCGCGATGACCGCCCGCGTCGTGACGACCGTGGCGGCCAGCGGCCGACCGGCCCCGGCACCTACCGCGACGAGCGCGGTGGCCAGCGCGACGAGCGTCCGCGCCGTGACGACCGCGGTGCTGGCACCCAGCGTCAGGGCTTCCGCGACAACGACCACCGTGACGGTGGACGCCCCGTGCGCGACGACCGTCGTGGTCAGCGTCCCTCGGGCGCCGGTGGATACCGTGACGACCGTGGCGGACAGCGCTTCGACCGTGACGAGCGTCCGCGTCGTGACGACCGTGGCGCCGGCGCACCGAGCCGTGGCGCAGACCGTCCGGAGCGTTCGTTCGACGCCGACCGCGCCCGCCGTGCTTTCGACCGCGATCGCACGCAGCGCTCCTTCGAGGGCGGCCGCGACGAGCGTTCGCGCCCGTCGACCGGTGGCGCGTACCGCACCGAGCGTCCCCGTCCGCTGACCTCCGACACCCGCGGTCGCCCGGCCCGCAACGAGCGTCCGAGCCGCAACGACTGGAACGCCACCAGCCGTCCCGCCTCGACCGGAGCGAAGTTCGCACCCGGTGACGACGTCGTGCACGAGCGCCTCGAGGCGAAGTCCGTCGCGGCCGTCGAGGTCGATGGCGTGACGTTCGGCGACCTCGGTCTCGGCTCCAACATCGTCGAGACCCTCGTCGGAATGGGCGCCGCTTCGCCGTTCGCGATCCAGGCCGCCAGCATCCCGGCCGTCCTCGCAGGACGCGACGTGCTCGCCCGCGGCCGCACCGGCTCCGGCAAGACCATCGCCTTCGGCGCCCCGCTCGTCGAGCGCGTGCTGCAGTCGCAGGCCGGCAAGCGCCGCGAGTTCGGTCGGTCGCCGCGCGCGATCATCCTCGCCCCGACGCGTGAGCTCGCGCTGCAGATCGACCGCACCATCCAGCCGATCGCCCGCAGCGTCGGCCTGTTCACCACGCAGATCTACGGTGGTGTGCCGCAGGGTCGTCAGGTCGGTGCGCTCAAGAAGGGCGTCGACATCGTGATCGGCACCCCCGGCCGCGTCGAGGACCTCATCAACCAGGGCAAGCTCGACCTCTCGGACTGCCGCATCGCGGTGCTCGACGAGGCCGACCACATGTGCGAGCTCGGATTCGTCGAGCCCGTGCAGCGCATCCTGCGCCACACGGCAGACGGCAGCCAGAAGCTGCTGTTCTCGGCCACGCTCGACCGTGAGGTCGCGGCGCTCGTCGACGAGTTCCTCGTCGACCCGGCCGTCTACGAGGTCGCCGGTGAAGACCAGGACTCCAGCACGATCGAGCACCGCGTGCTCGTGATCGAGCACCGCGACAAGGCCGACATCCTCACCTCGCTCGTCGACCGTGCAGGCAAGACTCTGGTCTTCGCTCGCACCCGTGCCTACGCCGACATGCTCGCAGAGCAGTTCGACGATGCCGGCATCCCGGCCGTCTCGCTGCACGGTGACCTGAACCAGGCCAAGCGCACGCGCAACCTCGAGCGTCTGACTTCGGGCCGCGTGAGCGTGCTCGTGGCCACCGATGTCGCAGCCCGCGGCATCCACGTCGACGACATCGACCTGGTCGTCCAGGCCGACGCCCCCGACGAGTACAAGACGTACCTGCACCGTTCGGGTCGCACAGGTCGCGCAGGCCGCTCGGGTCGTGTCGTCACGCTGATCACGCGTCAGCGCCAGCGTCGCATGACCGAACTGCTCGAGCGTGCCGAGATCGACGCACCGTTCGAGAATGCGCGTCTCGACGACGACGTGATCGAGGAGATCGCCGGTCGCGTGCCGACCGCGGCCGACCTGACTGCCTGAGCGCTCTCGTGATGAAGGCCCCGTCCGCTTCTGCGGACGGGGCCTTTCGCGTCCCCCGCGCGCCCTCGCGTCGAGGTCCCCCCGCCTCTGACCGCCGTCGAGTGCACGGCTTGCCGTCGAGTGCACGGGATGTGTGCGTGCGGAAGCCGTGCGCTCGGCGAGAAGCCGTGCACTCGGTAAGTTCCCGCGCTCCGGTGGCGCTGCATCCACCGCAGCGCTGCTGCAGTCCCGTGCATTCGCCGCAGTCGCGGGTGCACGGCTTGCCGTCGAGTGCACGGGATGTGTGCGTGCGGAAGCCGTGCGTTCGGCGAGAAGCCGTGCACTCGGCGGAGGTAGCGGCGCGACGCGGACGCGGACGCGGGCGCGGGTCAGGCCAGCTCGTGCACGTGCACGGCGGAGGTCAGGTTCGTGCCGTTGAGGTCGAGGTAGATCACGCTCTCGGTCACGGTGAGGGTCATCGTGTTGCGGCGCTCGATCAGTGCGGCCGCGGTCTCGATGAACCCGGGGTCGAAGCTGTAGACGCGGATGTCCTCGCGGCGGTGGATGCGCTTGTCGGTCCACTGCGCCATCACCTTGGCGGGGTCGCGGTGGGTGTAGACCACGGTGCGTTCGGCGAGCCTGCTGCCGTAGTGCAGTCGCTCGGCGTCGGGCGCCCCGATCTCGACCCAGGCCGTGATGAGTCCGGTGAGGTCGCGCACGAGAACCGCGGGTTCTTCGGTCGACGAGATGCTGCCGCCGAACGCGATTCCCTCGGCGAACTCGAGCCCGTAGGCCAGCACGCGGGTGAGCATGTAGGCATCGGTCTCGGACGGATGCCGCGCCACGCGCAGCGAGTAGTCCTCGTAGACGCCGCGATCGGTGTCAGCGAGCTGCACTTCGAATGTGTGGACTGTGGAACCGATCGCCATGATCCCCGAGCCTACGCGGCCGCGGGAGGGGAGCCCGACCGCCCGGTCAGAAGAGCATCGGCTGCGCGGGCGGTGCCTCGGCTCGGGCGCTGGGTGTGAATCTCACCGCTGCTGCCGCCGCTGCCGCGGTCGCCGCACTCGTCTGCACGTGGCCCTGCCCCGGTCGGAACCCGCGGCGGGAGTAGTCGTCTTCGTGGCGGCCGTCCAGTCCGTGCATGCGGATGAGTGGTCGGGTCCGCTTGGCGAGCCACTGCCGGTACCCCTTGGGTGCCTCGGCCGAAGCTCCCGGATACAGCCCCCGGTACGACGAGACGAGGTCGGGGCGATTCGCGTCGAGCCATTGGAAGAACCAGGGCTTCACACCCGGTCGCAGGTGCAGGGCTCCGTAGATGACGTTGCGCGCCCCCGCCTCTTTGATGCGCACGAGGGCGCTGTCGATCGCGGCGAGCGAGTCGGTCATATGAGGCATGATCGGCATGAGGAACACCGTCACGGGGAATCCGGCATCGGCCAGCGCCCGCACGGTGTCGAGCCGGGCCTGCGTCGTCGGCGCCCCGGGCTCGATCGCCTTCTGCAGCTCATCGTCGTACATCGCGATCGACATCTGCACGTCGATCGGCACCCGCTTCGCGGCCTTCACGAGCAGCGGGATGTCTCGGCGGATCAGCGTGCCCTTCGTGAGGATCGAGATCGGGGTGCCGGATGCCGCGAGCGTCTCGATGATGCCCGGCATGAGCTTGTAGCGCCCCTCGGCCCGCTGATACGGATCGGTGTTCGTGCCCAACGCCACGGTCTCGTGCTCCCAGCTGCCCTTGCGCAGCTCGCGTGCGAGCACCTCGACGACGTTCACCTTGACGACGATCTGCGAGTCGAAGTCGGACCCGCCGTCGAGGTCGAGGTACTCGTGCGTGCCGCGGGCGAAGCAGTAGACGCAGGCATGCGAGCATCCACGGTAGGGGTTGATCGTCCACGCGAACGGCATGCGGGAGGCGCCGGGAACATGATTCAGCGCCGACTTCGACAGCACCTCGTGGAACGTCATGCCCGCGAACTCGGGAGTCGTCACCGAGCGCAGCACGCTCGACCGGTCTTCCAGACCGGGCAGTGCCGCTGTGTCTGTCTCTCCGAGCTTCTGTCCTTGCCACCTCACTCGACCATTCGAACAGAAGGACGATGTTAACGCAAGCGAGTCTGCTACTTATCTTCGAATGAGAAGATGGACCAATGCCCTTCCTGCCGCACGCTCAGCATGCGGCTCCGCGGTCCCCGATCCGCGGACCCGCATTGCCGATCGGCGTCGCCCTGACCGCCATCGGGATCCTGCTCTCGGTCGGGTCAGGCCCGATGCCCTCCCCGGGTGCCGATCCGATGCCCGTGCCCGTAGCCGTCATGCAGGTGCCGTCGGTCAAGGTCGCTGCGACGACCGCGGCCGACCCGTGCGCCGAGCCGTCGGTGCAGCAGACGATCGCGAACGGTGACGATGCGGGCACGATCGCGGGGTTCGGAGGAGGGGCCGCCTTCCGCGAGGCGGTCGTCGCGGGCAATGCTCCGTGCATCTCACTCAACGATCCTGCGCGCCTCTGGGTCGTGGTGAACAAATCGCTGCCGTTGAACCCGCCCGAGTACGAACCGGCGAACCTCGCCTCGATACCGTTGCAGCTGACGACACCGTCGGGGCGGGTGCGCTCCGATGTCGCCGGTGCCGTCGGTCAGATGGCGGATGCTGCGGCTGCTGCCGGCGTGGGACGGATCGGCGCGAACAACGGCTACCGCTCCTACGGACTGCAGGTCACGACCTACGGCTCCCACGTGCGCTCGCAGGGGCAGGCGGATGCGGATGCGGGCTCCGCGCGTCCCGGTCACAGCGAGCACCAGACGGGTCTCGCGCTCGACGTGGTGGCGTGCGGCACGGGCTGCGGGGGCCTCGACGGCTTCGGCGGGACGGCGCAGAGCGATTGGGTCGCAGCTCACGCCTGGGAGTACGGATTCATCGTGCGCTACGAGCAGGTCGGCACCCCGGTCACGGGCTATGCCCCGGAGCCGTGGCACCTCCGCTACGTCGGAGTCGACCTCGCCGCGGCGTATCACGAGGGCGGATTCCACACGCTCGAGGAGTTCTTCGCGCTGCCTGCCGCCCCCGATTACTCGCACTGAATCGGGGGAGGAACGCCCCGGTTGCGGCATCCGACAACCGCGGTACCCAGTGTCACGGATTATGGGATGCATTCTCACAACGTCCTGTCCCCGACCTCCCCTGGCGACGTAGAATCACCGGAGCAATGATGCATGAGACGTTCAGGAGGACGGCATGGAACGCGACATCTATGACGAGGATCACGAGGCATTCCGAGACCTGGTCAAGGACTTCGTCAAGCGCCACGTGACGGGCGAGGCGATCGAGCGGTGGGATGCCGCGGGTGAGATCGACCGGGCGACCATGCTGGCTGCCGGCGAGTCGGGTCTGATTGGACTGTCGGTCCCCGAGGAGTTCGGTGGCGCCGGGATGCTGCAGGACTACCGCTTCCGCACGATCGTGATGGAAGAGGTCATCGCCGCAGGGGCCGGTTCGCTGGCCGGTGCCTTCGGCATCCAGGACGACCTGGCCGTGCCCTACCTCGTGCACATGGGGACGCAGGAGCAGAAGGAGAAGTGGCTGCCTCGCATGGCCACGGGCGAAGTGCTCGGCGCGCTCGCCATGACCGACCCGGGCGCGGGGTCTGATCTGCGTGGCATCAAGACCAGCGCCAAGAAGGTCGACGGCGGCTACATCCTCAACGGCGCGAAGACGTTCATCTCCTCGGGCACGACCGCCGACGTCGTGGTGACCTTCGTCAAGACCGGTGAGGGCAACCGTCCAGACGCGTTCAGCCTGCTGCTCGTCGAGAAGGGCATGGAGGGCTTCGACCAGGGCAAGAAGCTCAGCAAGATGGGCTTCCACGGCTGGGACACGGCCGAGCTCAGCTTCACCGACGTGTTCGTCCCCGACGAGAACCTCATCAGCGGCAAGGAGGGTCAGGGTTTCATCCAGCTGATGCTGAACCTGCCGCTCGAACGTCTCTCGATCGGTGTCGCCGCAGCCGCAGCCGCGCAGGCCGCTTTCGACTGGACCGTCGCCTACACGAAGGACCGCGAGGCGTTCGGCGAACGCATCGCCGACTTCCAGAACACCCGCTTCCGGCTCGCCGACATGGCGGCGACCACCGATGCGATGTGGGCATACATCGACCGCGCGCTGCTCGCCTACAAGAACAGCACGCTCACCGCCGAGGACGCCGCGAAGGTCAAGTTCTGGGCCACCGAGCGCGAGTGGGAGGTGCTCGACGTGGGCGTGCAGCTGCACGGTGGTTACGGGTACATCATGGAGTACCCGATCGCCCGCGCGTTCACCGATGCTCGGGTGCACCGTATCTACGGCGGCACGAACGAGATCATGCGCGATCTCGTCGGCCGTCAGATCGCCGGCAAGCGCTGACGCTCTGCTCTCGAGGAGGCCCCGGATGCATTTCCGGGGCCTCCTCTCGTCTCTGTCCGATCGCCATCGAGGCATGGACAGCGGTGCTGCCGCCCGGTTGAATCGAGGGCATGACGCCCACGCTCCCGCAGATCCTGGATGACCACGTCGCGCAGGGCACCGCACCCGGAATCGTCGGAGTGCGCGGCGCTCCAGGCGGGAGGGTCGAGGTCGTCACGTCCGGCGACCTGCCAGCGGATGCGATCGTGCGCATCCAGTCGATGACGAAGCCGATCCTCGCGGTCGCCGCCCTTCGGCTCGTGCAGGACGGACGCCTCGATCTCGACGATTCCGTGGAGAGGTGGCTGCCGGAGCTCGCCGACCGCCGGGTACTGCGCTCGCCGGATGCCGCGCTCGACGACGTCGAGCCAGCGAAGACACCGATCACGCTGCGGCACCTGCTCACCAACACCTCCGGGTACGGCGTGCAGGTCGTCCCGTCGCCGCTGGCGGAGGCGATGATCGCGAACCGGACGGCCGCGGGACAGGAGCCGGTCGCGATGGGGGCTCAGGAGTGGCTGGATGCGCTCGCCGCTTTGCCGCTCGCGTTCCAGCCCGGCACCGGCTGGCGATACCACCACTCCTTCGGCATCCTCGGCATCCTGCTCTCGCGAGTGGTCGACGGGGAGCTGGAGGAGCACCTGCAACGCGATCTCCTCGGTCCGCTCGGCATGGTCGACACCGGGTACACGGTGCCCCTCGAACAGGCGCACCGGCTGCCCGCCGCCTATCGCCACGATGGCGGGACGCTGGTCGAGATCGAGCCGGCCGCCGGAGGGTTCTCCGTCGCGCCCGCTCCGTTCGACCTCAGCCACTCGGAGCTCGTCTCGACCGCTGCCGACTATGCCGCCTTCGCAGGGATGCTGGCCGCAGGAGGACGGCACGACGGGAACGTCATCGTCGCCCCCGAGCTGCTCGCACTGCTGCGCTCCGACCAGGTGCCGTCCACTGCGAAGACCGATGACAGCTTCTTCCCGGGATTCTGGGAGGGCACGGGGTGGGGATTCGGCGTCGCGGTTCAGACCGAGGGCGAGCACGCCGGCCGCTACGGCTGGTCGGGTGGGCTGGGGACGGACTTCTGGATCGACCCCGACGGCTCCTTCGGGATCGTGCTGAGTCAGGTCGAGATGGGCCCGGAGGTCATGGGGCTGTTCGCCGACGCGCAGGACAGTCGTCTCGCGGAGGCCTGAGAAACGGCGTTCGACGGCCTGACCTCAGGGTGACAGACGTCGATCTCGCTCTGAAGAGACGACGGGGCCTCAGGTGTCAGCGGCGTCCGCCGACACCGGCCTTCCGGAGGCGGTCAGCGATCAGGATGCCGAGGGCCGTGGCACCGACGCAGCTGGCCATCGTCACGGCGAAGAACGCGATCTGGGCGAAGAGCGACATCGACCCCAAGTCGAACCACGCCCAGGCCGAGATCGGATACACGATGCCCACCGCGACAGCACCGAGATAGTGCATCCACGTGCCCCAGTAGCGCCAGAGCACGAACAGGAACGGCAGCTCGGTGAAAGCCGCCCACCAGAGGTTGGTCAGCACGCTGCGGAAGCCGTATCCGGAGAACGGCACCAGTACGAGTCCGGCGATCAGAGCCACCAGCAGCCCGACGAGCGGACGACGCAGCAGTCGCAGCGCGATCACCGATGGCAGCAGCCAGAGGCCGGCGAGCGCCATGCCGACGAAGGGCAGCGGGCCTGTCAGCAGGGTCGAGAACCAGTTCATCGGCGCGAGCAGCGCCGCTCCGGCGACGCCGAGCGCCGCACAGGTCAGCAGGATGGCGGTGGGGAAGCGCAACCGTCGACCGGCGTCGGACGCGCTACCTCCGGTGGCTGCGGGAGCGTCTCCTGCTGGGTCCGTGGAGGCGAGCCCGTCGGCTGCATCCGTGCCGCTCATGCGAGGGGCTCCGCAGCGCTCTCGCGAGCGGCCTTCGACGCGGGGGAGGCCGCGCCGATCTTCCAGTATCCGCAGAAGCTCACGGCGTTCTTGTCCACCCCGCGCTCGCCGACGAGGTGCTTGCGGACGCCCGATGCCAGCGCCTGCTCGCCCGCCGCATACGCATGGAAGGGCGCATCCGGCAGTTCGGTGCCCCCCAGCACCTCCAGCGCGAAGATGCCGGGCGCGACGTCGTGAGGGCGCACGATCCACGCGACCTCCGGGCCGGATGGATGCGAGAACTCGAGCGCGTCCTCTTCGCTCGGCACCTCGATGATCACGCTGCCGACGGCATCCGTGGGCAGCGATGCGCAGATCGAGGCGATCGCCGGCAGTGCCGTCTCGTCGCCGACCAGCAGGACGCGGTCAGTGCCGCGCTGCGGATTGAACGTGAGTCCTTCATCGATGATGAGCACGTGCTCGCCGGGCTGGCACGTCTCGGCCCACCGCGACGCCGGACCTGCCGTGCCGTCGGCTGCCGAGCCGTGCAGCACGAAGTCCACGTCGATCTCGGCACCGGCATCCGCGGTCGCCGCACGATAGGCGCGCACGCTGTAGTTGCGCATCACCGGCCGCTCGCCGTCGGGGATGCGCAGGAACTTCAGATACCCGAACATCTTGTTCGCCTTCGCGGGCACCCGATCCAGGCCCGCGTCACCGCCGATCGGCAGGAACAGTCGGAACCATTGATCGAACCCCATCGGGTGGAACTTCTCGATCTCGCCACCGCCGAGCGTCACCCTGATCCAGTGCGCCGACAGTCGTTCCGTGCGCAGCACCACCAGGTGGATGAGCTCGGTCGTCTCGGGCTTGACCATCTTGCTGAATGCCATCGGGTGCCTTTCAGGGAAGCTGCCAGGGGAAGAACGCGACGAAGATGGCAGCGGAGGCCAGCAGCGTCGCGACGGTGAAGACGGTGTCCCGGGTGCGGAACGGAACGAGATGCCGCTCGGTGCGGGTCGAGTGGGCGCCGAAGGCGCGGGAGTCCATCGCCAGAGCGACGCGTTCGGCATGCCGGATGGCTCCGGCGAGGAGCGGCACGATGTACCCCCACCCGCGGGCGATGCGCGCGAAGGGCCCGCGTCCGCCGTGGTAGCCGCGCACGCGGTGGGCGGCACGGATCACCGCGAGCTCGTGCCCGAACCGCGGCACGAATCGGAATGCCGCGAGCGCCGTGTAGCCGATGCGGTAGGGCACCCGCAGCTGCTGAACGCTGGCCCGCACGAGGTCGGGCCCGCTGGTGGTGAGCCCGCCGACGAGCGCGAGGGCGATGATCGAGCCGAGCCGCAGTGCGGTCGCGAAACCGATCAGCAGAGCCCCGCTGTAGATCGTCCAGTCGCCGATCTGCACGACCGGTGCGCTGCCGTCGACGAGCGCGGTATTGACCCACAGGGAGAAGCCCACGCCGATCAGCAGCATCCCCGCCGGGAGTCCGAGCAGCAGCAGGGCGAGGAGTCGCCCCGTGAGTCGCGCGCCGACGAGGATCAGGGCGTAGGCGAGCACGAGGAACGCCGTCGGAGTCGACAGATCTCGAACGAAGACGAGCAGCAGCATCGCCGGCACGAAGCCTGCAACCTTCGCGAGTGGGTTCAAGGAGTAGAGGAACTGTCGTCGCGACGTCACCGTCATCCGTGCGTACGGGTCGAACACGGTGGCCGTCATGAGGTCACCCCGAGCCCGGCGGAGGCCAGCACTCGCTGCAATGCCGGCAGACGCAGCCCCGCATCTGCGAACAGCTGCTCGTCCTGGAACAGGGAGGCGGTGGGGCCGACCGCGCGCACGCGTCCGTCGGCGAGCACCACGACATGGGTGGTGTGTTCGGCGACGAGCTGGAGGTCGTGGGTGACGATCACGATCGTCGTGCCCTCGGCGCGCAGGTTCCGCAGCAGATCGAGGAGTTCGGCTGCCCTCGCGCGGTCCTGCCCGAACGTGGGTTCGTCGAGGGCGAGCACCCGCGGCCGGGTGATCAGGGCTGTGCCCACCGACAGACGTCGCTTCTCGCCGCCGGAAAGGAGGAACGGGTGCACGTCCGCCTTGTGATCGAGTCCGAAGCGGGTGAGCATCTCGTCGACACGCGTCGAGATCTCGGCATCCGGCACATGACGCAGCCGCAGACCGTGCGCGAGCTCGTCGAACACGGTCGCAGCGATGAACTGATGCTCCGGGTTCTGGAAGACGAAACCGATGCGTGCGGCGAGGTCGCGGGGCGAGGCCGTTCCCGGGTCGATGCCGTCGACGGACACCTGGCCACGTGGCGGCGGTACGACGCCCGCGAGTGCTTGGATCAGAGTCGTCTTCCCCGCACCGTTCGCGCCGACGATCGCGGTGAGACTGCCGGCTTCGAGATCGAGGTCGATGCCGTGCAGGATCTCGGTGCGACGCCGACGGACGATCAGCCCGCGGGCCCGGATGATCGGCTCACCATGTTTCGTCTCGTCGTCGCGTTCCCGGCCCGACGACGGGACATCTTCGGGCGTCGAGCGAGCGGCGCGAGACGAGACGTCTTCCTGCTCGAGAGCATGGCCGAGCTCCTGCGGCGTCAACGGCAACGGCACGAGGGAGAGTCCCTGATCCCGAAGACGGAGGGCCGCCAGCGTCGCTGCCGGAAGACACACGCCCATCCGCACCAGCTCATCAGCGTGCTCTCGGATCACCTCGGCCGCTGGTCCGTCGAAGACGACTCGGCCCTCGCGGTCGAGCACGATCGTCCGGGTGACGAAGTCCATCGCCGCATCGAGGTTGTGCTCGACGAGCAGGATGGCACGGTCGCCGGTGGCGACGACCTCGGCGAGCGCGGCGTAGACGTCGTCGATGCCCTGGGGGTCGAGGTTGGCCGTCGGCTCATCGAGCACGATCAGCGGAGAGCCCATCGCGAGCGCGCACGCGATCGCGAGTCGCTGCCGTCCGCCGCCGGACAGGTGGTCGGGGTTCTCGTCTCGTCGTTCCCAGAGTCCGACCCGGCGCAGCGCCTCCTCGACACGACTCTGGACGACGTCGAGCGGCAGCAGCAGGTTCTCAGGGCCGAACGCGACCTCGTCGTAGATGCTGCCGGTGACGATCTGCGCATCCGGGTCTTGGAACACCATCGCGACCTGCGTGCTCAGCGTGGCCGTCTGCGCGCTCGCCGTGTCGATGCCGCCGGCCTCGACCGTGCCGACCATGCTCGCGGGCAGGGCGTGCGGAATCAACCCGTTGAGCGCGAGAGTGAGGGTCGACTTGCCGGAACCGGAAGGCCCGAGCAGCAGAACGACTTCGCCGGCATCGATGTCGAACGTCACGTCGCGAGGCGAGGGGTGCGCGGCATCGGCGTGGGTGAGAGAGAGCTCACGCACGCGGAGCAGGGGCGCGGATGGGCGCACGGCGGAGTCCCGGGTCGGCGGATCGTACCCCTCTAACTTAGCTGAGCCTTACCTGATTCGCCACGCGTGAAGAAAGACCTCTGTGGGATGACGACGGTCATCCTGCCGAGGGACGCACCGTGGCCTTCGGCAGGGGATCGTCGTAGAGGCGACGTTCTGTGCGTCGAGAACCATGAGGGGGAACCGTGCGAGAAGACACGAACACGATCGCGAGCGCGAAGGCCGAGAATACCGGTCGGAGAGCGCGACGAGTGTCGCAGCCTCAGCAGGACGAGACCAGGCCCCGAGGTGAGCTCGGCCGCATGGTCGGCATCGACTTCGCACGCTTCCTGGCGATCATCGGAATGTTCTGCGCACACCTCATGCCGCCGGTCGGCCTTCCCGGACACGTTCCCTGGCTCTCGACGGTCGTCGACGGGAACGCCTCGACCCTCTTCGCTGTCGTCGGCGGGATCAGTGTCGTCCTCGCGACGCGCTCCTACCTGGAGCGCGGGTATGTCGCGGCCGCACGGTGGGCTATGGCTGCACGAGGCATCCTCATCATCCTGATCGGGGCGACGCTCGCGCTCGCTCCCGGCAGCATCGTTGTCGTCCTGGTGTACTTCGGGGTCGCGATGCTGTGCAGCATCCCGTTCTTGCGCACGAGCCCGAAGTGGCTGCTCGTCTTCGCCGGTGTCCTCGCAGTCGTCGGCCCCATCGTCAACGTGAACGTGCGGCAGGCACTCGATGTCATCGGGGAAGGTGGAGGTGTCGGCTGGGCGCAGTGGGGGGAACCGGTGGTGGTCCTACGCGCGGTCTTCATCACCGGGACCTATCCGGTCATCACCTGGATCGTCTACGTGCTGGTCGGCATGGCTGTCGCGACGCTGCTGATCAGCGCCCGTCGCAACGGAACGGAGCTTCGATTCATCGCCTGGGCGGCTGGACTGGGTACCTTCCTCGCCGTGTTCGCGGTGTCGGTCAGCGCCCTCGTCTACAGCCTCTTCGGGCGCGCTGCGGTGGTCGCGACGATGCCGGCAGAGGCTGCCGCGGCGACCGAGAGCCTCATCGGATCGCCGGGGTTCGGTGCGCCGCTCTCACCGCAATGGTGGGCGCTCACGCTGCAGACTCCGCACACCGGAACGACCCTCGACATCCTGCGCGGTGTCGGCATCGCCCTCGTCGTCATCGCGGCCATGCTGTTCCTCGCCCGTGTGCTGCCGGCCGCCGCGCTGCGCGTGCTCGAGCCGATCAGGGCAGCGGGCGCCGCCCCGCTCACGGTGTACACGATCCATGTGCTGGCAGCCGCCGTCACGACCTTCGCGCTGTCGGCCTCCGGTGCGATCGAGTCGCCGGCTGACATCCCCTGGTGGTACCTCGGACCGGCGATCCAGGGTATCCACATCCTCGGCGCGATCGTCATCGGAGCGATCCTCGCGGTGTTGAAGCGTCGCGGTCCGCTCGAGGCGTTCGTGAGTGCGACCTCAGGCGTCGTCGCGAGACGTCTGGGCGGTTTGACTACCGACGGGCGACGCCGGCGCGCCTGAGCGCGGAGCCGATCGCGAGGCCCACTGCGGTCCACGCGATCGGCCCGAGCACCGAGATCGCGAGGTACAGGATCTGCGCCCACAGCGGCATGACCGCGAGGTGGGCGGCGAAGAACACCACGACGGCGACGAGAACACCGATCACCGCCGCCGAGATGAAGAAGCGCAGCGGCCCCCAGGAGCGATAGCGGGTGAGAGCGGCCACTCCCTCTTGGATCAGGCCGAACAGCAGAGCCGTGCCGATGAAGCGCAGCGACCACGCCGGGTTGAAGGCGCTTGCGATCAAGGCGGCGAAC
This sequence comes from Microbacterium sp. MYb54, assembly GCF_002979515.1. Lineage (GTDB taxonomy): Bacteria > Actinomycetota > Actinomycetes > Actinomycetales > Microbacteriaceae > Microbacterium. The sequence goes on along the minus strand of NZ_PCPA01000024.1, from coordinate 10,108 downwards.
AGGTGCGTGATCAGCGCGACGAGGGGAAGGCGCAGCACCTCTTGAGCGATGATCCCCGGCAGGACGTGCGAGCCGAGCACGAGTCCGTAGAGGAACAGCAGCGGGCTTGCCAACAGGACGGGAGTGACCCACCCGGCGATGCCCGCGAGGATTCCGGTCGCGACTCCGATCGCTGCGCAGACGAGCAGTACTCGCGTCGACAGGATGGAGGTACGGGCCACCTCTCCAGCTTACTGTCGACCTATCGGGAGGCAGGCCGTGGATAACCCTGGCCGATCGGCGAAGGCCGATTGGTCGATCGGCCAGATCTCGCGTCGAGCGCCGAGGGCGGGGCTATGTTGGCCGCGGTGCAGCAATGCGTTGCACCCTGATCATCGGAGTACCACATGGGTCGAACACCCCTCCGGATGGCAGCGGCCACCACCCTGGCTACGCTGTTCATCGCATCGACGGCAACCACCGGCTACGCGGCGACGGAGGAGGTGACAACCCCCGTCCCCGTCGCAGGCACCCCAGGTCACTACATCGTGGTCATGAAGGCGGATCCGCTCGCCACCTACGAAGGCGATGTCAAGGGACTGAAGGCGACGAAACCCGCAGAGGGTGAGCAGCTCGAGGCGCAGTCGCAGGACTCGCAGCGGTATGTGGAGCACCTCCAGACCGAGCAGACCGACCTCGTCAGTGATCTCGGCGTCACCCCGGACACGACCTATCAGGTCGCGCTGAACGGGTTCAGCGCCGACCTCAGCGGCGAGCAGGTCGACGCGCTTCGGGCATCGAAAGACGTCCTCGGCGTGTACCCGGATGAGATCCGTCACCCCGATGCGCAGACCTCGACCGACTACCTCGGACTCGGCGATGACCGCAAAGGACGCGGCGGCGTGTGGCAGCAGACCGGAGGGGTCGAGAAGGCCGGTGAGGGCGTCGTGGTGGGCGTCATCGATACCGGGATCGCACCCGAGCACCCCTCGTTCGAGGGCAAGAAGCTCAAGAAGCAGAAGAAGCAGAACAGCGGCCAGCCCTACACCGACGGCACGTACGTCTACTTCGACAAGTCGGACGGCAGTCGATTCCAGGCCGCGATGGTCGAAGGCCAGGACTGGGACGCGAGCGACTACTCCACGAAGCTCATCGGTGGACAGTACTTCTACTCCGGAGCCGAGGCCTCAGGCTTCGACTTCCAGTACGACTACCTCTCACCACGTGACGGCGACGGGCACGGATCGCACACCGCGAGCACCGCTGCCGGCAACTTCAAGGTCAAGGCGGCCATCGAAGACGTCGACTTCGGGACCATCTCGGGCGTCGCGCCCGGTGCGAAGATCTCGGCCTACAAGGCCTGCTATGTCGGCCCGGACACGTCGACCAAAGACGACGACATCTGCGCGCAGAGCGATCTGATCGCCGCGATCGACCAGGCCGTCGCGGACGGCGTCGACGTGATCAACTACTCCATCGGTGGAGGAGCCGCCAACACCGTGATGGCACCGGAGGACCTCGCGTTCTTCAACGCCGCAGCCGCCGGCGTCTTCGTCGCGACCAGCGCGGGCAACGACGGCCCCGACCCGGTCACGGCCGACCACGCTTCGCCGTGGTACACGACCGTGGCATCGTCGACCATCCCGACCTGGGAGGGCACCGTGCAGTTCGACGGGTTCCAGCAGGCCGGAGCATCGGTGAGCGTGCCGTTCGGCACGGAGGTCACCGGTCCGTCGATCGCCGCGGTGGATGCTGCGGCCGCCGGAGCAGTCGACCCACAACTCTGCCTGCCCGGCACGCTCGACCCGGCCAAGGTCGCCGGACACATCGTGGTCTGTGATCGTGGCAACAACGCCCGTGCCGAGAAGTCGCAGGTGGTCAAGGACGCCGGTGGTATGGGCATGGTCCTCGTGAACGTGCCCGGTGGCGCTGACTCGCTCGACAACGACTTCCACGCGGTGCCGACCGTGCACCTGGCAGCCGCGAACCGTGCCGCCGTGCTCGCCTACGTGCAGGGCGGTGCGGATCGTCCGATCACCCTCGTCGGTGAGAACACCACGGGCGTCACCACGCCGACTCCGCAGGTCTCCAGCACTTCCAGCCGAGGTCCCGCGCTGGCCGACGGCAGCGACGTGATGAAGCCGGATATCGCGGCTCCCGGTGTCGCGATCCTCGCGGCGACCGAGAACGCTCCGGGTGAGAAGCCGACCTTCGGCATCCTCTCCGGCACGTCGATGGCGTCGCCGCACATCGCAGGCCTCGCGGCTCTCTACCTCGGCGAGCGCCCCAAGGCGACACCTGCCGAGATCAAGTCGGCGATGATGACCACCGCCTACGACACCGTGTTGCCCGACGGATCGAAGAACACGAACCCGTTCGAGCAGGGTGCGGGTCAGGTCGACCCGAAGCGGTACCTGAACCCGGGTCTGCTCTACCTCAACGATGTGAAGGACTGGGCTGCGTTCCTCGACGGGAAGGGCCTGTCGGACTTCCCCGGCATCGACCCGATCGACGGCAGCGATCTGAACCAGGCGTCGATCTCGATCGGCTCCCTGACCAGCACGCAGACAGTCACCCGCTCGGTCACCTCGACAGAGAAGGGCACTTTCACCGCCAAGGCCTCCGTGCCGGGAGTGAACGTCAAGGTCACCCCTCAGCAGCTCCAGTTCGACCGCCCGGGTCAGACGAAGACCTTCACGGTGACGTTCGACAACGCCAGCGCCCCGGTGGAGAAGTGGGCCACCGGTTCGCTGACCTGGACGAGCGCGAAGAACACGGTGCGTTCTCCGATCGCACTGTTCCCGGTCACGGCCGATGCTCCGGCAGAGGTCACGGGCACCGGTGTCGACGGCAGCACGTCGGTGGACATCACCCCCGGTCTCACCGGTGACCTGGCGCTCGGGCTCTCGGGCCTGACTCCGTTCGAGTTGCTCGCCGACGCGGACAACCCCGTCGAGGGCCACTCGGGTGACGAGAAGTCGGGAGATGCGAACAAGGACGTGTCGTGGATCGTGAACGTTCCGGAGGGCACGACGCTCTCGCGGTTCGACCTCGATTCGTCGGACGACAAGGGCAGCGACCTCGACCTCACCGTGTACCGCGTGGTGAGCCCGGACGACCTGCAGTACGACCAGCGGTGGCGGTCGGCGACCGGCTCGGCGGACGAGCAGATCACGCTCACTTCGCCGAAGGCGGGTACGTACCTCGTGGTGGCGAACATCTACTCGACGACGGGTCCGATGACGTGGGACATGACCTACGCCAACGTGCTGCCTGACGGCGAGGGGGAGCTCACCGCCACGCCGAACCCGCTCGCCGCGGTCCGCGGCAAGCAGACGTCGTTCGACCTCAGCTGGACCGGCTTGACCGCCGGCACCCGCTACCTCGGTCTCGTGCAGTACGGCGAGTCCGACGTCCGCACCGTCCTGACGGTCGACGTGCCGAAGGCGAAGGCACCGGAGACGAAGGCACCCGAGACTCCGGCACCGGAGACCCCGGCACCGGAGACTCCGGCACCCGAGACTCCGGCACCCGAGTCGAGCGCGCCGGCCACGCCCGCGCCTCAGACACCGGCACCGGAGACCCCGGCGCCGCGCGGGGAGAAGCGGCCGTAGCCCGGAAGCACACGCAGCACAGCACCCCGTGGTCGAACGACCACGGGGTGCTGTGCTGCGTGTGCGCATCCGTTCATCGCGTGATCGGCGCCGCTCGTCGCAGCACCCCCTCTCTCGGCTCCTTCCCGCGGCGCCGCCTTCCTAACGTGGGGGAACGCAACGTCGCGTATCCCGAGGAGACCCCCATGACCGCACCGGGCAGCACCGAACCCGTCATCGTCACCGATCCGAGACTCCCCTCCGTCGCGCTCTCCGAGGAGCACCACGAGAAGTCGAACCGCTGGACCCTGCCGAAGATCATCCTGTGGGCCGCGATCGCCCTGCTGGGCGCCGTCGCGTGGACCATGCTCGCGGTCGTCCGCGGCGAGACCGTCAACGCGATCTGGTTCGTGTTCGCGGCGGTCTGCACGTACCTGATCGGCTACCGCTTCTACTCGAAGGTGATCGAGAAGTACATCACCCGCCCGGACGACCGCCGGGCCACCCCCGCCGAGGTCAAGCAAGACGGCAAGGACTACGTCCCCACCGACCGTCGCGTGCTCTACGGTCACCACTTCGCCGCCATCGCCGGTGCCGGACCTCTCGTCGGTCCGGTGCTCGCCGCGCAGATGGGCTACCTGCCTGGCACGATCTGGATCATCGTCGGCGTCGTGCTCGCCGGGGCCGTGCAGGACTACACCGTCCTCTTCTTCTCGATGCGCCGTGGCGGACGCACGATCGGCCAGATGGCGCGTCAGGAGCTCGGCAAGATCGGCGGCACCGCGGCCATCATCGCCTCGCTGCTGATCATGCTCATCATCGTCGCGATCCTCGCCCTCGTCGTCGTCAACGCACTCGGCGAGAGCCCGTGGGGCGTGTTCTCGGTCGCGATGACCATCCCGATCGCGCTCTTCATGGGCGTCTACCTGCGCTACCTCCGTCCCGGCAAGGTCACCGAGGTCTCGATCATCGGCTTCGTGCTGCTGATGGCTGCCATCATCGGCGGCGGCTGGGTCGCCGGCACCGACTGGGGTCAGGCGATCTTCCACCTCGACCGCACCACGATCGCCTGGGGCATCATCATCTACGGCTTCATCGCCGCAGTGCTCCCGGTCTGGCTGCTGCTCGCCCCGCGCGACTACCTGTCGACCTTCATGAAGATCGGCGTGATCGTCATGCTCGCCGGCGCCATCATCCTGGTGCGCCCCGAGATCACGGTCCCCGCGGTCAGCATCTTCGGCGAGAACGGCATGGGCCCGGTGTTCGCAGGTCCTCTCTTCCCCTTCCTGTTCGTGACGATCGCGTGCGGGGCGCTCTCCGGGTTCCATGCGCTGATCGCCTCCGGGACCACACCGAAGCTCATCGAGAAGGAGCGCCAGACGCGCTTCATCGGCTACGGCGGCATGCTCATGGAGTCGTTCGTCGCGATCATGGCCCTCGTCGCCGCGATCTCGATCGACCAGGGCATCTACTTCGCCATGAATGCACCGGCTGCCGCGACAGGGGGCACGGTCGAAGGTGCGGTGGCGTTCGTGAACTCGCTGGGGCTGACGGGGGTGAACCTCACACCGGAGATGCTCACGAGCACCGCAGCCGCAGTGGGTGAGGAGTCGATCGTGTCGCGCACGGGTGGGGCGCCGACCCTCGCGCTCGGCCTCGCCCACATCATGCAGCAGGCCCTCGGCGGGCAGGCGCTCATGGCGTTCTGGTACCACTTCGCCATCATGTTCGAGGCGCTGTTCATCCTCACCGCCGTCGATGCCGGCACGCGTGTCGCCCGCTTCATGCTGCAGGACTCGATCGGCGCCTGGTTCCCCAAGTTCCGCGACGTCTCATGGCGCCCCGGCGTCTGGATCTGCACTGCGATCATGGTGGCCGGTTGGGGAGCGATCCTCATCCTCGGTGTCACCGACCCGCTGGGCGGCATCAACACCTTCTTCCCGCTGTTCGGCATCGCGAACCAGCTGCTCGCCGCGATCGCGCTCGCCGTGGTGCTGGCGATCGTCGCCAAGCGCGGCCGGAGCTACTTCAAGTGGCTGTGGATCATCGCTCTGCCGCTCGCGTTCACCGCGGTCGTCACCATCACGGCGTCGCTCTACAAGATCGCCTCGCCGGTGCCGGCGATCGGCTACTGGGCGAACCACTTCAAGTACGTCGCCGCCCGCGACAGCGGAGACACCTCGCTCGGCGACCCGGAGGTGCTCGATGCGGTCATCCGCAACACCGCCGTGCAGGGCACACTGTCGATCATCTTCGTCGCCCTCGCGATCATCGTGATGGTCATGGCCGTGATCGTCACGATCAAGGCCATCCGCAACGGTGGCGGCGAGAACACCGAGGATCCGCCCGTGGCCTCGCGCCGCTTCGCCCCGGCCGGATTCCTGCCGAGCGCCGAGGAACGCGAGCTCGAGAAGCAGTGGGCGCCGATCCTCGCCGACGAGCTCAAGGCGTCGTCGCACTGATGTCGATCGCACTGAGATGGCCGACACCATGAGTCGGACGGATGCCGCGACCACCCTCCTGCGGACGCTGCTCGGCGCCGTGGGGCGGGTCGGCCGCGGCATCCGCTGGTACATGACGACCCTGATGGGCGATACCGCCTATGCGACCTACGTCGCCCATCACCGCCGCCAGCATCCGGATGAGGAGCCGCTGACCGAGCGGCAGTTCTGGCGGCAGCGGATGGACGACCAGGATCGCAACCCCGGTGCCCGCTGCTGCTGAACACGGCCGCGCCAGTGCCTAGGCTGAAAGCATGACCGACGTCGTTCTCGCTGCGATCCTCGGCGTGCTCGGCGGCATCGTCCTCTCGGTGCTCCTCCTGCTCGCACGCCGACTCGCGCGCGGGGCCGCCGACCTCGGAAGCGACGCCGAACAGGCAGCTCTCACCGCGCTGCACCAGGCGAGCCTGGCGGCGCCGCACCTTCGCGCCGGACTCTCCGCCCCCGACGTCGTGAAGGCGGCACGGCACCTGCGGGTGCTGTTGGGCAGTGCAGCCGTCGCGATCGTGAGCGTCGAGGGCGCGGTGTCGTTCGACGGCCCTTCCGACGGACTGGAATCCGCGGCCCGCCGCATCGCCACCCAGGTCAGCACATCGGGCCGGAGGCAGGTGTTCCCGGCGCCGGGGAGGGACGACGACCTCGAGGCCGTCGGGGCTCCGATCCTCGTCGACGGCCGGGTGGTGGGGGTCGTCGTGGCCTTCGCCGCTCCCGTCAGGGCGGCGCTCGTGCGTGCGGCGGAAGAGGTGGCCGACTGGTGCGCGGCGCAGGTCGAACTCGGTGGACTCGATGCGTCGAGGACGCAGCTGGCCGAGGCGGAGCTGCGGTCGTTGCGGGCGCAGATCTCGCCGCACTTCATCTACAACGCCCTCACGGCGATCGCCTCGTTCGTGCTCACCGACCCCACGCGTGCGCGGGAGCTGGTGCTCGAGTTCGCCGACTTCACCCGCTACTCCTTCCGCCGCCAGGGGGAGTTCACCACCATCGCCGAGGAGTTGGGCAGCATCCACTCGTACCTCGAACTCGAACGTGCGCGCTTCGGCGACCGGCTGCGGGTCACACTGCAGATCGCGCCGGAGACGCTCGCGACGGTCATCCCGTTCCTCTCGGTGCAGCCGCTGGTCGAGAACGCGGTCCGTCACGGCCTCGAGCCAGGCGTCGGCGGAGGGGAGATCCGCATCGCCTCACGCGACGACGGCACCCACACCGAGATCACGGTCGAAGACGACGGCGTGGGCATGGACCCCGAAGGCCTGCGGGCGACCCTCACCGCGGGCGATGACGGCGTTCACGTCGGGCTCCGCAACGTCGACACCCGCCTTCGCCAGCTCTACGGTGCGGATGGAGGCCTGGTCGTCGAGACGAACACCGGCGCCGGTACCCTGGTGCGCATGCGGGTCCCGAAATCCCAGCCGCAGCACGACCCGGACAACGACTGACGACCATGACGAACAGTGCGCCCACGATCGATGTGCTCGTCGCGGATGACGAGAAGCCCGCTCTGGACGAGCTGGTCCACCTGCTGCGCACCGATGCCCGAATCGGCGAGATCCTCTCGGCGTCATCGGGGGCGGAGGCGCTGCGGCTGCTGTCCGAGCGGGCGGTGCGGATCGCGTTCCTCGACATCCACATGCCGGGGCTCAGCGGCACCGAGCTCGCGCGGGCCCTGCTGACCCTCGCCGAACCGCCGGCGGTCGTGTTCGTCACGGCCGACGACGCCAAAGCCGTCGAGGCGTTCGAGCTGAGGGCCGCCGACTACCTGCTCAAGCCCGTGCGCGCCGAGCGTCTGCGCCAGGCGGTCGACCGGGTGGTCGAGCTCGGCGACACCGCAACGCCGGGAGACGACGAGATGCTGCCGGTCACGGTCGGATCCGTGGTGCGATTCGTGCGCCGAAGCGACGTGCGCTGGGTGCAGGCGCAGGGGGACTACTCGCGGCTGCACACGGGCGACGGCACGGGGCATCTGGTGCGCATCCCGATCTCCGAGCTCGAGACGCGGTGGACGGACGCCGGGTTCCTGCGCATCCATCGTTCCTCGCTCGTGCGCACGGCGGCGGTGACCGAGGCGCGTCTCTCGGGTGCGGAGCCCGCCGTGTCGATCGGCGCGGTCTCGCTTCCGGTCAGTCGACGGCTGGTGCCCGCGGTGCGCGATGCCCTGATGCGCGGAGAGGGCGCCGGATGACCGAGAAGCCCAAGCGTGTGCGCGTGACGGCCGATCTGCCCGACCGCCGGCCGGCGACCTTCACCCGCGGCATCGCGCTGCCCGGCGCTCCTGTGGACGAGGCGGATGCCGTCTACGCGCGGGCCCTGATGCGCAGCCAGCTCCGACTCGCACTCGGAACCGTCGCCGGGTTCGTCGTCGTCGTGATCGCGCTCACCCTGGCGATCGCGCTCATCCCAGAGATCGGCCAGGTCGTGGTCTGGGGCCTGCCGCTGTCGTGGCTGCTGCAGGCATACGCGTTCTATCCGATCATCCTCGTGTTCGCGGTGCTCTACGTGCGCACGGCCGCCCGCAACGAGCGTCGCTATCGGGCGCTCCGGGATCGCGAATGAACGCGGTGCTCGACCTCATCGGCGTCGCGCTCGTCATCGTCGCGACGCTGCTGATCGGCGTCTACGGATTGCGCATCTCGCGCACGACCGGCGACTTCTTCGTCGCGTCGCGCACGGTGCGGCCGGTGTGGAACGCGTCGGCGATCAGCGGCGAGTACCTCTCGGCCGGCACCTTCCTCGGCCTGTCCGGACTCGTGCTGCTCGACGGTGCCCGCGGCTTCTGGTTCCCGATCGGATACGCGGCCGGCTACCTCCTGGTCCTCGCCTTCGTGGCCGCCCCGCTCCGACGCAGTGGTGCGTACACGATCCCCGACTTCATCGAGGCGCGGTTGGAGTCGACGTCGGCCCGGCGGGTCACGAGCATCGCGGTGCTGGTGATCGGCTGGCTGTACATCGTGCCGCAGCTGCACGGTGCAGGGCTGACGCTCCTGGTCGTGGCCGGTCTGCCGGAATGGGTGGGCGCCGTCACCGTCGCGGTTCTCGTGGCCGCTGCCGTCGCCGCGGGCGGCATGCGGGCGATCACCTACGTGCAGGCGTTCCAGTACTGGCTCAAGCTCACCGCACTCCTCGTGCCCGTGGTGTTCATCGCGTTCGCGCTCAGCGGCGGGCCGCACGACTTCGACCCCGCACTCGTCTTCCCGGTCGAAGCCGGCCCCGCAGGCTTCGACGCGTACGAGACGGCATCGCTCCTGCTCGCGCTCCTGCTGGGCACCATGGGCCTGCCCCACGTGCTGGTGCGGTTCTACACGAGCCCGACCGGGGTGTCCGCGCGGCGTACGACCGTGATCGTGATCGGCATGGTCAGCGCGTTCTATGCCGTGTCGAGCACGATGGGGCTGCTGGCGCGCATCGCCGCTCCCGACCTGGCGGTGCCTGGCGTCGCCGACACGGTCGTGCTGCTGCTGCCGTCGCGCGTCTTCCCCGGAGTGCTCGGCGAGCTGCTGACCGCGTTGATCGTCGCCGGAGCGTTCGCGGCGTTCCTCGCGACCTCGGCCGGTCTCGTGGTGTCGCTCGCCGGCGTGATCAGCCAGGACGTGTTTTCAGGGTCCGTGCGCTCGTTCCGACTGTCGGCGGTGCTCTGTGCGCTGGTACCTCTCGCGGTGGCGCTGCTCACGGCGCCTGCGGGACTCGGATCGAGTGTCGGCGTGGTGTTCGTGGTGGCGGCGTCGACGCTGTCGCCGGTCGTGCTGCTCGGGGTGTGGTGGCGCGGGCTCACCGCTCGCGGAGCCGTGGCCGGGATGGTGTCGGGCGGAGTCGCCGCCGGACTCGCACTGCTCGCGCACGCGGCCGTCGGGGGCGTCGGGGTCGCGGCTCCCTACCTCGCGCAGCCGGCCGCGTGGACCATCCCGCTCGCCACCGCGGTGACCGTGATCGTCTCGATCCTCGACCCGCGGGGTCCGTCGCCGCGCACCGACCGCTTCCTCGCCCGGGTGCACACCCCGGAGCGAGGCTGAGCCCCCGCTCCTACGCCCGTCCGCCCACGCC
>NZ_PCPA01000023.1 GCF_002979515.1 Microbacterium sp. MYb54 | reverse complement strand
AGCAGCGGGAGGAGCGGCCGGCGCTGCGGGCGGCGGCGTGCCCGGGTCAGAGGAGTCGGGGGTCGGCGGCTCGGGGAACGGGGGGTTCGTCATGTTCTGTCCTGTCGACGGTGTGCACGGGGGAACACGCTCGGCGGTTCCGATTGCCCCGAGCGTAGCGAGCGCGAAGCCCCTCGCACCATCCCATCGCGGATCATCACCGCACCCTGCCGCCTCTTCCGTCTGTCCACGGCCCGGCGTAGCGTGCCGGTATGTGTCGAAACATCGTCCCGTTGAACAATCTCGAGCCCGCGGCCACCGAGGCGGAATGCCACGACGCCGCCCTGCAGTTCGTTCGCAAGATCGCCGGGACGACGGCGCCCTCGCGAGCCAATGAAGCCGCTTTCGGCAGTGCGGTCGAAGAGATCGCGCAGGTCGTCAGCCGTCTCCTCGGCGAGCTCGTCACCGCGGCACCGCCGAAGAATCGTGAAGACGAAGCAGCCAAGCGACGGGCGCGATCCGCCGAGCGCTACGAGGCGATCAGGGTCTTTCAGGCGGAGAAGCGCGCCGCTCGTGCCGACGCCTAGTCGAGGAGCCGCTCGACGGTTGTGCTGTATGCCACAATCGACATACCCCGCTCGACTTTCCCTGCGGTCCCGGTGTTGAAGGCACTGAGATCGCGATGCCGATCCCCATCGGCGAGGGAACCTCCCCAAGGAGAGCTGTAAATACATGCCTGAGGATGCCCCCCGCGTACTCGTCGTCGACGATGACCCCGATGTAGCACTGCTCGTGAAGACCGTTCTCGAGCGACGGGCAGGCTGCATCGTCGACGTCGCTGAAGACGGCCAGATCGCGGTCGAGCGCGTCGCAGCGTCACGCCCCGACGTCGTCGTGACCGACATCGAGATGCCGGGGCTCAGCGGCCTCGAGCTGCTCGCCGAGCTGCGACGAATGGATCCCTCCGTTCCCGTGGTCGTGATGACCGCGCACGTCTCCGTCGAGTACGCGGTCTCGGCACTGCGTGCGCAGGCTGACGAGTTCCTCACCAAGCCGCTCGACAACGGCAAGCTCGTCGAGGCGGTCACCCGCCTGGTGGAGGAAGGCCGGCGTCGCCGCGAGGAGGCGCGAAAGCCTGAGCGGGTGCTCGCGATCGGCGCGCATCCGGACGATGTCGAGATCGGAGTCGGTGGGCTGCTCGCCGCCCACGCCAGGGCCCAGGACGAGATCACCATCCTGACGCTGTCCCGCGGCGCTCGTGGCGGCGACGCCGACAGTCGACAGAACGAGTCGCTGGCGGCCGCCGAGATGCTGGGTGCTCGGCTCTTCCTCAAGGATCTCGTCGACACGGAGATCTCCGGCGGCGGCTCCACCGTCCGTCTCATCGAGGAGGTCGTGCAGGAGGTCCAGCCCACGATCGTCTACACGCACTCGAGCCATGATCGTCACCAGGATCACCGCGCAGTGAGCGAAGCCACCATCGTGGCGACCCGGCGCGTCGGCACGGTCGCGTGCTACCAGAGTCCCTCTTCCACGATCGATTTCCGCCCCACGCGGTTCGTGCGGATCGATCAGTACCTCGACGAGAAGCTTCAGCTGCTCGAGCGCTTCGGCTCGCAGACCGAGAGCCGCGAGTACCTCGCACCCGAGTTCGTGACGGCGACTGCGCGGTACTGGTCGAGGTTCGGCGGCGGAACGGCGGTCGAGCCACTCGAGGTCGTGCGTGAGACCGCGGAGTTCATCGGCGCCCACGAACTCACCCGACGGGAGAGCTGATGACGAAACGTGTGCTGGTGACCGGTGCCGGTGGGCCGGCCGGAGTCGCCGTGATCCGCTCGCTCCTGCGTCGCTCTGACCTGACGGTGTTCGCCGCCGACATGGACGGCTGGGCGAGCGGCATCTACCTGGTGCCACCGGAGCAGCGTCGTCTGGTGCCGCCGGGGCGGGATGCGGACTTCGTGTCGACGATCGCGCGGATGGTCGCCGACGACGCGCTCGATCTCGTGATCTCCACGGTCGACGTCGAACTCATCGCCCTCGCCGACCGGCGAGACGAATTGGCGCCCGCGGTTCTGGCCGCACCCTCGGCGGACACGCTGAACACCGCGCTCGACAAGCTGGCCCTCGCCGAGCGCTGCGCCGCGACCGGCCACACCCCGCGCACGGTTCTGGCCGGGAGCGATGCAGAGGCCGTCGACTGGGAGTTCCCGGTCTTCGCCAAACCGCGCCAGGGAGCCGGCAGTCGCGGGGTGCGCCTCGTGCCCGACCGGGCCGCGCTCGAAGCGCTGCCGACCGACGAAGGCCTCATCGTGCAGGACTTCCTCCCGGGGGAGGAGTACTCCGTCGACGTCATCGCCGACGCGGCCGGCACCGTCATCGCAGCAGTGCCCCGCACCCGCGCCAGGGTCGACTCCGGCGTCGCGATCGCCGGGCGCACGGTCCTCGACCCCGAGCTGGAGGAGACGGCCGCATCGATCGCGCGGGCGATCGGACTCGTCGGCGTCGCGAACGTGCAGCTGCGGCGCGACCGCGACGGCCGCGCCGTGCTGCTCGAGGTCAATCCGCGTTTTCCCGGCGCGCTGCCCCTGACGATCGCGGCCGGGGTCGACATCCCCTCGCTCGTGGCCGACCTGTTCCTGGGGCGCGAGCTGCCGGTGCGGATCCCGTTCCGCGAAGTCGCCTCGGTGCGCTTCCTCGAAGACATCATCGTCGAGGTCGACGACCTGCTGGTCTCCGACCATGCGGGGCATCAGGAGGAACTGTGATCAACGCGGCGCTCCGCGGCGATCACCACGTCCACTCGACGTTCTCGGACGATGCCGTCTCGACGCTCGCGCAGAACGTCGAGGCCGCATCGGCGGTCGGGCTCACGACGCTGCGTCTGGTCGATCATGTGCGTCAGAGCACCACCTGGGTACCCGAGTACCTCGCCGCCGTCCGCGCACTCCGGGTGCCGGACGGGCTCACGGTTCTCACCGGCGTCGAGGCGAAGATCCTCGACGTCACAGGAACACTCGACATCCCGGCGCTTCCGACCGGCATCGATCGGATCCTCATCGCGGACCATCAGTTCCCCGGAGTGGAGGGTCCGCTCGGACCCTCAGCCGTGCGGGAGCGGATCGCCGAGGGCTGGGCGACCGACGACGTGCTCGACCAGCTCATCGAAGCGCTCATCGCGACGATGCGCCGGTACCCGGGGAACCAGCTCGCACACTGCTTCTCGATCCTGCCGAAGATCGGTCTGTCCGAGGGCGACCTCGGTGCGCAGCGCACCGAGGCCTGGGCGCGAGCCGCCGCCGACACCGGCACGCTCGTCGAGGTGAACGAGAAATGGGGCTGCCCCGGGGTCGCGACGCTGACCACGCTGCGCCGAGTCGGTGGCGAAATCGTCGCCTCCACCGACAGCCACGACGCATCGGACGTCGGCCGCTACTCCCGGATCATCCCGCTGCTCGACGCGGTCGAGGCCTCCTGATGGTCGACCTCACCTGGCTGCAGACCGTGCTGGTCATCCTGCTCCTGCTCTGCGTCCTGGTCGGCACGCTGCCTGTGATCAACACCGGGCTGCAGTTCCTCGCCCTGCCGTTGCACGCATTCCGCAACCACTACGGCAAGGCGGCGCCCTACCACCCGAACGTCGCGGTCATCATCCCCGCGTGGAACGAGGGGGCGGTGATCGGTCCGGCGATCGAGCGTCTGCTCCAGCTGGAGTACCCGGCCGACCGCCTCCGGGTCTTCATCGTCGACGATGCCTCCACCGACGACACCCCGGCCATCGCGGCCGCCAAGATCGCTGCCCACCCCGGGCGCGTCGTGCACCTGCGGCGGGAGAAAGGCGGCGAGGGCAAGGCGCACACCCTCAACCACGGGCTCGATGTGGTCCTCGCCGATTCGTGGACCGAAGCCGTGCTCATCATGGACGCCGACGTGATCTTCGCACGCGACTCGCTGCGCAAGCTCTCCCGGCACCTCGCCGATGAGAAGGTCGGCGCCGTCACGGCCTACATCGCGGAGGGCAGCCGCGACCGCAACTACCTCACCAGGTTCATCGCGATCGAGTACGTGATCGGGCAGCTCTCGGCACGCCGAGTCCAGAACGTCGGGGGCGCGATCGCGTGCCTGGCAGGCGGCGCGCAGCTGCACTCGAGGGCGAACCTCGAGGCGATCGGCGGGCGGATTCCCACCGGCACTCTCGCCGAGGACACCATGACCACGTTCGAGGGGCAGCTCAAGGGGCGTCGGATGGTCTTCGAACCGCACGCCGTTGTGTTGGCCGAAGAACCGCGCACGATCGACAGCCTCTGGAAGCAGCGGTTGCGGTGGGCGCGAGGCAACGTTCAGCTGACCTCGATCTACCGAAAGCTCTGGTTCCGTCCGAGCCGGGAACACAAGCTGGGCAGCTTCGGGTTCGGTCTCGCCTGGTTCACGATCCTGCTGCTGCCCGCCTTCATGCTCCTGGCCGCGGGCGGCATGCTCGCACTGTTGGTCCTGCACAGCGACATCGCCGAGTTCGTCTTCCGCTTCATGTGGATCTCCGCGGCCTGCATCTACCTCTTCTCGATGCTGTACGCGGTGCAGCTCGATCCGCGCACCGGCCGGCACTCCTGGCGTGAGGCGATCATGTTCCCAGGGCTCGGGGCTTTGATCCTGATGGCCATCGCGCTGTTCCCCTGGGTGTTCGAGTCGGTTCTGACCGCGCTCGGACTGCAGCTGACAGACCAGTCCCGCATCACGTGGGCAGTGATCTTCTACCTCTGGGGGCCGATCTCGATGCTCGGGATCTGGTTGGCGCGTGCGGTGGAGCCTCTCCCCGGCGGGCGGTTCTTCGCCGGTCTCCTGCTCTACATCTGCGGCTACGGTTCGCTGCTGTGCGCCATCACCGTGGACTCCTACATCAAAGAGTGGCGTCGAGCTGACGCCTCCTGGATCAAGACAGAGAAGATCGGACGTGTCGACTCATGACCGCAGCACCGTCACACGACGCCGAGGTGGAGGAGATCGCCGCGGACGGCCGCCGAGAGCGGCGACTGATCCCGCAAGCGCTCCTCGCTCTCGCGGTCGTCGTCATCGTGGTCGTCGTGCGAGAGCTGTTCCTGCGATGACCGGGAGGCCGTTGGCCCTGGTCGTCGAAGACGCCCCCGACCAGGCGGCGCTGCTGCGCCGCTATCTCGACCGCGAGGGCTTCGATGTGTTCATCGCGCCGGACGCCGAGTCGGCGATCGCGGCGTTCCCCGACATCGACCCTGCTCTCGCGGTGCTCGATCTCCTCCTCCCCGGCATCTCAGGGCAGGAATGTGCGCGTCTGGTGCAGGAGCGGTTCCCCGACTGCTTCCTCGTGATCAGCTCGGTGCTCGACGCGGCCGACTACCCACCCGCCGATGCCGCATTGCCGAAGCCGATCACGGGCTCGGACCTGCACGCCATCGTCGGTCGGGTACGGCGATGAGGGCGACGCCGCTCGACCGTGCGGAGACCCGCTGGTATCAGGTCTTCGACAGCCCGAGCCCGCTGCTCAAGCAGGCCCCGACGGTCGTCGCGACTGTCATCGCGGCGATCCTTACCTGGTGGGTCCCCGACCTTCCGATGACGCACGTCGTGCCGGCGGTGGCGGGAATCGCCGTCGTCCTCGTCGCCACCGCGTTCGCCGCCGTGCTCACGGCGCGCGGGGTGCACGACGGCTGGGCCGTGCTGCTCATCCCCATCGTCGACATCGTCGGCCTCGGTCTGTTCCGCACCGGCACCGGCGGCGCCACCTCCCTCTTCTCGTCGCTCGTTCTCCTGCCCGTGGTCTGGTTGGCTGCCGCTCCCGGCATCCGCTGGGTCTTCGTCGTCGGCGGGCTGACCTCGATCGCGCTGCTGATGCCGTACTTCACCGATCCTCCCGAGACCTCGGTCGAGTGGCTGCGGGGCGTCGTGGGTCCGCTGGTGTTCTCGGCGGTGGCAGCAGTCATCAACCAGCTCTCCCGGCAGCAGCGCATGCGCGTCGAACAGGCGGAGGAGCTGGTGGCCGAACGCACCAGGGCGCTTTCGGAGAACGTCGCCATGATCGTGCAGCTGCGTGACAAGGAGCGCCAGTACCGCGAACTGCTGGACTCGTTCGAGAGCCTGTGGTCATCGATCACGGCGCAGGCGGTGATCGCGACGGATTGCAGCGGCACCGTGACCGCGTGGAACCCCGGAGCAGTGCGGCTGCTCGGACTCCCCGTCGACGAAGCGCTCAAGGGCGTGCGCATCGATCGCTTCTTCTCGACCGCCGTCCTCTCGATGCTGGCCGCGGACAACGCCGAGCCCCCGCAGCTCATGCCAGGGCTCCCTCCGGGCTACACCGAGCTCTCGCCGGGGATCAAGGCGCTGTTCGCGCAGGCCGATGCCGGCGCGACGGTCGACGGCGACATCGATGTGATCACGACGGGAGGGACCACGGTTCCGGCCCGCGTGACGGTCACTCCGCACAAGGACGGCGCAGGGGCGCAGCAGGGATACCTGTTCGTGCTCACGGATGAGACCAGGGCCGTCGAGGTGGCGCGGATGAAGGACGAGTTCGTCGGGATGATCTCGCACGAGCTCCGCACGCCTCTCAGCGCCATCATCGGCTTCCTGGATCTGCTCCAGAACGATCCGGGGCAACCTCTCACCGACGACCAGCAGGAGTTCGTCGGGATCATCGAGCGCAACGCGCAGCGTCTGCTCAACCTCGTGGGCGATCTGCTGTTCACCGCTCAGGTCGAGTCCGGACGGTTCCCGCTGGAGCGCGAGGAGGCCGACGTGGCGGAGCTGGTCCGCTCTGCCGCGAGGTCGGCCGGACCGCACGCGCAGCGAGAGGGGATCGAGCTGATCGCAGAGGTGGGCGTGGACGCAGTACCCGTCTTCGTCGACGCCGGCAGGGTCGGGCAGGCCATCGACAACCTGCTCTCCAACGCCATCAAGTTCACCCCTCGAGGGGGGAAGGTCACGGCCGGAGTGCGGCAGGTCGACGGCGGCGTCGAGTTCTTCATCTCGGATACGGGCGTCGGGATCCCCGAAGACGAGCAGGGGATGCTGTTCACCCGCTTCTTCCGCGCGTCGACCGCGACGCGCAACGCGGTCCCGGGCGTGGGGCTCGGGCTCACGATCACCAGAGCCATCGTCCTGGCGCACGGCGGCACGATGGAAGTGACCAGCCAGGAGGGCGTGGGCACGGAGTTCCGTTTCGTCCTGCCAGCGGCGCCGCGCACCGAGGTGCTGATGAGCCTGAGCCGCGCCGACTGACCGCGACCCGGTGGCGCCGGGGCCATCCGGAGATCGTGACGCCCTGTGTCCGCCCGTGAAGCCCCGTGACGTGCGGCGGGCTGTTCGCTGGAGACGCTCGCTACCGTCGGGCCATGACTCTTCTCCAGGACCAGCTCGCCGGCATCGCCGATGTCACCCCTGTCGAGCGCACGCAGCGACTCACCGACGCCGGCGCCGCGTGGAACGAGAGGATCGCGGCGGACGACGCGAACGCCCAGCTCACGTATCGGGTCAGCGGCCGCGGCATCGGATCGGTCGCCACCGAGATCCGCGCGGGCAAGCACCGCTTCCTCGTCGACGAGCCCGGTGCGCTCGCCGGCGACGACGTGGCGGCGAGCCCGGTCGAGTACGCACTGGGTGCGCTCGTCTCCTGTCAGGTGGTCGTCTACCGGCTCTATGCCCAGGCCCTCGGGCTCACGATCGACGAGATCGAGATCACGGCAGAGGGAGACCTGGATGTGCGGAAGCTCTTCGGCATCGATGAGTCGGGGCGCGCCGGATTCCACGACGTGCGGGTATCGGTCGACATCACGGGCCCTGACAGCGCGGAGCAGTACGAGAACCTGCGCGCGGTCGTCGACGCGCACTGTCCCGTTCTCGACCTCTTCGCAGCACCCGTGCCGACAGCGAGCGCTCTCGCCTGAGCAGAGTCGGAGCATCGTGGCTCAACCTGATATCCTGGTCGGCTCGGCATGCGCGGGCGGAAGGACGGCCACGCACCGTGGGCTATATCGATGTCTCCAGCGTCTCACTGACGCTCCCAGACGGCAGACCTCTTCTCGATGAGGCGACATTCAGAGTCGGCGCCGGCTCGACCAGTGCGCTGATCGGTCCGAACGGAGCGGGCAAGACGACCCTCCTGCGGATCATCCGCGGCGATCAAGCCGCGGACGACGGCGTCGTGACGATCGACGGCGGGCTCGGCGTCATGGACCAGTTCGTCGGCCATGGCGAAGCAGGCGAGACCGTGCACCAGCTGCTGGCGCGCGTCGCCCCCGCACGCATCCGCACGGCGGCCGAAGCGCTCGAGGCAGCCGAGAACGCTCTGATCGAACGCGATGAGCATGACACGCAGATGGCCTACGCGTCGGCGCTCGCCGAGTATGCGGACGCGGGCGGCTACGAGCACGAGACCGTCTGGGACCAGTGCACGGTCGCGGCGCTCGGGCTGCCCTTCGAACGTGCGAGGTATCGCGAGCTCACGACCCTCTCCGGCGGGGAACAGAAGCGGCTCGCGCTCGAGGCGCTGCTGCGCGGCCCCGACGAGGTGCTGCTGCTGGACGAGCCGGACAACTACCTCGATGTGCCGACCAAACGGTGGCTCGAAGAGCAGCTGCGCCAGACGCCGAAGACCGTGCTGCTGGTGTCGCACGACCGTGAACTGCTCGCGCGTGCGGTAGATCGGCTGATAACGCTCGAACCCGGTGGGGCCGGAGCCACGGCCTGGGTGCACGGTGGCGGGTTCTCGACGTATCAGCAGGCGAGGACCGACCGGATGGATCGGCTCGACGAGTTGCGCAGGCGTTGGGATGAGCAGCACGAGAAGCTGCTCACCCTCGTCGCGAACCTCAAGGTGAAGGCCTCGGCGAACGACGGCTTCGCGTCGCGGTATCAGGCGGCGCAGACCCGTCTGCGCAAGTTCGAGGAGGCGGGACCACCGGAGGAGCGTCCGCCGTCGCAGGACTTCGACATGCGTCTGCGCGGCGCACGTACCGGCAAGCGCGCAGTGGTGGCGCAGCGGCTCGAACTGATCGGCCTCATGCGTCCGTTCGACGCGGAGGTCTGGTACGGCGACCGGGTCGCGGTGCTCGGGTCGAACGGATCGGGCAAGTCGCATTTCCTGCGGCTGCTCGCGCGCGGCGGCAGCGATCCTGACTCCACGCTCGGTCACGTCACATCGACCGGGGAGAAGTTGAGCGCGGTGGAGCACACCGGCACCGCGACCCTCGGAGCGCGCGTCGTACCCGGGCTCTTCGCGCAGACGCATGCGCATCCGGAGTTCGTCGGACGCACACTGCTGGAAATCCTGCACCGCGGCGACGACCGCCGCGCCGGGATGCCGCGGGACGCCGCGAGTTCGGCGCTCGACCGCTACGGACTCGTGCGCCAGGCCCAGCAGACGTTCGACTCGCTCTCGGGCGGGCAGCAGGCGCGGTTCCAGGTGCTGCTGTTGGAGCTCTCGGGGGCGACGCTGCTGCTGCTGGACGAGCCGACGGACAACCTCGACCTGGAGTCGGCCGAAGCCCTCGAACAGGCGTTGGCGCGATTCGAGGGGACCGTGCTCGCGGTCACCCACGACCGCTGGTTCGCCCGGTCGTTCGACCGGTTCCTGGTGTTCGGCGCCGACGGCGAGGTCTACGAGTCCGATGCTCCGGTGTGGGACGAGAAGCGCGTGGCCCGCGCCCGCTGAGCGGTGCGGGTTCAGGGCAGCCGGAAGGGCGCGGCGGCGCGGGCGGCGGGGTCGATCGCGAGGTCGGCGAGGACCCCGCCGACACCCGGTGCGAACTTGAAACCGTGGCCGGAGAACCCCGCGCCCACCACGACCCGGCCGCGGCGATCGAGCACGAACGTTCCGTCGTCGGTCGAGGTGTACGTGCAGCTGATCGGCGCGGCTGATGCGGGGTCGAGGCCCGGCATCCACTCCCGTACGTAGTCCGCCAGCGCTCGCTCGTGCGTGGGCAGGTGCGGGCGGGCGTCCGGGTCGATCTCGTCGCCCACGCGGTGGAATCCCACCTTCACGCCCTCGCCCGGTGTGGGCATGCCGTAGACGGTCGCGGGGTATGCCGCAGTGTCGACGTAGTGGTTGAACGACGGCCACGGCGCATCCGTCGACGGCCGGAAGTGCGCCGGTGTCTCTTCGGTGACGGTGAGCCGTGGCAGTCCGAGTCGGGCGAGGAGCTTCCCCGTCCATGCGCCGGCGGTCACGACGACGGTCTCCGCGCGGAGTCGAGTGCCGTCGGCGAGAGCGAGCACAGCGCCATCCGGACTCTCGCCGATGTGCGCGACCGGTGTGTTCCAGCGCACCTCGCTGCCTCCGACGACGATCCGCCGTTCGAGCTCGCGCAACGTCTCCGCCGCGCGCACGACTCCGGCGTCGGAGGACCACAGTACGTCGCCGTCGAACCGCATGCCCGGCCACCGGGTGCCGGCTTCGGCGGGGGAGAGGATCGTGGACGGGATGCCGCGGACAGCGAGCCCCGTGTGCACGGCGGCGATGTCGAGAACTCCGTGCGTGACGAGCCCGTGCAGGCGCAGCAGTGGTTCGCCGTCGACCTCTCCGAGCGCATCCCACCCGTCGCGGGCGCGCACCAGCAGGTCGAGATAGTGCTCCTCGTCGTACGCGTTGTTGAAGTTGCGCGTCGCTCCGTGAGATGCGCCTTCGTGGTGGCCGCGGGCGAAGCGCTCCAGCACGAGGGGACGCAGGCCCCGGCGCACCAGCTCCCAGGCAGTCGCCAAACCCATGACACCACCGCCCACCACGACGATGTCGACTGTCTCGGTGCTCATGCAGCCTCCCGGTCTCGCCTCCAGTCTCCCAGCACGGGTGCGCCCGGCCGCCGGGTAGGCTGGTGGGGTGACCATGGAGATCGAGCTCGGCCGAGGAAAGCGTGCACGTCGCGCGTACACGTTCGATGACATCGCGGTGGTGCCTTCGCGGCGCACGCGCAACCCGGAGGACGTGTCGACCGCCTGGACGATCGACGCCTTCGGCTTCGAGATCCCGGTGCTCGGTGCACCGATGGACTCGGTCGTGAGCCCGCAGACCGCGATCATGCTCGGGCAGCTCGGCGGACTCGGTGTGCTCGACCTCGAGGGTCTGTGGACGCGCTACGAGAACCCGGAGCCGCTGCTGGCGGAGATCGCCGGTCTCGACGACGCCAAGGCCACGGTGCGGATGCAGGAGCTGTACTCCGAGCCGATCAAGCCCGAGCTCATCACCCGCCGTCTCGCCGAGGTCCGCGAGGCCGGCGTCACGGTCGCAGGCTCCCTGACCCCCCAGCGCACCCAGGAGTTCTACGACACCGTCGCTGCGGCGGGCGTCGACCTGTTCGTGATCCGCGGCACCACGGTGTCGGCCGAGCATGTCTCGAGCGTCGCAGAGCCCCTCAACCTCAAGAAGTTCATCTACGACCTCGACGTGCCCGTCATCGTCGGCGGTGCCGCGACCTACACCGCTGCCCTCCACCTGATGCGCACCGGCGCCGCCGGCGTGCTCGTCGGCTTCGGCGGGGGAGCAGCCTCCACGACCCGCGCGACCCTCGGCATCCACGCGCCGATGGCGACGGCGGTCTCCGATGTCGCAGCTGCTCGCCGCGACTACCTCGACGAGTCCGGCGGACGCTACGTGCACGTGATCGCCGATGGCGGCGTCGGCACCTCCGGCGACATCGTCAAGGCTCTCGCGATGGGTGCCGACGCGGTCATGCTCGGCGTCGCGCTCGCGCGTGCCACCGACGCGCCCGGTCGTGGTTTCCACTGGGGCCCCGAGGCGCACCACCCCAAGCTTCCGCGGGGCCACCGCGTCGAGGTCGGCGGCATCGGCACGCTCGAGGAGATCCTGTACGGACCGGCGCCCGTCGCCGACGGCACCGCGAACCTCATCGGCGCGCTGCGCAAGTCGATGGCGACCACCGGATACTCCGACCTCAAGGAGTTCCAGCGGGTCGAGGTCGTGCTCGCACCGTACGAGGCCTAAGGGTCCTGCGCTTCACCGTGACGAATCCTGCTCTGTTCCCCCCGACTCTCCGTGAGGTCATGCTCCGGGGACGCTGGATCGGGATGCTCCTGCTCTGCCTTCTGGTCGCCGGCGTTTTCGCCTGGCTCGGCCAGTGGCAGCTCGAGCGTGCGATCGAGACCGATCCGCCTGCTCCCGGCGCCACCGAGCAGGTGCTGCCGCTGACGGAGGTCTTGGAACCGGGCGAGTACCTTCCTGAACCGCTCGTCGGTCAGCGTGTCGAGACCTCGGGCGCGTGGGTGCCGGAAGACTTCCTCGTCGTGTCGAGTCGATTCAACGACGATGTCCAGGGCTACTGGGTCACCGGTCAGCTGCGGGTCGATGAGGGCGTCTCGGTCGCGGTCGCGATCGGCTGGGCTCCCGATCAGAAGACCGCCGACGCCGCTGTGAAAGAGCTCGAGGCCGGTGCCGACGGCTCCGAAGTGGCCGTCTCCGGACGCATCATCTCCGACGAGGGTCCGCGCGTGCCACCGCATGCGAACCCGGACCAGATGGACCGGATGTCGCCTGCAGCTCTCCTCAGCCGCTGGCACGACATCGAGCAGCTCGATGTCTACCGTCCGTATCTCGCCTCGACGACCGCGACGGCCGGACTGGCCGACATCTCTTCTCCCGCACCGGATGAGATCTCGCCGGTCAACTGGCTCAACGTCTTCTACGCGGTCGAGTGGGCGATCTTCGCCGGCTTCGCGTTCTACCTCTGGTATCGCCTGGCGAAGGACGCCTGGGAGCGCGAGGTCGAGGAGTTCGAAGAGCAGGCTGCGGCCGAAGCCGTCTGACCGCTCGCGCATCCGCGCGTGATCTGATGCGCAATTGTGCGTCGCCCTCCCCGGTTAGCGACCTTCGTCAGGGGTCGCGCGGGCCATCCGGTGAGCGCTCGATGACGAATCGGGAAACTCCGTTGAGGATGTCCGGACCGCTCCGTATGCTCGCACCATGTGAGCATGCTGGGAGTTTCCCCTGTGTGCCGTGACAGTCCTGAGAAGTGTCGAACCCGACCGAGGAGACAGCACCGATGATGTCCGCTCCAGACGACGAGAGCCGCATGGCTCCCGTCTCGCACCGTAGAAGTCGGGGGCGCATCGGCGCTCTCGCCGTGACCTGCGTCGCCGCGCTGAGCCTCGGCTCGCTGGCCGCGGTTCCCGCCACCGCAGACACCACGGGAACGGGGGTGGTGATCAATGAGGCGTACCTGTCCGGCGGAAGCGCGGGCGCGGCGTTCAAGAACAAGTTCGTCGAGCTGTACAACCCCACGTCCGCCCCTGTCACCCTCGACGGGATGTCGTTGCAGTACCGCTCGGCGAACGGAACAGCGGCGTTCAACGGCGTCGCCCCGCTCACCGGTGTCATCCCGGCCGGTGGTTATTACCTGGTGCAGGGAAACAGCAACGGAGCCAACGGCGCTGAGCTGCCGGCCCCGGACGCCGTCAGCACCCTGACTCCCAGCGGCACCAACGGCACGCTCGCGCTTGTCGAGGGCACCGCCGCTGTGACCCTCACCCCCGGCTCGGTCGTGGGTGTCGACGGCGTCGTCGACCTGCTCGGCTACGGCACCTCGAACACGTTCGAGGCCACGGCGGCGACTGCGCCCACCGGCAACACCGACGTCAAGTCGCTCAACCGCACCGGTGGCGTCGACACCGACGTCAACAGCGCCGACTTCACGCTCTCCGCCACGATCACTCCGCAGAACTCCGGCGACACCGACCCGGGCACAGGTCCTGGCACTGACCCGACCGAGGCCACCATCGCCGAGGTCCAGGGCGCGACCGACGTCTCCCCGCTGAACGGCCAGACCGTGCAGGTCGAGGGCGTCGTCACCGCCGACTACCGCACCGGCGGCTACAAGGGCATCGTCATCCAGACCCAGGGTTCGGGAGGCGCGACGGATGCGACTCCCGGTGCCTCCGATGGCGTGTTCGTGTTCCTGAACGCCCTTGCTCCGGCCCTGGCGATCGGTGACCTCGTCTCGGTGACGGGCTCTGTGAGCGAGTACTTCGGGCAGACGCAGATCAACCCGGCCGCGGCCGCCGATGTCGAGGTTCTCACCGCCGGCGTCGGGGTTCCCGCCGTCACGCCGCTGCCCGCCACGGTGCAGGGCGCCGACCGCGAGCAGTACGAGAACATGTACGTGGCTCCGGAGGGGACCTACCGTCTCGCTTCCAGCCACCAGCTGTTCAACTTCGGTGCGCTCTGGCTGAACGCCGGCGATGCGCTCGCCGTCAAGAGCACCGAGACCACGCGTCCGGGTGACGCAGCCGCAGCGATCACCGCGGCCAACCGCGCCAACCGGATTCTGCTCGACGACGGCTGGTCGATCCAGGTGTCCAACAGCGGCCACCCCGGTGAGCAGCCGTACTTCACGAAGGACACGGTGGTCCGCAACGGCGACACCGTCGACTTCGGCGACAACGGCTACGTGCTGCAGTGGGGCTTCAACGACTGGCGTCTGCAGCCGGTCGTGCCGATCGACGACTCCTCGTCCGCCGACCTCAAGGTCGGTTTCGAGGCGACGAACCCGCGCACCGAGAGTGCACCGACCGTGGGCGGCGACGTCCAGGTCGCGTCCTTCAACGTCTACAACTACTTCACGACGCTGAAGAGTGAGAACTCCAACGCCCGAGGTGCGGCGAACGCGGCGCAGTTCGCGATCCAGAAGTCCAAGATCGTCGCGGCGATCAACGGGCTGGATGCGGACATCGTGTCGCTCATGGAGATCGAGAACTCGGTGAAGCTGGGCAAGCCCATCGACACCGCCCTCAAAGACCTGGTCGCCGGGCTCAACGCCGACGCAGGCAGCGACGTGTGGGGCTACGTGCCCACGCCCGCCGCCCTGAACAACGCGGCGACGACCGACTTCATCACGAACGCGATCATCTACAAGAAGGATGCGGTCAAGCGGGTCGGCGACAGCATCACCGTCACTGACGAGACGGTGTGGGGCAACGCCCGTGAGCCGATCGCGCAGGCGTTCGACATCGACGGACGTGTCGTCACGGTCGTGGCGAACCACCTGAAGTCGAAGTCGCCGCCCGAGGGCGCGGGAGCCGAGCCGGCCGACGGCCAGGGCTTCTTCAACGCCGACCGCGTGAAGCAGGCGAACGCGATCCTCGCCTTCACCGACCAGCTCGAGCAGACGACCGGCAGCGGCGACATGCTGCTGATCGGCGACTTCAACGCCTATGGCAAGGAAGACCCGATCGACGTGTTCACCTCGAACGGGTGGAGCGACCTGGTCGCCGACAAGGCCTCCGGTCAGTACACGTACTCGTTCGACGGCGAGCTCGGCTCGCTCGACCACGTGATCGCGTCGCCGTCGCTCGCCTCGTCGATCACGGGTGCCGGGGTGTGGGGCATCAACTCGCCGGAGTGGAGCGACCGCGGCTACGCGTACGGCGCCACCGAGTCGGGAACCCCGTACCGTTCCAGCGACCACGACCCGATCATCGTCGGCGTCTCCGCGGAGATCCCGCCTGTGAGCATCGACGTCGTCACGGTCAATGACTTCCACGGTCGGATCGAGGCCGACGGCGCCGCTGCAGGCGCGGCGGTGCTGGCAGGCGCGGTAAAACAGTTCCGTGAGGCGAACCCGAACACGATCTTCGCCGGTGCCGGCGACCTGATCGGCGCATCGACGTTCACCTCGTTCATCAATGACGACAACCCCACGATCGACGCGCTCAACGCGGCCGGCCTCGACGTCAGCGCGGCGGGCAACCACGAGTTCGACCAGGGCTGGGAAGACCTGCGCGATCGCGTGCAGGAGCGTGCGGACTGGGAGTACATCTCCTCGAACGTGTTCGTCACCGAGACCGGCGAGCCTGCGCTCGCACCGGCCTGGGTGAAGGAGCTCGACGGCGTCCGGGTCGGTTTCGTCGGTGCGGTCACCGAAGATCTCGACTCGCTCGTCTCGCCCGAGGGCATCAAGGACCTCGAGGTCCGCAGCATCGTCGACTCCGTGAACGCGGTGGCCGACGACCTGCGCGACGGCGATGAGTCCAACGGCGAGGCGGATGTCGTCATCCTGCTCGTCCACGAGGGCGCAGCCAGTGTCGCGCTCGACAGCATCACCCCGGACTCGCCCCTCGGCGAGATCGTCTACGGCGTCGATGACGACGTGGACGCCATCGTGTCGGCGCACACCCACCTCGCCTACAACCACGTGATCGACGGCCGCCCGGTCGTCTCTGCGGGGCAGTACGGCGAGAACCTGGGCCTGATGAACATCAAGGTCGACCCGAAGACGAAGGACCTGATCTCGATCACCAACGAGATCAAGCCCCTCACCGCTGCGGGCAAGCCGCTGTACCCGGCCGTCCCCGAGGTGGCCGACATCGTCGCCAAGGCGAAGGCCGAGGCCGATGTGCTGGGCGCGATCAAGGTCGGAGACATCACCGCCGACTTCAACCGCGCACGCCAGAGCGACGGCAAGACGGAGAACCGCGGTGGCGAGTCCACCATCGGCAACTTCGTCGCCGACGTGCAGAAGTGGTCCACGGGCGCCGATGTGGCGATCATGAACCCCGGCGGCATCCGTGCGAACCTCACGTACGCCTCGGCCGGAGCATCCGACCCCGACGGCAACGTCACCTACCGCGAGGCGGCGACGGTCCAGCCGTTCGCCAACACGCTGGTGACGCTGACGCTCACGGGTGCACAGCTGAAGGGCGTGCTGGAGGAACAGTGGCAGCCGGCGGGATCGGCGCGTCCGTTCCTGAAGCTCGGTGTCTCGGAGGGCCTGGTCTACGCCTACGACCCCGCCGCGGCGCAGGGTTCGCGGATCACGTCGATCACGCTCAACGGCGCGGCGCTCGACCCGGCTGCGAACTACACGGTCGCAGCCAACTCGTTCCTCGCGGCGGGTGGAGACAACTTCTTCACCTTCAAGGAGGGCACGGGCAAGCGCGACACCGGCAAGGTCGATCTGCAGTCCATGGTCGACTGGTTCGACGCGAACAAGACCGCGAGCCCCGACTACGCCCAGCGCGCGGTCGGCGTCGCGGTCAGCCCTGCGGACGCCGACGGCTACAGCGCCGGCGACCAGGTGACCGTGTCGCTCTCCTCGCTGGCGTTCAGCGCCGGTGAGCCGGCCCCGGGCGAGGTGTCGCTGTCGCTCGGCGGCACGCAGCTCGCGGCCGGTGCGGTCGACCCGGCGGTCGTCGACACCACCGACGAAGGCGGGCGTGCCAGCCTGACCTTCACGGTTCCGTCCGGCGTCTTCGGCGAGCAGGTGCTCACGGTGGCCGTCGCCGGTACCGGCACCACGGTGCAGGTGCCGTTCACGATCGCCGGCGAAGAGCAGTTCGCCGGCACGATCGCCCTCGGCTCGTCCAAGGTGACCGCGGGCAAGAGCCTCAAGGTCACCGGTGAGGGCTACGTGCCCGGCGAGACCGTGAGCATCGAGTTGCGTCCCAAGAAGGGCAAGCCGGTCCAGGTCGGCACCGTCCAGGTGGGCGCAGACGGCACGTTCAACACCTCGGTCACCGTGCCGAAGAGCGCTCCGTCGGGCAAGTACACCGTCGCTGCGTCGCAGGCCGATGGAGACGCGGCGACAGCCACCGTCACCGTCAACCGCGCCGGCGGCATCATCGGTGCGATCCTCGACTGGCTCTGGGACCTCCTCACTCGGTGGTTCTGAGCGGGAGAGCGCGGTTCTGATCCGATAGTCGGATGACAAAGGCGAAGGCCGTCGGGAGCGATCCCGGCGGCCTTCGTCGTCTCCTCTCCGGATCACGGGTGGTGAACGCGACGTCTCAGGCGGTCACCGCGACCGGAGCCCACACGAAGCCGTCGGGGTCGACCGCCGCACCGAGCACGCCGTTGACCGTGATCCGATGCGAGCCGGACCCTTCCGCCGGAACACCCGCATCCTTGGCAAGCGACGCATGACGGTACAGGCCGAGTCCGATCGGGCCGGCTCCGGTGTCGAACTGCACATAGCTGCGGCCGAAGCTCTTGCCGACCGGGATGCCGCGGTCCGCGTAGAAGGTCTTCGAGGCGACCACGTCCTCCGCGCCGAGCAGCAGCACGATCTCGTCGACCGCGCGACTCGGGGGAGCGGTGTCCTTCTTCGCGGAGGTCGCGATCTTCCAGATGGCACCGTCCGGAGCCTGGACCGTGCCGCCGACGCCCCAGAGCGACTTCGACACCGGCTTGATCACGGTGGCTCCGCCGGCGACGGCCGCGTCGATGAGGGCGTGTACGTTCGCGGGCTGCGAGACGACGAGCGACAGGGTGTATCCGCGGAAGCCGGAGGTATCGGCATCTGCGGTGCGGAACCGCAGGCGATCGCCGAGGTCGAACGCCTGGGTGTAGAAGGAGCGGGCGGCGTCCACATCCGGGAGGTCGAGGGTGAGGGAATCGATGGTGGTGTTCATGACGACGACGCTACGAGCCCGGCATCCGAGCTGCTTCTCGATTCCTGACCGATGCCTCCGCGACCGGATTCGGCACGATTTTCCGGCGGCTAGACTGGACCCATGCCCGAACCGAAAGTCGCCAGCTTTCCGGCGATCCGCGGTGCGCTGAAGTTCTACCAGATCGCGTCGATCATCACCGGAGTCATGCTGCTCCTGCTGCTGACCGAGATGGTGCTGAAGTACACGCCGATCCACCTCGAGCTCTTCATGGGAGGCTCAGGAGGACCGCTCTGGTTCGCCGGCGTGATCGCCGGGCCCGACTGCCAGTGGTGGTCGCTCTTCGCCCCGATGACCAACTCCTGCGAGATGACCTCTCTGGGCGACGGGTTCAACCTGTCGCTGTTCATCCTCGTGGCGCACGGCTGGTTCTACGTCGTCTACCTCTTCGCGTGCTTCCGCATGTGGAGCCTGATGCGCTGGCGCTTCCCCCGCTTCATCCTGCTCGCGCTCGGCGGCGTCGTGCCGCTGCTGTCGTTCTTCATGGAGGCGGTCGTCGCCCGTGAAGTCAAGACCTATCTCGCCACCAGAGAGGCCTCCGAGGCCTCCACCCCCGCCCCGGAAGGTGTCCGTTGACCGAACAGTCCGAGACCCAGCAGCGCCCCGCGCTCGTCGTCGACTTCGGCGCGCAGTATGCGCAGCTGATCGCCCGTCGCGTCCGCGAGGCGGGTGTCTACAGCGAGATCGTGCCGCACACCGCCACAGCTGAGGAGATCGCCGCCAAGAACCCGGTCGCGATCATCCTGTCGGGCGGTCCTTCGTCGGTGTACGAGGAGGGGGCCCCGAAGCTCGACCCGGCGGTCTTCGACCTCGGTGTTCCGACGCTCGGCATCTGCTACGGCTTCCAGTACATGGCCCAGACGCTCGGCGGCGAGGTCGCGAACACCGGCCTGCGCGAGTACGGTGCGACGGATGCCGTCATCTCGGGCGACGGCGGAACGCTGCTGGGCGGCCAGCCCGCGCAGCAGAACGTCTGGATGAGCCACGGCGACCAGGTCGCCAAGGCGCCGGAGGGCTTCGACGTGCTCGCGACGACGGATGCGACCAAGGTCGCGGCGTTCTCGAACGAGGAGCGCGGCTTCTACGGCGTGCAGTGGCACCCCGAGGTCAAGCACTCCGACCACGGTCAGCAGGTCCTCGAGAACTTCCTGCACAAGGGTGCGGGTCTCGCGTCCGATTGGAACAGCGGCAACGTGATCGCCGAGCAGATCGAGCGCATCCGCGAGCAGGTGGGTGACGCCCGCGTCATCTCCGCTCTCTCCGGCGGGGTCGACTCCGCGGTCTCCACCGCGCTCGTGCACAAGGCGATCGGCGACCAGCTGACCGCCGTCTTCGTCGACCACGGCCTCCTCCGCAAGGGCGAGCGCGAGCAGGTCGAGAACGACTACGTAGAGTCCACCGGTGTGCGTCTGATCACGGTCGACGCGGCAGAGACCTTCCTCGGTCACCTCGAGGGTGTGACCGATCCGGAGGAGAAGCGCAAGATCATCGGACGCGAGTTCATCCGCGCGTTCGAGAAGGTGCAGCTCGACCTCGTCGCTGAGGCCAAGGCTTCGGGCGGCGCTCCGGTGAAGTTCCTCGTGCAGGGCACGCTCTACCCCGACGTCGTCGAGTCCGGCGGCGGTGCCGGCACCGCGAACATCAAGTCGCACCACAACGTGGGCGGCCTCCCCGACGACCTCGACTTCGAGCTGATCGAGCCGCTGCGCGCCCTGTTCAAGGACGAGGTGCGTGCGATCGGTCGCGAGCTCGGCATTCCCGAGGCCATCGTCGGACGCCAGCCGTTTCCGGGGCCCGGTCTCGGCATCCGGATCATCGGTGAGGTCACCGCTGACCGTCTCGAGATTCTGCGTGAGGCCGACGCCATCGCCCGCGAAGAGCTGACGAAGGCAGGACTCGACCAGGAGATCTGGCAGTGCCCCGTCGTGCTGCTGGCCGACGTGCGCTCGGTGGGCGTGCAGGGCGACGGCCGTACCTACGGTCACCCGATCGTGCTGCGTCCGGTGTCGAGTGAAGACGCCATGACGGCCGACTGGACGCGCCTGCCGTACGACGTGCTGTCGAAGATCTCGAACCGCATCACGAACGGTGTGCGCGACGTCAACCGCGTCGTGCTCGACGTGACCTCGAAGCCGCCGGGGACGATCGAGTGGGAGTAGGGAGCACGATGCTCCCCGATGCGGCGCCGGTACTTCCCGACGCCGAGTACGTGGTGCTGTCCAGTCGGCTGATCCCGGGGATGGACGGCGGCTACACGATCGCGACGCTCACGCGTGCCCGACAGCTCGCTGCCGCCGGTGTGGCAGACGGTGCGGGCCCGCAGCTGCTCACGTTCGACCCGGGCACTGCGGCCGATCACGCTGCGCATCGACAGACGTTCGTCGAACAGGGTGCACTCGTCGACCCGTCGCGGATGCGCAACCTCTTCGACGAGGCCGTGGCTCCTGGCGGGGGAGCGGCCGACTGGCTGCGTGCTGCCGCTGACGCCGCGGTCAGCCCTGATCCCGACGTCGAATACCGCGTGCTGGCGGATGCCGAGGGGCGACCGTTCGCGGCGCTCCCGGTGATCCCGGGCAACCCGGACTGGCACCTGACCGAGGAACCCGTCCTCGTCTACGACGCCGCGGGTGAGGTGGCCGGAGCGCTGCACGGGTTCCGCGGGCTGTATCGGGCGTGGCTCGAGAAGGTGACCGCCGCGTTCGGCGACCGCCTCATCGTCGTGATCTGCGAGTCCCGGCAGCTCGGTGAGCTCATCGCCGACTGGTCCGATCCGCGCGTGCGCATCCTGCACCCGATCCACACGATGCACGTCGAGGCGCCGTACACCCCGGATGCTCCGATGAACACGCTCTGGACGCGCTGGTTCCGTCTGACCGACCGTTTCGATGCGGTGATCTGGCCCACCACCACGCAGCGCGACGACGTGGTGGCGCGGTTCGGAGAACCGGCGCGACACGTCGTGGTGCCGAATCCGATCGCCCCGGTGACCGGCCGCGACGACCTGCGCGAAGATGGCCTCGTCGTCGTGCTCGGTCGCCTCGCGCCGGGAAAGCGCATCGATCAAGCCATCCGCGCCTTCCTCGCCGCAGACGTGCCGGACGCTCGGATGGAGATCTGGGGCGGCGGCCCTGAAGAGGGCCGACTGCGCGCATTGATCGAGGAGCTCGGAGCCGGTGATCGGGTGTTGCTCGCCGGCTACACCGATTCTCCCGGCACGGTGCTGGACCGCGCATCCCTCATCGTCACGGCAACCGCCTACGAGGGGCAGCCGCTGTCGATCGTCGAAGCTCTCCTGCACGGGGCGCCCGTCGTGTCGTACGACGCCCGCTACGGCATCCGTGACGTGCTGGAGCAGGGCGGTGGCGTACTGGTGCCCAGCGGCGACGTCGATGCGCTGGGCGTGGCGATCCGTGACCTGCTGACCGACCCCGACCGGCTCGCGGCTCTGAGCGCCGAGGCCCCGTCGGTCGCCGCGGCGTGGAGCCCCCAGCGCTCGCTCGACGCCCTCACCGCCGTGATCGCGTCTGTCGCCGAGCGCCCGTCTCGTCGCGTCTGAGACCTCGGCGAGCGACGCGCTCCGGTCGCAGTTCCTGCCGCTTCTGCGCGACCGGAGCGACGGCAAGTGCGACCGGAACGACAGAAAGCGCGGCTGAGCGACAGGAACTGCGACCGGAAGTGCGATCTAGAGCAGCTTGAGCGCCTCGCGGCGGGAGAGCGGCGACAGCTCGTGCGACTCGACGAAGGCGCGCACCCACGCCGGGTCGGTCTTGCCGAGCTCCCGCAGTGCCCAGCCGATGGCCTTGCGGACGAAGAACTCGGCATCGGCGAGGTTCGGTTCGATCACGGCCGTGAGCAGCTCGCGATCGGTGGCATCTTTGCGCCCGAGCTGCGAGATGATGCTCGCCCGGCGCACCCAGAAGTCATCGTCGCGCGACCAGGCCCGCAACAGCGGCGCCATCTCGGCGGGGTGCGCATCGAGCGTCTCGGCGAGCCGATGCGAGACCTCGTCGACGTGGTCCCACCAGGCTCCGGTGCGGATCATCTCCTCGTGCACATCGAGCATGTCGAGTCTGGCGCGTACGGGGCGCAGAGCCATCAGCGCGCTCGCAGCGTAGCGCTCCTCGCGGTAGGCCGCCTCCCGCCACAGCACGAGTGCCGTACCGCACAGCACCGCAGCCGCCGTCACCTCGCGCGCGAGCCCACGCGTCACGGCTCGCACCCGAGGAACGCGTACGCCGAGGAAGGGCAGCGCCGACTTCATGTATGCCTGCTGCGCGGGTGCCAGCTCCGGATCGGCCTCATCGCGGAGCGCGGATCGGATGCTCTGCACGAGGTCTGCGGCGGTCACGGGAGCGAGTCTACGACCGCCCCGAGAACTTCTTCAGAAAGAATTCCGGGATGATGTCGATCCGGGTCGTTCCCGTTCGACGTCTTAGATGAGAGGGTCGAGAGACGGCCCACGAACAAGGAGAACATCATGAAGTTCATGCTCATCATGCGCGCGACCGACGAGGCCGTCGAGGCTTACAAGGAGACGCCGTTCGAGCAGGTCATCGAAGCCATGGGCAAGTACAACGAGTCCATGATCAAGGCCGGCGTGCTCGTGGCCGGTGAGGGTCTGACCGACGCTGCCGAGGGGTTCGTGGTCGACTTCAGCACCGAGAAGCCGCTCATCACCGACGGCCCCTACGGTGAGACCAAGGAGCTCTTCAACGGCTTCTGGATCGTCGAGGTCCCGACCCGCGAAGAGGCCGCGGAGTGGGCGAGTCGTGCTCCTCTCGGACGTGGGTCGTACCTCGAGGTGCGTCGCGTGACCGGCGTCGAGGACTTCCCCGCCGACAACGAGTGGATCGAGAAGGAAGCGGGCTGGCGCGAGGAAGCGGCTCAGCGCGCCCAGCAGTGATGGCCCAGCAGTGATCACACTGCGGTGATGGGACAGCAGCGATGGGACAGCAGTGATGGACACCTCGGCGCACCGCGAGACGGCGCGTTCTGAACCCGACTCCGGGTCTGCGGAACGCGCCGTCGCCGCTGTCTGGCGCATCGAGTCCGCCCGCATCGTCGGCGCGCTCACCCGGATGGTCGGCGACTTCGGGCTCGCGGAAGACCTGGCGCAGGAGGCTCTGATCGATGCGCTCCGGCAGTGGCCCGTCGACGGTGTCCCGCGAAATGCCGGTGCCTGGCTGACCGCGGTCGCAAAGCGCAAGGCGATCGACCGGTGGCGTCGGCAGGAACGCCTCGACGAGCGCGTCGCGCAACTCGCCCACGACCTGGAACGCGAGCAGGATGAGGGCGGTGACCTGCTGTGGGACCCGGATGCCGTCGACGACGACGTGCTGCGGCTGATCTTCATCGCCTGCCACCCGGTGCTGTCGAAGGAAGCTCAGGTCGCCCTGACGCTGAAGGTGGTGGGAGGCCTGTCGAGCGAAGAGATCGCCCGCGCCTTTCTCGTGCCGACGGTCACCGTGCAGCAGCGCATCGTGCGGGCGAAGAAGACGCTCGCCGCCGCGAACGCCCCCTTCGACGTGCCTCCTCGTGAGGAGCGCGCCCAGCGCATCGGTGCCATCCTCGGCGTGCTGTACCTGATCTTCAACGAGGCCCGTGCGGCGAGCAGCGGCCCCGAATGGATGCGACCCGAGCTGAGCGACGAGGCCATCCGCCTTGGCCGTGTGCTCGCGGCGCTGATGCCGCGAGAGCCCGAGGTGCACGGCCTCCTGGCGTTGATGGAGCTGACGGCGGCGCGGTTCGGCGCCCGGGTGGATCGCAACGGTGACCCCGTGCTGCTGGCCGACCAGGACCGCAGGCGCTGGGACCGCGGACGTATCACCCGTGGTCGTGCATCGCTGGCCACGGCCGACGCGCTCGGCCGTGGACGCGGCGCCTATTGCCTGCAGGCCGCGATCGCCGAATGCCATGCGGTGGCGGCATCGATCGATGAGACCGACTGGGACCGGATCGTGCTGCTCTACGAGGCGCTCGGACGCATCTCTCCGTCGCCGGTCGTGGAGCTCAACCGTGCTGCAGCCGTGGCGATGGCGACCGGACCTGCGTCCGCCCTGCGCATCATCGATCAACTGTCGTCCTCCGGGGCGCTGCGCGGCTACCACCTGCTGCCCGCGACACGGGGCGAGCTGCTGCGGCGGCTCGGACGCGAGGAGGAGGCCAGGAGCGAGTTCGTCGTTGCCGCTGGTCTCGCCGGCAACGACCGTGAGCGGTCGCTGTTGGAGCGGAAGGCGCTCGGGGCAGAGAAATAGCCCGCCCCGATGACAGCGCGAAGCTGCCGACGGGGCGGGCATCAGACGACGCGAAGAGCGTCGGAGCCGTGTGGCGTCAGTCGTTGACCTTCTGACCGCGACCGGCGATCAGGCCGTAGATCAGCAGCACGATGATGGAACCGGCGATGGCGAGGAGCCAGGTGCCCAGGTCCCAGAACTCGGTGAGCGGGCGGTTGAGGATCAGGCTGCCGAGCCACCCGCCGAGCAGCGCTCCGACGACTCCGAGCAGCAGCGTGATGAACCAGCCGCCGCCCTGCTTGCCGGGAAGGATCAGCTTGGCGATGGCTCCGGCGATGAGGCCGAGAAGAAGAAAGCCGAGAAAACTCATGGTCAGCTCCTGTGGATCGGGAGCCCCAGGGTGCCGGGGCTTCGTGACAACCACACTGCCGACATCGCCGGCCGAGTGCCAACCCCTTGCGCGCACGCCCCCGGGTATGCCAAGAGGCCCGCCTCCGCGGGGGAGACGGGCCTCTTGAAGCGCAGCGGTCAGTTGTTGCCGCGGACGATCGCGATGATGCGCAGGATCTCGACGTAGAGCCAGACGACCGTGACCATGATGCCGAAGGCACCGAGCCAGCCGTACTTG
Source organism: Microbacterium sp. MYb54 (assembly GCF_002979515.1). Classification (GTDB taxonomy): domain Bacteria; phylum Actinomycetota; class Actinomycetes; order Actinomycetales; family Microbacteriaceae; genus Microbacterium. The sequence goes on along the minus strand of NZ_PCPA01000023.1, from coordinate 29,737 downwards.
CGAGGAGCGCCGTTGCGGACGCCCTGCTGGATCTGGTCGAAGTCGAGCACCAGCGAGTATGCCGCCATGATCACGACGAGGACGCCGATGATGAGGCCGAGCGGGATGCCCATGATGCTGGCGCTCAGGAGGCCGAACGCCTGCCCCTGGGGCAGAACGCCGGTCCACATGAGGACGAGGTTCAGCAGCGAGAAGACCAGGTAGCCGACCATGGCGATCATGAAGATCTTGGTGGCCTTCTTCGACGCGCGGATCTTGCCGCTCGCGAAGAGCGCCAGGGTCACACCGACGACCGAGACGGTCGCGAGCGTCGCCTGGAAGACGATGCCGGGGTAGATGACCTCGAAGAAGGCCGAGATTCCACCGATGAAGAGTCCCTCGAACACCGCGTACGCGAAGATCAGCGCCGGGCGCACCTTCTTGCGGGAGGTGAAGGTGATGACCATGGCGAGCACGAAGCCGCCGAGTGCACCGACGATCCACGGCAGCATGCTGACGGGAGCGGGGTTGTAGGGGTCATAGCGCGGCACGTCGAGGCCACCGAGCGTCATCACCCAACCGATGACGGCGGTGACGAGCAGGACGCCGAACAGGCCGGCCGTCTTCCACACGGTGTCTTCGACCGACATGCGGTCGGTCTCGATGGCGCCGGCGGGCGGGGCTGCGTACATGCCCTCGAGCTGTGCGTTGGCCGCGGCGTCCATCGCACCGTGCTGGAGCGAGGCGTTCTGCGCGCCCTGGGCAGCCTGAGGTCCGCCCGGGTACGTCGCGACGTTGCGCGGGTCCTGCTTCTGGAAAGCAGGGTTGTTGAAAGCGAAGTTGCTCATTGGTGGGCCTCACTCCAAAGGGGGGTAGTAGGTCTCTTTCCTCCACGATACTCGGGAGGTGGCGGTGCCGGGGTGTTCTACGCTGAGAGCGTGCCCAGGAAATCACCCCTCGTCATCGGGCACCGCGGTGCGCCCGGCTATCGTCCGGAGCACAGTCGCTCCTCTTACGAGCTCGCGCTCGCCATGGGGGTGGACGCCGTGGAACCCGACATCGTCGCGACGAGAGACGGCGTCCTCGTCGTGCGGCACGAGAACGAGATCTCGGGCACGACCGATGTCGCCGAGCGTCCGGAGTTCGCCGACCGCAAGACGACCAAGCGCGTCGACGGACAGGCGCTGACCGGCTGGTTCACCGAGGACTTCACCTGGGCTGAGCTGTCGACGCTGCGGGGCCGTGAGCGGCTGCCGGAGATGCGGGTGTCCAGCGCCAGCTTCGACGGGGCGCAGCAGATCCTGCGGCTGCGTGATGTGCTCGACATCGTGCGCGCCGGATCGGCGGAGTACGGGCGGGAGATCGGCGTCGTGCTCGAGGTGAAGCACGCGACCTATTTCGCGAGCATCGGTCTCGACCTCGCCCCCCTCATCGATCGCGAGCTGCACGAGGCCGGATGGGCAGACGGCGAACTGCCGTTGGTGATCGAGTGCTTCGAGTCGACGGTGCTCGGTGAGCTGCGCGAACGCGGGATCTCCGCCTCGTACATCTACCTGATCGAGGCATCGGGGCGTCCGTACGACCGGCTGGTGGCAGAGGGCAAGCAGGCGCTCACCTACAAGGACACCGTCACCCCTCGGGGCCTCGACGGACTCGTCGGAAGAGTCGACGGGATCAGCGTCAGCAAGAAGATGCTGCTCGACCGCGGCAACACGATCGTCGCCGACGCGCATGAGCGCGGCCTCCAGGTCTTCACCTGGACCTGCCGTCCGGAGAACGCCTTCCTCGCCGCGGAGTTCCGCGGACCGGGCGGGCGCGATGCCTACGGCGACTACGAGGCCGAGTGGGGCGTGATCGCGCGTCAGGGGATCGACGGAGTGTTCGTCGATCATCCGGATCTGGGCGTCGCTTTCTTCCGCAGCTGACCATCCGTCACACGATCGGGGGACGCAGAGGATCACGCGATTCAGAGCGGTCCGAGCACGCTCTGCACGTCGTCGTCGAGCACGATCGCGCGCAGGGGTTCGAGGATCTCGCGCTCCTCGAAGCGGAAGTGCGATTCCATGATCGCGGCGATCCCGTCGAGGTGCCCGCCGATCGCCGCGGCGTTGTCGCCGCGTTCGGCAGCGCTGCGCAGCGAGGCGAGCAGATGGGCGAGCATCGAGTGGTCCTGCATCAGCTTGTCGATCACCCCGCCGAGTTCTGGATGCTCCGCGCGCAGAGCGGGGAAGAGCTGCCGGTCCTCCGCGCCGTGGTGGCCGTCGAGAGCGGCGCAGAAGCCGATGCAGTACAGCGCGAGTTCCGAGGTCGCATCCGGGGCATCCTCGCCCTGATCGAGAGCTTCGCGGGTTGCTGCGAGGGCGGCACGCAGACGGGAATGCGCCGATCGGAGTTCCTGATCCCAGGCGATCAGGCGGGCGGCATCCATCGCCCCAGTGTAGGAGGGCTCCCGCTCAGAGCGTGTGATCGAATGCGCCGCGGCGGGTGGAGACGATCTCCTTGCCGAGTGGCATGAGCGAGACCGGCACCATCTTGAAGTCGGCGATGCCCATCGGGATGCCGATGATCGTGATGCACAGCAGGATGCCGGAGACGATGTGACCGATAGCGAGCCACCACCCGGCGAGGATCACCCAGAGGACGTTGCCGAGGAACGACCCGACGCCGGCGGTCGGCTTGCTGATGACCTCGCGACCGAACGGCCAGATGGCGTAGGCGGCGATGCGGAACGAGGCGATCGCCCAGGGGATCGTGATGATCGGGATGCACAGCAGGATGCCGGCGAGGACGTACCCGAGGAACAGGGCCCAGCCGGCCAGGATGACCCAGATGATGTTGAGGATCGTGCGCATGAGCTGATTGTGTCAGTCCGGATCGCCCGCGCCTGAGCATCCGCCCCGAGCTCCCGGATGCGGCGGCTCCTCGATGCCAGACTGACCGCATGACCGGAATCGTGGTGCAAGACGTCAGTAGAGCGTTCGGGACAGTGCAGGCGGTGAGGGCGGCGACTCTTCGGGCAGAGCCCGGCCGCGTGACAGGACTTGTGGGGCCGAATGGGGCGGGCAAGACCACCCTGCTCCTGATGCTCGCCTCGCTCCTCGCCCCCGACACCGGGACGATCAGCATCGGTGGTGTGGATCCGTCTGTCGATCCGCTTGCCGCCCGTCGTCTGCTCGGATGGATGCCTGACGCCCTCGGCGCCTGGCCGTCGCTCACTGCCCGCGAGACCATCGTCACGACCGCCCGCCTGTATGGCATCGACAAGCCCGAGGCCGCAGCCCGCGCCGCGCAGGTGCTCGCGCTCGTCGGTCTCGCCGACCTCGCCGACTCTCCGGCCAAGGTGCTGTCCCGCGGGCAGAAGCAGAAGCTCGGACTCGCCCGCGCTCTCGTGCACGACCCGCAGGTGCTGCTCCTCGACGAGCCGGCATCCGGCCTCGATCCGGAGGCTCGCGTGCAGCTGCGGGTGCTGCTGCGTCGTTTCGCCGCCGAGGGTCGCACCGTGCTGATCTCCAGCCACATCCTCTCGGAGCTGGAGGAGGTCGTCGACGACGCGGTGTTCCTCGTTGCGGGTTCGGTCGTCGACGCGGCTCCGGCGCAGGCCATGGTGCGCGCCTGGCGGATCCGTCTCGCCGGTGCGACCCCCGAACGGATGAAGGCCGACACCTGGCAGGTGGCCTCGAACCTCGGGCTCGCGCCCGAATCGCTCGCCGAAGACCGCGGCGCGGTGCTGGTCGGGTTCACCGGTGAGGACACGGCGGCCCAGTCGCTGCGTCATCTCGTCGAGGCGGGACTCCCGGTCGTGGAGTTCGCCCCCGCCCAGAGCCATCTTGAGCACACTTTCCTGAACCTGCAGCATGCGACGCCGCCCGCGGCACCCACCGGAACGGAGGCGGGAGCATGAGCCTCGCGAACATCGGGATCATCGCCCGACTCGAGCTGACCCAGCGGCTGCGCAGCGTGGGCTGGTACGTGCTGCTGGGAGTCTTCGCGCTCGTGCTGCTGGGCGTCACAGGGCTCTCGTTCGCCGTGTACTCCTGGGGTGACGCCGTCGGCGCCGGTGTGTACTCGATCGTCGTCAACATCGTGCTGCTGCTGGTCGTGCTGGTCTCGCCGACGCTGAGCGGCAACGCGATCAACGGCGACCGGGACGCCGCCACTCTTGCCGCGGTCCAGGTGACCGCCGCATCGACCGGTGACATCATGCTCGGCAAGCTGGTGGCCGCCGTCGCGACCGGTGGCACCTTCCTGGCGGTCGCCGTGCCGTTCCTCGCGCTGTCACTGCTGGGCGGGGGAGCGGACCTGGCTGTGCTGCTCGTCTCGCTGCTCGTGCTCGCGGCGGAGATCATCATCGTGGCCGCGATCGGCGTGGGTCTGAGCGGACTCATCGCCCGTCCGCTGTTCTCCGTCGCGACCACGTACCTCGTGGTCGCCGCACTCGTGTTCGGGACGCTCATCGCATTCGGCCTCGGCGGCATGGCGGTGCGCAGCGAGGCGACCGTGTACTCGCGTCCCTACGACGCGAACGGCAACCCCGAGTGCGACCGGTGGGAGGTCAACACCACTCAGGAGGTACCCCGGTTCGACCTGGTCTGGTGGACGCTCGCGGCGAACCCGTTCGTCGTGCTGGCGGATGCGACGCCGACCGAGTTCTCCCCTCAGGGGTATCCCGTCGACATGTTCGGCCAGATCAAGTACGGGTTGCGCAGCGCGCAGCAGTCACCGCTCGAACAGCGCTGGGACGCTTGTGATCCGGAGGGTGACACCCCTACGGCCGAAGAAGTGATCGCATCGTCGATGCCGAGCTGGTTCGTGGGTCTCGGCGTGCAGGTCGTCATCGCCGGCTCGCTGTTCGCCGGAGCATGGGCGCGCACGCGGACGCCCGCCCGGCGCCTCCCCCCGGGCACCCGCATCGCCTGAGGTCGTTCCCCGGACTGCGCGCAACCGCCACCTCCCGTTCACCTTGCGTGCACCGGGGGGCTTCCTCGCGGCCACGCGGGCTCGGTGGTCTGGGCTGGTACCCGACTGAGTCCCCTCCGGACCGGCCTCGCGTCCGGCGGGGTCTTCCGACCGAGCCACCCAGGAGTCCTCCATGCCCCGTCTGCAATCTGCAGCGGCGGTCGCGGCGGTGTGCGCCTTGAGCGCCGCCGCCCTGCTCGCCTCGCCCGCCGCCGCGATCGGCGCCGATCCCGGCATCCGCCCCGCTGAGGCGATCTCGGCCGCACCGAACCTCGTGCTGAACGAGATCGTCTATGACGACGCGGCGACCGGTCTCGCCGACCAGGTCGAGATCTACAACGCCGGAAGTGAAGCGGTCGACCTCGCGGGCTGGACCATCGCCGACGAGAAGCGCGACACCTTCGGCAAGGCGCCGGATGCAACCGTGCTCGCACCGGGAGAGTTCCTGGTGCTCGTGAAGGATGTCGACTTCACCTTCGGGCTCGGCAAGGGCGACGAGGTCGTGCTCTTCGACCCGAGCAGCACCGAGGTCGACTCCTACGCCTACGAGAACACCGCACCGCTCTCGGTGTGGGCGCGCTGCCCTGACGGCACGGGTGCCTGGGCGCCTGCGACCGCGGCGACGCCCGGCGCGCCGAACGACTGCTCGGTCGCTCCCGTAGCCGGGTCCATCGTCATCAACGAGGTCGACTCGCAGCCGGCCGACTGGGTGGAGTTCCACAACCCGGGCACCGAGGCGCTCGACATCTCGGGCTACGAGATCCGCGACAACTCAGACGACCACCGCTGGCAGTTCCTCGCGGGGACGCAGATCGCTGCGGGCGGGTTCCTGGTCGTCGAAGAAGGCACGATCGGGCTCGTCGGCGGCGTGGAGACCGCGTTCCGCGACCCGATCGGCATCGGCAGCGCCGACCGCATCCGCCTCTACGACACCACGAGCACGCTGATCGACGACACCCTCCCGTGGCAGGGGCACGCCGCGATCGGCGGCGACTTCGCCGCGGCAACCCTGGCGCGCTGCCCGGACGGCGTCGGCTCCTTCGTGCTCGCGCACCCGACCCCCGGCGCTACGAACTCGTGCGTCATGCCCGACGTCGTGATCAACGAGATCGAGTCGAACGGCGACACCACCGACTGGGTCGAGGTCGTGAACACCGGCAGCACGGCGGTCGATCTCTCCGGCTGGACCGTGATGGACAACGACCCGGCCGGTCACGCGGCCGAGACCACGCCACTGCCGGCCGGTGCGATCCTGCAGCCGGGCGGCTACTTCGTCTTCGACCAGCCGGCGAACTTCATCTTCGGTCTCGGCAACGGCGACACGGTGACGATCCGCGACGCGAACGGAAACACCGTCGACGAGCACGTGTACACCGCGCACGCCGCCGGTGTTCTGGCCCGCTGCGCCGACGGTTCGGGTGACTTCGTCGACATCGCGGTCTCGACCAAGGGGCTGCGCAACGCGTGCGGCAACCCGGTGCGCATCAACGAGGTCGAATCCGACGGCGGCTCGCCCGACGACTGGGTGGAGCTCGTGAACCCGACGAGCACGACGCTCGATGTGTCCGGCATCGTCGTGAAGGACGACGATGACACCCACGCCTATGCGATCCCCGCCGGCACGTCCATCGGCGCGGGGGAGTACCTCGTCATCGAGCGCGATCAGCTCGGGTTCGGTCTCGGTGCCGGCGATGCGGTGCGGGTGTTCGACGGCGACCTGCTCGTCGACGAGACCGCCTGGGGCGATGGCCACGCCGCGACGACCTGGGGCCGCTGCGCCGACACCGTCGGAGCCTTCGCCGTCACGGCGGAGTCCACGAAGGGCGCGGCGAACGTCTGCGCCGGCGAGGTCGCGGTGGCGACCTGGCCGGGTTCCGCCGACGTGCGCGTGGTCGACAGCATCCCGACGTTCCTCGAGGACAGTTCTGGACTCGACGTGCAGGAGACCGCCGACGGCGCGTTCCTCTGGGCCGTCGACAACGGCGAGGGCCGCATCTGGAAGCTCGAGGCGCATGCCGACGGCTCAGTCGAGAAGGTCGACGGCTGGGATGCGGGCAAGCGTGTGCGCTTCCAGAAGGATGCCGCGAACCCGGGTGCTACAGGCCCCGACACCGAGGGCATCACGGTCGACGCAGACGGCTTCGTCTACGTGGCCTCAGAACGCGACAACAGCGCCAAGGGTGTGAACCAGAACGTGGTGCTCAAGGTCGACCCGGATGCCTCGAACGGCGACCTGGTGGCCCAGCAGGAGTGGGATCTGACGGCGCTGCTTCCTGCGGTAGGCGCGAACCTCGGCATGGAGGCCGTGCAGTGGGTGCCCGACTCGGCGCTCGCCGGAAAGCTCTTCGATGACAAGAAGGGCGCGGCATACGACCCGAAGGACTACACCGGTCACGGCAACGGGCTGTTCTTCGTCGCGGTCGAGGACAACGGGCACGTCTACGCGTTCGCACTCGGTTCGGACGGCTCGGCGACGCTCGTGTCGGAGATCGCTCCCGGCCTCACCGGTGTCATGGCGCTCGACTACGACAGTGTGCGAGGTACCCTGTGGGCCGTGTGCGACGACGGCTGCCAGGGCCGCTCGGCGGAGCTCACCCTGAACGGCACCGCGCAGCCGGGCATCGCGCACTACGCCCGCCCCGCCGGTATGCCCGACATCAACAACGAGGGCTTCGCGACCGCGCCGGCCTCGCTTTCTGTCGACGGTCAGCGTCCGGTGTGGTGGTTCGCCGATGGATTCGCTTCAGAGGCACTGCGTACCGGAACGCTTCCAGGGGCCGCCGGTGAGAACCCCGGTGGCGAGAACCCCGGCGGCGAGAACCCGCCGCTGCCTGGCACCGGTCTCATCGACGACAACCGCAACGGCCTGACGGTAAACCCGTCGGTGGCCACCCGCGGACAGAAGGTCACGGTCACGGTCGGTGCGGACAGTGCAGGGAAGGACGTGGCGGTGTGGATGTACTCCGACCCCGCGCGGATCGCGACGGGCGCCCTGACTGCTGCCGGCGCGATCACGGTGACCATACCGACGGATGCGCCGCTCGGTGCGCACCGGATCGCGGTTTTCGACGCGAACGGCGCGCTTCTGGGTTGGGCCGACATCCGCATCTCCGCGGGCGGTGGCGCGGCCGCGGGCGGGCTCGCCACGACCGGTTCCGAGCTCCCGGTGGCCGCGGTCGCGCTGGCGCTGATGCTCCTGGTCGGTGGTGCCGTCGCCGTTCGACGCCGCAGGCACGCGGCCTGACGTCGGAGGGGTGCGCGGGTCGACCCGTGCACCCCTCCGTGGCACCCGCATCCGTGCCGTGATGTCGGTGCCGCGGCCTAGACTCATAAGGCCATGACCGAAGCTCCTCTCATCGTCCCGTCCACCGCCGGTCCCCGCTCGTCTGGAGCCCCCGGGCAAGACGATCTCCTCGCCGGCCTGAACCCGCAGCAGCTCGAGGCCGTGACCTATCGCGGCCCCGCTTTGCTCATCGTCGCGGGTGCCGGGTCGGGCAAGACCAGCGTGCTCACCCGCCGGATCGCTTCGCTGCTGCGCGCTCGTGAGGCCTGGCCGAGCCAGATCCTCGCGATCACCTTCACGAACAAGGCGGCCGGTGAGATGCGCGAGCGCGTCGAGGGGCTGATCGGCGACGCCGCCCGCGGAATGTGGATCTCGACGTTCCACTCCGCCTGCGTTCGCATCCTGCGCCGAGAGGCCCAGCAGTTCGGCTACACGAAGTCGTTCACGATCTACGACTCCGGCGACTCGCGTGCCCTCCTCAAGCGCCTGGTCAAAGAGCATGAGGCCGACGCATACGGGCTCACGCCGGCGTCCGTCCAGTCGCGCATCTCCAAGCTGAAGAACGAGCTCTCCGACGCCGAGTCGTATGCGCGTCAGGCCAACATGAGTGACCCGACCGAACGGGTCTTCGTCGAGGTCTTCGCCGACTACCAGCGCCAGCTGCAGAAGGCCAACGCCTTCGACTTCGACGACCTCATCGGGCAGACCGTCTACCTGTTCAGGGCGTTCCCGCAGGTCGCCGACACCTACCGTCGCCGGTTCCGGCACATCCTGGTCGACGAGTATCAGGACACCAACCACGCGCAGTACTCGTTGATCCATGAGCTGACGCGTCCCGTGTCGGGCTCCGCGGGTGCCGCCCCCGACCCGTATGCCTCGAACGGCATGATGATCTTCGAGCCCGACCCCGCCCCCACGGCAGATGCCGGAGAGGCCGGTGCTTCGCTCACCGTGGTCGGTGACTCCGACCAGTCGATCTACGCCTTCCGCGGCGCCGACATCCGCAACATCAGCGAGTTCGAACGCGACTTCCCCGGCGCCCGCGTGGTGCTCCTCGAGCAGAACTACCGTTCGACCCAGAACATCCTGTCTGCGGCGAACGCGGTGATCGGCAACAACTTCGACCGCAAAGACAAGAAGCTCTGGAGCGACAAGGGCGACGGCGATCCGATCATCGGCTTCACCGGGTACTCGCAGCACGACGAGGCGCAGTTCGTCGCCGACGAGGTCGAGGCGCTGCACCGCGCCGGTATGCCCTACTCCGAGATGGCGGTGTTCTACCGCACCAACTCGCAGTCCCGCGCGCTGGAAGAGATCTTCATCCGCTCGGCGGTGCCCTACAAGATCATGGGCGGCACGAAGTTCTACGACCGCGCCGAGATCAAAGACGCCCTGGCCTATCTCGTCGCCGTCGCGAATCCGGCCGACGAGATGTCGGTGCGCCGCATCCTGAACAAGCCGAGACGCGGCATCGGCGACGTCACCGAGACGGCGATCGCCCGGTTCGCCGAAGAGCACGGCATCAGCTTCCGCGATGCGCTGTCGATGCCCGGACAGCTCGGTGTCGGTCCGAAGATCCAGGCGGCGATCGCGCAGCTCGACGCCGTGCTCGCCGACGCCACCGCGATCCTGACTCCGGCCAGTGGCGAGCTGCCTCCGCCCACGGCGGTGGCCGACGGCCTGAGCCTGCTGCTGTCGAAGAGCGGCTACCTCGACGCGCTGCGCGCGAGCCGTGACCCGCAGGACGAGGCGCGCGTCGAGAACCTCGACGAGTTCGTCGCCGTCGCCCGCGACTTCGCACGCAACAACCCGGAGGGGACGATCGTCGACTTCCTCACCGAGGTCGCCCTGGTGTCAGACGCCGATGACCTCGACGACGAATCCGGCTCGGTCTCGCTCATGACCATGCACACTGCGAAGGGCCTCGAGTACGACGCCGTGTTCGTCACGGGTGTCGAGGAAGACCTCATCCCGCACCGCATCTCGGCCGGAGAGCCGGGCGGGCCGCAGGAGGAGCGGCGCCTCTTCTACGTCGGCATCACGCGTGCGCGCAAACGCCTGCACCTGTCTCTCGCGATGACGAGAGCCCAGTTCGGCGAGGTCACCGTCGCGATGCCCAGCCGTTTCCTCCAGGAGATCCCGGCGGGGCTGATCGACTGGCGGCAGTCGCCGGGAGATGTGAACTCGCGCGGCGGCATGCAGTCGCGTGCGCTGAACGCCCGCCGTCAGGGCGGATTCGGCGGCTCGGGCTCGGGTTCCGGCGACCGTTTCGCGGTGAAGTCGCTGCCGGGGCGCGACTCGTTGAAGCCGCTGTCGACGGCGATGGACAAGTTCCCCAACCGGGTCACGGCCAAGATGCGTGACAACGGCGACCTCGAACTCGCAGCGGGAGACCGCATCCGTCACGTCGACTTCGGTGAAGGACGAGTGGATGCCGTGACCGGTGAGGGTGCGAAGCGCATCGCCCACGTGAGGTTCGACTCCTCAGGGCAGAAGAAGCTCCTCATCAAGGTCGCGCCGATCGAGAAGATCTAGCTCCGGCGGGAGCATCCCTCCACGGCGAAACACAGGCGGGATTGCCGGTTAGGCTGGCTCATATGGCCCTCTTCTCCCGCCGCAAGAAGTCCGGTGACGATGCCGTCGCCCCCACCGTCGATGCTGTCGAGACCGACAGTGCTCAGCCTGACGAGACTGCCGCCGCAGACCAAGGCGCGTCCGTCGCCGAGGCCTCGGTCGAAGCGCCCGCCATCGCGATCTCGGTCCAGGCATTCCGCGGAGTCGGTGCCGAAGCCGGCCCGGAGGTGGCGTTGCCGACCTCTGATGCGACTCCCCAGGCGTCGGCACCCGCCGCCCCGCGACCGCCGCAGCCGAGCCCGACCCCTCAGCCCGAGGCTTCCGAGGAGCGACGCCTGCCGCTCGCCCCGTCGCTCCCGCCGGAGCAGACAGAGACCGTCGCCGGGATGAAGGACAACGTCCTGCTGCGCGAAGCGCTCACCGAGATCGAGGCGGGTGCGACCAACGACCAGCTGCTCGGTGTGATGCGCCAGGCGCTCCAGGGGCACCTCTACATCCGCGTGAACGGTGACGCCCGTGCGCAGATCAGCGAGGGCAAGCCGCTCTCGGTCGCCGTGGTCCGCGACGCGGAAGATCGTCAGTTCATGCTCGCGTTCAGCTCCGCTCGTGCGGTGCGCGATTCGGTGCAGCTCGAGGCCGACCCCGCAGCGACTTCGGCGGTCGCGCAGCCTGTCACCTCGGTGCTGCAGCAGGTGGTGTCGGGTGAATTCGCCGGCCTCATCGTCGACAACGCCTCGGCACCGCACCGTGTGGTCTTCCCGACCGAGCTGCTGCAGAAGACGCTCGAGCAGGCCGATGTCGACATGACGGTGAAGAGCATCCTCGCTGCTCCCCGCGAGCAGGACTCGACCGTCAAGGTGGGCGAAGCGCTCGCGTCGAAGCGCATGTGGGTGGCCGTCAACGACGGGTCGGGTGGTGGACCGGTCGGCATCGCCGAGGCACAGACCACCGACGGACGCCGGTTCCTGCAGCTCTTCTCGCACCCGCTCGAGGTCATCGCGCTCGGCCGGGGTGACCGTCCGCTTCCGTTCGAGCCGGAGCAGCTGGCGAAGGTCCTCACGAGCCACTCCGAGATGGCCGGCGTGATCGTCGATTCCGCCGGACCGTCGATAGTGGTCGAGCGCGACGCGCTCACGCCCGTCCTCGTGCTCGCAGTCGACCTCGGCGACTGACCTCACCCGAACCCCGCACGCGAGAGCTCGCGCGCGGGGTTCCCTCTGTCGGGGCCGCGCTCTAGGGTCGGAACATGGCCTCCGAACGCGTGACCCTGACCGTCGCCGACTCCGATGGAGAGCGCGAGGTCGCACTCTCCAGCCCGAACCGGGTGGTGTGGCCTGATCTCGGGATCACGAAGGCCGAGCTCGCCGACTACGTCCAGATCGTGTCGACGCCTTTCCTCGCGGCCAACGGCAACCGTCCGGTGTCGCTCGAGCGCTTCCGCGACGGCATCGGCCCCTCCGGCGGCACGCGAGCCGAGGGCTTCTTCTCCAAGAACCCGCCCAAGGGAACCCCCGACTTCGTCGACGCCGTCACGGTCACGTACAACAGCGGGCGGCAGCATCCGCAGATCGTCCTCAACCGCGCGAGTGCGATCGTCTGGGCGGTGCAGATGAACACGATCGTGTTCCACCCGTGGGCGTCGCTCGCCACCGACGCCGACGACCCCGTCGAACTGCGCATCGACCTCGACCCGCAACCGGGCACGGACTTCGCGGATGCCGTGACCGCAGCGCACACGCTGCGCGAGGTGCTGCGGGATGCGGGCCTGGAGGCGTTCGCCAAGACCAGCGGCAACCGCGGCCTGCACGTGTTCGCGCCGATCGAGCCGACCCACGAGTTCCTCGACGTGCGGCACGCCGTGATCGCTGCGGGACGCGAGCTCGAGCGTCGGATGCCGGAGCAGGTCACGACGAACTGGTGGAAGGAGGAGCGTGGCGAGCGCATCTTCGTCGACTTCAACCAGGCCAACCGCGACCGCACGATGGCCGGTGCTTACAGTCCCCGTGCCCTGCCGGGGGCGACGGTCTCGACTCCGGTGACGTGGGAAGAGCTCGATGGACTCGATCCGCGAACGTTCACGGTGCGCAGCATTCCGAAGCGCCTGGAGGAGATCGGTGATCCCTGGGCTTCGATGCAGGATTCGCCTGGGCGCATCGACACCCTGCTGCAGTGGTGGGAGCGCGACAAGGAGAGCGGGCTGGGGGAGTTGCCCTTCCCTCCGGAGTTCCCCAAGATGCCGGGCGAGCCGCCGCGGGTGCAGCCCAGCAAGAAGGTCGCCGCGAACTGGGACGAAGACGGCGCTCCCGCCGAGAACGGCTGACCCCGGCTCAGGCGAGCACGTCGGCGAGGTCGTAGCCCACGACGGTCTCCAGCTGGTCGTAGGTGCACGAGCGGGCGTCGCGATCCGGGCGCCAGCGTTCGAACTGCACGGTGTGCCGGAAGCGGGCGCCTTCGAGCTGGTCGTAGCGCACCTCGAGAACCCGCTCTGGACGAAGCCGAACGAACGAGACATCCTTCGAACCGCTGAACCGTGACCGCTCGCCCTCCGCCTTCACGGCGTCGCCGGATTCATCGCGTTCCACCAGGGGTGCGAGCTCCTCGACGAGCTCCTGCCGGCGCACGTCGCTCCACGCGGCCACGCCGCCGACCTGGCGCAGCACCCCATCGTCGCCGTAGAGGCCGACCAGCAGTGAGCCCACACCCGAGCCGGACTTGTGGATGCGGTAGCCCAGCGCGACCACATCGGCCGTGCGGGCGTGCTTGATCTTGTACAGGGTGCGCTTGCCCGGTGCGTAGGGCTGATCGAGCGGCTTGGCGACGACGCCGTCGAGTCCTGCACCTTCGAATTCTGCGAGCCAGCGGACGGCCGCATCGCGATCGCGGGTCGTGCGGGTGATGTGCAGCGGGTGTTCGACCGCCTCCATGAGCGTCTCGAGCCGCGCCCGCCTCGTCTCGAAGGACTGGGTGAGCAGGTCGTCTTCCCCGGAGGCGAGCAGGTCGAAAGCGATGAACATCGCCGGTGTCTCCACCGCCAGCCTGGCGACACGCGAGGCAGCCGGGTGGATGCGCTGGCTCAGCGCTTCCCAGTCCAGGCGCTGCGATCCGTCAGGGCCGGTGGCGACGACGATCTCGCCGTCGAGCAGGCAAGGGCCGGGCAGCAGATCGGGAATCGCGTCGACCAGCTCGGGGAAGTAGCGGGTCAAGGGCTTCGCTCCCCGGGATCCGATCTCCACGGTCTCACCATCCCAGGCGATCAGGCCGCGGAAGCCGTCCCACTTCGGCTCGTACAGGAGTCCACCGGGAGTCTTCGCCGGGTCGGGGACCGCCGGCACCGCTTTGGCGAGCATCGGCGCGGGGATCTCATAGCGCATGGTCCTATCCTGGCCGCAGGCGATCCGTGAGGGAAGGCCCTCGGTCAGCGCAGCAGGTCAGCCGAACAGGTCGGTCGACGTCGCACGTTCGCCGGCATCGCGCAGCGCGGTACGGGCGGCATGCCAGCCCGCCATGCCGTTCACGGAGGGGCCGGGAGGCGTCGAGGCGGAGGCCAGGTACACCCCGCGCATCGGAGTCCGCCAGGGGGTGGGGGAGAGGACGGGCCGCCGCAGCGCCTGGCGCATGTCGAACACCCCGCCGGAGATGTCGCCACCGATCTCGGTGGGGTTGATCGCCTCGCGGGACGAAGCCGGGACCGCGTGGTGCGCCAGGATGAGGTCGCGGAACCCGGGGGCGAACCTCTCGACCTGCGCGGTGATGAGCTCGGTCGGATCGAGGTCGGACCCCGGCGGCACGTGGATGTAAGCCCAGAGCACGGCCTTGCCCGCAGGCGCACGGGAGTCGTCGAGCACCGATGGCTGCACGGCGAGCACGTAGGGGCGCTCGCTCAGCCGCCCGGCAGCGACCGCGTTCTCACTCGCCCAGACCTCCGCACGGGTGCCGCCGAGGTGCACGGTCGGGGCTTTGGCGACCTCGGGGTTCGTCCAGGGGATCGGCCCGTCGAGGGCGAAGTCGACCTTCGCAGCTCCCGGTCCGTAGCGGTAGGCGGAGACCTCCCGTGCGTATCCCGCCGGCACATCCGGGTGTGTGAGCGCGAGTCGGGGCGAGGTGTTCAACATCAGGAGGTCGCCGCGCCGCGGGTCGCCCCAATCCAGCGCACCGAGGTCGGAGACGGGTGTTCCCGCCTCGACCGTTCCGCCATGCTCGGTGATGTCGGCGACCATGGCGTCGGCGATCCGCTGCGCGCCACCACGGGGATAGGGCCAGCCGCCCGCGTGTCCGAGCGCGGCCAGCAGCAGCCCGGCAGCAGCACCTGCGAGCGAAGGCTGCGGGGAGTTGGCGTGGGCCACGACTCCGGAGATGAGGGCTGCCGCCTCTTCCGTGCGGAATGCGCGGGCGGCCAGTGGCGTGCCCTGATCGAGCATCCTGATCGCGAAGCGGACGGCGGTCACCGGGTCGCGCGGCACCCGCAGCAGCTGACTGCCCGTGAAGTCGACGACTCCGTCGATGTGGGAGCTCAGCGGGCGGAACCGCGAGAGCCACGCGTGCCCGTCGACTCCGAGGTCCGCCGCCGTGCGGTCGATGTCACGCCAGGCGATCGCCGCGCGTCCGTCATCGAGCGGGTGGGCGTATGAGGCATCGGGCCTGATCCATTCGAGGCGTCGATCGAGCCCGAAAGCCTGGAAGAACGGCGAGGCGAGGGCGGCCGGATGCACGGCGGAGCAGACATCGTGCAGGAAGCCCGGCAGCGTGGATTCGCGCGTGCGCACCCCGCCGCCGATCGTGTCGGCACCCTCGAGCACACGCACCTGGTAGCCGGCGCGCGCGAGCGTCACCGCTGCAGCGAGCCCGTTCGGACCGGATCCGATGATCGTCGCCTGAGCCATGAGGTCAGTTTGGCATGTGCGCGGTGCAGAAGCGGTCGAACGCACCCCTCTGAGCGTGCGATCCTGGAACAAATGAAAGAAGCACAGGGGCCGACCCCCGCAGGCACCTCCCGTCCATACCGTTCACTCTCGGAAGCGCTGCGCGCGCACCGCATCGATCCGACGAATCACGCGTTCATCAAAGCCATCGTCGACGGCATCGGCATCAGCTCGTTGATCGACCGCGGTCGCTACATCGAGGCGATCCGCCGTGGCGAGGGGGCGTCCCTTCATATCGGGCGCACCTACACCAACGGCTTCACCGAAGACGAGCGAGTCGTCGTCGGGGCAGTCGCCCTGCGTCTGCAGCCGAGCGAAGGGCGGGCACCGTACTTCTACGTCAGCCACCCGACCGAGCTCCTCCCGATCACCCCGCCGCGCGCTGCGAAGCGCACGACGACTCCGCGGGTGTCCGCGCCCCGCGCTGCGAAGTCGCCGATGCCGGTCGAGGAGCGTGACTACGGAGTGTGCGACGTGTGCTTCATGGTGAAGACTCCGGCCGGCGGCTGCGGCTGCAACTGATCATGAGTGCTGATGTCGGATCAGCGGCCGAGCGGCCGTTGATCCGACTCGCCGACCTCACCGGACCCGATGCGCTCGAGGTCGGTGCGGCCGTGCGCGCCTATCTGCAGCAGACCGAGCTCGAGAAGAGTCTGCAAGAGCCGGGAGACGCGCTCGATTCGGTGGTTTCGCTCCCCGAACGCTACCTCCGTGAGGTCGAAGACCCGGCTGCGGCGTATGTCGAGCATCGCGTGTGGCTGGCGCAGCTCGGGGCGCGCATCGTCGGAGTCGTGGTGCTGTCCGTGGTCGACGAGGCGGCGGAGATCAAACGGCTGTGGACGGCGCCTGCGGCACGCGGTCGCGGGGTGGGATCGGCGTTGCTCGACGCCGCGCTCCACGATGCGACCGACCTCGGCGCCGCGCAGGTTCGGCTGTCGGTGTGGGACTGGCGCGACGGCGCTGTGCGGCTGTATGAATCGCGGGGTTTCGAGCGCGTGCCTTCGTGGGACGAGCGCGAGCGCCTCGTGTGCATGGTGCGCGCGACTCACGCCGGGAGCTGAGACAGGCGGTACCGGCCGGGGGTCATCCCGACCAGCGGTGTGAACTGCTCGATGAACTGGCTGGTCGTCGCCCACCCGCACGCGGCAGCGGTGTCGGTCACCGAGGAGCCGTCCGCGAGCAGGACGAGCGCGCGGTGCACGCGCAGCTGGAGACGCCATTGCCGATATCCCATGCCGGTCTCCTGCTGGAACAGGCGGCTCAGGGTGCGCTCGGCCGCGCCGGTGCGCATGCCGAGCTCGCCGAGCGCGACGGGGACGGCGAGGTCGTCCTCGACGATGCGCGCCGCCAGACGCAGGCGTGGATCATGCGGCTCCGGCAGATGCAGGGGCTGCTCCGGCGCTGTGACCGCCTCGTCGACGATGACGCGGCGCAGGTGGTCCAGCGCGCTCATGCTGCGCGGGCGGTCTGAGGTCATCGCCAGCACGGCCTCTCGCGCGAGCGGGGTCGCGACGAGCACGGCAGGGGTGGCCGGCAGCAGCGCAGCGAGCTCATCGGTCAGGTGGATGATGCGCATGTCCGTGCGACCGTGCGCGCGATGACGATGCTCGGCGCCGGCCGGCACCCACGCCATGCGCGTCGACGGCGCGATCCAGGCGCCTTCGTCGGTGAGCAGCGAGAGCACTCCTGAGGCCGCGTGCACCAGATGTCCGAGCGGGTGGGCGTGGCGCGGCGATGTCTCGGCGTGCGCGAAGCGGTAGGCGCCCTCCATCGGCAGGGCGGCGAGCGAGCCGAAATCGACCAGGTTCAGGTCGACCAGTCGTGAAGATTGGCGAGAATTCGACATCAAGATGCAGTGTACGTGTTTCCTGACAGGCGGGGTGAGTGCTGGACTCGATGCATGACCACGATGCAGGAGCCGTTCGACACCGCCCCGACCCCGCTGACCAGACCGTCCGCCCGCCGCGGCGGCGTTCTCACCGGGATCTACGTGGGTATCGGCCTGCTGATGATCGCCCTGAACCTCCGCATGGGTGTCGCATCGGTCGGACCGGTGCTCCCCGCGATGGAACATGACCTCGGCATTCCCGCGGCGGCGGCAGGGCTCCTGACGACGATCCCCGTGTTCGCCTTCGGCGCCTTCGCCTTCCTGACTCCCACGCTGACGCGCTGGTTCGGACTGCATCGACTGCTCGCGCTGACGATGCTCGTCGTGGCGGTCGGCATCGGCATCCGCCTCATTCCCTCTCCCGTGGCGCTCTTCGGCGGCACGGTGCTGGTGGGGGCGGGTATCGCGGTCGCCAACGTCTGCATGCCCGCCGTGATCAGGCAGGACTTCGCGCACCGTCTCGGCCTGATGATGGGGCTGTACTCCACATCGCTGTTCCTCGGCGCCGCTGCGGCTGCGGCCCTCACGGTTCCGTTCATGACTGCGCTCGACGGGTCGTGGCGGGGCGCCCTGGCGATCTGGGCGATCCCCGCCGTGCTCGCGCTGCTGATCTGGCTGCCCCGGGCGATGCGCGCGGTCACCGACTCGCCGAGTGCGGCGGGCGCACCCGGTGCGCCCGTCGATGCGATCGTGGAGCTGCGGGACGAACCACGGATGTCGACGCTGCTGCGTGATCCTGTCGCGTGGGCGGTCACGGGCTTCATGGGCCTGCAGAGCCTGAGCTACTATGCGGCGCTGACCTGGATTCCGACGATGCTGCAGGATGCCGGGGTCTCGGTGTCCGATGCCGGACTGCTGTTGTCGTACTCGAGCCTTCCGGGAATCGCGGCCGCGCTGCTCGTCCCGGCAGTGCTGCGCCGTATCCGACCGACGTGGCTCCCCGTCCTGCTCTCCGCGCTCCTGTGCGCAGCGGGGCTGATCGGCCTTCTCGTTGCGCCAGGGGGAGCCGCGCCGTGGGTGTGGATGACGCTGCTCGGGTTCGGCCAGGGCGCCGCCATCGCCCTGTCGCTGACCTACATCGTGCTCCGTGCGCCCGATGCGAGGCACACCGCGCATCTGTCCACCATGGCGCAGGGGGTCGGTTACCTGGTGGCAGGCCTCGGCCCGATCGGCCTCGGCATCCTGCACGCCGCCGTCGGGGGATGGGTCCTACCGGTCGCGGCCCTCGTCCTCCTGCTCGGCGTGCAAGCCGTTGCCGGTGCCGCGGCGAGCCGAGAGCGCCACGTGCGCTCCCTGGGCCGGTGATCCGATCCAGGCGCACGCGTCTCAGGCGAACGCGCTCATCCCGGTGATGTCGCGCCCGAGCAGCAGTGCCTGCACGCTCTCGGTGCCCTCGTAGGTGTGGATGGCCTCGATGTCGGCCATGTGCTGCATCACGCCGTTCTCGAGCAGGATGCCGTTGCCGCCGAGCAGGTCGCGGGCGGTCGAGGCGATGCGGCGCGCGGCACGCGTGTTGTGGAACTTCGCCAGCGACGCCTGGGTCGGACGCAGCTGACCCGCTGTCTCGAGGTCTGCCATCCGCCGGCAGTACAGCTGCATGGCGGTGAGGTCTTCGAGCATGTGAGTGAGGCGCTCCTGCACCATCTGGAACTTCGCGAGGGGCTTGCCGAACTGCACCCGCTGGGTCGCATACGCCAGCGCCGCCTCGTAGCAGGCGGTCGCGTGTCCGAGCGCCGACCATGCGACACCGGAGCGGGTCGCGTAGAGCACGGTCGAGGCGTCCTTGAAGCTCTTCGTCCCCGGCAGCACGGCGTCGAGAGGCACTCGCACGTCGTCCAGCACGATGTGCGCCTGGTGGATCGCTCGCAGCGAGGCCTTGCCGCGGATCACGCTTCCGGTGTACCCGGGGGTGTCCTGCTCCACGAGGAAGCACCGCACGGCGCCGTGCTCGGCGGCGCCCTCGTCGTCGATGCGGGCCCAGACGAACGTGATGCCGCCGGAGGCGCCGTTGCCGATCCATTTCTTCGTCCCGCGGATGACCCACTCGTCGCCGTCGCGGCGAGCCACGGTCTCCAGCGAGACGGAGTCGGAGCCGTGGTCGGGCTCGGTCAGAGCGAACGACCCGAGCACCGAGCCGTCGGCGAGAGCAGTGAGCCAGCGCTCCTGCTGCGCGGGGGAGCCGAACAGGGCCAGCGAGCGCAACGCGAGTCCGCCCTGCACCGCGAGGATGGTGCCCAGCGAGCCGTCGCCACGGGAGATCTCCATGTTCACCAGGCCCGCCGCCAGCGGCGACAGGCTCGTGAGTGACGGGTGCTGGATGCCGTCGACGACGAGGTCCATCTCGCCCATTCGGCGCGCGGCCTCGAGCGGGTACTCCGCGCGATCCCAGGCGTCAGCCATCTGCGGGGCGACCTCGTCGATGTAGGACTTCGCGCGGTCCCACGCCTCACGGTCGGCGGCGGGGATGTCGGCGAAGACGGCGTAGTAGTCGCTGTCCTGACGTCCGGTGATGTCGTACGACGAGACGCGCTCGCCGGGGAACGGGGTGGCTTCGGTGCTCATGGGGCTCCTTCGTGGACCTGAGTATCGTACTCCTCGACACTCGGTTCCACGACCCTCGAACGCCTAGTTGTGATGTCCAGGCAGGTTGTTGAGTCTGCTGATGGGTGGGGCTCCGATGGCGGAGTGGTGGACTCCGAATCAGCACGATCATCGAGCACTCGACCGCCCCGGGATCCTATGCGTACGAGCTCCCCAGTGACGTTGACGTCGTCTTGAACGACGACGGATCGGCGAGCCTGAGCCGGACGGTGACGGCAACGGACGAAGAGGGGTCTGAGCTCTCCGTCACGGCGAACATTGGGCAGATTGGGGCCGCCTGGGCGGTGGATGCCAATGGCGAGCCGGTCGCTACTCACTACGAAGTTGTTGACAATCAACTAGTTCAGTTCGTGGATCACAATCAGCCTGGAGTGGCGTACCCGGTAGTGGCTGACCCGACCTTCTGGTGGGGCTGGAACATCTACGCGAGCAACGCTGTTGTGGGGCAAATCACCAAGCTAATGCTCTCCGGCGTCGCTGCTGGCGTTCTGGCAAGTCGAATCACTGCCCTGATCCCGGCAATCGGAACTCTCACCACGAACATCATCGCGCTCGCTGCTGCGTTGCTTGGTATGGGGGCAGCGCTGATCAACCAGTGCAACTGGAATGGGCGAGGTGTGTACTTCGGGCAAACGTGGGTCACGGGCGTGCTTCCGTTCGTGCCTACGGTCCTGCGGAACGGATACTTCTGCGTGCCTAACTGATAGCTAGAGTGGCGAGTGGAGGAATGATGGAGAACTTGATCCTGGCGGGCTTGCTGGCGCTGTCAACAAGCGCACTTCTATCCTCGCCATTACGCAAGGTCCGACCACTGTCTCTCTGCATGTGGGTACTGTTGGTTCTTGAACTCACTCTGCTCGCCGCTCTTCTATTTTTCATCACCGAAAGCGCTCTGCAACTGTGGCTTCCGAGCGCTCTTGTCGTGCTTGCTGGGTTCAACGTCGTGCTCTGGGCGTTCGCTGTCACCAGATCGCTCGACGGGAGCGACACGAACGCATCACAGCAACCACCCGAGTCACCAGAGAGTAGCTGACTGCGTCGGGCGTCCAACGAAGCTGGGACGTCCGCGCCTCCGACTGGACCTCATAATCGGCTGGTGGACGTACACGATCGCCGCCCCCGCTGATGGACCTCGAAGGCTGGAACGAAGCAGTCGATCAGTGGGGGAACCTCGGTCCGTCATGCTCTGACTTCCAAGACGACGATGCGCCAGCAGTTCTCGTGCCACGTGTACGGTTCGTGGTTCGCAGAAGAAGGGAACCTGGAGAAGGCTCGCCCGACTCGCACCGTAGATTGGGCTGGACCGATCGCCCATCCCGGCGATGCCTTCTGCCCGATACCTGGCAGCCCATTTGCGCGCCGTGACGGGCGAGACCATGAACATCTTTGCGGCGACAATGGCCGTCCACCGGTCATCGACGATCAGGGCTAGTCGAGCTGGGACTGCAGTCGTCGGCTGACCTCGGCGATCGGCATGGAGCGCGGGAACACCGCGACCACCATGTCGTCGGGGGCGGAGGCTGCCTCGTCTCCGGCGACGCCGTAGCGGCGGCGCACATCGGCCAGCGCGGTCTGCAGCGTCGCCAGCGGCACCTTCTTGCGGCCGCGCAGCAGCTGGCGTAGCACGTGATTGTGCACCGCTGTCACGAGGGCGGCGAACCCGACCGCGTCCAGCGGATCGACACCGGGGAGCGCGCTTCGCAGGTAGTCGTCGAACAGCCGCTCGTATCGGAAGACCGTGATAATCTCGCGCTCGCGCAGCACGGGCACCTGACGCACGATCTGGTAGCGGCGCCTGGCGAGCTCCGGATCATGGGCGAAGTGCGCGAAGACCGACTCGGACGCCGCGCACACGGCGCCCCACGGGTCGTCGTGACCCTCGTCGAGGAACTCTCTGAGCTGCTCGAGGAGAACCTCGTGATCGGCGAAGACGACATCCTCTTTGCCGCCGAACTGGCGGAAGAAGGTCGAGCGGGAGACGCCGGCGGCCTTGGCGATCTGCTCGACCGACGTCTGATCGAACCCCTGGGCGCTGAAGAGTTCGAGCGCTGCGGCGACGACGCCGGTGCGCAGTTCTGCGGATTCGTGCATGGCGAAAGCCTAGACCTCGGCGGGCGGAGTCGCCGATGCGCGGCCGTCATACTGAGGAGCGTGAGTGATGACGGGATTGCGGCCGGGTGGTTCGACACGCGCAGACGCGGCACCCGGCGCTGGTGGGACGGCACACGATGGACCTCGCGGATCGTGGTGCGCGGACGTGAGACGACCTTGGCCGAAGACAATGCCTCGGTGCGCCGGCAGCTGCTCGTGAGCGAGGTCGTGCTCGTCGTGGTCCTCGTCGGGTCGATCCTCATCGCCCTGTGGGGTTCGCTCCCCGTGCTCGTCGTGCGCCC
Organism: Microbacterium sp. MYb54; assembly: GCF_002979515.1. Classification (GTDB taxonomy): domain Bacteria; phylum Actinomycetota; class Actinomycetes; order Actinomycetales; family Microbacteriaceae; genus Microbacterium. Next base: position 7,144 of record NZ_PCPA01000023.1, on the reverse strand, counting down.
GGTGATCGTCGCTGTGGGCGCGGCTCTCGTGGTCACGCCGTTCCTCATCACCCGGCAGTTGCGTCTGGTCGCTCTCCCGGCGCGTCGCCGCGGTGTGCCCGCAGGGCGCTGACCGCAGAGGGGCGTGGCCGCAGGAGCGTCCAGGCCGAGGTAGTAGGCTGGGGGACTGGTCGATGTCTCGACATCGAGAGAATTACCAGACAGCAGCCCAGTGAAGGAACCACAGTGGATCTGTACGAGTACCAGGCACGAGACGTTTTCGAAAAGTACGGAGTGCCGGTTCTCGCCGGCATCGTCGCGGACACCCCTGAAGAGGTGAGGGCGGCTGCCGAGAAGATCGGCGGAGTGGTCGTCGTCAAAGCTCAGGTGAAGACCGGTGGCCGTGGAAAGGCGGGCGGCGTCAAGGTCGCCAAGACGCCCGACGAGGCGTACGAAGCAGCGAAGGCCATCCTCGGCCTCGACATCAAGGGCCACGTCGTCAAGCGCGTCATGGTCGCCCAGGGCGCACGCATCGCCGAGGAGTACTACTTCTCCGTGCTGCTCGACCGGGCCAACCGCTCCTACCTGAGCCTCTGCTCGGTCGAGGGCGGCATGGAGATCGAAGAGCTCGCCGTCGAGCGTCCCGAGGCGCTCGCGCGCGTCGAGGTCAACCCGCTGACGGGCATCGACAAGGACAAGGCCGTCGAGATCGCTCGCGCGGCGAACTTCCCGGAAGAGCTCATCGAGAAGGTCTCCGACGTGTTCGTGAAGCTCTTCGACGTCTACAAGGGCGAAGACGCGACGCTCGTCGAGGTCAACCCGCTGGTCCGCACCGAAGAAGGCGACATCGTCGCGCTCGACGGCAAGGTCACGCTCGACGACAACGCCTCCGAGATCCGTCACCCCGAGCACGAAGCGCTCGAAGACAAGGACGCCGCAGACCCGCTCGAGGCCAAGGCCAAGGCATCCGGTCTCAACTACGTGAAGCTCGACGGCGAGGTCGGCATCATCGGCAACGGCGCAGGGCTCGTCATGTCCACGCTCGACGTGGTCGCCTACGCGGGCGAGAACCACAACGGCGTGAAGCCGGCCAACTTCCTCGACATCGGCGGCGGCGCCTCGGCTGAGGTCATGGCCGCCGGCCTCGACGTCATCCTCGGCGACCCGCAGGTCAAGAGCGTCTTCGTCAACGTGTTCGGCGGCATCACGGCGTGCGACGCCGTCGCCAACGGCATCAAGGGCGCGCTCGAGACGCTGGGCGCCACGGCCTCCAAGCCGCTCGTCGTGCGCCTCGACGGCAACCGCGTCGACGAGGGTCGCGCGATCCTCGCCGAGTACGCGCACCCGCTCGTGACCCTGGCCGCCACGATGGACGAGGGCGCCGACAAGGCCGCCGAGCTCGCCAACGCCTGAGACTGAAGGACTAGAAGAATGTCGATCTACCTCAACAAGGACTCCAAGGTCATCGTCCAGGGCATCACCGGCGGCGAGGGCACCAAGCACACCGCGCTGATGCTCAAGGCCGGCACCCAGGTCGTCGGTGGCGTCAACGCCCGCAAGGCCGGCACCACGGTCTCGCACACCGACAAGGACGGCAACGCCGTCGAGCTGCCCGTCTTCGCCTCGGTCGCCGAGGCCATGAAGGAGACCGGCGCCGACGTGTCGATCGCCTTCGTCCCCGGCGCCTTCACGAAGGACGCGATGATCGAGGCCATCGATGCCGAGATCCCGCTGCTCGTCGTGATCACCGAGGGTGTGCCGGTCGGCGACTCGGCCGAGGCCTGGGCCTACACGCAGAGCAAGGGCAACAAGACCCGCATCATCGGACCGAACTGCCCCGGCATCATCACCCCTGGTGAGGCGCTCGTCGGCATCACGCCCGCGAACATCACCGGCAAGGGCCCGATCGGCCTCGTGTCGAAGTCGGGCACCCTGACGTACCAGATGATGTTCGAGCTGCGCGACCTCGGCTTCTCGACCGCCATCGGCATCGGCGGCGACCCGGTCATCGGCACCACGCACATCGACGCGCTCGCCGCGTTCGAGGCCGACCCCGAGACCAAGGCGATCGTCATGATCGGTGAGATCGGTGGCGACGCCGAAGAGCGTGCGGCCGACTACATCAAGGCGCACGTCACCAAGCCGGTCGTCGGCTACGTCGCGGGCTTCACGGCTCCCGAGGGCAAGACCATGGGTCACGCCGGTGCGATCGTCTCCGGCTCGGCCGGTACCGCCCAGGCGAAGAAGGAGGCCCTCGAGGCCGCCGGTGTCAAGGTCGGCAAGACGCCGTCCGAGACGGCAGACCTGATGCGTGCGATTGTCGAAGCGCTCTGATCTGAGCTACGCTTGATCTGAAGGCCCCGGACTCCACTCTGGGGCCTTCTTTCATGCCCGGCGCGTGCAGAGCCTCCGCGTCAGCTCCGCGGAGTCACGGAAGCCAGGATGCTGTCGAGCACGCGGTGTGCGTGTCGACGTGCTGCGGGGGCGTCCTGTTGGGCGGCGAGCCAGAGCGCGAGCTCGTTCATCGCTCCGGAGAGGGCCGCCGTCAGCGGGTCGAGGAGCGCGGGGGTGATTCCGGCCTCGCGCAGCCCCGCCCTGAGTTCGTTCTCCGGGCCCTCTGCGTCCAGCCGGCGCCAGTGCTCCCAGCCGAGCGCGGCGGGGCCGTCGATCAGCAGGATGCGTGCGGCCGTACCGTCGGTGATCGCGTCGAGGAAGGCGTGGCTGCCGTCGCCGAGGGCGGCATCCGGAGCGCTGTCCGTGGTGGCGGCGACGATGGCATCCGCGATGTGCTGCTGCTGCGCGGAGGCGACTGCGGCGAACAGCTGCGGCTTCGAGACGTAATGGTGGTACACGGCGCCGCGGGTCACGCCGGCCGTGCGGGCGATCTCGTCGACGGAGGCCGTGGCGTAGCCATGCTCGGCGAAGTGCGCGGTGGCGGCTTCGAGGATGCGTCGGGCGGTCTCGGCGGCGTCGGCGGCGGATGATCGGGGCATGGTCTTCCTTTACGTGCGTCGTGTATGTAATCTATCCCCAAGGATACAAACACGCTGTATGTAAAGGAATGACCATGGAGATCACGAGCTTCTATCCGGTGCTGATGGTGGACGACGTCGCCACGGCGGCACGGTTCTATCGAGAGGAACTCGGGTTCGAGACGACCTTCGAAGCGGACTGGTACGTGAGTCTGCGCTTCGACGGCGGCGAGCTCGCGATCCTCGACCGCGCGCACGAGACGATCCCCGAAGGCTTCCGCGAACCCGTGCGCGGCCTGCTTCTGAACGCGGAGGTGCCCGACGCTGCGGTCGAGCACGCGCGCCTCGTGGGGGAGCGGGGTCTTCCCGAGCGGTTGACGTTGCGAGACGAGGCCTTCGGGCAGCGGCACTTCATCGTCGAGGCGCCCGGCGGCGTGCTGATCGACGTGATCGAACCGATCGCGCCGTCACCGGAGTTCGCTGCCGCATTCGCCTGAGGCACGAAAGAGGGGCGGATGCCGCAGCACCCGCCCCTCTCGCGATCTCGGACTGAGGTCAGATCCCGACGCCGAAGAGGGCCTCGATCGGCCCGCGGGCGAAGAAGATCAGGAAGCCGGCGCCGACGACCCACAGCAGCGGGCTGATGGTCTTGGCCTTACCGGAGAACGCATGGATGATCACCCAGCTCACGAAGCCCGCACCGATGCCGTTCGCGATCGAGTACGTCAGCGGCATGACCGACACCGTGAGGAACACCGGCAGCAGCACGCGGAAGTCCGTGAAGTCGATGTAGCGGATCTGCGCCATCATCATCGCACCGACGATGATCAGCGCGGCTGCCGCGATCTCGGTCGGGACGATCGACGTCAGCGGGGTCAGGAACATCGCGATCAGGAACACGACGCCGGTGACGACGTTCGCCAGTCCCGTGCGCGCGCCCTCGCCGATGCCGGCGCCCGACTCGATGAAGACCGTGCTCGAGGAGGAGGAGGTGGCACCACCGGCGATGGCGCCGACGCCCTCGACGACCAGCGCCGACTTGATGCGGGGGAAGTCTCCGTTGTCGTCGGCGAGGTTCGCCTCCTTGGCGAGACCGGTCATGGTGCCCATGGCGTCGAAGAAGTTCGTGAAGAGCAGCGTGAAGACGATCATCACGATGGCGACGAGGCTGACCTTGCCGAAGTCGAAGCTGAAGTCGACCGCGCCGATCAGGCTGAGGTCGGGAACGCCGACGGGTGAGCCGCTGAGCGCGGGAACCGTGAGTCCCCAGCCGCCGGGGTTGACCACGTTGCCCTCGTCGTCGAAGCCTCGAGCGCCGATGTGCCAGATCGCCTCGACGATCACCGCGATCACGGTGCCGCCGACGAGACCGATCAGCATGCCGCCCTTGATCTTGAGAGCGACGAGGATGCCGGTGAGCAGCAGCGTGATGACGAAGAGCAGGCTCGGAACGGTCGCGACCGAGCCGTTGACGCCGAGTCCGACCGGCGGTGAGGATGCGCCGGTCGCGGTGACGAAGCCCGAGTTGACGAAGCCGATGAAGGCGATGAACAGACCGATGCCGACCGTGATCGCGATCTTCAGCTGGAACGGCACGGCGTCGAAGATCGCCTTGCGGAGCCCGGTGGCCGCAAGCAGCACGATCACGACACCGTTGATCATCACGAGCGCCATGGCCTCAGGCCAGGTCACCTGCCCGACGACCGAGAACGCGACGAAGGCGTTGATGCCGAGTCCTGCGGCGAAACCGAACGGCAGGCGCGTGACCAGACCGAACAGGATCGTCATCACACCGGCGGTCAGCGCGGTGGCGGCTCCCACGGCGTTGAAGCTGAGCATGTCTCCCGCGACGTCGGGCTTGCCGGAGAGGATGATCGGGTTGAGGATCACGATGTAGGCCATCGTGACGAACGTCACCAGGCCCCCTCGGATCTCGGTGCCGATCGTGGATCCGCGCTTGCTGATCTCGAAGAAGCGGTCCAGGGAATTCTTGGGCTCGGTGGATGCCGGGGCGGGCGGGGCAGTTGTCATCGGGAAACCTCCGGAGAAACGCTATCGTGTCGCCGGGTCCACGCGCGCCCCCAGGGCTTCGTCGGCATCTCGTCGTAGTCTCGAAACGCTATGCAACGCCTCCTCGTCGCGCTCCTCGCCGCTTTCGACGCCGCCATCGCCGCGGCGGTCGGTCTCGTCGTGCTGCTCGCGCCGCTGACACTGCTGTGGACGCTCGCCTTCGGCGTCACGGCCGACTGGGGCGCACTCTGGCCGCTCACCGGCACGCTCTGGGAGTTCGGTCACGGGGCGCCGCTCGCGATAACCATCCCGGCGGAACTCCTCGTCGCCCTCGGCATCCCGGCAGAGGCGGCATCCTTCGCCGTGTCGATCACCCCGTTGGCGTTCCTGATCTTCACGCTGCTGTTCGCCGCCCGCTCCGGCGGCCGGGCGGCGGCGGCAGGGACGTGGCTGCTCGGGTCGCTGTCAGGCGCTGCGGTGTTCGCCGTCATCTCCGTGGGGGTCGCGCTGACCGCACGGCTGGATGCGGTGCAGACTCCCTTGCCGCTCGCGATGCTGCTTCCGGCAGCGGTCTACCTCGTCGGTGCCCTGTGCGGTGCGATCCGCGTCGCCTGGGAAGAGGGCGACGGCGGCATCCTCGACCGCCTGCATGACCGGCTCGACGCCCGCGAGGACTGGGCTCCCGTGCTGCCCGCGGTCGTGCGAGGCACGGCCTTCACGCTCGTCGCCGTGGTGGGTGCTGCGGCTCTGGCGCTTGCGGTGGCGACCCTGTTCCGTGGCGGCGAGGTCATCGCACTGTTCCAGGCCGCCCGCGTCGACGCTCTCGGTGCGACCGTGATGACCCTGGCGCAGCTCATGTACCTGCCGACGCTGATCGTGTGGGCGGCATCCTGGCTCGCCGGCCCCGGTTTCGCCGTCGGAGTCGGAACGGCCGTGTCGCCGGCGGGCACGCAGCTGGGAGTCGTGCCCGGTATCCCCGTGTTCGGTCTGCTCCCCGAGAACAGCTCTATGTGGATGCTGATCGTCGTGCTCGTCCCCGTCGCCGCCGGAGCGTTCGCGGGGTGGGCGGTGCGTTCCCGTCTCGTCTGGGAAGGCACGCCGCTCGGTGTTCCGCAACGTGCCGTGATCGCGGTCGGCATCGCCGGGGTCACGGCGGGGGTCGCCGGGCTCGCCGCCGTGCTCGCGAACGGATCGATGGGTCCCGGCCGCCTGGAGGAAGTCGGGCCAGCCGTGCTTCCGTTCATGTTGGCGCTCGGTCTGGAAGTCCTCGTGGGCGCCGCGATCCTGCTGCTCTCCCCGCGTCACCGTGATGAGCTGGCCGAGGAGCGCACCGACCGTTGGATCGCCGAGATGACGGAGTTCGATCCGAGTCTTGCCCCGGCTGCCCGCGCGGCGTCGGATGCCCCGCTCTTCGAGACGTCGAGCTTCGATGACACGGCCCCGCTCGACGACGTCCGCGGGTTCACGACACCGAAGGCCGACCAGAAGGACCAACGCGACTGAGCGCTCTCCGCACGCGCGCGGATGCCGGGCGGAAGCGGTCTGCGCTCCCCGGTAGACTGGGCGCGTGCTCACGGTCGCCGTTCTCATCTCGGGCACCGGCTCGAACCTTCGCGCCCTCCTCGAGGCCGCTCGTCATCCCGATTTTCCCGCCAGGGTGATCGTCGTCGGCGCCGACCGCGAAGCCGACGGACTCGCCCACGCCGAGGAGTTCGGCATCCCCAGCTTCACGGTGCCGTGGCACGAGCACGAGAGCCGCGAGGCGTGGGGCGAAGAGCTCGCCCGCCAGCTTGCCGTCTGGAACCCCGACCTCGTCGTCCTCAGCGGCCTCATGCGTCTGCTTCCGCCGTCGCTCGTCGCACAGTACTCCCCGCGCCTCATCAACACGCACCCGGCGTTCCTGCCGGAGTTCCCCGGCGCGCACGGCGTTCGTGACGCGCTCGTCTCCGGAGCCGCAGAGACCGGCGCCAGCGTGATCGTCGTCGACGACGGCGTCGACACCGGCCCGATCCTCGCGCAGGAACGCGTCGCGATCCTCGAGGGCGACACCGAGCACAGCCTGCACGAGCGCATCAAGCCCGTCGAACGCCGACTGCTCATCGACGTCGTCCGCGGCATCGCCACCGGCGACCTCTCCCTCCGCTCTTCTTCCTGACCCCCTCCACCCGACGCCCCCGCACGAA
>NZ_PCPA01000022.1 GCF_002979515.1 Microbacterium sp. MYb54 | reverse complement strand
AATGGGACGGCATCCGTGCGATGGGTCTTCGCGGGTTGCGGGAGCGGAGCCGTTGAAGGCGCGCGGAGCATCGCCAGGGGATCGATACCCGCGGCGGCGCGGGCGAGCACCTCGTCGAGGTCGAGCTGGGCGAGAGCCGGGTCGTCGAGTTCGTCCCAGGTGCGGGGAGCAGCGACCCATGGTTGCGCGCGGCCGCGGAGCGAGTACGGCGAGATGGTCGTCTTCTTCCCGTTGTTCTGGCTCCAGTCGAGGAATACCTTGCCACCGCGGACCGCCTTCGCCATGACGCTGGTGGCGAGATCGGGGTGGTCGTTCTCGATCATCCGTGCGAGCTCTTTGACGACGGCTGAAACCTCGTCGCTCGTCTGCTCGCCGGGCAGGTTGGCGTACAGATGAATGCCCTTGCTTCCGCTCGTGACCGGCAAGGGGTCGAGCCCCATGTCCGACAGGATCGCGCGGGCGATGCGAGCGACCGCGGCGCACTGAGCGAGCCCAACGCCGTCGCCGGGGTCCAAGTCGAGGACGAGTCGATCGGGATTGCCGGGAAGACCGTCCGCGGAGAAGCGCCACTGCGGCACGTGCAGCTCGATCGCGGCGACCTGAGCGAGCCAGACGAGGGCGGGCACGTCCTCGACGAGGGGGTACTCCTTGGGGCCATCGGAGTGATGGATCGCCTGGCGGGGGATCCACGACGGGGCGCCGGGTTCCAACTGCTTGGTGAAGAAAGCGTCGGCCGGTGCGTTGGTCGTCCCTACGCCCTCCACCCACCGCTTGCGGGTGACGGGACGCCCGTCGAGGAGGGGGAGGAGAAGCGGGGCGATCGCCATGTAGTAGGCGATGACCTCTCCCTTGGTGGTTCCGGATTCGGGGTAGACGACCTTGTCGAGGTTCGTCACGCGCAGGCGCCGACCGTCGACCTGCACGATCTGCGCTTCTGCGACCATGGGGCCAGCGTAGTCAAAGGCCGGCGTAGTCAAGGGACTGGTCGTGACGGCTGTGGCTGGTGTCTACTGGTGTCATGAGGACGATCTGGAAGGGCGCACTGACGTTCGGGCTCGTGAACGTTCCGGTCAAGGTGTACTCCGCGACCGAGGACCACGACGTGCCGCTGCATCAGGTGCACGAGAAGGACGGCGGCCGGATCCGCTACCAGCGCACGTGCGAGGTGTGCGGCGAGACCGTGGCGTACGCCGACATCGACCGCGCCTACGTCGACGAAGGTCAGACCGTGGTGCTCACCAAGGACGACCTTGCGGCGCTCCCTGCGGAGAAGAGCCGCGAGATCGATGTCGTCGAGTTCGTGCCCTCAGACCAGGTCGATCTGCTCACACTCGACAAGCCGTACTACCTGGAGCCGGACTCGAAGTCTCCGAAGGCGTACGTGCTGTTGCGCAAGACCTTGGAGCAGACGGATCGCACCGCAATCGTGCGGTTCACGCTCCGGCAGAAGACGCGGCTCGCAGCCCTCCGTGTGCGCGGCAAGGTGCTCGTGCTGCAGACGCTGCTGTGGGCCGACGAGGTGCGCGAAGCCGCGTTCCCAGCGCTGGATGAAGACGTGAGGATCTCCAAGAAGGAGCTCGAGCTCTCGGCGTCGCTCGTCGACAGCTACTCGGCCGACTTCGACCCTGAAGCGTTCGTCGACGAGTACCAGAAGGAGCTCCGTACGCTCATCGACGCGAAGATCGAGGCGGGCGACACCTTCGACGTCGCCGAGACCTTCGGAGAGGCCGAGAAGGCGGCCGAAGGGGGCGAGGTCATCGATCTGATGGAGGCGCTCAGGGCGAGCGTTGCGCGCTCGAAAGAAGAACGCGCCAAGAACGCGGGCTGAGCGTCCGGCACCGAGCAATCGAAGCCGGACGAGCAGATCAGTGCTTGCCGTCGCCGTCCAGGTCAGGGGCGCGGTCGAAGACATCCGCATCGAGCACGAGTTCCTGCGCCTCTTCGGCGTCGGTGACCACGTCTTCGCCTGCAGCTGCGGCCTTCTTCGCCTTGTGACGCTCGGAGAGGTAGTGCCACAGCGTCACGAGGGCGGTGCCGCCGACCGCAGCGAGGAGGATGAGGTCGATGTAGCTCTCCACGAACTCGGCGACCGGCGGGATGAACCCGATGAGGTAGCCGAACATCGTGAGCCCGAAGCCCCACAGGATCGCACCGATCAGGTTGTAGAGCGTGTACTTGCGCCACGGCATGTGGCCGACGCCGGCAGCGACCGGGGCGAACGTGCGCACGATCGGCACGAAGCGCGCGAGGATCACGGTGATACCGCCGAAGCGCTCGAAGAACGCATTCGTGCGCTCGACGTTCTTCTTGCTGAAGAGACCCGACTCCTTGCGCTCGAACACCGCAGGTCCGCCCTTGTGGCCGATGACGTATCCGACCTCACCACCCACGAACGCCGCAAGGCCGATGAGCAGGGCGACCCACCAGACGCTGATGCCGAAGACGCCGTGCTCCGACCCCGCGATCGGGTGTGAGAGAAGACCAGCGATCACCAGGAGAGTGTCTCCGGGAAGCAGGAATCCGACGAGCAGACCGGTCTCCGCGAAGATGATGAAGCACACGACGAGCAGCGCCCATGGCCCAGCGGTCCCGATGATCGTGGCGGGGTCGAGCCAGGGGATGAGGGCGGTCGGTGCGTGCAACATGGTTTCGAGCACTGGGGGAGTCCCGTCGGTCGTGAATGGTCGGCGGTGAAGCTGAGCGACGACGTAGCGGCCTGAGAAGGGTGCCATCGTGCTCGTGCGGAAGGTGGGACTTGAACCCACACGCCCTGGGGCACAGGAACCTAAATCCTGCGTGTCTGCCAATTCCACCACTCCCGCGCGGTGGAAACAGTCTACTGACCGCTGAAACCTCTGTCTGGGGATCAGCCCGCAGTTCGCGTCTGTGGATAACTTCGGAGGCCGGATGCGGATTGTTGCGAGGATGCCTGAGTGAATCAACCGTCCGCCCTTGTCGCCGAGCGCGTGCGGTCGCGACTGCGTGCCGAGGGCATCGACCCCTCGATCGATCCGGACGCCGCGTGGCGCATCACCCACGCGGAGGTGCGCCGCCACGATGATCTCGCCCTGGCGCGCGGAGAGGCGCTGATCGACGATGAGGCGGCGTGCGTGCGGGAGGTTCTGGCATCGCTCGGCGGGTTCGGGGCGCTGCAGCCGCTGCTCGACGATCCGGAGATCGAGGAGATCTGGCTGAACGGCGACGGAAGGGTGCACATTGCGCGAGAAGGCATGGCCGAGCGCACGAGGCTCCGCCTCGACGAGGTGGCGGTGCGCGATCTCATAGAACGGATGCTGCAGTCCACCGGCCGGCGGGTGGACATCAGTCAGCCGTTCGTCGACGCGTCGCTTCCCGACGGCTCGCGGCTGCACGTGGCCATCGCCGATGTCGTGCGGGGCGGATGGGCGGTGAACATCCGTAAGTTCCTCCCGAAGTATCGCTCACTCGAGGCGCTGACAGCACAGGGCATGGTGACAGGCGGAGTCGCAGAGCTGCTGCGCACGGCCATGAACGAGGGCCGCAGTGTGATCGTGTCGGGGGCGACACATGCAGGCAAGACCACGATGCTCGGTGCTCTGCTCGCCTCCTGCGCCGACTCGCAACGCATCGTCACCGTCGAGGAGACATTCGAACTCGCCGTCGAAGGTTCCGACCTGGTCGCGCTCCAAGGGCGTCAGGCCAGTCTCGAAGGCACCGGCGAGATCACGCTGCGGCGGCTGGTGAAAGAAGCGTTGCGGATGCGACCAGACCGACTGGTCGTCGGCGAGGTACGCGAGGCCGAGGCTCTCGATCTCGTGCTCGCACTCAACACAGGTGTGCCGGGGGCCTGCACGGTGCATGCGAACTCCGCGATCGAGGCCATCGAGAAGCTGAGCATCCTGCCGCTCCTCGCGGGGCGGAACATCGATCGAGCCTTCATCGCCCCCGCGCTCGCCGCCTCGATCGATCTGGTGGTCCACTGCGTCCGCGAAGACGACGGCCGACGTCGTGTGCAGGAGATCATCGCCCCCACTGGCGACGTCGACGACGGGCGTATCCGCACGAAGACGGTCTTCTCCACGAGCGCGCGATCGAAGGCCACGGTGCAGGCGGGACGCAGAGAGTTCCGCCCCGTGGAGGTCGCATCGTGACGGTGTTCGTCGGCGCCGCCCTCGCGGCGGGTGTGCTCTTATGCCTCTCACCCTGGATGTGGCCCCGACGGGAGGGGGCTGCGCCGACCGCGAAGCAGGGCCGACTCGTGCGGCTCATCGAGGAGGCGGGTCTCGATTTCTCGCAGCGCACACTCATGACCGTGATCGTCGCCGCCGGGCTGGTCGCGGCATCCACGGTCTGGTTGCTCACAGGACTGGCTGTGCTCGCACTGCTGGCTGGACTCGCGGGCGCCGCGGCACCCGTCATGTTCCTCCGTGGGCGGAGGCTGCGCTTGCGGCGGTTGCGGCGCCAGCTGTGGCCCGATGTGTGCGACCTCCTGATCGCATCGATCCGCGTCGGGTTGTCGCTTCCCGACGCAGTGGCGAGTCTGGCCGAGTCCGCGCCGAAGATGCTCCGCCCGGCCTTCGTCGTGTTCGCGCGAGACCTCCGTGCGAGTGGCAGGTTCGAGACGAGTCTCGATCGGCTCAAGTCCACCTTGGCGGATCCCATCGGGGACCGGATCGCCGAGACCTTGCGCATGGCGCGTCAGGTCGGTGGCACCGAGCTGATCGGCGTGCTTCGCGCGCTCTCGAGCTCGGTGCGGGCAGACGCCGCGCTGCGAGGCGAAGTCGAAGCGCGACAGTCGTGGATCCGCGGCGCCGCCGTTCTCGGCGCTGTCGCGCCGTGGGTGATCCTCGGCCTGCTCGTGCTTCGCCCCGAAGGGGCAGCGGCCTACGGCACTCCCGAGGGCGTGCTCGTGATCTGCGCGGGTGCTGCCGTCTCGATCCTCGCCTTCCACATCATGGTCCGCATCGGGCGCCTTCCCGAGCCGCGGCGGTGGTTCGGATGAACGGGCTCTCGGCGCTCGCCAGCGCCGTGCTGATCGGCGGCGCTTTCGCCGCAGGAGTGCTGAGCATGCTCTCGGTGCTTCCGCGCTGGAGGGCGCTCAACTTGGCCGTTCGCATCGGGCTGTACGTGCGTGATGTCGTCCCTGACGAGAGCCTGCCCCGCGGCATCCTTCCCGCAGCGGGAGCACTCCCCGCGAGCGGCCGGACGCTGTGGGAGAGAGCCCGGAGCGGATTCGAGCGGATGCTCGGCGGGGGAGAAGCGCTTCGACAGCGACTCGCTCAAGCCGGGGTGCGCACGGATCCCGCGTCCTTCCGGGGGCGGCAGTTGGGATGGGGCCTCGCAGGGATAGGTGTGGGGGCGATCGCGCTGACCGTTCTCGCACTGACCGGACGCATGTCGGTGCCGACGAGCGTGATGCCTCTGCTCTGCGGTGCGGCGGCCGCTGCAGGCTACGACGCACAGCTGTCGGCGCGGGCCAAGGCCCGACGGGTGCGACTCACCGACGAGCTTCCGACGACCCTGGAGTTCCTCGCGCTGTGTCTCTCCGCCGGTGAGGGATTCCTCGACTCCTTGCGCCGTGTTGCCGACGTCGGCTCCGGTGAACTCACCGTCGAACTCCGACAGGTCGTGCTTGCGGTCGGCACCGGATCGCCCCTGGCCGATGCGCTGAGCGAGATGGCCAGACGTCTCCAGCTGCCCGGGCTCTCTCGGGCCGTCGACCAGGTGATCGCGGCGCTCGAGCACGGTGCGCCCCTCGCCGCCGTGCTGCACGCGCAGGCGGGCGATGCGCGAGAAGACGCGAAGCGGGTGCTCATCGAGCAGGCGGGGCGCAAGGAGATCCTGATGCTCCTCCCTCTCGTCTTCCTCATCCTCCCGCTCTCGGTGCTCTTCGCCGTCTATCCGGGACTCTTCATCCTCAGGCTCGGCATCGGCTGATCCACCAACGAAAGGACCACCATGACTGCACGACAAGCCGACCGACGGCGAACCACTCGAGGCGCCATCTCGTCACGACTCCGCGCGTTCGCGGGCGACGATACCGGCGACGTGCCTGGCTGGGTCCTCGTCACACTGATGACGGCTGGTCTGGTGGTGCTCATCTGGGCCGTCGCGGGTCCTGCGCTGACCTCGCTGTTCGAGCAGGCGATCCAACGGGTCTCGGGACTCTGAGGTGTCCGACGGGCTCCGATTCGGTGACGATCGCGGCTCCAGTCCGGTGGAGTTCGTGCTGGTGGGGACGCTGCTCACGGCCTTGACCCTCGCGGTCCTTCAGGTCGCGTTCGCCGTCTACGTGCGCAACGTGGTCCACGATGCGGCGGTCGAAGGCGCCTACTACGCGGCACTCGCCGATACGGCACCGGAAGAAGGCATCGAGCGCACCAGGGACGTGATCTCCCGGACGATCGGCGCGGCCTATGCCGAAGACGTCCGGATCGGCACCTCTGGGTCTGCACCGTACGACACGGTCGACGTGCGCGTCCGCACCACCTTCCCGTTGCTCGGGCTGATCGGAATCCCTCTCGCGATGGAGGTGGAAGCGCATGCGCCGGCCGAGACGTTCGGTGAATGAGGATGGTTCGGCGGCGCTCGAGTTCATCGCCGTCGGCGTCATCCTCCTGGTTCCGCTGGTCTATCTCGTGATCGCGCTCGGAGCGATCCAGGAGCAGACGCTCGGAGCGGAGGCTGCGGCTCGCCACATCGCGCGCGTGATCTCGCGAGCCCCTGATGCTGTGACGGCCGCAGAACGGAGCGACGCCGTGCTCGCAGGGATCGTTGACGAGTACGGCCTCGACGCTGATGCGGTCGAGATGACGCTCGTCTGCACTCGAGCGGTGGTCGAGTGCCCATCGGCCGGGGCGACGATCATCGTCACTGTCGCCACGCGCGTGCAGCTTCCGCTGGTGCCGGAGATGCTCGGTCTCGATCGTGCGACCGCGGTCCCTGTACAGGCGGAAGCGGTGCAGAAGGTGTCGCGGCTGTGGGGCTCGGAATGACAGTCCACGCTCGAACGATGGACAGGCCCGTCGGCGGGCATGACGAAGGGAGCGTGTTGCTCCTCACCCTCGGTTACGTGCTGCTCGCTCTTGCCGTGATCTTCGTCTGCGTCTGCGCCACCGATCTCTACATCGCCCAGAAACGGCTGGACGCGCTCGCCGATTCTGCCGCGCTCGCCGGTGCGGACGGGTTCGCCCTGGTCGTGAGCGATGGCGGCGTGCGGGCCGAGCTGACGGATGCCGGTGTCGAGGAACAGGCCGACGCTCTGGTGGCCGCACTGCCGGGGGAGGCGTCGATCACCGCGGCAGGAACGCCTGACGGCGTCACAGCCCTGGTCACCGTCGCCGCGGAGTGGCATCCGCCGTTGGTGTCCGTGTTCGTGCCCGACGGCGTTCCGCTGGAGTCGACCGCCACCAGCCGCACGGCTCTGCGGTGACAGGATTCTCCCTAGCGTGGATCGCGCAGCTGCGCTAGTAGTCTCTCGAGCCGGGGTAGGAGCTGCGGCGGGACCTCTGTGGGCAGGGCATCGACCGGCCACCACCTCACGTCTTCGGACTCATCGCTCACGGTGAGTTCGGCTTCGCGGCCGACGACGACCGCGATCCCGATATCGAGGTGTGAGGCGCAGGTGCCGAAGCGGGACGACAGGGCGTGATGGTCGAGGTCGTAGGCGAGCGGGGCGATCATCGGCTCCACGACGATGCCGGTCTCCTCGCCGAGCTCCCGCAGCGCTCCGGTCACGACAGAAGCATCCTCGTCCTCGACGTGACCGCCCGGCTGCACCCAGAACTGCCCCTTGCGGTGGAAGACGAGCAGCGTGTGCTGGAGCGAGGCATCGAACACGACGCACGACGCGGTGAGGTGATCGGGACCGGAGTCCCGATGCACCGGGCCGCCGTCTGCGCTGAAGAACGAGGCGAAATCTGCCTGCGCATCACGGTCTCGCTCCGAACGCGGCACGAACGTCGCGACGAGGCGGTGCGCATCGGCCTCCAGATTCGGGATCATTCCTGTTCTCCCTCCGACGAGTCGTCG
Source organism: Microbacterium sp. MYb54 (assembly GCF_002979515.1). Taxonomy (GTDB): domain Bacteria; phylum Actinomycetota; class Actinomycetes; order Actinomycetales; family Microbacteriaceae; genus Microbacterium. Next base: position 47,022 of record NZ_PCPA01000022.1, on the reverse strand, counting down.
CTGGAATCTGGTCGCGCCCGTGGGACGAACTGTGGGATCCAGCGCAGGAACCCGAGCGCACCGACGAGGCCGACCACCCCCATCGTGGCCGCGGCGAACGGCAGCGCTGCCACTGCCGTGATGGCCGAGACGAGGAGCGGGGCGATCGCGCCACCGGCATCGGTCAAGGTCCGCCAAGATCCGAGGAAGGCCGCGGGCTCCCGTTTCGGGGCGACGTCAGCGCCGAGAGTCAGCAGGATGCCGCTGGACAGACCGTTTCCGACGCCGAGGACTGCCGCGAACATGCCGAACCACAGCACCGCAGCATCCAGATCGTGCGTGAACGACAGCGCGAGGAAGCCTGCGCCCATGAGTACCATCGCGGGCATCGCCGCCCAGAGCCTGCCGAACCGGTCCATCACCTGACCGCTCGCATAGAAGAGTGCGAAGTCGATGGCACCGGAGACACCGACGACGAGGGCGATCGTCGAAGCGTCCAGCCCGAGCGACAGCCCCCACAGCGGAAGGACGACCTGTCGCGCGGAGCGAACGGCGGAGAGCGATGCGGCGGCGATTCCGAGGCGCCCGAGCACTGCGCGCTGCCGCCACATCGTCTGGAAGATGCCGACGCGTTCGATCGTCGGGATCGACCCGCTGACCGCTTCGCCGGAGTCCTCGATGTAGCGCTCTCGGGTGCTCGAGGGCACCGGAGGGATCATCTTCTCCGGGTCGGGGCCGAACAGGACGAGCAGCACCATGACGACCAGGCATCCGAGGAAGAACCAGATCGCCGCGCTCTCGCTGCCGAACAGCTGCAGAAGCCCCGCGGCCACGAAGGGCCCGATGAAGATGCCGAGGCGGAAGCTGCCGCCGAGCAGTGAGAGCGAGCGCGCACGGAAGGCGACCGGCACGCGGGTGGTCATGAACGCGTGCCGAGCGAGACCGAAGGCCGCTGCACAGATTCCGAGGAGGAAGACAGACGCCGCGAGCACACCGAGGGAGGGGGCGAAGACCATTCCGACCCCGGCGATGATCGCGATCACGCCGGCGATCACCATCGTGAACCGCTCTCCGATGCGCCCGACCGCCCATCCGGCGGGAAGATTTCCGCACAGCTGGCCGATGACGAGGGCGGAGGCCACGAGCGCGGCGAACGCCACGTCGGCGCCCATCGATACCGCGAGCACCGGGATGAGCGGGATCACGGCGCCCTCGCCGAGTGCGAAGAGAATCGTCGGCAGATACACCATGGGCCCGAACTGCCGAAGGACCGTCGAAGCACTGCTCACGTCTTCACGCTACTCCCCGCCGTTCGGCTTCGAAGACGACCACGTCCCCGCGCAGCCAGGCGGCACGTTAGGCTGAGGTGTCATGCTCGAACTAGATCTCTCCGCCGAAATCCAGGCGCTCAGGCACACCTTCGGCGACATCAGCGAGGTCGTCGATGTCCCTCACCTCCGCGACGAGATCGCGAGGCTCAGCGAGGAGGCCGGCGCCCCCGACCTCTGGGACGACACCGAGCGTGCGCAGAAGGTGACCAGCGCCCTCAGCCACCGTCAGTCGGAGCTCGCCCGGGTCACCGGGATCGCCCAGCGTCTCGACGACCTCGAGGTGCTCGTCGGCCTCGCCAACGAGATGGGTGATGAGGATTCCGCGCAGGAAGCCCGCACCGAGCTCGCAGCACTCACCGACCTGATCAATCAGCTCGAGGTGCAGACGCTTCTCGACGGGGAATACGACGAGAGAAGCGCGATCATCACGATCCGCTCCGGCGCCGGCGGCGACGACGCCACCGACTTCGCCGAGATGCTGATGCGCATGTACCTGCGCTGGGCCGAGCGGCACAAGTACCCCGTCAAGGTGATGGACACGTCCTACGCCGAAGGAGCCGGCATCAAGTCGGCCACGTTCGAGATCGACGCGCCCTACGCCTTCGGCACCATCTCGGTCGAGGCCGGAACGCACCGCCTTGCCCGCATCAGTCCGTTCGGTTCCGCCGACAAGCGCCAGACGTCGTTCGCCGCGGTCGAGGTCATCCCGCTCATGGAAGAGGCGACCGAGGTCGACATCCCGGAGAACGACATCCGGGTCGACGTCTTCCGCTCGTCCGGTCCTGGTGGACAGTCGGTCAACACCACCGACTCCGCCGTTCGCCTGACGCACCTCCCGACCGGCATCGTCGTGTCGATGCAGAACGAGAAGTCGCAGATCCAGAACCGTGCCGCCGCGATGCGCGTGCTGCAGACCCGCCTCCTCCTGCTGCAGAAGGAGCAGGAGGCAGCGAAGAAGAAGGAACTCGCCGGCAACATCACGGCGAGCTGGGGCGACCAGATGCGCTCCTACTTCCTCTACGGTCAGCAACTCGTGAAGGATCTCCGCACCGGGCAGGAATCCGGCAATCCGGCCGCAGTTTTCGACGGCGACCTCGACGACTTCATCTCCGCGGGCATCCGCTGGCGAAAGCGCAAGATCGAGGACTGAGTCAACGAAGAAGGCCCCGGAGAGTTCCGGGGCCTTCTTCGTTGGTGCCATCCGTCAGCGGTTCGCGCCTTTGAGCGTGCCCGTCACGTCTTCGTAACTGAAGAGGATGCACTGCACGGTACGGTCTGACGCTCGCGCCCAGGAGGACTTCGTCGGCTGGTAGTAGTAATAGTCGAGCTCTGACACATCGTAGGAGACGCCGACGTAGGCCTCGAAAGCCGCCAGGCAGCCGTCCGATGCCACGACACCCAGCGCGTCATCGCCGGGGAACTCCCCGTCGTCGACGTCGAAGATCAGGTACACCTCGTCGGTATGCGGCTGGTCGCAGGGAACCACAGGCAGCTCGAAGATCACGTCTTCGTCGCTGTACTCGACCAGGGGGATGCAGTCGCCCACTTCGAGATCGTCGAAGGGAACCATCTCGGCTCCCTCGATCGAGGAGGGATCCTCGCCTTGGGAGGAAGAACCGCCATCCGCCGGAGGACGATCGCTGGGGACGGCGAGCGGACCACCGTCGTTCTCCGAGAGCGAGGACGTCGCCATCACGATGAATGAGATCGCGACAGCCAGGACGGCACCGATCACGGCGACGGCCAGACCGGTGATCCCCGGCCACTTGCGTCCACGCAGGAAAAGCGAGACGAGCGAGAGCACGAAACCGATCGCGAGGAGGCCCCATCCGGCGATCGCGATCACCGGGATGCTGGCGCACACGACCCCGATGACGACGGCCACCAGTCCGATGATGCCGACCACCGGTATGCCAGCCGCGGGTGGCGTCGACGGTGCGACCGGCCAGGGGGCAGCAGCGGATCCGGCATAGGCCGGGTACGTCGAGCCGTCGGCGATCGATGCCTGGGCGCGGGCAGAGGGCATCTGGGCGGCGAGCGTGTACGGCGGCACGAACGGGGCGGACTCGGCAGCGGCGGACGGGGGAACTGGCGCGGCGGGGGCGCCGGGCGCGACCGGTACGGCAGCCTCGACAGGAGTCTCCCGCGCCGGCGTCGGTTCGGAGACCGTCGTCTCAGCTGCGGTCGTGTCAGCTGCGGTCGACTCGCTGCCGGGTCCCTGCACGTCGGTGACGACATGCTCGGTCCACTGCAGCCCGTCCCACCACCGTCGGTTCCCGGAGCCGTCGTCGTACCAGCCGGCAGGTATCGTCATCAGGCGTTCCCGTGTGTCTTTCTCGGTCGTTGAATGCGTGGTGAGGTCATTCTCGCTACGCCGGCCGAATCGCAGAAGTTAGGCCGTCATGATGACGGTAGCGGCGCTGAGGTCGGGATGTCGACCGACACGGTGCCGGATGCTCCGGCGAAGAATGAAAGAAGGCCTCGGGAGTGAACCACTCCCGAGGCCTTATTCACGACGTGGTCGTGTCAGGGAACGAAGCACGCAGAGATGGCTTCGGTGTCTCCGAGCGCTTCGGCCAGACCATAGGCGGCGTCGGCATCGGTGAGCGTCCCATCGCTGTCTGCGATCGCGCGCAGCGTCGCGTTGTCGAGGTCGGATGCCACCAGCACGTCCGAGAGGCAGGTGATCTGCGGCTCCGTGTAGCCCTCGGTACCGGTCTCGGACAGGATCGTCGTCAGGCCGACGGCTACCTCGGCAGAGGTCGGGCGAACGCCGACATCGGTTCCCTCGGTCTCGCTCGGCGCGGTGGCCTCGATCGACGGAGACGAGGTGGGCAGGTCGTCGATCTCGCTGCTCACGCCCTGTGCGATCGCGAAGAGGAACACGAACGACATCACGATGCCGATGATCGTGCCGACGACGGCGAGGATGAGTCCGGTGATGCCCGGCCACTTCTTGCCCTTGAGGAAGAGCGAGATGAGGGAGACGACGAATCCGGCGGCGAGCAGGATGAAGCCGACGAATCCGATCAGCGGGATGAACACCAGGATCGTTCCGAGTGCGGACAGGCCGAGGCCGACCAGCCCCAGGACCGACAGCTTCTTCGGGGCCTCCGGGCCGGGCTGTCCGTACGGCGCGGCGGCCGGATAGCCCTGCTCGGTCGTCGGATACACCGGCGTGCCGGGGTATCCCTCCGCAGGCTGTGCCGGGGTGGCGGCCGCGTACGCCGGTGCTGCATAGGCGCCGAGGTCGTCGCTCAGGGGAGTCGTCGCTGCTGTCGCTCCCGGAGCGTCGAACGCGCTCGGCTCGTCGAGGCTCGCATCGACGGACGGTGTCTCGGGGCCGACAGCCTCGTCGGAGACGCCGGCGGAAGCCGCGGTCTCCGGGGCGAAGTGCTCGGTCCACTGCTGGCCATCCCACCAGCGCTGACGACCCGATCCGTCGTCGTACCAACCTGCAGGTGTCGTCATGGGTCCCCCTTGAAGAATGCGGCGGCTACTGTGTGCAACCGGCATATTCATGTATAGCAGTGGGCGGTGACCGGACAGGGCCTACCGCATGGGGAGCAATCCCCATCGGATCCGGAGGCGGAAGCGCCACGCGGGGTGTCGCTCGCGGCCAGGCGAGAGCCGCGCGCTTAGGCTCGTAGCGCCATGATTCGGTTCGAGAACGTCACGAAACGCTACCGCGGAACGTCGAAGCCCGCGCTCTCCAGTGTCGACTTCGAGGTGCAGCGCGGGGAGTTCGTCTTCCTGGTCGGCGCCTCGGGTTCCGGCAAGTCCTCCTGTCTGCGCCTCATCCTGCGTGAAGACGTGCCGACGTCAGGACGAGTCGCCGTCCTCGGGAGAGACCTGCGCGCGCTCGCCAACCGCAAGGTGCCGTACTTTCGACGCCACATCGGCTCGGTGTTCCAGGACTTCCGGCTGCTGCCGTCGAAGACCGTGTACCAGAACGTGGCATTCACGCTGCAGGTCACCGGATCATCACGCGGGTTCATCCAGCAGGCCGTGCCGGAGGCCCTCGCCCTGGTCGGCCTCGACGGCAAGCAGAAGCGGATGCCGCACGAGCTCTCCGGAGGTGAGCAGCAGCGCGTCGCGATCGCGCGCGCCCTCGTCAATCGCCCGCAGGTGCTGCTCGCCGACGAGCCGACGGGAAACCTCGACCCCGCCACCTCCGTGGACATCATGCAACTGCTCGCCCGCATCAACGCCGGTGGCACCACGGTCCTGATGGCCACCCACGAAGCCGGCTTCGTCGACCAGATGCAGCGTCGCGTGATCGAGCTGCGCGATGGTGAGATGGTTCGCGACGAGGTGCACGGCGGTTACGGCGACACCTCGAACATCCCACGACTCGTGCCGGAAGAGGTGCGCGGTGCGGCTGCCGCGGCCGCGCTCACCGCCGTGCAGGAAGTGCAACGACAGACGGCGGACCTCTCCGTGGTCCGCGCCGCTCTCGCGGAGGAACTCAGCACGCAGCGCAAAGCCGCAGCCAGCGCAGCCCCGACCGTCGACCGCGACGGGGAGACGGTGATCCCGCCGGCCCCGCGCACCGTCGAGCCTCCTGAGCCCGCCCGCTCGCCTGAGCCCGACGCCGCGAACGTCGTGGAGCCTCCCGCCGTCGTCGAGCCGCCGGCACCCATCCGGCCGCGAACGCACCCGATCACGCTGCCGACGGTCGACGTCGCAGAACTCGGAGTCGCTGATCGCCTCGGACTCTCCGACGAAGACGACGAGGAAGTGGGCCCGACCTCATGAGAATCGGCCTCATCCTGACCGAAGCTCTTGGTGGGCTTCGGCGAAACATCTCGATGGTGATCTCCGTCGTGCTCGTCACGTTCGTCTCCCTGACCTTCGTCGGCGCAGCGATCCTGATGCAGGGGCAGATCGGCGTCATGCGCGGCTACTGGGCGGAACGCGCCCAGGTGGCGGTGTACATGTGCTCCGCCGTCTCGGAATCCGACACGTGCCTCGACGGCGCCGCGAGCGAGGAACAGGTCGCCGCCGTACGAGCACAGCTCGAGGGTGATGCGCTCAAGCCCCTCATCAGCTCGATGTCGTTCGACACCAAGGAAGAGACGTACGCGAAGCTCGTCGACCAGCTCGGAGCAGACCAGGCGAGCGTGCTCACACCTGACCAGGCATTCGAAGTGTTCTTCGTCACGATGAAGGATCCAGGGCAGTCGCAGGTGCTCGCTGAGGCCTTCAGCGGGCAGAACGGCGTCGAACAGGTCAAAGATCAACTCCAGTACCTCGAACCGCTGTTCTCCGCGTTGACGGTGGCGACGTACATCGCGGTCGGCATCGCGGTACTGATGCTCATCGCGGCGACGCTCCTGATCGGCACGACCATCCGATTGTCGGCGTACGCGAGGCGCAAGGAGATCGGCATCATGCGCCTGGTCGGAGCCTCCAACCGCTTCATCCAGACGCCGTTCGTCCTCGAGGGCGTGTTCGCGGCATTCCTCGGCTCGGCGTTGGCGAGCGCCGCTGTCGTGGCGGGTGTGCACTTCGGAGTGAACGGCTACCTGCGAGGGAGGGTGCCTTTCATCACGACCTGGGTGACGATGCAGGATGCCGCGTTCGTCGTCCCTGTGCTGATCGGCATCGGCGTGCTGCTGGCCGCCCTCTCGGCAGGCTTCGCGATCAGACGCTGGCTCCGTACCTGATAGCCTGAAAGGCTGCTCGGCCGGGATGATGGTCGAGCTCATCACGGCAACAGGAGAGCATCATGCCCAGGGAACGCGGAGAGAAGGTCGTCGCGACCAATCGTCGCGCACGTCACGACTACACGATCGAGAAGTCGTACGAGGCGGGGATGGTGCTCACCGGCACCGAGGTCAAGTCACTGCGTCAGGGACGAGCCAACCTCAGCGACGGCTATGCATTCGTCAAGGGGAACGAGGTCTTCCTCGACTCCGTGCACATCCCCGAGTATTCGCAGGGGCACTGGACGAACCATTCGGCCAAGCGCATCCGCAAGCTGCTGCTGCACCGCGCGGAGATCGAGAAGATCGCGCACGCCGTCTCCGCAGGCGGCTACACGCTGATCCCGCTGAAGCTCTACTTCTCGGATGGCCGTGCCAAGGTCGAGATCGCGCTCGCAAAGGGCAAGCGCGAGTACGACAAGCGTCAGACCCTGCGCGAGCGGCAGGACACCCGCGAAGCAGACCGTGCGATGCGTCTGCGCAACCGCGTCGGCGAATAGCCCACGACGGTCACAGGCGGGGTTCGAAGCCGAACACGCGGCCGAGGAAGATCAGTTCGCGCTCGAGTGCGTCGATGATCGTCTCGGCGCTACGGAAACCGTGTCCCTCCCCGGGGTAGAGCACGTACTCGTGGTCGATGCCGCGCGCCGCAAGCGCGTCGCGGATGGCCTCGGACTGCGACGGGGGCACGACCCGGTCCTCCCCGCCCTGCTGCAGCAGCACCGGCACCCCGATGCGTTCGGCATGCGTGAGGGGCGAGCGCTCGACATAGAGGTGTTCGTACTCGGGGAGCGGCCCGACCAGTCCGTCGACATACGACGCCTCGAAGTCGTGCGTCTCCGCGACCAGCATCCGCAGGTCGGCCACTCCGTAACGGCTGATTCCTGCCGCGAAGGCACCGCCGCGGACCAGCGCGGAGAGCACGGTCCATCCACCGGCCGAGCCGCCGCGGATCGCGATGCGGGCGGGATCAGCGAGTCCGGCGTCGGCGAGTCCGCGTGCTGCGGCGATCACGTCGTCGACATCGACGACTCCCCACTGCCGGTCGAGGCGTTCCCGGTAGGCGCGGCCGTAGCCGGTGGAGCCGCCGTAGTTCACGTCGAGCACGCCGATGCCGCGGCTCGTGTAGAAGGCGACGGACGTCGAGGCCGCTCCGGTGACGTGCGCCGTAGGCCCGCCGTGGACCAGCACGACATAGGGCGGGAGCTCGCCATCAGGGGTAGAGACATCTGGGTTCGCCGGGGGATAGGCGAAGGCGTGAACTGCGCCGTGCGGGCCGTCGACCTCGATGGACACAGCGGGTGGCATCCACTGCGCATCGACGGGCTCGCCACCGCGGACCGAGATGACCTCGCCGGAGTCGACATCGATGCACCACAGCCCCGGGTTCACACGCGAGCCGTTGCCGGAGAGAAGCACACGGGTGCCGTCGACGGCGTCGATGCTCACATGGCCGTCGCCCGGGAACTCGATCACGCTCGCGCCGCCGTCGGCATCGATCACGACGACCTCGTCGCGTCCGTTCGTACGCACAGCGACGATGCGGCCGTCATCGAGCGGCTGATACCAGCGGTTGCCGAGCACCCAGAGCCCGTAGCCCGTGTCGGCGTCAGAGCGGGCGAGGGGTTCCGCAGCGCCGACGGGAGCAACTCCGTCGAGGGTGACGCGCTGCAGAGCCCAGCGACCGTCGGGGTCATCGGCGAAGACCAGTTCCGTGTCGCTGCGCCATTCCGGCTGCAGCGCCGCCCGCGCGGGGATCGTCTGCGGGGTCCCGCCGTCGACCTCTGCGATCTGCACGCGCGCTTCTTCCCACGGCATCCGCCCCTGGTTCCAGGCGACCCATGCGACACGGGTTCCGTCGGGGGAGAGGGCGGAGTGGGCGAAGAAGCCTTCTCCCTCCGCGACCACCCTGATCGCGGACGCATCATCGGCGGCGGAGCCGTCGAGCGGGATCTCGACGATCGAGCGGAGATGCGGCGTGGTCGAGAGATCTTCGCGCACGGCCAACAGGCGTCCGTTCTGCAGACGCAGGCCTCCGTGCGAGGGGCCCGGAGCTGTGAGGGGGACGAGTGCCCCTCCCGCCGTCAGACGACGGACTCGCTGGTCTCCGGCATCGACGAAGTACAGGCTGCCCTGGTCATCGGCCGTCCAGGCTCCTCCGCCGTACTCGTGAACGCGCGAACGGGCGCTCCAGGGCGCAGCGAGAATCTCGGCGCCGGAGGAACTCCGTACCGTCACACGTCCCTTCTCGGTCGGTACCGACTCGCCCCACCAGATCTCCGTTCCGACGAAGCGTGCGCCGTCGATGCGGGGGGACGATGCCGCAACCGACGCGGCGGAGTAGGGCGATGGCCAGGAACCGTACGGGGACGACGACATGCTTCGAGCCTATGGGCCGACGACACCCGGCGTCGCACGAGTGCGCTGACTCGTCGAGGCGATCGGGGTCTTCGAGGTGATGGGGGTCTTCGAGTGAACCAGGACTGTGGCCTTACCGGCGGAGAATGTTCGAAGGCCCTCCCGGGAAACCGGGAGGGCCTTCGTCGTGCTGAGTAGCGTCAGACTGCGCGGAGGACTGCCACGATCTTGCCGAGGACGACGGCCTCATCGCCGAGGATGGGCTCGAAAGCCGAGTTGCGGGGGAGCAGCCAGGTGTGACCGTCGCGGCGGCGCAGTACCTTGACCGTCGCCTCGCCGTCGAGCATCGCGGCCACGATCTCGCCGTTCTCCGCACTGTTCTGCGAGCGCACGACGACCCAGTCGCCGTCGCAGATGGCGGCGTCGATCATCGACTCGCCGGAGACCTTGAGCATGAACAGGTCGCCCTTGCCCACCAGCTGGCGGGGGAGGGGGAAGATCTCCTCGACCTGCTGATCCGCGGTGATCGGCACGCCGGCAGCGATGCGGCCGACCAGAGGGACGAGAGCGGCGTCACCGACCGGGGTCGCGACGTCGGCCGGGTTCTCGGTACCGCTGCCCGGGAGGTCGATGAGAACCTCCATCGCCCTGGTCTTGCCGGGGTCGCGCCTGAGGTAGCCGCTGAGCTCGAGCTGACCGAGCTGGTGAGTCACGCTGGAGAGCGACTTGAGGCCGACTGCGTCGCCGATCTCCCGCATGCTCGGCGGGTAGCCGTGGTGTGCGATCGAGTTCTGGATGACCTCGAGGATCGCCATCTGCTTCGGGCTGAGGCTCTTGCGGCGGCGCGTCCGTGGTGCCTCCGACTCGGGGGCAGAGTTCTCGCTCATGGTGCTCCTTAAGTGCGTGATCCGACTTCGCTCTTCGAATGTCGGAGGCCCGTGGTGGGGTATCCCTATCGAAACCGTATCCGAGAAACCGGCTGATCTGGAAGATCTGTTCGAGCGTGTCGGTCAATTTCCGGTTGTGGTTTCGAAGAATACTTGACAGATGTTCGAACTCGAAGATATCTTCGGTACGTAGCTTCGCATTCACGGCTCCCGGCCGAGACGCGAATGCGAACGCTACGCCAACTTCCCCCGGCAGCCTGACGGCTCCGGAACAGGATAAGGAGCACGACATGAGCAGCATCAGCTTCAGCACCGCAGCAGTCATCCCGGCATCCTCGCGTCCGTCGACGCGACTGCGGCTGACGACGCGTGGTCGTGGTGTGCTGCTGGCGCTCGCGTCGGTACCCCTGGCACTCGGCATCGCCTTCGCGGCACTCAGCGGAGGCAGCGCCATCGCCTCAGGGGCAGACACGGCTGCAGTGAGCGTCGAGACCGTGACGGTCATGCCGGGTGACACGCTCTGGTCGATCGCGACCGGGGTTGCACCCGACGCCGATCCGCGCGACGTCATCGGCGAGATCAGTCGGATGAACCTGCTGCGAGGCGGCGAGCTCCAGATCGGCCAGACTCTCGCGATTCCTGCGCAGTACGCGAACTGAGCAGGTCGCCGCAACGTTTCGTCATCCGCTCAGCGGGCGGCTTAACATGGGAAGGGTGACCCTCTCCCTCAACGATCTCCCACTTCGAGACGATCTTCGCGGACTGACTCCGTACGGTGCTCCGCAAGCGCCTCTTCCGATCGCGCTCAATGTGAACGAGAACACCCATCCGATTCCGGATGCAGTGGCGAGTGACATCCTCGACGGCATCGCTGTGGCGATCCACGAGGTCAACCGTTATCCGGACCGGGAATTCACCACCCTCCGGGAGTCGTTCGCGGAGTACCTGGGCCACGGTCTCACTGCCGAGCAGATCTGGGCCGGCAACGGTTCCAACGAGGTGCTGCAGCACATCCTGCAGGCGTTCGCAGGCCCGGGGCGTACGGCGTTCGGCTTCGCCCCGACGTACTCGATGTACCCGCTTATCGCGCAGGGGACCGGAGCGCGATGGATTGCCGGTACCCGTCAGCCCGACTACACGATCACCGCCGATGAGGCTGCGGAGCAGGTGCGCGCTGCCGACCCCGACGTGATCATCCTCTGCTCGCCCAACAACCCCACCGGTACACCGCTCGGTCTGGATGTCGTCGAAGCGGTCTATGAGGCGTCGCGGGGCATCGTCGTCGTCGATGAGGCGTACCAGGAGTTCGCCCCCCACGATGCGGCATCCGCGTTGACCCTGCTCGAAGGTCGCCCTCGACTCGCCGTCTCCCGCACGATGAGCAAGGCATTCGCCTTCGCCGGGGCTCGGGTCGGCTATCTCGCGGCAGACCCGGCCTTCATCGATGCGCTGCGTCTGGTGCGGCTGCCCTATCACCTGAGCAGCCTCACCCAGGCGGCGGCCGTGGCTGCGCTGCGCAACTCCGACGTGATGCTCGGCATGGTCGAGGAGATCGTCGAGCAGCGCGACCGGATCACAGCGACCCTCGAAGCGCTCGGATACCAGCCGCACGAGTCGTGGTCGAACTTCGTGCTGTTCGGTGGCGTAGCCGACCCCAAGGCCATCTGGCAGCAGCTGTACGACCGAGGCGTGCTGGTGCGCGACGTCGGCATCCCGGGGCACCTCAGGGTGAGCGCGGGAACCGAGGCCGAGACCACCGCGTTCCTCGACGCGCTGGCCTCGATAGGATCGGCTTCATGAGCACCCCCGTATCGACCCCGCGCACCGCGAGACGCGTCCGCAGCACGTCGGAGTCCACCGTCGAGCTCGAGCTGAACCTCGATGGCACAGGTGTGAGCCATATCGACACCTCGGTGCCGTTCTTCGACCACATGCTCACCGCCTTCGCGAAGCACTCGCTCACCGACCTGACGGTGCGTGCATCGGGCGACACCCACATCGACGCGCACCACACCGTCGAAGACGTCTCGATCGTGCTCGGCCAGGCCATCCTCGAAGCTCTCGGCGACAAGTCCGGCATCTCCCGCTACGGCGATGCGCTCGTACCGCTCGATGAGGCGCTCGCGCAGGCGGTCGTCGACATCTCCGGGCGTCCGTACCTCGTGCACACGGGGGAGCCCGCAGGGTTCGAGCACCACCTCATCGGCGGACACTTCACGGGCTCGCTGGTGCGTCACTCGTTCGAAGCCATCACCTTTAACGCCGCTCTGACGGTGCACGTACGCGTGCTCGGAGGCCGTGACCCGCACCACATCGCCGAGGCGGAGTACAAGGCATTCGCCCGCGCATTCCGTCAGGCCAAGGCGCTGGACCCCTTGGTCGACGGCATCCCCTCCACCAAGGGCGCACTGTGAGCGGAGCACCTCGCATCGCGGTGTTCGACTACGAGTCGGGCAACGTCCACTCAGCGGTCAAGGCGCTCGTCGCCGCTGGCGCGGATGCGGTGTTGACCCGCGACCGTGCCACGGCTCTCGAGGCCGACGGACTCGTCGTCCCGGGTGTCGGAGCGTTCCAAGCCGTCCGCGACGCACTCCGCGCGCACGGCGGAGATGAGATCATCGACCGTCGCCTGGCCGGTGGTCGTCCGGTGCTCGGCATCTGCGTCGGCATGCAGGTGCTGTTCGAGCATGGCGTCGAGCGCGGTCACGACACCGCGGGGCTCGGCGAGTGGCCGGGCGCCGTCACCGAGCTCAACGCACCGGTGTTGCCGCACATGGGCTGGAACACGGTCGAGTCGGGCCCGAACAGCGTCCTCTTCAAGGGCATCGAGCAGGAGCGCTTCTACTTCGTGCACTCTTACGCCGCGCAGTCCTGGGAGCTCGATGTCATCCCCCCGTTCCCCGAGCCCGTCCTCACCTGGACGACCTACGGCGACCCCTTCCTCGCCGCGGTCGAGAACGGTCCGCTTTCGGCGACCCAGTTCCACCCGGAGAAGTCCGGAGACGCGGGCATCCAGCTGCTGCGCAACTGGGTCGAGAGCCTCTGACAACGCCGACAGGCGTCACCCGTTTTGTCCCCCGCCCTCGGGCGGACTACCCTCGGTTCTCGTGCCCGCTCCGGGCCGTAGAGCTTCCCGATCCAAGGAACCCATGAACGACTTCGCGCAGTCCCCCTCGCTCACGCTCCTTCCCGCGGTCGATGTCGCCGGCGGCAAGGCTGTTCGTCTGACCCAGGGCGAGGCCGGGACCGAGACGAGCTACGGCGACCCGCTGGACGCTGCAGGGGAGTGGGCTGCACAGGGTGCGAAGTGGATCCACCTCGTCGATCTCGACGCCGCTTTCGGGCGGGGCAGCAACGCACCGATCCTGCGTAAGGTGATCAAGCAGTTCAAGGGCGTGAACATCGAACTCTCCGGCGGCATCCGCGATGACGCGACGCTGGAGGCGGCTCTGGAGAGCGGTGCGACCCGGATCAACCTGGGCACCGCAGCGCTGGAGAACCCCGAGTGGGCGGCAGATGTGATCGGCCGCTACGGTGAGGCGATCGCGGTCGGCCTCGATGTGCGGGGCACGACGCTCGCCGCCCGCGGCTGGACCAAGGAGGGCGGGGACCTCTGGGAGGTGCTCGAACGCCTGGAAGACGCGGGCTGCAGCCGCTACGTCGTCACGGATGTCACGAAGGACGGCACGCTTCGCGGCCCGAACCTCGAACTCCTGCGCGAGGTGACCTCGCGCACTCCGAAGCCGGTCGTCGCATCCGGTGGCATCTCGAGCCTGGACGACATCGCGGCTCTCCGCGAGCTCGTGCCGCTGGGCGTCGAGGGTGCGATCGTCGGCAAGGCACTCTACGCTGGCGCATTCACGCTGGCTGAGGCCCTGGATGTCGCAGGAGACTGACGCGCACTCCTGCGGACCCGAGCCGCACAACCATGGCGATTCGGCCGGGGTTCCGTGGGAGGGGCGCAGCTTCGAGCCGAACCCGCATGCCGCAGACGACGGCTCGGCCGACCCGGCCCTGCTGGCGGCCCTGCTCAGCTTCCGGGCCGGCGAGGGTGGCCAGGTCGAGGTCGTCGACGCCTTCCGCGCTGCGCGGGTGCTGATTCCCCTCATCGCCGAGAAGGGCGAAGAGGGCGTCGCGCCGAGCGGTCTCGCTGTCGACAAGACACAGGAGCTGTCGATCGTGACGGTGGCTGCTCCCGACGGCCGTCGCGTACAGCCCGTCTTCTCCTCGGTCGAGGCTATGCAGAGGTGGGATCCCACCGCTAGGCCGATTCCCGTCGAAGCTCTTCGGGCGGCACTGGCAGCGTCGGCGGACGACACCGACCTCATCGTGCTCGACCCGACGTCCGAGACCGAGTTCGTCATCCGGCGTCCTGCCGTCTGGGCGATCGCCCAGGGCCACCGCTGGGAGCCGAGCTTCTTGTCGACCGAGGTCTTCACCGCGCTGCAGGAGAGCGTGGCCCACGAACTGGCGGTGATCGATGTGGCCGTGGCATCCGGCGATCCCGATGCGCGCCTGCGCGGACCGGAGCTGATCGTGATCCTCGAACTCGTGGACGGTTTGGAGCGTGAGGTGCTCGACGCCGTGCTCTCGCGTCTCGCTCAGCGCTGGGCATCCGATGACCGCATCGCCGTGCTCGCGGATTCGCTGACCGTGAAGCTTCGCCGCAGCCTCTGACTCCGTTCGCTACGATCGGGCCATGTCCCGCCGTCAGCTGCGCGCCCTCGCCGTCGTCGCGCTCCTCGGAGGCGTCACGACCGGGACGACGGGCTGCTACACAGCATGTCCGGCTATCGCCTACCTCAGCGCGGTGGCCCTCGATGTGAGCGCGTTCCCGGACGTCGCGGCCATCCAGTTCTGCGTGGAGGCGAAATGCTCACCAGCACCGGGCGAAGATGCGACCTCCGCGGCCAATCTGTATGCGGCGACGCCTCAAGACGACGGTACGTGGAGCCTGGCATTCGACATGGCCACGCCGGACACCGTCGAGATCCGTCTCTTCGACGCGCAGGGAACCCTCATCCACGAGTCCGAAGAGTCGATCGCCTGGACCCGCACCGGAGGCGCCTGCCCTGGCCCCTCGACCGCAGAACCCCTCGTCCTCACACCTTGACGGCAGGAGTGCCCCATACTCCTCGTCCGAAGTCAATGCGACGTGAGGGCGCCGCGGTTCCCGCCGGCGCGAGCATCGGGAGGGGCCCGCGAAGCGGGAGGGAACCCGCTCTGCGAGCGAAGGCGGGAACCGCAGCGCCCGCCCCACGTACTAGTTGACGGGCCCCGTCCACTTCTCGCCAGGCCCCTTGCCGATCGGGTCGGGGATCGTGGATGCTTCCCGGAAGGCGAGCTGCAGCGAGCGGAGGCCGTCGCGCAACGACCGTGCGTGCATGTCGCTGATCTCGGGGGCGCCGGCGGTGATGAGCCCGGCCAAGGCGTTGATGAGCTTGCGTGCCTCGTCGAGGTCGAGCTGAGCTGCTGCGTCGGGATCGTCTGCGAGGCCGAGTTTGACGGCTGCCGCACTCATGAGGTGCACGGCGGCGGTGGTGATCACCTCGACGGAGGGGACATCGGCGATGTCTCGGGTGGCCGACGACGCGGCCTCCTCCTGACGTGCCCAGCGCTCTTCGCGCTCTCGTGCAGCCTCGTCCGATGCCTGGTTCGTCACTTCGCCTTGCTTTCTGTTAGACTTTGGCGGGCTCCGGAGCGTCATGCTCCGGATCGAAAGAGGATTCACTTCCCACCCGCGCTTGCCGTTCAAGGCTACCGGGTCTTGCACTCCACCGGCTCCGTCCGCAAGACGGACCCGGCAGACAGGGTGTGGAGCCGGCGTCTGAATGCCGGTGGGTGGGACGATTCCGATTTCGCCCGTGATGCAGAGAGCGTCGCGGTGGCCGAATCACATCGTCTAAGGAGTTCCGCATCAGCGATCCCCGTACCAATGAGCGCATCCGCGTCCCCGAGGTCCGCCTCGTCGGCCCCGCGGGTGAGCAGATCGGCGTCGTCCGCATCGAGGCAGCGCTGCGCCTCGCGCAGGAAGCCGATCTCGACCTCGTCGAGGTCGCCCCCAACTCGAAGCCGCCCGTCGTCAAGATCATGGACTACGGCAAGTTCAAGTACGAGGCCGCCCAGAAGGACAAGGAAGCTCGCCGCAATCAGGCGAACACGATCCTCAAGGAAGTCCGCTTCCGTCTGAAGATCGAGGCGCACGACTACACGACCAAGCTCAAGCGCGCCGAGGGGTTCCTCAAGGCGGGCGACAAGGTCAAGGCCATGATCCTGTTCCGCGGTCGCGAGCAGTCGCGCCCCGAGCAGGGTGTGCGTCTGCTGCGCAAGTTCGCGGAAGACGTGGCCGAGCTCGGAACGGTCGAGTCGAACCCGACCATCGATGGTCGCAACATGGTCATGATCGTGGCTCCGCTCAAGAGCAAGTCCGAGGCGAAGCAGGAACAGAACGCCGTCCGCGATGCGCAGCGAGCCGCGAACAAGCAGGCCGCCCGCGAAGCGAAGAGCGATACCGACGTTCCGGCTGAGGCTCCGGCGGAGTAACCACCGCCCCAGAACTCCCGCACCGCGGGTTGACACCGTCGCCTGAGAAGGCGCCATACGAAGGAAGAGAAGATGCCGAAGCAGAAGACCCACTCGGGTGCTAAGAAGCGCTTCAAGATCACCGGCAGCGGCAAGCTGAAGAAGCAGCAGGCCGGGATGCGCCACAACCTCGAGCACAAGTCGAGCCGTCGCACCCGTCGTCTGAACCAGGACCAGGTGCTCTCGAAGGCTGACACCAAGGTCGCCAAGAAGCTTCTCGGCCGCTGACGCGCGCCCGAACGCACGAATAGGAACACAGGAAAATGGCAAGAGTCAAGCGGGCAGTAAACGCCCACAAGAAGCGCCGGGTCATCCTCGAGCGCGCAAAGGGTTACCGCGGTCAGCGTTCGCGCCTCTACCGCAAGGCCAAAGAGCAGGTCATCCACTCGCTGGTCTACTCGTACCGTGACCGTCGCAAGCGCAAGGGCGACTTCCGCCGCCTCTGGATCCAGCGCATCAACGCTGCGGCGCGCCAGAACGGCATGACCTACAACCGTCTCATCCAGGGCCTCGGCCTCGCGGGTGTCACGGTCGACCGTCGCATGCTCGCCGACCTCGCGGTCAACGACGCGGCGACGTTCACGACGCTGGTCGAGACGGCGAAGAAGGCTCTGCCCTCCGACGTCAACGCACCGAAGTCGGCTGCGTAAGCATCTCTTCACACAGGGCGCTCTCCTTCGGGAGGGCGCCCTGTGGCGTTTCCGGGCCCTGCTCCGGCGAGAGCAGGGGTGAGAGCACGGGTGAGGACGACGTCGGTGAGAGAAGCGGCGGCGACGGCCGCCGCGTAGACGACGATGTCGCGCAGATCGAAGCCGGTTCCGAGGACGAGTTCGATCGGCGGGAAGGCGGATGCCCAATCCCGAGGAAGCCCGGTGAGCTGAAGCAGCTCGACGCCGGCGCACACGGCGAATGCGAAGAGCGCCACTGCCGGACGAGGCCACCGCGGCGCGACGAACGCCGCGAGCAGGTAGATGAGCACGGCGTACAGGGCGTCTCCCGTGATGTCGCCGAGTGCTCCGCTGCTGTTGCGATGGACGAGGAATCCGAGCCCGACCGTGGTGGCTGCGAGGACCGCGAGGACGATCCGCCGGCGAACCGTCTTCGCCACGGGATCATTCGTCATGGACGCACCATATCCCGATGGTGCAGGAACGGGCCGTGCGTTCCCTAGACTGTGATCGTGCTGGAGAACCCCCGTTCGCCCCGAGTCCGTGCTGTCGCGAAGCTGACCAAGCGCAGTGCGCGAACCGAGACGGGCCTGTTCCTTCTCGAAGGTCCGCAGTCCGTCCGTGAGGCGCTCACGTACCGACCGGAGGCGATCGTCGAGCTGTTCGCTACTCCGAACGGCTGGGAGAAGCACCCAGATATCCGGGCGAAGGCCACTGAGGCCGACATCGATGTCGAGTATGTGACCGAGTACGTGCTCAATGCGATGGCCGACACCGTCACCCCGCAGGGACTCGTCGCTGTGGTCCAGCAGACCCCGACCTCGGTGCGCGACATCTTCGATGCGTCTCCGCGTCTGGTGGCGATCTGCGAGGAGGTTCGCGACCCGGGCAACCTCGGCACGATCATCAGAGCTGCGGACGCGGCCGGCGCGGATGCCGTCGTGCTGACCGGGCGTACGGTCGACCCGTACAACCCGAAGGTCGTGCGTGCCACGACCGGTTCTCTGTTCCACCTTCCGGTGTCGGTCGGGGGAGACCTCGCTGATGTCGTGAAGCGCGCGCACGCGAGCGGCTTGCGCATCCTCGCGGCTGACGTGAAGGGTGATGATCTGCTGAAGGCGCGCGCGGAGGGCGTGCTCGCCGAGCCGACCGGCTGGCTCTTCGGCAACGAGGCGCGCGGGCTCGAAGACGATGCCCTCGCTCTCGCCGACCAGGTGCTCCGGCTGCCGATCTTCGGCCGGGCCGAGTCCTTGAACCTTGCGACGGCCGCAAGCGTCTGCCTCTACGAGAGCGCCTTCGCGCAGCGGGCGACGTCGCTCGGCTGAGCCTTCAGCCGACGAACGAAGCAGGAAGCGGAGTCGATGAGGATTCTGATCGTCGAGGATGACGACCGTGTCGCGGGCGCGCTCGAAGCCTTCCTCGCTCGATCGGGCTATGCCACCGCGCGTGCGGCCGATGGGGCTGCGGCGCTGGAGCTTCTGGGGGCGGACACCGAGGTCGTGCTCCTCGACCTCGGACTCCCCGACATCGACGGTGTCGACCTGTGCCGTCGTATCCGCGGGCGGTCAGAGGTTCCGATCGTGATCGTGACCGCACGCAATCAGGTCGCTGAGAGAATCAAGGGGCTCCGCGCGGGGGCAGACGACTTCGTGGTGAAGCCCTACGACGTCCATGAGCTCCTCGCACGGATCGAGGCGGTGACCAGACGTTCACGTCCGATGCGCCCGGAGTCCGACGCGCGGGTGCTGCTCCACGGCGGCGACCTCGAGATCGACCTCGTGGCACGCCAGATGCTCGTGGATGGAACGCCTATCGAACTCACCCGCAAGGAGTTCGACATCATCGCCGTGCTCGCGCGCTACCCGGGGGTGGCGGTTCCGAAGGAGCGCCTCATCCGTGAAGTGTGGAACACCGACTGGCGAGGTTTCGGCCACTCGCTCGAGGTGCACGTCGGTGCGATTCGCAAGAAGACCGGAACCCGTGGCGTCATCGAGACCGTCCGTGGGGTCGGCTATCGGCTTGCGGGTTCCTGAACCATGCGCAGGCGTCTGATCATCGTCTTCCTCGTGCCGCTCGTGGCGATTCTCGTCGCACTCGGCGGTGCCGCGGGGTGGAGCGCCGCACACAGCGTCCAGCAGGCGTTCTATGCGCAGCAGATCGGCGATCTCGGATACTTCGCCACGAGTGCGCGCCAGGCGCTGCGCTCCGGCAGTGGTGCTGTGATCGACGCCGAGGTGGCGCGGTTCCAGGAGGTGTACGGGATCGAGGTCACCGTGTTCGACCTCGCGGGTGGCGTCTGGGCCTCGAGTGATCAGGCAGCCGCAGTGCTTCCGGAGGGCGATGCCGAGCGGGTGAAGCTGGCTCTCTCGGGACGTCGTGCCGAACAGCCGGCGGTCGTGTTTCCCTGGACGGTCGCGGATGCCGCACTGGCCGAACCCGTGTTCGACGACGGCGATGTCATCGGCGCCGTGTTGGTCGCGGGCGACGTGGAGGCGCCGCGCGCCGCGATCCTGCAGCAGCTTCTGCTGATCTTCGCGATCGCACTGGTGCTGATCGCGCTCGGGGTGCTGCTCGTCTTCCGGCTCGCACGATGGGTGCTCTCACCCGTCAGGCGGCTCGACGAGGCGATGGTGGCGATCGAGCGGGGCGAGATGGATGCGCGGGTCGCGGAGGATGCCGGTCCGCCTGAGCTGCGTCGCATGGCGACGGTGTTCAACGGGATGGCCGATCAGATCGAACGGGTGATGACGAGGCAGCAGGAGTTCGCCCTGAACGCCTCCCACGAGCTGCGCAATCCGCTCAATGCCCTGCTCCTGCGCGTCGAGCACCTGGCGACGGGGCTCGGCCGTGAGTGGCGCGACGATGTCGAGGAGACGAGGGAGGAGGGGCGTCGGATGACGCGGATCCTCGAAACGCTGCTGGGTCTGGCCAGAGGCGGTCGCGGGGATTCGACGATGTCCGCCGTCGACCTGGCGACTCTCGCCGCTCGCCGTCTCGATGCGTGGCGGGACGTCGCCGCGGAGCGGGGGATCGCGTTGCGCTCCACGGGGGAGCGGTCGGTGATGAGCGTGACCGACCGGACGATCGTGGAGAGCGCGCTGGATGCCGTCATCGACAACGCCGTGAAGTTCTCACCCGACAGTGCCCAGATCGAGGTCGGCGCGCATCGCGATGGCCAGGAATGCCGCATCACGGTGCGCGATCATGGTCCGGGGCTGACCGAACAGCAGGCAGCGGCTGCGACGGACCGTTTCTGGCGCAGTGCCGAGAGCGCAGACACGCCGGGATCGGGGCTCGGCCTGGCGATCGCGAGTGAGCTGCTTGCGACGGTCGGCGGAGATCTGGCTGTGGCATCGGCCGAAGGTGGCGGGCTGGTCGTCGAACTTCTGCTCCGAGACGGGTCGACTCCGTGAGGGTCGGCATGCGGCGGCTCATGGCCGGAGTCCTCTCGCTCGTGCTGGTGGGCGCGCTGGCGGCGTGCAGTCAGCGCGCGAGTGAATGGACGGATGCGGAGTACACGATCGCCAGTGGAGGATCCACCGGCGTCTACTACGGATACGGGAGCCACCTGGCCGATGAGCTGTCGGCATCGCTGGATATCAGGATGGTCGCGCAGGAGACGGCGGGCTCCGTCGACAACCTGCTGCGCGTGAGCTCCGGGGAGGCCCTGATCGGATTCGCGCAGGGCGATGCGGCAGCGGACGCTGTGTCGGGAACCGGCGCCTTCGACGAGCCGCTCGAGGTGCAGGCCCTCGCTCGCCTGTACGACGAGTACGTGCAGGTCGTGGTGCGCGGGGATTCGGCGATCGAGGACATCGGCGACCTGGCCGGTCGCACGATCTCCCTCGGCGCGGAGAATTCCGGGGTGAACGTGATCGCGGCGCGCGTCCTCGATGCGGCGGGCGTCGGCATCGGGTCTGTCCGTAATCCTCAGCTCGACCTCGGTGAGTCGATCGGCGCGATGGAGCGCGGCGAGATCGACGGCTTCTTCTGGGTCGGGGGGCTCCCCACTCCTGGTGTCACTGAGCTGGCCGAGAGGTCATCGGTGCGTCTGCTGCCGATCGAGCAGGACTGGGTCGACGAGGTGAACGAACGGTACTCGCACGCCTACCGTCCAGCCGACGTTCCTGCGGGCACGTACGGTCTCGCGACTTCGGCGCCGACGATGGCGGTGCCGAACTATCTCGTCACGGCTTCTTCCACTCCCGAGGGCATCGTGCGCGATGTACTGGCAGGGCTGTTCGATGCGCGCCTGCGGATCGCCGCAGACGTGCCGACGGCCGCCCTCCTGGACCGCCGCTCGGCGATCTTCACCGGCCCGGTTCCGCTGCACCCCGGGGCTGTGGACTACTACCGGGATCTGCGCGGCTGACTGCTCAAGAAATCCTCAAGAAGTCTGACACCGGGGGCGACGCTCTGCCATTGTGAGGTCGATCGCGCACGATCGTCGCCTGGTGCTCAACCGTCTTTGTGGTGCAGCAGCAGGACGATCCCGCGGCCCGTGGGGGCGGGCCGCGGGGTACCCATGCACAGCAGCATTGGTGCCGCGATCAGGTGATTACGAACGTGTAAATCTCACCGAGGTGCCTGGAGACCCGCGTCCGACGTGGCTAGTTTGGAGAAATGATGACCTCTGATACCCCGCTCGTCGTGGTCGAGAACGTCCAGAAGCACTATGGCGACTTCCAGGCACTCACCGACATCGATCTGACCGTCAACTCGGGTGAGGTCGTCGTCGTGATCGGCCCGTCCGGCTCCGGCAAGTCGACGCTGTGTCGCACGATCAACCGACTCGAGACGATCACCAGCGGCAGCATCCGCATCGATGGCAAAGAGCTGCCGGCTGAGGGCAAGGGCCTCGCCCACCTTCGTGCTGATGTGGGCATGGTGTTCCAGTCGTTCAACCTCTTCGCCCACCTCACGATCCTCGAGAACGTGACTCTGGGGCCGATCAGGGTCCGTGGCCTCAAGAAGGCGGACGCCGAGAAGGAGGCGATGATCCTGCTCGAGCGCGTCGGCGTGGCACAGCAGGCCTCGAAGCTCCCGGCTCAGCTCTCCGGCGGTCAGCAGCAGCGCGTCGCGATCGCCCGCGCTCTGGCGATGCAGCCCAAGGTGATGCTGTTCGACGAGCCCACCAGTGCACTCGACCCCGAGATGATCAACGAAGTCCTCGATGTGATGGTCGGACTCGCCCATGAGGGCATGACGATGATCGTCGTCACCCACGAGATGGGCTTCGCGAGGAAGGCGGCCGATCGGGTCGTCTTCATGGCCGACGGAAAGATCGTGGAGGAGGCGACTCCCGAGGAGTTCTTCACGCACCCGAAGAGCGACCGCGCCAAGGACTTCCTCTCGAAGCTCCTCACGCACTGACGCACCAGCCCCACAGACCCTGCACACACAGCACACGAAGGAGACGCACATGCGACGCACACGGACACTGGCAGGCATCGGAATCGCTGCGACAGCACTGCTGGCGCTGACGGCCTGCAACAGCGGCACCCCGTCGAGCACAGGAGCCCCGGAAGGTGGCGAGGAGACCTCGAGCAGCACGCCGTGGACGGTGCTGACCGATGTCACCATCGACGGCAGCCCGACGTTCGACCGGATCGAATCCGCCGGCACGATCAAGGTCGGCGTCAAGGAAGATCAGCCGGGTCTCGGCTACCTCGACCCGGTGACGGGTGACCGCACCGGTTTCGACGTCGACATCGCCCGCTGGATGGCGGCATCGCTCGGGGTCGACCCGGAGAAGATCGAGTTCACGGCGATCGCTTCGGCGAACCGCGAGCAGGCCATCGTGAACGGCGACATCGACTACTACGTCGGCACCTATTCGATCACCGACAAGCGCAAGGAGCAGATCTCCTTCGCAGGTCCCTACTTCCTCACGGGACAGGGCCTTCTCGTCGGCGCTGACAGCGACATCAAGAGCGTTGACGACCTGAGCGCTGAGACGACCGTCTGTTCCGCGACCGGCTCGACGCCGATCCAGAACATCAAGACGAACTACCCCGAGGTGCCGACCAAGGAGTACGACACGTACTCCAAGTGCGTCGAGGACCTGAAGAACGGTCAGGTGGATGCCGTCACGACCGACGAGGCCATCCTCATCGGCTACGCGGCCCAGGACCCGGACAACCTCAAGGTCGTCGGGGAGCCGTTCAGCGAGGAGCGCTACGGCATCGGTATCGCCAAGGGCGATGACGCGCTGGCCGAGTACTTCAACACGCAGCTGACCGATGGCGGCGACATCTGGCAGCAGATCTTCGACAACAACCTCGGTGCATCCGGCGTCAAGGCGACTCAGCCTGAGGTCGACCCGATCGGTTGATTCCCGCGGGGCGGTCGACACCATCGACCGCCCCGCTCATCGGCAGGAACCATCCGAGAACTCGAATCGACAGGAGCAGCAGTGGGCGTCATCACTGACCACCTCGACCTCTGGGGTCAAGCACTGTGGGGAACCATCGTGCTGTTCCTGGGCGGCGGCATCATCGCGCTGGTTCTCGGACTCATCGTCGGGGCAGCGAGAGTATCGCCGGTTCCGATCGCACGCGCCGTCGGCGGCATCTATGTGAACTGGATCCGCAACACCCCGCTGACCCTCGTCATGTTCTTCTTCGCGTTCTGCCTGCCGATCCTGCTGGGGGAGCGGGTGAACTCGCTGCTGCTGGCGGTCATCGCCCTCGGGCTCTACACGGCGACCTACGTCGCCGAAGCGCTGCGGGCCGGCATCAACACCGTGCCGGTCGGACAGGCAGAGGCCGCCCGCGCGATCGGTCTGAACTTCGGTCAGGTCATGCGCTACGTGGTGCTGCCGCAGGCGACGCGCTCCGTCGTCCCGCCGATGATGAGCGTCCTCATCGCCCTCATGAAGAACACCACGGTGGCGGCGGGCTTCTCCGTCGTCAACCTCGGCACGATCCGGGCGGCGCTGAGCGAGCGCGGTGAGAACGCACTGGTCGTTCTGCTGTGGGTCATGGTCATCTTCGTGGTGCTGGTGCTGCTGCTCGCCTGGGTGCAGCGCGTTCTCGAGAACAAGTGGAGGATCGCGCGATGAGTTCCGTCCTTTTCGACGTCCCCGGCCCCCGTGCCATCGTCCGCAACAGGCTCATCGGAGCCGTCACGGTACTGGTCGTCCTCGCCGTGCTCGGCTGGGTCGTGTGGAGGCTCTACGCCACCGGGCAGTTCTCCGCGGAGAAGTGGAACATCTTCACGTTCTCCGCCGTCTGGGTGCGTTTCGGTGAGGGACTGCTGGCCACGCTGGCCGCATTCGCGGCTGCCGGCGTCGGATCCATCGTCCTCGGCTTCGTCCTCGGCATCGGGCGCCTGTCGGAGCACGCCTGGGTGCGTGAGCCCGTCCGGTGGATCATCGAGGTGCTGCGAGCGGTGCCCGTGCTCATCCTCATGATGCTGCTGTACTACGGCCTTCCCGTGATCGGCGTGAAGATGCCGCCGTACTGGGCAGTCGTGATCGCACTGATCGTCTACAACGGCTCGGTGCTCGCCGAGGTGCTGCGTGCCGGCATCGAATCGCTCCCTCGCGGACAGCAGGAGGCCGGCTACGCGATCGGACTGCGAAAGACCGGGGTGATGTATTTCATCCTGATCCCGCAGGCCGTGCGGGCCATGATGCCGGTGATCATCGCGCAGCTCGTCGTCGCGCTGAAGGACACCGCGCTCGGGTTCATCATCACGTACCAGGAGCTCCTCTACGTCATCAATCAGATCGGCAACCAGGCGCCCTACGGCTCCCCGCTGATCCCCGCGGCGATCGTCGGCGGTTCAATGTACGTGGCCGTGTGTCTCCTCCTCTCCTACATCGCCTACCGTCTGCAGCGTCGGGCGAAGCGCTCGCCGAAGGCGGGGCCTGCGGTGCCGGATCCCCGTCAGCACGGAGGCGAGACGAACACCTCGCTCATCGTCCTGCAGGGCGATGGATCCGAGGCACAGCGCTGATCCGCGAAAGCGACCCACGCGCCCCCGGTAGACTCGATTCTCGTGTCAGAGTCTCCTGAAATCACCCCGGAAGCGGTCGAAGCCGCTGTCGCCGACGCCCTCGCGGCGATCGCTGCAGCAACCGACACCGCCGAGCTGAAAGCGGCTCGTGCCGCCCACGTCGCCGACGGATCGCCGCTCGCGGTCCTGAACGCCTCGATGCGACAGGTCGCGCCAGAGAACAAAGCCGCTTTCGGCAAGCTCGTCGGTCAGGGACGTGGGCAGGTGACACAGGCCCTCGCCGCCAAGGAGGCGGAGCTTGCCGCCGCAGAGGTCACCGCGCGTCTCGAAGCCGAGCGGATCGACATCACGGCTGTGCCCTCGCGCACGCGCGTCGGTGCCCGGCACCCGCTCACCCTCCTCCAGGACCAGGTCTGCGACATCTTCGTCGGCATGGGCTGGGAGATCGCGGAGGGCCCGGAGCTCGAGCACGAGTGGTTCAACTTCGACGCCCTGAACTTCGACGTCGACCACCCCGCCCGCCAGGAGCAGGACACGTTCTACGTCGATCCGACCTCGCGTCACCTGGTGATGCGCACGCACACGAGCCCGGTGCAGGTGCGGTCGATGCTCGACCGTGAGGTGCCGATCTACGTGCTGTGTCCCGGCCGTGTCTACCGCACCGACGAGTTCGACGCCACGCACCTGCCGGTCTTCACCCAGTTCGAGGGTCTCGTGATCGACAAGGGCATCACGATGGCGCACCTCAAGGGCACGCTCGACCACTTCGCGAAGCAGCTCTTCGGCCCCGAGGCCAAGACGCGCTTCCGCACCAACTACTTCCCCTTCACCGAGCCCTCCGCCGAGCTCGACCTGTGGCACCCGACCTTCAAGGGCGGCGCGCGCTGGATCGAGTGGGGCGGTTGCGGCATGGTCAACCCGAACGTGCTGCGCGCGGCCGGGATCGACCCGGAGGTGTACAGCGGCTTCGCGTTCGGCATGGGTATCGAGCGAGGTCTGATGTTCCGCAGTGACGTCCAGGACATGCGCGACATGGCCGAGGGCGATGTCCGATTCAGCGAGCAGTACGGGATGGTGGTGTGATGCGCGTCCCGCTTTCGTGGCTGCGTGAGTACGTCGATCTGGCAGCGGATGCCACGCCCGAGGACGTCCTCGAGGCCCTGGTGACCGTCGGCTTCGAGGAAGAAGACGTGCACCGCTTCGACATCACTGGCCCCGTGGTCGTCGGCCAGGTCGTCTCGATCGAACCCGAGCCGCAGTCCAACGGCAAGACCATCAACTGGTGCCAGGTCGACGTGGGCGAGGAGAACGGTGGCATCCGCGGGATCGTCTGCGGTGCGCACAACTTCGGCGTGGGGGACAAGGTCGTCGTGACTCTGCCGGGCGCCGTGCTGCCAGGGCCGTTCCCGATCGCCGCCCGCAAGACCTACGGTCATGTCTCGGACGGCATGATCGCCTCGGCGCGCGAGCTGGGCCTCGGCGATGAGCACAACGGCATCGTGGTGCTCTCCGACCTCGGCATCGACGCACCCGTCGGCACCGATGCGATCGCGCTGCTGGGTCTGGATGACGTGGCGGTCGAGATCAACGTCACGCCCGACCGCGGCTACGCCTTCTCGTTGCGTGGCGTGGCTCGCGAGTACTCGCACGCCACCGGCGCGACTTTCCGTGATCCCGCAGAGCGTGACTTCGCCGAACTGCAGCCGGGCAGCGGTCACACCACGATCGTCGATGACGCCGCTCCCGTGCGCGGACGCGTCGGCGCGAGCGAGTTCGTGACCCGTGTCGTGCGCGGCGTCGACCCCTCGCGTCCCACCCCGCCGTGGATGATCGCGCGGCTCAGCCTCGCCGGCATGCGCTCACTGGGCGTGCTGATCGACATCACCAACTATGTGATGCTCGAACTCGGCCAGCCGCTGCACGGCTACGACCTCGACAAGCTCGATGGCGGCATCACGGTCCGTCGCGCGACGCCGGGTGAGAAGATGACGACGCTCGACGGCCAGGAGCGCGCGCTCCACGTCGAGGACCTGCTCATCACCGACGGCTCCGGCCCGATCGGTCTCGCCGGCGTCATGGGCGGCGGCACGACCGAGATGAGTGAGACCACGACGAACGTGCTGATCGAGGCCGCGAGCTTCGACCCCACGACGATCGCCCGCACCGCTCGTCGACACAAGCTGCCCAGTGAAGCGTCCAAGCGCTTCGAGCGCGGTGTCGACCCGCTGATCCCGTTCGTGGCTGCCCGTCGCGCGGCCGACCTCATGGTCGAGCTCGCCGGTGGCACGCTGACCGAAGAGGGCGGTGCGCTCTTCGCCGAGGTCTTCGTGGGCGAGATCGAACTGCCTGCCGGCTTCGTGCAGGGTCTCATCGGCGTCGACTACACCGATTATGAGATCGTCGGCGCTCTGACCACCATCGGCGCCGATGTCAGCGCATCCGACGGGAGTTCCGGTTGGACGGTGATCCCGCCGACCTGGCGACCCGACCTCACCGACAAGTGGACGCTCGCCGAGGAGGTCGCCCGCATCCACGGGCTCGACCGCATCCCCTCGGTGCTGCCCACCCCGCCGTCCGGCCGCGGGCTCACGGCGCACCAGCAGGGCCGTCGCCGCGTGGCTGACGCTCTGGCCGCCGCGGGGCTCGTCGAGACGCCGGCGTTCCCGTTCACCACAGACGTGCAGAACGACCTGCACGGGTCGGCCTCGGGCGAGCACCTGCCGAGCATCCGCCTGGCGAACCCGCTCGACGGACAGGCGCCGTTTCTGCGGCGATCGCTCATCCCGGGTCTGCTGCTGACCGCGCACCGCAACATCTCGCGCGGTCTGACCGACCTCGCGATCTTCGAGACCGGTGCCGTGTTCCTGCCGGAGCCGGGCGTCGAGTACGGCACAGACGAGGTGCCGCCGCTCGGTGAGCGTCCGTCCGACGAGACTCTCGCAGCGCTGTACGCCTCCATCCCGCCACAGCACCGCTTCATCGCCGCGCTGCTGACCGGGTACGTGGCGCCGCGTCAGCCCGGCCGTCCGGCAGAGGTGGCAGGGCTGGTCGAGGCGCTGGATGCCGTCCGTGTCATCGCGGCTGCAGCCGGTGTCGAGATCGATGTGGTCCAGGCTGAGCGCGCGGCGCTCCACCCCGGTCGCACGGGGTCGCTCCTGGTCGCAGGGGAAGAGGTCGGCTACGTCGGCGAGCTGCACCCGGCAGTGGCCGAAGGCGCCGATCTTCCCGGTCGCGCCACTGTGCTGGAGATCGACCTCGACCTCATCCTGTCTCTCGCAGGCGGGCGTGTGGTCGCCGCGTCGCTGTCGACGTTCCCCGCGGCGACGCAGGACGTCTCGCTCACTGTGCCGGCCGAGGTGCCGGCCGCAGACGTGCAGGCAGCTCTTGCCGAGGGCGCCGGTGCGCTGCTCGAGTCGGTGCGCCTCGTGGACGACTACCGCGGTGAGGGCGTTCCGGAGGGCTCGAAGAGCCTGACCTTCGCGCTGCGGTTCCGCGCCGACGACCGCACGCTCACCGCAGCGGAGGCCACCGCGGCCAAGCTCGCCGGTGTCGCGGTCGCAGCGGAGCGTTTCGGAGCAGCACTGCGCGACTGAACACACCCTCGGACGAACTGCGTCGCTCTTCGGGCGATCGGGGACGGCGCCGGAGTACCGTGGCGGGATGAGCATCCTCCCCCAGGGCACTCCGGCCGCCGTTCCGGACGATGCGCGACCGCTCGGAGAGGGACCGTTCCTCGAGCCCGGTGCGCAGATCGACTGGCACTACCGGAAGCCGGGGTGGCAGCCGGGGGAGCCATCGAGGATCTCCCCGATGCGCGTGGTGCGGGACGACGAGCACGGGCTCGTGGCATGGCTCGCACCCGGGACGCTGCAGGAGGCACCGGGGTCTCTCGACGGACAGCGTGTGCGCGAGGTACCGCTCGACCGGCGTTGGATCGAGCCCCGGACGCGCATCATCGAGCGCTGGCGAGGCAACGGGGTGCTGTGCATCGCGCCCGCGGGAATGCCGTGGTCGGTCTGGTTGTTCTGGAGCGACACCACGGGGGAGGACTGGGAGTTCGCCGGCTGGTACATCAACCTCGAGAATGCGCACCTGCGCACCTGCGCACCGACCACGACACGTACTCGTCCGACCACATCCTCGATGTGGAGATCGATGCGGACGGCGGCATCCACCTCAAGGACGAGGATGAGCTCGTCGCTGCGATCGAGCAAGGGCGGCTCAGCCCCGAACAGGCCGCGCAGATCGAGCGGCATGCGGACGCGGCGATCGCCTCATTCGAGGCCGACGACTGGCCGTTCGATGCCGAGTGGCGGCACTGGCAGCCTGACCCGGTGTGGACCGTTCCGGTGCTCGCGGGTCTGGACCAACTGGGGCCGAGAGCCGATCTGCTCTGAGCGGAAGCGGTTCCGCAGGAGATCGGTACCTGATGACATGGAGCCATGACAGATGTTCTGATCCTCGGCGGCACGGGCTGGCTCTCCGGACGCATCGCCCGGCGATGGCTCGACGAAGGCGCCACGGTGACCTGCCTCGCTCGCGGCACGCGCCCGGCGCCAGAGGGCACCGTCCTCGTGCGCGGCGACCGCGACGATTCCGGCGTGTACGCCGACCTCGCACGACGCGACTGGGATCAGGTCGTCGACATCTCGTCGCAGGCGGCACACGTCGAGCGTGCGGTCGACGCTCTCGGAGACCGTGCCGCGCGCTGGACGTACGTGTCGTCGGTGTCGGTCTACGCCGACGACGCTACGACTGGAGCGGATGAGTCGGCCCCACGTCATCCGGCCGCCGGCCCCGGCGACGAGTACGAGTACGGCGCGCAGAAGGCTGCGTCCGAAGATGCTGTCGGACGACTGGGCGAGCGGGCCCTCGTTGTGCGCCCTGGGCTCATCGTGGGCGACGGAGATCCCAGCGACCGGTTCGGCTACTGGGGTGCTGCGTTCGCGCGAGCGGGCTCGGAGCCCGTGCTGCTGCCGCCGCTTGCAGGCAGAAGCGCGCAGGTCATCGACGTCGACGACCTCGCCGCCTACGTCGTCACGGCCACCCGCAGCGGAGCTGTCAACGCCGTGGGGGATGAGCATCCTCTCGCCGTTCTGCTGGAGGCGGTTCGTGTCGCGGCCGGGCACACCGGTGACACGGTCGTCGCCGAAGAGGAGTGGCTTCTCGCCCACGAGGTCGACTACTGGGCGGGGCCTCGTTCGCTGCCGATGTGGCTTCCGGCCGAGATGACGGGCTGGATGACCCGCTCGAACAGCGCATTTCACGCGAGCGGCGGGCGGCTCCGTCCCCTCGCCGACACCGTAGAGCGCATCGTCGCGGATGAACGGGAGCGCGGTGTCGACCGGGATCGCAGCGCCGGACTCACGCGAGCGGAGGAGTGGGAACTGCTGGCCGATCGCTAGACTTCGAGCAGTGACACGGGGTGCCGCAATCCGCGGCTGAGAACAGACCCGTCGAACCTGATCTAGTTCGTACTAGCGAAGGGATGTCGCGATGAGCGATCTTCTGCGTCCTGATTCCACCATCGACCTCGCCGGTTCCGCCGCGGCCCTGCTGGGGGTGCTTCGCGAAGCGCCCCCGTTGACGCACTGCATCACCAACGCGGTGGTCACGGGCTTCACCGCCAACGTGCTGCTGGCTCTCGGCGCCGCCCCCGCGATGGTCGACATCGTCGATGAGGCGGGGATGTTCGCCGGGATCGCCTCGGGAGTGCTGATCAACCTGGGCACGCCCACTCCCGAGCAGCGGGCGGCGAGTCTGGAAGCCGTCGCCGGCGCCACGGCATCCGGGACGCCCTGGGTGCTCGACCCGGTCGCCGTCGGCGCTCTCCCGGTGCGCACGGCTCTCGCGCACCGGCTGATCGAGCAGCGTCCGACCGCGATTCGCGGAAATGCCTCCGAGATCCTCGCCGTCGCCGGGCTCAGCGCCGGAGGTCGCGGGGTGGACGCGACCGACAGCACGGATGCGGCGGCCGATGCCGCCGTCGCTCTCGCTCAACGGACGGGCAGCGTTGTCGCGGTGTCGGGCCCGATCGATCTCATCACCGACGGGTTTCGAGTGCTGCGCTTGGCGAACGGCCATGAGCTTCTGACGCGCGTCACCGGCGGAGGGTGTGCCCTCGGGGCGGTGATGGCCGCCTTCCTCGGGGCCGCCAGGGAGACCGAGCACGATGCGCTCACCGCCGTCGCGGCTGCGAGCCTCGTCTACACGATCGCTGCCGAGCGGGCCGCAGCGAGTGCGACCGGACCGGGCAGCTTTGCCGTCGCGCTGCTGGACGCTCTCGCCGCGGTGGGCCCTGACGACATCAGAGCCGGTGCGCGCGTCGAAGGCGGCACCCTGTGAACGCGGATCTGTCCCTCTACCTCGTCACGGATGAAGCGCTCTGCGGAGACCGCGGCGTCGTCGAGACCGTGCGTCTGGCGGTCGACGGCGGGGTGCGCATAGTCCAGCTGCGTGCCAAGGCTGCGACCGATGCGGAGACGGTCGAGCAGTTGATCGCCCTGTCGCGGGTGATCGACGGACGGGCGCTGCTCGTCGTGAACGACCGGCTGGATGCTGCTGTCACAGCCCGTGGACGCGGCGCGCGGGTCGATGGTGTGCACCTCGGGCAGGGCGACGCGTCGGTGCTGCGGGCGCGCGAAGCGCTGGGACCCGACGCGTTGATCGGTCTCACCGCGAACAGCCCGGCGCACCTCGAGGCGGTTCGTGCGCTTCCGGCCGGAACCGTGGACTACCTCGGGGTCGGGGTGATCAGGCCGACGACCACCAAAGCGGACCATCCTGCACCGCTCGGTGTCGACGGCTTCGCTGCCTTCGTGGCAAGCAGTCCGCTCCCGTGCGTGGCGATCGGCGGCGTTGGCATCGACGACACCGAGTCCCTGCGCGAAGCCGGTGCGGTCGGACTCGCGGTGGTCTCGGCATTGTGCGCCGCCGACGACCCTGAGGTGATGGCCGGGGCGTTCCGGCGTCGGTGGCTCGCGGCATCCGTGCCGAGGGTTCTCAGCATCGCCGGGAGTGATCCGTCCGGAGGTGCCGGTATCCAGGCCGACCTCAAGTCCATCGCCGCGAACGGCGGCTACGGCATGGCCGTGCTCACCGCGCTGACCGCGCAGAACACGCGGGGAGTGCGCGCGGTGCATGTCCCGCCGGCCGACTTCCTCCGCGCCCAGCTCGACGCCTTGTCGGACGACATCGTGATCGACGCCGTGAAGCTCGGGATGCTGGCGGATGCGGAGGTCATCCGCACCGTCGGCGAGTGGCTCGAAGCCGTGCGCCCGCCGATCGTGGTGCTCGACCCCGTCATGGTCGCGACCTCCGGCGACAGGCTGCTCGCTCCGGATGCAGAGCGTGCACTGCGCGAGCTCCTCAGCCGCGCGACCCTGGTCACCCCGAACCTTGCGGAGCTCACTGTGCTGTCGGGCCGCGAGATCGTGGACTGGAACGACGCGATCTCCGCCGCGGAGGAGCTGTCGGCCGAGGTCGGGGCCGCCATCCTGGTCAAGGGTGGTCATCTCACGGGCGACGATGCTCCGGATGCACTGGTCGATGCCCGTCGAGGACTGCGGGAGGAGTTCAGCGGATCCCGCATCCCGACCGGCAACACGCACGGCACCGGCTGCTCGCTGTCCTCGGCCCTCGCCACGTTGCTCGCGCGCGGAGAGGAACCGGCCGACGCGGTGCTCGCCGCCAGGACGTGGCTGCGTGAGTCGCTCCGCGCGGGGGAGTCGCTGCGGGTCGGGCGTGGTCACGGTCCGATCAGCCATTTCGCAGGACTCTGGGGGCGCGCGGGTGCCGATCCCAGGCCGGAAGCGAGCGACATCGCCGCCGACTGGTGGCAGCAGATCTCCGGCATCAGGGCGGGGATCGACGAGCTGCCGTTCATCCGCGCGCTCGCTGACGGCTCCCTGGCGCGTGCCCCGTTCCTGTTCTACCTCGCGCAGGATGCGCTGTACCTGCGTGAGTACGCGCGCGTCCTCGCCGAGGCCGCGCGGCTCGCGCCCACGTCGGCCGAGCGGGCGTTCTGGGCGGACTCCGCGCACGGATCTATCGTTGGCGAGCTCGAACTGCATGCCTCGTGGCTGACTCCGGCACAGGGCGTCACCGCGGCGACGTTCGCGGCTGAACCGGCACCCGCGACCACTGCCTACCTCGACCATCTGCGCTCCGTCGCGTTCGGCGGCGACTATGCGGAGACCGTCGCCGCCGTGCTTCCGTGCTTCTGGCTCTACACCGACCTCGGCCGACGCCTGCACTCGGGGGAGTTCGGGGCGTTCGCGCGGGATCCGGAGCATCCCTTCGCCTCCTGGCTGTCGACGTACGCGGATCCGGCCTTCGAGGACGCTACGGAGAAGGCGATCGTCTACGCCACCGAGGCAGCGGCGCGAGCGGATGCCGGAACGCGGGCGCGGATGCGGCGGGCGTTCGAGGTGTCGAGCGCGCACGAGCTCACCTTCTTCGCCGCGCCGCTGGAGTCGCACCATGTCGGATGACGGATCGGATTTGCGGTGGCAGCCGCGGCCGCGCTACTGTCGCGACATGCCTTCGGCCGCCACCGCTTCTTCGACGCTCGCTCCGAGCGTCATCGCTGTGCGCCGACGCCGCGGCCGCCGACTGTAGGCGACCCCGCCCTCCTGCCTGCGCACGCACGGCGGTCGAGAGCCGGTGTCGCCGCCTCCGGCCCCGTCCCTGGTCCCGGTTTCATCGTGGGCCCGACCGTTAAGGTAGAAGCATGACGTATTCCGTCGCCGTCTCCGGCGCATCCGGCTACGCAGGCGGCGAGATTCTGCGCATCCTGGCCGATCATCCCGACATCGAGATCCGCACCGTCACGGCGCATTCGAACGCCGGACAGCCTCTCATCGATCACCAGCCGCATCTGCGCTCGCTCGCACATCTCACCCTGCAGGACACGACGCCCGAGATTCTCGCCGGCCATGACATCGTGTTCCTCGCGCTCCCGCACGGTCAGTCGGGGCAGTACACCGATGCCCTGGGCGACACTGCACTCGTGATCGACGCGGGGGCCGATCACCGGCTCACGTCGGCGTCGGCTTGGGAGGCGTTCTACGGCGGGACATTCCACGAGCCGTGGACCTACGGTGTCCCTGAGCTCCTGGTGGGTGGGGGGAAGCAGCGTGAGAACCTCCACGGGGCGACGCGTATCGCCGCTCCCGGCTGCAACGCCTCGACGGTGAGCCTCAGCCTCGCGCCGGGTGTCGCCGCCGGAGTGATCGACCCCTCAGACATCGTGTCGGTGTTGGCCGTCGGCCCCTCCGGCGCAGGCAAGAGCCTCAAGACCAACCTGCTCGGCAGCGAGATCCTCGGTACCGCGAACCCGTATGCGGTCGGCGGATCACATCGGCACATCCCGGAGATCCGCCAGGCGCTCGCCGCGGCTTCCGGTGCTGACGCCGATGGCATCCGGATCTCGTTCACGCCGGTACTGGTCCCGATGTCGCGGGGAATCCTCGCCACATCGACCGCGCCGATCGTCGAGGGCGTGACCGACGAACAGATCCGCGATGCGTGGCAGAACGCCTACGGCGACGAGACCTTCGTGCAGCTGCTGCCGGAGGGACGCTTCCCGCGTACAGCTGACGTGCTCGGCGCGAACACCGCGCTGATCGGCCTCGCGATCGATCGTGCCGCGAACCGGGTCACCGTGGTCACCGCGGTCGACAACCTCGTCAAGGGCACTGCAGGAGCAGCCATCCAGTCCATGAACATCGCGCTGGGACTTCCCGAGAACCGCGCCCTCTCAGTGAACGGAGTCGCGCCGTGAGCGTCACCGCCCCCGCAGGATTCGAGGCGGCCGGTGTCGCCGCTGGGCTCAAGTCCACCGGCAAGCCGGATGTCGCCGTCGTCGTCAACCGCGGACCCCGCAAGGTCGGCGCTGCCGTCTTCACGAGCAACCGCGCCAAGGCCAACCCGATCATCTGG
Organism: Microbacterium sp. MYb54; assembly: GCF_002979515.1. Classification (GTDB taxonomy): domain Bacteria; phylum Actinomycetota; class Actinomycetes; order Actinomycetales; family Microbacteriaceae; genus Microbacterium. Next base: position 11,605 of record NZ_PCPA01000022.1, on the reverse strand, counting down.
TCGCAGCAAGCCGTCGCCGATCGCATCGTCGAAGCCGTCGTGCTCAACTCCGGCGGGGCCAACTGCTTCACCGGCGCGTTCGGGTTCCAGACCACGCACCAGACCGCCGAGAAGGCGGCCGAGCTCCTCGGCGTCAGCGCCGGCGACGTGCTGATCTGCTCCACCGGACTCATCGGAACCGGAGACGAGACGTTCCGCGCCCGGGTGCTCGCCGGCACCGAACAGGCGATCGCCGAGCTCAGTGCCAGCGGCGGAGAGAGTGCCGCGCACGCCATCATGACCACTGACACGGTCGCGAAGACCGCCGTGATCAGCCGCGACGGCTGGACGATCGGCGGCATGGCGAAGGGCGCTGGCATGCTCGCGCCTGGCCTCGCCACGATGCTCGTGGTGATCACGACCGACGCGCTCCTCGAACCGCTCCAGGCTGATGAGGCGCTGCGGCGCGCGACGGCAAAGACGTTCGATCGTCTCGACTCCGACGGCTGTATGTCGACGAACGATCAGGTCACGCTCCTCGCCAACGGTGCTTCCGAGGTCGCCCCCGATCTCGATGACTTCGTGGCAGCCCTCACGGAGCTGTGCCAGGAGCTCGCGGTCAAGCTGCAGGGCGACGCCGAGGGCGCGAGCCACGACATCACGATCGAGGTGCAGCACGCGGTGTCCGAGCAGGACGCTGTCGAGGTCGGCCGCTCGGTCGCCCGCAACAACCTCTTCAAGGCCGCCATCTTCGGCAACGACCCGAACTGGGGGCGAGTGCTCGCGGCGATCGGCACGACCAACGCACAGTTCGACCCCTACGACGTCGATGTGTGGATGAACGGTGTGCGGGTCTGCACCGAGGGGGGACCAGACCGCCCCCGTGAGGAGGTCGACCTGACCCCGCGGGCGACCCACCTGGTCATCGACCTGAAGGTCGGAGACCAGGCGGCGACCGTGCTCACCAACGATCTCACCCATGACTACGTGCACGAGAACAGCGCCTACGCCTCATGACCGATATCCAGGACACCACTCCCGACATCGCCGCGCTGAAAGCGACGACCCTCATCGAGTCGCTGCCGTGGCTCAAGAAGTTCCGCGACCAGATCGTGGTCGTCAAGTACGGCGGCAACGCCATGGTGTCGGACGAGCTCCAGGAGGCTTTCGCCCAGGACATCGCGTATCTCCGTTACGTCGGAGTGCTGCCCGTCGTCGTGCACGGCGGCGGCCCGCAGATCTCCGACATGCTGCAGCGGCTCGAGATCCCCAGCGAGTTCAAGGGCGGATACCGCGTCACGAACACCGAGGCGATCGGCGTCGTGCGCATGGTGCTCACCGGGCAGGTGAACCCGCAGCTCGTCACCCGGATCAACTCGCACGGACCGATCGCGACCGGACTCAGCGGTGAGGACGCCGGGCTCTTCGGCGGCCGTCGACGCGGCGTCGTGATCGATGGGGAAGAGGTGGACCTCGGCCGCGTCGGCGATGTCGTGGAGGTCGATCCCACTCCGGTGCTCGATCACCTCGCGGCCGGTCGCATCCCGGTGGTGTCGAGCATCGCGCCCGACCTCGACCACCCCGGCCAGTCCCTGAACGTCAACGCGGATGCCGCAGCCGCTGCGCTCGCGGTGTCGCTGAACGCACGCAAACTCGTGATCCTCACGGATGTGCCCGGGCTCTACGCCGACTGGCCCAATCGCGACTCGCTCGTCTCGCACCTGACCTCGGACGACCTCATCGAGATGCTGCCGAAGCTCGAGTCGGGGATGATCCCCAAGATGCGCGCATGCCTCGATGCCGTCGAGGGCGGCGTCGACGCTGCGGCGATCATCGACGGCCGGGTGCCGCACTCGGTGCTCGTCGAACTTTTCACCAGCAAGGGAATCGGGACCGAAGTGGTTCTGGGAAAGACGGAGGTGACGGCATGACCGTCTGGCAGGACGATGCGGCACGCGATCTGGTGCTCAATGCGGGAGACCGACTGGCGATGCTGGTCCGCGGCGAAGGCTCGTACCTGTGGGATGCCGATGGTCGACGCCACCTCGATTTCCTCGCCGGGATCGCTGTGACCTCACTCGGTCACGCGCACCCGACCTTCGTCGCGGCCGTCTCGGCCCAGGCGGCCACGCTCGCGCATGTGTCGAACTACTTCGCCACGCCGCCTCAGCTGGCTCTCGCCGCACGGCTCAAGCGCCTCGCCGGTGCCGGCATCGACGGCCGGGTGTTCTTCTCGAACTCGGGTGCCGAGGCCAACGAAGCGGCTTTCAAGCTCGCCCGCCTGCACGGCGGCGCGGAGCGCCCCCGCATCCTCGCGCTCGAGAACGGCTTCCACGGTCGCACGATGGGGTCGCTCGCGCTGACGGCGAAGGCATCCATGCGCGCGCCGTTCGAGCCGATGCCGGCGGGAGTCGAGCACATCCCGGCCACGATCGAGGCTCTGGAAGCGGCGATCGACGACCGTGTCGCCGCCATCATCGTCGAACCGATTCAGGGCGAAGCCGGAGTCGTCGAGCTGCCGGAAGGGTATCTCGCTGCGGCGCGCTCACTGACCCTCGCGCACGGTGCGCTGCTGATCGTGGACGAGATTCAGACCGGTGCGGGCCGCACGGGCGAGTGGTTCGGCTTCACCCACGAGGGCATCACTCCCGACGCCATCACCCTCGCGAAGGGTATCGGCGGAGGCTTCCCGATCGGCGCGCTGGTCACCTACGGCGCTGCCAGTTCGCTGTTCACCCCGGGGTCGCATGGCTCCACCTTCGGGGGGAACCCGCTCGCGACCGCGGTCGCCGATGCGGTGCTCGCCGAGATCGAGAGCGCGGGTCTGGTCGAGAACGCCGCTCGTCGCGGCGCCGAGCTGCGCGAGATCCTGCTCGGCATCGACTCCCCGCTGATCGCCGGAGTGCGCGGACGCGGCCTCCTCATCGGGGTGGCGCTGTCCGCTCCGGTCGCCGGCGCGGTCGTCGAGGCCGCCCAGGAGCGCGGCCTCATCGTCAACGCCGCCAACCCCGAGACCGTGCGCATCGCTCCGGCTCTCAACATCGGCGACGCCGAGCTGGCCGAGTTCCGCGACCTCTTCGTCGCCGCGCTCGCCGATGTCCAGGCCTCTGTTTCCGGAAAGGTATCCGCATGACCCGCCACCTGCTGCGCGACGACGATCTGACCCCCGCCGAGCAGGCCGAGATCCTCGATCTCGCCCTCGAGCTCAAGAAGGACCGCTGGGCCGACAAGAGCCTCGCCGGCCCGCAGACGGTCGCTGTGATCTTCGACAAGTCCTCCACCCGCACCCGTGTCTCGTTCGCGGTGGGAATCGCCGACCTCGGCGGCTCGCCCTTGATCATCTCGACCGCGAACAGCCAGCTCGGGGGCAAGGAGACACCCTCCGACACCGCCCGGGTGCTCGAGCGTCAGGTCGCGGCGATCGTCTGGCGCACGTATGCACAGTCGGGCCTCGAGGAGATGGCCGAAGGCACCCGTGTCCCGGTCATCAACGCTCTCTCGGATGACTTCCACCCGTGCCAGCTTCTGGCCGACCTGCTCACGATCCGCGAGCACAAGGGCGAGCTCAAGGGGCTCACCCTCACGTTCTTCGGCGATGGTCAGAGCAACATGGCGCACTCGTACGCGCTCGCCTGTGTCACGGCGGGAATGCACGTGCGCATCACCTCCCCAGCGGACTACGCGCCGCGAGCCGACGTGATCGAGGCCGCTGATCGCCGCGCTGCCGAGACCGGTGGGTCGATCACGCTCTACACCGACCCGGTCGAGGCGGCAGCAGGCGCCGATGTCGTGGTCACCGACACGTGGGTGTCGATGGGCAAGGAAGAGGAGAAGCTCGCGCGCATCCGCGACCTCGGCGACTTCAAGGTCACGCCCGAGACGATGACGCTCGCCGACTCCGAGGCGATCTTCATCCACTGCCTTCCCGCCGACCGCGGCTACGAGGTGGACTCCTCGGTCATCGACGGTCCGCAGAGCGTGGTCTGGGATGAGGCCGAGAACCGGCTGCATGCGCAGAAGGCCCTCCTGGTCTGGCTGCTCGGCAAGAAGGACGCGTGATGACCGACTCGACGCACGAAGGCACCAACGAGGGCGCGCTGTGGGGCGCTCGCTTCGCCACGGGCCCCTCGCCCGAGCTGGTAGAGCTCAGCCGCTCCACGCACTTCGACTGGATCCTCGCGCCGTACGACATCGCCGGCTCCCACGCGCATGCCACCGCGCTCGCGGCGGCCGGGTATCTCGAACCCGACGAGGCACAGCGCATGCACGAGGGGCTGGATGCCGTGGCGCGCAAGGTCGCCGATGGAACCCTGCGCCCGGTGCCGACGGACGAGGACGTGCATGGCGCGCTCGAGCAGGCGCTGATCGCCGAGCTCGGGCCTGAGCTGGGCGGGCGCCTCCGCGCCGGTCGCAGCCGCAACGACCAGATCGCCACCCTCGTGCGCATGTACCTGATCGACCACGCTCGGGTGATCGCCCGCGACATCCTGCGCGTGATCGATGCCCTGGTCGCCCAGTCCGAGGCGCATCCCGCAGCGATTCTCCCCGGACGCACGCACCTGCAGCATGCGCAGCCGGTGCTGCTCGCCCATCACCTGCAGGCGCACGGCTGGCCGCTGGTGCGCGAGCTCGAACGGCTCGTCGACTGGCGTCGACGCGCCGGTGTCTCGCCCTACGGCGGGGGAGCGCTGGCTGGTTCCACGCTCGGTCTCGACCCCGCACTCGTGGCGACGGAGCTGGGTCTTGACCGTCCGTCCGAGAACTCACTCGACGGCACCGCTGCCCGCGACGTCGTGGCGGAGTTCGCCTTCATCACGGCCATGACGGGGGTCGACATCTCGCGTCTGTCGGAGGAGATCATCCTCTGGAACACGCGCGAATTCGGCTTCGTCACTCTCGACGACGGCTACTCGACGGGGTCGAGCATCATGCCGCAGAAGAAGAATCCCGACATCGCCGAGCTCGCCCGCGGCAAGTCCGGGCGGCTCATCGGCAACCTCTCCGGTCTGCTGGCCACGCTCAAAGGCCTGCCGCTCGCGTACAACCGCGATCTTCAGGAGGACAAGGAGCCGGTCTTCGACTCGGTGCAGACTCTCGAGGTCGTGCTCCCCGCCTTCGCCGGAATGATCGCGACCCTGCGTTTCGACACCGAGCGGATGGCGGCCCTGGCGCCGCAGGGCTTCTCCCTCGCGACGGATGTGGCGGAGTGGCTCGTGAAGCGCCGGGTGCCGTTCCGCGATGCGCACGAGATCTCGGGTGCGCTGGTGCGTGCGTGCGAGGAACAGGGGATCGGACTGGAGGACGCGTCCGACGAGCTGCTGCTCTCGGTGTCCCCGCATCTGGTGCCGGAGGTGCGCGAGGTGCTCACGATCGAGGGGTCGGTCGCATCCCGGACCGGTGTCGGAGGCACAGCTCCCGTCCGGGTCGCCGAGCAGCGCGCTGAGCTCGTCGCCCGCGCACAGGCCGCGGCGCACGCTCTCGGCCTGTAGGTCGACAGCGGTCGGCGGCTCGCAGCCCCAGCTGCTCAGAGTTGCTCAGTGCAGCTCGGAGTTGCTCAGTGCAGCTCGGTGTCGGCCGCCGACCGCTCCCATCGGGTGAACCGCACGGTGAGTCCGGCGCGGGTCGGTGCGGCGAGGAAGGGTCCGGCAGATGCCGCGGCCTCTTCGTCGAAGGGGGCGACCCTCACCAGTCGCCACGGGCCGTCATCGGCGCGGGCGCGCACGATCACGGAATCCGCCCAGCGGCTCACCCGCACCGTGATCTCGCTCTCGAGCCATTCGTCGACGTGTCCGACAGACCAGTCCGAGCCCCCGGCGGTGACCACGGCACCGAGTCCGAGGTGATCGTCGGCGTACTCGAGGCCCGTCTTGACCCAGTGCTCGTCGTCGATGTGGACGAAGACGCCGGCCTGATCGAACTGGTCGTCCCACGGTGCGCGGAACGACACCTCCATCGCCTCGCCCACGGCGAGCGGGGCGAGAAGCGCGTGCTCGGTGTCGTGCACGAAGCCGTAGGCGGTGTGCCGCCAGGCGTCGCTGCCTTCTACGGCCGTGACGTCGAGATGCTCGGAGTCGTGAGGCAGGACTGAGGGGGAGGCGGGGGCGTTCGTCCAGGTTCCGTCGGACCACGGGATGATGTGCGATTCAGGCATGTTCTCAAGATATAGCCATAAAACGCATAAGTCGAGAGTTATTCGTGCTACGGTTATGCCATGGTCATCGCGGTACTCGCCGACATCGTGGGCTCTCGCAAGCTCGACGATCGCACGGCCGCGCAACGCGTGCTCGATGAGACCATAGCCAGGGTCGAGACCGATCTCCCGCTGGCGAGTCAGCCGCTCACTCCCACCGTGGGTGACGAGCAGCAGGGCGTCTACGCCGAGCTCGGCGACGCGTTGGTCTCGCTCCTGATGATCCAGCTCCGATTGCCTGATGGGATCGCCTTCCGCTTCGGCATCGGGGTGGGTGAGGTGCGGCCGGTCGAATCCGTGCACGGCGAGCTCGCCGACGGTCCCGGCTGGTATGCCGCCCGTGCGGCGATCGAGACCGTGCATGTGCGCGAGGGGCGCGCCGTGCCGCGCACGCGGACGTGGATTGTCGGATCCCCGGGGCAGGATGAGGTCATGCAGAGCACGATCGCCGCGTCGAACGCCTACCTCCTCGTTCGCGACGAGCTGGTCGGAGCGATGAACGAGCGCGAGCGGCGCCTCACCTACGGTCGTCTCCTCGGGCGTTCGCAGCAGGAACTCGCGGCACAAGAGGGCATCACTCAGCCGAGTGTCTCGAAGTCTCTGCGCAACGCGGGCACTGCGGCCCTCATCGAAGGGGTCGCCGCACTTCGGGGGGAACGGGCATGATCGTCGCCGGCTTCATCCTCCTTGCGGTGGGTGCCGCCGATCTGGTGCGCCAGTTCGCGCCACGACGCTGGATCGGCTACCTCTGCGTTGCCGTCATCCTGCTTCTGCTCGGCAGCGTCAGTGACGCACTCGTGCCGATGGCGCTCGCGCTCGTCGCCGGAGCCCTGTGGGTGTGGTCCATGCCCACCGAGCGGTCGGCCCGGCTGGGGTTCTGGCCCGCCGTGCTGCTGGCGGTCGTGAGCGTCGGCGCCGTCGTGTGGCTCGGCGCCCGCACGGACTCAGGCCTGATCGGCGCTGTCTGGAGCATCCGTTCGCCGTTCGGCGAGGTCCCGTTCGACCTCGCGATGCTCGCACTGGGGGCCGGCGTCTTCCTCCTCGAATCCGGGAACCTCGTGGTGCGCGCGGCGCTCGACGGAGAACACACCTGGCGTCCCGCCGACCCGGCGCCGACAGGCACAGCGGCCGAGACGCCGACCGGCACAGCGGCCGAGACGCCGACGGCGGCAGTGGTGCCCGAGACGAACGCGGCACCAGACGCGGTCGATTCCGCCGGGTCCGAGGTCGGCCCCGAGCCGAACCCCTCGCCGCGCGAACAGCGCAACGGGTTCAAGGGTGGTCGACTGATCGGGCCGCTGGAGCGCATCCTCGTGCTGATCCTCACGCTCGCCGCGGCCTACCCGATTCTGGCTGCGATGCTCGCGGCCAAGGGCATCGTCCGATTCCCCGAGATATCCCGCGACGGCGAGACCGGAGCCCGTGCCGAGTACTTCCTCGTCGGCAGTCTGGTGAGCTGGGTGATCGCCCTCGGCGCCGCCTTCCTCGTGTGGTGGGCTGCGCACAGCTGAGCCACGACGCGCTGATAGCCTGGAACGCGTGTCAACTCCCGATCTGACGACCGCACCCCAGGCGATCGATCCCACGTTCGAGAACGTGTGGGACGAACTCGTGTGGCGTGGCCTGGTCCATGTGTCCACCGACCAGGAGGCGCTGCGCGCCCTGCTCGCGGGAGACCCGATCACGTACTACTGCGGGTTCGATCCGACGGCGGCGAGTCTGCACCTGGGAAACCTCGTGCAGCTGCTCACGATGCGTCGGCTCCAGCTCGCCGGACACAAGCCGCTCGGGCTGGTCGGCGGGTCGACCGGCCTCATCGGCGATCCGCGCCCCACTGCCGAGCGCACCCTGAACACGCGCGAGACCGTCGAGGAGTGGGTCGGTCGCCTGCGCACCCAGGTCGAGCGCTACCTGAGTTTCGAAGGCGACAACGCCGCGCGCATGGTGAACAACCTCGACTGGACGGCGCCGATGTCGGCGATCGACTTCCTGCGTGAGATCGGCAAGTACTACCGGGTCGGCACGATGCTCAAGAAAGATGCCGTCGCTGCACGGTTGAACTCCGACGAGGGCATCAGCTACACCGAGTTCAGTTACCAGATCCTGCAGGGCATGGACTACCTCGAGCTGTACCGCCAGTACGACTGTGTGCTGCAGACCGGCGGGTCGGACCAGTGGGGCAACCTCACCAGCGGTACCGACCTCATCCGTCGCGCCGAGGGCGTGGCCGCGCACGCGATCGGCACCCCGCTGATCACGAACAGCGACGGCACCAAGTTCGGCAAGAGCGAGGGCAACGCCATCTGGCTCGACGCCGAGATGTGCAGCCCGTACCGGATGTACCAGTTCTGGTTGAGCACGACGGATGCCGACGTCGTCGAACGTCTGAAGGTCTTCACGTTCCTCAGCAGGTCTGAGATCGACGAGTACGCAGAACTGGTGGCCACCGAGCCGTTCCGTCGAGCCGCTCAGAAGCGTCTCGCGCTCGAAGTGGTCGCGACCGTGCACGGCATCGATGCGACTGCTGCCGTGATCGCGGCATCCGAGGCCCTGTTCGGTCAGGGAGATCTGACCGCGCTCGATGCGGATACGCTCCGCACGGCGCTCGAAGAGCTTCCGAACGCGAAGGTCGCCGCCGGAAGCCCGGTGGTCGATGCCCTGGTCGCGACGGGACTGGTGGCGAGTCTGTCCGAGGCGCGGCGCGCGATCTCGCAGGGCGGTGTCAGGCTCGACGGGGCACGCGTCGAAGATGAGGCGGCCACGGTTCAGGGGACTCTTCCCGGGGGAGTCTCCGTGCTCCGCCGTGGCAAGAAGACCCTTGCCGGCGTCTTCCTCGGCTGACGTTCCAGACGGATGCCGTTCACTCCGAGTCACGCAGTCCTCGCGCTGCCGTTCATCCGGACGCCGCTGGTACCTGCGGCGATCGCGATCGGTGCGATGGCGCCGGATCTGCCGCTGTTCGTGCGGGGTGTCGGTCTGAACTACTCGTTCACCCACACGTTCGGCAACGTCGTCTGGACGGCGCTGATCGCCTTCGTCCTGTTCCTGCTCTGGAGAGTCGTGCTGCGCCCGGCGATTCCCGAGCTCGCTCCGCTGTGGCTGGCGCGACGTCTTCCGAAGGACTGGAACGACGGCGGTGTCGCAGCGGCGGGCGCCGCGGTCGGTGTGGGGCAGAAGCGCATGTATCCGGTCCTGCTCGCGGTGTCGTTCGTGATCGGAGTGCTTTCGCACATCGTCTGGGACCTCTTCACGCATGAGGGCCGCTCAGGCGTGCAGCTGGTCCCGGGTCTCGATGCGATGTGGGGGCCGATGCCCGGCTTCAAATGGCTTCAGCATGGCTCGAGCGTGATCGGTCTCGTCATCATCGGCATCTGGGCGCTGCTCTGGCTCCGCCGGAGCGAACCGCGCCCCGGTGTCACGCAGTCACTTGCGCCGGCGATCCGTGTCGCGTGGTGGGTGTCGCTTCCGGTGCTCCTCGTCGGCGCATGGGTCGGGGGACTCATCGCGTTCGGACCGCTCGATGCGGAGTTCACCCTTCAGCACCTCGCCTACCGGGTGCTTCCTCCCGCGTGCGCTCTGTGGGGAGCGATCACTTTGGTGCTCTGCATCGTGCTCACCGTGCGCGGACGCCGTCACCAGACGGGTTGATCCGACGCCCAGGCGTGCGGCGCGCCGAACTCGTAGCCGGGCAGTGCCGGTCGCGCGGTCACGAGGACCTTCCCACCGACGTCGAATCGTGCGAGATGCCGTCCGGTGTCGAACTCGGCGCCGGCTCCGGGCTCTGTCCGACGCGGCATGCCGAGAAGCTCCGCAGCGACTCGGCGGAGTGAGGTGCTGACGTACCAGGATCCGCCTTCTCGGGAACGACGACTCACCAGCGACGTCACCGCAGCGGCCAGCAGATACCCGGCGCTGTGGTCCAGTGCCTGTGCGGGAAGAGCACCCGGGGTCTCGCCGTCCGGCGACTCGATGAGCGAGATTCCGGATGCGGCTTGCACGAGGCTGTCGAATCCGGCGCGATCGGGATGCTCGGTGCCCCAGGCGCTGAGCTGCGCGACGATCAGGCCCGGATATCGACGCGCGAGGTCGACCGGGTGCAGCCCCAGACGCTCGAGCGCAGCGGGACGGTACCCGAGCACGACCACGTCGGCGTCGGCGAGCAACTCCTGCAGTCGGGACGAATGAGCATCCAGCAGCGCCGACCGCTTGCCGTGCCCGGTGTCCAGATGCTGCCATTCCGGCTCCGGCAGATGAGGCGGATCGATGCGCAGGACGTCGGCTCCGAGGAGCGCGAGCGTCCGCGAACAGACGGGGCCGGCGATGACCCTGGTCAGGTCTAGAACGCGGATGCCGTCGAGGGGGAGGGGCGTTTGATGCCGAGTAGCCGCAGCGGCAGATCGCGAGCGTGCACCAATCGGCACATCGACTCGGCTGATCTCGAGCAGTGGTCGCTCGCGGAGCGACTCGTCGGCTGCGGGGTCCTCGGGCGCGACCGGCACCGCCAGGCCACCGGCCGCCGTGATCGAGGAGACCGACTCCGCGGTGCTCTGCTCGGCGAGTGCATCGCGGACGGACGAGGCGTCGGCATCGTCACGCAGGTGCAGGCCCTTGCGGAGACCGGCTGCATGGTGCGGATAGTTGCCGTGAGTGCGCACCCACCCGTCTGAGGTGCGCCAGAAGCCGGAGAACGGAGACCATACCGGGGGAGCGGCGCCGTCGATAGTCAGAAACCTGTCGCTACGGTACGCCGTGGCGATCCGCTCGGGGTCGACGGATGCGGGGGAGCGCCCGATGGCGAGAGCGACGGCGCCGACGCTCGCCCAGGCGAGCTCGCCCGTGGCCAGGTGTGAGGGAAGTGGGACGGCAGGATGCTCCGGTGAGGATCCATGCTCGGTGGAGAACCCGAGTTCGCTCCGGACACGATCGAGCACGAATGTCCCGGCGCGAGCTCGTTCGAGATCGTTGCTCTCGGTGCGTACGGGATAGCGGCGTGAAAGGGGGCGATCCGCGGGCGACTGCATGGCGCGATCGTACTCCGAGCGGTCCGTAGCGGTGAAAACCAGCTCTGATCCGGAGGAAACCACGACGTAGGTCGTGACGACACGCCCGGGGGGTGTGGCCCGATTTGCCAGAACCCTGGGATCCGCGTAACTTATTACTTGTTCGCCCCACAGGGAAGCGGAGGAGCCAAGAGCTTCACCCCCCTCAAGCGGAGAACCACCTCCCGATCCTCTCTCACTTGAGAGTTCAGACGCTTGCGTCTAGGATGGGAGATCCACCCCATCTGCGGCTGTCATCAGCTGCGCAGCGGATCGAAGATTCGCACGGCGCGCCGATTTGACAAGCGAGACAGGGTGGCTAAGATAGAGAAGTTGCCCTGCGGGCCTGGCTGTGATGGCTGGGTCGTGGGAGCATCCGATCCTTGAGAACTCAACA
>NZ_PCPA01000021.1 GCF_002979515.1 Microbacterium sp. MYb54 | reverse complement strand
GGAGGGGGTGCCGGCGATCAGGCTCACGTAGTTGAAGTCGTCGCCCGTGAACATGCGGACGCCCTCGGGGAGACGGCCGCGCACTGCGATCTCGGACTCGGCGTTCAGCAGGCTCATCTTCACACCGGCGACCTTGCCGGGGTTCTCCTCGATGACCTGCAGGAGCACCTCGGATGCGGTCTGCCAGTCGGCCGCGCCGAAGTAGCCCGCGAGCTCGGGGTCGAACGCGGTGCCCAGCCAATGCAGCACCACCGGCGTGGTCGCGCGCGACAGCACCTCGCGGTAGACGCGGCGGTAGTCGGCGGCACCTGTCGCGACGCGGGCGAGGTGCCGGGAGGCCATGAGCACGGGGCCGGCCCCCTGCTCCTCGGTGAAGTGCAGCTGCTCCTGGTAGGCCGCGATCACCTGGTCGAGCGAGATGTGCGTCTCCTCGACGTGGTCGGTGTTGACGCCGACCACGACGGATCCGCCCTCCTCACGGGCGACCTCGGCGCTGCGGGCGATCAGCTCGCGGGTGGCTGCGGCATCCAGGCCCATGTTCCGCTGCGCGGTGTCCATGGCGTCGGCGACCCCGAGCCCCCACGAGTACACGTTGCGGCGGAATGCGAGCGTGGCATCCCAGTCGATGTCGGCCGGCTGCCCCGGAGTGTTGTCGGCGTGCACCTTGGGCACGACGTGGGCGGCGGCGTACGCGACGCGGCTCTGCAGCGGGGCGGTCGGACGCGTGTAGGCGCCGGAATCGTTGAGGGCCACGTCGGCGGTCTCACCGTTCGCCCGGAGAAGTCGCAGGGTGCTCATGCGCGCCTCAGCCCAGGCTCAACGGCGACAGGGCGACCTTGCGACCCTCGGCGCTGGAGGTCAGGCCGGCCTCCGCGAACTGCACACCGCGGGCGCCCGCGAGCAGGTCGAACGGGTAGTCGGTGCCCTCGACGTACGAGACCAGGTACTCCTCCCACTGCTGGCGGAAGCCGTTGAGGAAGACCTCGTTGGTCGGCACGTCCTGCCAGTCGGCGTCGTAGTCGCGGGTGTCTTCCAGGTCGGGGTTCCACACCGGCTTCGGGGTGGCGTTGCGGGGCTGGATCTTCGCGCCGAACAGTCCGACGACGGCAGAGCCGTGCGTGCCATCGACCTGGAACTCGACCAGCTCGTCGCGGTTCACGCGCACGGTCCACGAGGAGTTGATCTCGGCGATCACTCCCCCCTCGATCTCGAAGATGCCGTAGGCCGCGTCCTCGGCGGTGGCCGTGTAGTGCTCGCCCTTCTCGTCCCAGCGGTCGGCGATGTGCACGGCCGCCTGCGCGTAGACGCTCTTGACCTCGCCGAAGAGGTTCTCGAGCACGTAGTTCCAGTGCGGGAACATGTCGGTGATGATGCCTCCGCCGTCTTCGGTGCGGTAGTTCCAGCTCGGGCGCTGCGCGGGCTGCCAGTCGCCCTCGAAGACCCAGTAGCCGAACTCACCGCGCACCGAGAGGATGCGGCCGAAGAAGCCGGAGTCGATCAGGCGCTTGAGCTTCTGCAGCCCGGGGAGGTAGAGCTTGTCGTGGACGACCCCGGTCTTCACACCCGCCTGGTCGGCGAGACGCGCGAGCTCGAGCGCCTCGTCGAGCGACTCGGCGGTGGGCTTCTCGGTGTAGATCGCCTTGCCCGCGGCGATGGCCTTGCGGATCGCGGTGGCGCGGGCCTTGGTCACCAGGAAGTCGGCGTAGATCTCCCACTGCGGGTCGGCGAGGGCGGCGTCGAGGTCGGTCGTCCAGTCCTCGATGCCGTGCTTCGCTGCGAGCTCGGCGAGCTTGGCCTCGCTGCGGCCGACGAGGATCGGCTTCACGGTGATCCTCGAACCGTCGGAGAGCTCGATGCCGCCCTCCTCGCGGATCGCCAGGATCGAGCGCACCAGGTGCTGCCGATATCCCATGCGTCCGGAGACGCCGTTCATGATGATGCCGATCTCGCGGGTGTTCGCCTGGGCCATGGTGTTCCGTTCTGTCGCAGGAAGCTGTTCGCGCTTGCCCCACCAACTGGGAAAGCGCTTTCCGAGATCATGCCACGAGACTCGGGACGATCGCAACCGCAGGCCGCCGACCCGGTGCAGCCGAGATCCATCCGGCAGGCCGACGCGCTCCCGGGCCTCCGCCGTCTGCGCGGACACCCGCCATGACAGGATGGGCGAGTGACGACTCCTGCGACGACGAAGGTGCACTATGGCGACCATTCGTGAGGTCGCGAAACGCGCAGACGTCGCCCCCATGACGGTGTCGCGCGTCATCAACCGTCCGGAGACCGTCGCCGAGGCCACGCGCGAGCGCGTGCAGCGGGCGATCCGGGATCTCAACTACGTCCCCAACCGCCTCGGGTTGGGGCTGCGCAACAAGCAGACGATGGTGATCGCCCTCGTCGTCGGCGACATCTCGAACCCGTTCGCGACCGAGCAGATCCTCGGCGTCAGCGAGGCGGCGAAGTCGCAGGGGTACAACCTGATCTTCGCCCACACCGACTCATCGCCCGAGGAAGAGCTCGCACAGCTTCGGCACCTGGTCGAGCGCCGCGTCGACGGCATCGTGCTCTCTCCGGTGCTGAACACTCCCGACGCGGTGCGGTTCGTGCAGGAGCAGGGCGTGCCGATCGTGGTACTGGACTACCCGATGCCCGACAACGACGTCGACGTCGTACGCAGCGACAGCGAGGACGGCGCCCACCGCCTCACGCAATACCTCATCGACCTCGGCCACACCCGCATCGCGATGCTCAGCGGCACGGAGCAGGCGGTGACGGCCCGAGAGCGGGCAGCAGGATACCGTGCGGCGATGCAGGCCGCGGGGCTCAGCGAAGACATCCGCTTCGGCGCCTTCAGCATCGCGAGCGGGTACGCCATGGCCGGCGACGTCCTCACGGCGAAGGATCGCCCGACCGCACTCGTCACCGCCAGCAACTTCATCGGGCTCGGAGCCGCACGCAGGGCCCGCGACCTCGGCCTGCGGATCCCGGAAGACGTCTCAGTCGTCACGTTCGACAACATCGGCACCGAGATCGCCTTCGACCCGTTCTTCACCGGCATGGTGCAGCCGGTGCGGGAGCTCGCCGCCCTCGCGACCGACATGCTCCTCGAGCGCGCCACCGAGCGCCATGAGGGTCCTGGCCGCGATGTCGTGCGACTGATGGAGCTCGACACGCACAGCTCCGCCGCCGGACCGCACCCCGGCTGACCCCGACCCGCACCGTCACCCGGGCACCCGGGCACCCGACTCATTCCTTCACTCCGCCGGCCGCGAGCCCCTTCGTGACGAAGCGGAACGCGAACACGATGATGATCAGTGCCGGGACGCCGAGCAGGACCAGCGCGGCGTAGTACTGCGACGACTCCAGCGGCGTCGGCGCGAAGGCACTGCGGATCGACTGCACGGCCTGCGCCGCGGTCGTGAGCTCGGCGGAGCGCAGCAGCACTGAAGGGAACACGAAGTCCTGCAGCGACCACATCACACTCAGCGCGGCCAGGTTGATCAGCGGCCCGCGGCTGAGTGGGACGGCGATGCTCCAGAAGATGCGGAAATGCCCGGCGCGGTCGATGATCGCGGCCTCGACGAGCTGCCTCGGGATGTCATCCATCCGGTTGCGCAGCAGAAGCACCGCGAACGGCAGTGTCAGCACCGCCTCGGGCAATGCGACCCCGAGATGCGTGTTGAACAGGCTCAGCGTGCCGCTGAGGAAGTACACCGGAACCAGGATGGCCGTCGCCGGCACCGCGAGGAACAGGAGCACGCCGTAGTACAGCGCCTCCTTCCCGCGGAACGGCACGAAGGAGAACGCGTAGGCGGCGAGCGCGCCGATCGTGCAGACGAGGAGCGCGTGGAACAGTGCGACGATCGCGCTGTTGAGGAACGTCTGCGGGATCGAGACGCCGTTGAGCGGCCGGGTCAGCACAGCCCAGTAGTTGCCGATGCCGCCGACGGCCACCGACATCTGGACGGCATTGATCAGCGGGGCGGCGAAGGCCAGCGCGAAGATCGCGAGAAAGGCGTAGATCACGATCCGGTCGACTCGACGGGCCCTGATCGGGAGCGATTCCTCGCTCTCCTCGCTCTTGGCCTCGGCACGCCGACGCTGTCGTTCCGTGATCGTCGATGCGGCCGTCGAGACCGCCTTCGTCGATGCCGTGGTCGTCATCGGTTCGCCTTCCGCTGGGTGAGGATCTGGAGCACCGAGATCCCGAGCGCCACGATCAGCACGATGATGGATGCCGCGGCTGCGAAGCCGACCCGGTCTGCGCCGAGCGTCGCGCTGTAGATGTAGGTGCCGACGATGTCCGTCCGACCGCCCGGCTGTCCGCCAGTGGAGAAGTAGATGATGTCGAACGCGCGGAAGCTGCCGAGGAGCACCGAGAGCGCCACCGTGATGTGTGTCGTGCGCAGCAGCGGGAACAGCATGATGCGGTAGATCTGCCAGACGCTCGCGCCGTCCAGCACCGCCGACTCGATGATCGACGCGTTCACCTGGGCGACATCGGTCGTGTAGTACATGATCGGCAGACCGATGCCATAGGTGAGCAGGATGCCCACTGCCACGTAGGCGGCAGCGGGGTCGCCGAGCCAGTCCGGCGCGACCCATCCGAGTCCGGTGGCGCGGAGAGCCTGGTTGAGCGCCCCGTCGCGCGTCTCGAGCATCCGTCCGAACACCGTCGCGAACAGCGACATCGGGATCAGCGACGGCAGCAGGAACACGGTGTAGAAGAGCCTGCGGAGCTTCACCCCCGACGCCATCATCATCGCCAGCACGAAGCCGAGCGTCATCGCGACGACCACGCTGAACAGTCCGAAGAGCACGGTGTTCAGCAGCGACTGCTGGAACGACGGATCCCCCAGCACGAGGACGAAGTTCTGCGCGCCGACGTCGACCGCGTTGCGGAAGGTCAGCCCGACCTGCTGCGTGCTGACGACCCCGAGGATGCCGAAGCTGTAGAGGTAGTACACGCCGTAGAAGATCAGCAGCGGAGCCAGGAAGAGCAGGGCGATCCAGCCGCCGTGCTTGCGCAGCGGGCCGCCGGCAGCCCGGGGGCGACGTTTGCGCCGCCCCCGGGATCCTTCCGTGCCGATGACGGATGTCTCCGTCATTGCGCCCCGCTCTCGCCGTGCGGGTAGCGACCCGAGTCCCACTCGGACTGCATCTGGGCCGCGGCGTCCTCTGCCGAGGTCGTGCCGCGGAGCACGTCGAGGATCGCGTTGCCCTCGACCTTGTTCAGGAAGTCCTGCTGGCTGTTTCGCTGTGAGGTCGGGTCGGCGATCACGGCGCTCACGGCCGCGTAGCCGGCACGCGCCGCATCCGTCTCGAGCACGTCCTCTGAGACCTCATAGCCGGTGAGGCTCGGGACCAGGATCAGGTCCTTCGCCCAGATGTCGGCACCGGCCGGGCTCAGCAGGAAGGAGATGAACGCGGTCGCCGCCTTGACGTTCTTCGAGTTCGCCGGAATCGCGAGGCCACCCTCGGCGAGGGCGCGGATGGCAGGCTCGCCGCCGTCGACCAGCGGCAGCGGCGCAGCACCGACATCCTCGAGGTCGATCCCGGCAGCCGCACGTCCTGAGGCGGACAGCAGCGAGTTCTGCCACGAGCCGTCGATGAAGAAGGCCGCCTCGCCGGAGGCGAACAGCTCGCTCGGTCGGCTGCCCTGCAGGCTCAGCACGTCGGAGCCGACGATGCCGTCGTCGAACAGCGACTTGTAGGCGTTGAGCCCCGCGACCAGCGCGGGCTGGTCCCAGGAGCCGCTGCCGCCGATGATGTCGTCGGAGAGTCCCGGCGAGGTCTGCTCGGCGATCGTGAACAGCATCTCCTCCTGCCAGTACGGCTCACCGCTGAAGACCACGGGAGTGACGTCGGGCTTCGCGGCCTCGACGGCGGCGACAGCGGTCTTCCACTCGTCCGCTGTCTTCGGCACCGCGATCCCGAGCCCGTCGAGCATCGCCGCGTTGTAGTACATGACGGCGCTGCCGATGGAGCCCATCGGAAGCGAGTACAGCTCGCCGTCCGAGGCGATCTGCTCGGTCTGCGCGACCATGGACTCGTTGAGTCCGCCGACGAGATCGGCACCCCAGTCGCTCACCGGCAGCAGGTAGTCCTTGACCGTGTTGGTCATCGCCGAGACCTGAACGCCGACCACGTCGATGCTCTCGTCGCCGCTGAGGGCCAGCGGCAGCTGCTTCTGGTAGTCCTCGTTGGTGAAGGTCTTGAGCTTCACGGTGATGTTCGGGTTGGCCTTCTCGAACGCGTCGATCGCGGCGTTCAGGGTCGCCTCCGGCGGGAACCACGTCCAGTACGTGATCGTCGCCTTCTCGGAGGTGTTCTGCTCGACGCCTTCATCGCCGCCGACACCGCCGCTCGAACCGCAGCCCGCCAGGGCGACAGCCGCGACGGTCAGAGCGGCCAGGGATGCCGTCTTCACGAATCGCTTCATGGTGTTCCTTCGCTTCCTTGTGATTGTGCCCCCGGGTGGGGCGTTCAGGAGAAGATCGGTTCCGGGCGCTGCTCGCTCGGAACCGCGGATGAGCCGTGCACGTCGAGCACCGTCGGCAGCACGATGTCGCGTCCGGGTCCCGAGTACTCCCGGTCGAGGCGCTCGAGCAGCAGCGCGGTCGCCTGGCGCGTCATGGCATCGACGGGTTGGACGATGCCGGTGAAGAACGGGTCGTGCACGATCTCGGTGCGGGCGTTGTCGAACGTGACGATCGACAGGTCGTCCGGGATCGTGGCGCCCCTCTCGCTCGCGCGCCGCGCCGCGCCGATGGCGATGAAGTTGTTCGCGGTGACGAGCGCGGTGGGACCGGATGGCGCGTCGAGCACGCCCTCTGCCATCGCATAGCCGCTGGCGATGGTGAAGTCTCCATACCGGATGTCGACAGGGAGTCCTGCCGCGTCCATCGCGTCGCGGTATCCGTCCGCCCGGTCGACCGCCGTGACGATCTCGCGCTGTCCGCTCAGCATCGTGATGCGGCGGTGCCCGAGGAGGAGGAGATGCTCGGTGAGCTCGGCGGCGGCGGAGCGCGAGTCGCAGCGCACCGCATCCACATCGTTCTCCGGCATGCGGTAGCCGATCACGACGATCTCGCATCCGGCCTGCTGCACGAAGTCGACGGGTTCGGGGCCGTTGCGGACGGGCGAGAGGATGATGCCGTCGACCCTGCGCTCGATCATGGAGCGCAGCTGCCGCATCTCTTCGGCGGGGTCCGCCTGCGTGTGGGCGAAGATCACGGTGTATCCGGCCGCGCGCGCCGCGTCGCTGACCGCGGTGATCTGCTGGATCGCGAAGGGGTTCGTGATGTCGCTCACGAGGAGCGCGAGCGTCATGGTGCGCTGGTGTCGCAACCCCTGCCCGATCATGTTCGGCACGTACTTCAGGTCGTGGATGGCCTGCTCGACCCGCACTCGCGTCTTCGGTGCCACGCTGCCCGGATCGTTGAGCACGCGGGAGACGGTCATGGGCGCCACTGCTGCCCGTCGTGCGACGTCGCGCATCGTTGCCATCGTCCACCTCCTCGTGTGCGGTACGCGTATCATGATATGCGTACCATAAAGGAATGCACAACCTCGAAGGAGCAACGATGTCCCTCACCCCCGCCAGCTGGTTCCCCGGAGCCGCACTCGGCATCTTCATCCACTTCGGGCACGCCGCCCGCCGAGGATGGGAGCTCTCGTGGCAGCTGACCGGAGGCGTCGAAGGACAGTTCCCCGCCCGGGAGCCGGTGCCGACGGAGGAGTACTTCGCGAATGCGGCTCTCTTCGACCCCCAGGGTTTCGATGCCGCTGAGTGGGCGGATGCGATCGCCGCGACGGGCGCGACCTACGCGGTGTTCACGACCAAGCACCACGACGGCTTCGCGATGTTCGACACCGCACTGAGCGACTACTCCATCACGCGCACCTCGCCGTTCGGGCGCGACATCACGCGCGAGCTCGTCGACGCGCTGCGCGCCCGCGGCATCCGGATCGGCTTCTACTTCTCGTTCCCCGACTGGCATCACGAGGACTACCCGCGGATGACGGATGCCACCACCACCAAGCCGTACCGGATCGGCTCCTACGTGCGCACGTCGCCGGCGCAGTGGGCGAGGTTCCACGCGTTCATGCGCGGCCAGATCACCGAGCTGCTCACGAACTACGGCGACGTGGCCGTGCTCTGGTTCGACGGTGAATTCGAGCACACCGCCGAGGAATGGGACTTCGCCGGGATACGCGAGCACGTCCGCTCCCTGCAGCCCGACTGCCTGGTGAACGACCGCTGCCTCGGCCAGGGCGACTTCCTCACCCCGGAGCAGCAGCTTCCGGACGCGGCACCGGCGCAGCCCTGGGAGGTGTGCCTCACCATGAACGAGTCCTGGGGGTGGACTACCGACGACGAACGCTGGAAGAGCACCGCGACGATCCTCGACCGCTTCATCCACACGATCGCCGCCGGCGGCAATCTCCTCCTCAACGTCGGTCCGAAGGGTGACGGCACGTTCCCCGCGGAGGCGAGCGAACGGCTCACCGAACTCGGCGCGTGGGTGTCGCGGAACCGTGAGGCCGTGTACGGCCTCACGGCCGCACCGGATCGGATCAGCGGCCCCGTCCCGCTCGCCGCCAGGACAGCCGACGACGGCATCCGGCTCTTCGCGTACTGCACGCTGCGCCCGTGGGACCGCCTCGTCCTCCGCGGGGTGCCGGTGCGGCGCGTCCGCGGCGTGCGGGTTCTCGGCACCGACAGCGCCCTCGAGTACGAGGCCGTCCCGAGTCTTCCCGACGTGCATGCAGGGTCGACCGATCCCCGCGGAGACCTCGAGATCACGGTGCCGCGGGATGTCGCCGACAGCCTCATGCCGGTGATCGAAGTACACCTGGCACCGCTGGCCTGATCCGCTCTCGACGCGCCCCTCCAGGCCGGCCGCCACTCCGCCTCGGAGCCGGTGGGTCTTGCGTTCCGGAGGATGCTACGCGTACCATCGCCAACGATACGCGTACCATGCGTGTCGTCCTCGAGAGATCAGTCGCAACGATGCGGAGACCCTGATGAAGACCATTCCCGCCAGGCGCGGAACCCGCGCCCGGATCGCCACGATGGCGGTCGCCGCTCTGGTCGGAGGCCTGCTGGCCGCCACCGTCCAGACGCCGGCGATCGCCGCCACCCCCACCGTCCCCCTGCCTCAGGCGGCGGACTTCGAGCAGCCGATCACCCTCCTCACCGCGAGCGGCGAGCTCTCCCCCGGCCTCGCCGTCAATCGCCCGGCGGCGCAGCCCAAGCACTTCTGGACCGACGGCTTCATCGACGGCAGCCGCTCCGTCACCTGGTCGGTGTCGTCCGCCCAGCCGACCTCGTACCGGATCTCGCTGCTCGCAGACCTCGGCACCGGATCCACCCTCACTCTCACGTCGAGCGCCGGCGCTGTGACGACGATCACGACGACCGCATCGGGGTGGACGCGCACGGATGGCGGCGAGATCGCCCTCCCCGCCGGGACGAGCACGCTGACCCTCGCCCACACGAGCGGTTCCGGGCAGTCGATCAAGTCGATCGAGCTCGTGCCCGCCGGCGCGTGGGCCGACTACCAGGCTCGCGTCGCCGCCTTCAAGCAGGCGTCGGAGGCGACCAGGGTCGAACTCTCCGAGTCCGGGATGGGACTCATGTTCCAGTACGGGGGATGGTCGTTCCCCGCGACCGGGGCCAACCCCGACCTCGAGACCCACACCGATGACTTCGACGTCGAGGCGTTCGCCGACCTGGTCGAGGAGGCGGGAGTCGAGCACGTCATCTGGTCGATCACGTGGTGGAACTACACGATGCAGGCGCCGATCTCCGCGGTCGACGACATCGTCGGCAACGGGAACCGCACCGCGTCACGCGACCTGATCGGCGAGCTGGCCGATGCGTTCGAGGAGCGCGGGATCATGTTCCTGCTCTACTACCACATCGGTCAGGACGAGCACCTCGGATACAACTCGACCGACTTCTGGCAGGCGCAGCAGTGGCCGGACACATTCACCCCGACCGGGCTCGGCGACCGCTCCACCGCGCTCGAGAACTGGAAGACGATCGTCACGCAGATCGGCGAGCGCTACGGCACGAAGCTCGACGGCTGGTTCTTCGACGACGGACTGATCTACTACCCGGCCGACTTCGAGGAGCTGGGTGCGGTCGCGCGTGCAGGCAACCCCGCGCGCCTCGTGTCGTGGAACAACTGGATCGTCGCCGACTACACCGAGTTCCAGGACGTGGCCTTCGGCGAGGAGGGGTGCGTCGACCGGCCGGGAGCGGGTTCGCCCGCCGTGGGCGGAGACGGCATCATCGTCTCCGGCAAGGATGCGGGCCTCCTCCAGCACTGCATGCAGCGGATGGAGCAGGACTGGGGAGTCAACAGCGCGAACATGCCGATCACGACCCTGCAGACCGCGGCCGGGCTGCAGTGCTCCGTCAGCGATCGCCTCGCCCGCAACGGCGCGGTCAGCCTGAACCTGATGATGCACTACCCCGGAGTGCCCTCACCGACATCGATGGCCGAGATCGAGAAGCTGGCGGCGGGTCCCGTCGCCCCTGAACCCGGCGCACTGATCAACAACACCGAGTGCGGCATCTCGTACTCGGAAGGCTGGGCCACAGCGAGCAACCGCACCGGCGCCGGGGACCACCTCCTCGACGTCACCTACACCCAGACGCTCGATGCCTCGTTCGAATACGCCTTCACCGGCACCGGGATCGACGCGCTCGGCCCGATCGACTCGGCCGCGAGCGTCGGCGATGTCTACATCGACGGGGCCAAGGTCGACTCGTTCTCGCTGACGGCACCGTCACACACGCCGCAGAGCGTTCTGGCATCGGTCCAGGGCCTCCCTGCGGGTTCTCACACGCTGAAGGTCGTCCGCACCGGCGGCTCGTACCTGCAGCTCGACGCCCTGCGGATCACCGCCGCTCCCCCGGAGGTCGCCGTCGAAGCCACCGTCGTCGCGACCTGCCGCGGCGCGAAGGCCTACCTGAACGCATCGGTGACGAACGGCGAGGGCGCGCCCGTCTCGGTGAGCATCGCCACCGCCTACGGCACGAAGGAGATCGAGAGCGTTCACGCCGACAGGACGCGAGACGTCACGGTGAAGACGAAGCTCAAGAGGATCCCGGCAGGGACGACGACCGTCACGGGCTCGACAGCAGACGGCCGCACGTTCACCCGCACGATCGAGTACGCCGCCGTCGCCTGCCGCTGACGACGCACGACCGGGTGGGCGGGTGCCGGCTCCACATGAGCGAGCACCCGCCCGCCCGCGCATCCGCGCATCCGCGCTTCCGGGCTCAGCGCATCTGGGCTCAGCGGGACGAGGGCTCAGCGGGACGAGGTGCTCGCGCGCTCGACGAGAACCGTCGGGATGACGTCAGCCTCCAAGACTTCCGAAGTGCCCTCGATCGCTCCGACCAATACCGACACCGCGCGGTGGGCGAGGGCTTCGAAGTCCTGACGGATCGTGGTCAGCGGCGGGCGGTAGTTCGCGGCATCCGGCACGTCGTCGAAGCCGATCACACCGACCTCCTCCGGCACGCGACGGCCGGAATCGGCAAGCGCCCGCAGCAGCCCGAGCGCCATCTGGTCGTTGGCGCAGAAGACGGCTGAGGCCGAGGCCAGCGCCTGCCCCTGGGCATAGCCGGAGTCCGCGCTCCAGTCCCCGCGGACGACGGCGGGAGGACGGATGCCCGCCGCGATGAGCGTCTCGCGCCATCCCCGCTCGCGCTCGAACGAGGCGAAGGAGTCGGCGGGCCCCGCGAGGTGGTGCACGGTGGCATGTCCGAGGGCGAGGAGCCGACTCGTGGCCACGGACGCGCCGCCCGCGTGGTCGCTGTGCACCGACGCGAAACCGGCGTCGATCGGCGCATCGACCACGACCAGACGCAGTCCCGCTGGACGCTGCGCGTCGGAGACGAGCGCCGACGCCTCGTTCAGGACGATGGCGCCGTCGACCTCCTGCTCCGCCAGTCGGTCGAACGCTTCGGCGACGCCGTCGGCCGCTGTCACGAGGGTGAGAGCGTATCCGCGTTCCGCCGCCGCTTCGGCTGTGGCCTGCAGCATCCGAGAGTTGCCGACCGTGGCGAGCGTGGTGACGACGAGTCCGATCGTCTGCGAGCGGCCGGTGCGCAGAGCGCGAGCCGCACGGTGCGGGCGGTAGCCGAGCGCTGCCATCGCGTTCTCAACGCGCGCGCGGGTGTCGGGGTCGACTCGCGGACTGCCGTTGACGACCCGCGAGACCGTCTGGCCGGAGACCCCGGCGCTCGCGGCGACCATGGCCATCGACACGCGGCCGGAAGACTGCCGCTGCCGCGCGGGGCCGGAGCCCTCGACCTGGTCGCGTTCGCTCTCGGTCACCCGCATCCTCCGTCCGCAGTGCCGGTCGTCACTCGGGTCACGACTCGGGCTCACATGTCCGCCGTGTTGACGTTATCACGGCTCTGTGCGTACCATGTTTACGTGAACACGCACGATCTTCCCGAGTTGCACTCCGAGACGCTCGGCGCCGGCGTCGTCAAACGCGCCACCACGCTCGCCGACGGCCGAGACCTCATCTACTACGACGATCCCGGCACCGCGCTCGGAGCCGAGCGCGCCGTCGATGCCCGTACCCTCGACCCTCGCCCCGACACCGCGACGATGCGCCTCGACGTGCTCACCGGAGACTGGATCACGGTCGCCGCGAACCGGCAGAACCGGGTCATGATGCCGGGCGTGCACGCCGACCCTCTGGCGCCGCAGACGCCCGACAACCCGTCGGAGGTGCCGTCGCGCTACGACGTCGCGGTGTTCGAGAACCGCTCCCCCGCATTCGGCCCCGCACTCGCCGCGGCCGTCGGCACCGCGCCGGAGGCCTCGAACCCCCCGCGCGGGCTCGACGACCTCGCAGCTCTCGGCCTCGGACGCACCCGCACCTCTGTCGGGCGGTGCGAGGTCGTCTGCTTCAGCCCCGAGCCCGCAGGCTCGTTCGGCACGCAGACCGTCACCCGCGCCCGCACAGTCATCGAGGCCTGGGCCGATCGCACGGCCGCGATCTCGCAGCTGCCGGGCATCGAGCAGATCTTCCCGTTCGAGAACCGGGGCGAGGCGATCGGTGTGACCCTGCCGCATCCGCACGGTCAGATCTACGCCTACCCGTACGTGACTCCGCGCACCGCCCGCGTGCTGGAGTCGATCGACCGCACCGCGCCCGACCTGTTCCAGCGCATCCTCGAGTCGGAGCAGGCCTCCGAGCGTGTCGTGTTCCAGGGCGAGCACTGGACGGCGTTCGTGCCGTTCGCCGCACGCTGGCCGCTCGAGGTGCACCTGATGCCACACCGCCACGTGCCCGACTTCGCCGAGACGACCGAGGCTGAACGCGACGAGCTCGCGCCCCTTTACCTGCGGCTGCTGCGCGGCGTCGACGCCCTCTACGACTCCCCGACGCCGTACATCGCGGCGTGGCATCAGGCCCCCGTGCACGTCGGTCGCGACACCGTGCGCCTGCACCTGCAGCTGACGAGCCCTCGCCGAGCCGCCGACAAGCTGAAGTTCCTCGCCGGCTCCGAGGCCGCGATGTGGGCCTGGGCCGCCGAGGTGCCGCCCGAGCTGGGCGCAGCGCGCCTCCGCGACGCGATCGAACGCGCATCGCACGACCAGAACGACGCAGGAGCATCCGCATGACCGCCGCACACGACGCCGCACGAACCCTCTTCACCGCGCTCACCGGGCGCACCCCTGACGGCCTCTGGTCGGCTCCCGGCCGCGTGAACCTCATCGGCGAGCACACCGACTACAACGACGGCTTCGTGCTGCCGTTCGCCATTCCGCAGCGCACCGTCGCCGCGGTCGGCCGCCGCGACGACGATCGCGGTCGGGTCCTGGTCGGCTCGACCTTCGCCGATGAGCCTGTCGAAGTCGCCCTCGAAGATCTCGACCGGCTGTTCCCCACGGCACCCGGCGCGCATCCGGCTGTCCCGGAATGGGCCGCCTACCCAATCGGCGTCGCCTGGGCTCTGCGTCAGGCCGCAGGCGCGGGCGGTCCGTTCGGTGGACTCGACATCGCGATCGCCTCCGACGTGCCAGTGGGCGCGGGGCTCTCGTCGTCCGCCGCGATCGAAGGCGCGACGGCATCCGCGCTGAACGAGCTGTGGGGAACCGGCTTCGACGGCACCGCCCTCGCCCGCATCGGAAGGCGGGCCGAGAACGAGGCCGTCGGCGCACCCACCGGCATCATGGACCAGATGGCGTCGATGCTCGGCGAACCCGACACAGCGATCTTCCTCGACTGCCGGTCGCTCGAGACTCAGCTCGTGCCGCTCGGCGTCGCTGAAGCCGGGCTCGCGATCCTCGTGATCGACACCCGCGTGAAGCACGCGCACTCCACCGGCGGCTACCGTGAACGCCGAGCATCCTGCGAACTCGGGGCCTCGATCATGGGCGTGCCTGCGCTGCGCGACGTGTCGATCGCCGACCTGCCGAGGGCTCAGGACCTCATGGACGACGTGACCTTCCGACGGGTGCGCCACATCGTCACCGAGAACCAGCGTGTGCTCGACACTGTGCAGCTGCTCCGCGAAAAGGGCGTGCGGGCGATCGGCGACCTCCTCGTCGCGTCGCACGCCTCGATGCGCGACGACTTCGAGATCTCGACCCCCGAACTCGACACCGCTGTCGACACGGCACTGGCCGCCGGCGCACTGGGGGCCAGGATGACCGGTGGCGGGTTCGGAGGAGCCGCTATCGCCCTGGTCGAGCTGGCTGCCGTCGACCGTGTTTCGGCCGCGGTGAACGCAGCCTTCGCCGCCTCACGGTTCGCATCTCCCCTGCTGTTCACGGTCACCCCGTCCGCCGGCCCGCGCCGCGACGCATGACAGAATGATCCATCGGGCCGCGACGATTCCGCGGCGGAAGAGGAGAGCAATGTCCTGGATCGTCACCGGTGGCGCCGGCTACATCGGAGCCCATGTCGTGCGCGCCCTCGCAGACGCCGGGCTGACCCCCGTCGTGCTCGACGACCTGTCCAGCGGAGTCGCATCGTTCGTGCCAGAGGGTGTGGCATTCGTGCAGGGCAGCATCCTCGACCGCGAGCTCGTCGAGAAGACGCTGCGCGACCACGAGGCCGAAGGCGTGATCCACGTCGCAGGCTTCAAATACGCGGGCGTCTCGGTGCAGCGCCCCCTGCACAACTATGCGCAGAACGTCGAAGGCACCAGGGTCGTCCTCGAAGCGATGGAGGCCGCCGGGGTCTCGAACATCGTGTTCTCGTCGTCGGCCGCGGTGTTCGGCACCCCCGACGTCGCACTCGTCGTCGAAGACACCGCCAAGAAGCCCGCCAGCCCCTACGGGGAGTCGAAGCTCATCGGCGAGTGGCTGCTTCGCGACCAGGCCATCGCGACGGCAGACTCCGAGCGCCCGTTGCGTCACACCTCGCTGCGGTACTTCAACGTGGTCGGCTCGGCCGATCCGACGGTCTACGACGTCAGCCCGCACAACCTGTTCCCGATCGTGTTCGAATCGCTGCTCGCGGGGAAGACCCCCCGCATCAACGGCGACGACTACGACACCGAAGACGGCACGAACGTGCGCGACTACGTGCACGTGGGCGACATCGCCGCGGCCCACGTCGCGGCGGCTCAGCGCCTCGCCGACGGCCGCCCGATCGAGGCCGCCTACAACCTCGGTTCCGGCGACGGGCTCAGCGTGAAGCAGATCATGGATGCCATGGTCCGCGTCACGGGCATCGACTTCACACCCGAGATCGGCCCGAGGCGTGCCGGCGACCCCGACCGCATCGTGGCGACCGGCGAGCTCGCAGCGCGTGACCTCGACTGGAGCATGCGGTACTCGGTGGACGAGATGGTGCGCACCGGGTGGGAGGCGCGGCAGGCTGCTGCTTCCTAGGCGTCAGAGGTCGCGGGTGCGGATGGGATAGAGCCAGAAGCAGAGCCAGGCGAGGGCGGTGAAACCGAGCGGGACGACGGCCAGCATCAGGCGGATGCCGCCGTCCACCGTCTCGGGCTGCGCGTCGCCGAGCGTGGCATCGAAACCGGAGGCTGTCAGCACGACCGCTGCGACGATCGCCTGCAGCACCACCGAGCCGCGCACCACGAATCCGTTCACCCCGAAGTAGGCGCCTTCACGACGGTGGCCGGTGCGCACGGCATCCTCATCGATGATCTGCGCGAGCATGACCTCGAGCAGTTGCAGCAGTCCGCCGACACCCACGCCGACCGCCACACCGACCAGGGCCGCCCCGAGCACGTTCGACGGGGCGAGGTAGCCGAGCACGGCCACACCGAACACCGCGACGCTCCACAACACCGCGGTGCGAGGCGAGGTGCGACGCACGACCGCGCTCCACAGCACGATCGAGGGGATCGCGGTGACGAAGATGGTGCCGAGCAGCAGGCTGCCCTCCCCCTCAGGTGCGTGCAGGGAGTAGCGCACGTAGAAGGGGATCGCGGCGAGGATCACGGCGATCGAGGTCTGCACGAACAGCGATCCGAGCACGTACGGGACGAAGGCCCGATTGCGGAACGTGTACTTCAGCTGGTCGCTCCAGCGCATGGCCGCGGATGCCGCCTCTGGAACCCGACGCTCGATCATCCCGCCGAAGAACGACCAGACCAGCAGGACCAGACAGACCGCGGCGAGCACGATGGCCATGCCCGGCCAGCCGATCGCGCTGTAGAGAGCGGGGGCACCGGCCGTGCCGAGCACCATGCCCAGGATCGCGAAGATCTGCCGCGGCACATTGCCGCGGGAGCGCTCCTCGGTGGTGCGGAAGATCTCGGGGAACAGTGCCGAGATGTTCAGCACCACCACCACGAACGCGACGTCGTACACCGCGACGACGACGAGGAACCAGACGATGAGGCCCGCGACGGGAAGCTCCGGCGGCATCCAGACCAGCGCGAATGCCACCACGAGCGGCACGATTCCGAGGCCGATCCAGGGGATGCGACGCCCCCACGGGGTGCGCAGCCGATCCGAGAGAGCGCCGACGACGGGGTTCAGCACGGCGTTCAGGATGCCGTGGACGATCATCGCCACCGCCACCCACCCCGCCGGCACCGCGAGGTGGGAGACGTAGAAGTAGACGACGAAGGCCGAGAACGTCTGCGCCATGAGCTGCGTCGGGAACCCCGATGCTCCGAAGGCGATCGTCTGCCCTCTGGTGGGCGCCGCATCGAGGCGCCGGTCGCGCAGACGCTCGCGAAGCGACGTCACCGCGAGCCCGCCCGCTGCAGGTCGCGCAGGTCGCGCCACCCGACGCGCACGAGCGCCTCATCCTCGATCGCCTGCAGCACTGCCGGGTCGCTCAGTAGACGCAGCTCGTAGCCGCGCTTCGCGGCACTGAAGTCGACGGCCGCACGAAGCTCGTCGTCATCGACCATCGGATGCAGGTAGATCTCGGTGACCCCGGCCGGCACGGCTCGCAGCAGAGCGATGAAGCCGTCGCGCATCTGCTCGTACGTCTCCTCGTCTGGTGTGCCTTCGGCGCGGAGTTCGAAGGGATGCGACCACAGCCGATCGATGATCTCGACACCGATTCCGTCCGCGGCCGCCGCTGCGCCATCGAGCTGGGTCTGCAACGCGGAACCCTCGCCCACACCGTCCATGCTGCGGGGCAGCCGGAACGGGAGGCCGTGCCGTGCGGCGAGCTCGAAAACCGGACGGAGGAAGTCACGGCCGGTCACGAGTCCGTAGACCGAGCCCATGTGATTGTCGAGGTGCGTGACGTCGACACCGGCATCGAGCGCCTTCTGCAGTTGGGCGGAGAGCTCGGCAGCGACATCGTCGTCGGAGGCGTTCTGCTCGACCGAGAGGACATCGGTCGGGAAGAATCCCGCGGCGTCGACGAGGCTCGTAGCGGTGCCGGTGAGCGGACGCCACCGGTAGCGAGCCCACTCGCTGGTGAGGACGAGGTGCACTCCGATGTCGAGGTCGGTGCGAGATGCAGCGAAGGCGAGGGCTTCCGGGGACCACGAGCACGGGACCATCAGTGTCGTCGAGTCGATCCGGCCGGCAGTCAGCAGGTCGACGATGGCGGTGTTCGCCGCATGGCACATGCCGAAGTCATCCGCGTTGATGATGATCGCCCTGGCGCCGGGGGCGAGCCCGAGGCGGTCGGCGAGGTCGGAGGGTGCGGTCATCGGGGGTCCTGTCGGGTATGGGCAGCGGGGGCGTTCGGGCGGGTGGTGCTCGAGCGGGTGGTGCTCAGCGGGTGGTGCTCAGCGGGTCGTGTTCAGCGGGTCGGTGCTCAGCGGGTGCCCTTGGGAGCGGGGGTGAGGATGCGGGTGAAGAGTTCGCCTCGGAGCGCAGCGGCCGCTTCGTCGACAGCACCGACGAGCGGAGCCTCCGGACCGAAAGACGAGACGAGGATCCGGAGAGGGAGCTGCGCCTCGTACTCGTCGGCGATGCGCTTGATCGCGGTGACGAGTGCCGGGTGAGCTGCCTTGCCGCTGAGGATGAAGGCCTCCGGGTCGAGCACCAGCCCCACGCTGCCGGCCACGAGAACGATCCGGCGGGCGATTTCGGAGACGATCTGGATCGCCGCGTCGTCTCCCAGGACGGCCGCCTCCAGATGATCGGCCAGAGTCGCCTCGGCATCGCGGCCGACGCCGAGGGCGAGGTCACCGACCACCGCGTCTCCCACGAGGGGTGCGCCGATCGGGATGGGTGTCTGCGGCAGGTACATGACTTCGCCGGCGACGCCGGAGAATCCGCGGTGCAGGGCGCCGTCGATCACGATGCCGGCTCCGAGGCCGTCGTCGAGCAGCAGCAGCGCGAAGCTGGCGAGGTCACCGCCGACACCGGCTGTGAGCTCGGCGAGGGCGGCGAGGTTGACGTCGTTCTCGACGCGGACCGAGCAGTCGAGTGCCGCGGCCAGGGCGGAGCGGAATGCGCCCCCGTCGGGACCAAGGTCGTCGCGGATGCCTCCATCTGCAGTGACGATGCCGGGCACCCCGACGACGGCGAGGTGCACGGCTCCCTTGGCCGCCTTGACCGAAAGACGACACCGGTCGACGAGCGCCACGATGTGCGCGACGCGATCGTCGGTTCCGGGGAAGGCGGCGTGCTCCTCGGCACGCACGGTCCCGGTGGCATCGACCAGCACGACGTGGGCGGCATGGTGATCGACGTGCACAGCGGCGGCGAACCCGAGGCGCGGGTGCAATTCGACGCGTCCGGCCGCAGGCCCACGCGTCTCGCGGTCGAGTCCCGCGGCGGCGACGGCTCCCGCGCTCTCGAGCATCCGCAGCACTTGGGTGACGGCGGTGCGCGACAGGCCGGTGGCGGACATCAGCTCGGCACGAGTCTGCGGACCACTGCGCGCGAGAGTCTCGAGAATTGCGCGGCCGTTGAGCGTGCGTAGCAGGCCCTGCGGCCCCGCAAGTGGTCTGGACATAGGTGTTCCGGAGTCGCCTCTCGTCGTCGCGTCCCGCGCCGAGTTTCTGTGCCGGGCGCAGTGCCCGCAAGCATGCCACATCGTGTCGCACAGGTCGATACTTCGCACCGAGTCTGGTCGAGACGGTGCAGCGGTCACCGCGCCGGGGTGGTCACTGCCGGTGGGGTCGCCGTCGGGTGGGGTCCCACCAGGCGGGTCCGCGGATGTGTGGGGTGCTTGTGCGCGCAGGCGGCACCTCGTGGCAGAAGGTAACATTTCAGATTGCTGAAACCTAAAATGGTAAGCCTGACGGTCGCTGCCGTAGCGGTCGTCACAGAAAGTATGAGGAGAGCACTCTTGCAGAGTCTGACGGAGCTTGAGCAACTAGCGATCGACGCGGCCTTCAACCTCACAGATGGGCATCCGCGGCAAACGCTCACGACCTCGCAGGCGACGATCGTGCAGCGCCTTCCCGTCCTTTTTGCGGAGGCGGCCGTGCGGCCGCTCGCCGACCTTGAGTATGAATGCAAAGAGTCGTTCTTCTCGCTGCTCGGACAGCACTCCGCGCCGATAGCAGATGGACGGGTCTTCAGCGTCTATTCTTCCTCGGTGGCGACGATGGCAGTCGCGGCAGCTTTCGCGGAATCGGGCTCAAGGGTTGGCCTCCTGCATCCAACCTTTGACAACCTCCACGACCTGATGAACCGTGTGCTTCCGGTCGTCCCGATCGAAGAGGGGCTGAGGCCGACCGAGCGCGTACGCGCGGCAGTGGAGGGTGGAGCCTCGGTACTGTTTCTCACCACGCCGAACAACCCGACAGGGCAGGTCGTCAACGAACACGAACTCCGCGAGTATGTGACGTTGTGCCTTGAGTACGATCTGACGCTATGTCTGGACACATCCTTCCGCGGGTTTGACCCTCGAGCCCAGTTCGACCACTACTCGCTCTTGGAGTCAAGTGGCGTCCGGTACATCATTGTCGAAGACTCGGGGAAACTCTGGCCGGTGCTCGAAATGAAGCTCGGTTTTGTCGCAGTGAGCCGACACTGGCGGAAGCAAGTTGAACACGCGCTAAGCGATATCTTGCTTAGCGTTTCACCGCTGGTGCTCGCGCTAGTGAGGGAGCTGTCCCGAGACTCTATGGCTGGCGGGATGCAGAAGATGCAGCAACTGATCTCCCGCAACAGGCGTATCGTCTCCGATGCCGTTCGTTCCCTGAGCGACGTCAGAGTGTTGGACGAAGAGGCTCGAGTGAGCGTGCTTCGACTTGAGTTCGAGTCCTCGGACCTTGCCACAGAAGTGCGCGAAGAACTACACCTCACCGGTATGCACGTTCTACCCTGCGACCAGTTCCATTGGAGTGACCCTTCGCAAGGACGCCGCACGCTCAGAATCGCGTTGTCACGAGATGAAAGTGTGATCCAACGTCTCGTCACAACTCTCATCGATGTCATGTCCAGCCGGAAGCTGGAGTCAGTCGCGTGACCGGCCTCATCCCCTCCGCCTATCTCCTCACCGCCAAAGACCTTGCTGAGATCGATGCGCTCCTGGGCCAGATACTCAGCGGAGGGCTACACACCGTTGAAGACTCTGGCTTCCATGAGGACGCTCCCGTCCTTGCGCACGGATTGCCGCTTGCCCTACGTCGGCATCTGTATGAGTTTCGCCTCAAGGAGCCTTCTGCTGCTTGCCTGGTGCGGGGTTTCGTCCTCGACGATGATGCGCTCGGCCCGACTCCTGCAACGTGGCGCGAGGCTGGTTCGTCGGGCCCCACACTCACGGCTGAAGTCTTCTTCTATCTGTGCGCAACGATCCTAGGCGAGTCGGCGGCATGGTCGACGAAGCAGGATGCTCGGTTGATGCACGACATCGTCCCTGTGGAGGGCGACGAGGACAAGCAGCTCGGCTCTGGGAGCAACACCGTCCTTACGTGGCACACCGAAGACGGCTTCTCGGATCTGCGCGCGGACTACCTCGGTCTGATGTGTCTCCGAAATCATTCTGCGACCGGCACGACTGTCGCCAGCGTGGACACCATGTCCTTCGACGCCCGTACAGCCGCCGTTCTCCGTGAACCGCGTTTCGAGATCGTCCCCGACGGTTCCCATTTTCAGCCAATCAGTGCGACCGTTCGCGCCAGCCTCGGGGCTGAGTTGCTTGCACGGGGGCTTACGCGCTTGGAACACATGCGGGACTCTCCTGCACCGGTGTCGCTGCTGTTTGGCGCGCGTGAACGCCCCTACCTTCGGGCCGATCAGTATTTCGCACGCGCTATCGATGGAGACGACCTAGCAGCGGAGGCCTATGCATCGCTCGCTGAAGAGGTCGCGTCACGCCTAGAACCAGTGATCCTAGAGCCCGGTGATGTCCTCTTTCTCGACAACTATCGCGCGGTGCACGGACGGGACTCCTTCCAAGCGAAGTTCGACGGCACTGATCGTTGGCTGAAACGCCTCAACCTCGTCAGGAACCTTCGAGACTCCATGGAATACAGGAGCTCCCCATCCACCCGCGTAATGGTCTAGGTGTAACAATGACGAATACAGAACTGAGGGGCTACACCCTCCCCCTATCTCCCTCCGGAACAACGGCCCTGGTCGCCCCGCCACCCTGGCACTTTGCTGGCGACGTGCTCATGGTCGAGTTCCTAATGGAACCCGCTGTCCTGCAGGGCTTGCTCCCAAAGGGCCTAACTCCGGATGAGGACGATCCAAGAGGCGCAGTTATCGTTGGGGACTGGCAGTCTCTGTCACAGGATCAACATGAGGTGGCGGAGCCTCTTCTCGGACAGTATCGCGAGTTTTATATCGCGCTGAAGGCAAAGTTCAACGGTGAAGCCGTCGTGCGCAGTCCCTTTTGCTGGGTAGACAAAGACTTCTCGCTCCTGCGAGGTCACATCCAGGGCTATCCCAAGAAGCTCGGGGAGATCGGCATGACGCGGTCATTTCCCGTCGGTCAAGCCTCGCCGAGAATCGACGCCGGTGGCATGTTCCGCGGCACCCTTTCATCGGCGGGGTACCGGCTCGCGAGCATAGGAGTAACCCTGGAACGAGTCGTCGCCGAGCCGCCCGAGCTAATGACAGCTCCTCTCGCTCACAGCAGAATCTTCCCGCAGTGGGCTCCCGGCGGGGCGGGTGTGTGCGAACTGGTCACCGGTGGAAGCACCGATCAGCAAGTCTCCGAGGTATGGGCAGGCCAGGCTGACCTCAGCTTCTTTGACTCTCCGCACGATGAGCTCTCTAGGTTGAGGCCGGTTGAAGTGCTTGACGGATATAGGTTTTCCTTCTCGGAGACGTTGACCGGGGGGAAGTTGCTTAGTGATGACGGGCGCTGACCTGAGGGCAGGAATCCGGGCGTCCGGGTGGCATTCTTTCCGGACAGCGTCAGCGAACCCTGCGCCTGAAATGTCGCTGAGCGGCGCACTTGAGACCGACCTCGCATGCCTCGAGGGACTCACTGCTGGAGCCCCGCCGGAGAGTGAGCGGATTCTGCAGGGTAGGCCGATCTCCGCAGGCCTGCGATGCGGTCCACTGATGAGCGAGCAGGAGTTCCTGGACGGTACCAAGACGAAGGACGCGGTGGTTCTATCCGCCTTCCTTGACGAAGACCTCCTCATCCACCGATCGCGCCTTGCCGCCGTCCTTGTCGAGTCGGTGGACCCGTCTTCCCACGCCGTGATTATGGCGCGAAGTTCGGGACTACCGGTTGTTGCGATCTCCCCAGGAGAGCGAGGCATGCTATCCAGCGCCCATCAGGGGAAGTCTGTCTCAGTTGACGGTACGACCGGTAGCGTCTACCGTGGCGCACTCGACAACTTGACGGAGCAGTGGCCGGCCTCTGTTCACAACTGCCTTTCTGCCTGCGAACGGGCATCACGCATTAAGGTCTACGCGAATGCAGACCTGCCGGGGGACGTTCAGAGGAGCCGAGAGCGGCATGCCGCTGGCTTCGAGCCTCGCCTCGAACACCTTCTTCTTTCTGGACGAAACCTTACGACCCTTCAATGCGTGCTCTTCGGCAGGGACGCGGAGATCCCGCTCGCTGAATTCGTCGACTGCCTCGCTTCGGAGGTCGCTGACCTCTATCGCGCGGCCGGGGGTCTGCCCCTATATCTCAGGCTCCTGGATCCGCCGAGTCATGAGTTCGAACCCCGAGGAGCTCAGCTTTCACTGGTCGCCGAACGCCTAGGTATTTCTGTAGAGGCCGTCTCCAAGCGCGCAGAAGAACTACGCGAGATCAACCCGATGGTCGGATTCAGGGGTGCCCGGCTCCTCCTCGCGCGGCCCGACCTGCTCCGCGCTCAGGTCATCGCGATGGTCCGAGGGTTCACTGCGGCGAAGAATGATGGCGTCGAAGGCGACGAGATCCTTGTACTTATTCCCATGGTGATGGATGCGGAGGAGGCGAAGCGCATCCGTCAGGAGATCATCGAGACAGCTAAGGCGGAGCTGCAGCTCACCAGAGTCCACGTCCGGATCGGAGCCATGGTGGAAACGCCGCGAGCCGCTATGACCGCTGGCAAGATCGCGGAACATGTCGATTTCATAGCATTCGGCACGAACGACCTCACGGCACAAGTCTTCGGCATCTCCCGTGGCGACGCCTACAAGAAGTACCTCGACCACTACCTGTCTAACGAGATCCTCGAAAGCGATCCATTCGAAGTTCTCGATGATACGGTCGCGGAGCTGATCCGCGCCTGTGTTGCGGACATGAGGAAGGTCAACAGGGCCATCACATTCACTATCTGCGGCGAGCAGGCGGGCCATCAAAAGACCATCGCTTTTGCTCTGCAGGAAGGCATTGATGCCGTTTCTGTCGCCATCGAACTCATCCCCAAAACAATTATCCGTTCCGCGCCGAGACTGAGCCAGGAGCCCCGTGCTTAATATCCTCTTCCAATCTGAAGGTCGTTTAAAGGTTGACTGGACGCAGCTGCACCTGGTCGAAGGGTCCGTGGTCCTGGTTTGCTCTGCGTCGGCAGCATCTAAGCACCGGGACGTTGATCGAGCCGGCCATGAAGTGGTCATAGTGGATGAATTGACCCCGGAGTCTGTACGCTCCTTCGTTGCGTCCGCACTCCAGGCCATGCACCCGAAGGATATGCGACTAGCGACACTCGACGAGCACCTGATCCCGACACTTGGATCGATACGCGACCAGTTCGGAATCCCTGGAGTGTCACAGGAACAATCTCTGCGCTTCAGCGACAAGAAGCTCATGAAAGAGGCTCTGGCTAACAGCGGCGTTCGGACACCGCAGTTTGTCGTTGTGTCGGCCGACTCCGAACCGCCGACATATGATTTGCTCGTCGCCAGACTGGGGAGCCCGCTGTTCGTCAAGCCCACCTGCGGTGCAGGAAGCCACGGCACGCGACTTATCGAAACAGAAGCAGAATGGAGGGCGTGGCTCACGGTGCGCCCCGAAGACGTCGAGTTCGAGGTCGATGCCTTTCTGCAAGGCACTCTTTACCACGTCGACTTTGTCGTTGGAATTGACTCCAGTGACTGGTGCTCCGTCGGCGAATACACCCACCCCAACGCCGAGTTCCTCCAAGGAGGAACCCTCGGCAGCCGCGCGTTATCTCCCGACGATTGGGCAACACCGATCGTTCGCCACGCTGCGGTCCAAGCCCTGAACGCGCTGGGTGCTGGCACGGGGGTCTATCACGTCGAACTATTCTTGTCCAGCGCCGGAACGGTGACATTCCTCGAGGCCGCAATGCGCCCCCCCGGGGCCATGGTGCCAGATCTCTATTCGCACATCTATGGCAAGAACATCCAGTCGTTGGGTGTCATGGCGCAATGGAGGTCAGATGGAGCGACCGCAATTATCAAGTCGATTGCTTCCCCGAAACGAACTGGGTTTGGAATCTGGGCATGGATACCGCCTGCTCCAGGGGTCGTCGTAGCACTACAGGCACCAGAGCTGCCGCCAGGCTCGGAGCTGTCGATCACGTGGAGATGCTCAGTCGGAGACGCCCTTATTAGCCCGGAGGTCATCGTCGAGCGGGCAGGGATGTTGTTCGCCTCCCTGGCGAACTACGACGAAGAGCGTGTCGTCCTAAACGGGCTGAGACATGACTATCGACCAATCATCACGGAGGGACTGGCATGATCCATTTCGTTGTCCTGCAGAAGACGAGCAGATTCAAATTCAACGTCGCCGACATTGCAGATCAGCAGCGGAGGCGTATCCACATTGTCACGCGGGCAGTCAATGGGCTGACGCTTTCGACAGAACAGCGAGGGATGTTCGAGAGCATCGTTCATGTGAATGAATGGTCACTCGCAGACCTGCGCGCCGC
Source organism: Microbacterium sp. MYb54 (assembly GCF_002979515.1). Lineage (GTDB taxonomy): Bacteria > Actinomycetota > Actinomycetes > Actinomycetales > Microbacteriaceae > Microbacterium. Next base: position 32,737 of record NZ_PCPA01000021.1, on the reverse strand, counting down.
AGTCTCCACATTGCTCGCGGAGCATGGAGCTGACAACCTGCGTCTCGTGACTCAGGACGAGTATTCCATGATGTTTGCCGCGATTATTAGAGAGGCATTCGACCTTCCCGGAGCGCGACCTGACCAGATTCGTAGATTCACCGACAAGCCGACGATGAAGGCGTTTGTTGGGAATTCGGGGATCGCCATTCCCAAGTTCGCCCAAGTTCAAACTACAGAGCGAACGTCGCATGCGGAAGCCTCGAGACTTCTGGCTGAGGTGGGTCTGCCGGCCTTCGTGAAGCAAGTTGATGGCACGTGCGCGGAGCATTCGCTCCGTGTAGACACCCGCACAGAACTTGAGACTTGGATTGACGCCACGCCTAATGCTTCACGTTTCGAAGTAGACACCTTCCTAACGGGCACGCTCGTGCACGTCGATTCGATCATCCAGAACGGTCGAGTTGTTCACACCCAGCTGACACGGGATACTTTCCCCAGTGCTGAGGCGACCGGCGACAAGCCGATTGGGGCGATAACCCTGCCGCATGTCGGCAAGTTTGCCGAACGGATGAAGGCATTCAATCTTCAGTGTCTGGAGGCGCTCAAGCCGCTCGTCGATGGCACCACGCATCTCGAGTTCTTCTGGACGCCCAACGATGAGTTCATCTTTCTCGAAATCGCCGCGCGGAGCCCCGGGGCAGATTGCCCTGCGCAGTATGAATTGAATTCCGGGATCAATTTCCAGTCGATTTACTTCCAGATTCACTTCGACCTTGATCCCGTCGTCTTAGCACAACCGGGCCCCTACGTTGCATGGCTTTGGTACGCGCCCCTTGACGGGCGGGCTGGAGCGTTCGAAGAACCTCGGCTCGAATCCGAGTATCGCCTCACACGGAGCATCGAACTTGGCGAACTGAGCTCTTCCACCGATGACACAAGGGTTCGCGCCGCCCGCATCATGCTGTGGAACCACGATTTTGATGCCCTGGAACGGGATTTCAACTTACTGCGACTCGATTATCAACCGGTCACCTATGTCCTCTAGCGTCCAGGCGAACCGATTAGGTAGGGACCGGTCCGGTCGCGGCCAACACTCCGGCGACCCCGACCGTCCCGGCCAGCAGTGCCGCCCGCAGTTCGGGCCACCGCGCCGGCAACCAAGCCCCCGACGACAAGTTCACCTCACGTCGCACGGCCTTGGCCGCCTTCACCACCCGCCCCGCACCCGCGGCGTCCGTGCGCAGCACCCGCTGCAGCAACTCACCCACCGTGCGGCACCCGAACTTTCCGCAGAACCCGACCTCTCCCGACCCGGCCGGACGCGCATCGACCGACGCGACCGTCTCCACGACCACTGCCTCCACCCGCCGCTGCACCTCGCCCGCCACCCACAGAAGCTCCATCTTCTCCACATCATTCAGCCCCGCCAGCACGTCAGAACGCAGCACCACATCCAGGTCGGCGACGACCTGACCAAGCAGTTCCACGGGGCTGTTCATACCCGCAAGTCAACACGGAACCACCGACATTCAAACCCTCAAGAACCCCAGATCAGAGCAATATTCCAGAACACTCTCGAAACTCACCAATCCTCCACAACAAGACTCAGAGCGCCGCTCTCCACACCTCCAGCCCCCGCCCAGGAAACCACCCCTCACCCCTCCATATGGTTGACGAATGAGCCCAGTGATGATCCGCAAAGCCCGCACCGATGACACCGAAGACTCCGAAGACATCACGGGCGCGCGCGTCCACAGGCGAGGTCTCACCTAGCCCAGACTTATCGAGCACCCCGTTCGCGCTAATACTCCAGCTCGACCCCCACGACACGTCCCCAACTCCGACCCTCGACCCCGCAAGAGACCCACCGTCATCCGCTCTCGATTTGACGCTCGCGATTTCGCGGATTAAATTACAGATCGGTAACGGTGGCATCCGGGGGGATCGACCGCCGCGAATACCTGCCCTCCCGGAAGGATCCCGTCACGAATTCCCTGCCACCCGAGCGCGCTCATGATGCCTCGGAAGTCCCGACAGAAGTCCCCGACTCGACCCGACCGCTTTTGAGGCGTGACCGGCGGCGCTCCGCCATCGCAGATTCGCAGAGTCCCCTCCCGGTGAATGCAGCTCCCGCACCGGACGCGACCCCCGCACCCGACGCAGCCCCCGCACGCAACGCCGCGCCCGAGGCAGCCCCCGCACGCAACGCGGCCGCTGCACCGGACGCAGCCTCCGCGCCCGAAGCCGCCCCCGCGCCCGAGGCAGCGGCACCGCAACCGCAGACAGCCAACAAGCCCCGGTCCTGGGACCCTCGCCTGCGCCCCCGGCACATGGCTCCGCAGACCGCACCGCGGGCTGCATCACCCTCGCGGGTTCCTGCCGGCCGAGCGAAGCGTCCGTGGGCGAAGGCCAAGGCGCTCGGCGCCACCTTCGCCATCGGTGTGATGATCACCGGTGCCGCACTGCCCGCGCTCAGCACCACGAGCGATCAGGCCGCCGCGACCACTGCCCGGGTCTCCACCGTGGCAGACGGTACCGCACAGTCCTACACGGCGAAGGACGAGATCCGCGCCGAGATCGCTCCGCGTGGGAGCTTCTCCGCGACGACGCCAGAGGAGATCAAGGAAACCCACTCGCGCGCCGTCGCCGCCGCAATCGCTGCCGGCATGCCGCTCGGGAGCGCGCTGGAGATCCCTCTGGCCGGACGCATCGTCATGCCGATGGCCGATGGGACCTACTCGTTCACGGATGGGTTCGGCGCCTCGCGTCCAGGCAGATCGCATCTCGGGCAAGACTTCGCAGCCCCCGTCGGCACGCCGATCAACGCCGCGATGAAGGGCTGCGTCTCCCGCTCCACCGAGAGCTACCAGGGCTACGGCGTGACGATCCAGATCGAGAGCATCGTCGACGGGCAGGCCGTGAGCACGGTGTACTCGCACATGACGTACGGAAGCCGCGCGGTCGAGGTCGGCGACTGTGTCGAAGAGGGCCAGTACATCGGCGACGTCGGATCGACCGGCTATGTGTTCGGCTCCTGCCTGCACTTCGAGGTGCACATCAACACCGTCGCCGTCGATCCCATGCCGTGGCTCAAGAAGAACGTGAGCTGACCCCGACCGTCCACCTGCACGGCCGCCGCTCGACTCCGGGATCCCCCTAGGGTGGGTGGATGAGCCCGCTGGTGATCCGCGCCGCCCGCACCGAAGACGCCGAAGACATCGCCGGCGTGCACGTCCGCTCGTGGCAGGTCGCCTACCGCGGGCTCATCGACCAGTCCGTGCTCGACGGTCTCTCCATCGACGAGCGCGCTGCAGGTTGGCGTCGCATCGTCGCCGAACCGCTGCCGACGGGCCTCGGAACCCTTGTCGCCGTGCGCGACGACCGCGTCGTGGGCTGGGCGTCGCTAGGCTCGGGCCGAGACCCCGATGGACTCACCGACGGCGAGGTCTACGGCATCTACGCCGACCCCTCAGCCTGGTCGACGGGCGCAGGCCACGCGCTGCTCGAGGCGGCCGAACAACGCATCATCGAGGCCGGCCATGACCGCGCCTACCTCTGGGTGCTCGATGGGAACGAACGTGCCGACTCCTTCTACGCCCGTCACGGTTGGGTCGAGGACGGCGCGATCAAGATCGAGGAGCGCCCGCAGCTCATCCTGCGCGAACATCGCCGAGTGAAGCTGCTGCCGGCCTGACTGCTCGGTTTCCCCGCTCGGTTCCCTGCGGTTTCCCCGCTCGGTTTCCCGCACGGCTTCCCCGCACGATCCCGCGCACGATCCCCGTCAACCGGCCATCGCGCGACCGGCACTCACCGCCCGGTCGAGCTGGGCATCGAGTGCGCGCCAGGCGCCGAGCTCGAACGACAACACGATCGCGATCGGCGAGATCACGATGACGAGCAGGCACAGCCACAGCGGTAGCCCCACCGCCGCCAGCACGATCGCGAGCACCGGCAACGCGAGAACGGTGATCTGCAGCGGCGAGTTCTTGGGGAACTCGGACACCAGCCAGGCATGCAGCAGGTACAGCGTGACCATGAAGACCAGCACCGGGACCGCGATCGACGAGATCGCCGTGAGAGTGCTCACGTGATAATGCTCGTCGTACACGTACCCGATGACGTGCAGGCCCGCACCGACCGCGGCGATCGCGGCGAAGAGCAGGATGTGGCCGTACCCCCACACCAGCGCCTTGGAGCGACGCACCGCGAGGATCGGCGCGCTCGGAACCATGAAGTAGACCCACCACAGCGCGAAAGCCATGACGATCCCGAGCCCGATCACCATGATCGACGAGAACGACCAGCCCTCCGCGTCGGTCACCGCCTGCGCCGCAGCCAGCGTGCCGAACACGGTCTCTCCGAGCGCGATGATCGCGAGCAGCGAGTAGCGCTCGGCGATGTGGTGCGGATGCCACGGGGTGGCCCCGCCGTGGCGAAGCCCCTTCGTCTCGGCGACGATCGGACTCGACCAGTCGATCACCGAGACGATCAGCGCTCCGATCAGGAACCCCATCGGATCGAGCGGGAGGAAGAGCAGGATCACCCATCCCACCTGCGCGATCCCGATGATCAGGGCGTAGGTCTTGGCGACGGCGAGATACTGCGGACTCCCGTGCGCGGCACGCAACCACTGCGCGATGACGGCCACCCGCATCACCACGTACCCGGCGACCATGATCTCGTTCTCGACCGGCTGTCCCCGCTCGAGCGACGCGAACATCGGCGGAAGGCCGATCGCCAGCACGACCACGCCCGCCATCTGCACCATGGTGAGCACCCGGAACAACCAGTCATCCGTGTCGAACGCCGACGCGAACCATGAGTAGTTGATCCATGCCCACACGATCGCGACCATGGCGAAGCAGAACCCGCCGATACCTGCGGCGAAGTCGCCGTGGGCGATCGCCGAGGCGAGCTGGTTGCCGGCGACCCCGAAGGCGGCGACGAATGTCAGATCGAACAGCAGCTCGAGTGGAGTCGCGGCGCGATGCGACTCGGTCGCATCGCGCCCCGACATCCGTCGCAGTCCATGGCGGAAGTAAGTAGGCGTCGACATGTGAACCCCCCAGAGTTTGTCGGTTCACGATAGTAGCCCGCTTCGACCCGGCGGGCTCGCGTCAGTCGAGCGCGCTCATCACGTGCTTGATGCGCGTGTAGTCGTCGAAGCCGTACTGCGAGAGGTCTTTCCCGTAGCCGGAGTGCTTGAACCCGCCGTGCGGCATGTCCGACACGAACGGGATGTGCGTGTTGATCCACACGCAGCCGAAGTCGAGGTCGCGCGAGAAGCGCATCGCCCGTGCGTGGTCGGTCGTCCACACCGAAGCGGCGAGCGCGTACGGCACGTCGTTCGCCATCTCCAGCGCCTCGTCATCCTCGGAGAACGACTGCACCGTGAGCACCGGCCCGAAGATCTCGCCCTGCACGACCTCATCGTCCTGGTGCACGCCGGATACGATCGTGGCCTCCCAGAAGTAGCCCTGATCTCCCTGGCGACGGCCACCGGTCTCGATCTTCGCGTGAGCGGGCAGGCGATCGATGAATACCTGCACCTGTGCGAGCTGGGCGGCGCTGCTCAGCGGTCCGTACAGCACGCCTTCCTCGTGCGGGGCACCGGTGCGGGCGTGAGTCTTCGCCCTGGCCACGAGCGCGGCGACGAGCTCGTCGTGCCGTGAGGCGTGCACGAGCACCCTGGTGGCCGCGGTGCAGTCCTGCCCGCCGTTGAAGAAGGCCCCGTTGACGATGCCGTCGACGGCCTTCTCGATCGATGCGTCGGCGAACACGATCGCCGGGGCCTTGCCGCCGAGCTCCAGGTGCACGCGTTTGACGTCGTTCGCCGCAGAACGCGCCACCGCCATGCCCGCCCGCACCGAACCGGTGATCGCGACCATCTGCGGCGTGGGGTGCTCTACGAGCGCGACGCCCGTGTCCCGATCACCGAGCACGACGTTGAGGGTGCCGGCCGGCGTATGCAGCGCGACGATCTCGGCGAGCAGCAGCGTGGTGAGCGGCGTCGACTCCGCGGGCTTCAGCACGACCGTGTTGCCGGCGGCGAGCGCGGGAGCGATCTTCCACACCGCCATGTTCAGCGGGTAGTTCCACGGGGTCACCTGGCCGATCACCCCGACGGGCTCGCGACGCACGAAGGAGGTGTGCCCGGCGAGGTACTCCCCCGCCGCCCGACCCTCGAGGCTGCGAGCGGCGCCGGCGAAGAAGCGCAGCTGGTCGACCGACTGCATGATCTCGTCGGCGACCAGGCTCGCGCGCGGCTTCCCCGTGTCCTGCGACTCGAGATCGGCGAACTCCTCGGCTCGCGCCAGCATCTCGTCGGCGATGCGGAACAGCGCCAGCTGCCGGTCGGCGGGCGTGACATCGCGCCAGAACCGGAAGGCGGCGGATGCGGCGGCATACGCGGCATCCACGTCGCTGACGTCGGAGAGCGGCAGCTCGCCGTAGGTGTCTTCGGTGACCGGGTCGGTGAGCGGCATCCGGCCGGCGCCACCCGCGGGCACGTAGCGTCCGCCGATGAAGTTCTGCAACGGCGCTGAATCCTTCAGAAGATGACTGGGCATGGGGTCATCGTATCCGCTTCGATACGGAATCTGAAGATCTGATCAGAGCAGACGACTGAATCAGTTGCATAACAAAGGTATGGCTGACAATATCGACATATGAGCACGAAGCCGTCCCTGCCTGCCCTTGATGACATCTCGAAGCGCATCGTCGAACTGCTGCAGGAGGACGGCCGCCGCCCCTACGCCGAGATCGCTCGAGAGGTCGGGCTCAGCGAAGCCGCGGCACGCCAGCGGGTGCAGCGGATGACAGAGGCAGGCATCATCCAGATCGTCGCGGTCACCGACCCGATGCAGCTCGGCTTCCACCGCATGTCGATGGTCGGCATCCGGGTCTCGGGGGATCCGCGCGCGATCGCTGAAGAGCTCACCACGATCCCCGAGCTGGCCTACGTCGTCGTCACGCTCGGCACCTTCGACATCCTCGTCGAGGCAGTGTGCGAGAACGACGAGCACCTGATCGACCTGATCGCGACCCGCATCCGCACGATCCCCGGCGTCGCGCACACCGAGAGCATGCTCTACGCAGGCCTCTACAAAGACCTCTACAACTGGGGCACGCGCTGAAGCGCGCCCCGCACACAACGGAGAGAACAATGGGCACCACCGTTTTCGAACGCCAGCAGCCGTCGCCGTCCGTCATCGACGACTCCCTCCGCGACACCGCCCTGCGGGTGTTCTGGCTCGACGATGTCGATCGACCGACGCATCCTCGCCTGAACGGCACGGTCCGCGCCGACCTCGCCATCGTCGGCGGCGGGTACGCCGGGCTGTGGACGGCGGTGCGAGCGAAGGAGCGCGACCCCGAACGCCGCGTCGTGGTGGTCGAGGCCTCGCGCATCGCCTGGGCGGCCTCCGGTCGCAACGGCGGCTTCTGCGAGTCGAGCCTCACCCACGGTCACGAGAACGGCGTGAACCGGTGGCCCGAAGAGATCGACCGCCTCGAAGAGCTGGGCCACGAGAACCTCGACGGCATCGGCGAGACCGTCGAGCGCTACGGCATGGATGCGGAGTTCGAGCGCACGGGGCAGCTGGCCGTCGCCGTCGAGCCGCACCAGGTCGAGTGGTTCCGCGAAGAGCCGGGCTTCCTCGACCGCGAAGCCGTGCAGGCCGAGGTGCACTCGGAGACGTTCCTCGCCGGCGCCTGGGACCGCGACGGCTGCGCCATGGTGCATCCGGCCAAGCTCGGCCTGGAGCTGGCGCGCGTGGCCGCAGATCTGGGCGTCGAGATCTACGAGCACAGCCTGGTGCGCGCCATCGAGGGCGACGGGTCGGGCCCGATCACGCTGGTCACCCCGAACGGTCGGGTGATCGCGGATGCCGTGGCCCTCGGCACGAACGTCTTCCCCTCGCTCCTCAAGCGCAACCGCCTGATGACCGTACCCGTGTACGACTACGTGCTGATGACCGAGCCGCTCACGACCGAGCAGCTGGCGTCCATCGGCTGGTCGAACCGCCAGGGCCTCGCCGACAGCGCGAACCAGTTCCACTACTACCGGCTCACCGGCGACAACCGCATCCTGTTCGGCGGCTACGACGCCGTCTATCACTTCGGCGGCAAGGTGCGCCCCGAGTACGAGGACCGCATCGAGAGCCACCGCAAGCTCGCCTCGCATTTCTTCACGACGTTCCCGCAGCTGGAGGGTTTGCGCTTCACGCACCGCTGGGCCGGGGCTATCGACTCGTCCAGCCGCTTCTGCGCCTTCTTCGGCACCGCCCGCAAGGGACGCGTGGCCTACGCGACCGGGTTCACCGGCCTGGGCGTGGGAGCCGCACGCTTCGCGGCCGACGTCATGCTCGACAAGCTGTCGGGGGATTCGACCGAGCGCACCGAGCTGCGGATGGTGCGCGAGAAGCCCATCCCCTTCCCACCGGAGCCCGCCGCGTCGATCGGCGTCAACCTGGTGCGGGCCGCGATGAACCAGGCCGACCACAACGAGGGCAAGCGCAACCTGTTCCTCAAGACGCTCGACGCCGTGGGAATGGGCTTCGACTCGTGAACGGTCTCGCCGCAGGGGCGGGAGTGGATGCCGGCGCCCTGGCACTCGACCACGAGCCGCTCCCTGCCGAAGAGGTGCTCGCCGGTTCGCCGACGACCGCCGTGCACGAGCTGGCGACGCTCGGCGGGATCGAGGTCGGCATCTGGGAGATGACCCCGGGCACCGCGACCGACACCGAGGCCGACGAGGTGTTCGTCGTGCTGTCCGGCCGCGCCACGATCGCGTTCGCCTCATCGGGCCTCCCCGACCTCGAGGTCGGCCCCGGCTCGGTGGTGCGCCTCGCCGAGGGCATGCGCACGACCTGGACCGTCACCGAGACGCTCCGCAAGATCTACGTGGCCTGACGCGCTCGAATCGCGAGAATGGCCCCATCCCGAGGGGAGATGGGGCCATTCTCGCGATTCGAACAGCCCTCAGGTGATCGGAACCGGCACCGAGTCGATCAGCAGTCGCGTGTACTCGTGCTGCGGGTCGCCCAGCAGCTGCTCGGTCGGACCGGCCTCGACGATCTCGCCTCGACGCATCACGATCGTCTCGGCGCACACCTTGCGCACGACCGCGAGGTCGTGGCTGATGAACAGCAGCGTGAGACCCTGCTCCCGGCGGATCCCGGCGACGAGGTCGAGCACCTGCGCCTGCACCGAGACATCGAGCGCACTGGTCGCCTCGTCCATCACGAGCAGCTCCGGCTCCACGGCGAGTGCGCGGGCGATCGCGACGCGCTGACGCTGGCCCCCCGACAGCGTGCGGGGTCGGGCGGCGAGATGCTCCTCCCCCAACCCGACGGCCGTGATCAGTTCGAGCGCCCTAGCCGCGGCATCGGCCCCGGTCCGCCCGGTGTGCAGCTTCAGCACGTCTTCGATCGCTCTCCCCGCAGGGATCCGCGGGTCCAGCGACAGATACGGATCCTGGAACACCATCTGCACGCTCTTCGCGCGCTCGAGACGCTCCGCACGCGACCGCGGGATGCCCGACATCGAGCGTCCGCCGATGCGGATCTCCCCTGCGTCGGGCTCCTCGAGCCCGACGATCATCCGCGCGAGCGTCGACTTGCCCGATCCCGACTCGCCCACCACGGCGAGCGACCCGCCACGGGCGATCACGAGATCGGCATCGGCGACGGCCGCGACCGGATCCTTCCCTCGGCGCCGATACGTCTTGCCGACTCCGGCCACCACGAGCTGCGGTTCGGAACCGGATGCCGCGGTCGGCGGCGTGATCGACCCCGAGATGCGCGGAGTCGCGGCGACCAGACGACGCGTGTACTCGGCGGCAGGCGCCGTGAGCACCTCCCGCGCCGCGCCCTCCTCGACGATCGCGCCGTCCTTCATCACCACGAGCCGATCACACAGGGAGCCGGCGAGGTTGAGGTCGTGCGTGATGAACAGCATCCCCATCCCGCTCTGCGCGCACAGGTCGCGCAGCACCTGCACGATCTCGGCCTGGGTCGTGACGTCGAGCGCGGTGGTCGGCTCGTCGCACACCAGCAGGCTCGGCGACGCGCTCAACGCACCCGCGATCATGACGCGCTGCAGCATGCCACCTGACAGCTCGTAGGGATGCTGCGACAGATGGTCGGCGGGCGCCGGCAGACGCACGGCCGTGAGCAGCTCGACGGCCCGTGCGTGCGCGGCATCCTTCGCCCACCCCTCGCACAGCCGCAGCGCCTCCGTGACGTGGTCGCCGATCGTGCGCATGGGGTTGATGCCGGCCCGCGGATCCTGGAACACCATCGCCGCCTCGTGTCGACGGATCTCCTGCCGACCGGCCGCACCCGCGAGCGGGGACCGCCCGTTCACCTCGACGGTGCCGCCCGTGATCGCCCGGTCGGGCAGCAGCCCGAGCACCGAACGCGCCGTGAGCGATTTGCCGGAGCCGGACTCGCCGACCAGCCCGACGGTCTCGCCCGGCGCGACCTGCAGCGAGATGCCGTGCAGGAGGCGGGTGCCGTTCGGGAGGTCGAGCGTGAGGTCCTGGATGTCGAGAAGAGTGCTCATGCGGGGATCCCTCCGCCGATCCGATCGGAGAGTTCCTCACCGATGATGTTCACGCACACGACGACGATCACGACGGCGACGGCCGGGGCGATCGCCGGCAGGAACTGCCCTGCCGCCACCCCCGACTGCGCCTCGTTGATCATCGCGCCCCAGTCGGCGGTCGGCGCCTGCACGCCGAGGCCGAGGAACGACAGCCCCGCGAGCTCCGCGAGCACGTAGCCGAAGTTCAGAGTGGACTGGGCTCCGACGATCGGCGTGACGTTCGGCAGCACGCGGCGCAGGGCGATCCACGATCCTCCGAAACCCTGCACCCGATAGGCCGAGACATACGGGCGGGTGCGCTCCGCGGCGACCAGCGAGCGGGTGAGCCGAGCGACGAAGGGGGCGTAGGCGATGCTCATCGCGATGATCGGAGCGACCAGCCCCTTGCCGAACAGCGCGACCGCCATGATCGCGATCAGCAGCGAGGGGAATGCGAACAGCACGTCGAAGACCCGGCTGAGTGCGGCGTCGATCCACCCACCCCGCCATCCGGCCCAGAGCCCCAAGAGGATGCCGATGACCGTGGAGAAGACGACCACGAGGAGCGGGCCGATGAGCGCCGTGCGCCCGCCGTAGATCAACCGGCTGAGCAGGTCGCGACCGAGCGAGTCGGTGCCGAGCCAGTGCGCGGCCGAGGGCGGAGCGAGGAAGGCGGTGAAGTCCACCGCATCAGGGTCGTAGGGTGCGATGAAGGGCGCGAAGACCGCGGCGAGCACGACGATCCCGAGCACGACGACGCTGGCGAGGTACAGGAATCGCGGACGCTTCCGGCGGGGCGCACGCAGCACCCGCATCGCGAGAGTGGGGGTCGAGGAGGTCATCGGGCACCAGCTCCGGCAGCGGATCGCGGGTCGATCCAGGGTTCGAGGATGTCGACGATGGCGTTCATCACGACGAACGCGATCACGACGAGGAGGACGATGGCCTGCACGACCGGGAAGTCGAGCCGGTCGACGGACTGCACGAGCAGCGAGCCGATGCCTGACAGCCCGAACGCGGCCTCGACGATCGAGCTCGCCACGATGAGCCCTGCCACGAGCACGCCGCTCACGGTGAGGATCGGGCCCAGGGCATTGCGCAGCACATGCCGGCGCACGACCACCGAGCGTCGCACGCCACGGCTCGTCGACACCTCGACATGCTCGCGGCCCAGCTGATCGACCATGGCCGAGCGAGTCACCTTGCCGACCAGGACGATGAACACCAGCGCCAGCGCAATCGAGGGCAGCGTCAGGTGATAGACCATGTCGAAGAAGCCCTCGCCGGCCCCGAATGAGGGGAACCAGCCCAGCTGCACCGAGAACAGCGCGATGAGGACGATCGCTCCGACGAACGACGGGATCGCGCCGAGCACCGTGAGTCCGATCAGCACGAACCGGTCGAGGGCCTTCCCTCGGTTCAGCGCGGCGACGGCACCGAGCACGACGCCGGCCACGAGCACGATCGCACCCGACATCGTCACGAGCATCAGCGTCACGGGAAGCCGGTCGCCGATCACCTCGGTGACGTCCTGCCGATACTGCAGCGACCGGCCGAGGTCGCCCTGCAGCAGGCCGAGGACCCACCGGATGTACTGCTCCCACGGCGGGAGGTCGAGCCCGTACTGGGCGGTGACCTGCGCCACCGCCTCCGGGCTGGGCTTGCGTCCGCGGAGCAGGAAGCTCACGGGATCTCCGGGCACCAGGAAGCGCGAGAAGAAGACGAGCAGCGACGCCAGGAACAGCGTCAGCAGCAGGCCGCCGAGCTTTCCGGCGACGCGACGTGCGGCTGTCATCGGGTGGTCTCCTCCGGGGTCGAGGTTCCGGCGATGCCGGGGGTGACGGGTGCGGCGGCCGCTTCGGGGCGGCCGCCGCATCCGCTCAGCGGGCGCCGATCGTGGCGGCCCAGGGGTAGTACATGAAGGCGATCGAGGGTTGCACGCCCGTGATGCGCTCGCCCAGGTAGAGCGAGATCGGCGCCTGGTACAGCGGCAGCCACGGCAGCTCCTCGTTGGCGATCTGCTGCGCCTTCGCGGTCAGCTCGCTGCGCGCCGCCGGGTCGTCGATCGTGACGGCCTCCTGCAGGATCGCGTCGAACTCGGGGTTCGACCAGCCGCCGTAGTTGCTGAAGTCGCCGGTCCTCAGCACCGAGTACATCTCGAGCGCATCCGGGCTGGAGAGGTACCAGCTCGTGTAGAACAGGTCGACGCCTTCGCGGGCGCTCGGGTCGGAGAAGAGCGCGGTGTAGGCGTTCGGGGTGACGGTCTCGACCTTCACCTTCAGACCGATCGACTGCGCCGCGGCGACGGTCGCCTGCGAGATGACGGCGAAGTCGTTGCTGATGGGCGCGGTGACGTAGGTGAGTTCTGCCCCCTCGGCACCGGCCTCGGCGATGAGCTTCTTCGCCTCCTCCACGTTCTGGTCGTAGGAGGTGATGTCGTCGAACGCCGCGGTGCGCGCGGCATCCGAGGCGTCCTGCCAGACCGACTCGGTGGTCATCACATCGGTCGTCGCGCCCACCCCGCGATACGCGGCCTGGAGGATCCCGTCGCGGTCCATCGCGAGCAGCAGCGCCTTGCGCACGCGGACGTCGCCGAGCGGGCCGTCGAGGTTGCTCACGACGACGTTGCCGACCGCCGTGTTCATGCCGAACAGCACGTCACCCTTGCCCGCGGACTGCAGGGTGGGCACGGCCTCCATCGGCACCATCCACGACCCGTCGACGCTGCCCGACTTCAGGGCGTTGATCCGCGCGGTCGGGTCGGTCATGAAGACGAACTTCACCTCACCCGAGCGGGCCTTGAGGTCGGCGTCCCAGTAGTCGTCATAACGGGTCATCGTGATCGACTCCCCCGAGTCCCACGAGGTCAGCTGGAACGGGCCGGTGCAGTTCACGCCGCCGGTCGAGTTGCCATAGTCGGCGCCCTTCTCGGAGAGCGTCGCCGCCGACTCGATGACGCCGGCCGACCCGCCCATGCCGAGGTTGAATTGCGAGTCGGGCCCGGTCATCGTGACCGTCACCTGACGGTCGCCGGTCTGCTCGATGGACTTCACGTTCTGATAGACCGAGAACCAGAACGAACCCACGGCGGGGTCCAGGTGTCGGCTCATCGACGCGACCGCATCGGCGGCGGTGAGCGGCGTTCCGTCGTGGAAAGTGACGCCCTCGCGGATCGTGTAGACCCAGGTATCGGGCGTCGGGTGCTCGAACGACTCGGCCAGTCCCGGGCTGAGCGAGTAGTCGGGGTTCAACCGCAGCAGCGATTCGCAGACGTTCGCGAGCACGGAGTTGTCGGCGTAGTCGAAGGCGTACGCGTAGTCGAGGGAGTACGGCTCGGCGTAGCTCGCGAAGGTGAACGAGTCGATGTCGCCGCTGGGTGCGGCCGTGGTCTCGGTCAGCTTCCAGTCGATCGGTTCGTCGGAGCCGGCGTCGGTCGAGCCGGCGGGGCCGCAGCCGGCGAGCGCGGTGATGGCGAGCAGGCCGGCGAGGGCTGCCGCGCTGCCACGGATGAGGGGGCGGGAGAGGAGCGTGCGGTTCATCAGGACTCCTTGCGGTGGGTGTCGGGTACAGCAGGGTCGTATGCAGAGGCGTCGGATGCAGCGGCGTCGGATGCAGAGGCGTCGTACACGAGGCGCCCTTCGATCCATGTCGACGCGACCCGTGCCGTGTGCAGCTCGGCGGACGGGATGCCGAACGGGTTCGGCTCGATCACGACGAGGTTGGCGAGGTAGCCCTCCTGGATGCTGCCGGTGTCGTCGTCGCGCCGGTTCACGTATGCGGTGCCTGAGGTGTAAGCGGCGAATGCGGTTTCGAGATCGAGTCGCTGCTGCGCGCCACCGAGGGGAGGTTGCGCGGAACCCGGGTAGGTGCGGTTCACCGCGACGTGGATGGCGGCGAGGGGATCGGCCGTGGAGACCGGCCAGTCGCTGCCCGCTGCCAGGCGCACGTTCTCGCGCACGAAGTCGCCGAACGGATACTGCCGGTCGACCTGTCCGTCCTGCAGGAACGGCAGCGTGAGCTCATCGAGCTGATCCTCGTGCGTGGCCCACAGCGCCTGGATGTTGGCGATGGCGTCGAGCGGTGCGAAGCGCGCGACGTCATCCGCTGCGACGATCTGCAGGTGCGCGAGGTGATGCCGACCATCGGTGTCGCCGTTGGCGTCGCGAGCGATCTGCAGGGCGTCGAGCGCCTCGCGCACAGCGCGGTCTCCGAGCGCATGCATGTGCACCTGCTGCCCGGCTTCGTCGAGCGCCGTCACGTATTCGCGCAGCTTCTCCGGCTCGATGAAGCTGAGGCCGTGGTTGCAGGTGTCGTGCCCCGTCTCGTCACGGTACGGGGTGAGCATCGCGGCGGTCTGGTTCTCGGCCACGCCGTCGACCATGATCTTGGTGGTCCCGAGATCGATCCGCCGATCGGGGTACTCGGCAGCGGCGCGGGCACGGCGGTCCGCCATCCGCGCGACCTGGTCGATCCCCCCGTCGCGCGCCCACCACTGCGCACCGACGACGTGCACCAGCAGGCGCCCTTCGGCAGCGGCGCGCTCGTAGGCGGGGAGCGGGTCGGCGATGCCGCCGGAGTTCGCTGCGACCATCGCGTCCTGCCATCCCGTGACGCCGAGGGCGATGAGCTCATCCTGTGCACGCAGGAGTCCCTGATACGCGAGATCGTCGGAGGTGGCAGGGCGCACGGTGGCGAACAGCTCGCCCGCTCCCTCGTGGAAGGTCCCTGCCGGGAAGCCGTCGGCCTCCCGCACGATCCGGCCGTCTTCCGGGTCGGGCGTCTCGGCCGTGATCCCGGCCCGCTCGATCGCCGCGGTGCTCGCCCAGGTGCTGTGGTGGTCGCGGCTCTGCAGCAGCACAGGCCGACCGCCCGCCGCCTCGTCGAGCAGGCCGCGGGGCGGGTTGCCGCCGGGGAAGTGATCCATCCCCCACCCACCGCCGAGGATCCACTCCTCGTCGGGGTTCGCCTCGGCGTAGGCGCGGATGAGGGATGCCGTCTGCTCGGCGTTCTCGGCCTCGGTGAGGTTGCACTGCAGCAGTTCGATGCCGCCGCCGACCGGGTGGATGTGCGCATCCTGGAAACCAGGGCTGAGCAGCGCGCCCGCGAGGTCGACCCAGGTCGCATCCCCCGCCGCACGCGCCGAAGCATCCGCGTCGGGGAGGACGGCGGCGATCCGCCCGTCGCGGACGATCACGGCGTGACCGGTGAGTGGGGTGCCGGAGCCGGTGAAGACCGCACCGCCATGGAAGACGAACTCGGATGACATCGTTCTGCCTCTCTGCAGCATCGAAGGGGGAACTGCGATCACGCTAGCTCCCGACAACACCGGTGTCAACAGTGTTGACCACACTCGGGACTCGACCTAGATTGAAGACGTCGCGTCACGCTCGGAATCCGATCGGACTGCGATGATGGACGAGACGGAAGGAGGCGGCGATGAGCGCGGTCACGAAGAAGGACCAGCCGCCCAAGCGCGCCCGACTGGATCGAGACCTCATCGTCGAGGCCGGCCTCGAACTCTCCGGCGCACCTGGCGTCACGACGATCTCGGTACGCGACCTCGGTTCCAGGCTCGGCGCCGACCCCACCGCGATCTACCGCCACTTCCAGAGCAAAGACGCCCTGATGGGTGCGCTCCTGGACGAGCTCAACGGCCGCGCAGCGGCATCAGTGCGAACGCCCGTCGAGAAGTGGGACGAGCGCCTGCGCGAACTGTCGCTCGCGACACTCGACCTGTTCACTCGGCACCCCGCGATCGGCGCCGAGGCGATGACGCTCACGACGCACGGGCCCGGCGAACTCGCCGCCATCGAGCTGATGCTCGACGCGTTCCAGCGCTGCGGACTCGACGGTGAGGAACTGGTGCGGCACTACGCCCTGCTGGCCGCGCACGTGCTCTCGCTCGCCGCCGGCATCGCTCGGGCACGGGCCGAGAACACGAGCGATGACGACGGCGACTCCTGGCTCGACACCCCGCTGCTCGCCGACCCGCGCAGGTTCCCGCTCATCGCGCAGCACTCGCTGCTGCTCTCGGAGCTGCAGGACCGGGACCTCTTCCTGAGCGGGGTCGACCTCATCATCGACTCCGCCAGACGCACCGCCGCCGCCTGAACACACGGACCCCTTGCGCTCCAAGTAGTTTTGTGACAAAACTATGTTCACCGCTCACGGCGAGCGGAGAGCAGGAGAGATCGATGAGGATCATCATCGTCGGCGCAGGCATCGGCGGACTCGCCACCGCGATCAGCCTGCACGAGGCGGGGTTGCGCGACGTGACCGTGTTCGAACGCAGCAGCACCATCCGCGGGCTCGGCGTCGGCATCAACCTCCTCCCCCACGCGATGCGCGAGCTCACCGAACTCGGTGTCGCCGACGCGATCGCCGCCGAAGGCGTCACTCCCACGACACTCAGCTACTTCAGCCGCCGCGGCCAGGAGATCTGGAGCGAGCCGCGCGGCCTCGCCGCCGGCTACCACTGGCCGCAGCTCTCCGTGCACCGGGGCCGTCTCCAGCTCGCCCTGCGCGACCTCGCCGAAGCCCGCCTCGCCGAGCCGATCCGCCTCGGCCACCGCCTGATCGCCACGGCATCGAACGCCGACGGCACCGAGACCGCGCGCTTCGCGACCGACGACGGCGAGGTCGAAGAGACCGCAGACGTGATCATCGGCGCCGATGGCATCCATTCGGCACTCCGAGCCCTGAGCTACCCCGCCGAGGGCGCACCGCCCTGGAGCGGTCTGACGCTGTGGCGCGGCATCACCCGCATTCCCGCATTCCTCGACAGCCGCACCATGATCATGGCCGGCGACGGCGAGCAGAAGTTCGTCGCCTACCCCCTGAGCGAGAGGGATGCCGCGGGTGACATGCTCGTGAACTTCATCGCCGAGCGCCGCGTCGGCGGCACCGGCGACGCGGACTGGAACCGCGCCGTCGACCCGGCGCCGATCGCCGAGCTGTTCCGCGAGTGGAGCTTCGACTGGCTCGACATCCCCGCTGCGATCGCGCGTGCCGAAGAGATCCTCGAGTATCCGATGGTCGACCGCGATCCCCTCCCGCAGTGGACCCACGGGCGCACCACCCTGCTCGGCGACGCCGCGCACGCGATGTACCCGAACGGGTCGAACGGCGGCTCGCAGGCGATCCTCGACGCTCGCACGCTGGCGTTCCACCTTGCCGCCTCCGACGACTCCGCCGCCGGCATCGAGGAGGCGCTCGCCCGCTATGAAGACGCTCGTCGCCCCGCGATGACCGCGCTGCTCGCCGGGACCAGGGCCACCGGCCCCGAGCGGGTGATGCAGCTCGCCCGCGAGCGCGCACCGCAGGGCTTCGACGACATCGAGCAGGTGATCCCCCTGGCCGAGCGTCGACGGATCGCGACCGACTACAAGGTCGCGGCCGGATTCCTGCCCGAGCTGCTCAACGACCGGCCGTCGCTCACCCCGCCCTCTGCTCGCTCGTCGACTCCGACGCAGGCGCGCCGATGACCGGGCTGGACGCCGCCAGACTCGCCGCCGTCATCTCTCCGCTGCGTCGCGCACTGCTGGCCGCGACGCGGGCGGAAGCCGGTCTCCCCGAGCTCTCGGAGGCGCAGATCGATGTCCTCCGCACCCTTCCGGCGGGTGCGAGCCGAGGTCCGGCGGAGATCGCCGCGCAGTTGCGCCTGAGCCGACCGACGGTGAGCAACCTGCTCAGTTCGATGGAAGCGGATGGCCTGGTCGAGCGTGGCCCCGATCCTTCCGACGGACGTCGAGTCGTGGTGCGCGCCTCCGACCGGGCGCTGGACCTGTTCGACCGCTTCGATGCCGTGAACTCCGCCCTCGTCGCACGGGTGAGCCGCGAACTCGACGACGCGGATCGCGCTGCCCTCGACGCCGCACTCCCCGCACTCGAACGCCTCTGCGCCGCGCTCACCGGGCCGGATGCCCCCACTTCGTCGAACCGTCAGGACACCCCGTGAACACCCTGCACGATCTGCTGCCCGCCCCGACGCTCGAGGCCGCCTTCGACGTCTCCGTCGACCTCGGTGTGCTGGAGGACCACGGCGCCACCAGTGCCGGGCATCGCCGCGTGGTCCCGATCCTCGGCGGCCGCATCACCGGCACCGTCGAGGCCGAGATCCTTCCCGGCGGCGCCGACTGGCAGCTCGTCCGCCCCGACGGCACGATCGAGATCGACGGCCGCTATTCGGCGCGCACCGCATCCGGCGACCTCCTGCTGCTGCACGCGAAGGGACTGCGCACCGGGTCGCCGGAGGTGCTGGAGAGACTGGGCCGCGGAGAAGACGTCGATCCCCGCTCGTACTGCTTCCGCACGACCGTGCAGGTCGAGACCGCTGCACCTGCGCTCGCCGATCTCCAGCGCAGCCTCTTCATCGCGGTCGCGCAGCGCCAGGCGAACGCGGTGCACTACCGCGCCCATCGCGTGGGCTGACTCCGGATGCGAAGAACGCCGGGAGCCCCTGAGAGCTCCCGGCGTTCTCGATATCGTGCCCAGACCTCAGCCCGCGGCATCCGCCTTCCGCAGGAACCACACGCGGCGCTCCTGATCGCGGCGCAGCCAGGGCAGGAACGCCCACCACAGCAGCACGGCCACCGCAGCACCACCGATCAGTCCGGCGCACGTGTCGGTGAACCAGTGCGCGTTGATGAGCGTGCGCTGCCACACCATGCCGACGGCCAGGAGCACCCCGAGCACGATCCAGACGCGACGCACCCAGACCGCGGACGCCGGGATCAGCGCGAGCACCGTGATGATGATCGCCGCCATGCTCACCGAATGCCCGGATGGGAACGAACCGTGGTCGACCTGCACGAGCGGGCCGAAGAGTCCGCCCGCCACGTCTTCGGCCGGACGCGGCCTGTCGACGAGGTTCTTCGTGAGCTGCGACAGGAGCCCAGGGCCTGAGAGCTGCACCGCGATCACGAACAGCGCGGAACGCCAACGACCGATCAGCACCAGCACGAGCGGGAGCAGGATCATCATGAGCACAGCCCCGGGGAGCTGACCGAGGTTCTGGAACATCTGCGCCAGCGCGAAGCCGGGCAGCGTCGACTCCGGCCCGACCCCGATGCCGCTGCGCCACAGGTCGTCGAGGCCCTGCGTCCACGGCGCATCGGGCGCGGCGAGCACGCCGATCGCGAGCGCCACGAACACCGCGAGCAGCCCGAGCGCGGTCCACAGCATCCACCGAGGGCGTGGCATCGCTGCCGGTCGGGTGGTGTCCCCGACCGCGACAGCCGTCGTCACGATGACGTTCCCAGCAGCGGACGCACCGAGGCATAGGCGTCGGCGACGTCACGCGTCGGCACGTCGTAGACCCGGGCGATGCCCTTCGCCCCCTGATGGCGCGGCCACCCGGGGTCACCGCCCGCGATGAACGCCACAGCAGCTCCGTGCACCTCGTCGGCCAGCTCCTGCGGCGGGTTCGGGCCGGCGAGCGGCTCCATCGCAGGACCGTCGAGGCAGTCGAAGAAGAACGGCACGTCGAGGCAGTGCTCGGCGAATCCGAAGTGTCCCGACGGCCACGAGAACCGGTACAGCCAGGTGGGGGCGGTGCCGCGGTCGGCGACGATCTTCAGCAGCGCCGAGCGGAACATCCGGTCGGTCAGCAGCCGACCGGCCACGCGTGCGTTGCCCAGCCCTGTGAGGTCGGCGTTGGCGGCGAGATACTCCCGGCGCACGCTCTTCGGCAGACCGAGCTTGTTCAGCAGGAGCGACCTCGGCACCCAGCGGAGCTTCTTCGCCGCGTCCGAGAACGCCATCGTGAACTCGTCGTCGGTCGCGCCGAGCACCAGCGGCTTGTCGGCGCCCACACCGGCCCTGAGCGCCTCGCGCGTCGAGCGCGGCAGCAGGTCGCCGTCGATCGTCGGTCCGAGCGGCAGCCCCTCTTCGACCACGCTCCCGAGCGAATCGGGCCCGAGCTCTGTCGCCTTCTTCTGCAGCTCGAGGATGCGCTCCTCGGACAGCGTCGAGAACCCGGCGACGGTCGGCTCGACCCCCGCGGCCGCAGCGAGTCCGCGACCGGACGCCTCGGCACGCGCCGGGGCGACATCGGCGAGCGCACCGGAGA
This sequence comes from Microbacterium sp. MYb54, assembly GCF_002979515.1. Taxonomy (GTDB): domain Bacteria; phylum Actinomycetota; class Actinomycetes; order Actinomycetales; family Microbacteriaceae; genus Microbacterium. Next base: position 12,099 of record NZ_PCPA01000021.1, on the reverse strand, counting down.
TCGCATACACACCCTGGAACAGGTGCTGCGCCTTCTCCATGCCGAGCAGCGTCATCACAGCGCCTCCACCGGCGGACTGCCCGGCGATCGTGACCCGCGACGGGTCCCCGCCGAACTCCGCGATGTTCTGCTGCACCCACTCGAGCGCGAGCAGCCAGTCGCGCACGCCGCGGTTCGAGGGCGCATCCTCGATCCAGCCGAAGCCGTCGAAGCCGAGGCGGTACGACAGCGACACGGTGACGACGCCGTCGCGGTTGAAGTTGCGGCCGTCGTACCAGGGGCTCGCGGGCGAGCCGGCGAAGTATCCGCCGCCGTGGATCCAGACGAGCACCGGGAGTCCTGCCCCCTGCTCAGCACGGGTCGGGTTCGGGGTGAAGACGTTCACGTTGAGCGTGGAGTCGCCCTCGACGCTCGGCTCGGGGATGAGCGTCACGCCCGGGTCGCCGCGCTGCGCGGTGGCCGCGAACTCGAGCGCGTCACGCACCCCCTCCCACGGACGCTTGGGCACGGGCGCTTGGAAGCGCAGCTCGCCGATCGGCGCCTCCGCGAACGGGATGCCGAGGAACCCCGCCGACCGCGGATTCCCGCGCCCTCCCGTGGTCGGACGCCAGCGTCCACGCACCCGTCCTGCGGCGGTTGCCACCTCGACGAAGTCGGCGGTCGTCTCGAAGTCGGTATCGGTCATCACAGCATTCTCCTGGTCGTTCCTGGTCATCAGCGCACTCCCTTGATCGGCGCGGTCGCGACGGCGGCGAGGATCACGAACACGATCGCGAAGACGAACAGCATCGCGTAGCCACCGAGAGCCGTGATGATGACACCGCCGATCGCGGGGCTCAGAGCCTGCGGCACGTTGGTCGCGACGTTGAGGATGCCGAGATCCTTGCCGGCCGAGACGCCTTCGTTCGGCAGCACCTCGGTCATGAGCGCCGCATCCACCGACATGTAGAGGCCGAAGCCGACGCCGTTGATGATGCTCATCAGGATCATGCCGGTCATGTTCGGCTGCAGCAGCGGCATCGCAAGCCCCGCCACCATCACGACGGATGCGGCGTAGATGAAGACCTTGCGACGACCGACCTTGTCGCTCCACCAGCCCGAGAGCGCGATCGCGATCAACGTCGGTATGAACGCCACGAGCGTCAGGGTGACCACCGCACCCTGGGCTTCAGCGAGAGGCAGGCCGATGTAGTCGGTGAGCATGTACAGCTGGTAGGCGCTGACGACGAAGTAGCCGAGGATCAGCAGGAACCGCGCGGCGAACGCCCACGCGAAGTCCGGGTGGCGACGCGGGTCGATCCAGAAGCCCTTGAAGAATGCGCCCCAACGGAACGCGTCGACAGCGGCATGCTTCGACGACCAGTCGCGGTTCACGAGCGCGAACAGCAGCGCGGCCACGATCACTGCGCCGCCGAAGATCCCGTATCCGATGCCGATCTGCGCGGCGAACGCACCGGCGAGCATGATGCCGACCGTCATCCCCAGCTGGGTGCCGAGGCCGATCATCGCGCTCGCGCCGCCTCGCTTCGAGCGGGGGAATCGGTCGGCCGTGATGGCGGTGAGCGGCGCCTGGAAGAAGTTCAGCGCCACCTGGATGACCACCCAGAACACCGTGATCCAGAGGATGTCCGTCAACGAGCCCATACCGAACAGGAAGATGCCGCCGATGACCGCGCCGAGCACCATCCACGGCACGCGGCGCCCGAAGCGCGAGCGCGTGCGGTCGCTCAACGCCCCGACGATCGGTTGAGCGAACAGCGTGAAGACGAAGGAGATCGTCGTCACGATGGCGAGGTTGCCGACCTTGTTCGCCTCGTCGATCATCAGGATCTGGCTGGGCAGCAGGATGGCGATGAGCCCGCCGTACGTGGCGAACAGAGTGAGTGACGCGATCAGCAGGCTGGGCAGCAGACGCCGATTCGCCGGCGGGCTCGCGGCAGGGTCACCCGCTTCGGGCGGCACGGATCGAATCGTGCCGGTCGGGGCGAGTTCGGCGGCGGGGTCGAGCGGGGACACGGACATGTCGGCTCCTCGTTGAGCGGTTTCGGGTTAATACCAAACGCCGTTCGGTATTCATCCGACATCGTGACAGATCGGACGCCACCCCCGCAAGCCATTCACGAACGTTGTTTGGTTTTTGTGATCTCGCCGTGACGGTTACCCTGGAGCGATGGCGACACGAGGGGCATACGCGAAGGGCGTCGCGAAGCGCGAAGAGATCCTGGAAGCCGCCCTCGCCGTCGTGGCCGAACACGGATACCGCAAGGCCTCGGTGCGTGAGATCGCGGATGCCGCCGGCCTCAGCCCCGCAGGACTCCTGCACTACTTCGGCTCCAAAGAAGAGCTGTTCGTCGCGATCCTGCGTGCCAGAGACGACCGCGACGAGCAGCAGTACGCCGGAACGGATGCCGCCACCGCCTTCCTCGCGGTCATGCGCCACAACGCCTCCGTCCCCGGGCTCGTGCAGCTCTACGCTCAGCTGGCCGCCGAGGCGGGAGACCCCTCGCACCCCGCGCACACCTACTTCCGCGAACGCACCGCACGCGTCGAGGGCTTCTCCGTCGCCCAGCTCGCGGAAGATCAGCGCGAGGGCCGCATCCGCTCCGACCTCGACCCCGCCTGGGTCGTGCGCACCCTGCACGCCCTGGCCGACGGGCTCCAGGCGGCATGGATGCTCGACCCGACGCTCGACATGGCGGCCGAGATCGAGCAGTTCCTGGTGCTGCTACGGCCCGTGTGACGACGAGCCCGACCACTCGGTTCAGTCGAGCGTCTTCACCTCGGCGTGCGGCATCCGCGTCTTCATGATCCGGACCGCCTCGGGGTTGTCGTCGACCAGCACCGCGTCGCGGCCGAGCGCCGAGGCCACGGCTCCCGTCGTGCCGCTGCCCGCGAACAGGTCGAGCACCCGGTCGCCCGGACGGCTCGAAGCCGTGACGATACGCCGCAGGATCCCCTCCGGCTTCTGCGTGGGGTAGCCGGTCTTCTCGCGCCCGGTCGTGGGCACGATCGTGTGCCACCAGACGTCGGTGGGGAGCTTTCCGCGCGCGGCCTTCTCGGCCGTGACCAACCCCGGCGCCATGTAGGGCTCGCGGTCGACCTCGTCGGAGTTGAAGACGTACTCCCGCGGGTTCTTCACGTAGACCAGGATCGTGTCGTGCTTCGTGGGCCACCGGCTGCGCGACTTGGCGCCGTAGTCGTACGCCCAGATGAGCTCGTTGAGGAAGCAGTCCCGCCCGAACACCGCATCGAGCATGACCTTCGCGTAGTGCGCCTCCCGGTAGTCGAGGTGCAGGTACAGGGTGCCGTCATCCGCCAGCAGTCGCCAGGCTTCCTCGAGCCGCGGCATCAGGAACGCGCCGTAGTCGTCGAAGCGGTCGTCGTAGGCGCGCAGCATCCCGCGCACGCGCTCGTACGCGTGGCCGTGGAATCCGTGCCGCACCTCGGTCTCGGGCTCAGCCTCCCCCGGTGCGGAACTCAGGACGACCGGAGCCGCATCCCCCGTTTCGGAGGCCGGAGCGTCCGGATCCGGGACTTCCTCCTGAGTTGTGACCATCCGCCGAGCGGTGACCACCTGTCGCTCCTGCGTGCGGCCCGTGTTGAACGGCGGGTCGAGGTACACGAGCGTGAACGACCCGGAGGGCAGGGTCGCGGCGACGGCGAGGTTGTCGCCCTCGACGATCGACACCGCACCCGGCACAACAGGATCGGGAACGACCGGCTCGGGCACGACCGGCGCGATCACGGACGCGGTGTCCGACACGTCGTCCGGAGTGTCCGCCACGGCGTCCGCCGCCGTGGGGAGGTCAGGTTCCAGCGCCGTCACGGCACCCGATGCAGCCACGCCTCGGTGGCGAACTTCGATTCCACGAGCGCCTCGGCGTCGGCATACTCGTCTGCCGAGATCGACCCGATCTCGGCGTCGGTCAGCGAACGGAAGGTGTCTTTGAAGCGCTCGATGATCTCGGCGCGCTCGAGTCCGGTCTGGCTGCGCAGCGGGTCGACGCGCTTGGCGGCGGACGCGGTGCCCTTGTCGCTGAGCTTCTCCCGCCCGATGCGGAGCACCTCGGTCATCATCTGACCATCGATGTCGTACGACAGGGTCGCGTGGTGCAGCACTCCCCCGTTGGCGAGGCGCTTCTGCGCGGCGCCGCCGATCTTGCCGGTCGGGCTCGCGATGTCGTTGAGCGGCTGGTAGACCGCGTCGATGCCGAGGGAGCGCAGCGCCTGCAGCACCCAGTCGTCGAGGAAGGCGTAGGAGTCGGCGAAGGTCATTCCGGCCACGAGCGACGCCGGCACGTACAGCGAGTAGGTGATGATCTGCCCTGCTGCCATGAGCATCGCGCCGCCGCCGGAGATGCGGCGGACGACGTCGAATCCGTGCTTCGCCGCACCATCGGGATCGACCTCGTTGCGATACGACTGGAACGAGCCGATCACCACGGCCGACTGGTCCCACTCCCAGATGCGCAGGGTGGGTCGGCGGCGCCCTTCGCCCACACGGGCGGTGAGCACCTCGTCGAGGGCGAGGTTCATGCGGGGCGAGACGGCCTTCTCGTGCACGATCTCCCAGTCGAAGTCACGCCACCCCGGCGCCGTGACGAGCGCGCGGCGCACAGCGGTGCCGACCGCTTCGGGAGTGAAGCCGAGCAGCTGAGCGCCATCGGGCAGCGCCTCGCGGACGGCGGATGCGATCGCCGTCGCATCCGACTCCACCGGCAGCCCGTTCACCGCGGCGTTGATGTCGTCCAGCGCCGAGTCCGGCTCGAGGAAGAAGTCTCCGGCGAGGCGGAAGCGGGAGATCCGGTCGCCTTCGATCTCGAGGTCGACGACGACGAGCTTTCCACCTGGGACCTTGAATTCACCGTGCACGGTTCCAGCTTAAGGCGCGCAGCCCTCGTTCCGGCGGTCAGCCTCCGAGCACCACCACGCGCTCCCCGGCGCGGATCGGCGTCGAGTACCGATTGCCGACGGGTGGGAGCGGGCAGACGAACTGATCGGAGAACGCGCACGGCGGCAGGTACGCGCGGTTGAAGTCGATCACGGCCGTGCCGTCATCAGCCGGCTCGTCGACCGGCAGGAACCGGAAGCGATAGGTCTCGAGCCCGTTCGTGCCGTCGGCGAACACCGCGCTCAGTGCCCCCTGACCGTTCCTGGTCACGGTGAGCGTCTGCGGCGCCCCGGCCAGCTCGAACCGCAGCCGCCCGGCGACGGCGGTCTCTCGCGCATCGCCGTCGACCGACGTGATCACGATCTGCTCATCCGGCGTCTCCTCGAAGATCGCCGGCAGTCGCCAGCGTTCATCGGGGGAATACGCGTCGATCGCCGTGAACCACTCCCGTTGCGGGCGGGCCGGATTCAGCACGCGCAGCGCGAGTGTGCCGTGACGTTCGAACACGCGCACCTCACGACGTCCGAGACGGATGCTCTCCGCACCGCGCAGCGTGACGGTGGAGCCTGCCTGACCGAGCTCACTGCCGCGGATGCCGCCGTCGCCGGTCAGCGCCCAGAGCCCGGGGATGCCGTCGACCGCCGCTGCCTCGGTGATGAGCCAGTTCGTCGACTCCAGCGCCGACGGACCGTACTCCGACCCCGCATAGCGCTCGCGTGACGCGTGCCAGTCCTGCCAGTCCTTCACGAAGCTCATCGGAGCGGATCCTCCCTTGCGAGGGCACCGCACCGCGGAGCACTCCTCGCTCATGCGCGGAATATTGCCCCGAATCTACGGTGGCTCCGCGGCCGGCGAGGCGGTCGCGTCACACGCCTTCACCGCGCGTAACGCCGCGTCACACCAGCGGCGTCGGGGAAGGATCCTCAGCGCGCGGGGATGTGCTTGTCGAGCCACGCCAGCACGTCGGCGCGCACCTCGTCCTGCTGAAGTTCCGCGAAGATCTCGTGGCGCGCATCCGGGTAGACCAGCGTCGTGACGTCGGTGAGTCCGGAACGGCTGCGGTATTCGTCGGCGAGCTTGTGCACGCTGCGGGGTCCGCCCACCGGGTCGTCCCGACCGACCAACAGCAGCATCGGGATGTCATGCCCCAGATCCTTGGCCGGGCGGCCGTAGAGCTTCGCGGCCTCGATCGGCCCGAACAGCTTGAGCAGCGGCTCATCGGTGGTCAGCGGGTCTTCGTCGAACGCGGTCCAGACGGCCGGGTCTCGGCTGAGCCATTCGAGCCCGGTCGCCCCCTCACCTGCCCAGCGCGCGTTCAGAGGTGCGGCGTTGAGCGAGCCGGGCATCCGAAGCGCAGAGCCGGAGAGGATGACCGCATCCCATGCGTCAGGGTGGCCGTTGACGAGCATCTGCGCCAGGAACGAACCCCAGGAATGACCGAGCAGCACGAGCGGCAGATCGGGGTTCTCGTCGCGGATGATCTCGGTCAGCTGCCAGACGGCCTCTTCGGCCGCGCGCAGCCCGCCCTTGCCCAGTCGGCCGAGCTTCTCGGGCCCGCCGTGCTGACGGATGCCGGTGCGCCCGTGCCCGCGGTGGTCGTCGGCATAGACGTGGAAGCCGGCAGCGGTGAGTGCCGCGATCAGCGCGCCGTACCTCCCGGCATGCTCGCCGACACCGTGCAGCAGCTGCACCACGCCGCGGGGCGACCCCTCGGCGGAATGGACGTCGTAGACGATGTCGACGCCATAGGCATCGGTGAACTCACGGGTATCCATCACGGTGCGAGCCTACCCACGCGCGTCGCAGGCGGCTAGCGCGCGAGGGCATCCCGGATCGCGAAGGCGATGTCGCGGTCAGTGACCTCGTACCCGCCGACGCCGTCGGAGGCAGAGCCCATGCGCACGCCGCCGTCCTCTGCCACGGCACGCTTGGCGGAGAAGTGGATCGCATCGACGCCGGCCGCTGCGAGCACCGGAGCACTGGCGACATCGACCCCGCTGCCGGCCATGATCTCGATCTCGCCCTCGGCTGCGGCGACGAGCGCACGCAGGGTGTCGACGCCGTCGATCGCGGCGGAGGCTCCACCCGAGGTGAGTACGCGGGCAAGGCCCAGCTCGCGGGCGCTCTGCAGCGTCGCGACGGGGTCGGCGGTGACATCGATCGCGCGGTGCAGCGTCGCGGGCGCGCCCCCTGCGGCATCGCGCAGACGCGCCATGGCGAACAGGTCGAGGCGCCCGTCGGCGTCGAGCGCACCGATCACCACACCGGATGCACCGGCGGCGATCGCGCGGCGCACATCGAGTTCGGCGACCGCGAGCTCATCCTCGTCGTAGTGGAAGCCACCCGCGCGCGGCCTGATCAGCACGTGCACCTCCGGGCCATCCGCTCCGGCAGCCTCGACCGCGAGCTCGAGCGTCGCGGGCGACGGGGTGAGTCCGCCGAGAGCGAGGGCCGTCGCGAGCTCGACGCGCGCGGCGCCGACCTCCTTGGCGATGCGCACTCCTGCGGGGTCCTGCACGGCGATTTCCAGGGCGAGCGTTCGGGTCACCCCTCCATTGTGCCCGCTGCTGAGACGGCATCCGAAAAATTAGATAGACTAACTAAGTAATGTCTGCGTCTGATGAATCACTCCACCTCACCGCCACAGACCTTCGCATGGCCACTTTCCGGCTGGCCCGTCGCCTGCGTTGCGCACGTGCCGCCGACACGATGAGCGATGCGCAGCTGGCGGTGCTCGCCGACCTGCGCATGAACGGACGCCGCACGATCTCGACCCTCGCCGAGCGCGAGCGGGTGGCTGCACCGTCGATGACCAACACCATCAACGGTCTCGAGGAACAGGGCTTCGTCGTGCGTGCCACCGACGAGGACGACCGCCGCCGCGTGCAGGTCGCCATCACCGAGGCCGGCGCCGAGATCGTCGTCGAGACCATCCGCCGCCGCGACGAGCTGCTGGCCGACATGCTGCGCGAGGTCGACTACACCGAGGCCGAGCTCACCACGCTGCGAGAGGCCAGCGCCCTGATGAGGCGGGTGGTTGAGCGATGAGCGCCATGTTCCGCTCCTTCGCGAACATCAACTACCGCATCTGGTTCGCCGGCGCCCTGGTCTCCAACGTCGGCGGGTGGATGCAGGCGACCGCCCAGGACTGGGTGGTGCTCACAGAGCTCACCGACAACGATGCGACGGCGATGGGTGTCACCATGGCCCTGCAGTTCGGGCCGCCGCTCGTGCTCGTCAGCCTGACCGGGTGGGTGGCCGACCGCTTCGACCGCCGGCACATCCTGTTCGCGACCCAGTCGGCGCTGCTGGCCCTCGCGATCGCGGTCGGCGTGCTCCTGCTCAATGGTGTGATGACGCTGCCGATGATGTTCTGCTTCGCCCTGGGCTTCGGCGTCGTGAACGCGTTCGATGCCCCCGCCAGGCAGGCGTTCGTCTCCGACATGGTCTCCACAGGTGACACCTCCAACGCGGTCGCACTCAACTCCGCGTCGTTCAACCTCGCCCGCATGGTGGGGCCGGCGGTCGGAGGCCTCCTGATCGTGGCGATCGGCTCCGGCTGGGTGTTCATCGTCAACGCCGCGACCTTCCTGGCGATGCTCCTCGCGCTGATGATGCTGCGCCGCAGCCTGCTCGCCCCTCGCCTGAAGAACCGCAGCCGCGGCGGGCTCGCTGCCGGATTCCGCTACGTGTGGGGACGCAGCGACCTGCGCGTGGTGTTCGTCACCGTATTCCTGATCGGCGCCTTCGGCATGAACTTCCCGATCTTCGCCTCGACCATGGCGCTCGAGTTCGGAGCGGGAGCAGACGGCTACGGGGTGCTCAGCTCGGTCCTCGCGATCGGCTCGCTCATCGGCGCCCTGCTCGCCGCACGACGCGATCGGGCACGGGTGCGGGTCGTGATCCTCGCCGCCGGCGGATTCGGGATCGCCGCGTTCATCTCGTCCGCGATGCCGACCTACGCCTCGTACGCCGTCACCCTGACCTTCACCGGCTTCATGATCGTGACCCTGCTCACCACGGCCAACGGCTACGTGCAGATCACGACCGAACCGGCGCTGCGCGGACGCGTGCTCGCCCTCTACATGGCCGTGATCATGGGCTCGACCCCGGTCGGCGCCCCCATCGCCGGGTGGGTTGCCGACACGTTCGGGCCGCGAGCCGCGATCATGCTCGGCGGCACCGCCGGATTCGTCGCGTGCGCGATCGGCGTCATCTGGGTGGCGACCTCGGGACGCCTCCGGCGCGCCGAGAACCGTCGATTCCTCCTCACGCTCGACGAGACCCGTCCGCTCCGCGTCGTCGAGGTCGACCCGATCGAGTTCAGCGACGAGGCGGCCGTCACCACCCCGATCCGGAGCGCCAAGAAGCGCGACCTCGAAGGCTGACCCTCCTCGCGGCGTTTGTCAACGCCCTCCACGAGGTGCCGGTGGCGACCGTACCGTCGAAGCATGGACGAGAACACGGAACGCACCCCCCACCCGCACCCGCAGGATCCGGCTGAGGGCGCGCGCCGGGTGCCTGACGAAGACACCGGGCAGGGCGACGGCACCGGTGGCGCGATCCAGGGCGACAGCTCACGTGGCGAGTCGACCGGCGGTGCCATCCAGGGCGACGCAGGTCAGGGTCACCGCGCACCTCTGGGCGGCGACGAGGGCACCGAGGATCAGCTCGACGCCGACAACGAAGCAGAAGAAGACACTCTGAAGACGCTCGACCCGGATTCCCCGCCGGCCTGAGCGTCTGCGAGGGCAACGCCACCGCCAGCCGTCGGCTCCCCCAGGCCACGGCCCTCCCCTGCGATGGCGTTGCCCGCCGCATCGGCCCGCTCTCCTGAACGCGAAGAACCCCCTTGCAGACGATCGCAAGGGGGTTCTTCGACGAGGCAGGTCAGGCGAGCACGAGTTTGAGCTGCTCCACCGCCCAGTCGAGCTCGGTCGCGCGGATCACGAGCGGCGGTGCGATGCGCACGGTCTGACCGTGCGTGTCCTTCACCAGGACCCCGCGCTCGAGGAGCTTCTCGGCGATCTGACGCCCGGTGCCCTTCGCGGGGTCGATGTCGACACCGGCCCAGAGACCGGCGATGCGAACGGCCGTGACGCCGTTGCCGATCAGCGGCTGCAGAGCCTTCTCCAGGTGTGCGCCGAGCGCCCGCGCCCGCTCCTGGAACTCGCCGGACTGCAGCATCTCGACCACGCGCAGCCCCACGGCAGCGGCGAGCGGGTTGCCGCCGAAGGTCGAGCCGTGCTCGCCGGGACGGATGACGCCCAGCACGTCGGTGTTGCCGACCACGGCCGAGACCGGAAGGATGCCGCCGCCGAGCGCCTTGCCGAGCAGGTACAGGTCGGGCACGACACCCTCGCGGTCGCACGCGAAGGTCTCGCCGACACGGCCGAGCCCTGCCTGGATCTCGTCGGCGATGAACAGCACGTTCTTCTCGTCGCAGATCTCGCGGATGCGGCGGAGGTAGCCCTCCGGCGGGATCACGACCCCGGCCTCGCCCTGGATCGGCTCGACCAGCACGGCTGCCGTGTCGTCGGTGATGGCGGCCGCGATGGCATCCGCGTCGCCGTAGGGAACCACGTCGAAGCCGGGCGTGTAGGGCCCGAAGTCGTCACGCGCCTGCTCGTCGTCGCTGAAGCTGACGATCGTGGTCGTGCGCCCGTGGAAGTTGCCGGCCGCGACGATGATGCGCGCCTTGCCCGGAGCGACCCCCTTGACCCGGTACCCCCACGCGCGGGCGACCTTGATGCCGGTCTCGACAGCCTCGGCCCCGGTGTTCATCGGGAGCACGAGATCTTTGCCCGCGAGCTCTGCGAGCGCTGCGGCGAACGGCTCGAGGCGGTCGCTCTGGAACGCGCGGCTGACGAGCGTGACCCGGCCGAGCTGCTCGGTGACGGCGGCCACGAGTGCCGGATGCCGGTGCCCGAAGTTCACGGCCGAGTACGCCGCGAGCAGGTCGAGGTAGCGCTTGCCCTCGACATCCGTGACCCACGCACCCTCACCACGGGCGATGTTCACCGGCAGCGGGTGATAGTTGTGGGCGACGTGGGGCTCGGCGCCCGCCTCCGTCACGGCCTCCGCGCCCGCGGTGGCGTCGACCGCGGTCACTCGGCACCCCGCAGCTCGAGCGTGCAGCACTTGATGCCGCCGCCGCCGAGCAGCAGCTCGGAGAGGTCGATCATGATCGGGTTGTAGCCGCGCTCGCGCAGCTGCTTCTCGAAGCCCTTGGCGCGCGGCGAGATGACCACGTTGTAGCCGTCGCTCGCCGAGTTCAGGCCGAACACCGAACCGTCTTCGTCCGAGACCAGGATCGCGTCGGGGAAGCGCTCCTCGAGCACCGCGCGGCTGGCGTCGTCGAAGGCACCGGGGAGGTACGCGATGTTCGCGCGCTCCGGGCCGCCGTTCTCCGTGCCCTGCACCGGGTCGAGCACGGCGATGGCGGTGTCGAGGTGGTAGAAACGCGGGTCGACCAGGTTCAGCGACACGACCTCACGGCCGAAGATCTCGCCCACCTCGCGGTGGCTGTCGCCCGTGGAGCGGAAGCCGGTGCCCGCGAGGATCACGTCGCCGACGAGCAGGAAGTCACCCTCGCCCTCGTTGACCTCCTTCGGCATCACGGTGTCGTAGCCGGCGGCGCGGAACCAGTCGGCGAAGGCAGGAGACTCGCCCTGGCGCTGCACGAAGCGGAACTCGGGCACGTAGGCACGGCCGTCGATGAGGAATCCGCCGTTGGCCGTGTAGACCATGTCGGGGTAGCCGGCGAGCGGCTCGATGAGCTCGACCTCGTGGCCCAGTTCGATGTAGAGGTCGTAGAGCTTCTGCCACTGCGCGACCGCGTTCGCGGTGTCGGTGGGCTTGGTCGGCTCCATCCACGGGTTGATGGAGTAGTTGACCGTGAAGTGCTCCGGCTTGCACATCAGGTAGTGGCGGTGATGCGCGGTGCGGACGGGTGCGGTGGAGACGGCGGCTTCAGTCGTCGACATGGGTGCTCTCCTCATAGGACGGGCGCGGCGGACGCTGTCCAGGGGCCCGGCGGTCCTTCGACCTTTCGCTCGTTCAGAGCGGGCGTCGGGGAAGATGCGACTCGGGCACGCCGGGATCCATTGTGTCATCCGTCCCCTGTACGCCGCCAGAGCGCCGCCCCTGTGGGAAAAAGGCGGCAGCAACTGCGACCGGAAGGAGAGGAACGGCGCGGTCAGACCGCA
>NZ_PCPA01000020.1 GCF_002979515.1 Microbacterium sp. MYb54 | reverse complement strand
CAAGCCGTGCACTCGACGAGAAGCCGTGCACTCGGCGGGTGACCGCGGAGTGCATGGCACAAGGGGGACTCACGACCTAAGGAAAAGAAGGACAATGACCGCGAAGATCCTCGATGGGAAGGCGGCGTCCGCCGCGATCCGAGCCGAGCTCACCGAACGCGTCGCCGCGCTGAAGAGCAAGGGGATCACGCCGGGCATCGCGACAGTGCTCGTGGGTGCTGACCCGGCATCGCAGCTCTACGTGGGTATGAAGCATCGACAGTCCGAGGCGATCGGGATGAACTCGATCCAGCGCGAACTGCCGGCCGATGCCACACAGTCCGACGTAGAGGCGCTGATCGACGAGCTCAACGCCGACCCCGCGTGCCACGGCTACATCGTGCAGCTTCCGCTGCCGAAGCACCTCGACACGGACGCGATCCTGGAGCGCATCGACCCGGCGAAGGATGCCGACGGCCTGCACCCGACCAACCTCGGCCGACTCGTGCTCAACGTCAACGGCCCGATCGACACCCCGCTGCCGTGCACCCCGCGCGGTGTCATCGAGCTGCTGCTGCGCAACGACTACGACCTCAAGGGCAAGCACGTCGTCGTGGTCGGTCGCGGTGTCACGATCGGTCGCACGATCGGGCTGCTGCTCACGCGTCGCGACCTGAACGCCACGGTGACTCTGACCCACACCGGCACGGTCGACATGCCGCGCTACCTGCGCGAGGCCGACGTGATCGTCGCCGCCGCCGGTGTGAAGCACCTGATCCGCGCCGAAGACGTCAAGCCCGGAGCAGCCGTGCTCGACGTCGGGGTCACGCGCGAGACCGACCAGGAAACCGGCAAGAGCCTGGTGTTCGGCGACGTCGCCCCTGACGTCGCGGATATCGCCGGGTACCTCTCACCGAATCCGGGCGGCGTCGGCCCGATGACGGTCGCGCTGCTGATGACCAATGTCGTGGAAGCGGCGGAGCGGCTCGTCTGACGACGCGTTTTCGCCCACTGCACAAGAAGGCGCCCATCCTGAAGATGGGCGCCTTCCGTGTTTCCGGAGGTCGGAGGAGCCGGCTCAGCCGAGTTCGTCGAGCATCCGGCGTTGCTCGGGTGTCAGGCCATCGCTGAGCTCGTCACGGGCGGCGGTCGTCTGCGCCGACTCCGGTGCGGTGGCGGTGGCTGCGGATGCGGGCTTCGCGTCGCCGCCCTTCACGCGTGCGTGCACGGAGTCGTAGATCTCTGCGGCTTTGCGCCGCATCCTGTCGTCGATCTGGTCGTAGATCATCCAGCCGAGCACCAGCGCCAGCGGCGGCAGCACGAAAGCCCAGAAGCCGGAGGCGCGCACTCCGCTCAGCCAGACCGTGAGGATCCAGATGATGACCTCGACGAGGTACACGAGGACGTACTGCACGATCTTCTCGCCCGTCTTCGTGCGCTCGGCGGCCGACTTCGCGGCGGATTTCCGGAAGGCGCCGGCGAGCAGAGGCTTCACGAAGAGGGCCGCGAGGGTCAGGATGACCGACGCCCACAGCGCGTTCCATCCGACGGAGACGCCCGGCAGCAGCAGGCCGATCAGGAGCAGCACTGCGACGTTGAACACATAGAGCGCGGCGAACCGGACGATTCCGTTCTTCATGCGTCCAGAGTCCCACATCGCCGCGTGGCGGTGCACCCTCGGTTCTCGTGGGGCAGCGGCGGTTGCGCGTGATCGCCGGTCGTACACTGATGCCCGGCGCCCATCCGCTTTCCCTTCTCCGTCTGGAGCCGTCATGACGCTCGACCTCGATCCGCTGCTGGACTCGATCGACATCCTGACGACCGCCGAGGGTGCCCACTGGGAGGCCCACTCTCACGACGACCATGAGCTGCTCTCGGCGATCACGCGGTCGGTGACGGTCGTCACGCCGGACGCCGTGTTCATCGCTCCGCGGGGGACCAGCGTCTGGATCCCTGCCGGCGTCATGCACGAGGTGACGGCGGTGCCGGGGAACAGCATGCGGTGCACCTGGTTCGAACCCGACGCCGGTGCCGCTCTCACCACGCGTGTCGTCGTCACGCGGGTGCCGCCGCTGCTGGATCAGGTGCTCGTGGAACTCGGCCGCTATACGGATCCGGTCCGCCGCGCCCGTGCCGAGGCCTTCGCGCTCGACCTGCTCGCCGACTCGCGAGAGGCGGAGGTGGGCCTGCCCACGCCGGCGAGCCCGTGGTTGCGCGCGGTGACGGATGCTCTCATCGCCGATCCGGCCGATCGACGCACCGTCGACGCCTGGGCGGTGCAGTCCGCGGTGAGTGTCCGCACGTTCATGCGCCAGTTCTCAGCCGAGACGGGGATGGCGTTCTCCCGGTGGAGGTCCGAACTGCGACTGCACCTCGCGATGTCGCTGCTCGCGAACGGCACGGAGGTGGGTCGCACCGCACGGGCGGTCGGATTCGAATCCCTCGCCGCGTTCTCGGCCGCGTTCCGGCGACGCACCGGAGTCGCACCACGGACGTTCGCCCGCACACACGGCTCCGTGACCGATCCACGCGCATAGTCGACCGATCGACACAACTATCTCCATCGAACCGGGCAGGCGAGGGCGACATAATTAGGTAACCCTTGCCTTAATTGGAGATCCCGTGCGCCCATCACCGCGCCTGCGAGCCGCGCTCGCAGCAGCCATCATCGTCCCGCTCTTCGCCGTCACCGCCTGCGCCTCTGCCGCCGGGTCCTCCTCCGGCGACGGCTCCGCCGGCGGGGACACCCACGTGGTCGACACCGTCTATGGCAAGGTCACCGTTCCCACCGACCCCGAGCGCGTCGCCGCCATCTCGTACGACACCCCGTGGCAGGTCATGTCGCTCGATCTCCCCGTGGTCGCCGCGATCGACTACACCCAGTGGATCGACGGCTACACCGACGAGCAGCAGGCCTACATCGCCGACGCCCAGAAGGTCGGCACCTACGGGGAGATCAACTTCGAAGCGCTCGCCGGCGCCGCACCCGACGTCATCGTCGGCGATGCCTACGAGGTGGACGAAGCGACCTTCGCCCGGCTCAACGAGATCGCGCCCACCGTGATCGTCGGCGGGGACGAGCGAGGCGACTGGCAGTCGCTGACCGAAGACCTGGCGTCTGCGCTCGGCGCGCACGACACCTGGGAAGAGGCGAAGACCTCGTACGAGGCGCGCCGCGACGAGGTGAAGGAGCAGTACGCCGACGTCATCGCTGCGAACACCTGGGCGAACTTCTCACTCGGTGACGAGGCGGGACAGTTCTCCATCCAGCTGCCGACCGGTTCCACCGGAAACCTCATCGTGAACGAGATGGGGCTCACCTACGGCGAAGGCATCCCTCTGGATGATGAGGGCGGCTTCGGATACGCCTCGTTCTCGCTGGAGCAGATCGGCACCATCCTCGACGGTGTGACGGTCGGCCTCACCTACGCGAACCCGGACGGCAGCAAGATGCCGGCGATCCAGGAGGTCATCGACAGCAGCCTGTTCCAGCAGCTCGACATCGCAAAGTCCGGTCACGTCTACGGCCTCGTGACGGGCGTCACCGATTACCGGAGCGCGGAGGGCTGGATCGACGAGCTCACCACCGAGGTGCTCGAGCCGCTCTCGAAGTGACCGGAAGCGTCACGGACGGTCGGCGGCGTGTCCGTCGTCCGTCCGATGCGGTCATCCTCCCGGTCGTCCTCCTCCTGCTGATCGCCGCGATCGGGATCAGCATCGCGGTCGGGCCGCGCACGCTGACGTTCGATGAGCTCTTCTCGGCGCTCGCGGCACCCACGGGCACGGAAGCCGACCTGATCGTGCGAGATGTGCGTCTGCCGCGCACGTTCATCGGTGTCGCGGCGGGCAGCGCGCTGGCGGTGGCAGGCGTCATCATGCAGACGCTGACCCGCAACCCGCTCGCGGAACCGGGACTGCTCGGTGTCAACGCCGGGGCGTCGCTGGCGGTCGCAGTGGCGATCGTGGTGCTGGGTATCGGGGACTTCGGCTCCACGATGTGGTTCGCGTTCGCGGGGGCTGCGATCGCCAGCGCTCTCGTCGCCCTCATCGGCGGGGTAGGGCGCGGCGCGTCGATCGGGCGCCTCGCACTCACCGGGGTCGCGGTCGCCGCGGTGCTCTCCGCGGCGACCGCGGCACTCAGCCTGATCGACCCCGCGTCGTATCAGGCGATGCGTCTGTGGGGAGCGGGAGCTCTCGGCGGGCGCTCGCTCGAAGCGGCCACGTTGACGCTGATCGTGATCGCCGGGGGACTGCTCCTCGTCGTCGCGATCGCACCGGGGATCGGGCTCCTGGCGCTCGGTGAGGACACTGCTCGCGCACTCGGCGGTCGGGTCGGTGCCGTGCGGATCGGCGGATTCATCGCGATCGCCGTGCTCTGCGGGGCGGCGACCGCAGCCGCCGGACCGATCGCCTTCGTCGGGCTGCTCGTGCCGCACGCGCTGCGGGCGGTGTTCGGACCCGACACCCGGAGGCTCCTGATCTACAGCGTGCTCGCCGGTCCCATCCTGCTGCTGTTCGCCGATGTGCTCGGCGGGGTCCTGATCGCCCCGCGCTCGATCCCGGTGGGCGTGGTGACCGCGTTCCTCGGGGCGCCGGTGCTCGTCGCGCTCGTGCTGTCACGGCGTGTGCAGGCTGACGGAGCACCGTCGTGATCGCGGATTCGGTCGTCGCCGCACCCGCTGCCACGCGTCGGCGTCGCGTCGTGATCTGGGTCTGCTCCGCCGTCGTCCTCGTGGTCCTGGGCATTGCGGGTCTCACTCTCGGTGAAGCCGCGGTGTCGGTGCCCGACGTGGTCTCGGTACTGTTCGGTGGTGGCGAGAGCGGAACACGGCTGGTCGTCCTCGGCTGGCGACTTCCTCGGGTCGTGCTGGGGGCCGCCATCGGGGCGATGCTCGCGCTGTCCGGCGCCCTGTTCCAAGTCGTCACCCGCAACCCGCTGGGGAGCCCCGACATCCTGGGCTTCTCCGCCGGTGCGTACACCGGGGCCTTGATCGTGATCGTCGGCGGATCGGCGAGCACTCTCGCCCTCACCGCCGGTTCGATCGGCGGCGGCATCCTGTCGGCGGCTCTGGTGTTCGCGCTCGTGGCCTGGCGCGGTGCCACCGGAACCCGCCTCATCATCGTGGGCATCGCTCTCACGGCCATGCTGGGAGCCGCGAACACCATGATCGAGCTCGCCGCCGACGATGTGGTGTCGCGGAGCGCCGCGATCTGGGGTGCCGGCTCCCTCAACGGCATCGACGGCCGATGGATGCCGGTGATCCTCGTCGCGCTCGCGCTCGGCGCCCTCGCCATCGCCGCGCTGCGGCCCGCACTGACCCTGTACGAGCTGGGGGAGGACCGCGCCGCCTCCCTGGGGGTGCGGCCGGTGCGCCTGCGTCTGTCGGCCATGCTCGTCGGCGTCGTGCTCCTCGCCCTCACGATCGCGGCGGCCGGACCGATCGCGTTCGTCGCGCTCGCCGCGCCGCAGATCGCGCGACGGCTGTGGCGCAGCGGACCGATGCCGTTCGCGGCATCTGCCATGACGGGCGCCGTGCTCCTCGTGTTCAGCGATCTGCTCGCCATGCGGCTGTTCGCCCCCACCATGCTTCCCACCGGACTCGTCACGATCGGGATCGGCGGACTGTACCTCGCCTGGATGCTCTCCGGCGCGAACCGAAGGAGGCGCTGATGCGCACCGATGCCCCCGTCTACACCGCCGAAGTGGTGGCCCGCACGGTCGTCACCCCGAACATGCTGCGGATCACTCTCCGCGATGCCCACACGGACAGCGGCGGGCGGTTCGTGTCGAGCGGGCGGCCGGATGAGTTCTTCGGCCTGTGGCTCTCGACGGTCGACGGGGAAGAGGCGAAGCGCTACTACTCGGTGCGCGACTGGCGGCCCGAGTCCGACGAGCTCGACATCGACTTCGTCGTGCACGCGCACGGTCCGGCTACCCGCTGGGCGCGCGAGGCTCGCCACGGGGATCGCGTGGCGTTCGATGCTCCACGCGGACACTTCCATCCGCCTGAGGGGACGGATCGCGTGCTTCTCGTCGGCGATGCAACGGCCCTTCCTGCCATCGGGCGCATCCTCGATGAGCGCACCGTGACAGACCCGCCGGCGTGCGTGATCGTGTCGGTCGACGACGCCCGAGACCGTCAGGATCTGCCGATCCGGCAGGATGACACGCTGCGCTGGGTTCGCAGCGACGAGATGCTCGATCACGTCGTCGCCGAGACCGCGGTCGCCCCGGACACGACCTACCTCTGGTTCTCCGGTGAGGCGACGGTCATGCGCGACGTGCGCCGGCATGTGCGCCACACGCTCGGCTGGCCGACTGCGCGGTACATGACCATGGGCTACTGGCGGCGCGACGAGGAGCGCTGGGCCGCCGAGTTCACCCGCCGCCCTGAGCTCGAGGAGCGGATCACCGCGATCTGGGAGAACGGGGAAGACGACGAGACCCAGCGGGACCTGGTCGACGAGCTGCTGACGAGGAACGGACTGTGACCGAGGCGACGTTCGAGATCCGCGGTCTCTCCGCCGGATACCCGCACGGACGGCCGATCTCGGTCGACCTCGACCTGACGATCGAGCGGGGCTCCTTCGTCGCGATCATCGGGCCGAACGCCTGCGGGAAGTCGACGCTGCTGCGCACGATCGCGCGGCTGCTCCCGGCGCTGGCCGGGTCGGTGCTCCTCGACGGACACGACATCCGCACACGAGGTGCGAAGGAGCTGGCGCGGGAGCTCGGCCTGCTCGGCCAGTCGGCCGAGGCGCCGGACGGCATGCGGGTGGCGGATCTCATCGCCCGAGGCCGTTACCCGCACCGCCGCGCCTTCTCGGGCTGGAGCCCGTCCGACGAGCAGGCCGTGCGCCGCGCGATGGAGCGCACCGCCGTGCAGGACCTGGTGGATCGACCCGTGGACGAACTCTCCGGCGGACAGCGTCAGCGGGTCTGGCTGGCCATGGCGCTCGCGCAGGAGACGGATGTGCTGCTCCTGGACGAGCCGACGACCTTCCTCGACATCACGCACCAGTTGGACATGCTCGACCTGTTCCGGGCGATCAACCGTGAGCAGGGGACGACCGTCGTCGCCGTGCTGCACGACCTCAACCAGGCAGCTCGGTACGCGGATCGGATCGTCGCGATGCGCGATGGTGCGATCCTCAGCACGGGCGCTCCGGACGAGGTGCTCACGCCCGAGGTGATGGCTCGGGTGTTCGACCTCGACTGCACCGTCATCCCCGACCCGGAAACCGGGACGCCGATGGTCGTGCCCCGCCGACGCTGAGGGTCTGAGGCGGTCGACGACGTCGCTCAGAGCGCCCGGTACAGGTCCCACGCACGCTGACACGCCTCGGCGACATCGTGCACGTGGGCGGGGTCTTCTCGGATCCAGTCCGTCCCCGGCCGATGCAGCTCTTCGACAGCAGCCGGCCCGAGCAGATACTCGCGCAGGAACTCGGCCTGCACCGCGTCGAGTGTGAGCGCGGCCCCTGCGGCCTGCGGGGCGAGCTCTCGGAACCGGGCCCCTGCTGCACGGATCTCCTGGCTGCCGAGGTACGGAGTGTTCAGAGCCACGGCGTCCGGCCGATCGACGCGGAACCCGGCACGATGGGCATCGGCGAGCGCACGAAGACGCTCAGGATCCATCGTCGGCGGGTCTGCGGGGTCGCGCTCGTCGCCGCGGGTGTCGCCGCGGTTGGAGAGGGCGACGACAGCGGGGAGCCGGTCTTCCGGGGCCCTGGCGACGTTGACCGCACCGTCGCTCGTGGTCGTGGTGTTCATGGTGTCGTGGAAAGACAATCGCGTGAACCGCCCGCCCGTGCGGAGCTTCTCGGCCACGAACCGCTCGGTCAGGTCATCCCTCGTGCGCTCGTAGACGCCCAGCCCGCGCTCGCCGACCTCGACGAACGTGTGCACGAGGCGGTCGCGCTCTGCATCGTCGGTCGGCACCTCGAGGATCGGGAAGAACGAGAAGGTCACCGGGCGGATCGCATCCACTCCTGACAGGTCGACCTTCTGCCAGGGCCCGGCGGCGCGGGTGCGCTCGATGGCCGTCGTCAGGTCGGCGGCGATGTCGGCCGGACGGGCACGGTTGGGATCGCGCACCAGGCGTGGATGCGGGTTGATGACCGCGACGATGCGGCGGTCGTTCCGAGCCCACTCCCGCACGATCGCGTCGGTGGCGACGTCGGTGAAGTCGTACTGCATCCGTCTCGTCAGCGCAGGGGAGAGGAACGGCACGAGTTCTTCAGGGATGCGCGCGCCGGCGTGCGGACAGCTCACCAGGACATCGGCCTCGGCGATCGCCTCGTCGAGCGTGCGATGCTCGCTGTCGGCGAAGACCGTGATCTCCTGCGCGGTGAAGGTGTGCCCTGCGGGAATGAGGTCGAGGTCGCTCATGCGCTCATGCTAGCCGCGGCCCTCGACGGGGTCAGCCCTGTGGGTGCAGCGTGCTCTCGATGCCGCTGATGCGGGCCTGCTCGTCGAAGCGGAACGTCGCCGTGCCGCTGGCGTCAGACACCGTGGCGCCGGAGAAAGCCTCGTCCGTCCAGGTGAGGGTCCAGCCCGCGAGCCGCGCCAGATCCCAGACCGCGGTGCGCGCGTCGGGGAGGTTCGCGCCGGAGAGCACCCGGGGCAGCGCGATGACGGCATCCGCCACCGTGAGAGGGGCGAGCGGCGCGTCGAGCAGGAACACGGCGCGGGTTCCGTTGCCGACCGGAGCAGAGTAGTACGGGGAGCGTCCGGTGAGTTCGACCGCGACGCCGCCGACCGTGTGCGCGGCCTGGGCGATCCATTCGTCGTCGCCTGCGACCTCGGCGGGGAACGGGACCTCGGCTGTGGTCAGCTCGGAGATGCCGTGCTCGCTACCGTAGGCGTGCAGCTGCGCCGCGACGCCCTGAGGATCTCCGCTCGGGTGCGCCCACGCCCACAGGACCGAGCGTGGGCCCGGCGCGATCGTCGCGATCAGGTGTGCGCGGGCCACGAGCTGGCGCGTCGGATCGGCGTCGGCCGTGAAGGTGAGGGTGCCCGCGGCCAGGTCCGCATCCCAGTGGTGCTCGCCGAGGGTGTCGGCGGCGGCGGAGAGAGCGTCCTGACGGAGTGCGACGAAGAGGGCGGCACGGTCGGCGAGGGGCTGGAGCGCGGCGAAGGTCATGCCGACAGTCTCGCGGTCGATGCTATGAATCCGCTAGTTCAGGCGCGGATCGCCGCGGGCTCGGGGCGCCCCATCCGCCATACGCTCGGCACCAGCAGGGTGATCAACGCGATCACCGCGTAGATGGCGCCGGAGGTCACGAGCACGGTCGCGGGATCCGCATACGTGATCAGCCACCCGTAGATCAGGGTGCCGATCGGCATCACGACGAAGCTGCCGAGCATGTCGTAGCTGGACACCCTGGACAGCTTCTCGCCCGGGATGTTCTCCATCATCGCGAGGTTCCAGCCGGTGCTGAAGACCTCGGCGCCCGCACCAGCGATGAACGCGGCCATGGCGAGCAGGACGATGGCGGGATGGAGGCCGAGGATCGTCACCGGGATCGCGAACGCCGCCATGCCGATCATGCCGTAGCGCAGCGGTCGTCGCAGCGGGAACCACATGAGCAGCAGCGTCATCAGCAGCACGCCCGCGCCCTCGGCGCTGACGACCCACCCCCAGCCGGTGATGCCGAGCAGGTCGTTGTTCTTGGCGATGTAGGGACCCACGACGCCCCACGCGCCGACGTGGATGGCGTTCATGACCATGAAGGCCAGCACGATCGTCCAGAGCCACGGTCGACTCCAGAACTCCCGCCAGCCGATGCGGAGGTCGTGGAACATCGTGGTGCCGCCCGCGTGCGACGGGGGAGGGAGCTTCACGAGAGCCAGCACCGGGATAGCGATCACCCAGCCGACAGCCTGCACCACCATCGCCCACGCGGGACCGGCCGTCGCCACCAGGATGCCCGCGATGATCGGACCGCCGATCGTCACAGCAGAGCGCACGAACGACAGCATCGCGTTCGCCTGCTGCAGATGCTCTGGCGTCGTCAGCTGCGGGATGATGCCCTGCATCGCGGGCAGCACGAACGCGGTCGAGGCCCCGTTCACGATCGAGAGCACCACGAGCAGCGGGATCGTGGCGTTGCCGGTGAACAGGAGCGCCGCGATCGTGCCGATCGAGAGGATGTCGACCACGTAGCAGGCCTGGATGATCAGCGCCCGCGGCAGGCGGTCGGCGATCACCCCGCCGAACAGCACGAAGACGATGTTGCTCACGGTGAAGGCTGCCAGCACGAAGGACAGCGACCGGGCGTCGTTGTCGATCTCCAGTACCGCGAACGCGAGGGCGATCGACGACATCGAACCCGCGATCATCGTGATCGCACGGGCCAGGAAGAACCAGCGGAAGTTGCGGTCCTGCATCGCGGCGAGCCCGCGGCTCACCTCACGACCTCACTCCAGTGCATCCGGCCATCCTGCCACGGGGCATGACCCTTCGAATCGCGCAGATGGTCGCTTCGGGGCCGGAAATACGACCAGTTGCGCGATTCGAAAGGGTCAGTAGCTGGCGCGGGACGTTCCGTCGGCGGAGATGAACCGGGCGGCGAGGGCTTCGGATGCTCGGGCGAGCAGGGCGACATCCGCGCCGACCGCCACGAAGTCGGCACCCGCTGCGAGGTAGGCGTCGGCTGCGGTCGGGTCGAACGCATTCACACCGACGGCCTTGCCCGCGGCCTTGACCGCGGCGAAGACCTTCTCGACCGCGGCAGTGACGTCGGGATGGGTCTGCTGACCGAGCAGACCCATCGACGCGGACAGGTCGGAGGGGCCGACGAACACCGCGTCGATGCCGTCGACCGCGGCGATGTCAGCTGCGGCTTCGACGCCGGCGGCCGTCTCGATCTGCACGGTGAGGGAGATGTGCTGCGCGGACTCCTGCAGGTAGCGATCGACGCGGTTCCAGCGGGCGCTGCGCGCCAGAGCGCTGCCCACTCCGCGCACGCCCTCCGGCGGGTAGCGGGTGGCGGCGACGGCGGCACGGGCCTCGTCGGCCGACGACACCATCGGCACGATCAGGTTCTGCGCCCCGAGGTCGAGGATCTGCTTGATCGCGACGGTGTCATTCGACGGCACCCGCACGAGCGGAGCGATCGGGTACGCGGCGACCGCCTGAAGCTGCACGAGCACGGATTCGAGCGTGTTGGCTGAATGCTCCATGTCGATCAGGAGCCAATCCAGGCCCGACCCCGCGGCGACCTCGGCGAGCAGCGGGCTGCCGGTGCACGCCCACATGCCGACGAACGGACGATCGGAGTCCGCGAGCTGCTCGCGGAACGAGGGGGCTAGACGAAGCGGCATGCAATTGTTCCCATCGGTCCGTAATCGCACAGCACTTCATCGCCGCGCGACACCCACATAGGGCGCGTGAACGATCCTGCCAGGATGATCTCCCCGGCCTCGAGACGCGCGCCGTGCTGGTGGAACTTGTTCGCGAGCCACGCGACCCCGGTGGCCGGATGACCGAGTACGCCGGCCGCGACACCGGTCTCCTCGATCTCGCCGTTGCGGGAGAGGACCCCCGGAACCCAGCGCAGATCGATCTCGTCCGGGCGCTTGTGCACCGAGCCGAGCACCATCGCCCCGTAGGCGGCGTTGTCGCTGATCGTGTCGACGATGGTGCGCCCCTCGAGCTCGATGTGCGAGTTCAGCACTTCGAGTGCCGGCACCGCGTAGTCGATCGCCGCGAGAGCATCCTCGAGGGTGCAGTCCGGGCCCTCCAGCGGGCTCTTCAACACGAACGCCAGTTCGACCTCGATGCGCACGTTCGAGAAGTGGTCGACGGGGATCGCGGCACCGGACTCGTAGACGGTGTCGTCGAACATCACGCCGTAGTCGGGCTCGGAGATGCCGGTCGCCTGCTGCATAGCCTTCGACGTCAGACCGATCTTGCGCCCGACGAGCCGGCGCCCTGCGGCGGTCTGCGAGTCTCGCCAGACGCCCTGGATCGCGTACGAGTCCTCGACCGTCGCCTCCGGATATCGTGCCGTGATGCG
Organism: Microbacterium sp. MYb54; assembly: GCF_002979515.1. Taxonomy (GTDB): domain Bacteria; phylum Actinomycetota; class Actinomycetes; order Actinomycetales; family Microbacteriaceae; genus Microbacterium. Next base: position 49,420 of record NZ_PCPA01000020.1, on the reverse strand, counting down.
CGGGATCACCGCATGCGTGCGGTCGGCCTCCGCGAGCTCCGCCGCGATCTGCGTGATCGTCTCTGCTGACAGCATCCGTTCCTCCTATGTTTCACTACGACCTAGAGCTGGTGGCCGAGCTTGTACTCGCCCTGCTTGTACTCGGGCATGTCCTTGTCGTCGTCGGAACGCGTGTACGAGAAGCCGTCGGCGCCGATGGTCACCGCCATCTCGCTGGAATCGGTGCGGGCGACGACCGGCTGCGGGTTGCCGTCGAGGTCGAGCACCAGCGAGGCATCCGTGTACCAGGAGGGGACCACGGGGTTTCCCCACCAGTCACGGCGCTGGTTGTCGTGCACGTCCCACGTGATGACCGGGTTGTCGGGGTCGCCGGTGTAGTAGTCCTGCGTGTACACCTCGACGCGGTGTCCGTCGGGGTCGCGCAGGTAGAGGTAGAACGCGTTCGAGACGCCGTGACGGCCGGGCCCGCGCTCGATCGAGTCGGAGCGGCGGAGAGCACCGAGCTTGTCGCAGATCGCGAGGATGTTGTGCTTCTCGTGCGTCGCGAAGCACACGTGGTGCATGCGGGGGCCGTCGCCGCCGGTCATGGCGGTGTCGTGCACGGTGGGCTTGCGGCGCATCCAGGCGGCATAGACCGTGCCCTCCTCGTCCTGGATGTCTTCCGTGACGCGGAAGCCGAGATCCTGCATGAAACCCACGGCGCGGGGTACATCGGGGGTGACCTGGTTGAAGTGGTCGAGGCGCACCAGCTCGCCGGGGATGTGCAGGTCGTAGCGCCACGACATCCGCTCGACGTGCTCGGTCGCGTAGAAGAACTCGTAGGGGAAGCCGAGCGGGTCGACCACGCGCACCGAGTCGCCGATGCCCTTGACGAAGCCGTTCTCGTTACGACGCACGTCGCAGCCCAGCTCGGTGTAGAACTCCACGGCGCGGTCGAGGTCTTCCGGGGTGCGGACCCGGTAGGAGAAGGCGGCGACAGCGGCGATCGGCCCCTTGCGCAGCACGAGGTTGTGGTGGATGAACTCCTCGGTCGAACGCAGGTAGATCGCCTCGTCGTCCTCCGTGGTCACGTACAGGCCGAGGACATCGACATAGAACTGGCGGGAAGCCGCGAGGTCGGTGACCACGAGCTCCATGTACGCGCAGCGGAGGATGTCCGGGGGCGAGCTCTGCGGCGTCGCGACCGGGTTGTCCGAACGGATCGGTGCTTCCTGGGATACGTAGAAGCCCGAGGATGTCAGGGTCATGTCTTCGCGGTGTGTCATGTCAGCGTCCTTGCGTGAGGGTTCCGGTCGCACTTGCTGTCGTTTCTGCGCCGGCAGAGCGACAGCAAATGCGACCGGAATGAGACAGCGGGGTCAGTTCTTGCCGAAGGTCGGGTTGTGGGAGTGGGCCGCGAGCGTGATGTGCACGCTCTGCTGGTCGGTGTAGAAGTCGATCGAACGGTAGCCGCCCTCATGACCGAGGCCCGAAGCCTTCACTCCGCCGAAGGGGGTACGGAGGTCGCGCACGTTGTTGCTGTTCAGCCACACCATGCCCGCCTCGACCGACTGCGCGAAGTTGTGCGCGCGCTTGAGGTCGTTCGTCCAGATGTAGGCGGCGAGGCCGTACTTGGTGTTGTTCGCGAGCGACAGGGCCTCTTCATCGGAGTCGAACGGCGTGATCGCGACGACCGGGCCGAAGATCTCCTCCTGGAAGATGCGGGCGTCGGGGGAGACGTCGGCGAACACGGTCGGTTCGACGAAGTTGCCCTCCTCGAAGCCGTCGGGGCGACCGCCGCCGGCGACCAGGCGACCCTCGGTCTTGCCGATCTCGACGTAGCTCATGACCTTGGCGTAGTGCTCGGGGTGCACGAGCGCTCCGACCTCGGTGGCGGGGTCGTGCGGGTAGCCGACCTTGACCCGCTTCGCCTGGGCGGCATAGCGCTCGACGAACTCCTCGTAGATCGAGCGCTCGACCAGGATGCGGGAACCGGCGGTGCAGCGCTCGCCGTTGAGGGAGAAGACGCCGAAGATCGTGGCGTCGACGGCTGCTTCGAGGTCGGCGTCGGCGAACACCACGGCCGGGGACTTGCCGCCGAGCTCCATGGACAGGCCCTTGAGGAAGGGGGCGGCGTTGCCGAAGATCAGCTGCCCGGTCGAGCTCTCGCCCGTGAAGGAGATGAGCGGCACGTCGGGGTGCTTCACGAGAGCATCGCCCGCATCCTCGCCGAGGCCGTTCACGAGGTTGAAGACGCCCTGGGGGAGCCCTGCTTCTTCGAAGATGCCGGCCCAGAGCGAGGCCGACAGCGGCGTGAACTCGGCGGGCTTGAGCACGACCGTGTTGCCGGTGGCGAGCGCGGGACCGAGCTTCCAGGACTCGAGCATGAAGGGCGTGTTCCACGGCGTGATGAGGCCGGCGACGCCGATCGGCTTGCGGTTGACGTAGTTCATCTGGCGGCCGGGCACCTTGAAGGCGTCGTCGGACTGGGCCACGATCAGGTCGGCGAAGAAACGGAAGTTCTCGGCGGCGCGGCGGGCCTGGCCCAGCGCCTGGGTGATCGGGAGACCGGAGTCGTACGACTCGAGCTCGGCCAGACGCGCGTCGCGGGACTCGACGATGTCGGCGATCTTGTGCAGCACGCGCGAGCGCTCGCGAGGGAGCATCCGCGGCCAGGGGCCCTCGTCGAACGCGCGCTTGGCGGCTGCGACGGCGAGCTCGATGTCGGCCTTCTTGCCGGCGGCGGCGGTCGTGTAGGTCTGGTTCGTCACCGGGTCGAGCACATCGAAGGTGTCGCCGTCGACGGAATCGACGAAGGCGCCGTCGATGTAGTGCTGGATGTGGTCGGGGAGGTCGGCGGGGATGCGCGAATCGGTCATGAGAGGTCTCCGGTCGTCTGTGCGGAAGTCGTCTGGGCAGAACGGGTGTGCAGCGCGTCGAGGAACGCGTCCATCGTGCGCCAGCGGTGGTTGCGGGCGGCGAGTTCGATCTCGAGCGGGTCTGCGCCCGCGCGGATGAGTTCGAGGATCTCGGTGTGCTCTTCGACCGAGTGCTGGGCGCGTCCGGGGATCGAGGCGAACGTCGTGTCGCGGATTCCCGAGAGCCTCGACCAGCCGCGGTGCACGAGGTCGAGCAGATGAGGGTTGGGGCACGGCTCGAACAGCACCGAATGGAACTGGCGGTTGAGCTCGGTGAAGGCGTGGGCGTCGAGATGGTCGAGCATCTGCGCCATCCGCTCGTTGATGCGGGCGGCCTCGTCGAGGGCGTCATCGTCGAGCAGGGGAGCGGAGAGCGCGGTGGCGCAGCCTTCGACGAGGCCGAGCGTCTGCATGGTGTGCGCGTATTCACTCTCGTCGACGAGGGTCACCCGCGCTCCGACATTGCGCTCGAACGTCACGAGGCCTTCGGCTTCGAGGCGGCGGATCGCCTCACGCACAGGGACGACGCTCATCTTCAGGTCTTCCGCGATCGATCCCAGTACCAGCCGGTAGCCGGGACTGAACATGTGCCCGGTGATGCGCGAGCGGATCCACTCATACGCGACCTCGGACTTGCTGGCCGCAGTCGTGGTCATCGAGCGCTCCGGTCGGCAGTCGCTTCCTCGTAGCGGGCGCGCCACTCCGCGTTCAGGGGGAACACGCCGTCGACCGGATGGCCGGCGGCGACCTGCTCGGCGATCCAGGCGTCTTCGATCTCCTGTGCGACGGCATCAGCTGCCACCTCTTCCGCGAGGGCGGGAGGGATGACGATCACGCCATCGCTGTCGCCGACGATGATGTCGCCCGGCTGCACGGTCGCGCCGCCGCAGGAGATCGTGACGTCCACGTCCCACGGCACGTGCTTGCGGCCGAGCACCGAGGGGTGCGCGCCCTGCGAGAACACGGGCAGACCGATCTCGGCGACCGCGTCGAAGTCGCGGACCCCGCCGTCGGTGACGACGCCGGCCGCTCCGCGAACCTTCGCGCGCAGGGCGAGGATGTCGCCGAGGGTGCCGGTCGTGGCGTCGCCCCTGGCTTCGATGACGATGATCTCGCCGTCTTCCACCGCGTCGAATGCGCGCTTCTGCGCGTTGTACCCGCCGCCGTGGGTCTTGAAGAGGTCTTCGCGGAACGGCACGAAGCGCAGCGTCTTCGCAGTGCCGACGATCTTGCTGCCGGGGATGTTCACCGAAACTCCGTCGATGAAGCAGGAGTGGTGTCCGCGCTTGCGGAGCTGGGCCGAGAGCCCGGCCGTCGGAGCTTCGAGGAGCTTGGCGCGCAGTTCGGGGGAGAGGGCAGGAGTCTTCTCGACGGGAGGCAGGCCCGCTTCCTCGCGGGAGCCCCAGGCTTCGGTGCGCTGCAAGTCGTCGACGGCCGGCAGCGAACCGAGGTCGCCGTCGAAGGGGGCTTCGCCCTGGGTCACCGTGGTGACGAGACGACCTGAGGTCGGGGCGCCGGGAGCATCAGGAGCATCGACCTCGACCTCGACGACGTCGCCGGGGACGATGACCGATGAGCCTGCGGGGGTGCCGGTGAGGATCACGTCGCCGGGATCGAGCGTGAAGTGCTGGGAGAGGTCGGCCACGAGCTGCGCGAGCGGGAAGATGAGCCCGGCGGTGGTGTCATCCTGTCGGAGCTCTCCGTTGACCCAGGTGCGCACGCGAAGGGCTGCGGGGTCGACGGTGCGAGCATCGATCAGCTCGGGGCCGAGCGGCGTGTAGCCGTCGCCACCTTTCGAGCGGACGTTCGAGCCCTTGTCGTTCGCGCGCAGGTCGTACAGGCCGAGATCGTTCGAGGCGGTGACCCCACCCACGTGTGCCCATGCCTCGTCGAGCGAGACGCGACGCGCGGCGGTGCCGATCACGAGGGCGATCTCACCCTCGAAGGCGAGAAGCTCGGTGCCGGCTGGGCGTTCCACGGTACCGCCGGAGACGCCGACGGAGCTGGCCGGCTTGAAGAAGTAGGACGGGCTGGCGGGGCGTCTGCCGCGCTGGTCGGCACGGGAGGCATAGCTCAGGTGGATCGCGATGATCTTGCCGGGGCGGTTGATGGGGGCCGTCACGGGGCGCCTCCTTGCGCTCGTCTGCGATGTCGTTCCGGACGCCTTGTGCGTCGTATTCGAAATCATATATCATCGATTCACCCCTCGGCAAGCACTTCGGATCCGCTCCGCTGCACGCCGTGACAATGCGGTCACAACCAAAGGAGACACCCCATGAGCGGGCAGTCACAGGATGGGTTCACACCCACCGGAACCATCGCGACGACGGCCGATCGGCGCCGTGTCGTGTTCGCCACCGTCGTCGGCACCACCGTCGAGTGGTACGACTTCTTCATCTACGCGACGGCCGTCGGGCTCGTGTTCGGACAGCTGTTCTTCGAGCCGCTCGGGGCCAACAGCGCCCTGATCGCCTTCGCCACCGTCGGGGTGAGCTTCCTCTTCCGGCCACTGGGCGCATTCCTCGCCGGCCACTACGGCGACAAGCTCGGACGCAAGACCGTGCTGATGTGGACGCTGATCCTGATGGGTGCGGCCACAGCGCTCATCGGCCTCCTGCCCACGTACGAGACGATCGGCATCACGGCGCCGATCCTGCTGGTGCTCCTGCGCATCATCCAGGGCATCTCGGCCGGCGGCGAGTGGGGCGGGGCGGTGCTGATGGCCGTCGAGCACGCCCCGCGTAAGAAGCGCGGCATCTTCGGCGCCTCGCCGCAGATCGGCGTGCCGCTCGGGCTCCTGCTCGCCTCCGGAGTGATGGCGCTGATGACGGTGATCGCTCCCGGCGATCAGTTCGCGGCCTGGGGCTGGCGAGTGCCGTTCCTGCTCAGCGTCGTGCTGATCCTCGTCGGGTACTACGTGCGCCGCAAGGTCGAGGAGAGCCCCGTCTTCACCGAGCTCGCCGCGCGCAAGGAGAAGGCGCGGATGCCGATCGCGCAGCTGTTCCGCAAGCACCTGCTGCTCGTGATCATCGCCGCGTTCGTGTTCGCCGGCAACAACGCGGTCGGCTACATGACCACCGGTGGCTACATCCAGGGCTACGCCACGAACCCCGAGGGCCCGATCGGCCTCGAGCGCGGTCCGGTGCTCTGGGCCGTCGCCGGCTCTGCGGTCACCTGGTTGCTCACGACGCTGCTCGCCGGCTGGCTGTCCGACCGCATCGGCCGCCGCACGACGTACATCATCGGCTGGGCTCTGCAGCTGGTCGGTGTGTTCACGCTGTTCCCGCTGGTCAACACCGGCGAGATCGGCCTGCTGTTCGCCGGGCTCGCGATCCTCACGATCGGCCTCGGCTTCACGTACGGGCCGCAGGCCGCGCTGTACGCCGAGCTGTTCCCCGCGAGCATCCGCTTCTCCGGCGTCTCGATCTCGTACGCGATCGGTGCCATCGCCGGTGGGGCCTTCGCTCCGACCATCGCCACCGCCATCGTCAGCGCGACCGGGTCGACGCAGGCCGTCACCTGGTACCTCGCGGGCATGACCGTGCTCGGCCTCATCGCGACGCTGCTGCTGCGCGACCGCTCCGGCATCCCGCTCGGACCCGACCACGAGGAGGAGCAGTCCGTCAGCCCGATCTACGGACTCGCGAAGGCCTGATCACCTCCGCGTCGTGACCTGCTCCCGTCGCGCTTCCTGTCCGCTGCATCCCCGCGGTGCGACAGAAAGCGCGACGGGAGCTTTCGTGCGGGGTCCTGCGGAGCCGTCAGCCGTCGAGGGATTCGCGGATGACGGCCGCGGAGCGCTGGAGTCTTGCCGCGATGTCGGCGTCGTCGAGGTCGGTTGCCACGTGCACCACGGCGATCGCGGCCGGCCGCTGCCCGCGGAGCGCGAGCGGAACCGCCACGGACTGCACGGTGGGGATGACTTCGTCGTGGCTCGTCGCGTAGCCACGGTTCCGCGTCGCCTCGACGTCGGCCGGGAGCGAGGCGGGGGCATCGCCGGGCCAGTCGGCCTCGGACAGCTGGGCCAGGATCGCCTTGCCCGGTGCGCCGACGGTGACCGGATGCCGGGCTCCTGGGCGCTGGGCGACGCTCGCGATCGCGTGACGCGGTTCGACGCTCGCCAGCGTGATGCATTCGGTGCCGTCGAGCACGGCGAGGAAGCAGGTCATGCCGAGTTCGTTCGCGATCGCGGTGAGCTCGGGGAGGGCCTCGGCCTGCAGGTCATGGGCGACCCCGGCGGCGAGTGCCGCCATCCGAGCGCCGAGGTTCACGGCTCCTGAAGCATCGCGCGTCACGAGCCCGTGGTCTTCGAGTGTGCGGAGCAGGCGGTAGGCGATCGAGCGGTGCACGCCGAGGCGAGAGGCGATCTCGTCGATCGTGAGGGGCCCGCGCGCATCGGCAAGTACCTCGAGGATGCGGATGCCGCGGCTGAGGGTCTGCGAAGCGGGTGAGGGGGTCGAGCTGTCGGGCATGCGGGCGCTCCCTTGCGATCGAAGACGGCGCGGCTTAGGCTGTGTTCAATAGTAGAACTCCGTGTTCGAATATAGAATACTCGGGCTTCGAATGCAAGACCCGATGATCAACACCCGACACCGCAACACCCGACGAAGAAGTCCGGAAGGAATCGACGACGATGCAGTTCCACCACCACGGCTACGTCTCCGCTGACCCGCGCGTGCAGGACGCCGCCGGCGTCGGGGCGGCGCGGTCAGCCGACCTCCCCGACGAGATCGACGTGCTCATCGTCGGCTCGGGGCCCGCAGGAATGCTGCTCGCCGCCCAGATGTCGCAGTACCCCGGCATCTCCACCCGCATCATCGAGAAGCGCGATGGACGTCTTCCGCTCGGGCAGGCCGACGGCATCCAGCCGCGCAGCGTCGAGACGTTCCAGGCGTTCGGGTTCGCCGAGCGGATCATCGCCGAGGCCTACAACATCGGCTGGATGAACTTCTGGGGCCCGAACCCCGACAAGCGCGACGAGATCGTCCGCACCTCCCGAACCTCCGACTACGCGTACGACATCTGCGAGTTCCCGCATCTGATCGTGAACCAGGCGCGCGTGCTGGACTACTTCGCCGAAGCCGCGGCGAACGGACCGGGGCGCATCGTCCCCGACTACGGGGTCGAGTTCGCAGGCCTCACTGTGCACGACGAGGGGGAGTACCCCGTCGAGGTACGGCTCCGCTACGTCGCAGGGGAGCGCGCAGGCGAGGAGCGCACGATCCACGCCAAGTTCGTCGCCGGCTGTGACGGCGCGCGCAGCGGTGTGCGCCAGGCGATCGGCCGCACGCACGTCGGTGCCTCAGCCGCACACGCCTGGGGCGTCATGGACGTGCTCGTCAACACCGACTTCCCGGACTGGCGCACCAAGTGCGCCATCAACTCCGAGGCGGGGAACATCCTGCACATCCCACGCGAGGGTGGCTACCTCTCGCGGATGTACATCGACCTCGGCGAAGTCGCCGACGATGACGATCACCGCGTGCGGCAGACGCCCATCGAGGAGATCATCCGCCGCGCCAACGAGATCCTGCACCCGTACACGCTCGACGTGCGCGAGGTCGCCTGGCACAGTGTGTACGAGGTCGGCCACCGTGTCACCGACGGCTTCGACGACGTGATCGACGGCTCCGGACGCACGCCGCGCGTGTTCCTCACGGGCGATGCCTGCCACACGCACAGCGCCAAGGCGGGCCAGGGCATGAACGTGTCCATGCAGGACGGCTTCAACCTCGGCTGGAAGCTCGGCTCGGTGCTCACCGGCCGTGCTCCCGAAGCATTGCTTGCCACGTACGGGGCCGAGCGGCGCCCCGTCGCCCAGCAGCTCATCGACTTCGACCGCGAGTGGTCGACCCTGATGGCCCGCAAGCCCGAGGAGATCTCCGACCCCAACGAGCTGGCGACCTACTACCTCGCCACGGCCGAGTTCCCGTCCGGGTTCATGACGCAGTACACCTCTTCGATGATCACGGGGACCGACGCGCACCAGGCGCTCGCCGCGGGCTACCCGCTGGGGAAGCGGTTCAAGTCGGCGGAGGTCATGCGCGTAGGTGACGGCAACGTCGTGCATCTCGGACACCACGCGAAGGCCGATGGACGCTGGCGGGTCTACGCCTTCGGCGACCGCACCGGTGAGGCGCTCGCCGCGTGGGCTGCGAAGGCCGAACCGCTGTTCGCGCGCTTCACTCCGGCAGACGCCGATGTCGACGCGGTCTTCGATGTGAAGGCCGTGTACCAGCAGCCGTTCGAAGAGGTCGAGGTCACCTCCGCGCCCGCGTTGTTCCAGCCGAAGACCGGCCCGCTCGGACTCACCGACTGGGAGAAGGTCTATGCGGCGGGCCCCAGCAAGTGGACCGAGACCGACATCTTCGCGGCGCGCGAGCTCTCGCGTGACGGTGTGGTGGTCGTGGTGCGCCCCGACCAGTACGTGGCGGCCATCCTGCCGCTCGACGACACGGCCGAGCTGGCCGAGTTCCTCGAGGGGGCGTTGCTGCCGGCGCGCTGAGGCTCGGCTCGGCTCGGGAGGACTTCTCCCCGACGGGCGGAGCTTCGGGGCAGAATCTTCCTCCCGAAGTGGAGTTCTCCTCCTGAGGCGGTGACTTCCTCGGCATGACACGTGTCATGCCGAGGAGATGACATCGCCCTCCGGTCTCGCCGTCGCCGGGCGACGAGGCTGGAAGCATGAACAACTCCTCCGTTGACGGGTCGGCGACGCGGGTCACCGCGCGACCGGCATCAGGTGCCTCGACCGACGATCCGGTGGTGCTCGAGCTGAGCGGCGTCACGCGTCACTACGGCGCGGGCGAGCGCCGCGTGCAGGCGGTCGACGGGGTGGACCTGTCGATTCGGCGTGGCGAGGTCGTCGCGCTGCTGGGGCCGAACGGCGCCGGCAAGACGACCACGCTCGACATGCTGCTCGGACTCACAGAACCCAGCAGCGGCACGGTGCGGGTGCTCGGTGTCACGCCGGAGCAGGCCACCTCGAGCGGGGCGATCGGTGCGGTGCTGCAGACCGGTGGGTTGCTCGGTGATCTGACCGTGGGAGAGACCGTGCGCCTCATCGCCTCCCTGTATGGCGCACAAGCGCTCGGCAGGGTGGGCGAAGTCATGGCCCGCGCGGACCTGGACCACCTCGCCCGCCGGCGTGTGTCGAAGTGCTCCGGAGGCGAACAGCAGCGCGTGAAGTTCGCGCTCGCGATGGTCTCCGACCCCGACATCCTGGTGCTCGACGAACCGACAGCCGGCATGGATGTCACGGCACGGCGCCACTTCTGGGATGTCATGCGGGCGGATGCGGATGCCGGACGCACGATCATCTTCGCCACCCACTACCTGGAGGAGGCGGAGCAGTTCGCCCGGCGGACCGTCGTGATGCATCGCGGCACGGTGGTCGCAGATGCCCCCACCGCGTTGCTGCGCGCAAGCCTCGGCGAGCGGACCGTCTCGGCGACGGTCGACGAGGACTCTGCCGCGCTCGTGACGAGGTTGAGCGCGACCGATGGCGTCATCGCGGTGCGGGTCGACGGAGATCGCCTGAGCCTGCGCGCCACTGATTCCGATGCCGCCGCCCGCATCCTGCTCGACAACGGCGCTCACGACCTCGAGATCGCCGCACCCACCCTCGAAACCGCCTTCACGGCCCTGACGGAGAACTGACATGCTCGTCTCACCCACCATGCTGCGCATCGAAGGCGTCCGCCAGCTGCGCAACCCGTACACGCTCGCGTTCACCCTGGCGATGCCGGTCGCGATGTATCTGCTGTTCGGTGCCGGTATGGGCTACGGCTCCCTCTCCGCCGGCCACGGCAACGTCTCGTTCTACGTCATGACGTCGATGGCCGCGTACGGCACGGCCGTCGCCATGAGTTCGCTGACCTCGCTCGCCGCGACCGAGGCGAAACAGGGGTGGGGTCGCCAGCTCGCCATGACGCCGTTGACGACGGTCGGATACGCGCTGACCAAGCTGCTCACCGCCGTCGCCTTCGCGGCGCTGGCGCTGGTGGCGGTGTTCACAGCCGGGATGATGACCGGCGCGCAGGCCGAAGACGCCTGGCGCTGGGTCGCGACGGCGGGCATCATCCTCGGGATCGGATTGATGTACGGGCTCTTCGGTCTCGGCGTGGGGCTGTTCTTCAGCTCCGACTCGGCTGCCGCTCTCGCCTCGATCTCGATGACGTTCTTCGCGTTCTTCGGCAACGTGTTCATGCCGCTCGACGGCGTGATGCTCGACATCGCCCGGTTCACCCCGCTCTACGGCTTCGTCGCGCTGAGCCGGTGGCCGCTGACCGACGGTGTGCTGACCACCGGGCAGAGCGATCCGCTGTGGGCGCTGTTCCTCAACGTCGTCGTCTGGCTCGCGCTCTTCGCGCTGCTGGTCATGATGGGGATGAAGCGCTCCAGGGCGCGCCAGTAGTGGCATCCGGTAGCAGTGGCGGGCGACGACAGTAGGTTGGACGAATGACGCAGCACTCGATCCCCGAGGATCCGGGGACGAAGGGGCCCGCCGGCGAAGCCGCGCAGTTCGCAGCCGCGGGTGCGGCCCCGGCGGCGTGGGCGGCCCCCGGGGCACGCCGCACTACAGGGAAGGATCCCTGGGCCCGCTTCGGGTGGCTGATGGCCGTGATCTGGCTGGTCTTCCTCATCTATCCGGTGATCGCGCTGCTGCGCTCCACGGCACCGCTCGAGTGGGTGGTCGTCGGCTGGGTCGCTCTGGTCGCCTTCGTCGTGCTCTACGTCACCGGCTTCATGCACGGCATGCGCGGAGGGGGCGGACTGGGACGGCCGCCGTCGACGCGGCAGTGGCTCACGTTCGTCGCACTCATCGCATGCGCACTCATCTCCATCCCGGCCGAGGGCGGATCAGCACTCAGCTTTCTGCCGTTCGTCATGTCGTTCGCCTCGTACGGCCTCACTCGTGTGTGGCACTGGATCACGACGATCGCTGCAGTCACGGTCACGGCGCTGTGCGTGTTCCTGCTCCCCGGCGGGCTCAGCTACCTCTCGGTATTGGCGATCGTGGCGCTGCTCGGTGTGGTCAACACCGTGTCGACGTGGCTCATCCTCCGCTCCGGTGAGGCGGAGCGGCTGGGGCTCGAACTGGCCACGAGCGAGGGGCGCGAAGCCGTCGCCCGCGACGTGCACGATTTGATCGGCCACTCCTTGACGGTCGTCGGCCTCAAGGCGCAGCTGGCCCGTAGGCTCATGGACACCGACCCGGAGCGGGCGAAGGCCGAACTCGCCGACATCGAGCAGCTCACAGCCGAGGCGATCGCCGGGGTGCGATCGACGGTGGCGGGGGCGCGGGTGACGACGCTCGTCGAACAGCTCGCGTCGTCGAGGGATTCGCTCCGCGCGGCCGACATCGAGTTGCAGGTCGAGGGGGAGCCCAGCGCCCTGTCGCCGGTGCAGGCGATCACTGCGAGCTGGATCCTGCGTGAGACGACGACCAACACCCTCCGGCATTCGCAGGCCCGCACTGTGCGGGTGCTCCTGGCCCCGGGCCGCCTGGTGATCGAAGACGACGGGGTGGGTGCAGGCGTGGCTGACGGCAACGGGATCCGGGGTATGCGCGAGCGGGCGGCGGGTGCGGGCGCGGCATTCGTGCTCGGAGCGACGGACGATGCAAGTGGCCGCGGCACGCGTGTGGAGGTGACCTGGTGAGCGGCTCGAGTGCGGGCGCCGCGATCCGCCTGCTGATCGCCGACGACCAGGCGCTCGTGCGCGGCGCACTCGGTGCGTTGCTCGATCTGGAGCCCGACCTCGCGGTGATCGGGATGGCCTCGGAGGGTGCCGAGGCCGTGCGGCTCGCGGAGGAGCTGCGTCCCGATGTGTGCCTCATGGACATCCAGATGCCGGGCATGGACGGTGTGGAGGCGACGCGCAGGATCCGTGAGGTGAGCGAGGGGACACGGGTGCTCGTCGTGACGACCTTCGCTCGCCCGGGATATCTGCGCTCCGCACTGGATGCCGGCGCCAGCGGCTTCATCGTCAAGGACACCCCTGCCGAACAGTTGGCCGAGGCCGTGCGCCAGGTTCATGCCGGGCTGCGGGTGCTGGATCCGGCGCTCGCCGCGGACAGCCTGTTCGACGGTGCGAACCCTCTGAGCGATCGGGAGCGGCAGGTGCTGCGCCTCGCAGCGGATGGGCGTTCAGCGGCAGCGATCGCCGCCGAGGTGTTCCTGTCGGCAGGGACCGTGCGCAACCACCTCTCGGCAGCCATCGGCAAGACGGGCGCAGCGAACCGGGCGCAGGCGGTGCGGATCGCGCTCGACAAGGGCTGGATCTGACGAGCGAGTCGGCCCACAGCGCCCGGTCACCGGGTTTCGAAGGGTTCTCAGGTTTCGGACGTTCTTCGGATCCGGCCCTGGCGGGAGGTCGGTGGCCGCGCGTACGGTGGACGCCGACGGGCGACGACGCCCGACAGGAGGAGTGCGTGATGGACTGGAAGATCGAACTCATCTTCGTGCCGGTCACTGATGTGGACCGCTCGAAGGCGTTCTACGAGAAGATCGGCTTCAACGCCGACTGGGATCAGACGCCTGTCGATGGTCTGCGTTTCGTGCAGATGACGCCTCCGGGCTCAGCCTGCTCGATCGCATTCGGCACCGGGTTGGGCATCGACCTCGAGCCGGGGAAGCAGAACACGATCCAGGTCGTGGTGCCGGATGCCGACGAGGCGCTCGCGCACCTGGAAGGTCTCGGAGTGGAGGCCCGTGGTGTTCAAGAATTGGCTTGGGGGCGCTTCGTATCGTTCGACGATCCCGATGGGAACTCGTGGACGCTGCAGGAGCTTCCTGACTACGGGGCGTAGCGCTCGGTTTCCGGGTTCGGCTCGGGCTCGGTCACCGGCTCGGGCTCCGGGTCGGCGACGATCTCGATCTTGAATCCTGCGGCGTTCTCCAGCCACCCGGCGTAGTGCTGCTCGCCTCCGGCATGCGGGTAGCGATCTGCGTAGAGCGGGCTCCAGCCGTGGGAGGACGCTTCAGACATGATCGCGTCGACGGTGGCGCGTTCGCCGCCGTGGAAGGCGAGATGGTTGAGTCCGGGGCGACGGCGATCGTGCACGACATCCGACAGGTTCGGTGAGGTCGTGAAGGTGAGATAAGTGCCGCCCGCCGTCCACGACGCCCCGCCGGACCACTCGCTGTCGAGCGTGTAACCCAGGCGGTTGAGCACCCAGCTCCACTCCGCTCGCACCGCATCGAGGTCGGCGATCCAGAGTTCGACGTGATGGAGACCTGGCATCGTCCGAGTCTGTCAGGTGCAGGGTGCGAGGTGCAGGTGCAGGTGCCCGGACGTTCGAGCATGGCTCACCTCTGTCGCGCTGCCGCACGTGCGCGGCGGGTGGTGGTGGTGGGGTGTGGTGTGCGCCATTGTCGGGTGGGGTCCCACCAGGCGGGGCCGCGGACGTGGGGGACGCCTTTGCGCATGCGGATTTGCCATCCGCTGGTGGTGAGGGTGCGGTGGTGGTGCCAGCAGAGGGCGACGCCGTTGCGGACTATTCGTTAGTCTGACCTTATGGATGTGGTGCGTGCGGCGGCAGTTTACGCGAGGGTGTCTTCGGATCAGACGGGGCAGCAGTTGGCGGTGACACGGCAGTTGGAGGACTGCCGAAAGCTCGCGGCTGAGCGTGGTTGGGTGGTCGCGGAGGAATACGTCGACAACGATATCTCCGCGTTCCGGGGGAAACACCGTCCCGCGTATGAGCGGATGCTGGCCGATATCGCGGCGGGGGTGCGGGACGGCGTGTTGGTATACAACACGGACCGGTTGACGCGTCGACCGATCGAGTTGGAAGAGTTCACGCTTGTGTGCGAAGCGGCACGGGTACGGAGTTTCGCGACGGTCACCGCCGACATCGATCTGGGCAACGACGACGGCATGTTCATGGCACGAGTGCTGGCCGCGGTCGCAGCGAAGGAATCAGGCCGGAAGTCGGAACGGCTCCGGCGCAAGGCCCAGCAGAACGCGGAGGCCGGAAGGCCGAATGGCGGGCATTTGCGCCCGTTCGGGTACGAGGCAGACCGGGTGACGGTCAATGAGGCGGAGGCGTTGCTGATTCGGGAAGTGGTGAACCGGTTCCTCGCGGGCGAGTCGTTGCATGCGCTAGCCGTCTGGCTCGAATCCACGGGGGTCCCGACCACGGGCGGTCGGCCGTGGCATACGACGACGCTGCGGCAGATGCTGATCTCGGCACGGATCGCCGGATTGCGCTCCCACAAGGGCGTCGTCGTCGGTGACGCGGTGTGGGAGCCGATCATCACGCCCGCGCAGCGTGAGCAGGTTCTGGCGGCGGTGGAACGCAAACGGGTGTCGGGGCGGCGGGTGCCGCGCCGGTATTTACTGTCCGGATTGCTGCGCTGCGGCAAATGCGGTAGCCGCCTGTACTCCGCACGCCGTGAAACGACACGGCGATATGTGTGCTCGTCAGGTCCAGATCACCAGGGGTGCGGCAAGCTGACCGTCGTCGCGGAGCCGGTGGAAGAGTGGCTGGCGGCAGCGGCACTGTACCGGCTGGACACACCGGAGATGACGGACCGGGTCACCGGGCGCATCAGCGCCGATGAGCGGCTGAGCACCCTGACCGCACAATTGCAGGTCGCGCAGGCGAAACGGGAGGAACTCGCGTCGATGTGGGCGGCGGATGAGATCTCCCGCACCGAATGGAGCGCGGCGAGGGTGCCGATCGAAGCACGGATCGAGCAGGCTGAGAAGGAGTTGTCCCGGCTGCGGAGCACCGATTCGTTGGCGACGCTCGTGGGCCGGGGTAAAGAGCTGGAGGCCGAATGGGAGGCGTTGACGTTGGCGCGTCAGGTCGCGATCATCCAGGCCGTGTTGGACTGCGCGACGATCCTGCCTGGCACACCCGGCACCCGCGCTGTCGACCCCGACCGGATCGTCCCCGAATGGCGGACGTAACTCCCTGCACTTCGTCTACGAGAAGTTCAGGACGATCCAGGCGACGAGGGCGGCCGACTCAACGATGCAGAGCAACAGCCACGCATCGAAGAAGTTTAGTGAGTGCTCTCGCTGTCCGCAGCGGTGCAGGAATCCATTGGCCCGGCGATGGCCGCGAAGCTTGGAATGGTTGTCCAATGCCCAGCACCACCGCCCGTTCAACCACAAGGCCACTGCTGCGGGCAATAGACCCACGCAAACGAGCGCGACCATGCTCCACAGGTCACCAGCCGTTAAGAACGTGTCGGCGCTCGCCAAATAGACGACGCTGACGAGTGGCAGGATCGCGGTCATGACCGCGAGCGCCCACGGGCTTGAAGCTCTAAGAAGTCGTCGCAAATTGCTCGCCGAGCCAGAATCGATTGCTTCTGCTGGCTGTGGGTAGACGAACTCGGGGTGGCGGCGAAGGCCGAGTCGGCTCACGATGCTTGTGTCTCGCAGGTTTTCGACACCGGCTCCCCAGGTTGTGGCGGCGATCCGATGCGCTTTCTCACCGTCTCGTTCGTCTTTCGCTACAGCCACGCGCTCCCGCTCAAGCACCGTCTCGTTCTCTGCGAGTGCGGCACGACTCTCAGCGGCCACTGCCTCGAGTTCCAACGCGCGGAGCCTTTCCTGATGGACGCGCTTTGCTTCCACCAGTTCCTGCTCCAACTGCGTTTGCTGTTGTTCGGCAGCCTCTCGCGTACGCACGAGGTGACGAATGTTTTGGTCCCACGCATTGGTGCCAGCCCATCCTCTTCTTTCTCCGGCGATGGGGTGATTCTGGACTCCTCCCTCCAAGAATCTCTCTAGAAAATAGCCCAGGCCGAAGGGTTTAGCCGGTGTGAGGCCGCGTGTGCCGAACGTGAAGACGCCTGCGTCTACGACGGGAAAAACACCGCCTACATCAATGACGCCACGCGACGGCGGCTCCTCCAGGAAACGTATTCCTACGGCTTTAGCCACATCCACCCAGCTGCAACCGAACGTGACCCACAGCACCTCGGTGTCCTTCTGCTGCAACTGAAGTTGTCGCCGGGCAGCTTTGAAGTCATCGACCTTGAGCTTGTCGAGCTCTACTCTGATGGCAATCCGTCGGCTACCGGCGTGGGTGAGCAGGTCTATCCGCTCCCCGTCCGTCGCAGGGTCTACTTCGGCTTCGTACCCGAGTTGGTGGAGATACTCAGCGATCAGATTCTTGAGGAGCTTCTTCCACCCGGCACCGCGTTGCGTTGATTTCACTGACTCGCACTTGTCCTCGGCGTTTGCGCCATCCGGTCTCGGCGAGTGAACGAGGATCGGGCGGGCAGCGGTGATCTTCTTGGGCAGCATCCGCGGATTGACCGCCCCCAGGCAGTCCAGGCAAGATAGACCATCTCGTGGAAGCCCCTGAAATCCGTGCCAGCGTTCGTATTCGCCAGGCGTGCGTATGTCGATCACACGATCGCCCGGACCCAGGCCGCAGACCATGTTGGCGGGTGTGGGCCAGAAATCCATGTAGCACCTCCAGTTGGGGCGATATCGACCGCAGCGTCCATCTAACCGGAGATCTCCGACACTCCGAACTTAGGGAATAGCTGGCACCTCCTCTAACGGCCTAGTGGCGGTCAATCCGCTGCCGCTGCCGCTGATCAAGAGCGTGGCAATGTTCGCGATGACGACCGGGTTGGTGATCTTCACCGAGACCCCTTGTCGGGCACAGGATTCGTGCACCCAGGTGGTCAGGGCGGCGCGGTCGATGTTCTCGAAACTCATCTTCCACCACCGACGTCAGTATCGCCGTGGGTAAATTGGACCAGCGGGCTGGAAGTGTCGCCGAGCTGGCGCGCGGCCCACAATCCTTCGCGGTGCTTCAGCGCGGCGGTGACGGCGAGGTATCGTTCTCCGGCGCTCTTGTGTCCGGCCCGGGTGAACGCCCATTCCGTATCGGCAGCATCACCAGATTCTGTTTCAGCGTCGCCACGGATACTTCGGTGTCGGGCTGCGGCGGCTTGTTCGTATGCGGCACGGACGGCGCGGAGCGCTCCCATGGTTGTGGAGTAGCGGCGGGATTTGGTGGTGATGTGTCCGCGGTAGCCGAGGGTATGCAGCCAGGTCACCATCGCCGCGTACTCGGGGATCTCTTCAGACAGGTTCACGATCGTGTGCAGGAGGGTCCGGACGTGGTCGGAAACCGCGAGGTGGTCGATGGCAGCGGGATTGATCCGATGCGGGGCCAGCCCGGCGTCGGCGACGGACTTGGTGACGTATTTGGCCAGGTACCCTGCGACCTTCCGCCCCAGCACGGCACTATCCGTAGCGCCAGTGGTGTCGGCCAGGATCTGGGTGTCGATCTGGTTGCCGAATCGGAGCGTGCGCACTTCTCCGCCAGGCGCGAGCACGTCCAGGTGGACGCTGGCGGCCGCGCGCTGAACCAACACTGACAACTGCTCACCGCTGATCGCTTTGGCTGGCGGTGTCGGCGTTCCTGTCCGGGTAGCGGCATCGAGGCGGATCACCGAGTGAATGTGGGGGATGATGCGGGTTTGCATCTCGACAACTTTCACGAACGAGACCCGAATCCCGGCGCCGTGTTCGGCACGAAGGAGTCGGCGTAGCGTGCGGGTGAATCGGTCCCACAGAGCGGGGGTATGCCAGATGGTCAAGACATGCCCGGTGTAGTCGTAACAGTCGGCACACAACGGCTGCCCGAGGCGTTCATCATCGTCACGGTGCACGAGCGCACAGCTTGCCGCACGTCGGTGTCGGCACGTCCTGGCGGGTCCGAGATGACACGGCCGGGATGCGCCGGTTTCGTCGGCACGAGTGGAGTGCACAGCACCGAAGCCGGGAGCGGTGAGGGTGGCGAACACGGCAGGGTGGTCTGCGACGGTGGCGGGGACGGTGTCGCTACCGCCGAGTCCGGCGTGGACGAGATGCCAGGTGTCTCCGGCGTAGAGGTCGGAGCAGGACGGACACACCGCCGTGCGACGGTTCTTGCACCGGGCGTAGATCAGGCTCGTCCCGGCGGTGTCTTGACGGGTCAGGTGGATTGGGTGGGCGCAGTACCCCGAGGCTGTTACTCGCGCCCACCATGCCGGGTAGGTAGAAGAGGAAGCGCGGGTCAGAACCTGCCCGATCATTTCCGGGCCCATGCCACCGAACGCGGAGCTGGTGCGTGCCGTGTGGCTCATTGTCGCCTCCTTTCTCTTCTCTTGGCCGGGCTCAGTCAGAACCCAGGACCGGCGGTGCCGTACGGCTCAACAGAGGTTGTGACGTTGTCCTCATCTGTGGGCGCAGGCCGGTGGTAGCTCGCGGCGAGGGCATCGATGTCGGCGTCGGTGACGTGGAACGCGCGGGCGCGGATCGCGGCCGTTGTGCCGTCTTCGCAGATGTAGCCGACGCCGGGCAGAGTGTCGCTGATCTGATCGCACAGCGCTCCTGCTTCGCGTGCACCGGCGCCGAGGACCATGCCGACCTGTGTGGATTCGGCCAATCGCAGTCCGATCCGGGTGGGGAAGAGTTGCCGCATCGCCACGATTTCTTTCGCGGGGTCCTGGACGCACCCGATCACATTGACGCCGACCGCACGGCCCTGAGACAGGATCAAGCCGAGGAGTTGGGTGATTTCGGAAGCGACCTTCCGGTCTGTCTGATAGGCAGTGAGTGAGGCGAGTTCATCGATCACGAGCAGGATCAGCGGCTCCGAGATGGTAGGAACATGTTGCCGGGTCACCCCGCGGAGCCGTTCGGCACGCTCGGTGAGAATCGTCGCCGCGTCGCGCAACAGGGTCAGTGTTTGTTCGGTGGTGTCGTACGCGAAGCGGGCGAACAGTGCGGTTCCGCGCCCGAATTCCATCCCTCCTTTCGGATCGATCACCCACGCCTGCACGACACCGTCCCTGATCAACGGGGCAAGGCCGGTCAGGAGCGACCAGACGACGCTGCCTTTCCCGGAACCGGTGGCCCCGGCGATCAGCAAATGCCGCCCGAGAACACGGACCAGCCAGGGCATGCCGGATTCGGTGACACCCACCGGGACCGCTTCGAGGTCCACGAGTTCGCTCGGCGTGAGGACGCGGATCGGTTCGGCGAGGCTGTCGGTGTGACGAACGGTAATGAGCACTCGGCCAGGGCCCGCCGCTGTCACGTTGACGGTGTTCGCGCCGAAGGAATGGGCGAACGCATCCGATTGGCCTGCCCAGCCCGCGACCGTCTGGCCCGGGATCAGTTGCACCAGCAACTCGTCGGCGGCGTACCCGATGCGGATCTTGCGGAGCCGGGGTATTACGGGCTGCCCATCCAGTGGTGTTGTCAGTCCATGCAGGGCGCACACGGCGGCCCACGGCTGACGGTAGACGCGGTGCCTGCGGCGTCTCGCCCAGATGCGAAACGACACCAGACGGCGGAACGAGCCCGGCCACACGAGCCGCCACACGATCAAGCAGACGATAGAGACGGCGACGACGACCAGCGCGGGGACCCAGCCGTGCACGATGAGGACATACACAGCGGCCAGTATGGGAAGGCTCAGCATCGGGAAGAGGATCGCCCACCATCCCAGGAGCAGGATGCGGCGGGTGAGGAACCATGCCAGTCGGAAGACGGCGACGATGACGGTCTCCGCGATCGAATCGTCGTTGCTGTTGTTGACGGGTTCGCGGGCGGTGGATTGAACCATGAAAATTACAAGCTCCAAGAGAGTCGGCGGTGAATGAAGAGGGGGGCTGCCGGTCAGGCAAGCCAGGCAGAGCACCTGGATGGGCCTGACCGGCAGCAGGGGGTTACTCGCCGGTCTTGACCGGACGGGCCGCCGCGGGCGCATTGACGGCGCGGATGGAGGCTGCCCGGTAGGCGACACCGGAACGGTCGCCCTGAGACCACGGGATCGCCACCAGCCGTTCGATGGCGACCGGTGATCCAGTGGTCAGGTTTCCGGGTTCTCCGGCAACGGTCACGGCGAGGACTTCACCGCCAGAGGCGTCGAGGGCGGCGACCTGCACCTGCCACAGCGGAAGGCCCGTTTCCCTGTCCATTCGCACCGCACCAGTGTCACGATCGGTGCGCTGCTCGGCGATACGGGTGCACAGGAATGACACCCCGTCAGTGTTGATCATCAGCTTCATGTTCATGCTCCTTCTGGTCTGCCCGTCGATCCCGGATGGGATCTCTTTGGGCTGCCTCCAGCACATCGCGAGACCCCATTCGCGGATAAGTGGCACCGTGTAGCAGGCCGGTGCTACAGGCCGCTACGCTCCGCCCTTCGCCGCGCGTACTCGGCAATCACGCGGGATATGGGCGAGGATGGGTCCACCATGATTGGGACCCGCCGTGCACCGCCGCTCCCTAGGAGCGCGCTGGCCCGGGCGCGGGAAGACCGAGGGTGGAGTCAGGTAGCTGCGGCCAGGGAATATGTGCGCGCGGCCGCGGAGCTGAACATTCCCGCCGCAGAACTGGACTCGTTGCGGATCTCGATTTCTCGTTGGGAACGTGGCGAACACACTCCCGACGAGCAAACCCGTCGGGTGCTCCGCCGACTTTTCAACCTCACCGACACGGAACTCGGCTTCACCACCCGGTCGCCCTTGATCGTCGTCGACGAGACGGTAGAATTGGCCGCGCGCCTAGCGAGTACCGCGAGGGTCGACGTCGCTCTGATTGGCACATTCGACCAGCAGACCCACGCGTTGCGGCTGCAAGACCGCACATTCGGGGCTGCGACGATGCTGGATCAAATGTCGGCGCACATCCGTCGGATTCAAGGGCACCTCGATCATTCGATGACCCCTGCGATCCGGGTGGGACTCGCCCGTGTCCTTGCCGACGCTGGAGCGTTGGCCGGGTGGCAGGCGCTTGATGCTGGAGCGGCCGGGCGGGCGTGGGAACATTTCAACCGTGCCCAGGACGCCGCACGGGAAGCCGAAGAACCCGTCTTGTTGGCTCACGCGATCGGCGAGCAGGCATACGCGCTCCTCGAAGTCGGCGACCCGGACGGTGCGCTTGAAGCGATCAAATACGCAGCAAAACTAGGATCGCACCCGCCACTGTTGACCGCCTGGTTGGCCGCTGCAGAGGGAGAATTCGCCGCCGCCAGCGGGAACACGACTGAGGCCCTCCGCGCGTTCGATCGGGCCCAGCAGTTTCTACCCGCGGGTGCCACCGACGAATCGTTGCCGTTCCTCAGCCTGAACGATGCACATCTCACCCGGTGGCGCGGCAGTGCCTTGGCCCGGTTGGGCAACCCTGAAGCCATTGATGATCTGACACAGGCGCTCGTTACGATCGACCAGGGCTCGTTCGTTCGTGCGCTTACCGGCCTTCACACTGATCTTGCTACCGCGCACGCCGTTGCTGGTGACCGGGACCAGGCCCGAACCCACATCAGGCTCGCACGATCCTTGGCAGCACAGATCGGCTCGCAACGACTCTTACGACGGCTCGACCGGATTCTGCTTCCGGGTATCACTGGCCAGAACCTGTAGCAGCCCGACCAGGGACCCCGCCCCCATCACCAGACCCTTCGCTATCAGCTGCGGGATCACCGCCAGCGGCACCCATCGCACGACAGCCGCTTCCTCCGCGTCCGAGGGGTCGCCGACGTGTTCCGCGCCACGGCCCGTATAGATCTCATGCGGGGTGTCCACCATGCCCGGCATGGGCTGGAACTCCGCCAGACGAGACAACCGCCCCGGACGCCAGCCGGTCTCTTCCAAAGTTTCACGCTCTGCGGTCACGCGGGGGTCTTCGTCACCATCGACGATTCCGCCCGGCAGTTCCCACCCCCACGCCTTGGGCACGAACCGGTACCGCCACAACATCAGCACCCGGTCCTGATCATCCAGCACGAGTGCCAACGAGACGCGTTGCAGTCGCACCACATGATGCTCAAACCGTCGCCCGTCCGGCGGGGTGATATCGACCTTCGTCAGATGCACCCACGGGTTCTCATACAGTGACCGTTCCCCGTGCTGGACCGTCGCCAAACCCTCCGGCGTGCCCATCGCCGAAACGTCGAACTGCTCAACTCTGCCCGAACTCACTACGCCAGCTTAACCATCCACGCAGGACGCGAGGCTGTCTTCGTCGGCTTAGCCGCGCTGAGGCGCCGCGGGTGCGACCGCGAGCACGCACGGGCAAGGTCGGAGCAAAGGCGTGACGAACTTGGAGCACCATCACGCGCTGGTGTCGGTTGGAGATCCGCCGAGTGGGCGTCCGCCGTTTTGCGCGACTTCCTTAGCTGTGTCGGATGATGCCGGTAGCCTGGCACTGCGCCAATGAGGTCGCATAGAGAGGACGAAATGGCAAAGACAGTGTTCTACAGCTTCCATTACGACAACGATGCGTGGCGGGTACAGCAGATCATCAACATGGGCGCTGTGGAGGGGCAGCCACTGCTGAATTCCCAGGAGTGGGAGGAAGTGAAGAGAAAAGGAAAGGCCGCGATCGAGAAGTGGATCGACGATCAGATGGCCTACAAGAAGGCCGTGGTGGTCTTGATCGGGTCCGAGACGGCCGGCCGGCCGTGGGTGGACTACGAGATCCGCAAGGCGTGGAACGCGAAGAAACCGATCATCGGTATCCGTATCCACGGCCTCGCTGATTCCTCCGGTAACTCCGACTCCTCCGGGGCTAACCCGTTCGTCAATATCTCCTTGAAGGACGGGACAAAAATCTCGGACTATGTGACGGTGATCACTCCCAGCGGCTCGAACAGCAAAGACGTTCACGCAGACATCAAGGCGAACATCGCAGGTTGGGTCGACCAGGCGTACGCACGCTCATGAGCTCGGTCGGTGGGGAAGCGGATTGTCCGTTCTGCGAAATCGTCGACCGCGACGATCCTGACGCACGCGAGGTGTATCGGGATGAGCATACGGTCGCCTTCTTCCCCACCGAACCTGCAGTGCTGGGGCATACGATGGTCATTCCCCGCGCCCACGTCCCCGACATCTGGCACCTCTCCGATGACCAGGCCCGGCAACTCAGCGTGACCATCCTGCGGATCGCGAACGCGATTCGAGACAGCCTGCACCCGGACGGGTTGAACGTCATCCAGTCCAACGGGGAGGCGGCCAGTCAGAGCGTGATGCACGTGCACGCGCACCTCGTGCCACGCACGGTGGGCGATCGCGTCGGACGGATCTGGCCTCCAGAGAGCAATTACAGCGAGGCGCAGAAGGACGACGCCTGGGAGACGCTTCGTGCCGCCTGTCGTGCTATCGGCACTGCAGCCACACCAGCAGGGCCACTCCCACCAGCAGTGTGATGCCGTAGAAGTCGCGCACTGACCACGACCACACGACCTTGCCCCACCCGATGGACTCGCACTGGGCACGAGAGAGCGTCCCGCAGTATCGGGTCGCGTTCATCTCGTAGACGTCGACTGCCCCGTCTCGCGCGGCATCGAACAGAAGCCGGTACTTGCGTTCTTCACGAAAGTAGCGAGCATCGACGGCGGCGAACAAGAGCACCGCGAACATGCCAAGCAGCGCCACCACCATCGACGGCTTTGTGCCGGCGTACCCATATGCGGCCGTCGCTATCGTCAGCGCCCAGCCCTTGGCAACGGCCGAAGCGGAAGACATCCGCCCAATCGCCGTTTGAATGAAGTCCAGGTGTTGACGGCGAGCATCGGAGAACCGCGCTGACGCCTGCTCCGTCACTCTGCCCCCTCACGTGGTCGTGCGACCAGCTTACCGGCGTGGCGCGTACGAGAACGGACCCCGCACAGACACGACAGCGACCAGGTCCGGGCCACATCAGTGGCACCCTTTCCAGAGCCGCGGAGTCGATCGCGACAGAAGCTATCGTTACCGCGGCTGGCCTAACAGGCTTTTGCTCGAGCCGATGACAAGGCGCAATTTGGGCCGGCACCAAGTTCGAGCGGGTCCAGGCATGTCCCCCCTCTGCCGTCGCCGCAGTCAGACTTGCCGAAGCATCTTCGACGCCGGGATGCAACAACAGTCGAGAGGTCGAACGGTCTGCTCCCACCCGGCCAGCAGGCCTGACCAGCGCGGACGAAGCAGGATCACCTGAGCGCATCGAGGCACCGGACGAGGAACAAAGAAGAGTCATCGTCCAGGCGACTCGAAGGCGGCGCGGTCCGCTCCGCACCCCGCACCGCACCGCACCGCACCGCACCGCCAAAGAGGCTAAACACGACACCATCCACGCAGCACTGCTCAGCACGCTTGTCGAAACTTTCTATACTCCGTCAAGGCCGGCCTCCGGCCGGCTGCGTCACCTGCGGTGCGTCCGGTCCTCGCTTCGCTGCGGTCCGGGCGCTCCTCGGTGACGCAGCAGCCAAAATTCGACTTGTGCAACGATGTCTGAAGCCACGACGATGATGTCAAACCAATCGGGAAGGAGGCCAGGTGGTTTCGCACGACGCATCGGCCAGTGCAATTGGCTACCTCTACCAGGTCCGGTGGGCGCTGCTAGAACTGCTTCGCGGCGCACGTAGCCGACCCGACATGAGCTTGACGCTCGAGAGGCTGGACGACGTTGCATGGGAGGACTCGGTAGGCGACCCATTGTCAGCGCTGCAGCTGAAGCATCATGCGGTCGGCCAGGGATCGCTGTCGGACAAAAGCGCAGACCTTTGGCGGACTCTGAAAGTCTGGATTGATGATGTCAGACTCCGCCAGATCGACGGCCCCGAGCTATCGATCGTCACCACCGCAACGGCTCCACTCGACTCCGCGGCTTGGTTCTTGCGGACGGAATCTCGCGACGCTGCAATAGCGCTTACCCGGCTTGATTCCGCGGCGGGGAGCTCCACAGATCAAACGACAAGAGATGCGCGGCTGGCATGGCAGGCGCTGCCAGAACCTGAGCGGATCGGTATCGTGCAGCGGATAACTGTGCTCGACGCAGACGTCCGCATCGAAGGGCTCGATGAGGCTATCGACAGAGAGTTGTGGATGATCGCACCTCGCGATCGTGAGACCGACTTTCGGGCGGAGCTTGATGCTTGGTGGCTCGCCGTCGCTATCGACCTCCTACGCAAGGCCCGCGGATCAATCAGCGTCCGCGAGATGAAGGCAAAACTCGATGACATTCGAGATCGGTTCCTGCCAGACAATCTCCTGACGATAGATGTCTCCGTCACGCCCGAGGAAGCGCTAGCCCAGTACCAGCACAGAAACTTCGTGCGCCAACTCGAGTTCATCAGCGCAACGCCAGTGATGCTTCGCACTGCTGTGACAGATTTCCACCGTGCGGTGACCCAAACCACTGAATGGCTTGATCGAAATCTGATCGAGATGACCGAGTTTGACCGGTTCAAGGAGCGCCTCACCGATGAGTGGGAGATCGCGTTCGACGACATGATCGATGACCTGCCCGAGGACGCCCCAGCAGATGATCGGGCCAAGGCTGGCAAGCTGCTGTATCGCCGTCTCCGCGACTCTGTCGCCGTCCAAGTTCGTCCGCGCTACACGGAGGCGTTCTACGCTCGCGGTATCAGACACGAGATCGCAGATGGCGGTTCGTGCGGTTGGCATCCGGACTTCGAGTCGCTGATCGAGGCTCTCACGGTTGGAACAGTCGAGGCGATCGAATGAAGGATACGCAAGGCGTGTCAATCTCCATGGCGTTGCCCAACTGGGACAATCGCTCGTGGGTTACCGGCAGCATGCTGAACCCAGCCTTGATCGCTGCCACACTCGTCGCCACCGCGCACATGTACGAGGAGCAGTCTGGTGATCCGATGCCGTGGGAACTCTCGTTCCTGTCCGTCCCCATGGTGCTGCATCGCGACACGCGTGAAGCACTGCCCACGCGCATCAACTCTCACACTACAAAGTGGGTCGCTGAGAATGCAGCCCTCCAGGCGTCTTTCGCGAACCGCGCGCGGAGTATGGTTCCGTACACGCGGGAAGGAATGCGATTCGGGCTACGCACGGGCTCGCTCAGGATCATCGACGGCGAGGGGTTGCTCGGAACGCCCAGCTGGAAGCTAAACCGAGATCGCGACAAGGAACTCGCGCTCATCATTGGCAAAGCGGCGTTCCTGGGACGATGGTTCGCGCATACGGGACCGCCTGCGACCCTCTATGCGTTGTTCGGTGTGGCACCATGATGCTGTGCAGCTAATCAGTGTCGCGGTATACAACCTTGATGGGCGAGTACGCCCTGTGGACTTCCGTACGGGCCGGTTAAATATCGTCACAGGGGCTTCACGGACGGGAAAGAGCGCTCTCCTCGATATCGTCGACTTCTGCCTAGGCCGCGACGAAGCACCGATCCCGCAAACCAAGGTGTTTCACTCGGTTACCTGGTACGGGTGTCTCTGGCAGTTCGACGATGGGTCACGGGCGTTCACTGGACGGCCGATGTTTAAGTCGGGCAAGTCATCCACGAGTCGCGCGATGCTTCAGCTCGGGGGAAAGGACCTCGCGCTCCCCAAATACGAAGAGCTGGCTGAGAACACTGACTCCGCGACCCTTCGCGACCAACTCGGCGCGCGGATAGGGCTAGGGGACTCGCGTTTGAGCCCGCCCGAGGGATCGACGCGAAGCCCGTACAAGGTGGGTCTTGGGCAGGCTGCAATCTTCTTGTTCCAAGCTCAGAGCGAGATCGCCAATAAGTCCCTTCTGTTCCATCGCCAGGGGGAGGACGGCATGGCGGCTTCCATTCGCGACTCGCTACCGTTCTTCCTCGGTGCGGTCAGCGGCGACCACGCGGAACGACACGATCAGCTTCGACGTGCGAAGCGTGACCTTCGGCGGGCGGAGATCGCACTCGACGCTGCTGTCGCCGAGGCAGCAGACCACGATACTCAGATTCAAGCCCTCGTGGCCGAGGCATACGCGTCCGGTCTCGCCGACGTTGACCGGGCTCCGACCACAGAGATTGCTTTGGAAATTCTCGAACGTGTGCTCGCTCGCCCTGTCGATCCAGCCACCGACGACCTATCGATCGATACTCGTTCACAGGATCGAGTTGCTCAGCTACGGCTCGAGAAGCACCAGGTGACAACCGAGCTCGGATACCTACTCGATCAACGGGATGCTCTGCTTGAGGTGTCGAGTACCGAAAGCGGCTACGACGCTGCAATTGCCAAGCAAGCGCAGAGACTGCGCAGCATCGAACTCGTTCCTGCTCCGGAAACAGCGGATTCTGGTATCTGCCCCGTATGTTCGCAGAGGCTTCACGACGAGGACCCGACTGCGGCGCAGATGACAGCGCGCCTCAACCGGCTGTCCCAAGAGCTCGAGGCGCTAGCACTTGCTCAACCGGGCAGACAGAAGGCGCTCACGGCCGTAACCGAACAGATCCACAGCGCGCGCGAGAGGTTGGTCAGCGTGGAGGTCGCTATAGATGCCTACGACTCCACATCGAAGGAGGAAGGTGCGATCCTTGATCGCAGTCGCTCGCAGTTTGTACGTGGACGTATTGATGCCACGATCGGTCGACTCGCTAGACGCAACGAGATCGACCTTTCGCGCCTCACAGCGGCGGTGGAGTCAGCGGGACGGCGTGTCGAGTCGTTGGAGAGGGAACTTGATGATGACGTTGCCCGCGAGCGCCTAACGTCGGCGTTGATCACGCTTGGTAGGGAGATGACTGACCTTGCGCAGGCGCTAGAGCTAGAGAACTCAGAGCTTGGCGTCCGGCTGGATATCGCAAAACTTACAGTCGTGACGGACACAGCCACGGGGCCCGTACCGCTGTCGGGTCTGGGCTCGGGAGCAAACTGGCTTGGGTACCACCTGGCGACTCACCTTGCGCTACACAAATTGTTCGTGCAATCGTCGTTGCCGGTGCCCAGGATTCTCATGTTGGATCAGCCCACTCAGGCCTTCTATGAGTCACGATCGCTGGAGAGTCTTGAGCGCCTTAGCGACTCGGGGTTGCCGGAGCAAGATGATCATGTTGCGGTGACCCGCATGTTTGAGCTTCTCGATCGATTCGCGAAGGCGCTCGCACCTCATTTTCAGATCATCGTCAGTGATCACGCCCACCTTGCTGAGGATTGGTTCGAGGAAGCAGTCCAACATAACTGGCGGGGAGAGGCGCTGATTCCCAAGGATTGGATCAGCGACTAGCCGTGCCGGTTCTGTACTGCTCTTCGGCTGACAGCTAGCTCGACTGACACCACCCTTAGCCAGCCTCGCCCTACCATCGCGACCTCCGCGGAACAACGAGGCAACGGCGATCAACGAGAAGCGCTTACCCATCGAATCCAATCGAAGATCGAAAGGTCGCGGGCCCCACACCGGCCTGAGCCATGGAACACCCTCGTCTGGCTACCAGTGATTTCCGGAGGCCAAATGAAGGAGCGGAAGAAGGGCGCGATGCTCCCGGCGGCGAATTCCTAATACATGTGCGGATTCAGATCGGATAGAAGCGTACCCACGCCCGGGCGACCGGCACACAACCTCTAACGAGCTTTGGGTGCGCATGGCCCACACCAAAATGAATAGCCGTAACCCCTCGTAAAAGAGCGATGTCCAGAACTGCATCAAACATATGCTGATACACCTCTCTTCGCTCCCCGAGACGAGACGACATACCGAAGGAATGCACGTCTAGGATAGTGCCTGCAAGACGAGCCGCAACGTAAGCGACAACATCATGTTCTCTAGTGATGCGGATCAACATGTGGTCTCCCGGACGTCGCAAATATGAGGCCAGACGCCATTCGGCGATCGCCGGAAGAGTCTCTTCGCCGTTCCGTGTTCCTGTGTCAGCGAGTGAAGATGACGCTTCGAAACAGCCGGCCGCTGTCAGCGGGGAGACGTGTGAAGACAATCGCAGACGTTCACTCGCTCTGCGATCTCGTGACCAAACTTTTCGCGCGTTTCGAGGGAGGTTTGATATGAACTCTGCTTTGCTCTCAGCTGCAGTGATAAACATGAAGAAATGATCGTCAGCGTGTCTTGTTTCGACTTCGACTCCGTCAAACTCTTTGAAGGCTACGAGGTCTTCCGTCCAGACCGAGGGGCTAATGACCTGTCTCCCACGTGCGAGTTCGTCGACCACGAGCGGCTGTAGCAGATTGATAAATGCTGAACGGCGGAGAGATGGGTCTGTCGAGGTTGAAACTGCTGCAGACCAGAACTGTGCCAGCCCTCCGCCAACGACTGTCACGGGCGAGGTCGTGTCATCAACGCCGATCCAGTGGCGGTACGTCGTGCCAAGCGCCTGATTCTGGGCGCGGATCAAGGGCACCCGAAGGTGATGATCTTCGAGCACCTGGACATCGAGTCGCCCGTCCAACGCCCCAACCGCCACTTCATCCTGCAGCGCGAACAGATCAAAATCAGCCAGTGACTGTGGAGAGGGCATCATCGCTGCGTTCCCATTTATCTGCTCATGCGGTCGCTGGGTCAGGAGCGGACTCTTCAATCCGCCCCATTTTCCATACACTAGGAATCAGCATCGTACCGAGCGCTACCACGGCATAGATTGCTGCCGAAACTACGAGAAGCGCAGAAACATCCACGGCCGCAATCAGCCAACCAAATGCGAGTGTGCCAAGCGGAATTGCTACAAAACTCGCCAGCATGTCATAACTCGCGACTCGCGAAAGCTTGTCGCCGGGGATCTGTTCCATCTCAGTGACGTTCCATCCGGTGTTGAAAAGCTCGATTCCGGCACCAGCGATGAAAGCCGCTACGGCAATGGCAATTGCGTACGGAAAAAGACCGAGCACGGTAAGCGGCAGCGCGACCGCGCTAATCGCAAGCATTCCCCAGCGAAGCGGGCGCTTCAGCGGGATCCACATCATGAGGAGCGTCATCACAAGGATGCCTGCACCCTCCGCGCTGAGTACCCAGCCCCACCCAGTGATTCCGAGTCGCTCGTCGTTGTTTGCGATGTAGGGGCCCGCAACACTCCATGCGCCGATATGGATCGCATTCAGCAGCATGAACGAAAGACTTACGCTCCACATCCAAGTGCGCGACCAGAACTCATACCACCCGGTCCGCAAGTCTCGAATGAAACTCGAGTCAGATTTGGCGGGTGGTGGCAGTCTGATCATAGCCAGTAGTGCGATCGCGACAAGCCATCCAGCTACCTGCACAAGCATGACCCAGGCGGGCCCCGCGGTCGCGACGACCAGGCCGGCGATGATGGGACCGCCGATCGTGGTAGCCGATCGAACGAAAGCGAGCATGGCGTTGGCTTGCTGAAGATGCGACGTTGTGGTCAGCTGAGGAATAATGCCTTGCATCGCAGGCATCACGAACGCGGACGCGGCGCCATTGATCGACGAAAGGAGTGCGAGCATTGGCACCGTCGCTCCTCCAGTGAACACAAGGTAAGCCATTGTGCCAACCGAAAGAATGTCGATGACGTAGCAGGTTTGGATAACTAGGGCTCGCGGGAGTCGGTCCGCAACCACACCACCGATGATCAGGAATGCGACGTTCGACAGCGTGAACATGGTCAGCACGATCGCGAGTGCACCAGGAGCGTTGTCGACTTGCAGTACGGCGAATGCGAGCGCGATCGACGACATCGATCCCGCGACGAGGGTAATCGACCTGGCTAAGAAGAACCAGCGGAAACTACGGTCTTGCATGGCAGCGAGGCCACGAATCATTGCTTGTCCTCTCCTCGCGTCGTCGAAGGATCTTGATCACTGAGCACGGTGCTGAGCCTAGCGGAGGTGGATAGAAGAGCCGGGTAGGGCCTCGAGTACCGACGACAGAGCGGACGTCCGGTCGGCCTCATGTATATACCCCGGACGGGTTGAGTGGTGCGAGGTACGGCAGCGAGCTGTCAGGAATACTTCACAGCTCCCGCAGTTCCGCCGGGTATCTAATGCCGTTTCGTGGGAACGCGTGGTGGCCTTCGGCGACCTGGTCGATGCGGTCTTCTTTTTTGGGCGTACGCAGCAGTTGCCGGTAGTGATCAATCTGCCGGATGACTTGGACGCGTCGCCGATTCCCTCGCGGAAGCGACCACCGAGCTAGGCACGGGGCGGACGAGGCGGACGAGGCGATGTATCAAGAGGAGTGCCCGGAGTGGGCGACGTCATCCGCAACGATTGCACAAGCCGTCAGTAGTTCGTCGGGGGAGTCATGGTTGCATCATCGCCGATCGACGGAGGCTCGATCGCACTTTCCACGACAGGGAGGCGGAGTACGGCGAAGGCAACCTACTCTTCGGCGTCGGACGTCCTTGTCGTTGGTCGCCTATCGGCCTGTGCGATCTGACGCTACGTTCCACCAGCACGTATGGCAGGGGCAAGAAGACTGCCGGCCCCGTTCCCGGACGCTCGGGTCCTCCCCGTGATCGAGACTGTAGCCCCCGATGCCGATATGAAGTCGCTCCCCGCGCTCCTGAACAGTAGCGCGAGTAGTCGTGTATCAAAGATCTCCGTGCAATATGCCTAGACGATGCGCGAATCGTGGTTAGCCTGGGATCGCGCAGAGAAGGGTGGGATGTCGAGCGGTACCGCGCTGTGATTCGCGGTCTGAATGATCGGATCGACCTCGTCAACCCACACGCTGTCGTGGCAGACGCCCGCGTGTGTTTAGGAGGCAAGACTGGTGATTAATCGTGAGGCTTCGGAGAAGCCAACTTGGGGCTGCACGTCTCCAAGCGACCCACGCGCGACCAGGTACGTCCCAGAGGTCCTCGGCTACGAGCTCAGCGTTCCACCGGTGACGGGCCCTGCTGCTGGCGCCCACGGCGTCGTTCCCGTCCGGACCATATCCGTATGAATCGACTGAGCGGTGAGGGTTCGGAGCGTGGTTGGACATCGCCGGCTGAACGACCATTCCAGGGACTTGTCACTGACGAGGTTCCGGATCTGCCGCGCGAACTCAGGTACGGAAGTCTAGAAGGACTGCGAGAGTCGGTAGTCGGATGGAAGACCTGGCATCAGTCTGTGTGCGTCGTGCGAGACGGCAATCGCGTCGAAGGAGCGCTTCTAGTCACCGTCGCGCCACGGGAGGTGCTGGCCGGCCACGCCGTGCTCGGAGACGACGTTCGCAAGCTAGCGGATGACATGTCTTCGACCGATCTCATTGCCTGCGTCGGTTCGTTCGCTCGCTATTACGGCGGCGGAGTCGTCGCGAGGCATATGGATCTTGCGCGGAGCGAGGAGGTGCTGGAGGAACTTGTCAAGCAGGCCATCGTCGTGGCTGAAGCACAAACAACGCGGATGATCGCTCCGAACGTTCCGCATGAACAGGTGCCAGCATTCACTCGCGCCGGGTTCGAACACCCGAAAGAGGCGTTACGACGAGTTTGGCATGAAGTAATCCTTGGTGGCGCACGTGACGAGAAAGAATTTCTAGACGGGCTACGGGCAAATTGCAGACGCACGTGGAGGCAGGACCTTACATTGACCTCCGCGAACGGAATTCTAGTCGATATTGAAAAAGTGACGCCTGAGGCGATACCAGCCTTCTCTCGCCTTATCTCCGATGTTCGATTCCGACATGGCGAATCATCGCACCCCATCCTTGTCGAGTACGAAGTAGGACGTCGCTCTTCGGCGTCGAACAATGATCTTATTGCGTTCCTCGCCAAAGACCGCCGCGGAAGTCTGCTGGGTGTCCTGCTCGGGGCAACAGTCGACGACGCGCTTGAGCTCTACGATGTAGGTCTCGTCGAACATACCTCGCGATCTGAGGTGTATCGAGCAATCGTATTTGCTGAGCCCCTGCGCTACGCCCTACGCAATCGCCTCAGCCGAATCGTTCTGGGGTCGGGGCACGATCGTTCGAAGGCCCTCCGTGGGTCGCAGGGCGCCATCATGTATGGACTCGCTCGATCCAAGGCGTCGCGCGGCAATACCCTTAGGAGCGGAGATAATAGACGAGATGTTTGAGACGCTCGCGGAGCGGTGGAACCGGTTTGGCGCTAAAGCGGCATTGCAGCAAGGCAACGAAAGTCTAACGTACAGCGATCTGGCCCGAGTCTCGGCTGAATATTCGGCTCTATTTCAACAATCCACGAGCGGCCGCGTCGCCATAATGGATCGGCAGGATATAGCCAGCCGCGCTCGATATCTCGCTGCAATCCAGAATGGCATGACGGTTGTTCCGGTGTCAGCATCATGGCCAGCATCGAGGGTTGACTTCGTCCTCAACAGGGCTAACGTCGATACACTAATCGATACCCAGCCACAGCCGCTACTCACAGGGTGGCGGTGGACTGCAGACCGTGTGCTACCTGGAAGCATCAATCGGAGAGATCCCACAAGCCAACTTGGCGATAGTCACCGCGACGCTGCATACATTCTTTTCACGTCCGGAAGCACTGGGAATCCGAAAGGAGTTCCCATTCCGAAGCGGGCCATGCAAGCGTACTGCCAGTCGGTCATTGACCAGTCGCTTGTGAGTCGAGCAGACCGAGTTTCAGGGACATTTGCATTGACTTTTGACGTATCAGTCTTCGACCTGATGATCCCCGCCATTGTCGGCGCGACGTCGATTGTCCCGAACTCTCGAGCCGAACTGCTCGAGGTGAAGGAATATATTCAAAAGAACAATCTGTCTATCTGGTTCTCGGTTCCTAGCGTGATCGACGTCGCGGACAAGTTGGGTTCGCTTGTGGAGGGCAGCTTCACCTCCCTAAGACGCAGTATGTTCATCGGTGAGCAACTATCAATGCGGCAGGCGCTCGCCTGGAGCCGGGCTGCTCCGTTATCCGAGATACAAAACGTGTATGGTCCTACCGAGGCAACAGTTGCCTGCGCGTCGTACGAGATAACCCCAGGTGACCTGACGAATCAAGCTTCGGGGCCGGTTCCGATAGGCAGGCCCTTCGGGTCAACAAAGTTCACCATCGGCTCTACTCGACACGACAGGGAGCTCCTCATATCGGGCCCGCAGGTCTTCAATGGTTACCTTGATAGTTTCGACGACACTCATGCATTCGAAGAATCGGACGGGGTCCGGTGGTACCGAAGCGGAGATATCGTCCGACAAACGGACCGGGGATTAGAGTTTGAATCTCGAATCGACAGGCAAATTCAGCGGTTCGGGTATCGAGTCGAACTCGGCGAGGTTGAAGACGCGTTCCTGAGGGCGGGGGCATCGACTGCGCACGCCCTGATTGTCGACGGAGATCTTGTCGTGGCAATCGCGGGGCACGATGTCGGTGGCGAGACCACAAAGGTTGCTCACGCCCGCCTCCCGCAGTACATGTGGCCGACGTCCGTTCGCATCATGGACCAGCTACCAACCAACCAAAACGGAAAGGTGGATGTGAAATTGCTTGCGTCGCACTTCAACGATGTTCGGCGTCGACTGTGAGTCTTTCAGTGAGCCGCGTTGGTTCGGTGCTCTCGCTCTACGCGCAGGGGGCGTTGCAGTCTCGTGTTGACTTAGCGAGACCAGGTAGTCTCCAGGCGCCGTACTTGCGCTGGATGGCTGCTGCAATTCACGGATATTCTACATTTCGGAAAAGTCCTAACGCGATACACATCGGGGGTGGTCTGGCAGCCTTGCCGTTATATCTGTCGGGGACAAATACTCGCCTACGCCAGCATGTATTTGAGATCGATTCGGACGTGATTTCGGCCATACCGCGCGAACTATTTGCCACCGAGAAAATTAGGTTGACGCACGGTGACGGCAGGGAAGGCATCAACGCCAAACAGCCCTCAACATGCGACTTGATCATCACCGATGCAATTGACATGTTTGGGGGAAGCATAGCACTCGTGAGTAGTGAGTTCTTCGCTGACTGTGCTCGTTCGCTAGCACCGGGCGGCCTTTTGTTGACGAATGTTGCATCTCTTCCTACCGAACATGTCGAGCGGGTTGCTAGGGGAATCCGCCATCACTTTCGGTACGTCGGGTCGATCATGGATCCCAGGCGGAAGTCTCCGACCGGCATCGAGAACGTCGTCCTTTTCGCTACGAACTTGAGTTCGGTTTTGGAGGCGGTGGCATCCGGCCTATGGGACAAGGTGCCGGAGGTTGTTGTCTCGTCATCAATTGCAGAAGCTGCCGATTACTCCGAATCGAGGGGCGATCGTGTCAGTAGTAAAGTAGATTGTGGCTGGCTCAATCAACGGCTACGAGAACTGCGAGTGATGATTGCGGTCTCGAAGCCTGAGGATTCGTACCAAAGCGATTTTCATATTGTGTATTCCCAGCTCCAAGAGGTTCAAGAACAGTACTGCAAGGGCGAGGCGGCCGGCATGCTTCATTGAGCGACTGTTGCTCGTTCCCGACGTCGATCATGGTGTCGAGCAATTGGCGATGTCCCGGTGCGTTATTGGGGCATTAGGCTCCCACGTCCCGCGCGGGACCGGCTGTCGCACTCCCCAACTCAACGGCATCTCGCCCTGAGCCGGCCCAACGACTGGCGCCATGACGTGAGTACGGCGACGCAGCACGGATCTACGTAGCAGCCCCACCGCGGTACCGGCTCTGCTACGGTTGTCGATCTGCATCAGTAACGAACCTCGTGACATGCCTGTCGATCCATGAAGATGAGGAGTCATCGTGACCGAACCCTTAGTAATTTTTGATCTCGACGACACGCTTATCGACTACGCACAGGCCGCAGATAGAGCACTGGCATCATTCGCCCACCAACGCGGTCTCGGCGAAAGCGGCGTTCAATTCCTTCGCGACGTGAATGCCGGAACCCTCACAGTCCACGAGGCTTGGCAGCTCATCGGCGAGCACTTCCTGTTACCTGAGTCTGCCGATGAACTCGCGAGAAGTGTAGCTGCAACGCTCCCTGACCACGCAGTGGCTTTCGAGGGCGCTGTAGAGGGATTGAATAGTCTCCGGGAGGCTGGATGGCGGACGGCGCTTCTCAGCAACGGGAGCCCGTCCGTGCAGTTGACAAAGGTACGAGCGACGGGGATGGAGGAGCTATTCGATGCCGTACTTATCTGCGACCCGGGCGGCACCCGCAAACCCGATCCGACTGTATTTGAGGATATTGCCGTCCGGGCGGGAGGGGGGCTTCGGAATTCGTGGATGGTCGGCGATTCGCTGACCTCGGACATCGGTGGTGGCCAGGCTGCGGGCCTAACTACTCTGTGGATATCACACGGGAGAATCCTGCCGGACCACGGACCACAGCCAGACCATGTCGTGTCCAACATCTCAGCGGCATTTCAGATCCTGCTTAAGGAAGGCCCGACGTCATGAACGGGTCGGCGAGGTGATCGGCGCCCGAGAGGCTCAGAACAACGCGTGGCACGGTCGCGACGGATGCACCCTACGCGAGCGGCAACGATGCCTTGACGGGCATCCCTGAGATTGCTGTAGATTAAAGGCCTTCGAATCAGGTGGCAGATGGCCGCGGCGAGAATGCAGAAACCACACGTTCCTGAGCCGAAGCCCCGATTTCTTCGAGCCTGGATGGCGTCTAAAGACCACGCGTAACCGGCGCGTACGACTTGTTGATTCAGGATGCGCAAGCAAGGAGACCACTGGAGCGCGTCTTCGACCGCGGGCGCGATACGTATTCTGGCCGAAGGATCACGACCCATCGATCACTGGAGATCGCCTAGTCGAGTCAGCCCCTCCAAGACCAAATCTTCGTCTACACCGAAATCTACCAAACAAGCGATCTCGTCTACGCCAATTCCAGCGAACTTCGTTACGCGGCTTCGCGTGCTCTCCAAGGTACCGATAAGCCCATCCTCTGCGACGAACCGATCCACTGCCCTTGACAGTAAAAAGTCTCGATCCGAATGACTGATCCGGGGCGTCGAAGCGCTCAACATGCTGGACTGCTCCAGATCGAGCGCCGTAGCCAAATAAGAAGACAAGGGCTTCCGAACTGCTTCAGTTGCTTCGTGAACTGAGTGCGAAAGGTAGGTGTGCATCATAAGAGTGACGTGTCCAGGACTGCCAGGGTGATGGATCTCGAGGGCCTGTCTGTACACCGCGATGTTTCCTGCCAATTGCTCGCGAGACTGTCCCAGGAGGTGGGTCAAGACGTTCGCTCCAAGGCGACCCGCGAGTTCAAACGTGTCTCTGCTGCCCGCGCTGGTAATCCACGTGGGTAGATCGATCTGCAATGGACGTGGGACTACCTGAATGTCGACCAGCTCACCCGTGCCCGATTCCCTCCTCACGGTCTCTCCTCGCCAGAGTGACCTTACAAGCTCGATCATGGGTTCGAGATCCTGCTTGCGGGAGTCGTATCGATTTTGCCGGTGGGCCAAGGCAAAGTCGCGGGGATGCCAACCACTGGCGAAGGATATCCCGACTCGACCTCCGGACAGGTTATCGATCATGGCCCATTGCTCGACCAATCGCACGGGGTCGTGCAGAGGCATGACGACGCTACCTGCTCGGATCGCTACACGAGTAGTGATCATCGAGATTGCCGAACTCGTAACGGCAGGGTCTGCGTAGGATGCCCCAAATGCGTGAAAGTGTCGCTCTGGGGTCCATATCGCAGAGAGACCGATCTTGTCGGCCAATCGCGAGCCCTCGATCAGTAGGCGGTAGGAGGTAGGTTCAGGAGTAGCTTGATCGTTGCCCCCGGACGTCTGGCCACCGAAGTAGAATAGGCTGATATCCATATTCTTCTCGCCGCGCTAGGCGTGCTCGTCAAAGCTTGCTTGCTCGATTACCGCGCTGAGCCGACCATCTTCAAATATTGTCGCAAGGGACACATTGATGCCCTTATCCCGCAGGTCGGCGACGAACATCGCCGCCTGCAATGATGAACCTCCGAGTTCGAAGAAGTGCTCTCCATCATCTCCGAGTGATAGCTCCAAGGCGTTTGCCCACGCGTCACGGACAATACTAGCAATCTCTGTCATCAGATACCTCTCATATCGGGAATTCGGATACTTTCGTGGCGAAGGGGTGTTTTCTCATACGTCGACCGGTCGCAAGCGCGAGCTAGGCTGCGCGCTCGCAACCGCCAAGGTGTAATCGGCTGCTTTCCGAACATCGACGAAGAAACCAAGGACTTGTTCTCGGACCTGACCAGAGCCGTTGAGGACCTTAGTCTCTCTAAAGCGCCCTACGTCAAGCGCGCCGGCTTTTACCAATGCTTCTTTCGTTGTCCACGCCATCATGAACAGTCGACTGGGGTCCTCGGATGAGCGGATCTCCTCCTCTTCGCCATCTGTCATAACGCTGGAAATGAGACGATCCATCGACGGCGACCGCCCCCAATTCTCGTCGTTGACCTCGACATCGACGCCGACCGCGTACGTCGAGA
The DNA here is from genome assembly GCF_002979515.1 of Microbacterium sp. MYb54. GTDB lineage: Bacteria > Actinomycetota > Actinomycetes > Actinomycetales > Microbacteriaceae > Microbacterium. The sequence continues at coordinate 10,484 of NZ_PCPA01000020.1, read as the reverse complement.
CGCTCGCGGCGACCCATCCGCGGGAGTGGCTCCACGAGAGATGGTGGCCGCTACGGGTGGTCGCGGGAGCCCCATGGCATCCGCCGCACGTAGCGCACAACTGCACGAGGTCGGCGCCTGAGACAACGTTCCCTTCCACCAACGCAAGAAGCTTCAGCGTAAGTGTTCGTGCAGCCATCATGTCTCCCCGGACCCTCGGGTCGCGAATGCGCTCGATCCGCTGGCGCACGCAATGGGCCAAATCGGGCACCCCTTGACGAAGCTCCTGAGCGTCTGAATGAGCGACCGCGAAGATGGTCACCTCCAGACGCCCCGGTCTTCGAGTGGCGGTGACCCCGCGAGGCGGCCCATTTCACGCGGGTCTCAGTCGAATGGTCACAATAATCCGCTCCGGGTCGGCTTCGGGGTTCGTTCTCAGGACAGGTGGGACCTCGTGAATAATGCCAGGCCCGAGTATGCGAAGGCTACCGGAGCGATCATAAAAATCTTCGAACCATTCACCCGTCATAGCCCGAAAAACACCTACCGTGTTGAAGGGAACTGGAAGTTGCACGAGTACTCGACCATTCTTCTGACTATCACCATGGGGGGCGATATAGTCGCGCTCACGGTATCTGAGGAGAAAGCATCGATCGAGCGCAAGGCGAGTACCCACAATCTCGTTCAAACTCTCCGAGGTAGAATCCCACAATTCGCCGACCAGGCGGTTGAGCCCACTGTCTTCGAACGCCTGACGTACAAATGTATCTTCCTCGCGAGCGAAAGAGCTCTGGGGAACGCCTGGGTCGATTCGTTCATAGCGATAGCCGCCATTGAACGCGTGACCAGATCCCTCAGGCGGCCGTAGGGATTGCTCCGCATACCTGCGAACGATGGGAAGCAGGCGAGATAATGCACCCCTGATCTGCGAGCCGTCGATCGCTCGATCCATCTGCGCGAACCGGCGCGCCTGATACTGTTCGCGAGCTTCAGGTACCAGGGCCGCGAAGGCTTCTCGCACGAAGCTCTGTGAGGGTCGTGTCATCTGGATCATCCAATCGTCGAGATCTCAGGGAAAAGGTGTTGAACCGCTTCGTTAGAGGCTAACGTGTCGTGGCCACCGTCGCTTAATAGGACCTCGTTCGGGCCCCGGAGCCTAGCAAGCGCCGCCAACTGGTGAGAAGCTGGTACATAAGGGTCGTTGCCCGAAATGACTGCGCGGACGACGAAGCTTTGAGAGCGAATGTTGCGTTCGTCCACTCGGGGCAGCCAATCCGAAGCCGTCTGTGCTACCGCCGCCCGGCGTCGGTACGGTCGCAAGTTCGAGTACTCTTCGAACATCCAGGGGTACGCGAGTTCTCCGGTGAACAGTAGATTCTCGGCCGAAGAACGCAGAGAGGGGCTCGTGTCCAGTGCCCTCGACGCTGGCCAGTTGAGCGTCTCGCCGGGAGCCGCATAGATCGTATCGATAAGCACTGCGTGTGCTGGATGTTTCCACCGAGGCAGAAGCTCGGAGACTGCTGCTAGGAAGTTCGACTGGTGCGCGCTTCCGGGCCTCCACTGGTCAAGCACTCGGGCAATCTCGGAGAACCCGTAGGACATTCCGATATCTGTACCGATCTTCTGGAATCGGGCTCGCGACAAGACGTCGCCGTTTTTCAGGCGCGGTGCGGTGCGATCTATCCAAGACGCGATCTCAGGAATCCGGCCAGCCAGCCTGGGGAACAGGCAACTAAATCTGTTGTTTTCGATCACGAGAGCCGCGGTAAGCCCGGCGTGTACGGCATCCGACGCGAGATGTATTGGCGGAATCCCAGACGCGAAGCGCAGACTCAGCACACTCTTCGGAAAGAACGTGGCGTACCCCAATGCGACAAAGCCGCCGTAGCTATAACCTAGGACGTGCCAAGGTTGATCAGCGAACAGCGCATTTCGGAGTCGCTCCAGGTCGAGCGAGATCGAGTGCACTCCGGCTAGATGTGGATGCGCCAGAAACGCCGCAGCATTCTGGTCTTGTCCTGCGCCTCGGTAGTCGATCCCAACGATCGTAAATTGGTCGAGCACCGCCTTCATCCAGGCGGGTAAACTCTTGGGCTCTGGTGGGTACGAAGGAATCCCAGGTCCGCCACCAAGGTACAGCAGGGGTCGAACTCCTGGGCGGTGAGCGGCAGAGGACAGCTGCCAATAATGAAGCAGGGCCGAGCCGCCAACCGGGGAACTATCGGGAACCGCGACAGGCAGAGTTCCCGTGAGGATCGATGCCGTGTCCGACGCGCGCATGGTTCGAACCTATACCGATCGCAGGCTTCTAGGGCAGACTTGAGCGATGCGAGTAGATGTTCAGCCGGGATGCTTCATATGCAGGATCGCTCTCGACCCCGATGAGAGCGTGGTGGTCAAGAACGACGCCGCGATTGTGTACATGAGCCGCGACCAGCGGCCCGCCAACAGAGGTCACGTGGGTGTAGCTCCCGTTCAACACCACCAGTCGGGGGTCGAGCTTCCAGAAGCTGTCGTGACGTCGCTCGCGATGATGACGCGGGCTCTCATGGTCGCTGTTCAGTCAGCGTTCGAAGCCGATGGGGTGACTGTTCACCAGCATGTAGGCACAAAAATTGGACAACATGTCGATCACGAACACTGGCACGTAGTTCCGCGATATCAGGACGATGACTATTGGGCTTCGGTTGGTGCAAGAGAACACGAGTTTCTTCACGTGCCCCCGTTCGAACTACTTAAACAGGCAGGAACGCTGCGTGAGGTGCTAGCGCGGCGGGAGCACCAGTGCTGACTGTTCTGATCGGAGCAAGCGGTTCCGGAAAATCCGCGATTGCGCAGAGCGCGATTTCCGGTCAAGCCCAAGTGACTTATCTGGCGACGGGCCTACTGGGGAGTAGCGTAGACGAATTTCGACTCGCAAAGCACCGGTCGTCCAGACCATCGCATTGGTCAGTGATTGAAGAGCCGAAAGCACTACAGAACGCTCTTCAATCCATCCACGATGTGCCGATCTTGCTCGACGATGTCAACAGTTGGCTCGTCAACTCTCGACCTGAGCTCGATGAAATTGAGGCGGTTATTTTCGCCTTAGCAGTTCGGAAGTCGTCAACTGTCGTGGTCTCATGTGACCCTGATTCCGCATTTGCAGGAAGCTCAGAAGAAGTAGTCAATCTTCTGCGATTTGCGAATAACTGCCTGTCCGCTGCCGCCAAGAATTGCTTTTGGGTTGCTGCGGGCCGCGTTGTCGAACTCAGGAAAGCCGATCCATTCGTCTTCCAAGAGTTGTGACGATCGTAGCCACATTGTTCGAAGTTTCGGCGTCGCCGGGCAAGACTATGTGAGAGCGGTCACGCCACGGAAGGGTGTGTACGATGAATGCTTGCCTTCGCAGATTCACGTAGTTCCAAAGAAGAGCCTCGATAGGTAGGTCGCCGTCTATTACCTTGCTCTGAATCCGCCGCACAAGGCGCAGATCGTCTTCCAAGTCGATGTACACGTCCAAGCGCTGGATGCTGGCCGAGAGGTTTAGGGAGATTGAAGCCGCAAAGAGACCGTCGACAACCACCAAGGATCGTTCGGCCATGGCGCTCGATACGGCTATAGTCGCGGACTCCCAATCGATGGCTCGCGGGTCGCCGACGTCAACTCGCTCGACACCGTTCTCATCGTGGTATGTCGGGGCTTTCTCAAGGTCGGTGAGGTAGTAGTCGTCGAGGTAGACCACCGGAGCGTTCAGAGCCACGGACAACGCAGCGGCGATAGTCGTCTTGCCTGCTCCAGCCCCGCCTGTAATCGTCACCAACGTGCACTCCGGCCCCGTCTCAACTGTCATCGATGGTCTTCCTCCCGACGTACGCCTCGCACCTCTGCGAATCTCTGCGGGGGCACGCGACGTAGGTTACCATGCGGGTGGCGGACATCCGTCGCCAGCAATCAACGCGGAAGGAGTCATTGTGAGCATCATCAAGAAGCGTCCGGTTCAGAAGCCGGTCCAGCAGGCGAAGCCCTGTTGATCAGCGAGATAGTGTTGGTGGCGCTGAGAGCGATCTTGGCGCCACCGCCCTACTCATGCCGCGCAATATTTGAACCTGTCACCCAATGAGGAACTATGTTGATATCGGATGTTATTGATCATTTGACCCTGAACCCGCATGTCACGGGTGTCGCTTACTGCGCCTCGGTGCGTCGAAAGTACGACGATGAATATTCCGATATCGACCTCTGGGTGTTTTGCGCACCCGACACAGAGCTCAGCCAAGCATTCGTCTGGAACGAAGTGCTACCTGAAGGTCTTGAAGAGTCAAACCTCGAGGAGGGGCGAAACGACTCGTGGGCGGACTATGTAGTACTCAACGTGCTGGTGGAGTCCAGGATACTGAACCTCAAGATCCTAAGAATCGAACTCCTTAGCGACTTTTGTGCGACAACGCCGTCGCTCGATCAGGACTACATGGAGAACCTCGAGAACTACTGGACGATGGACGTCCAAGTTGACAAGCAGGGGCTTATTGCGGCCCACAAAGTCATGCTCGAATCCTTCCAGATACGCAAAGTTGGAGAGGACTTAGCCTCCGCTCTGATCACTCGATATGCTATTCACTACTGGCGGTCAGTTTACCAGGGTTTTCTCCGCTCGGAAGTTCTCGCTTGGACAAGCCAGATCTTCTATTTGGCTGAGCTGCTGGCATCGATCGCCTACCTTAACCGTGGCCAGTTGCCGCCAGATAAGAAGTGGATTCTTAGCGGTCCTTCACTCGAATCTTTGGGTCAAACTGGAGAATCACTGCGAGAGGCCCTCAACATCGCGAGGTCTGCTGACATTTCGGACAAACGCGAGGTGTTGGGGGTTTATCGCGCCCTAGCGGACCCGGAAGACTCGGAGATTCCGCTTGACGTCGTGGGATGGGATGTTACGTGGTGGCGTCGCGTTCTGGATGAGCGTCTCATGACGCACGGCGTAGACGATTCCGTGCTTCAAATGGTCCGCGACGTGATGGGAGACCGCGTCCAGCTTGAGTTGCGCGGTGCTGTCCGATGACGCTGGCTGAGCAAGCGGTCTCCACGACAGTCATTCCCTACTCGGTCAGCGGCGGTCTTACCCACGATGGCACGACGGGAGCCATCCGAGTTGTCTGTGAGCTTCGCATCGAGACTGAGACCCGAGTGACCGTCGCCCTGTTCAACCCTGACAACCCCGCGCTCGCGTCCGCATACGAGGGTGCGCAGCGTGTAGTCGTCGTCGTTGCGGAGGACCTCAGGAAGACACTGGGCCCGCGAATCGAGTCATACTTCACCACCCGCGCTATTCCGGTCTTATTCATTGAGTGCCCCAGCAGCGAATCGGAGAAGACGATGGCTTCCGTCATGGGTCTCTTGCGTGCCCTGGGAGCAGACGGAGCACGCGTTAGTCGGGATGAGCGGGTCCTGGTCGTAGGAGGGGGAGTAGTCGCGGATGTCGCGGGGTTGGCGTGCGCTCTACTTCACCGGCGTACGCCGTACGTGATGGTCGGAACGTCGGTCGTCTCCGCGATTGACGCCGGTCCCTCGCCGCGAACTTGTGTGAACGCAGACCAGTTCAAAAATTCCGCAGGTGTCTACCATCCTCCCGTTGTGGCCTTCGCGGACCCCACCTTGCTTGAGACTCTCGCATCAAAGCATGTTCGCCACGGCGTTGCAGAAATCGTGAAAATGGCGCTTGTCGATGATATCGACCTTCTTGAAAAGATCGAAGAGCACGGGACTGCGCTCATCGAAACCAAGTTTCAAATGCCGCACGCACCGAGAGATCTTGCTTCCGCTATCCTTCACGCCGCCCTGGTTTCATATCTGCGTCATGAGGGGCCTAATTACTTCGAGGTCCACCAGTCGCGCCCACACGCTTTCGGACACACGTGGAGTCCTGGTTTCGAAAGGCCGCTCGGTTTGATGCACGGACACGCAGTGAGCATTGATATGGCACTCACGAGCGCCATATCAGTGGAAAAAGGACTTCTTGCGCAGTCAGATTTGGTTCGGCAGATTCGCCTGTTCCAGGCTTTGGGTCTGTCAGTGCTCCACCCGGGTCTGCACGATGGAGCGCTCCTCATCTCGGCACAAGCAGCAATTCAAGAGAAGAGAGGCGGGGTCTCATTGATGGCTCCGGCTCCGGCTCTCGGCCTAGGGCGATGCCAGTATCTTGACGAGGTGTCAGAGCCCGAGCTATTCGCAGCAATGGAGCGTATAGGGTCGCTTCTCGGCTCGTCCGATGGCGTGGGCCTAGAAGCATTTCTCTAGTGAACGCGATAGCTCATAGATGAAAATCGTTCTCGGAATCTCAGGATCTAGCTACGCCCCCACGAGCGGTGAGGTGTTCAACGCGCTCCAGCAGGAAGGGCACAAGCTCAGGGTCATTGTTACCGATAGTGCCAGACAGTTCTTGCCGCGACGACTAGTCAAGCAAGCACTTACGGACCGCGGATGGCGTACAGCGTCCCATATTGAGTGCGCATCTTGGGGTGACGCCTTTCTGGTGGCGCCCGCTACTGCAAACAGTCTTTCAGCCGCAGCGAATGGGAGCGCCAGTAATCTGCTGCAGGCGACCATTGTCGCGTGGGCGGGTACAGTGCATTTCTTTCCCGCAATGAATCGATCGATGTGGACCTCGGAAGCGACCGTAGACAACGTCGCGGCGCTACGCGGTCGAGGTCATGAGGTATTCGAGCCCAGTGTACGATGGAGTTCAGAGTCTGGAGAGGTCTTTGAGCCGATCGGCTATAATCCGATAGCCGTAATTCAGAAGGTTGAAGATCTCGTTGCCGCAATCGAAGGACGCGGCATGGATTCAGTGAACGGGTGATCGGTTTGAGTGATCAGAGACACGAGGAGATTCAGGCTGGAGCGACACGTCCTCTTTCATATCAGCAAGATCTAAGGCTACGTCGCGATTCGCTATTGCGCCTCGACGGCGTGCCTCTGCCGGCGAATAACTTGTCCGCAGTATATGAGATCTCTGGGCCCCTTGACGCATCGAGGCTGGAGCGTGCGTTTCGCAGGTTGTTTGAAAGGCATGAGGCGCTTCGTTTTACTTACGATGATCGAGCCGAAGTTCCCAGAAATGCCGGTGTGAGTGACGTACCCTTCGTTCTCAATCGAAGCACCGGATCTCCGACCCCCGAGGAACTAACTCGCTATCAAATGCGCCGATTCAAGGGTGACGATCTGAAGCTTGCAGCCTATCTTTGGTCTGAAGGAGCGGGGCGATTTGTCTTGTGTTTAGTAGCAGACCATCTAGCTGTTGACCGGTTGTCCTGGGAAATTGTCGAGAAGGACCTGTCGTTCTTATATTCATCGCCCGAGAAAGCTGGTCCGGAAAGCGTCCCATCCTACTTCTCGTTCGCCGCCGATCAGCAGCGATCCTCCCGTGGTCAAGAAGGGGAGCGTCGGTTGGATTATTGGCGTCGAAGGCTCGATCCCTTAGCTCCCTTGGGTGAAGAGGTGATGCCCGGTGCGCATGCCCCGCAAGGCTCCGGGCGAACGACCAGCTGGGTTCGGTGGCATTACGCTCGTGACCTTTCCGCGTTGTCTCGCAGATTCAGAGTTACGCCCTTTGCGCTGATTCTTGCCACTCACATTTTGTCCCGAGCCCGCTCCGGAGTGAGTGTTCGAACTACTCACGTTCCGGTAGGATTGCGTCCGCCGGAGTATTCTCGGTCAGTTGGCTGGTTTAGCAGCAGCATCGTTCACAGGCATAGAGTGGACCCGGGTGAATCGTTCAGGAGTCTATGTGCGGGCGTTATGGCGTCGGTGTTTGAAGGCGTTAGCAATCACCTTCCGATCCCTTATCTGCAGGAGCGTCTCCAACCTGCTCGTCTAGCATTCAAGGGGTGGCGCCCCGGGTGCTTTATCGATGTGCAGGATCTTCGCGTCGCGGTATCGATGCGTCTTGATGGGTGCCAGGTGAATGCCCGTCCTCCGCTTGAAGCCGGTGTGGCGCGCGACGGTTCCGCTTCTTTCTTTTTGATCAGCGATTCTGGTGTGGATTTGATGCTCAGATACCAAGCCGAAGCCTGGAGTCGCAGCGGTGCGGAATCGTTCGCCAGGAGCCTCGGTGAGTATTGGGATGCAGTCGATGCGAATCCAGATATCTCGGTCGGTACGCTACTTCGTCAGTGACGTCCTATCGGCGACGGCGATGGATTTGCTTGGTGTATTGTGCGTGACCATTACGGCGACATCGTCCGCCTGAATTCTTCGTAAATCTTGCCGTAGGCATCGTTCGAATTGGTGGTTGCAAATGGCGCGTCATCAAGACGCTCAGGTTCATGGCTCGTGGAGGGACGGGCGGTCGGGCGTACGGGACTCTGTAGCATTGAACTCCGGTAGACGGAGCGTCGAGCCAGTGTTCAGGCAGGGAGAAGCCGCATGAGGTCCTTCACGGCTACGGAGCGTGAGAGCTTCGATTCGTTTCTGCTCCGCGACGAGCGGGTCTGGTGCGGACAAGACACGCGCGTCAGTTTTAGCGCCTTTGGTTCGCGCGATGCAAGCGTTCCACTCGTCTATGTCGAAGAAGCAGCGACTCTGGGCGCCGAGCTGGGCAGCTTCGTTGGACGTTCGGAGGCAGGGGGCAGCTTGATGCTAGTAGGGGGTGGATTCGCGCAACACACCTCCGTGGTCTGGAGTGACCACCGAGACTTCGAACTCCGTCGCTCCAGCCTCGCGCCCCACGTCCGTGCTGCTGTCCGGCATTCTCTGCGCGAGGCGGATCACGTCATGAGTCCTTCGGTGCGGCCGGATGACCTTGCGATGCTGCTGGACGTTCCCGACGTGCGGGTAGGCGTGATCCCTGCTGCTCCGCACTACATCCTCGAGGTCGGCCGTGCACGTTCCTTCCCTCAGTTTCTTGACTCGCTGAGCGGCAAGCACAGGAGAACGTGGGCTACGGACTTTGAGCTTGCCGCAAGCGAGAATCTCACGCACACCACGTCTGTACTCACGTCTGACGTTTGTCGAGAGGCAGCACACGACGTCGTAGCCACCTCTAAGCGCAACGGCGTCTCGGAGCATCCGTTGCTTGCGGAGTGGCGTTTGCAACGATATCTGGGTAGGCCCGGGGAGCATTATGCGGCGGAGCTGTTGAAAGGACCAATGCACCTCGGGTACGTCGCGTGGACAAAGCACGACCGTACGCTCATAGCCCACACGGTGGCTATTTCGAGCGATGTCGAGTTTCGATCTCTTGCGTATCATTACGCCTTCACGTGCGTTTTATCCTTCGCGCTGCAAAATGGAATCACTTCGATTGCGTTCGGCCGAGAACATGGGACACCTAAGCAGGCTAGAGGTTGCCGTAGTGAGCCCCGGTGGCAGATCACTTATGACACTCCCTTCTAGGCAGGCCTGTATCGTGCGCTAGCCACGTTGGATGACTCTCCGTCGCGCGCCGGACTACATCGCAGAGCACTATGCGGCATCACTGAATGGTATGACTTACGAGTTGCGCCGTTGTCGGTGTGGGTGGGGCCGCCGTCGGCATGTTCGTGGACGTGGTGGATTTCGCACCAGGTCGCAGGGACGTGGCAGCCGGGGATGAGGCATTCTTTGTCGCGGAGGGTGATCGCGCGGCGTTGGTGGGTGGTGAAGATCCGGTCGGTGGTACTGATCCCGATGATGCGCCCGTGTGGGTCGAACAGCACTCGTTGCACGCCGCCCGCGCAGGCGGTGTGTGCGGCGACGCGGGTGGGGACGGGGGTGTCGATGCCGTCGACATGCGCCCATCCATGCCCGGTCGCATAGTCGTCGGCGGTGACCGACACGATCAGGGTCGGTGCGGCACAACCGAGGCGGGGCATGTCGTCGTGGCGAGCGGCGATGCCGAGGGCCGCGGCGAGGGTGTCGTGCTGTTTCTGCGCCCGGGTGCGGGCGTCGACCATTCGTCCCGGGTCTCCGGAGGGCAGGACGGCGTCGTCCATCCCGCCGGTCGCAGCTGTGATCGCATCAGTGGCCGTCGTCGCGTCGGCCTCGTCTGAGGGTCGGAACATGACTCCGGGGAGGGGTGGGCCGTCGACTTTCGGGTTCAGGTAGGCGTCGAAGATGCGTTGCAGTTGTCCGGCGACTTCCGGGAGCAGCCCGCCCCGGATCGGGATCACCCCGTCTTTCGCCCGGCCGAGGATGATCCCGCGCGCCCGCATCGCGATGTCGTCCGCGGGCTCGGCACCATCGGGGTCGAGGTACTGAACGATCACCTGCGCGAGGATCCGGAGGTCTTCCGGCGTCGCCGCCGGCGCGACGCCACACTCCACGCCCGCATCCGACCCATCATCCGCGCCCGACCCGGCATCCGTATCCGGGCCTGCGGTCGTGCCGGCGGCCGGGATCCCGCGCGCATACGCCGCGAGCTCCGCATCCGCGAGCAACCGGTCCGCCGTCCCGACCCGACTCCCGGCCTGTTCCACCGGTCCGGTCGCGGCCAACACTCCGGCGACCCCGACCGTCCCGGCCAGCAGTGCCGCCCGCAGTTCGGGCCACCG
>NZ_PCPA01000002.1 GCF_002979515.1 Microbacterium sp. MYb54 | reverse complement strand
CGAAGCACGCGCTCTTTTCGGTTCACGCGGTGACCACCTGTCTGAGAAGCAGATCGACCGCATCCTTCAGAGAACCAGGGGATGGGCGGCTGGGCTTGTTCTCATGATGCACATCGCGGCCGATTCGCATCGCAAGTTGGGTGTGCATTTGCGGGGTGATGAGCCCGTGGTCGTGAACTACCTTCTCGAAGAGGTGGTCGGCGGCCTCGACGGTGAGCTCCTCGAGTTTTTGCTCGCGACTTCTATTCCGGAAACGTTCACGCTCGACCTCGCCGCTCTGCTCTTCAGTGAGGCGCCAACCCTGGAGAGCGTCCAGGCGCTGATTCGCCTCAACATCCTGAAGGAGGCCGACGCGTATGACCCGATTCGTTACCAGCTCCATCCCGTGTTGCGAGACTTCCTTCTGACGCGGCTGAAGGACCGGGACCCGGGACGGGTTCGATCTCTTGAGCGTGCCGCGGCAGAGTGGTTTGCCGAGGAGCAGGACTACGTGCCCGCAATCAGGCACGCCGTGGCGACGGGGGACCCGGACTTCGTCTGGGGGATTCTCAGTCGCTGTGGCGTGCAGCTGATTCTGATGGGGCACACCGACGATGTCAGCCGAGTACTCGGCCAGCTGCCCCGCTCATCGCGGAAGGACGCTGCCGTCCAGATGCTGATCGCCACCGCGGATGTGATGCGCGGTCATGCAGGCGCGGCGGCCGTTGCCCTGACAACACCTGACGATGTGGCTTCCGTCATCACAAATCAGTGGCGGACTGGCCTCGGCCTGCACGTCGCGAATCAGCGAGGCGGCATTGATGAAGTGCTCTCTCGCACCACGGTCGAGTCCATGGGGCAGTCGCAACTCGACATCTACGTCTCCCTACAAGCGGCGAGGGGGGAGTTACATCTTGGTCACTTGGACCGGGCGGACCGATACGCACTTCGGGTGCTCGATCGTGCGCGGCTCGAGCGAGCGTCCGTCGCGGAACTGCAGGCCACCATCGTCCGCAACGCGAGCGCGCTCTTTCGCGGCAGAGTGCGCGCTGCTGCGGCGGGAGGCGAACGATTCGAGCGCCGATGGCAGGACCTGGATGAACCGAGAGGTGCGTTCACCGCATTGAACCTCGCCTGGTGGTATTGGGCGAGATACGAGCTCATGCAGGAGCGCCCGGGACAATTGCGGCGGCTCGTCCACGCTGCGGCGGAGATCAGCTCTGCGCCCACTATCGTGCGTGGTATCAGAGGACTCGTCGCACTCACACGGGTGGGTGATAGCGAGGGGACAGACTCGCACGACGCGGCAGTATCACTGCTGGAGCTCCTCAGCCCCCGAGAGGACATGCCCGTCCCCGTGCATTGGCACGCGATGATCGCTCCGTTCGTCGTTCGCGCGTTGGGGAGACTCGGTGAACCACACCTGCGGGACGAGTTCATCGGCGCCACCGATCGGGTCCTTGACGGCACCAGCGAGATGCACCTGTTGCGCGCCACCGCAGCGATGCAAGACCAGCGACACGGCGAAGCATCGGACGTGCTCGCCCTGGCGTTCGAGGGTGCTGGTCCGTGGTTGCTTCACGCCTCAAGCATCGATGCCTGGCTGCTGGCCGCCGACCTCCACGTTCAGCAAGGGCAACTCGAACAGGCACAGATCGCGCTTGACACCGCGCTACGAATCGCGGAGCCTGAGGGGCTTGTTCGCCGGTTCGCGGATGCCGGCCCCGCCATCGCTCAGCTATTGGCCAGCAGGTCCGTCGTCGACGCGCCCTCTGCCTTCGCCTCCCGCGTCCAAGGTCGACTTCTCAGTGCAATCGGGCAGGAGGATCACCTCACCCCTCGTGAAAGGGTCGTGCTGGCCGCGTTGAGTCGTAACGCGACGCTTCGTGAAATCGCTCGTCAGGAGTTCGTCTCGCACAACACCGTCAAGACGCACACCCGCAACATCTACCGCAAACTGGGGGTCTCCGACCGTCGAAGCGCTGCTGCAGCCGCACGCGACCTCGGTTTGTCGTACGGTCAACTCTCGCTCGGGCTGTGAGGTGTCTCCACGGGCCCGGAAATGAGCACGTGGGACAGCTCGCTGATGTAGGCATTGGTACCTATCCGAAACCATGCCTGGAGCGTGAATCATGGTCTCGTTCGACCGCGGGTGTGACAGCGGGAACGACGTGGAGATCGCCTGTTCGGCGGCACCGTCGCCCGCATGCGTCCCGTGGAGCGAGGATAACGAGGGAGATGCATGCGCGTCCAGATCATCAACGCCCACATGCTCGAGCCTGCGACAGGCGAGCGTCGGCAAGATTCGTGGATCGAGATCGACGGCGGCAAGATCGTCGACAGCGGGGTCGGGACGCCTCCCGCGCCCTCGGGCGACGTCCGCGTGATTGATGCGCGCGGTGGCACGGTCATGCCTGGATTGATCGACGCGCACGTCCACATCTTGGTGACTTCGACCGATGCGTCGGAGGTCGCTTCCTGGGCACCGAGCTACGCCACGATCCGGGCGTTGCGTTCTGCTGGCGACATGCTTCGACGTGGGTTCACTACGGTCCGCGACGTTGGCGGTGCCGACTACGGGATGGCGCGCGCCCTGGACGAGGGGTTGCTCCCTGGCCCGCGGTTGGTGTTCGGGGGGAAGGCGCTCTCGCAGACCGGTGGCCACGGAGACTTCCGATCGCGGAGTGACGACTCCCTGCCGTGCTGTCAGCTGAAGCCCGACTTCGGCCGGATCGCAGACGGGGTCGACGCGGTTCGGAGGGCGGCTCGTGACGAGTTTCGCAAGGGCGCCCATCATTTGAAGCTTGTGGTTTCCGGCGGTGTTGCGTCGCCGACCGATGAGATCTCGGCGGTGCAGTACACGGCCGATGAATTGCGCGCCGCTGTCGTGGAAGCGGAGAATCACAACCGCTATGTGACTGCGCATGCGTACCACCCGCGTGCCGTGAATCAGGCGCTCCGGGCGGGTGTCCGTTGCATTGAACACGGGAACCTCATCGACGATGAATCGATCCGGCTGCTCGTGGAGAACGATGCGTTTCTCGTGCCGACCATCGTCACGTACGAGGCCATGTACGAGGTGGGGAGGGCCTCGGGTCTCTCCTCGAGTTCGCTCGGAAAGCTAGACGAAGTCCGCTCAGCCGCGCTTGACGCGCTGGGTCGGGCGCATCTTGCGGGAGTCAACATTGCATACGGCAGCGATCTCCTCGGCGCGTTGCAAGTACGTCAGCTCGACGAGTTCACAATCCGTGCGCGTGTTCAGGAGAACATCGACGTGATTCGAAGCGCTACGAGCACCGCGGCTCGCCTACTCAACATGGAGGGCCAGGTCGGCACGCTGTCGCCCGGTGCGTTCGCCGACCTGCTCATTCTCGACGGCGACCCCGAAAGGGATATCGGAATCCTCACGAATCCCCGCCGCTACCTGCGCCATGTGACCATCCGTGGCGAAATCGCCGAGGTTGCGGGATGACGACTGCTCATCTGAATTCTGGAGTCGGTGGATCATCAGCCCTGTGTGTTCGTCGCTGGCATGTCGTCCGGAGAAGTCGCATCGGATGGACTGGGTGCGATCGGACTTCAGTGAATTGGTCAGGCCCGGGGGCAGACGCCGGAGACCGAGCCGACGATCTTCTCGGTGTATGAACGGAACGCCTCGCGGTTGCGCGGAGGCAGCTCGGCGATCAGCTCTTCGAGCGTGTCGTTGAGCTGGCCGTAGAACGCCCGCGCGGCGGCCTCGCCCGCTGCGGTCGCCGTGACGTTGGTCGACCGCCTGTCGTGGGGGACGACGGCGCGTTCGACCAGGCCTCGCGCCTCGGCGCGATCGATGAGGCCCGTCAACGCGGTCTTCTCGATGTCCAGGCTCTGGGCGATCGTCGCCATCCGCTGCGGACCGCTCAGCAGGAGGCCGAGGATGCGCGCCTGCGTGGGGGTGAGTCCGTTCTTCTCGGCCAGCGTGATCACCCGCGTCGTCACCAGCGAGGTGAGTTGGGCCAGCGGATGCATGAAGCCGAGGTCGGGTTGCTTCCCGGCGTCGGCGACGGGAGGCTTCGTGGTCTCACCTGTCGCCATGGGAATACTGTACATCCAGGGATAGTTCACCCCATGTACAGTCACTCACATGGACTGTCGGGATGCGTACAGCATCTCGTCGACGACGGAGGAAGAACAACCTATGAATTCTGCGCTCGCACCCTACGATCTCGCGGGGATCCCGCTCGCCAACCGGATCGTGATGGCCCCGATGACTCGCAGTCGTGCCTATGGCCCCGGCGCGACGCCGACCGGTCTCAACGCGACCTACTACGCACAGCGCGCGACAGCCGGTCTGATCGTCACGGAGGGGACGCAGCCATCGGTGGTCGGGCAGGGCTACCCCGACACTCCGGGGCTGCACACAGCCGAGCAGGTGGCGGCATGGAGAGCGGTGACCGACGGCGTCCATGCCGAAGGCGGCAGGATCTTCGCCCAGCTGATGCACGTCGGCCGCATCGGCGACCCTGATCTGCTCCCGGACGGCATGATCCCGGTCGGGCCCTCGGCCGTCGCCGCAGCGGGAGAGATCTACACGCATTCCGGGAAGAAGCCGCACGTCACCCCGCACGTTCTCACCGAGGAGGAGATCGCGGACACGATCGCCGACTTCGCCGACGCCGCAGCGAACGCGATCGAGGCCGGCTTCGACGGGGTCGAGATCCACGGCGCCAACGGATACCTGGTGCAGCAGTTCCTCGCCACGAATGCGAACGTGCGACAGGACGGGTGGGGTGGTTCGATCGCCGGACGCACACGTTTCGCCGTCGAGGTGGCTCGCGCGGTCAGCTCGCGGATCGGGGCGGAGCGCACGGGCATCCGGTTGTCGCCCGGTGGGGTTCTCGGCGACATCCAGGAGGACGACCGCGAAGTCACGTATCTCTCGCTGATCGAGCAGCTCGCCCCGCTGGGCCTCGCCTACGTGCACGTCATGGAAGCCCCCGGGCAGCGCGACCTCGTGCTCCGCATGCGCGAAGCCTGGCCGAACACCTTCATCCTCAACCCGTTCACCGGTAGCGAGCCGACCGGGCCGGACGCACTCTCCCTGGTCGAGGAGGGGACGGCCGACCTGATCTCCTACGGGGCGCTCTACATCGCCAACCCTGATCTGCCCGACCGTCTGCACAAGGGCGGCCCGTTCAACGCCCCCGACATGAGCAAGGCGTTCGGCGGCGACCACCAGGGCTACACCGACTACGCCACCCTCGCCTAGTCCGGCCGCACCCATTCCATCCCCTCTCCTCTACGGTGAGGGGATGGAATGGGGCGACTTCACCCGAGCTGCCGCTCCGCGGTAGATCGGCAACTTTGAGGAGGGTCCATGAACAGCGACCAGTGGGGACGAGCCCGGGCGGACCGCGCCGCGGCCGACCGGCGCGCGCGAGCAGCCGAGGAAGCTTCGAGCGTGGAGGCTGCACCCCAGAAGACTCCGGTTCTCGGGCGGACGGGATTCGTTGCCGTGCTCGCGATGGTGGCGCTCGCTCTCCTTCTGCGCCGCTCTGGTCTAGGGGCCATCGGTGACGTGCTGCTCCTCGGGTCGTACGTCGTCGGAGTGGGCTTTGCTGCCTGGTCTTTGGTCAAAAAGGAGAGCCCGAAGTTCGCCATCGGCACCCTGGCTCTTCTCGTGGCCGGGCCCGTGTTGCTCTGGGCACTCGGGGCACTCGTCTGGTTCGGATATGGATCGGGATTGTAGTCCGACAGCCCTGATCCGCACGCCGGTGGATCGCGGAGCTGCGGTTCACAGAGCCGCCGGGACGAGTGGCGTGAAGTCGATGGGGTCGGAGTCCCGTCCGCTGTTGCGTCCTCGGACCCATTCGACCGCCTCGAACAGGTCGTCGCCGATGCGTGTCAGCGAGTCGAAGCGTGTGGTGTGGAAGATCGGCAGTTCGTCGTCACTGTCACGGGCGCCGGTGTCCCAGGCGAGATAGTCGCCGTTCTCGCTCATCGCGAAGACCACCAGTCGTTGCGCGATGTCCCAGGAGCCGTCGGGCTCGATCTTCCAGGTGTCGTCGTCGGCTCGTCCTTCGTCGAATTCCTGGTGCAGCCGATCGGTCAGATACCCGCCTCGGCCCACGATGCCATCACCGAATCCTGAAGGAACCGGCGTGTAGATGAGCCAGAGCCCGAACAGGCGCCCCCAGCCGAATGCGCGCACGAACGAGACGTACGACGGCGGTAGCGGGGCACCGTCTGGCAGCCGGTGCCGCTCGATGGTCTGTTCGTCCAACAGCGGAGCGGCCGGCCGGGCGACTCTCACGTTCCATCGCGATTCGTGTTCCACCCCTGAAGGCTATGTCGTGCAGCCCTCTCCTCTACGGTGAGGGGATGGAATGGGGCAAGGAAGTCGTCGTCCGTGGGGCCCGCGTCCACAACCTGAAGAACGTGGATGTGGATGTGCCGCTGCACTCCCTGGTCGGAGTGACGGGCGTCTCGGGGTCGGGCAAGTCTTCGCTCGCCCTCGGAGTGCTCTACGCCGAGGGGTCGCGTCGCTACCTGGAGGCGCTCTCGGCGTACACGCGTCGGCGGCTGTCACAGGCCGCACGCGCGGATGTCGACATCGTCGAGGGGGTTCCCGCGGCGATCGCTCTGCACCAGCGCCCGGCGGTTCCCGGCGTGCGCAGCACCTTCGGGACGGCGACGGAGCTGCTGAACTCGCTGCGGCTGCTGTTCTCCCGTCTCGGCGCGCATCGGTGTCCGAACGGGCACAGCGTGCCGCCGTCGCTGAGCATCGCCTCGACCGGTCACACCACGTGCCCGACCTGCGGGGTGCGGTTCGCCGCGCCGGGTGCCGAGGCGTTCTCGTTCAACGAGGAGGGTGCATGCGAGACCTGCGAGGGGACGGGCGAGACGCGTCAGGTCGACCGGCGGGCGCTCGTTCCCGACGAATCGCTGTCGATCGACCAGGGAGCAGTCGCGGCCTGGGGGTCGTTCGGTGCGAGCCTCCTGCCACAGGTGGTCGCGGCTCTCGGCGTGCGCACCGACATCCCGTTCCGCGACCTGACCGATGACGAGCGGCACATGGTGCTCGACGGCGAGGAGACGACGCGACCGGTCGTCGTGACGAGCAAGAACGGCAACGTGTTCGAGCTCAACGCGAAGTATCGCAACGCCGTCCAGGTGATCGACGATGCGCTGCGCAAGGCTCAGAGCGAGAAGGGGCTCGCGCGACTCGACCGCTTCGTGCACGTGGCACGGTGCCCGGCCTGCGGCGGCTCGAGGCTCAACGCGCAGGCGCGGTCCACGACCGTGGCCGGTGAGAGCCTCGACGTCGTGTCGGCGTGGAGCCTGGAGCAGGTCACAGAGTTCGTCCGCGGCCTGCCGTCCACGGCGCCGGCAGAGTTGCGGGAGATGGCCGAGCGCATCGTCGAGGCCTTCACATCGATGGGGGACCGGTTGCTCGGACTCGGGCTCGGATACGTCTCGCTCGACAGATCGTCACGCACGCTCTCGACCGGGGAGCTGCAGCGGGTTCAGCTGGGCAGAGCGCTGCGCAGCAGTGCGACCGGAATCCTCTATGTGCTCGATGAGCCGTCCATCGGCCTGCACCCGGCCAACATCGAGTCGCTGCTCCGGGTGGTCAGGCGGCTCGTGGAGACCGGCAACTCGGTGGTCCTCGTCGACCACGACGTGGACGTGCTCCGACATGCCGACTGGCTGATAGAGGTGGGACCCGATGCCGGGACCCACGGCGGACAGATCGTCGCGACGGGCGATGTCGCCGCGATGGAGGGGAACCCGTCGTCCCGCATCGGCGGCTTCCTCAGCGGACGCGAACCCGCCGTCGTCCGCACCCTGACCGATGCCGAGCAGATGTTCGCAGAGGGGCGCATCTCTCTACGGACCACACCGCACTTCACACTGCACGGGCTCTCCGTCGACTTCCCGCTCCGCAGGCTGACCGCGGTGACCGGGGTGTCTGGTTCGGGCAAGACCACCCTGGTCCTCGAAAGCCTCGCCGCCGCGTTGGAAGCGCAGCACACCGGGATGAGCCGTCCGGCGCACGTCGCCCACCTCGACCCGGGCGGCATCGAGCGCACGGTCGTCGTCGACGCGGCGCCGATCGGACGAAACGTACGCTCGACGGTCGCGACCTACACCGGCGTCCTCGACGACCTGCGCCGCGCTTACGCGCACACCGATGCCGCCAAGGCACTCGGACTCACCGCATCGAGCTTCTCGTACAACACGGGTGAACTCCGGTGTCCCTCCTGCGAAGGGGTGGGGCAGGTGTTCCTCGACGTGCAGTTCCTCCCCGACGTCGACATCGCGTGTCCCACCTGCGGCGGCACGCGGTACAGCCCTCGGGCGGATGAGGTCAGCCTCGAGGGCGTCACCCTGCCCCAAGCCCTCGCGCTGACCGTCGAAGATGCCCGCTCGCGGTTCGCACGCATCCGGAAGGTCGAAGCCCGACTGCGCACACTGGAGGAGATCGGGCTGGGGTACCTCACGCTGGGGGAGGCGACCCCTGCCCTGTCCGGCGGCGAGGCGCAGAGACTGAAACTCGTCGCGGACCTGGAACGTGAGCTGCACGGCACCCTGTTCATCTTCGACGAGCCCAGCGTGGGCCTGCACCCCGCGGATGTGCGCGTACTGCTCGCCGTGCTCCAACGCCTGCTCGATGCCGGCGCGACCGTGATCGTCATCGAGCACGACCTCGACGTGATCGCCAACGCCGATCACGTGATCGACCTCGGCCCCGGCGGCGGTGCGGACGGAGGACAGATCGTGGCGGCGACCACCCCCGAAGGGCTCACCCGGATCCCCGAGAGCCTGACCGGGCGATACCTGCGCCTGCACACCGACTCCCGCGCCTGAGAGCGAAGGCGGAGTGGGGTCAGAGCACCCCGGCGTCGGAGGGGGCCGGACTCATCCCAGCGAGGGATGTGCCCGGCGGTCGTCCGCGACAGGATGGGACGTGCGGGGAACTCCCTCGTGTGAACTGGGGGTATGACATGCGGAGATTCTCGCGCGGACCGAAGATCTGGTCGGGAGCGGCGGCGCTCGTCGTCGCAACGATAGCGCTCGCCGGGTGCAGCATCCCGGGGTCGGAGCCTGTGGACGCGTCAGTGGAGGCCGTGGACCCGGCGAAGGGGGCCGAGGGGTTCCCGGTGGGGGAGTGGGAGGCCTGCGCGCTTCCTGGGCAGCCGGATCGTCGATGCGGGTCGGTGCAGGTCGGGTCGGCGACTGGCGACGACGATACCAAGGTCGCGATTGCCGTGGCAGTCACCCCGGCCCGCAACGCCGACAGCGCCTCGAAGGGCGTGCTGTTCGTCGATCCGGGCGGCCCGTTGGTGTCGGGCATCGCGTCGCAGGCCGGGTTCGCCGCGACGGCGGACGCCGAGGTCCGCGACAACTTCGACATCGTCGGGTACGACCGCCGGGGTTTCGGGCGCAGCACCCCGATCACCTGCGACATCGCCGACTCGCCCTCGTTCTCCGAAGCGGACATCGACAAGGAGTGGGCATCCTTCGAGCCGACGGCGCGAGCGGAGCTGAAGAAGTGCGAGCAGGAGACGGACGGGCGCGTGCTCACTGCCGGCATCAACGCAGGTGTTCGCGATCTCGATGCCGTCCGTGAGGCGCTGGAAGTGGACCAGATCAACATGCTGGCGCTCTCGTACGGCACGCTCCTCGGACAGGCCTACCTTGCTTCGCACCCGGATCGGGTGCGAACGATGATCCTCGACGGCACTGTCGATCCCGAGACCACGGGTCCCGAACAGACGCTGGAGAACATGCTCGACGTATCGGATGCGGCAGCGAGCTCCGGAACCGATCGCGACCCGAAGCTCGCTGATGGTTTCGTTGATGCGTACACGAAGGTCTCCGAAATGTATGGCGACGGTGCACCGTACGCGCAGGATCTGGCCTACAACTGCACCGACTTTGTTTGGCCGGCGACCCCGTTCGACGAGGCGGACGGTTTGACGTCGGAGCAGCAGGCAGAGGTTCTCGGCTCGCGAGCGTACTGTTACGGCTGGCCGGGGGCTGACCCGATCGGTGCGCTCGACTTTCCAGAAGAGGCTCCGAAGCCGCTGCTCATCAACGGCATCGACGACCTTCGTACCCCGATCGACGGTGCGCGCGCTGTCGCCGAGCGAACCGGAGGCGTGCTCATCACGATGCCGGGGAGCTTCCACGGACTGGTGAACAGTTTCACCTGCCCGACCGACATCGCCACGGCTTACCTCCTCACCGCGCAGCTGCCGACGGCATCGGAGTGCCCGAAGGCGGAACCTCGCTGACGAGTCGGAACACCCGCGAAAGACGCCTATCGACGCATCCTGTCGGTCGAGTACTCCGGGGTCGCGTAGATTCCGCCCTGCGGGATGCTCGCGTCGATCGACTCTTCCGGCACCCGGTCCGCGGCATCGTCCTGTGGGACGTACCCGACCGTTGCTCCGGCCTCGAGATCCCACCAGCGGTTCGTGTTCGCCGACACCGCATAGAACACGGCGGTGTGCTCGGTGGTGGTCATGGCGGCCAGGAACGCCCGCACCGCGTCGGCGGGACTGAGCCAGGTGCGCTGCTCGCGTGCGGATCCGGGCTGCTGCTCGTAGGTGCCGATCCGCACCGAGACGGTGCTGAGGCCGAACTTGTCGGCATACAGTCGGCACAGGGCTTCGCCCGCCACCTTCGACACCCCGTAGAAGCCGTCAGGCCGCGGAGGCAGATCCGGCGTGACGTGCTCGCCGGCGGAGTACATGCCCGTCAGCCGGTTGCTGCTGGCGTAGACGACTCGTGGCACACCGGCCCGACGGGCGGCCTCGAGCACGTGGTAGGTGCCGACGATGTTGACCTCGGCGAGGTCGTGGAAGTCTGCCTCGTCGGCGATCCCGCCCAGATGGATCACGCCGTCGGCGCCCGCGAACAGCTCCACCAGGGATTCGAGATCACCGAGATCCGCCGTCACGACCGAGTCCCCGGGGCCGATGGGGCTCGCCGGGCGGATGTCGGTGGACACCAGCGCGACGCCCTCTTCCACGAGGGCGGCGCGGAGCGCGGATCCGATGGTCCCGGCAGCACCCGTGACGACCCAGCGGCTTCCCGCCATCACGATGTGGCGTCGCGGCGAGGCGTGGTGTCGTCCCACCGCGGCGAGGGGAGATGCAGCAGCACCAGGCCGATGCCGGCGATCACCGAGTTGCGGAACGCGGGGTCGAGTCCGTTCCACGAGGTGGAGCGCCACATCTGGAACCACTCGCCGCCGATCGAGATGAATCCGCCGACGAAAAGCAGGATGATCATCACCAGTCCGATCGACGACCAGACGCGAGCGGCGTGGAAGCCGTGGCCGAGGAACCCGCGGATGAAGAAGACGAGGGCCACGATCAGCACGATCGCGCTCAGCGACTCCCAGATGATCACGCCGATGTACGCGAGGTTCCACAGCACGGGATTGTCGATCGCCCGCCACATCACGTCGGGGTCGAGCCCCTTGCCGGCCTCCTGGCCGAAGTTCGTGGTGTCCATCGCCAGCACATGCTGCACGAAGTCGAAGTTGGTGCCGTAGTCGGTGATGTTTCCGAGCGCGACGAGGAAGATGTAGAGCGCGTTCACGAGAACGAGCGCGGCCGCCGCGAAGGGCAGCGAACCGAGAAGGTGCCAACGGGGTGAGCGCACCGGCTCGTCGGTCGTAGTCATGACCAGACAGTATCGGTCGCCGCATCCTGGCGTCGAGGGATGCATCACGCGTTCGGACCGGTGGCCTTCGTGCTCTCGGCCGGGATGCGTGGCAGCATCCGCGTGGCCGATCCCGTCAGCGCGACGACGAGTGCGATCGCAGTGAGCCCGATCGGCAGCGTCGCCACCACGGCGACGCCGCCGACCAGCAAGGGCCCTCCGGCGTCTCCGAGTTCACGGCCGAGTTCAGCGGTACCCATCGTGCGACCCATCCGCTCGGGCGGTGTCGCGTCGGCGAGGTGCGCGAATGCGAAGGGGGTGGCGAGTCCGATTCCGATGCCGAGCAGTCCGGCGGCGACGTAGAGGCCCGGCAGCGTGGGCAGTCCGGCGGCGACGAGGATGCCGGCGGTGATGATCGCGAGGCCCAGCGCCATCGCGGCACGATCGCTGACACGGCCGCTGTCACGCAGTCTTCCCGCCCACGGTTGAGTGAGCGTCGAGCTCAGCGCCAGAACGGACGCGAGCGCGATGCTCGCGAACAAGGGCGCCTCCTCACTGCTCGCCATGGCGGGAAGGAACCCGATGGCCGCGCCGAGCGCGCCGGTGGAGGCGGCGAGGACCAGGGTCGGGATGAGGAAGCCGCGCTCGGTCGTCTGGCGGACGAGGTCGGCGACCGTATAGCGGGGTCGAGGAAGCGGGTCGATGCGCGGGAGGGCGATCGCCACCCAGACCGCGGTCAGGACCGCGACCGCGCTCAGGCAGACGAAGAGCAGCGCGAAGCCGCCAGTGAAGATCAGCGCGGCGCCGATGAGCGGACCCAGCGTGTAGCCGAGTCCCTTCCAGGATCCGTATCTGCCGAAGTATCGCCCCTTCGTGCCCGGAGCTGCGAGCCGTGCGACCGTCGCGGAGGAGGCGGGTGAGAACGCCGAGGCGGCTGCACCCTGCCCGAGTCGTGCGACTGCGAGGGCGATGGTGTTCGACGACCACAGCCCGATGAGCGACACGATGCCGAACGCGAGAAGCCCGAAGACGATCACCGGCTTGGCGCCGATGCGGTCGGCCAGCGAGCCGAACACCGGCTTGAGGAACACCTCGGCGAGGTCGTAGATCGCCAGGAGGGCGCCCATCCGGAGGAGATCGAGGCCGATACTCTCCCCGGTCGCGCCGATGCCCGCTGCGATGCTGTGGGCACCGAAGGCGGTGACGAAACCGGCGGCGTAGAGCGGGGCGATCGAAACTCTCGTCCGTGCCGAGGCCGCCGGGTCACTCACGCGTGGACCGCTTGATAGACGAGGTCCGCGAAGCGGGCGAGGTCGGCGACGGAGGCGGCGAGCTCGCGGTCTGCGTCCTTCGACGACGCGGAATCGAACACATCGCGGCTGCGGATCGTCCGATGCCAGCGCTGCAGGCGGTCGAGGCTTTGCTCCTCCTCTTCGAGCTCTGCCAGGGTGAACTTCTTCTTCGCGATCTCGCGAGCGATCTCGGCCCGATACTTCTCGCAGTCGGCGATGAACTCCGACCAGTCATCGGCGCGCGCGGCGTCGAACAGCGCTCTGAGGGCGGCCGTGTCGCCGCCGTCGGCCTGGGTGCGGAGCACGAGGATGTCGCCGTCGCCGCGCTGCGCGAGCGCCCGTGCCCGCTCGACGCCCGCGACGCACGCCGGTACTTCTGGGGCGACCCAGGTGCCCTGTCCTGCAGGCACCGCGCCGAATTGGCGCAGTTCCCGCCAGACGGCGACGCGGTGTCTCGAAGGTGCCGCCGGCACTTGAACCAGGAGCACGAGCCAGCCATCCATCTTCGTCACATTCAGAACTGTAACAGTTGTTACATCCAGACCGGCGCCAGCTGCCGGATACTGTGGAGGTCGATGATCGCGAGTGGACGGTGAGGGTTTCATGTCGAACGACTCCGG
Source organism: Microbacterium sp. MYb54 (assembly GCF_002979515.1). Taxonomy (GTDB): domain Bacteria; phylum Actinomycetota; class Actinomycetes; order Actinomycetales; family Microbacteriaceae; genus Microbacterium. The sequence goes on along the minus strand of NZ_PCPA01000002.1, from coordinate 277,591 downwards.
GAGCGATGCGCGCATCCGAGACGGATACGCCGCGCGTGCCGTCGAGTACACCGAGCTGCTCGGCGACATCGGGCAGATGGATGCTGTCGACCGGGCGCGCATCGGGCGATGGGCTGAAGGAGTCGAGGGCCGAATCCTCGATGCCGGATGCGGCCCTGGACACTGGACCGCGTTCCTCGTCGATCGAGGCGTCGAGGCCTCGGGCATCGACCTCGTGCCGGAGTTCATCGTCGGTGCGTCAGCGCGGTTCCCACACGTGCCATTTCGGGTGGCATCGCTGGACGAGGCCGACATCTCGCCGGCCTCATTCGGCGGCGTGCTCGCCTGGTACTCGCTGATCCACGCGAGTCCGGATGAGCTGCCGTCTCTGCTCGCGGCCGCCCGACGCGCGCTCCGCGAGGGCGGGCGCCTGCTGGTCGGGTTCTTCGACGGGCCGGACGGCGAACCGTTCCCGCACGCCGTCACGACCGCGCACTATTGGACGATCGAGGGGATGTCGGCGCTGCTGGAGCGTGCCGGCTTCTCTGTGATCGACAGCGATGCGCGGGTGCAGGACGGACGGCGCCCGCACGCGTCGATCAGCGCGGTCGCGGTCTGATCTTCGCGGGGGAGGGGTAGTCGCTGCGGCCTCCTCAGCGCGTGCTGAGAATCTCTTGCCAGTTCGTCGGCACGCGATCGACAGGGCCGGGCGCCCCCTGTTCGACAGGGTGGCTGCTCGGAGGGGCGAGCGTCGGCCCGGCTATGAGAGCGCCGGTCCGAAAGTCGAAGAACCAGTCTTCACCCGGTTCATACGACTGAATGATGGGATGCCCCGTCGATCGTGCATGTGCGCTCGAATGGCGAGAAAGGGAGTCGTCGCAGCAGCCCACGTGTCCGCACTCCGCGCACCGACGAAGGTGCACCCACCATCCGCCGGTCTGGTCGCACTCCACGCACCCCGACCCGGAAGGTGCGACGCTCGGATCTATACCATCGGTCATCTCTTACTCCTCATCTGATTCAGGTGTGGCACTGACAGCGGAGATCAGTGCCATCTTGCCAACCGGGATGCCGCTTCTGCGGTCGTTCGTAGGAATTGAAGGATCAGAGCGTCGGGGTCGGCCGCAGCTCGGGCGACTTCGTAAGGCAAGATGAACTCGCCGAGATCCGAATCGTAGAACGCGCCTTCGGGCACCTGGGTCTCTGCGAAGCCTTCGAGGGTGGGGTAGGCGTAGGCGTAGAACGCGCCTTCGGTCCCACCGCCGGGCCAGAAGCCCGCGCTCGACAACTCGTCGGAGTAGCCCTCGATCATCACGCTGTCCGGGCAGTTGGGTGCTCCGCCGGGATGAGCGGGTGCCGGTCGCCCGGAGAACCGTGTCACGGCCAGATCCATCGCGCCCCAGAAGAAATGCACGGGGCTCGCCTTCCCGCGGAACTCCGAACGGAAGCGATGCAACACGCGATTGGCCGACACCAGTTGCTCCCAGAACAGTCGCGCATGCTCCGGGACGTACACGCAGTGCTCGACGTCATCCGGGAACGGGATCGCAACCGCGACTTCGTTCGGCCGCGGATGGATCTCCACCTCGACGCGGAGCCGTGAAAGTGCTTCAAGACTTTCGCGATAGAAGTCCGCGACACACAGATCAGCAAGATCCAGCGACTCGTATCCGCCGTCGCTGGTGCGGGCCACGAAGACATGATCGATGAAGTCGAAGGACATCTCCAGCACGCGGTCATCGACCGGAATCGCACCCGTGGTCAGGCCTCGCGAATCGACCAGCAGGGTGACATGCCACCAGTGGTTGAGCGGTGGGCTCAACACCATCTTCATCTTGCCCACGACCTGCATGAACATGTGCAGCGTTTCCCGTGTCGGCTGCCACGCATCGACAGCGAGGGCGGGCCAAGCAGCGCGTGGCGACATTCTCAACTCCAGTCTGAGGAACCATCGGCGGATCGAACCAGAGCCGTGTGGACAGCGGCTTGAAGCCCCGGGTCGTGCATGACCTCTTCCACGAGCGGCGATCCCTGCCGGGCGATCGCCGTCTCGAGGGCCGCCACGACCTCTTCGTCCCCGCCGACGGAAACCGCGTCGGGATGCACGTAGGCGGCTCGTGCCACCGTCGGGGTGTTGCCCAACAGCTGGGCGGCCGCATCGTACGGCTTGAGGCGTTCCTGTCGGCTGTGCGCCGTGGTCGAGAACACGGCTCCTGCTGCGACCGCAGCCGCCGCAACGGTCGCACCCCAGGTGCGGAATGCCTTCGCCGACGCGGATACGGCGCCGTGGGTGTGGATGTAGGAGTTCACCGTCGCGCTGTCGACTCGCCGCCAGGAGGGTGGTGCCGATGTCGCGAACAGTCGCTGCGTCGGCGCGCAGTCCTGGGCGAGCAGAGCGCGCAGCACAGGCGCGACCGTGCTGTCGTTGACGACCTTGTGGTGGGAGATGTGCTCCTTGCCGATGAAGTCGAACACCGCGGTGTCGCGTTCCAGGGTCAGGTGGGCGCGACGGAGTGTGGTGAGACCGTAGGTGTCGTTGTCCCGTGCGTAGCGCTCATTGCCGACGCGGAACAACCCCCTATCGAGCAGACGCACGGCGGCGGCGGCGACAACGGGTCCCTCCGGCGGCTCATCGGGGGAGGCGCGGGTGAGGTCGTTCTCGACCTGGTGGCGGAGTGTGGGGAGTGACGAGGCGAACTCGAGCAGATGCGAGAACTTGTTCGCGCGTGATCGCTCCAGTGCCGCAGCGGAGTAGCGGTACTGGGTCCGGCCGCGGGCATCGATTCCCGTCGCCTGGATGGGGCTAGTCGCGTCGGCGGACGCCCACACATGCGTCCATCCGGGAGGAATGCGCAGCGCTCCCAGCCTGGCGAGAACCGCCTCGTCGACAACAGGCACACCCTGACTGTCCGCCCAGCCGGGTGGCCGGGTGCTCAGCCGGTGGAGTCCCGGCGGGCGGACTACGTGCCGCATGGCCTGCACAGACCCTCCAGTGTCGTTCACCCGGGATCGAGCTCCTGCCGCCTGTCGAGCACGGCACTGCCGTGGCTTCACAATACTTTCCATGGAATGGATCGCCTGGAAGAAATTGAGCGTACACGAGATTCGACGACCGAGTGGCGCGCAGCGTGATACTTTCCATGGAAAGTATCTGGAAGCGTCGATCGCCGAGCAGGACAGCCGCGATCGGCCCAAGAGCAGAGGAAACCTCGAATGCCTGCAGTACTGATGGTTCTCACCGGAGCGAAGACCTGGACGATGAAGGACGGCACCCCACACCCCACCGGCTTCTGGTCGCGCGAGTTCGTCGAAGCCCACAAGGCGTTCACGAACGCGGGACTTGCGGTGCGGATCGCGACACCGGCGGGTGTCATCCCCGTCGTCGATGAGCTGAGCTTCTCGCTCGACTACAACAAGGATCAGGCGGATGTGGATGCGCAGAAGGCGTATCTGAGCGATCTTGCGTCGACCTTCGAATCCCCGCTGTCGTTGGCGGATGTCGATCCGGCAGACTTCGACGTCGTCTTCCTCGTGGGAGGGCACGGGCCCATGCAGGACATGGCGGTCGACCCCACGATCGGAGGGATTCTCGCCGCAATCCTGGATGACCCGAAGAAGATCGTGTCAGCCGTCTGTCACGGACCGGCAGGCTTCTTGTCTGCGCATCGCTCCGACGGGAGCTGGCTGTTCAAGGGCTGGAAGCTGACCGGGTTCAGCAACGAAGAAGAGACGGGTGCGACCTTCGCCGGCAATGCTCCGTGGCTGCTGGAAGATCGCCTGCGTCTGGCCGGTGCCGAATACGTCGCCCTTCCGGCCTGGGCGCCCAACGTCGTCGTCGACGGGAATCTGATCACCGGGCAGCAGCAGGTGTCGGTGGAAGACACGGCGGCCGCCGTGCTCGACAAGCTGCGGGAACTCGCTTGACGATGCAGAGGATCGGCGTCGGGATCATCGGCGTGAATGCTGACCGCGGCTGGGCGAAGACCGCGCACATCCCGGCGCTGTCAGCGCTTCCGCAATTCGAAGTTCGGGCGATCAGCGCGTCCAACGCTGAGGCTGCTGAGGCTGCGGGGCACGCGTTCGGCGTTGAGACCACGCTTGTGGACCATCACGAACTCGTGCGGCACCCCGACGTGGATCTCGTCGTGGTGACGGTGAGGGCCCCACGACATCGCGAGCTCGTGAGCGCAGCCATAAAGGCCGGGAAGGCGGTCTATTGCGAGTGGCCGCTCGGGGTCGACCTGGATGAAGCACGAGCGATGGCCAACCTCGCGCGGAAGCATGATGTGCGAACGATTATCGGTCTTCAGGCGCGGCAGGCCCCGCAGATCCAATATGCCCGCGATCTGATACGCGATGGCTTCATCGGCGAAGTTCTCTCTACGAAGATCGTGGGATTGCAGTCCACGGGCGATCTGATCGAAGAGGCGAATGCTTACATGATGGACGAGGCGAATGGCGCGAATCTCCTGACTGTCAGCGTCGGGCACAGCGTGGATGCATTGGTACGCGTGCTGGGCGAGTTCGAGACGGTATCGGTTGCGACTGCTACCCGACGTCCGACTGTCCGCACGCCGACGAGGAGAGTTGCCAGGACATCTGCTGACCAAGTCGCCATAGTGGGGCGGCTCGCCTCCGGTGCGGTGGTGAGCGTTCACATCCATGAAGGGTCGGCTGGCGGCCGCGGGTTCTACTGGGAGATCGATGGAACCGAAGGAACCATGGTGCTCAGTGCGGAGTGGGCTCTTCCGGAGATCTTCCCCCTGTCGCTCTCTGCATCCAAGGGGCAGGCTCCGATCGAGAAAATCGAGATACCGAGGTCCTATGCGCAAGCGACTCCAGAACTCGACAGCCTGGTAGGAACACCGGCCTACAATGTCGGCCGAACCTACGCCTCCTATGCCTCTGACCTTGAGGAAGGAACAAGACTGACCGCTGATTTCAGCGATGCCGTGGTCCGTCACGAACTCATCGCGGCGATTGAAGCGTCTGCGGTCACCGGGGCGTCCGTCGGTTTCGAACCGAGCTACGACCGGTGACGCCGTCAACGTTCGACTCCTGGTCGTGGGTCCTTTCAGTCACGCGAGTTGGCAGATGAAGAAAGCAAGGAAAGTAGATGTCTAAGTTGATGGAAACGCGATTCGCTCGTCACCTGATCAATGGTGAATGGGACGACGGTGGGGTGCGTGAGAGCAGCTTCAATCCCGCTACCGGTGAAGTCATCGGCGAATACGTCAAGGCGGGTGCTGATGAGGCCAATCGTGCGATTGCAGCTGCAAAAGATGTGTTCGACAACACGGACTGGCGGTTCGACAGGAAACTGCGAGCTCGAGTGCTCAACTCGATGGCCGATGCGTTCGAGGCCAGGAGCGAAGAACTCGTCGAGATCCTCGCCCTCGAAAATGGCAAGATCAAGCCGGAAGCGCGATTCGAGGTGGGGCTGTCCGGACCAACGCTCCGCTTCAACGCCGCACTCGCCCTGACCGACACGGGAAGGGCTGCTGAAGCGGTGAAGGGTCGCATGACGATGGTCGTCCGGCAGGCTGCCGGCGTTTCCGGGGTAATCGCACCTTGGAACTCGCCAGTGGCGCTTGTGCTCCGTTCGCTTGCTCCCGCGCTTGCCGCTGGAACGACGGTGGTGGTCAATCTCCCCACGGCCACGGCGCAGACCAATGCGCTCATCGCGGAGATTGTCGCTCAGACACCGGGCCTCCCTGCTGGAGTCGTCAACTTCCTGATCGGCGGGCGCGAGAGCGCCGGCGCGATCATCAAGTCCCCGGACGTGCCCATCATCAGCTTCACCGGGAGCACCAAGACCGGTAAGTCGATATCGGCTGACGCGGCTGTGCATCTGAAACGGATGGGACTGGAGCTCGGGGGTAAGACCCCCATGCTCGTCTTCGAAGACGCGGACCTGGACGAAGCTATTCCGATTATCGTTCGCGCTCTCACGACCTTTGCAGGTCAATTCTGCATGACGGGTTCTCGTGTACTCGTTGCTTCCGCGATCGCCTCCGCGGTACGTGAGCGGCTCGCTGCTGCACTCCGAGCGGTCAAGGTCGGGCCGGCGGCGGACCCCTCCAGCGAGATGGGCGCCATCATCGACAAGCCCAATGTGTCGCGCATCGATGCCGTCGTCGAGAACGCGATCTCGGCTGGTGCGACCGTTATCGTGCGTGGGGGGCCTGTTACGGAAGGGGAACTCGCCAAGGGTGCCTTCTATCGACCGACGTTGCTGGAGGTGACCGATTCTCAGATGGACATCGTTCAGCAGGAAGTCTTCGGCCCCGTGCTTACGATGCAGGTGTTCGAGAGCGAGTCCGAAGCGATCGCAATGGCCAACGACTCTGAATACGGTCTCTCCGCAGCGGTGTTCTCCACCGACGTCGACCTTCCGTTGCGAGTCGCGCTGCAGCTCGAGTCCGGAACCGTGTGGGTCAATGATTGGGCGGTGCTGTACGACCAGTCCGAAGAGGGTGGTTTCAAGTCGAGCGGTCAAGGCCGGATGCGCGGCCTTGCGGTAATCGACGATTTCATCGAGTACAAGCACATCGCTCTTCGTCCAGGACACACAGACCTGACACGAGGATGAAGCGGTGAACCGGTCTTGCTGATCGACGCCTGCACGCGTCGATCAGCAAGACCGCCGTCTGAGATCAAGAAGCCTTGAACAGTTCGTCCTGCCTGTCGACAAAAGGCTTGAAGAGCTCTGCTGGCCAGTTCGGATCGATGTTCGATACGCGGGTCAGTGGTTTCCACAGGCCATCTCGCCGTTCGAAGACGTCATCATAGGTGCCTGTTGAAACGACTCCCTGACCGCCTTCTTTCCAGTTCACTCTCCATCTCCAAGCCACAGAGGCCTGGTCTCCGGAACCCGTTATCTCGAACCACACAACTTCATGGAACCATTTGTTCAGTGGGAACACGCTATGTGCATAGTCGTACAGATTCTTCAGCTCCGCAGGGCCATTGAATGTCTGGGTGCGCAGATCGTTTACCGTGAACTGAGAATCAGGCCAATACAGGCTCACGTACTTCTCTGCAGATTCTCGGCTCGCGTCGTTATCGATGTATCTCTGGTGCAGAGTGAGCTGTTCGAAGATCTCGAACCGGTCCTGTGCGCTGAGATTCAGATCCATATTCAACCTACTTCCGTCAGATGCTTTCCATGGAAAGTATCTGAGCGTACACGAGATCTGATCACGCCGAGGGCATCGACCTCGTGCCGGTGTCGATCAGGCGAGACTGCGGAAGAACCTGCGGATGTCGTCGGCGAGAAGCTCCGGCTCCTCCATCGCCGGGAAGTGTCCACCCTCGGTGAACTCGCTCCAGTGGCTGATCGCACCGGCCGGATCCATCGTGCGCCGGATCAGCGGATGGGTGTCGAAGACGGCCCAGCCGGCGGGCACCCCGGAGGGCATGACGAAGTCGAGCTGGGCGTGCTCCGACTCGTAGAAGAACTGAGCGACGGAAGCGCCACTGCGGGTGAACCAGTACAGGCTGACGTTCGCCAGGAGTTGGTCGCGATCGACTTCCGGCGCCCGGTTACCGCCATCGATCCTGCGCGTGAACTTCTCGACGATCCACGCGAGCTGGCCGACGGGCGAGTCGGTGAGTGCCGGACCGATCGTGTCCGGTCGATGGTTGTGCATGCCGATGTAGCCGCGTTCCGCAGCGCTCGCGGCATGTGCGGCCTCGAGCTGGGCGAGCTCCTCCTCGGACAGGCCATCGGGGGCGGGGAACATGGTGCCGACCAGCCCGAGCCAGACGCGGTCGCTGCCGAAGTGGGTGCCGATGACGCGGTCGGGGTGGATCCCGGCAAGTCGTCCGGTGATGCCGGTGCCGACGTCGGTGCCGTGCGTCGCGAACCGGTCGTAGCCGAGACGCGTCATGATCTCGGCATAGGCCTCCGCCGTCCGCGCGAGATCCCACCCCGTCCCGGACAGCGGGTTCGAGAAGCCGAGGCCGGGCAGTGACGGGATGATCACGTGGAAATCGTCGGTCAGCAACGGGATCAGTCGCTGGTACTCGATGAACGACGCCGGCCAGCTGTCGCTGAGAAGCAGAGGCGTGGCCCCCGGGTTCGCCGACCGCACATGGAGCACATGGAACGTCTGGCCGTCGACGACCGTCGTGAACTGCTCATGCGCGTTGAGGGCAGCCTCCTGCGCGCGCCAGTCGAAGCCCTCGCGCCAGTACTCGGCGAGCTCCTTCAGGTAGGGGAGCGGAACACCGCGTCGGAAGTCGGCGCTGTCGTCTCGACCGGGCACGGCCAGCGGCCACCGTGTACGGGTCAGACGATCGTGAAGGTCATCGACGGCGTCCTGCGGGATGTCGATGCGGAAAGGGGTGAGGGAGGTGTTCTGGGTCATGTCGTTCACGCTCTCAGGCAATGCGGAAGATGAGCTTCCGCATTTGCTGAGAGGATCAGACATGCTCGAGACCTCGGCCCGTCTGCTGGAACTGCTGTCGTTGCTTCAGCTCAGACGTGACTGGACGAGTTCCGCACTCGCCGACCGACTGGGTGTGAGCACGAGAACCGTGCGCGCCGACATCGGCAAGCTCCGCTCGCTCGGCTATCCCGTGGACGCGCGACCCGGCGTCGCCGGCGGGTACCGGTTGGCCGCGGGGACGGCGATGCCTCCGCTGCTGCTCGACGATGACGAGGCGGTCGCAGTCGCGGTCGGGCTGGGGGTGGCCGCAACCTGGCGGCTCGGAGTCGAGGAGACTTCCCTCACCGCCCTCGCGAAACTGGAGCAGGTGATGCCGTCCCGCCTCCGCCGACGCGTCGACGCGATCCGCGGGGCGACGAGCGTGGTCCCCGGAGCCGAACCACCGCTCGATCTCGCGGCGCTCAGCACGGTCGCCTTTGCGATCCGCGGCCACGAACGGCTCCGCTTCGGCTACACCAAACCCGGGGGCGCCGAAGAGCCGCGGCACACCGAACCGCAGCGGCTGGTGAGCTGGGGGTCGGTCTGGTACCTGCTCGCGTGGGACCTCGACCGAGACGACTGGCGCATCTTCCGCGTCGATCGCATGGTCCCGCGGGCACCGACCGGCGTGCGCTTCCGCCCACGCGCGATCCCGGAGGGCGACGTCGTCGAGTACGTCGTGCGTCGGGTCACGAAGGCATCCACCTCATGAAGCTCAGGCGGTACCCCCGGGAAGGCGGAACGTCGTCCGCGGGATGTCGTCCACGAAGCGGTGTGCGAGCGCGAAGGCCTGCTCCTCGGTGAGACGGTGTTCGGCGACGAGCGTCGCCAGGTAGCCGGCGTCGAGCCGTCGGGACATGTCGTGGCGTGCGGGGATCGAGCAGAAGGCTCTGGTGTCGTCGACGAAACCGCTCGTCTTGGTGAACCCGGCGCTGTCCGTCACCGACCTCCGGTAGCGGGAGATGGCGTCGGGGGTGTCGAGGAACCACCACGGCGCACCGGCGTAGACAGACGGATAGAAGCCGGCCAGTGGTCCGATCTCCCGGCTGAACGCGGTCTCGTCGACCGTGAACAGCACCAGGCGGAAGGTCTCGTTCGTGCCGAAGTCGTTGAGGATCGGGGTGAGTGGCCGCGTGAAGGCGGCGACATCGGGCAGGTCGTGCCCGCTGTCCGGGCCGAACTGCGCGAGCGTGTCGCGGTGGTGGTTGCGGATGACGCCGGGGTGCAGCTGCATGACGAGTCCGTCCTCAGACGACATCTCGGCCAGTCGATAGAGCATGTTGCGGCGGTAGGCGACAGCGTCGTCGGCGGCGACCTCACCGCGGAGGCCGGCGGCATGGATGCGCTCCGCGTCTGCGCTCGTGAGCGGCTGAGATCCGGCGTCGAGCACCCCGGTGTCGGTCGCGGTTCCGCCCGCTTCCTTGAACGCGGCACGGCGGCGGCGCAGGGCGTCGAGCAGCCCGGCGTAGCTCCCGGCATCCGTGCCGGCAGCTTCCGACAGCTCGGCGATCGCCGCGGCCCACCCCGCGGCAGAGGGATCCATGTAGCGGTCGGCGCGGAACGTCGGCAGCACGTGCCCGCGGAAGGACGGATCGTCGCGCAGTCGTGCGTGCGCGGCGAGGTCGTCGGCGGGGTCGTCGGTCGTCGCGAGCACCTCGATGCGGAAGCGCTCGAACAGGGCCCGCGGGTGGAAGGCGGGGGTTCGCAGTTGCGCGTCGATGTGCGCGTACAGCTCGTCGGCATTGCCCGCACTCGGCTGCTCGGTCACGCCGAACACCTCGGACAGCGACGTCTCGAACCAGTAGCGCACCGGAGTTCCGAGGAACACGTCCCAGTTCGCGCAGAACGCCCGCCACACCTCCTGCGGATCGGCCGGCGCAGCTCCGCGCCCCAGTGTGCCGAGCGGGACGCCGACCGCGTGAAGCAGACGCAGCACGTAGTGGTCGGGCGTGATCAGCAGCGTCGCGGGATCGGGGAAGGGCTGGTCATCGGCGAGCAGCGCGGCGTCGACGTGCCCGTGCGGGGAGAGGATCGGCGCCGCGGCGACGGTGTCGTACAGCTTTCGCGAGAGCTCGCGCACGCCGGGATCGGCGGGGAGGAGTCGGTCGGCGTGCGGGCTGAGCGGAGTGCTCATGATTCTCCTCCAGGGGTACGGCGCGGTGCGGAGCCGGTCGACTCCCGCACGGTCAGGTGGGTGGGCAGCGCGGCGATGTGCCGTCGGTTGAGGGCGCTCGCGCCGATGCGCTCGCTCTGCAGCCGGTCGAGCAGCATCGACACCGACAGGCGTGCGGCCTGCTCGATCGGAGCGGTGAGGGTCGTCAGCGGCGGGTTGCAGAAGTCGGCGCCGAAGATGTCGTCGCAGCCGACGATGCTCATGTCCTCCGGAACGCGTACTCCCCGTTCCTTGAGCCGGATGAGCATGCCGATCGCGAGGAGGTCGTTGAACGCCACGCAGGCGGTGGCGCCGGTGTTCAGCGCTGCATCCGCCGCCGCAGCGCCTGCCTTGGTGCGCGGCTGGTACGGCCCCACCTTCGTGTGCTCGATCCCGAGGCGTTCGCACGCGGCGGCCACGGCGCGCCAGCGGAGGTTGCTCGCCCAGCTGGTCGGGGGGCCGGCCACGTAGCAGATGCGTCGATGGCCGAGCGAGGCGAGGTGCTCGACCGCCTGGTCGAACCCGAGCGGTGTGTCGATGAACACCGACGGCACCCCTGGCACCGCCCGGTTCAGGGCGACGAGGGGAAGCTCGGCGCTGAGTTCGGTCAGGCGTTCGTCGGACAGTCGGGATGCGGTCAGGATCGCGCCGTCGTAGGAGCTGCGCAGCTCTTCGAGGGTGCTCTCCTCCATCTCGGGCGACTCCTCGGTATGCACCAGGATCTGCGAGTAGCCGGCGACTCTCAGCGCCTGCTGCGTGCCGCGGATGATGCCGAAGTAGAAGGGGTTCGTGACGTCGGACACGAGCACCGCGACCATGCGGGTCGACGGTGTCGATGCCGTGCCAGAGGCGGTGGTGGGCGTGTAGCCGAGATCCTTCGCGATGCGGATGATGTGCTCGCGGGTCTCGGCGTTGCCGCGGCCGGGAACGGCGAGCGCGCGCGAGGCCGTGGAGATCGCGACGCCGGCGGCCTCGGCCACATCGGCGAGCGTCGGCCGGTGCGGAGGTGGTGTGGGGGACGACATGGGGCAACAGAATCACAGGATGGCAATTACTGGCAATGGATTGCTAACAATTGCCATGCTTGCCTACCTTGGCGAAGACGCAGTCACGTCCACTCACTGTCTCGAAGGAGAGTTCAATGAAGTCTCGACCCCTGATCGCCCTCGGGGCGATGGCCGCAGCAGCGATCGCACTGACCGCATGCTCGGGATCCACCGCCGGTACGGATGACGGCGACGCCGGTGGCACTGTCGATGGGACAGGCCAGACGCTCACCGTGATGATGGCCGCGAACGGCCTCTACCCCGAGCAGCAGAAGGAGTGGTTCCAGACCGTCTCCGACGCCTTCGAGAAGAAGACCGGAGCCAAGGTCGAGTTCGAGACCTTCGCGAGCGCAAACGACGAGCTGACGAAGATCCAGACGTCGGTGCTCTCCGGCCAGGGTCCCGACGTCTACGGCCTCGGCACCACCTTCACCCCGACCGCGTATGCCACCGGCGCCTTCGTGAAGCTCACCGACGCCGACTGGGACAAGGTGGGCGGCCGCGACCGCTTCGTGCCGTCGACCCTGGGCATCTCCGGCCCGAGTGAGAAGGATGAGATCGCCGTTCCGTTCGTGAGCCGTCCGTTCGTGATGGCCTACAACACCGAGCTGCTCGCCGCTGCGGGCATCGACGAGCCGCCGACGACGTGGGACGAGCTGACGGCCGCGGCCGCGAAGATCGAATCCGGCGATGTGCACGGCCTTGCAGTCGGCTATGCCGACAGCTTCGATCCCTGGAAGTTCGTCTGGGGCATGAGCGTGCAGGCGGGCAATCCGCTGATCGACGTCGACGCCAAGAAGGCGGAGATCGACGACCCGGCCGTGGCCGCCGCCTATGACACCTACTTCGGCTGGTACCAGGACGGGCTCGTCGATCCGGCATCCGTCGGGTGGAAGAACGCTCAGGCCGTCGCCGCCTTCGCCGAGGGCAAGGCCGGCTTCCTGCCGATGACCTCGGCGAACTCCAAGCCCACGTTCGAGGGCTCGCCCGTTGCCGACTCGTACTCCTACGCGCTCCTTCCGACCATCCCGCCGGGAGAGACCGAACTCCCCAAGGGCGGCGAGGAGGCGGCGAGCATCCTCTCCGGCGACAACCTCGTCGTCGCCCAGTACTCGCCGAACCAGGACCTCGCGTTCGCGTTCATCGAGATGCTCACCAGCACCGAGTCGCAGCTCGACTACTTCGACACCTTCGGCGAGCTGCCGACCGGAGTGGAGGCCGCCGCGCAGGTCGAGAAGGACAACCCCGACCTGAGCGCCAACGTGAAGGCCGCCTCGCAGTCGGTCGCCACTCCGTTCACGGGTGCCTGGGGTGACACGCAGCTCGCGCTGACCAACGTCGTCGTGCAGTCGCTGCCCGCGCTTCAGGGCGGAAGCCTCAGCCAGAGCGACATCGCCGCAGCGATCGCCGAAGCCCAGGCGAGCTCGCAGTCGGCGCTCGACAAGTCCAAGTAACGACGCGAGGACCCGCACATGGCGATCGCCACCGATACACGTCGGAAACGCTCCGACGACACCCCGCCGAGCGAGCGGCCTCGCCCGCTGTGGATGCTGCTCCCCGGCGGGGTGCTGATGACACTGCTGATCCTGGTTCCGCTGCTGCTGGCGTTCTGGATCTCGATGCTCGATCTCGACCAGTACACGATCAGGCAGTGGCTGCAGGCGCCGTTCGTCGGGTTGGGCAACTTCATCGAGGCGTTCTCCTCCTCCCCGCTGCTGCGCGGGATCTGGCTGAGCGTCAGCTACGCGCTGATCGTGTCGCTGGCGTCGATCCCGATCGGCGTCACCGCGGCGTTGGCCACGCAGAACGCCTTCCGCGGTCGCGGGCTGGTGCGCTCGGTCTACCTGATCCCGTACATCCTCCCCGCGTTCGTCGTGGCGACCGTCTTCCGGGCGATGTTCCAGCCCGAGGGCGTGGTGGATGAGGCCTTCGGCGTGTTCGGTGTCGATCCGGGGCTGTGGCTGAACGGCCCGCAGAGCTACTGGACCCTGGTGATCACGCAGCTCTGGGTGAGCTGGCCGTTCGTGTATCTGCTGACGCTGGCCGGCTTGCAGGCGGTGGATGCGGAGGTGCATGAGGCCGCGGCGCTCGACGGCGCCGGCTGGGGGATCAAGCTGCGCAAGGTCATCCTCCCGTACCTGCGCGGATCGATCCTGCTGGCCTTCATCCTCACCTTCCTGCACAGTGTGAACGCCTTCACGATGCCGTTCGTGCTCTTCGGCATCCCGGCACCCGTCGACGTCGAGGTCCTGCCGGTCCTCACCTACGTCACGGCGTTCCAGAGCTTCCGGTTCGGGCTCTCGGCGGCCATGGCCGTCGCCTCTCTCGCGATCGTCGCCATCCCCCTGTTCGTCTACCTGCGCGCTGTGCGCCTCGACACCGGAGAGGACGCGAAGCGATGAGCGTCACCACCACGATCGCGCAGGTCAACCCGCGCCGGAGCCGTCCGGGCGGTCACAGTCAGGTCGACCGCCTCCTGCCGCGTCCACTCCTCGTGGCCGCGAACGTCGTCCTGTGCCTGGTCGTCTTCGGGCCCGTCTCGTACATGCTGTTCGCCTCGATCAATGCCGATGTCGCGGTCGCCGGCGGCGCGTACTGGCCGACCGAGCTACGTCTCGACAACTACATCAAGGTCTGGGGCAGCGTCGATCTCGCCGGGGGTCTGGCCAACAGCCTCCTGATCTGCGGGGCGGTCGCCGTCGTCTGCGCGGCCGTGGCCGTCTCGATGGCGTGGGTGCTGGTGCGGTTCACCTTCATCGGACGCGTCACGATCCTCCGGGGTCTGCTCGGCCTGCAGTCGGTTCCAGGCACCCTCATGCTGCTGCCGGTGTTCGTGATGTTCTCGACGCTCTCGTCGGTGCTGCGTATCCCCACCATCGGCACGCACTGGTCGGTCTTCATCACCTACCTCACCTTCGCACTGCCGTTCTCGACCTGGGTGATGGTGACCTACATCCGCGGCCTGCCGCGCGAGCTCGAAGAGGCGGCCCGCATGGACGGCGCCTCCAACCTGCGCGTCCTCACCCGCATCGTGCTGCCGCTGAGCTGGCCCGGGATCGTGGTCTCCGCGATCTTCGCGTTCCTGCAGGGGTGGAACGACGTGCTGTTCGCCTCGGTCATGACCAATCGCGACAGTCGCACCGCCGCGGTGGCTCTGCAGATCTTCGGTGCGACGCAGGAGACGGGCGCTGTGCCCTTGTACGGGCAGATGATGGCGGCCTCGCTCATCTGCGCCATCCCCGTCGTCGTGTTGTACCTCGTGTTCCAGCGTTATCTCGTAGGCGGTCTCACCGCAGGAGGAGTGAAATGACCCCGTGGAAGCTTTCCGGATTCGGTGACGAGATCGATCCGGATCCGGTCGTGCAGATCGCCGTGCTCCAGGCGCTCGGCGCGCAACACATCGAGGTGCGCAGCGCGTGGGGGGTGAACATCGTCGACCTCGACGAGTCCCCGCTCGCCCGGCTCGCGGCCGTGGTGCGCGAGCGCGGCATGGCGGTCTCGGCGATCGCCTCGCCGATCGGCAAGGTCGACGTGTCCCTGCCGATCGAGCACGAGGTCGGTCGACTGCAGCGGGCCATCCGAGCGGCCGAGGTGCTCGAGACCCCGTACATCCGCATCTTCTCGTTCTTCCGCGCGGAGCATCTCGCAGCGGACGACATCCGCGACGACGTGCTCGTGCGCATGGCAGCGCTCGCGCGCACCGCCGAGGCGGCCGGGGTCACCCTCGTGCACGAGAACGAGAAGGACATCTACGGCGACATCCCCTCGCGCGTGCTCGACGTGATCGAGTCGGTCGGCTCGGATCGGCTGCGGGTCGCCTGGGACAACGCCAACTTCGTGCAGGTCGGCGTCCGGCCGTTCACCGACGGCTACGCCATGCTGCGACCGCACCTTGAGTACCTGCAGTTGAAGGACGCTCTCACCGAGACGGGTGAGGTCGTCCCGGTGGGCGAGGGAGACGGCGAACTGCGCGAGACCCTCACCGCCCTGCGCGACGACGGCTACGCGGGGTTCGCCTCACTCGAACCACACCTCGCCGACGTCAACGCGCTCGGCGGCTTCTCGGGGCCGGAGGCCTTCGGGCGTGCCGGACGGGCCCTGCGCACACTCACAGACGAGATCGGAGTCACCCTCTCATGACCGACGCAATCCTCGACGTCGCCATCGTCGGATGCGGCATCATCGGCGTCAACCATGCCAGAGCGATCGCGGTCACTCCGGGCCTGCGCATCGTCGCCGTCGTCGATGAGGTTCCGGCCGCCACCGAGCGGCTGGCGGACTTCGTCGTCGATGAACTCGGTGGAGAGCGTCCATCGACGCACGCCGAGATCGAATCGCTCCCCGACGACGTCGACGTGGTCGTCATCTGCACGCCGAGCGGCTCCCACGTCGAGCTCGCCGAACGGGCGGTCGCGCGCGGCATGCACGTCGTGCTCGAGAAGCCCCTCGACGTGTCGATGGCACGCGGGCGCCGCCTGGCGGAGATCGCACGGGACGCCGATGCTCGGGGCATCCGGATCTCGGTGATCAGCCAGCACCGCTTCGACCCCGCAGCGGTGGCGGTCGCGGAGGCGGCGCACGCAGGACGGCTGGGGCGGATCACCAGCGCGGTCGCCACCGTGCCCTGGTGGCGCTCGCAGGAGTACTACGACTCGGGCGCCTGGCGGGGCACGTGGGAGCTCGACGGTGGAGGTGCCGTGATGAACCAGGGCGTGCACACCGTCGATCTGCTGCTGTGGTTCCTCGGCACGCCGGTGGAGGTCTTCGCTCACACCGCGCTGCTCGCACACGAGCGGGTCGAGGTCGAAGACGTCGCGGTGGTCACGGTGCGCTTCGAGTCGGGCGCGCTCGCCGTGCTGCACGCCACGACCGCGGCCTTCCCCGAGCAACCGGTGCGGGTGGCCGTGCACGGTGCGCAGGGGACCGGCATCATCGAGAACGATCAGCTGGCCCGACTGTGGGTCGACGGCGAGCCGACCGACCGCAGCGTCGACCGGGTGCCGGAGGGGCATCGGCTCGGCGACGAACGGAACCCGCAGTCGTTCGCCGAGGGCCACGCCCGTCAGTACGCCGACATCGTCGACAGCATCCGTGTCGGTCGAGCCTCGCGCGTCGGGGTGCCGGAGGCGCTCCTGGCGCTCGCCGTGGTGCGCGGCATCTACGTCTCGGCGACCACCGGCTCTCCGGTGCGTATCGCCGACCTCGTCGACGGCACCGTCGACGACAGTGAAGTGCGGACGGGAGGCATCGCATGAAATTCTCCGTGTTCACGGCGTCAGTGCCGGACTGGGAGCCCGCAGAGGCGGCTCGCCGCATCGCGGCGATCGGGTACGACGGCATCGAGTGGCGCATCACCGACCAGGAGGAGGCCGAGCCGCCGGGATTCTGGGCCGGGAACCGGGCGACCTGGCCGCTCACGGGTCTCGCGCAGGCGGTCCCGGAGATCGCCCGCGTCACTCGCGAGGCGGGGCTCGAGTTCAGCGGCATCGGCGGCTACGCGCCCGCGTCCGACCGCGACGACGCGCTCCAGATGCTCCGCGCGACCGCCGAGCTCGGAGCGCGACAGGTGCGCATGCGCATCCCGTCCACCGACCTCCTCCACGAGGGCTATCAGGCGGTGTTCGATCGGACCAGAGCAGACCTGGAATGGGCGGCTGCGGAGGCGGGGCGGCTCGGCGTGAAGGTGCTCATCGAGCTCCACCACCAGACGATCACCTCGTCCGCCTCGGCTGCGCGTCGACTGGTCGACGGCATGGATCCGCGCACCATCGGCGTGATCCACGACCTCGGCAACCTCGTGATCGAGGGGCAGGAGGATACGCGTGCGGGGCTTCAGCTCCTCGGCGAGTACCTCGCGCACGTGCACGTGAAGAACGCGACCTGGCGGCGCACCGGCGAGCTCGGCCTTGACGGCGATGTGCGCTGGGAGTCGGCCTGGGCGACGCTCCGCGAGGGCATCGCCAGCGTTCCCGACTACTTCTGCGTGCTCGCCGAGGTCGGGTACGACGGCTGGGTGACGCTGGAGGACTTCTCTACCGAAGCTCCCCTCGAGGACCGACTGACCGACGATCTCGCGTTCCTCCGGGCATCGGCCGCCGCCGCGGGCATCGGGTCGTGAACGGACCGGCGCGCACGCAGCATCCGCCGGTCCGCGCTGCCCACCTGGGCCTCGGTGCCTTCCACCGCGCACATCAGGCCTGGTACACCCAGCAGGCCAATGACCAGGCGCGCGCGGAGGAGGGGTGGGGCATCGCCGCCTTCACCGGACGCACTCCTGAGGCCGCCGCGCTGCTGTCGCGGAACGACGGGGTGTACACGGTGCTGGAGCGCTCCGCCGAGGGCGACCGGGTGACCACAGTGCAGTCGATCGTGCGAGCGGTTCCCGGTGCCGACGAACGGTCGTGGTTCGACACGATCGCGGATCCGGAAGTGAGGGTGCTCACCGTCACGGTGACGGAGGCGGCGTACTCCGCGAACTCCTCGGTGCCCGGTCGTATCGCGGCCGCGCTCGCCGGACGCGCCGCTGTCGGGGCCGGACCGATCGCCGTCGTGAGCTGCGACAACCTGCCCCGCAACGGCCGGATGCTGCGCGATGCCGTGCTGACCGCCGCCGGTGCGGAAGCGGCACGCGTCTCGGATGTCGCGTCATTCGTCGACACGGTGGTCGACCGGATCACCCCCTCCGTCACCGCGGAGGATGTAGCCGTCGTGCGGGACATCACCGGGTACGACGACCCCGCCGCAGTGGTGACTGAGCCCTTCAGCGAATGGGTGCTCGCGGGCGAGTTCCCGGGTGGCGCGCCGGACTGGGCGCAGGCCGGTGCGCGATTCGTGGCCGACGTCGGGCCCTATGAAGAGCGCAAGCTCTACCTGCTCAACGCCGGGCACAGCTTCCTCGCCGCGGCCGGGAGGCTGAGCGGATACGAGACGATCGCGGAAGCCTTCGACGACGCCGATCTGCGCGCCGACACCGAGGCGCTGTGGGCCGCCCAGCGCACGGCGGTCGATCTGCCCGCCGCAGAACTCGACGCCTGGCTCGACGACCTGCGCATCCGCTTCGCGAACCCGCGCATCGCCCATCGACTCGACCAGATCCGCCGGGACAGCCCGATCAAGGTGGCGCTGCGGCTCGTGGCTCCGCTGCGTCGACGCCGAGAGGCCGGCACTGCCGTCGACGTGGCACAGCTGCATGCCGTGGAGACCTGGATCCGCTCGCTCATCGAACTCGACCCGACCGACGCCGCGACGGCCGCCCTCGCCCGAACGATCTCCGCCGCACCCGCGGCCGACCGCGCACGCACCATCATCGACCACCTCACTCCCGAAGGGACCCTCGCATGAGCATCGACAAGGCTGAGGTCATCGTCACAAGCCCCGACCGGAACTTCGTCACCCTCAAGCTCACGACTGCCGACGGCATCTCCGGCCTCGGCGACGCGACCCTCAACGGGCGCGAGCTCGCCGTCGTCGCGTACCTCACCGAGCACGTCGTGCCGCTGCTGATCGGCGCCGACGAGGACCGCATCGAAGACACCTGGCAGTTCCTCTACCGGAGCGCGTACTGGAGGCGGGGACCCGTCACGATGGCCGCCGTCGCCGCGGTCGACATGGCTCTGTGGGACATCAAGGGCAAGAAGGCGGGGATGCCCGTCTACCAGCTGCTGGGCGGCGCATCGCGTACCGGCCTGCTCGCCTACGGCCATGCGTCGGGCAAGGAGCTGCCGGAACTGTTCGACTCCGTGCGCGCGCACCTCGATCAGGGGTATCGGGCGATCCGCATCCAGACGGGTGTTCCCGGGCTCAAGGCCATCTACGGCATCGCCTCGCAGGCAGCCGACACCGGAGGAGGGGAGGCCCGCTACGACCACGAGCCGGCCCGCCGAGGTGCGAAGCCGGTCGAAGAGGACTGGGACACCCGCGCCTACTTGAACCACCTGCCGGGCGTCTTCGAGGCGGTGCGCAACGAGTTCGGACCCGACATCCCGCTGCTGCACGACGGGCACCACCGGATGACACCCATCCAGGCGGCGAAGCTCGGCAAGGCGCTCGAACCGTACGACCTGTTCTGGCTCGAAGACTGCACCCCCGCCGAGAACCAGGAGGCGCTGCGACTGGTGCGCCAGCACACGACCACGCCCCTCGCGATCGGGGAGATCTTCAACACCGTCTGGGACTTCAAGGACATCATCCGCGACCAGCTCATCGACTACGTCCGCGGCGCGGTCACCCACATGGGCGGCATCAGCCCACTGAAGAAGACCCTCGACTACGCGGCGATGTACCAGATCAAGTCCGGCATGCACGGACCGACCGACATCTCGCCGGTCGGCATGGCGGCGGCGATGCACCTCGGTCTCGCCATCCACAACTTCGGCATCCAGGAGTACATGCAGCACGGCTCGCGCACCGACCAGGTGTTCCAGCAGTCCTTCACCTGGCGCGACGGACTGCTGCACCCCGGTGACAAGCCGGGTCTGGGCGTCGACCTCGACGTCGACGAGGCGGGCAAGTACCCGTATGAGCGCGCCTATCTGCCGTACAACCGGCTGGCGGACGGAACGGTGCACGACTGGTGACCGCCGAGTCACGGTCGATCGTCGTGATGGGGGTGTCCGGGGTGGGCAAGACCAGGGTGGGTCGGGAGCTCGCCCGCCGGATCGGTGTCGCGTTCATCGATGCGGATGACCTGCACGGGCCGGCCAACATCGCGAAGATGGCAGCCGGAACCCCACTCGACGACGACGACCGATGGCCGTGGCTCGACCGGGTGGGGGCGGCGCTCGCCGCGGACCCCGGTGTCGTCGTCGCCTGCTCGGCGTTGAAGCGCACCCACCGTGATCGGCTGCGGGCGGCGGCCCCGACGGTCGTCTTCGTGCACCTCGATGCGCCGGAAGAACGCGTCGCAGAGCAGGCGACTGCCCGTCGAGGTCACTTCATGCCGCCCGCGCTGCTCGCGTCGCAGCTGGCGGCACTCGAACGACTCGGCGCCGACGAGGGCGGCGCCACGGTGGTGGTGGATGCTGCGCCCGAGGAGTTGGCGGAACGCATCCGGCGGGGCATCGGCGAGGCTTCGGCGGTCGAATGAGGGTTCGAGGTCCGAGGAGACGCTGTCTGCTGCATCACTCCGCACGGACTCGGCCCTACGGCTCTGAGGAGGGGCGCTCTGTGAGGGACGGGCCCGACGTGGTGTCGGTATTGCGGTCGAACCGGCCGGTAGGGGTTCGCGGTTGAGTCCCGGGCCGTGCGCTGCCGGTGGGTGCCCGAGGGATCGGCGCCGCTGACGGAGGGGCGGCGGCCTGGAGTTCGCGTCGCAGCCGTGCTGTTCGCGTGGCAGCTTCGTCGACGATCCTTGCGGCGAACACAGCATCCGTGCCATCGAGTTTAGCCTCTCGCGCGGCGGCGGAGTATGCGTCGGCGAGGCCGTCGACGATGGCAACGGCACGATCGTGGGCCCACTCCACATCAAAGCTGAGTGCGATCGCATCGGCGATGACATGGCGGGCTTCGATCTCGCGCTGCCGGTAGTGGCGGCTGAATGACATGGCCAGCTTCGTGTTTCGGTTGTTGATGTCGGTGTACGGAAGCGCGGTGGCGACGTCGTAGAGCGGTGCGAGTCGGGGGCCTTCGGCGGCGCTGTGCAAGAGCGAATAGTTCTTCGCATGCGCATCAGTGCCGAGTGCGGCCCAGTTGAACATCGCGGCGTCGAAGAGTCGGTCGGCACTGCCGCCATCCCTTCCGTGAGCGCCACGGATGAGGTTCACAATCATCTCGATTCCGGGACCGCCCTCGGTCTGATACTTCCCGGCGGGGTGAGTTCCGGTGGCCTGGGCGATGTCTTCCTGATGCAGACGCGTCACGGTGCCGTCTTCAGCGAGGACGCGGTCGTACCGACGGACGACGATGACGGATTCGTCCTCGAAGTGTTCGATCGAGCTGTCAGCAGTGTCGAGCCCGAGTTGGGATGCTGCAGCGAGCGAAAGGTGCTCGTTCAAGTCGCTGTGATCGAGCCCGCGGATCCCGGGTTTGAGGATGTGAGTGGATGCCGCCCGTCCGGTCGGCACTGACCATCGCGTGTCCGCGGTGCGAGCAAGCGCGAACTTCGACTGCGCTCCGGCGAGCGAGAAGTAGCCGCCGTCATGGCCGGGGATCAGCCACCCTTCAGGGTCCGAACGCAGTTGCCGGATGTGTGCGGCGATCTCGGCGGCGCTGATCGGCTCGTTGCCGCTCGGGCCAGTGAGCATCTCCACATCGGTGTCGGCGAGTTGTACGGCGCCGGCAGTGTCCATCCCTACGTGTGCGAGCAGGGCCATGGGGTTTCGGGGGCTGACGCCGAACTTCGAGCCCCAGCGTTGGAGCACGGCTTCGCTGTCGGGGAGCAGATTCCACAGGTAGTTCAGTGGCGCAGCGCCGGTGTGTACGCGACGCGATTTGGGCATCGACAGGGACAGTTCCATTCTGCGGGCGGCATGCCGCCAGTCCTCGTCGAACGACAGAGTGACCGCTCCGGTGCCGTCACGCGTGAACCTTCCGACCCTGCAACCGTCGATGTATGCGGTCAGTTGCGAACTCATACGCCGACCACGTCGATCTCCAGATCGAGTGCGTCAGCGATGCGGGTGACGTGGTCGATGGTCGCAACGGCGGCGTTGCCGTTCTCGAATCGGACGACCCATTGACGGCTCATCCCGATCTTCGCTCCGAGGGCGCTCTGGGACATACCGAGATCGAGACGGCGGTCGCGGACGACGTTGCTCCAGTCGGTGGCGGTGGCTACCAGCATGATTCTCCCTAGATGTCCGTCAAGCCTGACAGCCCGTGATGTGTCCGTCAAGCCTGACATTTACATCGATGTCCGTCAAGCCTGACAGCTTTGGAGTCACCGCTCGTCGCAGATGGGAAGCCCCGCACCCGCCTCAGGGGATCGGCACCGCGCGATCCGCTCCGAGGCGCTTCATGACCATGGTCGAGGTGAGGCGCTGCACTCCGGGCAGGGCGCCGAGCGTGTTGTCGTAGAGCTCCTGGTAGGCGCTCATGTCGCGGGTGAGGATGCGCAGCATGTAGTCGGGGTCGCCGAACAGGCGCTGCGCTTCGACGACCGCGGGGATCGCCACGACGGCCTCCTCGAACGCGACGATCGTGTCCTTGTCGGTGCGCCCGATCGTCACGAACACGATGGCCTCGAACGTCAGGCCGACGGCCGCCGGGGCGACCACCGCGCGGTACCGTTCGATCGCGCCGGACTGCTCCAGCTCCTTGAGTCGGCGATGGCAGGCGGACAGGCTCAACCCGACCTGAGAGGCGAGGTTCGTGGCACTCATCCGGCCGTCATCCTGCAGCAGCGAGAGAATCTCCCGGTCAAGTGCGTCCATGGTGACAATTCTTGCAGGTGATGGGCGCGGTTGCTCGAAGAATCGGAGCACCTTTCGCGTGATCCTTCGTAGTCTCTTCCTCGGATTGAGGAGGACCGATGGATATCGCTCTGGTCATGCAGTTCTGGGTGGTCGCCGCCATGCTCGCGCTGACCCCTGGGGCGGACTGGGCGTACGCGATCTCCGCGGGTCTGCGTGCCCGCTCGATCGCGCCGTCCATCCTCGGCATGATCGCGGGGTACACCGTCGTGATCGTGGCCGTCGCGCTGGGTCTCGGAGCGCTGGTCACCGCCTACCCGGTCACCCTCACCACGCTCACGGTCGTCGGTGCGCTCTACCTGATCTTCCTCGGAGCCACGACTCTGGCCAGCCGTCCGGCGCCGATCGCCGAGAGCGGCGAGCCGATCGCGACCGGCGGGTGGGCGCAGTTCCTGCGCGGGTCCGGGGTGAGCGGCATCAACCCCAAGGGGCTGCTGCTCCTGCTCGCCCTGCTTCCGCAGTTCACGAGCCCTGATGGCTGGTCGTCGACGACGCAGATGCTCGCACTGGGCGGGCTGCACCTGCTCAACATCGCGGTCGTCTACACGACCGTCGGGCTGCTCGCCCGCCGACTGCTGCGAACCCGACCGCGTGCGAGCTCTGTGGTCACCAGGATCGCCGGCATCGCCATGACTGTCATCGGGGTGGGGATCCTCGTCGAGCAGGTGATCGAGTGGCTGTGAGCCGTGCGCTTTTCCCCGGTCGATGCAGGCCGCTACCCCGCACCGTCGAGGTAGCGTCGAAGGGGCGGACGGCGATCGGCGGGAGATGAGGACTGCGTGACTTCCATGGTGCGTACGACCACTGCCCTTCGGCTGCTGCTGCCGGCCTTCCTGCTCGGCGCGATCATCGCGATCTCGTTCCTGGAGGCGCCGCTGAAGTTCCTCGCCCCCGGTGTCACGATCCCGATCGGGCTCGGTATCGGACGGCTCGTCTTCACGGCGTTGAACGTGCTCGCCGGCGTCGTGCTGCTCGTGCTCACGGTCGTGAACGTGCGCGCGAGGGCCGGCCGTGCGGCACTGGGCATCCTCGGCTCGATCTGGGTCGTGTATCTCGTCGAGGTCGCTGTCATCCGGCCGGTGCTCAATCAGCGCAGCGACCTGGTGATCGCAGGCGCTGAATCGCCGGGGACGAACTGGGCGCACTACGCGTACATCGTCGCGGACGTTTCCAACGTCGGGCTGCTGGTCGCGCTGATCGTGGTCACTTCGCGGTCGGCCCTGCCGGCAGGCGCACGAGCGCTCTGACGCTCAGGGCGCCGATGCCGTGAGCTGGTCGTGCAGGTTGAACACCTCGACGAGGGGCGCGGCTGCCTGATCGGCACGGCCTTCGAGCCCGACGAAGAACTCCGACATCGAAGCCTCCCACCGGGCCGCGACCGGTGAGGCTGCGAGATAGGCCCGTGCGGCGGCGTCGTCGTCGGTCTCGTAGTAGCCGAACAGGCGGCCCTCGTCGCCCAGGAAGATGGAGTAGTCACGGCGCCCGGATGCGGCGATCTCCGCGAGCATCTCCGGCCAGACCGGGCTATGGCGTGCGATGTACTCGGCGATCATGCCGGGGGCGATCTGCAGCTGGAAGGCGACGCGCTCGGTCATCCTTCCTCCTTCACGGGTCGGGGCGATGAAACGATTCAGACGCTAACGCAGATCGCCGCCTGTCGTCAAGGAACGCGGGCAGGTACCGCGGAAGACGCTGCGGTCGAGCGGCGTACGACGAGCTCCGGTTGGAACACGGTCTGGCGTGGGATGAGCTCCGGATCGTCGCACTCCTCCAGCAGCACGCGCAGCGCGGTGCGGCCGATCATCCCGCTGGGCTGGCGGATCGAGGTGATCGGCACAGCGGCCGCTGCGGCGAACGAGATGTCGTCGAAGCCGATGAGTGCGATCTCGTCCGGCACGAGCGTGCGTCCGCCGACGGTCAGTGACTGCAGGAGTCCGAGTGCCATGAGGTCGTTCGCAGCGAACATCGCATCGGGCCACTCCCGTCGCGGGCGACTCAGGATCCGTTCGCCCGCCGCCACACCAGCCTCGACGGTCATGGCGTCGGTGGCGAACACCTCGATCTCGACGGGGACGAGCGCGTTGTCCGCGGCGACGCGTGCCCCGGCCAGTCGGTCGGTGACCTGGCGCATGTCCATCGGGCCCCCGATGAACGCGATGCGCCGTCGTCCCGTGGCGATGAGGTGCTCCACGGCCATGCGGCCGCCTGCGACCGAGTCGACGGACACCGAGCTGAATCTGCTGTTGCCGCCGAACCGATCGACGAGAACGGCGCGGATGCCGCGCGAGCGCAGGCGCTCGAGCCGCGGATGGATGTCGCCGTAGGGCGAGATCAGCACGCCCCGCACCTGCTGCTCCTCGAAGAGGTCGAGATACATGCGCTCGCGGTCGGAGTCCTCGTCGGTGTTGCCGTAGAGGACTGCGATGTTGTGGCGGGAGGCCTCATCTTCGGCGCCGCGCACCACGTCGTTGAAGAACGGGTTCTGGCCGTTGAGGATGACGAATCCGACGGTGGTGCTCACCCCGGCGCGGAGCTTGCGGGCCGCGTCGTTGCGCACGTATCCGAGTTCCTCGATCGCCTTGAGCACGCGGTCGGCGGAATCGGGCGACACGGTCTCCGGGCGGTTGAGCACGTTCGACACGGTGCCGACCGAGACGCGGGCCACCTGGGCGACGTCTCTGATACTCACCACCATGGGCGCTCCTTCGTTGGCATGGCGTCGACTCGTGGGCGGACTGTGACGCATGTGGCCGGACTGTGACTTGACCGGCGAGGATTTCGATGCCTACAGTATCCCTGAATCGTAAATGAATCGATTCATCCCGATATCAACCTCGATGAGGAGGCACCCGTGCCCAGCGATGCCGCACCCGTGGTCCTCGAGCTCTCCAAGGTCGTGAAGTCGTTCGGCGCAGTGGTGGCATTGCGCTCGGGCAGTCTGCGTCTGTCGGCCGGTTCGATTCACGCGCTGATCGGAGAGAACGGCGCCGGAAAGTCGACGCTCGTCAAGATCGTCGCCGGTCTGTACCGCCGCGACGGCGGCGCGTTCCAGCTCGACGGTGAAGACGTCGACTTCGTGTCGACCGCGCAGTCCAAGGCCGCAGGAATCGCCGTGATCTACCAGGAGCCGACGCTGTTTCCCGACCTGACGGTCACCGAGAACATCTTCATGGGCCGGCAGCCGGTGGGGCGCTTCGGACGGATCGACCGCAAGGCCATGCGGCACGAGGTCGAGCGACTGTTCACCCGGCTCGGAGTGACGATCGATCCCGACCGTCCAGCGGAAGGTCTCTCGATCGCCGACCAGCAGGTGATCGAGATCGCCAAGGCCGTCTCGCTCGACGCCAAGGTGCTGATCATGGACGAGCCCACCGCCGCCCTGTCGGGTGTCGAGGTGGAGCGTCTCTTCGTCATCGCCCGCAGCCTGCGCGACGAAGGGCGAGGCCTGATCTTCATCTCGCACCGCTTCGACGAGGTCTTCGCGCTCTGCGACACGGTGACCGTCATGCGCGACGGCGCCTACATCGCCACGACGCCCATCGCCGAGACCACCCCGGCGGAGCTCGTGCGCCAGATGGTCGGCCGCGATGTCACCGAACTCTTCCCCAAGCTGGAATCGACGATCGGGGAGCCGTTGCTCGAGGTCGAGAACCTCACCAGCCCCGGCGTCTTCCACGACATCTCCTTCACGGTGCGGGCGGGGGAGATCGTCGGACTCGCGGGCCTCGTCGGCGCCGGCCGCAGTGAGGTGGCACGCGCCGTCTTCGGTGTCGACGACTACCGCGAGGGCACCGTCACGATGAAGGGTCGACGCATCCCGCGGTCGCGTCCGACCGAAGCGATGCGCGCCGGGCTCGCCCTCGTCCCCGAAGACCGCCGCAAGCAGGGCCTCGTGATCGATGCCGGCGTGGGTCGCAACATCACCACCGCGATCCGCCGCCGCCTCTCGAGGTTCGGGCTCATCACCACCGGCGTCGAGAACCGCGCGGCACGGGAGTGGGCCAGTCGACTCGAGGTGAAGGCGCATGCGCTCGACACCGTCGCTGCGACCCTCTCCGGCGGCAACCAGCAGAAGGTCGTGCTCGCCAAATGGTTGGCCACGCAGCCGGACGTGCTCATCATCGACGAACCCACCCGGGGAATCGACGTCGGCACGAAGTCCGAGGTGCACCGACTCCTCTCCCAGCTCGCCGTCGAGGGCAAGGGAATCCTCATGATCTCGTCCGAGCTCCCCGAAGTGCTGGGGATGGCCGACCGGGTGCTCGTCATGCGAGAAGGACGGATCACCGCCGAACTCGACCGCGCGGAAGCCACATCGGAGAACGTCATGTTCGCCGCCACGCACGCCTCGCCGCGCACCACCATCGACGCGGGAGAGAACTCGTGACCATGACCAGCACCACCCGCATCCCGGTGTCGGGGCTCACCAAGCACATCGGCGCGCTGGGCAAGGCGCGCGAGGTCGGCATCTTGATCGCCCTCGCACTCGTGGTCACGGCTGCGACGGCGAAGAACCCGGCATTCCTGTTCAGCGCCGACGGCTGGCGCGACCTGCTGCTGACCCCGTCGATCCTCGTGCTGGTCGCGATCGGCCAGGCGTTCGTGATCATCACCCGCAACGTCGATCTGTCGGTCGGTTCGGTGATGGGGCTCTCGGCCTACCTGACGGGGCGGATGTTCATCGACTTCCCCGGCATCCCGATTCCGGTGGTGGTGGTGTGCGCGGTGTTGTTCGGCTCCGCCCTCGGTCTGATCAACGGCGCTCTGGTGGCGTTCGCGCGCGTGCCCGCGATGGTGATCACGCTCGGAACGCTGTATGCCTACCGCGGCATAAATGTGATCTGGGCAGGGTCCACCCGCGTCAACGCGTCGGATATGCCGAAGGACTTCCTCGCGATCGGCACGGGGCAGATCCTCACGATCCCGATCCTCGCGATCGTCGCCCTCGTGGTCCTGGCCGCCGCGGCCTGGTACATGCGCAACACTCGCGGCGGACGCGAGTACTACGCGATCGGCTCCGACCCCGCGGCAGCGGAGCTGTACGGTCTTCGGGTCACCCGCCGGGTGCTCACGGCGTTCCTCCTCTCCGGAGCTCTCGCCGGTCTCGCCGGGGTGTTCTACGCCGCCCGCTACGGTTCGGTGAGTTCGCAGGCCGGTGCCGGGTGGGAGCTCGACGCCGTGGGCGCCGCGGTCATCGGCGGCATCGCCATCACCGGCGGCGTCGGCACGGTCTGGGGCGCGGCCATCGGCGCGATGCTCCTGATGACCATCAACCGCGCACTCCCGATCCTCGGCATCCCGGACTTCTGGCAACGCGCCGTCGTCGGCGTGCTCATCATCGGTGCGATCGTGCTGGACCGCTGGCTCGCCGTACGGCAGAGACGGCGACTCATCGAAGCGAGGGACGAGTCATGACCACGGCAACCGCCACCACGAGCAGCAACCGCGTCACGCGGGACTTCGAGAAGCCCCTGTGGCGTCGGGTCCTGGTGAGTCGCGAGACCGGGGTCGTCGCCCTGCTCCTCGTCGTCGTCATCTACTCGATGGTCGCCGTCCGCGGATTCGGGCAGCCGATCACCGTGAACTATCTGCTGCTCGATGTCGCGCCCATCCTCCTCATCGCGCTCCCGATGACGCTGATCATGATCACGGGCGAGATCGATCTCTCCGTCGGGAGCATGGTGGGTCTGGCGAGCGTCGTCACCGGCGCGGGGGTCAACGCAGGGCTCCCGTTCGAGGTCGCTGCCCTGCTCGCGCTGCTGGTCGGAGCGGTCGGAGGCGCCTTCAACGGGTTCCTCGTCACCGTCGTCGGACTCCCCTCCCTCGCCGTCACGATCGGCACGCTCGCCCTGTTCCGCGGCCTCGCCGTCGGGCTTCTCGGCACCACCGCCGTCACGGACTTCCCCGAGGCGTGGAGCGCGCTCGCCAAGGCGAAGATCTCCGGCACGACGATCCCGTACATCATGGTGCCGTTCCTGATCCTGCTCGTGATCTTCGTGATCGTGCTGCAGTTCACCCCGTTCGGTCGCGGCATCTACGCGATCGGCATGTCGAAGGAAGCCGCCCGGTTCTCCGGAGTGCACGTCGAGCGGACCAAGTTCCTCCTCTTCGTGCTCGCCGGCCTGGTCTCGGCGTTCGCCGGTATCTACTACACCCTGCGCTTCGGCAGCGCCCGAGGCGACAACGCCACGGGGCTCGAACTGCAGGTGATCGCGGCCGTCGTCCTCGGCGGAGTGTCGGTCTTCGGCGGCCGGGGGCAGCTCTACGGAGTCGTCGCCGCCGTGCTGCTGATCGGGGTGCTCTCCAGCGCTCTACGTCTCGCGAACGTCACGTCCGACGTCATCAACGTCATCACCGGGGTGCTCCTCGTGCTGTCGGTCGTCGGAGCGAGCGCGCTGACCTGGCTGCAGAGACGTCGACAGCGTCCGAGTCGTCCCCCGCGAACCGCAGCGTCCGCAGCGTCGTGACGATGCTGCGTCCTTCGACCGAGACATCCGCCTCGGTCGCCCGCACGAAAGGAAGAAAACAATGATGTTTGCACGTAAGCGTGTCGCGGCCCTGGCCGCGGTCGCGGTGGCCACGGCCCTCGTCCTCACCGGCTGCGCCGACACCGGCGGCTCGGGTGGCGGTTCGACCGAAGGGTCGGGCGGCAGCGACAACCTGGCGATCACGTTCCTGCCCAAGAGCCTCGGGAACCCGTACTTCGACACGTCGAGCAAGGGCGGCGAGGCAGCCGTCAAGGAGATCGGCGGCACGTTCGCGGAGGTCGGCCCCGCGGAGTCGGGCCCGGACGCGCAGGTGAGCTACATCAACACCGCCACCCAGCAGGGCGTGGGCGCACTCGTCGTCTCGGCGAACGACCCGAAGGCGATCTGCGATGCCCTCGACGAGGCGCGCAGCGCCGGCGTCAAGGTCGTCACGTTCGACTCCGACACCAACCCCGAGTGCCGTGACCTGTTCATCAATCAGGCCACCGCCGACGGCATCGCGAAGGTGCAGGTCGACCTCATCGCCGAGCAGATCGGGGATGCCGGGGAGATCGCGATCGTGTCCTCGACCGCGAACGCGACGAACCAGAACGCCTGGATCGACAAGATGAAGGAGATGCTCGCCGCTGACCACCCGAACATCCAGCTGGTGGATGTCGTGTACGGCGACGACGACGAGCAGATCTCGTTCGACAAGACCGCAGCGCTGCTGCAGTCGCACCCGAACCTGAAGGGCATCGTCTCGCCCACCACGATCGGCATCTCGGCCGCTGCTCGCTACCTCTCCACCTCCGACTACAAGGGCAAGGTGGCCCTGACCGGTCTCGGCACCCCGAACCAGATGCGCGAGTACGTCGAGGACGGCACCGTGACCGCGTTCGCACTGTGGAACCCGGAAGACCTGGGCTACCTGTCGGCATTCGCCGCAGCCGCGCTCATCAAGGGCGACATCACCGGCAAGGAAGGCGACAAGTTCGACGCGGGCGACCTCGGCGAATACACCGTCGGCAAGGACTCGACCGTGCTGCTGGGCGACCCGTACGTGTTCGACAAGGACAACATCGGCGACTTCGACTTCTGAGTCGCATCGACAGAAGGGCCCGACCGGATCATTCCGGTCGGGCCCTTCCGTGTGCCTGAGGTCAGTCGACGGTGGCGAGGCCGGCGATCCAGGAGACCAGGTGGTCGCGGAGCCCGGCTGCGGCGTCGACGTCGAGCCGACGCGGGTCGGGGCCGAACACCCCGTGCAGCGGATGATCCGCCCGGTGGCGGTCCTGGCCGAACGGGTCCTCATCCACAGGGACCGGGAACACCTCGGGGTCGGGGAGCGCCTCGACGTTGACGAGTTCCGGCGCCAGGGCGTAGAGCACCAGCGACTCGAAGCGGCCGGCGTGGTCGGGCGCGACCGGCGGTTCCGGCGCCTGTCCGAGGGTACGGGCCACGGCGCGCAGTGGCGCATCCGTGGCGTTCCACCGGTCAGCGACGCGTGTGATGAGGTCGCGCTGCTCGTCGGCGAAATGACCGCTGAGCAGTACCGCGCGCTGCACGCCGAAGTCGGAGAGGCGGGTCAGGGTCTCCGTCAGCAGTGTCTCGATGGCGACGGGCGAGTCGCTCATGATGGTCCATGGATAGCGGCTGTGCTCGCCCCCGACAGCGTGGTGCACGACCGGCAGCACGATGCCTCCTCCCGCCGCAGCGGCACGCAGACACAGCCCGTACGCCGTCAGGGCGTCGAGCCCGATCGGCAGATGCGGCCCGTGGAACTCGAGCGAGCCGAGCGGGATGTAGACGACGGATGCCGCGGCGAGGCGCTCCTCGATCTGCTGAGGGCTCAGCCGGTCGGCGGCGACGGTCGGGATGCTCATACGTAGAAGTTCCTCTCCCACTCGAAGCCGGCGAGGCGGTCGCGCAGGCCCTCGGCCAGACCTTGCCCGTCCGCGAACGACACGTTGCGGGCGATGCGCTTCTGCGAGGTCATGCCGACGATCGCGGTCGACACCTCCGGGCGATCGAGCACGAAGCGGACGGCAGCCTCGTCGAGGCCGTCGTAATAGGGCTCGGTGACCTTCTTCATCGCGTCGATGCGCTCCAGCGTCTCGGCGAACCGCTCGTCGCGGAACATCGTCTTGAGCACCGAATCGTCGGCCCAGCGGTCGTACGAGTCTGGGGTCCAGGCGCCGCTCAGCGAACCGGAGTCGAGCACCACTCTGGCGATGATCGCCGTCTTCGACGTGGCGGCCGCAGGGAACAGCGCGTGCTCCGGCTTCTGCTCGAAGATGTTGTGGATGACCTGGATCGAGTCGACCAGGCCCGACTCGGCCAGGGCCACACCTTCGTCGGCGCGGTAGTCACGCAGCGAGACGCCGATGCGATCGACCTTGCCCTCCGCCTGAAGCTCGTGCAGGGCGTCGAGCCAGCCCCGGTCGTGCATCCCGCCCGGCATCCAGCAGTGCAGCTGCAGCAGGTCGATCCGTTCGACGCCGAGTCGACGCAGCGACTGCTCCGCCTGTTCGCGGATGTACTCGCGCGGGTACGCGGCGGCGATGTCGGGGTCGTCGACCGAGGGGTGCGGCCACTGCGTGGGCTGGACCTTCGTGGCGACGTACACGCGCTCGCCCTTCCATTCGCGCAGCGAGCGGCCGACGACCTCTTCGCTGTGCCCCGAGCCGTACATCTCGGCGGTGTCGACGAAGTTGATGCCCTGCTCGTAGGCGTCGATCAGCGTGCGCACCGAGGCATCGTCATCGACGGGCCCCCACTGTCCGCCCAGCTGCCATGCGCCGAACGACACTTCGCTGATGTTCCAACCTGTGCGTCCGAAAGGTCGACGGTTCGTGGCCATATGCGGATGCGCTCCTTCACGCTCGGGCGCAGAGACTGCGCGACTCTCTGTCCAAAATACGGAGAACGGGCACGGCGGAGAGGTCGCCGAAGCACCGAAAACATGGACTGGACGAGCAGCAGTCGAGCGGGATCAGGGCCGCAGGGTCGCCTGCGCGAAGCGGCTGGGTGGTACGCCGTACGCTGTGCGGAACGCCCGCGAGAAGTAGAGCGGATCGGGGTAGCCGACCAGCTGGGCGACCTCGCTCACGCGCAGCCCTGTGCTGCGCAGCAGGCTCGCCGCCTCCCGCAACCGCGTGTGCCGGATCCACGACTGCATGGACTCGCCGGTGTGCCGGGTGAACAGCCTCTGCGCCGTCGTCTCGCTGCACCTTGCGGCCTCGGCGACCCTCGCGACCGTGAGCGGGTCGGCGATGTGGTGACGGATGAACGTCATCATCAGCTCGAGCGCTCCGGGCAGGTTCGTCTGCTGCGAGTGCGCATCGGCCCATGAGGTGTTCTCCAGCAGGATCAGCCGACCCAGCGCGCGGAAGTACTCCTCGTCGAAGGCGCCTTCGCCCAGTCGCTCGATCGCGATCGTGCCGAACTCCGTGATGCGCCGCGCTGCGCCGTTCTGCATCGTCGAGAGTCCTGCCCGGAATGCAGACGGGTCGCCGCTGCGGGCTCGGTCGTCGAGTAACGGGTCGCCGGGGAGATGGGCGACCCGAGGCACAACCGGCGCGGAGCGGTCGTACCGGGGAACGATGTGCAGCGTGCCGATGTGGAACGGGCCGCGACGGTGGGCGCGATACTCGACGTGATGCCGCCAGGGCAGCCGGATCACGTGCTGCGCATCGACCGAGAAACGCTGGCCGTCTGCGTGGATCTCGCCGGCTCCGCTGATGATCCAGATGAACGACATGCTCATCACATGCGGGTTCACGATGCGCTCGCCGGAGGTGAAGCGGTACCAGTTCGCCCCCACGACGACCGGGTCTTCAGCGGATTCCATCGCTGCCTCCCTGATCATCCGGCGAACCATGCCTCGTGCGTCGCACGGGCGGAGCGGTCATGCTCCTTCGATGATGGCAGTCCGCGAGGTGCCGCGACGAGCACGTTCCGCCGGCTACCCGCGCCCGTCGAGGCGAACGCTCACGGTTCCGGCCTCGTACACCGCGACCGGATGCGCGAACGGCTGCGGGGTGAGCTGCTCGGCCTCGACGAGCGTGAGGTCGGGGAAGCTCTCCACGAGGGCGGTGATCGCCTCGCGGATCTCCACCCGAGCCACCTGTTGACCGATGCAGCCGTGGATGCCGTAGCCGAAGCCGAGATGCCCGAAAGCGTCGCGGGTGACGTCGAACTCCTCCGGCCGCTCCCACCGAGCGGGGTCGCGGTTGGCGGCGACCGGAGACACCGCGACCGACGTGCCGGCGGCAACCGGGATCCCCTCGATCACGACGTCCTCCGTCGCGGTCCGGGCGAACAGCGTCACGAACATCGCCCCGACGCGCATGAACTCCTCCACGGCGGCACGGATCTTCTCGGGATCGTCGCGGAGCACGGCCAACTGTGCGGGGTCGGTGAGCAGGGCGACGGATGCCGTGGCGATGAGGTAGGCGACCGAGTCGCGGCCGGCGCCCATCAGCAGTCGGAGCAGTCCCTCGATCTCGACCCGGTCGAGGTCGGCGTTGCCCAGCAGGTCGGTGATGACGTCTTCGCCAGGGGTCTCCCGACGCTCCTCGAGGAGTGCCCGGATGAAGTCGTACTTCTGCTGCGCGGTCGACTCCTCGACGAACAGCTCGACGAAACGGGGGTAGTGGTGGTCGGGGATACCGATCACGTGGCAGTGCGTGCGCGCCGAGATGGGCTGCGCGTAGTCGCGCCACAGGTCGACGACCGGTCCCTTCGCCTTCAGCTGCTCGATCTGCTCGGCGATCATCTCGCGGATCCACGGTTCGCGTCCGCGTGCCTGGCGCACCGAGAAGCGTCCGGTGACGGCGCGGCGCAGCTTCGAATGCTCTTCGCCGTCGAGGTTCAACAGGTTGAGGTCGTCGGAGCGCTGCCCGGATTCGTCGAGCGCGCCGGCGGCTTCCAGTGGCACGGCCGCGCTTTCCGCGTCGCCGCCGTGAGCGGAGTCACCCGGGCCGACCGGCATCCGTCCCGGCCGCATGCTGAACCGAGGGTCTTGCAGCACGCTGATCGCGGCCTCGTAGTGGGTGGCGACCAGGCCCTCGTGTCCGTCCTGGAAGTCCAGAGCGACGAGGGCGCCCTGATCCCGCCATTCCGCGAGCTGCGGCGAGGGTGTGAGCGGGGTGCCGTCACCGGGGAGCGAGCGGGCGTGGAAAGGGCACTGGGCGGGGATCGTCATCGACCGACTCCTTCAGGGTTGCGAGATGAGGGTGGGAAGGGAGCGGAGAACCGCGGCGCGAGCGGTGCGGAAGTCGCGCGGGGAGGCGTTCCAGCCGACCACGCCGTGTACGCGACCATGGTCGTCGCGGCTGCCGTACACGGTGCCGCGCGCCCCGGCATCCGCTGTCAGCTCCACGAAGGGACGCCGGGGATCGAACCAGCCGTACGCATGGATGCGGGTGTGGTGGATCTCGGACCAGAACAGCGGGACAGGGCGCGCGGCCGGCGTGCCGTTGGCGAGGCGCATGGCGACCGCGACAGCCTGCTCGATCGCATTGCTCTGGTGCTCGACCCTTACATGTCGTCCGGTCTCGGGGTCGGCCCAGGCGGCGACGTCGCCGACAGCCGAGATCCCCGGTGCGGCGATGCCGTCGCTGTCGCACGCGATCCCGTCGGCGACGGACAGCCCGGACGAGGCGAGCCATCCGGTGCGGGGCGTACCGCCGATCATGGCGACGGCGAGATCGACGCGGTGCACCGTGCCGTCGCCGAGGGTGATCTCGGACCCCCCGTCGGGCAGCGGCATGGAAGAGGCGATGTCGGTGCTCAGGGCGAGCTCGACGCCGTTGTCCTCATGGAGTCGGGCGAGTTCATCCGTGAGCTGCGTGCCGACGCCCCCGAACCCGAGAGAGCCCGAGCGCCCGATCAGCAGCGTCTCGGCATCGTGTGCACGGGCAGCGCTGGCGATCTCCGACCCGAGGATGCCGGTGCCGACGACCGCGATGCGCGCGGCGGTGCGGACGCGGTCGCGCAGGCGCAGCGCGTCATCCATCGTCCGCAGCGTCGGCGCCCACGGCAGGAGCGGATGCTGGCGGGGTTCTGTGCCCGTCGCGATGATGAGCTCGTCGAAAGGCACGGCGCCCTGCGTGGTCTGCACGGTGCGCGCATCGAGGTCGAGCCCGGTCGCGGTGCATCCGGTGCGTACCTGGACCTCGAGGTCGTCGAGTTCCGCTGTCGTGCGGATCGCTGCCTGCTCGGCCTCCCAGTCGCCCAGCAGGATCTGCTTCGACAGCGGTGGGCGGGTGTACGGGAGGTGCGACTCGTCGCCCAGGATGAGGATCTCGCCGTCGAAGCCTTCTTGGCGCAGCGTCTCGGATGCGGTCAATCCGCCGATCGACGCCCCGACGACGACGACCCTCGGAGGGATCATCGCGAGGCCACGGTGATCGCGCGGGCAGGGCACAGGCGGGCTGCGCGCACGGCGGCATCGCGCTGCGCGCCCTCGGGGTCGGCGTCGAGGAGCACGACGATGCCGTCGTCGTCCTGATCGAACACGTCGGGTGCGACCAGGGCGCACTGACCGGCACCGACGCAGGCGTCTGATTGGACCACAATGCTCATCGGTACTCCTCTGTACGCTCGGGGCAATACGGTCGATTCAAGTCGCTGAAGCCCGTGATTCCTATGCTCAGCGCCGTCAGAACATGGACTGGACGGTCACTCGTGCCCCCACGCCCATGGCGCGCTCGGAGTCGCGACTCGAAGGCCGCGTGGTGTCAGAGGAGGTGAGGCGTCAGGGGCGGACGCGAACCGTGCGCCCCTCGAACGACACCAGGTCGCCGTCGTGCAGCTGGCGTCCGCGGCGGCGGTCGACCTCGTCGTTGACGGTCACGTATCCGTCGATGATGACCTCTTTGGCGTTGCCGCCCGAGTCGAGGAGGCCGGCGAACTTCAGGAACTGTCCGAGGCGGATCACCTCGCCGCCGATGGAGATGTCGTCGATCGGATCGGTGTTCGTCATCCTTGAATGCTAATCGCCTTCGAGGTAGGCCGGAGGAGATCGTCGAATGCGGCGAGGAAGCGGGTGATCATCTCGTGCTCCTCGGCATCGAGCTCGCGGGCGGGAGCGCGACAGGTCGCGGTGGGCAGGATGCCGCGGCGCGCGGAGATCTCCTTCTCGGCCGCGATGATCAGCTCGACCGACTGCATCCAGTAGGAGATGTAGGGGAGGAGCCGCGCGTGGATGGCGGCCGCCTGCTCCTGGTCGCCCCGACTCCAGGCCTGCCAGATGGCGAGGTAGATCTCGGGGAACGATGAGCCGGGCTGCACGCCGACGGCCCCACGGCGCAGGGCGTCGATGAGCTGCACCCCCGCGTAGCCGACGACGCACGAGAGCGCGGGCGCCGCTTCGCGAAGGGCCGAGATGAGCTGCCCTGGCGGGACGGATTCGACCTTGACCTGCGCGAGGTTCGGGTTCGCCGCTGCCAGCTCGGCGATGATCGATGCGTCCAGTGCCGTGCCGGTCTGCGCCGGTGCGTACTGGAGGATCGCGGGGGTCGAGCCGATCGCGTCGAGCACGGCGCGGATGTGCGTGCGCACGGCGACACCGCTCGGCCCCTGGGCGTGAGGGGGGAGGATGTTGATCATGTCGGCGCCCTGCTCGACGGCCCGGCGCGCACGCTCCACCGCGACCACTGTGGCGTGGTCGGGCACCGAGACCACCACGACGATGCCGTGCCGGTGCGCCTCGTCGAGGAGTGCTGCGGTGAGCTCATCGCGCTCGAGGTCGGTCAGCTTGTAGAACTCGCTCGCGAAGCCGGGATACATCACGCTCTGCACGCCCG
Source organism: Microbacterium sp. MYb54 (assembly GCF_002979515.1). Taxonomy (GTDB): domain Bacteria; phylum Actinomycetota; class Actinomycetes; order Actinomycetales; family Microbacteriaceae; genus Microbacterium. The sequence goes on along the minus strand of NZ_PCPA01000002.1, from coordinate 240,293 downwards.
CATCGGCGAGGGATCGCACGAGGCCGCGGAACGCCGCCACGTCGATGTGCCCCTCGGCGGTGAACGGTGTCTCCACGACGGGGCAGACGCCGTGGATGCGGATGGGGGTGCTGGGCACGGGGATCGACTCCTTGGGTGAGGTCAGAACGGGCTGCGTGCGGGCTCGTCGCCGCTGGAGCCGACGAGGAAGTCGAGGTCGACGCCCTGATCGGCCTGCAGCACGTGGTCGGTGTAGAGCCGGGTCCAGCCGCGTGTGCTCGCGACCACCGGTGCCGGCAGCTCGGCACGCCGCCGATCGAGTTCGGCGTGGTCGACGAGCATGTCGAGCGATCTCGCTGCGACGTCCAGCCGCACGAGGTCTCCGGTGCGGATCAGCGCGAGCGGGCCGCCGGCTGCCGACTCGGGCGCGACGTGCAGCACGCACGCGCCGTAGGCCGTGCCGCTCATGCGCGCATCCGAGATCCGCACGAGATCACGCACTCCCTGGTCGAGCAGCTTCTTCGGGAGGGGAAGGTTGCCGACCTCGGGCATGCCGGGGTAGCCGCGGGGGCCGCAGCCGCGCACGACGAGCACGGTGTCGGCGGTGACGTCGAGGTCGGGGTCTCCCGCCACGGCGAGGTAGGACTCGAGGTCGTCGAAGACGAGGGCAGGGCCCGTGTGGTCGAGAAGGTGCGGCTCGGCGGCGCTCACCTTGATCACGGCGCCGTCGGGGGCGAGGTTGCCCCGCAGCACGGCGGTGCCCGATCCCGCGGGCTGCGCCGGGTTCGACAGCGGACGGATGACCTCGGGGTCGTCATTGCGGGCTGAGGCGACGTTCTCGCCCAGAGTCCGACCCGTCACCGAGGGGGCGCCGGTGTGGAGCAGGTCGCCCAGCTCCTTCATCAACGCGGGGACTCCGCCGGCGTACGCGAACTCCTCCATCAGGAATCGCCCGCTCGGCATCAGGTCGACCAGCAGCGGGATGGCACGGCTGAACTCGTCGATGTCGTCGAGCGAGAGCGGCACTCCGAGTCGTCCGGCGATGGCCAGCAGGTGCAGCACGGCGTTCGTCGATCCACCGCAGGCGGCGTTCACGACGAGGGCGTTCTCGATCGCCTCCCGGGTCATGATCGTCGAGGGACGCAGGCCTTCGAGTGCGAGTTCGACGGCACGGGCTCCGGTGTCCTCGGCGAGGACGAGCCGACGCGAGTCGACGGCGGGAAGGGCGGCTCCACCCGGCAGCTGCATCCCCAGCGCCTCGGTGATGCTCGCCATCGTCGAGGCCGTGCCCATGGTCATGCAGTGGCCGGCCGAGCGATTCAGGCAGCTCTCGAACTCGGTGAACTCCTCCTGCGTCACCTCCCCGGCACGCAGCGCCTCGGTCATCCGCCAGATGTCGGTGCCGCTGCCGACCGGGCGTCCGCGGAACCGGCCGTTCAGCATCGGGCCGCCGGTCAGGACGATCGAGGGGATGTCGACGCTCGCGAGCGCCATCAGGGCTGCCGGGGTCGTCTTGTCGCAGCCGGTGAGGACCACGACGGCGTCGAGGGGGTTCGCGCGGCAGAGCTCTTCGAGCTCCATCGCCATCATGTTGCGGTAGATCATCGACGAGGGGCGCATGAACGGTTCGCCGAGGGAGAGGACGGGAAACTCGAGTGCCGTGCCGCCGGCCTGCTGGATGCCGCGGCGGGCGGCGTCGGCGAGCCCCTTCAGGTGGATGTTGCAGGGCGTGAGCTCGGACCACGTGTTCGCGATGCCGATGACAGGGCGACCGTCGAACTGTCGTCCGGAGAGCCCGGACTGGCGGAGGTGATGGCGGGCGATGAAGCCGTTCTTGCCGCTCTCGCCCAGCCAGGCGCGAGAGCGCAGGGGGCTGCGTCCGACGTTCTCGGCGCTCATGCTGTGTCTCGTCTCGGCCGCACGTCGTTCTCCATCGATCGATGCCGGGGTGCTGGCGTCTGCCTGGCACCATCTCGAATCTCGAATACGCAACATTCGTTGCGTTGTCGTTGATTAGGCATATTATATGTTTACCCGCCCGAGAGCGGATCACATCCCTCGGCACAGTCGCCGGAGTATCGAAGAAGATAAGGATCGCTGATGAAGCAGCATGCAGCTCGCCCCACTTGGTTCCGGCTCGCCGCCGTCGGGGTCACGGCACTCACCATCGCGGCACTCGCCGCCTGTTCCTCCGGCCAGGAGACAGCTGGACCCGCAGAATCGGGCGGCACGAAGGACGGCACTCTCACGATCGCCCTGTTGCAGAAGCAGGGCGACCAGCAGTACTTCATCGACGAAGCCACCGGCGCGAAGGACGCGGCGAAGGACGCCGGCGACGTCACGGTCAACGTCGTCGATCTCGGCACCGATGCCAACAAGGCCATCTCCGAGGTCGAGGCCGCGATCGCACAGCAGGTCGACGGCATCATCATCGTCGTCCCCGACGGCAAGATCGGCCCGCAGGTGATCCAGCTCGCGAACGAGGCCGGCATCCCGATCATGGCGGCCGACGACCCGATCGAGGACGCTGCCGGGGTCGCCGCCGCGTTCACCGGGTTCGACGGCACATCGATGGGCGAGAAGGTCGGCGCCGAAGCCGCGCGTCTGTACCAGGAGGCCGGATGGACGGCCGCCGACACCCGCATCCTCTCGGCCTACCGTCAGGACCAGCCGAACTGCGTCGAGCGCGTCGAGGGTGCCGCGTCCGCCTTCGCCGACGCCGTCCCCGACGGTCCGGAGGTCATCGACATCGGCACCGACAACTCGGCCACCGACGCCCAGGACAAGGCCGGAGCCGTGATCACGGCGAACGCCGGCGTCAAGCACTGGGTCGTCTGGGGCTGCAACGACGAGAACGAGACCGGCGTCGTGACGGCGCTGCAGAACTCGGGCGTCGCATCCACCGACATCGCCGGCGTCGGACTCGGCGCCTACCTGACCTGCAAGGACTGGAACGCCGGACAGGAGACCGGCAACAAGTCGGCGCTGTTCATCTCCGGCGTCGAGGTCGGCAAGGCTGCCGTCGGCTCGATGATCGCGCTGCTGCGCGACGGCACCGAGCTTCCTCCCAAGACGGTCGCGAACACGGAGATCGTCGACGCGAGCAACTGGGAGGCGAAGGGCGTGGTCTGCACCTGATCGTCTGAACACGTGGGGGCGATCCGACGGGTCGCCCCCACGTCATGACCGTGACGACAGAAAGGTGATGAGGAAGTGTCGGAAGAGTCGATCGTTTTGCAGGCCGTGGGTGTCGCGAAGAACTTCGGCGTCGTGCGGGCCCTCCGCGGCGTCGAGCTGGAACTGCGCGCGGGTGAGGTCACCGCGCTGATGGGCGAGAACGGGGCGGGCAAGTCGACCCTCCTCAAGATCCTCAACGGGGATTACCGCCCCGATGAGGGCGAGCTGCGCATCGACGGGGAAGCCGTGCACTTCTCGGATCCGGCCGATGCGCGTGCTGCCGGTCTGCGCGTCATCGCGCAGGAACCGGAGATCATTCCCTGGGTGTCGGTCGCCGAGAACATCTACGTCGGAGCTCTCGGCGGTCTCGCGTATCGTCGTGGCGACGTGCTGAAGCGGGCGCGCGAAGAGCTGACCCGCTGGGGCTTCCATCGTGTGATCAAGGCGGAGACGCTCGGATCGGAGCTCTCGCCGGCACAGCGGCAGATCGTGGAGATCATGCGCGCGGTGATCACCCGCCCGAAGATCATGTGCTTCGACGAACCCACATCCTCCCTCGGTGACGAGGAGGTGTCGCTGCTGTTCGCGCTGATCAAGAAGCTGCAGAGCGAGGGCGTCGCGATCGCCTACGTCTCGCACCGGATGGGCGAGATCTTCCAGCTCGCCGACCGGATCACCGTCCTTCGTGACGGCGCGTTCGTCGGCACGAAGCTGGTCGGCGAGACCGACCACGACGAACTCGTGCGGATGATGGTGGGGCGCGACCTCACCCAGTTCTTCCACCGCGAGCCCGCAGCCCTCGGCGATGTCGTCCTCGAACTCGCCGGTGTCTCCAACCAGTACGTCAGCGACATCTCCCTCACCGTCCGTGCGGGCGAGGTGGTGGGCATCGCGGGGCTGGTCGGTGCGGGGCGCAGCGAGCTGATGAAGACGATCGCGGGCGACTTCGCCGTGCAGGCGGGCGAGATCCGCGTACAGGGCAAGCGCCGTCGCATCCGCCAGCCCGCCGACAGCATCAGGGCCGGCATCGGATTCGCGCCGGAAGAGCGCAAGGCCGAGGCCCTGCTGCTCGAACGTTCGGTGCGGGACAACGCGGCGCTCGTCGTGCTCCGCCAACTCTCGCGCTGGATCTTCGTGAAGGATCGCGCCGAGCGCGCCCTCGCGCAGGAGTACGTGGACGCGCTCCGCATCCGCACACCCTCCACCGACCAGCTCGTCGGGAAGCTCTCCGGCGGCAACCAGCAGAAGGTGGTGCTGGCGCGCTGGCTGGCGACCAAGCCCAAGCTGCTCCTCCTCGACGAGCCCACCCGTGGCATCGACGTCGGAGCGAAGTCCGAGATCTACGCGATCATCGACCGCCTCGCCCACGAGGGCGTCGCCGTGATCGTCGTCTCCAGCGAGCTCCCCGAGATTCTGGGCGTCTCCGACCGCATCTATGTCATGGCGGGTGGGCGCATCAGTGGCGAGCTGTCGCGCACCGAGGCCACCGAAGAGAACATCCTGGCGCTCGCGATGGACGAAGAGGCCGCCGCATGAGCATCGATTCCCGAAAGGAAACATCGACCGTGACCACCACCGCCGCGAACACCACATCCGTGGAGACGCAGCCCCTCTCACCGGTCCGGCGCGTCATCGCCGCGATCGGCGTGCAGAACCTCTCCCTCATCCTCGCGATCGCCGCCGTCGTCGCGATCATCGGCATCCAGAACCCGTTGTTCTTCGGGGTGCAGAACCTCAAGGTCATCGGCACCGCGATCTCGATCATGGGTCTGCTCGCCGTGGTGCAGACCATCGTGATCATCCTCGGTGCGCTCGACATCTCGGTCGGGTCGATCGCCGGTCTCACCTCCGTCACCTCGGCGATGATCTTCACTGTCGCAGGGCCCGCGATCGGGGTGGTCGGCGCCGTCGCCATCGGCGTGCTCTGCGGTCTGATCAACGGTTGCATCATCGTGTTCGGCCGGGTGAACCCGGTGATCGCGACCCTGGCGACGCTCGCGGCCTTCAAGGGGATCTCGCAGCTGCTCTCCGACGGACGCGCACAGGGTTACACAGGCGCCGACCCGTTCTTCATCTTCCTGGCGCGAGGGGCGATCATCGGCATCCCGACCCTCATCTGGGTGCTCGTGATCGTCGCGGTGCTCGCGCACATCGTGCTGCGGTACACCTCGATCGGCCGGAACATCTACGCGGTCGGCGGCAACAACATCGCCTCCCGCCTGGCCGGCATCAACATCAACCGCTACATCATCGGCGTCTACATGGTCACCGGCGCGATCGCCGCGGTCGCCGGCATCCTGATCACCGCGCGCACGGGCTCAGGGCAGCCGATCTCCGGCTCCGAGGGACTCGAGCTGCAGGCCATCACGGCCGCAGCGCTCGGTGGCGCCGCGCTGAAGGGCGGCAAGGGAACCATCGCCGGGACGATCCTCGCGGTCGTGCTCCTCGGTGTGCTGACCAACGGCATGACCCTGCTCGGGGTGAACACGTTCTGGCAGAACGTCGCCCAGGGCGCACTGCTCGTGATCGCGGTCGTGATCCAACAGCTCCGCTCCGGCGAGCGGCGCATCGGCATCCCCGGATGATGCGCGTGGTGCGGGGCGGCGAGTCCGCTCCGCACCACGGCTTCGGGAGATCAGCCGATCTCCTCCAGATGCAGCCACCAGGAGAGCGGCCGATCGGGGCCGACAGTCGGCGCCGAGCCCACCTCGACGGCATCGGCGAGAGAGTCGTACGGCGTCAACGCCGGCTCGATCGCGATCACCGGCCCGGAGGCGAACGCGCCGGGGTCGATCCAGAGGGCGACGCAGGGGAGGGACTCGGCGTCCCAGCTGACGCGCAGACCGGTTCCGTTGGGTCGCCGCAGCACGACGCGATCGATCGGGGCGGTCGACCACCACTTCGCTCCGGCGAGCGAGTCGAGGAGCGCTGCGGGGTCGTTGTCCGCCTCGAGGACCCGCGTCACGTGCTTCGGGTAGACGCGCCGCCAGGGAGCCGCCGTACCGAGTTCGATGGTCGTGCCCGGGGTCCAGATGAACTGCGGATGCGCGGCCCACTGCACCGGGCGCACCTCGTCGGACGTGAGGGAATACTCGAGGCGCACACCCGTGGAGTCGTGGTGGATGCTTCGGCGAAGCGTCATCCCGTCGATCTCGACCGCGTGAGATCCGCTGTCGCCCGACCAGCGCCGGTTCCACGCCTCGCCGTGATCGCCCCACTCCTCGAAGCCGGTGCCTCGCGGGACGCGGCAGGCGTCGATGGTCGGCAGCATCTCGTCCCAACCGCCCAGCGAGGTGGCGGTGAAATCCGTGGGTGTGCGCTCGCCGATCGGCTGGTGCAGCCACTCCTCGACGCCGCGCAGGCTGTTCGCTCTCGCGCCGTCCGCCAGGTCGATGGCGCCGAACGAGAGTGCGGTCACAGAGAGTCTTCGTAGGAGCGGACGATGAGGTCACCGGCGGTGCGGGCGGCCTGTTCGGCATCGCCCGCGGCGACGGCTGCGGCGAGCTCGCAGTGCAGATCGACGGCGACGGCCGAGATGCCGTGACTCGCGACCACCTGGATGCGGTCGTCGAGTGCCGCGCCGACCAGCGAGAGGAGTTCGGCGATCAGGGGGTTGCCCGCCGCTTCGAACAGGGTCGCGTGGAAGTCGACATCCGCGGCCGTGAAGGCGTCGACGTCTTCCGGCTCGAGCGCATCGCGCATCCGCTGCGAGGCGGCGACGAGACGTTCGGCGGTCGGCTCATCCCGGCGAAGCGCCGCAAGCCGAGCGGCCGTCGGCTCCACAGCCGATCGCAGCTCCAGCAGGTCCTGCCTGGCATCCTTGGCGTCTGGCCCGGAGAGACGCCAGCGGAGCACGTCGACGTCGAGGGCGTGCCAGGAGTCGTCGGCGAGCACGCGTGTGCCGACGTTCTGTCGAGCGACGATGAGCCCCTTCGCCTCGAGCACGCGCATGGTCTCCCTGACCACCGTGCGCGACACCCCGTACTGCTCGCCGAGCTCATCGAGCGGCAGCTGCGCGCCGGGGGCGATCTCGTGGTGCACGATGCGGCGGCCGAGGTCGTCGACGAGCACGCCGTGCAGCCCACGCCGGGCGGCCATCACGCGAACCTCGCGCTGTAGGCGCCGTCGACGGCCCAGTCGGCCCCGTTGACGTAGGACGCGGCTCTCGAGAGCAGGAAGCACACGACGGCGGCGATCTCCGACGGCTGCGCCGGACGCCCGGTCGGCTGGACCGCGAGCGTTGCGGCGAGCTCTTCCGGACGCTCGGCGAAGTGGGTCTCGGAGAGTGGGGTCCAGACGAGTCCGGGGGAGACGGCGTTCACGCGGACGCCCCGGCCCGCGACGTCGAGGGCGAGCGAGCGGGTGAACCCCAGCTGCCCCGCCTTGGCCGCAGCGTAGGGGAACATCCCCGCCATCGTCATCTTGGAGTGGATGCTGGAGATCGACACGATGGATCCGTGCTCGGCGGCGAGCATGGCCGGAAGGACAGCCCGCGCACACAACCAGGACGCCTTCAGGTCGAGGTCGAAGAAGTCGTCCCATTCGGCGACGCTCATGGTCGTGGGATCGCTGTAGGCGTTGCGGCCGGCGTTGTTCACGAGACCGCTCGGTGCGCCGAGGGCCGTCGTCGCCTCCTCCACCCAGCGGGCGACCGCGGCTTCGTCTGTCACGTCGGCGACGGCGCCGTGCACGTCGAGGCCGTCTGCGGCGAGGGCGGCGACCGCGGCTTCGACGCGTGCGGGGTCGAGGTCGCAGAACGACACGGCCGCTCCCTGCTCACGCGCGGTGCGGACCACGGCGTTGCCGATCCCCTGGGCGCCCCCGGTGACGAGGATCACTTCTCCTCGGAGAAGGTCGGCACCGCTCATGCCGCCGCCCCCTTCTCGGGAAGGTGCCGCTGTCGTCATGCTCAACCCTCTGCTTCCTCGCATCGCCGACACCCGTCGGTGTGCATACTATGATAATAGTATTATCTAGCGTCGATCGCCCGGCGCCGGAGACATCTCAGCGAGGGAGCCGGATGCGCATCAGTCGGATCGAGACGTTCAGCGTGGCCCCGCGCTGGCAGTTCCTTCGCATGGAGACCGACGACGGAGTGGTCGGTTGGGGCGAGCCTATCGTGGAGGGAAGCGCCGACGTCGTGGCTGCGGCGGTCGATTCCCTGTCCGAGATCCTGATCGGTTCCGACCCGACCCGCATCGAAGATCTGTGGCAGACGATGACCCGCGGCGGCTTCTACCGCGGCGGTCCTGAGCGCTCCTCCGCCATCTCCGGCATCGACCAGGCGCTGTGGGACATCCGCGGCAAAGCGCTGGGCGTGCCGGTGTACGACCTGCTCGGCGGGCCGGTCCGCGACCGGATCAGGGCCTACGTGTGGGTCGGCGGAGACGATCCGGCCGAGGTCGCCGAACAGGCGGCCGCCCGCGCCGCCGAGGGCTACACCGCCGTCAAGATGAATGCCTCCGGTCGGATGCGCCACCTCGAGTCGCACGCCTCGGTGCAGGGCGTGGTCGACCGTGTCGAGTCGGCCACGGCGGCCATGGACGGTGGCGATGTCGCGATCGACGCACACGGTCGGTGGTCGGTCAGCGTCGCCAAGACCATGTGCCGGGCGCTCGAGGCCAACGTCGCACCGCTGTTCCTCGAAGAGCCGCTCGTCCCGGAACTGACCTACCGCCTCGACGAGCTGTGCGGCGGCACGTCGGTGGCGATCGCGACCGGAGAGCGCCTGTATTCGCGGTGGGACTTCCGGTCGGCGCTCGAAGCCGGTATCGCGCTCGCGCAGCCCGATGTCTCGCACGCCGGTGGCATCTCCGAGACCCGACGCATCGCCGCGCTCGCCGAGCTGCACGGAGTGGGGCTCGCACCGCACTCTCCGCTCGGACCGATCGCCCTGGCCGCCTGCCTCCAGGTCGATATCGCCAGCCCGAACGCGGTGCTGCAGGAATCCAGTCTCGGCGTCCACTACAACGAGGGCGCCGACCTGCTCGACTACCTCATCGACCCCGAACCGCTCACGGTGAGGGACGGCTGGTTCGAGCGTCCGACGCGTCCGGGCCTGGGCATCGAGGTCGATGAGGCCGCCGTGCGCAGGGCTGCCGGTGTGGGACTCTGGCGCTCGCCGTTGTGGCGTCACGACGACGGGAGCTTCGCCGAATGGTGACCAGACTCGAACCCGGCGAAGGCGTCCGCAGCACCCGGATCGTGGCGATCGTGCGCGACCGCACCGGGGTGCACCTCCGCGCGGCGTGCGACACACTCCTCGAAGCCGGGGTGTCCGTGCTCGAGGTGACGACCAACACCCCCGGTGCCGCAGGGGTCGTGGCTGACCTCATCGCTGCGGGCGCGACCGAGGTGGGCATGGGAACGGTGCGCACCGTCGAGCACGTGCGTCTGGCCGCCGACGCGGGAGCATCCTTCATCGTCACCCCCACGGTCTCGCTGCCGGTCGGTCTCGCCGCGGCGGAAGCGGGTCTGCGTTGGTACCCCGGCGCTGCCACCCCGACCGAGATCGAGACAGCGTGGACCGCCGGCGCCACGGCCGTGAAGGTCTTCCCGGCCGGCGTCCTCGGGGGTGTGCGCTTCATCCGCGAGGTGCGCGCGCCGCTCGACGACATCCCGCTGATCCCCACAGGGGGCGTCAGGATCGACGACATCGCCGACTACCTGGCCACAGGTGCGCTCGCCGTGGGGATGGGGTCGCCGCTGCTCGGTGATGCCGTCGCGAGCGGTGACCTCGGAGGTCTCCGGGTACGAGCCGAGGCAGCGCTCGCCGCGGTGCGCGAGGCCACGGCCTGAACGACGACAGCACCCCCGGCGAAACGAGGGTGCTGTTCATCTGCCCGGCCAGGCCGGCTCCGCTCGGATCAGTCGATGTCGGTTCCGACGACCGCGAAGTCGGCGCTGAAGTCGATGTCGATCGACCGGTTGTCCGTCGTGAGGACCGATGCGTCGTAGGGGCTCACGTCGTCGCCGTCCACATCGAGGTCGGTGATCATGCCCTCAGCCTCGGCGAGTGCCGCGGACACCAGTGCGCGGATCGTCTGGTCGTCGAGGGTGAGCGCAGGACCGGTGTCATCGCCGTCGGCCACATCGGTCGAGATGACGGATGCCGCGAGGCTGCTGTCGACCCGGACCTCGGTCTCGTCGCCGGCGGAGGTCGTCAGCTGCACCTCCCACGTGCCGTCGCGCTTGGCGTCGATCGAGGTGACCTCGCCGTCGGCGGCTCCGCGTGCGGCTGTCGCGATCTTGATCAGCTCGTCGGCGGATGCGCTGCCGATGCCGGTCACGGGTCCGCGATCGTTCGAGGCGGCGTTCCCGCGGTCGTCGCTGTCGTCGCTGCGGTCGTCTCCGCGCTGACCCTGGTCGTCTGCGTCGTCGTGGCGGGGGCTGTCGGACATCGAGGAGCGGTCGTCGTCGCCGAACTCGTCGCCGATCGCCGCACCGACGGCGATGCCGCCACCTGCGAGGACCACGGCCGCCGCGATGCCACCGCCGATGAGGAGAGCACGCTTGCGTCCGGGCTTAGGCGCGGATGTCGCGGGAGCGGGCGCGGGAATGGGTTCGGCGGCGGGGAACGTCGGGTGCTGCCCGGAACCAGCTGCCGTGGCTGCCGCATCCGGAGTCGGGGTCACCGGCACGGTCTGCGCATCCGGGGTGCTCTCGGGCGTCTGGTCGGGAGTGGGTGTCTTGTCGTTCATGTCTCGATGCTCTCCCGCCGGCGCTGAAGCCATCCTGAAGCGTCCTGAAGACCTCTTCAGGAACCGACGATCAGGCCGCTCAGGCAGCGAGGGGCAGGGTGAGGACGAAGCGTGCGCCGCCCCAGCGGGAGTCGTCGACCACGAGGGTTCCGCGGGTCGAGCCGGCGATGCCGCGGGCGATCGCGAGGCCGAGGCCGCTGCCTCCTGCATCGCGGCTGCGGGCCTCGTCGAGCCGGACGAACCGCTCGAAGATGCGCTCCCGCTCCTCGACGGGAACACCGGAACCGTCGTCTTCGACCGTGACGAACACGTAGCCGTCCGCGGGGGTCACCCCGATCGCCACCCGGCCTTGACTGTGGCGGGCGGCATTGTCTGCCAGGTTGCGCACCAGCTGGCCGAGCAGGCGCGGGTCGCCGTGCACCCGTGCGGCATGGATGCCGGAACCGTCGACGTCGAGCCCGGCCGCACGGAGTCGGCGCACCTCGCTGAGCGCGAAGTCGTCGAGGTCGACCGCCTCGTCGAGCGTGCTCGCACCCTCGTCGAGGCGGGCGAGCAGCAGCAGCGATTCGACGATGCCCTGCAGCCGGAGCCCTTCTTCCGAGACGACCTCGGCGAGCTCGCCGATGCTGGTCACCTCGGGGTGAGCCTGGGCGAGCTCCGCGTGCTGACGGATGGTCGCGAGCGGGGAGCGCAGCTCGTGCGAGGCATCGGACACGAATCGGCGTTGTGCGGTGGCGGACGCGTCGAGCCGGTCGAGCATGCCGTTCATGGTGGTCGCGAGTGCGGCGATCTCATCGGCCGTCTCGGGCACCGGCACGCGCTGATGGAGGCGCTCGGCTGTGATGCCGTCGACCTCTTCGCGGATGCGCTCGACCGGGCGGAGTGCGCGGCCGACGACGAGCCAGGTGGTGACGGCGACGAGCAGCAGGAGCAGGGGGACGGCGATGGCGAGCAGCGTCGCGACGGTGGCCAGGGTCTCCGCGTCGTCGTCCATCGATACGGCGAGCACGAGGGTCTGGTCGCCGTCGATGTCTTCCGAGACCACCAGGACCGATTCGCCGTCGACGGTCATCGTCTGCGGATCGTCGTCGACCGGGAGCGGGGTCGATCCCAACTTCTCCCTGGCGTCTTCGCTGGCCGCGCGCACAGATCCGTCCGGTCCGATGATCTGCAGGATCTCGTCGTCGAGCCCCTCGACACCCTTGCTTCCCGGCCCTCCGGCGCGCTCGGCGAACTCCTCCAGGCGCTGCTCCGCTGAACGCTCCGTGCTGTCGTGGATGCTGGCGCTGAGGACGCCGTAGAACGAGAAGGCGCCGACGAGCAGTGCGACGGCCACGACGACGGTCGCCCCGAGCGTGGTCCTGCCGCGCACCGAGCGCCAGCCGCGGCTAGCCACCGTTCGCCGCCAGCCGGTAGCCCGCACCGCGGATGGTCTCGATCGCCTCGCGTCCGAACGGCTTGTCGAGCTTGCGGCGCAGATGCCCGACGTAGACCTCGACGATGTTGGGGTCGCCGTCGAAGTCGTCGTCCCAGACCCCGTCGATGAGGGCGCGCTTGGAGAGCACCTGGCCGCGATGGCGCATCAGATACTCGAGCACCGAGAACTCCCGCGCGGTGAGCGTTATCGGGGTGTCACCGCGCCAGACGCGGTGCGCGGCGGGGTCGAGTCGAAGGTCTCCCGCTTCGAGGATCGCCGGGCGTGCGACGGCCCCGCGGCGCACGAGGGCACGCAGGCGGGCGACGAGGATCGCGAACGAGAACGGCTTGGTGACGTAGTCGTCTGCCCCGGTCTCGAGAGCCTCGACCTGGTCCCACTCGCCGTCCTTCGCGGTGAGCATCAGCACGGGCGTCCAGTTCTCCTCGGCCCTGAGCGCTTCGCACACCTTCCACCCGCTCATGCCCGGCATCATCAGGTCGAGCACGATCGCGTCGTACCGCGTCTCGCGCGCACGCCAGAGTCCGTCGACGCCGTTGTGCGCGACGTCGACGGCGAAGCCCTCGGCCTCGAGCCCGCGGCGCACGCCCTCGGCGAGGCGCACCTCGTCGTCAACCACCAGGATCCGCATTCCACCAGTGTGGCCGGTCGACGCTGAATCCGGGCTGAAGCGGGTGCCTCGCCCCTCCGACTCGAAGGAGTCAGTCGGTGAGGGCTGCTCGAAGGAGTCAGTCGGCGAGGGCCGCCTGGATCTCACGGATCACTTCGCCGAGGGTGCCGGAGGCGAGGAGCCCGGGGCCGAGGGGACCGGCAGCGTCGGTGCCGAGGGATGGCAGGCGCCGGAGCGCGACCACGGCGGCGGGCGAGAGGGCGTCCAGCTGCCAGCGCACCTCGATTGCACGGGCATCCGGAGTGTCAGGATGCGCGAGCCCCGCGGCCTTCGCGGCGTAGGTGGCTGCTCCGAGTGCGTGCGCGCCCATGTGTGCGACTCCTGCGGCCTGGGCTGCCGACCGGGCCGCGGCGACCCCGGCGGGGGAGGTGGCGCTGTGGGCAGCCCGGCCTGCGACGAAGCGGCGACGGATCTCGTCCGCGGCCGTGAGCTCACCGCGTGCGAACGCCCGCGCCCTGGCGATGGCGTCCCGAGCCCGAGCGTCGTCGGGCGCCTCGGCCTCGAACAAGGGCAGCACCCGCTCTGCGCAGTCGGCCGCCCACACCGCGACGGTGCGGCGGTCCGCCTCGGTCATGCCCTGTGGGGTCGTCATGCTCACCGCGCTCGGCGTTCGATGCGTGATCGTGCGGCCTCGTGCGCTTCGCGAAGAAGGGTGAGCACCGCATCCGCCGTGCGCTCCGCAGGGTTGATCACGCACACCCAGCCGGAGGAGCCGTAGAGCGGATGCCGGTGGAACACGTCGGCCGCGGTCGGGTCGGCGTCGGCATCCACGATCGACTCCGTCTGTTCGCGCCCGACGTGGATGTTCACCCGGAAGCGCCCTGGAGTATCCAAGGCGGACGAGGTGTCGTCGGGGTAGTCCTTCGTGATGATCGTCCCGTACGGCTGGGTGCGCTCGGGCATCCGCCCATCGGGTGCGTAGTAGAGGTAGGTGTCTCCCCACGACAGCTCCGGAAAGTCACTGCCGGCTTCGGGTTCGACGACGAAGACGCCGTCGAGCCCGCGGACCGTGTCGATGATCTTCTGCATTTCCATCCTTCAATGGTGAAGCGGAAGTGCTTATGTGGACTTGAGCGCCGAAAAGACAGGGGAGCGGATGCAGAACCCTCAAGTCACGACATTCACGACGGTGCAGCTCGGACGGCTGGTCGGATACTCGACGCAGCAGGTGCGCGACCTCGAGAGGCTCGGCGTCATCCCTGTCGCGGAGCGTGGCGTGAACGGCTATCGCCGGTATCGGATGCCGCACGCCACGGCGCTGCGGGCCTATCGCGCGATGGCGGTCGCGCTCGGACCGGTACCTGCTCGCCGTTTGATGCCCGTATTGACCGGCGCCTCGGTCGAGGATGCCGCCGAGCGGGTCGACGATCTGCATGCGGAGCTCGCCCGCGAGCGCTCCCGAGTGCGCGAGGCGCTGAGGGGGCTCGAGGTCGCCGTGGCCGAGGCCGACGACGTGTTCGCCGCCGACGACGCGATGACCATCGGCGAACTCGCCCAGGCTCTCGGCGTGCGCTCCTCGGCACTGCGCCACTGGGAACGCGAGGGGCTCGTGCATCCGCTGCGTGGCACCGCGTCGACCCGCTCATACGGCTCCGTCGCGATCACCGAGGCGCGAGTCGTAGCCGCCCTTCGCTCCGGCGGTTACGGCATCCCCGCCGTCTCGCGGATCCTCGACGAAGTGCGCACGCACGGTCGGACAGGGGAGGTGCAGCGCATCCTCACTGAGCGCCTGGGCGACCTCACCCGTCGCAGCGTCGCTCTGCTCGGGGCGGCGGGGCACTTGCACGACCTGCTCGCCGATCGCTTCGCGGAGGAGGGGCTTTCCGTCACGCCCGACCGCTGACCTGCCCCATGACATCGCCGATCAGCACGTTCTCGTCGAGCGGGTCGGTGATGATCGCGGTGACGGCGTCGAACGGCAGCACGGGGTAGCGCGAGGCGGCGCCGATCTTCTCCTCGCTGGCGAGCACGAAGGTCTCGGCGCATCGCGAGGCGATCGCCCGTTTCGTGACCGCATCGTCTAGCTCGCCGGTGGTGAGGCCGTGCACGGGGTCGACGCCCGTCACGCCGACGAAGAACATGTCGGCCGCGAGGTGCTGGATCGCCTCCATCGCGAGTCCACCCCCGGCCACCAGAGAGTGCCGGGTGAGCTCGCCGCCGATCATGATCACGCGGGCGTCGGAGTGCTCGGCGACGGCGAGGGCGACGGCGGGACTCGGGGTGATCACCGTGATACCGGCGCCTGAGGGCAGGAGGTGGGCCATGGCGACGGTGGTGGTACCGGCGTCGAGCACGATCGTCGACCCGGGGCGGATGCTCGCGACGGCCTGTCGCGCGACCCTCTCCTTGCTCTCGGTCGCCAGGTCATGCCGCTCCTGCACCGGGCGGTCGGCCGCGGGGACCGGGAGGGCGCCGCCGTACACGCGCAGGAGCTTTCCCTCTTCGGCGAGCTCTCGGAGGTCGCGCCGGATCGCATCTTCCGACACGCCGAGCTCGTCGGCGACGGCTTTGGCCACGACCCGTCCGTCACTGTCGAGAAGGTCGAGCAGGTGGTCTTTGCGCTGAGCGGCGAGCATGTGTTTCCTCACGAAGTTGCACGATTGTGCATGATTCAGATTACAGTCATCCCCATGACAAAACCACTCCTGATCCTGATCGCCGGCCCCTACCGCTCCGGCACCGGCGGCGACCCTGCCCTCATCTCCCAGAACTTGGCCCGTCTCGAGGAGGCATCCGGTCCGATCTTCCGCCTCGGCCACGTGCCGATGATCGGAGAATGGGTCGCGCTTCCGGTTCTGCGAACCGTCGATCCGGAGGCCGCGGCGGAGGGTGACGTCATGTACGAGACGGCCCGCCGACTGCTGCAGCACTGCGACGCCGTACTGCGTCTGCCGGGAGAGTCCTCCGGCGCCGACAAGGACGTCGAGATCGCCCAGCAGCTCGGGCTCCTGGTCTACCGGTCGCTCGACGAGGTGCCCACAGCCTCGACTCCGTAGGCTGGAGGCATGACCAAGAATATCTGGACCATCCTCGGCGTCATCCTCGCCGTCGTGATCGCGTGGTGGATCGTGACCGCGCTGTTCTCGGTGCTCGCCTTCTTCTTCAAGCTCATGATCGTCGCGGTCGTCGCCGTGGTCGTCTATCTCGTGATCCGGGGCCTCTTCAGCCGCAGCGACGACTGACCGGGCATCACCTGATTCCGCGACCGTGGCATGCACACGGCAGGATGAGTGCATGTGGCAAGGAAGGTACACGCTCGACGCGACGCAATGGGGCGTTGGGCATGGCGGATTCAATTCGCAGGCGGTGAATTTCCAGCCGTTGAAGCGCGACGCGACAGAGAAAGTCGGAAACCCGACGAGTCTGCGACTGATCTACGACTGCGGGGCGGGTACAGGAAAGAACCCGCGTGCCACTCTCTCCGGCGCGATCGATCGCATGGTGCGCACCGTGCCGCGTGGCGGGACGGTCGATCTGCTCGCCATCTCACATTTCGACATGGACCACGTCAACGGCCTGGACTTACTCGCCGCGGCGCTGAAGGACCGATCCATTGGCGTCACTCGCGTCTGGGCCCCGATTCTTACCCCGGTCGAAGCGCTCTTCGCGGTCGGTGAGCTCGATGTCGTCGCCGACACCGGGTCCACGGCGTCGACCGAGCGAGACGCCTTCGCATCATTGGCGGCAGACCCCGAAGCAGTGTTCGTCGAACGCTTCCCGGGGGCGACCCTGACACGTGTTTCCCCTTCTCAGGACCCGGTTCCTCCGCCCCGCGCTGACGTGGATTCGGTGGTCGACGGCGTGAACGATGCCTACGACGAGGCGACGACATTTGATTCAAGTGGGTATATCGGACTCATCACGGCGGGGGGAGCGACCCGGACTCAAGATCCGCTCTGGGAGGTCGTGCCGTATGCGACCCGGTCCGCGCTCGAGGGCTCGGCCCAGGTCCGCGTCATCGCTGAAAAGGTCATCGGGAAGCCACTCTCGCAGTGCTCATCGGACGACCTGCGTCGACTTCTGAATGACACGAACCTGACGAAGGCATTCCATGCCGCCGTGCGGAAGCACCACCGCACTCTGCCGGTGAAGGACAGGCCATCCGCGGCACGCACCGGCGCCAACCTCTCGACACTGTGCGTGTATTCCGGTCCGGTCTCGCCCTACCGGTGGGCCCGGTATCGGCGCGGCTGGAAGCCGCTTGTGGTAGATCCGACATCGGTGCCTCGCGCTCCCGGCTGGCTCGGTACCGGCGATGCCGGGCTCCTGAGGCCGGCGCACGTGCAGGCGATGATCGACGTGCTCGGGACAGCACGCCTCGACAGGGTTGGCGTGTCTTCGGCGCCTCACCATGGATCACGGCTGGACTCGAACGGTACGCTCTGGGACGTGATGCCGAACCTTGACCTGGTCACAGTGGAAGCCAGTCATCCGCATGGGTCGATCGGCCGAATCCACCCCCATGTGCAGGTCATCCAAGATCTGGCGAACCGCAACATCAGGGTTGCGATCGCCATCGACAACGCGGACTCGTCCTGGTCTGATACCGGCATCAGATAGGTCTGTGGGGCATCCTTCGAATCGTGCAGCATGCTGTGGAAGCGACCTCCGCAGCCACCAGTTGCTCGATTCGAAAAGTGACAGAGATCACGCCTTGGCGAACGCCCCGACCCGGTACTTCGCGGCGCGGTGCGTGTCCTGCACGCGGTCGCCACGGCCGTGGAGCTTGTTGCGCAGCGTTCCGGGCGCGTACCCCTCGGGGTAGACGCCACGCTCGCGGAGTACCGGGATCACGTGCTCGATGATGTCCTGCCAGGTGCCGGGGGTGACCGCGTAGGCGAGGTTGAAGCCGTCGATGTCGGTCTCCTCCACCCAGGACTGCAGCTCGTCGGCGATCTCGACGCCTGATCCGACGATCGTGGGGCCGAGGCCGCCGATCGCGTTGTGGCGTCCGAAGTCGCCGACGGTCCATTCGCGACCGAGGTCGGCCTCTTCCTTGAGGTGCTGCAGCACCGACTGGATCGCGTTCGACTCGACGTTCCCGACCGGTTCGTCCTCGGCATACTGCGACAGGTCGACGCCCATCCATCCCGACATGAACGTGAGCGCGCCCTCGGGGCTCGCATAAGAGAGGTACTCGGCGTGCTTCGCTGTGGCCTCTTCGCTGGTCGCTGCGGTGATCACGGTGAGCAGCGTGTAGATGCGAGCGTCGTAGCGGTCACGGCCCGCCGCCTCGAGAGCGTCGCGGATGCGCTTGACGGTGCCGGCGAGTACCTCCTTCGAGGGCGCCGCGACGAAGATGGCCTCGGCGTTCTCGGCCGCGAACTTCACCCCGCGCGGGCTCGCGCCGGCCTGGTAGATCACCGGGGTGCGCTGCGGCGACGGCTCGGAGATGTGGATGCCGGGCACGCTGAAGTGCTTGCCCTCATGCCCGATCGGGTGCACCTTGGCCGGGTCGGTGAAGATGCCGCGCTCGCGGTCTTCGACCACGGCGTCGTCTTCCCACGAGCCCTCCCAGAGCTTGTAGAGCACTTCGACGTACTCGTCCGCGTGGTCGTAGCGGTCGTCGTGCGCGAGCTGGTCCTCCTGGCCCATGTTGCGCGCGGCACTGGGCAGGTATCCGGTCACGACGTTCCAGCCGACACGGCCCTGCGTGAGGTGGTCGAGTGTGCTGAGGCGACGGGCGAACGGGTACGGGTGCTCGAACGCGGTGCCGGCCGTGATGCCGAAGCCCAGGTTCTCGGTCACAGCGGCCATCGCGCTCACCAGCAGGATCGGGTCGTTCACGGGCACCTGCGCGCCGTTGCGGATCGCGGCCTCGTTCGTGCCGCCGTAGACGTCGTAGGTGCCGAGCACGTCGGCGATGAAGATGCCGTCGAAGGTCGCGCTCTCCAGCAGCTTCGCCAGATCCGTCCAGTACCCGATGGTGTTGTACTGGCGGGAGCGGTCGTCGGGGTGCCGCCACAGGCCGGACGACTGGTGGGCGACGCAGTTCATGTCGAAGGCGTTGAAGCGGATCTGACGGGTCATGCCCCCCATGAAAGGCGAACGGGGCGGGTGAATCCAGGGTCCCCGAAATGCGCGGACACATTCCGGGTGCGGTACCCCGCGATCTGGCATGCGGCCGCCCCCGCTGGCTCTACCCTTGACTGGTGACCGACGAGACCGCGACAGCCCAGCGTCTGGTGCGCCGCTTCGCCCGCGAGACCAACCTGCTCGTGTCGGGTCGAGACTTCTCGGTGGTCGGGACGGATGCCGTGGCCGATGCGCTGCGTCAACTGCTTCCCGCTCTCGGCGCTCATCTCGGCGATGCGGGTGTCGTGTTCGCGCCGGGGGAGACGCCCGAGATCCTGCTCGATGGTCGCGCGTTGCCCGCGCGCGAGACGGCGGAGGATCGCGTCGACGCCGCAGGCCGGCACATGCCCGTCGCGACCGCTCTCGCGACGCGACTGCGCGAGGCCGGAACGGTGCGTGGAGTGCGGATCGGCATCGCGATGGTGCTCGAGCCGAAGACCGCCCAGCTCGCCCTGCTGCTGCGGGACGCGGGCGCCACGGTCGCCGTCTACGCCCACCCCGACGAGATCGACGTCGAGGTCGCCGAGGTACTGCGTGCCCGGGGCATCCCCGTCGACGGCGACCCCTCGCTCTCCGGTACCGCCGAGCGTGCCGCCGCTGTGTCTTTCCTTCGCCGTGGCTTCGACCTCCTGCTCGACGACGGCTCGCACCTGATCCGCCTCGCCCATGAAGAGGGTCTCGCCGCCGGGCTGCGCGGTGCGGCGGAGGAGACGACGAGCGGGCTCACGCCCCTGCGGCTGATGGAGCGCGAGGGCGTGCTCGGGATTCCGGTCATCGCGGTGAACGACGCCCTGACCAAGACCTCGTTCGACAACCGATACGGCACCGGCCAGTCGTGCGTGTTCGCGATCGCCGATGCTCTGGATGCCGCGGGCATCGACATCCGTGACCACCCCGCGGTCGTGGTCGGCTACGGCCCGGTCGGTGAGGGCGTCGCCGCGCACCTGCGCGCACTCGGCGTGCAGGTCGCGGTCACCGAGACCGATCCCGTCCGCGCGCTGCGGGCCGCGCACGACGGCTACCGCATCGGGCGGCTGCACGATCTCGCTCCCGGAGCGCTCGTCGTCTCGGCCACCGGTGCGCCGCACACGGTCGACGCCGAGGTCCTGCGCACGGCCTCGATCGTCGCGGTCGCGGGTGGTGTCCCGCACGAGATCGATCTGGATGCGTCGACGTTGCGGCCGTATTCGGGACCGCGCGGGGAAGCCTCGCCGTACGTCGAGCGTGCAGGTGACGGCGCGCTCGTGATCGCCCGCGGCGGCTGCGTGAACCTCTCCGCCGGTGAGGGCAACCCGATCGAGATCATGGACCTGTCGTTCTCGGCGCAGGTCTACGCGGTCGAGTACCTGCTCTCGCACGACCTGTCCGCCGGAGTGCATCCGCTTCCTGCCGAGGCCGACACGACGATCGGCACCGCAGCCCTCGCACTTCGGGGCGAGCACATCGACGAGCGCAGCCAGGCCCAGGTCGAGGCGCAACGCGAGTGGCGCTCGCCGCGATTCCGGGGAGCATCCGCATGACCGCCGTGACCGTCTACTCCGCAGGCCTCGTGGTGCCGATCACGGCGCCGCCGATCGTCGATGGCGCGGTGGCCGTCCGCAACGGACGCATCATGCACGTCGGCGAACGCGAATGGGTGCTGCGGTCGCTCTCGGAACGAGGGATCGAGGCGGAAGAGGTGCACTGGCACGGCGTGCTCACCCCTGGACTCGTGAACGCGCACACCCACCTGCAGTACACAGGCATGGCCTCGGTCGGCCGCGGACAGTACGACGGCTTCGACGACTGGGTGCGCGCTTTCGACCCGGTCTACGAGGGTGGACGCGACTGGGCGGCGGATGCGGCCGACGGTGCCGCACAGGCGCTGCGCTCCGGCACGACGGCCGTCGCCGACGTGGTGACCGACCGCGCGGCCGTGACCGCCCTGCACGACGCCCGACTGCACGGAATCACCTACTGGGAGGTGATGAGCTGGACCAACGCCGACTGGGCCCGCACCGGACGCGCGCAGGTCGAGCAGGCCCTCGATGCGCTGCCGACCCCGCCGGGAACCGGCCTGTCGCCGCACGCCCCCTACTCGCTCGACATCGAGCCGCTCCTGGAGATCCCCGACATCGTGCGCGAGCGCGGCGGGCGCATCCACATCCACCTCGGTGAGGCCGCCTTCGAGAGCGAGTTCGCGCACGAGCATCCGCAGGCCTGGCACACCGCGGGTCTCGCCAGCTTCCAGGAACTGCGCAAGGCCGGGTTCGGCACCAGCGCCACCGAGTTCGTCGACCAGCTCGGCGTGCTCGGTCCCGACTGCCACATCGCACATGGCGTGTACATGAGCGCCAGGGATCGCGCGATCCTGCGGGAGCGGCGCACCACGGTGGCGCTCTGCCCCAGATCGAACGCCGTCATCGGACTCGAGGAGCCGCCCATCGCCGCGTACCTGCGCGAAGGCAGCCCGATCGCCGTCGGCACCGACTCGCTGTCATCCAGCCCCTCGCTCGACGTGCTGGCCGACGTGGCGGAGCTCGCCCGCATCGCGCGCTCGCAGGGCTACACCGACCGCGACCTGCATGCCCGCCTGCTCGGTGCCGCGACGCTCGGCGGCGCGCACGCCATGGGGATCGACGTCGGCCCTGAGCGCACCGGCTACCTCGCCGTCGGAGCTCTCGCCGACCTCACGTTCTTCGACGTCCCCGCAGGCCCCGATGCCGTCCCCGAACTCGTCGAGCACGGCGCCGGCCGCACCGCCGCAACGGTCGTGTCCGGCGAGGTCCGCTTCGCGATCGACTCCTTCGACCGTGCAGCGGTCGCCCCGTGAACGTTCCGGTCGCACTTCCTGCCGTCCACGGCACCGGAAGCCGACAGGAAGTGCGACCGGAATGACGTCCGTACCCGAAACCGGAGGTGTCGCATGACACAGCGCCCGACGACCGCCGAGCGGCTCGACCTCGCCCCGCATCCCGAGGGCGGCTGGTTCCGCCGCACCTGGACGAGCCCCTTGCCCGTCGAGACGCCGAACGGTCCGAGGCCGGCGGCCACCTGCATCCACTACCTCCTGCTGCCGTCGGAGAAGAGCGAATGGCACGTCGTGACCAGCGACGAGCTGTGGCTGTGGCACGGACCGGGACGGCTCGAGCTCAGCCTCGGCGGAGACGGCGCGGAACCGGGCGAAGCGACCACCGTGGTGCTCGGCCCCGGTGAGGCCGCGCAGGTGCTCGTGCCCGCCGGCGTCTGGCAGGCGGCGCGGCCGCTCGACGCCGACGAGGTGCTGGTGTCGTGCTTCGTGTCCCCAGGTTTCGACTTCGCCGATTGGCGACTCGCCGAATCGCCTACTCTGTAGAGGCAGACCCGTCTCTGCAGAAGCAGACCCGTCCTGCCTCGCCGTCTTCTCCATACCCTTCCTCGCTCTGGAGTCACCGTGCCCTTCGCTCCCTCCCTCCGCCGCGCAGCCGCCGTCGCCGCCGCTGCCGCAGCCATCGCCATCACCCTCTCCGCGTGCAGCTCGCCGTCCGCCGACTCCGGCAGCGGAGACGGCTCGGGCCTTCCGACCGTGACCGAGGGCAAGCTCACGATCGCCACGGGTGAGCCCAACTACGAGCCGTGGTTCGTCGACGACGACCCCTCCAACGGCGAGGGCTTCGAGGGCGCGGTCGCGAACGCCGTCGCCGAGCAGCTCGGCTACAAGGCCGACGACATCGTCTGGGTGCGCACCACCTTCGACGGCGCCATCGCACCGGGCCCGAAGGACTGGGACATCAACCTGCAGCAGTTCTCCATCACGGATGACCGCAAGAAGGCCGTCGACTTCTCGTCGCCGTACTACACGACCACGCAGGCCGTCGTCGCGGTCGGCGACTCGCCCGCGGCATCGGCGACCACCATCGACGAGCTCAAGGCCACCAAGGTCGGCGTCGCCAGTGGCACCACCAGCTACACGGTCGCCAAGGCCCAGCTCGGCGAGGCCAACCTCAACGTCTTCAACTCGGTCGACGACGTCGTGCTCGCGCTCAAGGGCGGCCAGATCGACGCCATGATCACCGACCTCCCCGGTGCGTTCTACGTCGTGGGCGCCCAGCTCGACGACGGCGCGGTCACCGGACAGTTCGCCGACGCGAACGGCGGAGACGACTTCGGCATCGTGCTGCCCAAGGGCTCTGCCCTCACAGCCGATGTCACCAAGGCCGTCGACACCCTTCGCGACAACGGCACGCTCGACGAGCTTCAGCAGAAGTGGCTCAGCGACGCGGTCGACGTCCCCGTCCTGAAATGACCTCACAGTCCGTCGACGCGGAGTGGCAGCCGAGCGAGCTCGAGCTGTCGCGCCGCGTTCTGCGGCGTCGGGCCACCACGCGATCGGTCCTGATCGCGCTCGGCAGCAGCGTCGCCCTCGCGGTCGTGCTGATCGTCGTCGTGGTCAACACCCCCGGCTGGGCGATCGTCAGCCAGACGTTCTTCGACCCGCAGGTCGCGCTCGAGAGCATCGGGCCGATCTTCCAGGGGCTGCTCGTCAACCTCCTGGTGCTCGCCATCGCCGTGGTCTGCGTCGCGATCCTCGGCACGCTCCTGGCCACCATGCGCTCGCTGCGCGGACCGGTGTTCTTCCCGCTGCGCGCGCTCGCTGCGGCGTACACCGACTTCTTCCGCGGCATCCCGCTGCTGATCGTGCTCTACCTCGTCGGCTTCGGCATCCCGGCGCTGATGATCTTCCCACGCATGCCTCCGATGTTCTGGGGCACGATCGCGCTGGTCCTCACCTACTCCGCGTACGTGGCCGAGGTGCTCCGCGCCGGCATGGAGGCGGTGCATCCGTCGCAGCGCATCGCGGCGCGCTCGCTCGGACTCACCCACGGTCAGACCCTCCGGATCGTCGTGATCCCGCAGGGCGTGCGCAAGGTCGTCCCCGCCCTCATGAACGACTTCGTGTCGATGCAGAAAGACGTCGGGCTGATCTCCGTCCTCGGTGCGATCGATGCGGTCCGCGCCGCTCAGCTGATGGTCGCCGAGACCTACAACTTCACGCCCTACGTCGTCGCAGGGCTGATGTTCATCATCCTCAGCTGGCCGATGATCCGGCTGACCGACGTCGTCACCGCGCGTCTGAACAAGCGCGAGCAGGCCGGAGGAGTCGTATGAGCGTCCCCGTGATCGAGGCCAGGGGAGTGCGCAAGCGCTTCGGCGACCACGACGTGCTGCGCGGCATCGACCTCGCGGTCGGCACGCACGAGGTGGTCGTGCTCATCGGCGCATCCGGCTCCGGCAAGTCGACGCTCCTCAAGACCATGAACCTCATCGAGGGGATCGACGACGGGCAGATCTTCTTGTCCGGCGAGGACATCACCGACCCGCGGGTGGACGCGGATGCCGTGCGCGCCCGGATCGGGGTCGTGTTCCAGCACTTCAACCTGTTCCCGCATCTCACCGTGCTCGACAACGTCACGCTCGCGGCGGTTCGCGTGCACGGCATGCGCAAGACGGAGGCCCGCGCCAAGGCGCGCGAGCTCCTCGAGACGCTCGGGCTCGGCGCCAAGGCCTCCGAGTACCCCGACCGGCTCTCGGGGGGACAGCAGCAGCGCGTGGCGATCGTTCGCGCGGTGCTCACACAGCCGGAGGTGCTGCTGCTCGACGAGATCACCAGTGCGCTCGACCCGCAGCTGGTCGGCGAGGTTCTCGACCTCGTGCGCGACCTGAAGCACCAGGGCGCGACGATCGTGATGGCCACGCACGAGATGTCGTTCGCGCGCGAGGTCGCCGACCGCATCGTGTTCCTCGAACATGGTGTCGTCGTCGAGCAGGGGCCGCCGTCTCAGGTGTTCGATGCCCCGCAGCAGGCCGCGACCGCGGAGTTCCTCGCGCGCGTGCAGCATTGACCCGCGCCAGGAACCGCACGTAGCCGACACTCATCCGCTCGATGGATCGAAGCGGTACTGAGGGTGGATGCGCGCCCTCCGAGGCGCGTGCTGAGCTTGAGGTCTCCGCCGATTCCTCGAGAGGTCCCCACGTGAGCACGCCCCACATCATCCCGTCTTCCGCCGCGCCGCCGGCCGACGCCTCCGCGGCAGGCTCCGGCGACCGCCCGCGCCGCGACGAAGGCGCCCGCACGGGCAGGCGCCGCATCGTCGGCGTGGACGTAGCCCGCGGACTCGCACTGGTCGGCATGTTCGGTGCGCACCTGATGGTCGCGAGCGGTCCCGAGCTCACCCTGTCCGACCCGTCGACGTGGCTGGATATCGTCAACGGGCGCTCCTCGATCCTGTTCGCCCTGCTGGCCGGGGTCTCGCTCGCGCTGATGACGGGCGGCGCCCGCAACGCGACGCCGGACGAGCTCCGCAAGATCCGGTTGCGCCTGGTCGGCCGCGGGGCGGCGATCTTCGTGATCGGGCTCGTGGTCGAACTGCTGGGCTCGGGTATCGCCGTGATCCTCACGCTCTACGGCGTGCTCTACATCCTCGCGGCGTTCACGGTGCACCTGCGCACCAGGGTGCTGGTGATCGCGGGGGCGGCGCTCGGCATCCTCGGTCCTCCCCTGCTCGCCCTGATCGGCACACTCTCGCCGGACCTGGGCGGCCCTGGCCTGTCGCTCGTGCTGTTCGGCACCTACCCGATCACGGTCTGGGCTGCGCTGCTCTGCGCGGGTCTTGTCATCGGACGCCTCGACCTGACCCGGGTGAAGACGGCGGTCGTCATGCTCGTCTGCGGAGGCCTGATCGCGGTCGGCGGTTACGCACTGGGTGCGCTCCTCACGCCGCCGCAGGACTTCGCGACGTCGAGCTCAGCTCCCGGCTCGAGTTCGGGTTCGAGTCCGAGCTCGATGAGCATGATCCCGGGTGACGAGGTCGACGTCTCCGGGCTGACGTGCCAGCAGAGCGACGGGATCGTCGCCTGCTTCCCGCCGGAGAAGGCTTCACTGTTCACGGGCGACGGCGGCGTCGTCGAAGAGGGGCAGTCGTACTTCGATCGTGTGGCCTCGCAGGACCCGCCCGCGAAGATGCTCGAAGCGGTCATCAGTGCCTCAGCCCATTCCGGCGGCGTGCTGGAGGTCCTGGCATCCGGCGGATTCGCGGTGGCCGTCCTCGGGCTGTGCCTGCTGGTGACCCGCTATGCGCGGTGGGTCGTTCTCCCGCTGGCCGCCTACGGTGCGGTTCCGCTCACCGGCTACGTCGTCCAGGCGATCCTCATCCTGGCGGGAGCGGCTACCTGGCTCCCGAACCCGGTGCTGCCGTGGATCGCGCTGTCGCTGCTCATGATGGCCGGCGCGCTCATCTGGACGCGCACGGTCGGCAAGGGGCCGCTCGAACGGCTCACCGCACGGGCGGCCGACGCCATGGCGCTGACCTCGAAGGCGACCATCACGGGGAAGCACCGGGGCTGAGAACGGCCTCGTGTCGAGGAGGGGCGACATCGAGGCGGAGGGGGATGCCGGGGGAGGGAAGCTCAGGCGAGCTCTTCCTCCTCCGGCCGTCGGGGGCTCGGATCGGGCGGCAGGATCTCGATCGGATGCGCGGCGGTGCGCTGCGCCCGCCACCAGATCACGAAGCCGATCGCGGTGAAGACGCCGTAGAAGACGTACATGAAGCCGGTGGCGTAGTAGCCCGAGCTGAACAGCAGCGGCACCCCGACCACGTCGACGGCGATCCAGATCAGCCAGAACTCGGTCCAGCCCTTGGCCATGCCGTAGGTGGCGAGCAGGGATCCGACGAACGTCCAGGCGTCGGCCCACACCGGCTCCCACGATCCCAGCAGGCGGAACAGCGGAGTCAGGGCGACCGTGCCGACGATCATCACCAGCACCATGCCGATTCGAGCGCTCGTCGGCGCCCAGCGGGGGACCACCCGTCCGCCGTCGAGATTGCGCCAGCGGATCCAGCCGTAGATCGCCACGGCGATGAACATGATCTGCCGCCCGGCTTGCCCGAGCAGGTGCGGCAGCGACGGGTCGGGGCTGAGGGCGGAGCCCAGGAAGACCGTGAGCAGCAGCAGGTTGCCGATGATGCCGACCGGCCACGCCCAGATCTTCCGGCGCATGCCGCCGAGCGCGCTGGCGAGGCCGAACGCGTTGCCCACGACCTCTCGCACGAGGAGGGTCTGCCCGCCCGGCAGAACCCACTGCGAGTTGAAGGCGTCGACGAACCACTGCAGCAGGCCCATCGTCAGGTCCCCGCGTCGGGTGCGGTGCGGTCGTCGAGCACGAGTTGGAGCATGCTCAGATCGAGCCAGCGCCCGAACTTGGCCCCGACCTGCGGCATGCGTCCGACCTCGACGAACCCCAAGCGCTCGTGCAGAGCGATGGAGGCGGCGTTCTCACTCTCGATCCCCGCGATCATCACGTGCATCCCCGCAGCGCCGGCGCGTTCGACGAGCGCGGCCATCAGAGCGGTGCCGATGCCTCGGCCGTGCTGGCCGCCGAGGACGTAGACGGAATGCTCGACCGTGAGTCGGTACCCGCTGTGCGGCCGCCACTGGGCGTATGACGCGTAGCCCAGCACGCCCGAGTCGTCGACCGCGACGATGACCGGGTAGCCGCGGGCGGTGCGATCGGCGAGCCAGGCGGCACGATCGGCGAGGTCGACGGCCTCTTCATTCCAGATCGCGGTGGTGTGCACCACGGCATGGTTGTGGATCGCGGTGATCGTGTCGAGATCGGCTGTCTCGGCATCCCTGATTCGCACGGCTGTCATCGGCGGACGGTCTCTCTTCTTCTGCGCCTCGGGTGCGCATCCTTCGTCGGCGCTCGGGTGCGCATCGCCGACGCTAGCAGGATGCCGGGCCCCTTGGCGTGCTGCAACCGAACAGTTACGAGGGGCGGTGTGCGGGCGTCGCGCTCACGACTTCGCGCACGAGGATCGCGCGTCGCATGTCGGCCATGATCGGGTCGAAGAACCGCTCCCGGTAGCGGGCTTCGCTGACGGCTGAGAAGACGAAGGGGAGGGCTGCGATCACCGAGAGCAGTGTCGCCGCCTTGAGCAGGTTGACGGTGAGCGGCAGCTTCAGCCCGAAGAACTCCAGAGGCTGGACCGCGAGCGGCTGCGTGGCGCTGCCGGGGCCGAGCCAGATGCCGACCACACCCGTCGGGACGGTGATCCCGCCGATCACGATCAGCAGCGCCGCAAGGAGCCCGGCGAAGAACAGCGCCTGCACCAACTGCGCGATGGTCATGGCGAGCAGGATGTTGATGCGCTGCGGTGCGCGCAGTCGTCCCGGCGGGCCGGGCGCCGGGGTGCGTCCTTCGGCGGGCGTGTCGATGAGCAGCGCGGCTCGCTGCTCCGCGGTCGGCGCGTGCGCGTGGTCATCGATCTCGGAGGCGCTGACCCGCAGCACGACGATGCCGGCGAGCACTGCCACGACGAGACCGAGCAGGGCGATCGATCCCCAGGACAGCGCGGACGCCATCTGCCAGACCTCGGCCGAGAAGAAGGAGAACACGACGAGCATCAGGATCACCGGCAGGGCGATCGACGCCATGTGGCCGATCGCGGAGGCGTTGCGCACCGCGAGGCGCGAGGCCCAGGAGATCATCGCACCGCCGCCCATCCCGGTCACCAGGATGCAGAGGACGAGCACGAGGATCGTGCTGAAGACGGGGCCGACGGTCGCGTCCGGCTGAGTGCTGTAGCCGTACACGATCGTGAACGCGATGCAGCAGGCGATCAGGATGAGCGCGATCGTGGTGCCGATGCCCACGGGGAGGCGGCGCAGCAGGGTGCGCACGAGGAAGTAGGCGGCCCAGGCGAGGCCGACCGCGAGCACGAAGATCACGACGGCGAAGGGGACCAGCAAGATCTCCCACGCGGCGGAGTCGTCGTCGAGAGCGAGTTCGAAGACGACTTCGAGCCCGTCCTGGAAGAGGTACGCGGACACCGCCACCCAGGCGATCAGCGGTGCGACGCGGCGGGGGAGGTCTGTGAACCAGCGTCGCAACGGCACGAAGGTCGGGAGGCCCTGCTCGCGGAACCAGCGATCGGCATCGCGCTTCGCGCTCCGGAGCTTGGGGGAGGCAGACATGGCGATGAGACTACGGCACGGAGGCGTATCGACTTATCCACACCCCTCCAATATATCGAAGATATGTTCTAAACTGGAGGCATGGCCAACCCGCATCTGAGCCCCCTCCTCGAGGCCGTGGAGTGCCTCGAAGACGTATGGGCGGATGCATCGAACGCGGCCGACCTGAGCCGGGCGCAGCTGCTCGAGGCCCATCGTGCGATGGGACTGGTGCAGCGTCGGCTCGATGGCGTCCATGCCGAGATCGCGGCGAGCATCGCGCGCGAATCGCGACCGGAACTCGGGGCGGCGAGCCTGGCGAAGGAGCAGGGCTTCCGCAGCCCCGCGACCATGATCGCCGCGACGACAGGCGGATCGACGGGAGATGCGGTGCGCCTGGTGAAGGTGGGCGAGGCCACGGCTCCCCGGGTGAACCTGCTCGGCGAGCCGCTGCCGTCGCGGTATCCCGCGGTGCAGCGGGCGACCGGCGCCGGTGCGCTCAGCGCAGCGGCAGCGGCGTCGATCGTTACCCTGCTCGACCGGGCGCGCGTGAAGGCCGGGATCGAGCGGATCATCGAGGCCGAGCGCCTGCTCGTCGAACGTGCTGAGGGGTTGTCGCTCGACGACGTGCGAAAGCTGGTCGTGCATGCCGAGGCCTGGCTCGATCCCGACGGTGTGGCTCCGCGCGAAGACGAGGCCCGGTCGCGGCGCTCGCTGACGATGTTCGAGCGCGACGGGTCGCTGCACCTTACGCTGCAGACCGACGTCGCATCCGGCGCTCCGGTGAAGGCGGCGATCCAGGCCTACGTCACTGCGACGTTCCAGGCCAGGGCGCGCGTACTCGACCCCGAGGCGCCGGATGCCGATCGACGCACGGTGACGATGCTGCAGGCCGATGCTCTTGCGGAGATCTGCGCGCACGCGAGCGGATGCGACAACCGCGGCCTTCCGGTTTCCGGCGCGACGGTCGTGGTGCGCGTCGGACTCGACGACCTGGCCGCCGGCACCGGATTCGCGACGGTCGACGGGCTCGATCAGCCGGTCAGCATCTCCGCCTGCCGACGGATGGCGGCCGGGGGCGGCATCATCCCCGCCGTGCTGGGCGGCCGAGGCGAAATCCTCGACTGGGGACGCGAGAAGCGGCTGTTCACCCGTGCTCAGCGACTCGCGCTCGTGGAGCGTGACGGTGGCTGCGTCATGTGCGGGCTGCCTCCGCAGATGACCAGGGCGCATCACCTCCGCTGGTGGCAGCGGGATGCCGGGTCAACCGACCTCGACAACGGCGTGCTGCTCTGCGAGAGCTGTCATCACCGCATCCACGACAACGGCTGGGAGATCAGAATCGAGGGGTGCGGCTTCGCCGCACGAGTGTGGCTCATCCCTCCGCCGACCGTCGATCCGCAACGTCGACCACGACTCGGGGGCAGGGCCCGCTACGACATCGCGGCGTGAGCGAATGGGCTCCGTCGCGCAGGCTCTTCGGCCATCCAGGTTTTCCGGTGGACTCAGGCTCAGACGTGCACGTCGGCGGGGGATTCTTCGCCCTCATGGAAGCTGGGGGTCTTGCCGAAGAGGCGCGCGATGCCCAGCACGATCCCGACGACGACAAGCCCGAGTGCGAGCCCGGCGATCGCCGACACGATCGTCTCGACCACCCAGACCACGAAGCCGCCGAGGGGTTCCAGGGCACCCTCGATCGCGTGCAGCATGTCGGTGGTGAAGTGCAGCCCCACCTCGCCGAGGTTCACCAGCACGAGGTGGCCGCCGACCCAGAGCATCGCGACCGTGCCGAGGATGCTGATGAAGCGGAACACCGCGGGCATGGAGCGCACGATCCTGGTGCCGGTGTGACGCACGCGCTGCACCGGGTTCTTCGCCATCTTCAGGCCGATGTCGTCGATCTTCACGAGCAGCGCGACGGCGCCGTAGACGACACCCGTCATCAGGAGCGCGATCACGGCGAGGATCGCCAGCGTCGCCCAGATGTCGAGCCCCTTCTCGAGGCTCGCCAGCGAGATGAGCATGATCTCGGTCGAGAGGATGAGGTCGGTGCGCACCGCGCCCAGCACGAGCTTCTTCTCATCGCGCGCACCCTCGTCGGCGTGGCCGTGCTGCACGCCGAACCACTCCAGCACCTTCTCCGCACCCTCGAAGCACAGGTACGCGCCGCCGAGGATCAGCAGATACGGCAGCACCCACGGCGCGAACGCGGTCAGCAGCAGCGCTGCCGGGATGATGATCAGGAACTTGTTCGCCAGCGACCCGAGGGCGATCTTGCCGACGACGGGCAGCTCCCTGGCCGGTGTGAGGCCCTGCACGTACTGCGGGGTGACCGCGGCATCGTCGATCACGACGCCGGCCGCTTTCGCCGAGGCCTTCATCGCGGCGCTCAGGATGTCGTCGACGACGGCGAGCAGTCCTACGGACATGGGCGGTTCCCCTCGAAACGTGTGCAGTGCGGAGGCAACTCTATCGAGTCCGCCGAAACTCACAGCCCGCTCCCAGCCCTGCGGGACCAAATCGGCGGCACCCACGGTTCTCCTTCGTAGACGGCGCAGCCAGCGACGTCGGACAAGGAGTCAGATCATGTCGAACGACTACGGCAAGACCCCCGAGGCTGTCAGTGGCCTCACCCACCTGCAGTACGAGGTGACCCAGCAGGACGCGACCGAGCCTCCGTTCCGCAACGCGTACTGGAACAACCACGACGACGGCATCTACGTCGACGTCGTCTCGGGCGAGCCCCTGTTCTCCTCGACCGACAAGTTCGACAGCGGCACCGGATGGCCGAGCTTCACCAAGCCGATCGACCCGGATGCCGTGACGACCCGCACCGACCGCAAGCTGTGGATGGCGCGGACCGAGGCCCGTTCGGCGAGCGCCGACAGCCACCTCGGACACGTCTTCGACGACGGCCCCCGCGCCGAGGGTGGCCTGCGCTACTGCATGAACTCCGCGGCCCTCCGCTTCATCCCGGCTGGCAGTCTGGAAGAAGAGGGGTACGGTCGCTACAGCGCCCTCTTCGCACACCCCACCACCGACACCCCCGCAACTTCCGACACCGCTGAGGAGCAGTCATGACCGACACCGGAACCATCACCCGCACCCGTGGGACCGAGACCGCTGTGCTCGCCGGCGGCTGTTTCTGGGGCATGGAAGACCTGATCCGTCGCCAGCCCGGCGTGCTCGACACCCGCGTCGGCTACACCGGCGGGTCGAACGACCACGCGACCTACCGCAACCACCCCGGCCATGCCGAGGCCGTGGAGATCGTGTTCGACCCGACCGAGACGACCTACCGCGACATTCTCGCGTTCTTCTTCCAGATCCACGACCCGTCGACTCTTGACCGTCAGGGCAACGACGTCGGTTCGAGCTATCGCTCGGCGATCTTCCCGCTCACGCCCGAGCAGGAGACGGTTGCCCGCGACACGATCGCCGACGTCGACGCCTCCGGTCTCTGGCCCGCGAAGGCCGTGACCACGATCGAGCCGGAGGGGCCGTTCTGGCAGGCCGAGGAAGAGCACCAGGACTACCTGATCAAGTACCCCAACGGCTACACCTGTCACTTCCCGCGTGCGGGATGGGTGCTGCCCAAGCGCGACGAAGCCGCCGTCGTCTGACGCGGTTCCCTGAGTATGGCCCGGTCGCCTCTCGACCGGGCCACGTTTCTCGTCGGGCTACGCCTCCGACAGGAACGCCAGTGCTGCTTCCTTGAAGTCGCGAGAACCCGGGGCGTTGAAGTGGTTCCGGTTCGGGATCTCGAAGAACCGGCCGTCGGGGGCGGCAGATGCCAGTGCCCGCGAGCCCTCGATGATCGCGTCCTTCGATCCGGTGGCGAAGAGGATCGGGCGGGTCGGCGCATCGGCGGGATCCGGGTCGATCGTGCCCGACGAGCGCATGCCCTCCGCGAGCGCGACGAGCGCCTGCAGATCGTTGCCGGGTACGCGCTCGGTCAGCGCGATGTAGTTCTGCGTCGTGCGATCCGCGACCGGGGTGCCGTCGGCGATGTACGCCCGCACTTGGTCGAGGTCGAGCCGGGCGAGCGGGATGCCGTCGGGCACGCCACCGAGCACGGCGCGGCCGATGCGATGGGGCAGATCGCGCACGACCTCCCAGCCCACGCGGGCGCCGAGCGAGTATCCGACGTAGAAGGCGTCGTCGACGAGGTAGGTGTCCATGACCGACTCGACATCGGTCACGAGCGTGCGGATGCGGTAGCCGTCGGGGTCATGCGGCTTCTCGCTGAGCCCGTGGCCACGCTGGTCGAGCGCCAGCACCCGATAGCCGGCGCGGGTGAGTTCGCGCACCCACCCGGTGAGGACCCAGTTGTCGCGGGCATTCGAGGCGAAGCCGTGCACGATCACCACGACCGGGGCGTCGAGCTCGCCCCAGGTGTACGTCGCCAGACGGGTGCCGTCTGCGACGTGCACCTGCTGAGGCTCGGGCATGCTGGTCAGGTCTGAGAGAGGGACGGCCACCATCCCATCTTGGCCCCCTTCGCAGGCGGGAGGCTCAGAGCACGACGAGGAAGCCGAGCACCGCGCTCGCGACGCCCAGCACGGCCAGCACGAGCGCCGGGGTGGCGGATTCCTTGCGGCGCACGTGCACGACGACCGCGCCGATCATGATGATCGCGATCCCCGTGCCCGCGAGAGCGGCGAGGATCGGGGCGATCCCGGTGGCCAGAGGCAGGATGAGCCCGAACGCGCCGACGACCTCGAGGGCGGCAATGGCCTTGATCGTCCCTGCCGAGAAGTCCTCCGTCCACGCCATGCCGCGTTCGGCGAGCGTCGCCTTCGGCGTGACCAGCTTCATGAAGCCGCCGCCGAGCATGGCGAGGGCGAGCAGGCCGTTGACGATCCAGAGTGCGATGAGCATTCAAGGTTCCATTCTGTGTCTTTGTTACGATCAGTAACTAAGAATGGGGGATGCGGATGACGACTGCAAAAGGCACACCGATGTCACTGGCGCACATCGAGGAGACCGCGCTCGCCGGCTTCCCCGGATATGAGAGCTCCTGCTCGATCGATGAAGACGCCGGTCGGGCCATCCGCGAGGTGCTCGACCGCGTCGGCGACAAGTGGTCGTTGCTGGTCATCGCGACCCTCCGAGAGGATCGGCTGCGCTTCAGCGAGCTGCTCAGGCACATCCCCGGCATCTCGCAGCGGATGCTGACGCTCACCCTCCGTCAGCTGGAGCGCGACGGGCTGATCAGCCGCACCGCCTATGCCGAGGTTCCACCGCGCGTGGAGTACGAGCTGACCGAGCGCGGCGAGACACTCATCCCGATCGCGAAGACCATCGGCGACTGGGCGCTCGCGAATCATCCGGCCATCGAGGAGTCCCGCACAGAGTACGACGCGACGCACGGAGCCGCAGCTGCCGCACGTCGCGTCGTGGGTGGTGTCAGCGCGTCGACTTGATCGGCCACACGGCGAACGCTCCGAGCACCGAAAGCACGATGCCGACGGGGAAGAGCCCGGCGAACCCGAAGGCGAGAACGATCGCGCCCGCCACGCCCGGAGCAAGCGTCTGCGGCAGGGTGGCCGCGATGTTCACCACCCCGAGGTCCTTCGCGAACGACTGGGCCGACGGGAGCACCTCGCTCATCAGAGCCGTGTCGACGGCCTGGAACATGCCGAACCCGAGTCCGGCGATGAACGACATGATCATCCACGACTCGATCGTCGGGGAGATCCACGGCAGCAGCAGTGCGAGGCCGGTGACCACCGAGGAGGCGAAGACGAAGGGCTTGCGGCGTCCGAGCCGGTCGGAGAGGGGCCCCGAGATGATCGTGGAGATGAGGATGCCGGCGAGGCTGATCACACCGACCAGCGGGATGACCGTCTCCGGCTTCTCGATGTGCAGGTAGTCGGTCATGATGTACAGCTGGTAGCCGGTCACGGAGAAGTAGCCCGTGAACAGCAGCAGACGACCGAGGAAGGCCCAGAAGAAGTCGGGGTGCTTGATCGGGCTGACCCAGAACGTGCGCAGGAAAACCCCGAGGTCGAACGGCTCGGGCGTGATGCGCTCGCTCGAGTAGTCCGGGTTGAACACGAGGAACAGCGTGATGACGATCAGAGCGAAGATCGCGAAGACCACATACCCCGCGGCGATGCTGTTGAAGAACATCGAGCCGACGATCTGACCGCCGAGTGAGCCGACCATGAGGCCGATACCGGAGAGTGCGGCGAAGGTTCCGCGGCGCTTGAGGGGCACCCGGTCGGGCATCACGGCGGACAGCGGACCCTGCGCGAAGTTGTAGGCGATCTGCACGAGGGTCCACGCGATCGCGATGCCGATCAGCGAGTCGGCGAAGGCGAGGCCGACGAGGGCGAGACCGCCCGCGAGAACGCCGACGATCATCCACGGTGCTCGCCGGCCGAAGCGCGAGCGCGTCCGGTCGGAGATCTGCCCGGCGATCGGCTGCGCGATCATCGCCGCGAAGGCGCCGATCGTCGCGATGATGGCGAGGTTGGCGACCTTGTTCTCCTCGCCGAGCGCGACCGTGACCTGCTGTGGGAGGAGGATGCCGGGGACGGCTCCCCAGATCAGGAAGATGCCGAGGTTGGCGGGGATGATCCAGCCGAGCAGACGTCGGATCCCCTTGATGGGCGGGGGCGGATCGTCGTTGCCTGCTGCCGTGCGGATGAACGTCGTCTCCGTGATCGGGACGGTGCTCTCGGGAGTTGCGGGTGTTCCAGACATCGTCGTCGTGGTCCTCTCGGGTCGAGCAGAAGGGGGTCAGGCAGAGGGGGTCAGGCGGGAAGCGCCACCAGGCGGGAGCGCAGCGCGTCGATGGTCTCGGTCGGCAGGGTGGCGCCGGCGAAGCCGAGGACGGTATCGAGCGGCATGTTCTGTGCCGCGGCGAGCATGGGGTTGCCGGGCAGCTCCGGCATGATCTCGGTGATGATCGCGAGGGCGTCGGCGTCGGCGAGCACCTGGGCGACCGTCGCGCTGGCGAGATCGAAGCGTCCACCCGGCGCTGCGACATCCGTCACCTCGACGGTCGTGGAGGCCGGGTCGGGGCGAACGGCGGGGCTCCAGCCGTCATAGCGGAGCCCGTGCCCGAACGCGAAGGAGGGGTCGACCGTGTCGGACGGCACGTCGGGACGGCTCGCCGCGACGGCCTCCATCGACGACGGCACCTCGAACGGCAACGCTCCCTGCGGCTCGGCTGCACCGAACAGCACGTTCACGAGTGCCGTGTCGGAGGCGCCGTAGTTCGCGATGATCGTCGAGGCGACGTCGAGGAGAGGGGCGAGGATCGCCGGGCGGTCGAGGTATACGTCGAGGATGAGAGGCACGCGGGAGGCCAGCTCGCGCAGGTGAGCCAGCTCGTCGTCGTGGAACTCGAGCGAGCCGGCGCGGAAGAACGACTCGATGTCGGCACCGTTGCCGCGCGGCTCCCACGGGGCGTTCGTGCGCACGATCGCGACGTCGGCGCGGTCGGGGTCGGTGACCACGTCGGCCCAACCGGCGAGCTCGGCGGGCGCCAGGCCTTCGACGTATACGCTCGGACGTCCGCTCAACGGCAGCCGGGCAGCACCGCCGCCGTTCGTGAGCAGCGTGAGCGAGCGGGACTGGGCCTCGAGCCCGGCCGCGCGGGCGTCTTCCATCCCGACGATCGCGTCCGCCGCATCGGCATCCACGAAGCGCGCGTCGTCGAACAGGCCGAGGCGGAACTTCTCGCGCAGCAGCCGGCGCACCGAGGTGTCGAGGCGTGACTCGGGAACCGCGCCCGACCGCACGAGACCGATCAGCGCCTTCGGGTTGAACTCCCCGCCGAACTGATCGACACCGGCGTCGAGGGATTTGATCATCCGCTCCTCGTAGGTGAGCGACTCGACGCCCCAGAAGGTGCGGGAGAGGATGCCCCAGTCGGTGCACACGATGCCGTCGAAGCCCAGCTCGTCGCGCAGCAGGCCCTGGATGATCTGCTTGTTGAACCCGAAGCCGACCTCTTCGTACTCGGTGCCGATCGGCATGCCGTAGTAGGGCATGATCTGCGACACGCCCGCGGCCAGCAGTTCGCGGAACGGCTGCAGGTGCAGGTCGAACTGCCCACCCGGGTACACCTGCTCGCGGCCGTAGGAGAAGTGCGGGTCTTCCCCGTCGAGCTGCGGGCCGCCGCCGGGGAAGTGCTTGGCCATCGCCGAGACCGACTGGTCGCCGAGCTCCTCGCCCTGCAGCCCGAGCGTGTAGGCGACACCCAGGCGTCCGGTCACCTCGGCGCTCTGGCCGAACGTGCCGGAGGCTCGGGCCCAGCGCGGCTCGGTCGCGAGATCGATCTGGGGGTGCAGGGCGGTGCGGATGCCGACGGCCAGGTATTCGCGGCGCACCACCTCGGCGAAGCGGCGGGTGAGTGCGGGGTCGTCGAGGGCGCCGAAGCCCAGGAACTCCGGCCACTGCGAGAAGGGGCCGGCGATGAGGGCGGCGGCCGGGTTGTTCGAGAACGAGTGGCGCGGATCGCTCGACAGCGAGAACGGGATGCCGAGCCCGTGCTGGCGCGCCTCGTCCTGAACCGTGTTGTGCCAGGCGGCGATCTCCCGCGCGGACGGCGCCTGCAGGATGTTCACGTGCGTGATGCCGCGGTCGATGATGGTGCGCATCGACGGGGATCCGAACAGGCCAGGGGCGTCGAGGTCGTCGCCGAGGGTCGCCATCGGCTGGAACATCTGCCCGGCCTTGTCCTCGAGTGTCATCCGGGAGAGGAGGTCGTCGACACGCTGGTCGACGGGCAGGGTGCGGTCCTGGTACGGGTGCGCGGTCTCGCTCACGGGAACTCCTTCGTTCGGGTACGACGGCCTCGATCGGGCGGCGGAGCGATTCCGACACCGGCGTCGGGTTAAATATCTACACTTGTGTCGGTTTTGTCAAGAGCGGTGCTACGGTTTTCCCCATGGCCGATGCGACGATGCTCCGAGGGCGCGGATACGCGAACGGTCGTGCCCGCCGCGAGGAGATCATCCGCGTCGCCTCCCACCACTTCGCCGAACGCGGCTTCCTCTCGGCGACCATCCTCGAGATCGCTGCCGTGTGCGGAATCTCGCGCGCAGGGCTCCTGCACCACTTCGCCGACAAAGAGGCCTTGCTCGAAGCCGTGCTCGAAGCACGCGACATCGAGGATCGCGAACGCTTCCGCCCGTACGCCCGAGGTTTCGGCGGCATGGGAGTGCTGCGCGGCATGGTCGACCTCGCCGACCACAACCGGCTCGTGCCGGGCCTGATCGAGCTGTTCGTGCGGCTGTCTTCCGAGGCCTCGGCCGCCGATCACCCCGCACACGAGTACTTCCGCCGCCGCTACGAACGGATCCGTGCCGGCACGGGCCGTGCGATCGCGCTCGCCGTCGAAGCAGGGCAGCTGCATTCGGGTCTCGAACCGGATGATGCCGCGTTGCGCCTCACGGCGACGATGGACGGCCTGCAGACCCAATGGCTGTTTGACCGTTCGATAGACATGGCCGACGCCCTCCGCGCGATGCTGCGGGAGTGGATGACTCCCGAGGGTGAGGCGGCGTTCGAGGCGATCATCCCGGAGGCGGAGCCGGTCGGCGCCTGAACAGGGGCCGCAGCCGGGCTATCTCACTCGGCCTCTGCGGCTCCCGCGGTCACCGAGGCCAACTCGGCTCCGTCGAGCAGGGCGTGCTCCGGCAGGGCGAGCCGGAGGGCAGCGAGGATGCGTTCGGCCGAAGGGCCGCTGAAGACGTAGACGGGGCCGTCCGCTCCGGAGTAGGTCTCGTCGTGCCAGCCGATGGTGCCGGAGCCCAGTGCCTCTTGGAGGGCTGTGGTCAGGTCGACTTCTTCCGCAGCTGACGCGTCGTCGATGCGCGTGCGCAGCAGTACGAACTCGCTCGACCCCACGGGGTGCTTCACGCCGTCGAGGGTGACCCAGGAGCCTCGCGCGATGCCGTTGTCGTCGAGCACGCCGATGAGGGCGGCAAGGACCCGGTCGATGTCGGCCGTCGTGACCTCGAGCTCGATGTCGCACGAGACC
Organism: Microbacterium sp. MYb54; assembly: GCF_002979515.1. Taxonomy (GTDB): domain Bacteria; phylum Actinomycetota; class Actinomycetes; order Actinomycetales; family Microbacteriaceae; genus Microbacterium. Next base: position 201,285 of record NZ_PCPA01000002.1, on the reverse strand, counting down.
GGCTCGCCGTCCGGGGACAGCCCGGTGCCGCCGCCGATGATCCGCGCAGTCGCATCGAGCTGCGGCAGCAGAGTCCCGACGATCCCGTCTTCCTGGGCATGTCGGGTGATCGGTGAGACCGGTTGTGCGAAGTGGATGATCACGCGGTGAAGCGCAGGCTTCGGCTTCCGGGAGAACAGTGCCATGCCGCAACGCTAGCAGCGGCGATGCGGCCTCCCGGAGACGAGATGTCGTCCGGGAGGCCGCATGGCAAGGCGATCGTGCGGATCAGACCCGGTCGCGCAGCGCGGCGCCGAGACCTGCGTCCACGTTCGTCCAGTACTGGAAGAACCGCTCGCGGATGGCGTCGACGGTGATGGAGCGTCCCTGACCGGTGAGGGTCTCCAGGAACCGTGCCCGCTGCTCGTCGTCGAACACCTCGCGGTAGAGCGTGCCGGGCTGGCCGAAGTCGTCATCCTCGGCGTGCAGCGTGGCGGCCGAACGCACGAGCTCGCCGTCGGCTTCCCAGTTCGCTTCGATCCCCTTCGCCGGGTCGGCCTCCGGGCCGCCTGCTGCGCCGAAGGAGTTCGGCTGGTAGGTGCGGTGCGCTGCGTCGCTGTGCTGATACCGCATCGCGCCCTCGTGCTGGTAGTTGCGAGCTTCGGCGGCGTGCGGCTGGTTCACCGGCAACTGGTTGTAGTTCGCGCCGATGCGGTGGCGCTGCGCGTCGGGGTAGGCGAAGATCCGGCCCATCAGCATCTTGTCCGGCGAGATGCCGGTGCCGGGCACCTGGTTCCCCGGCGAGAAGCCGGCCTGCTCGATCTCGGCGAAGAAGTTCTCCGGATTCCGGTTCAGGGTCAGCGTGCCGACCTTGATGCGCGGGTAGTCCTTGAGCGAGATGGTCTTCGTCAGATCGAACGGGTTGAAGCGGTACGTCTTCGCCTCGGCGTAGGGCATGATCTGCACGTAGAGGTCCCACGAGGGGTGATCGCCGCGTGCGATCGCATCGAACAGGTCGCGCCGATAGTGGTCGGCGTCTGATCCGGCGAGCTGCTGCGCCTCGTCGGGGCTCATCGCCTCGACGCCCTGGTGCGACACGAAGTGGTAGCGCACCCAGAAGAGCTCGCCCGCCGCGTTCACCCAGGAATAGGTGTGCGAGCCGTAGCCGTTCATGTGCCGCCAGCTCAGCGGGAGGCCGCGATCGCCCATGAGGTAGGTCACCTGGTGCGCGGTCTCCGGCGACAGCGTCCAGAAGTCCCACTGCATGTCGGGGTCGCGCAGGCCAGAGTCGCCCAGACGCTTCTGCGAGTGGATGAAGTCCGGGAACTTGATCGCGTCGCGCAGGAAGAAGGTGGGCGTGTTGTTGCCGACGATGTCGAAGTTGCCCTCTTCCGAATACATGCGAAGCGAGAATCCGCGCACGTCGCGCCAGGTGTCGGGAGAGCCCTGCTCTCCGGCGACGGAGGAGAAGCGGATGAGCGTCTCGCTCGTCGCGCCCGGCTGGAAGACTGCCGCCCGGGTGTATGCCGACACGTCTTCCGTGACGACGAACTCGCCGAAAGCGCCGCCGCCCTTGGCGTGCGGGTTTCGCTCCGGCACGCGCTCCCGGTTGAAGGCGGCGATCTTCTCGACCAGGTAGTGGTCGTGGAGGACCGTGGGGCCGTCGGCGCCGACGGTGAGCGAGTGGGTGTCACTCGCGATCGGGGCTCCGGCCTGTGTGGTGGTGGCAGGTTTCGTCATGGTGTTCTCCTTCTCCCCGCAGGCGCAACGAATACCCCCATCCGGGGACGGGGGTTCGGCGGACTGCTACTGCGCGGCGTTTTGGCAACTGGGGCACAGGCCCCAGAAGGTGACTTCGGCTGTCTGGACGGTGAATCCCCCCGTCGATGACGGGGTGAGACACGGAGCTTCACCCACGACGCAGTCCACATCGCCGACGGCACCGCAGGAGGTGCAGACGACGTGGTGGTGGTTGTCGTGGATGCGCCGCTCGTAGAGCGCCGCGGAGCCTGCCGGTTCGATCCGGCGGATGAGATCCGCCGTCGTCAGGTCCGCGAGGATGTTGTGCACCGACTGGATCGACGTGGTCGGGAGCACTTCGGATACGGCGCGGTAGATCCGTTCCGCATCTGTATGGGCCATGGAATCCAGCGCCTCGAGTACGGCGACGCGGCCCGCGGTCGCCCGAAGCCCGGCGTTGCGAAGCGCCGAGTCGAGTTCTGTCTCCATGAACGAGAGCCTACGCCTTTATTTGAGTAACTCAAAAGAAAGAATACCGGCATGCGATCCGGCCGTTGTCGACGGACCCAGGTTTTCCGTGGTCGGGGGCGAAAAAGATGGGCTTGGGTTCCGGTCGCCCCTCGGATATTCTAAGCAAAATCACAGCTTGCAGAATATTGGTCTGAGCGATGCCCGCCCAGGCGATGCCGAGGGGGGCTCATGCAGATTCCGGCCAGCACGCGGTTCAAGATCAGAGGTCGTCGTCCTCAACAGCGCGGGTCCTGGTCGTCCCGCGTGCGGCCCGCGGATGCGCGCCGGAAGTCATGGGCCGTCGCCGCACTGTTGACTCTCGTGCTCACCGCTCTGGTCGTTCCTGCGTCGCCGGCGACGGCCGCTCCGGGCGATGCCGCCCAGCTGTACCTCGGCCCGTCGACCGAGGCAGCCACGGTCGGCTCGGACAAAGACCTCACAGCACCGACGGAGTGTCCGTCCAACTCCGTACTCACCGGAGTGCAGACGGAGAACCGTGACGCCAGCCAGCCGGGCGGCGCCAACTCCATCCTCGTGCGGTTCAGCATCCAGTGCTCGACCATCACCGTGAACAATGCCGGGATCGTCACCGGCACCGTGAATCCGACGTGGATCACGGGCCCCACCTGGGATAACAGCCGCGGCAACGTGCAGACCGGCACTTGCCCGGCCAACACCTTCGTGCACCGGATCACCGGCACCACCTTCGTAGGCAACGGCGCCGACCGCTGGCCGTCGTCCGTGCAGATCACCTGTCGCCCGATGACTCTGGCGCCGGCGGGCGCGATCCGCATCGATCTGGCCGCCACCCCGACCGTCATCACCATCGGTGAGAACTTCAACACCACCGGCGGCCTCGACACCCCGACCCCGCGCTGTGGTCCCGCAGCCACCACCGGAACGAGCGACATCGTCGTGCGCGGCTACCGTGCTCAGGGCGGCGGCGAGGGCATCGACGGGTTCAACCCCTCCTGCGCCACCATCCCCGATGACTTCGGCGATGCTCCCGCCAGCTATGGCGTCGTCTCGCACGAGCTGAACGCCGCGACCTACCTCGGCTGGTCGGCCGACACCGAGGCGGCGATGCAGTTCAGCCCCACCGCGACAGGCGACAACCAGGTCGGTGGCACCGCGCCGAACCAGTTCATCAACGACGAGAACGGCGTCGCGACCCTCGGCCCGATCACGGCCGGGATCACCGGCAGTTACTCGGTATCGGTGCTGGCCTCGAACAAGGTGGAAGGCCAGGCGGCGACGCTCGTCGGCTGGGTCGACTTCAACCGCAACGGCGTCTTCGACACGAACGAGGGAGCATCCGTCGTCGTCCCCGCTGACACGCCGGATGGAACGTCGGTGACTCTCAACTGGTCGGGCATCATCGCGCAGACGGTCGCCGGTGCGACCTTCGCCCGATTCCGGATCGAGACCGGCACCGGCTTGACGACATCCACGCCCACGGGTGCCGGAGCCCCCGGCGAGGTGGAGGACTATGCCCTCACCATCGCCGCGGCGACCCCGGGGGTGTCGCTGTTCAAGTCCGCGTCGCCGTCTGGGCCGGATGACTTCAACGTCGGGCAGGTCATCGACTACACGTTCGTGGTCACGAACACGGGCGACGTGCCCCTCACCGACATCTCCGTCGACGAGACCGCGTTCACCGGTTCCGGGACCATGACGACGCCGGTCTGTCCGACCGCTCCGCTCGCTCCCGGAGCGCAGGCGACCTGCACCGCGAGCTACACGCTCACTCAGGCCGACATCGACAGCGGCTCCCTCTCGAACACCGCGACCGCGACGGGTGTCCCCCCGGGCATCCTCGTCCCTCCCGTCTCCCCGCCATCGACCGTGAACGTGCCGGCGACGGCCACCTCCGCGCTCACTCTCGTGAAGAGCGCCGACACCACGGAGATCACGGCAGCGGGACAGGCGATCGCCTACTCGTTCCAGGTGATCAACTCCGGCAATGTCACGCTCACGAACGTCACGGTCGACGAGACGGCCTTCTCCGGTACCGGAACACCGCCGGCCATCACCTGCCCGGCGGGTGCCGCCTCGATGATCCCGGGCGCGCAGATCACATGCACGGCGACCTATACGGCGACAGCCGCTGACTACAACTCCGATTCCCTCGACAACACGGCCACCGCGACCGGCACTCCGCCCTCGGGCACACCGCCGGTGTCTCCGCCGTCGACCGTCGAGATCCCCGTCGTCTCGACACCGGGGCTGACCGTGGCGAAGACGGCCGACCGCACTCAGATCACGGCGGCGGGCGAGACGATCAACTATTCGTTCCTGGTGACGAACACCGGCAACGTCACGCTCACGGGCGTGACCGTGACCGAGACGGCGTTCACCGGAACGGGGACGCCTCCGGTGGTCACGTGCCCTGCCGGCGCGGCATCGCTCGCGGCAGGGGCGACCGTCACCTGCACGGCTTCCTACGTGGTGACCCAGGCCGATATCGATGCCGGAGGAGTGAGCAACACGGCGACGACCACCGGCAATCCGCCGACGGGTGAGCCTCCGGTGTCTCCGCCGTCGACCGTCGTCGTCCCGCCGAACCCCGTGCCCGGCATCAGCGTCGTCAAGTCGGCGAGCCCGAACACTCCTGACGCCTACCAGGTCGGACAGGAGATCACCTACTCCTTCGTGGTCACCAACACCGGCAACGTCACTCTCGCGAACGTGACCGTGAACGAGGAGGACTTCTCCGGTTCGGGAACGCTGTCTCCGGTCGTGTGCCCGGCCGGCGCGGCCTCCCTGGCGCCGAGCGTGCAGATTGTCTGCACCGCGACCTACGTGCTGACCCAGGCGGATGTGAATGCGGGGCAGGTCACCAACAGCGCGACAGCGACCGGGGTTCCGCCCGGTGGTCTCGTTCCTCCGGTCTCACCGCCTTCTGAGACCGAAGTACCCATCGTCCCGGCTCCTGCGATCAGCATCGTGAAGTCGGCGACACCTGCGACGATGACGGCCGTGGGCCAGACGCTCGCCTACTCGTTCGTGGTCACGAACACCGGCAACGTCACCCTCACCGACGTGACGGTCGACGAGACGGCGTTCTCCGGCTCCGGGTCACTGTCGGCGATCGAGTGCCCGGCGGGGGCTGCGAGCATGCTGCCCGGTCAGATCGTCACCTGCACGGCGGAGTATCAGACGACGCAGGCCGACGTCGACTCGGGTCTTCTGACGAACACCGCCATCGCCACCGGCACTCCGCCGTCGGGCCAGCCCCCGGTTTCGCCGCCTTCGACGGTCGAGGTCCCGTTCGACGGCCCCAACTCGCTCACGCTCGAGAAGCGCGCGAATCCGGTCGACGTCAACGGCAACGGCGTCATCGACCCCGGTGACCGCATCGAGTGGACGATCATCGTGACGAACACCGGTGCGCAGACCATCGACGACATCGTGGTCAGCGACCCCACGGCTGGTCCGGTCACGTGTCCCGCCACGAGCCTCGGATCCGGAGCGCAGATGACCTGCACGGTGCCTTCGCACACCGTCACCACCGCCGACGTCGGTCGTGGACAGGTGCGGAACGTGGCCACCGCCACAGGCGTCCCGCCCGGGGGAGGGACGATCGTTCCGCCTCCGTCTGAGACGACCACGCGGGTGTTCCCGCCGCCGCCGCCCACACTGGCGGTGACCGGTGGCGTGCTTTCGGGCGGTCTGCTGCTGGGTGGGCTGATGCTCTTCGCGGGAGGGATGCTCCTCCCCGCCATCCGTCGTCGTCGACAGCTGCAGGACTAGGCAACAGGCAATGCCCCGACGAGCTCTTCTGCTCGTCGGGGCACTGTCATGGTCGGCGTGGATCGGCCGAGGGGTGAGGGTCAGCTACGAGTAACGGTGAAGCCGGTGCCGCGCACCCGCACCTTCCCGCTCTGCGCCGCGTTGCCGCGCGGCGAGCCGTCTGCGTCGTAGGCGCGCCCGGTGCCTGGCGCGAGCGGTGGGACCCGCTGATCCTGGCGGGCGCCGTTGGCGTAGAGCACGGCGGAGCCTGAGCGCGTCGAATACACCGCGCTCGCGATCCGCGGCTGGATCAGCAGGGCATCGAGGCGCACATCGCCGCGACTCGTGCAGCGCACCGTCACCGCCGTCTCCGGCAGATCGCCACCGAGGAGCTCCGGCACGAGCATCCCGTCGGCCTCGGTGAGGCCGCGGTCTCCGGTCGAGCCCGCCGCAGTGCGGGTCTTCCACAGTCGACGGCGTCCGCGGAGCACCTCCCACTCGGCCTCGCCCGCATCTGCCGCCTGCCGCCACACGACACCGTGCAGGATGCCGCCGGACTCGGTCACGTCGAACTCGACCCACTCACCGCGGGGGATGCGCACGTAGGCGCCGCCTGACAGGTTCCCCTCGCCCGTCCATGCTCCGCCGTCCGGCCGCTCCACCACGCATCCGGGGGAGAGTCGCGCGGTCTCGGCATCGATGACGCGCAGGCCGGTGTTCGCGGTGAGACCGGTGATCGAGGTTGCCAGGTCGGCCACGTCGCGGTTCGCGTCGAGCAGCTGCATCGTCAACAGGCCATGGATCGTCGACTCGGCGCCCGAGTTGCGGTTCACCCGTCCGTCGGTCTCGACTCCATCGAAGGTGACGCCCGTCGCTGCGTCGTACACCGGGATGCCGGCCGTGTTCGCGCCGAAGAACCATCCGGCGGCGAGTCCGGCGAGCACGCGGAGCCCTTCCCCTCCGACCGCAGACGCCTGGAGCGCGCCGGCCACGCGGCCGTGCGCGCCGTACGCGATCTGCGCCTCGGCCGGAAGCGGCGCCCACGCGTTGTGGGGCCCGCCCGATGCCAGCACCTGCGGGGTGAAGCGTCCGGCATCCGAGAGCGCTGCGGCTGACCAGTCTCGACGCCGGAGCAGTGCCCCGGCTCTGGCCAGTGCCTCCGGAGCCGCCGCACCCCACGCGTGCCAGAACCCGAGCGAACCCGTCCACGGCAGCACGGCACCGAACGGCCAGCCCCGCGCGGGGTCGGTCGACATCGCGGCCACGCCCTCACCGTACGACTGCAGGGCCGTCCGGCTGCGGGAGTCCCCGGCCTCGGTGGCGGCAGCGAGACCGAGCATGGCCTCGGCCGTGGCATCCGCCCCTCCGGCGATCAGCCAGGCGGGGAGACGCCGTCCGTCGCTCTGCACCCATTGGCCGGCGCGGGAGAGCGACTCGAGGCCCAGCGCGTCGAGGCACAGGTGCAGCCTCGCGAGGAGGAATGCCGCGAACTCCGGGTCGTCGCGACGGAAGGCCGCGTAGCCCTCGCCGAAGGCCCAGACCGAGCGGGCGAGCCAGTACGACTCCGCCGAGTCCGAGGGGTCGGGCAGCTCGACGGGGACGGCGCTGGGGGTCAGGGTGCCGTCCTCCTGCTGCCACAGCACCACGCGCCCGGCATTCGGCCCGGATGCCGTCTGCAGGAATGCGAGCGAACGGAGCACGTCTCTGGCCTCGTCGCGGCTCTGCGCGTCGCCGGTGGCCTTCCACTCGCGGACGAACACGACGGCGGCGCGCGCGATGTCGTCGGCGTTGTACGCGCCCTGCGACCAGTATCCGGTCAGCGCATCGCGGGTGCCGCCGCCCACTGGTCGATAGCCGCCGGCACCGTCGGTATCGGCGTAGGTCCAGGGTGCGCGGACCGTGGGCTGCGCCTCGATCCCGAACGTCGTGTGGGTCGCGCTCGCGACGACCGGAACATCGGCGAGGAGGAATCGCAGGTGGGCGAGGTTCGTCAGTCGTGGTCGGCGCGCGGCCTCGAACGGCCGCGTCGCCGTGCCGGGCGCAGCGCTCGTCGCGCCCATGGCGGCATCGACGGGGAGGAGAGCGAGCGCGGAGGCTGCCGCCGTGAACGTCAGGAAGGTGCGTCGGGAGGCGTCCATGTCATCACGCCTCTCCGCCATCGCGCAGCGCGCGACCCCACGACTCGGCCGGATCGTGGATCGCGACCGCCAGCGTCGTGTCGGACTGCCCGTAGTACGCGAACCACTTGCCGCGGAACTTCACGAGCCCCTCCACGAAGGTCACGTTCGAGACGAGCCCGTGCATGTCCTCGAAGGTCTGCGGGCGCAGCCAGGGCTCCTGCAGGCGGGCGATGACCTTCGTCGGTTCGTCCGGGTCGATGGCGATCTGCCCGCAGCGGTAGTCGACGTCGACGGTGCCGTCATCGTGCACGACACGGGTGGCGCCGTTGGTGAGGAAGAGCAGCAGCCCGTTGTCGGTGACCACAGGGGAGGTGCCGATCTCCACCAGCGCCTCATCCCAGGTGCCGGGCGTCGGCGAGTACATCGGGTCGGTGTCAGCCGTCCCGGGAGTCCAGTGGATGAGGTCGTCGCTGGTCGCCCAGTAGATCGCCCCCTCGCCGAAGTACATCCACCACTTCCCGTGCATCCGCTGCGGAACGATGACCCCGGCCTTGGACCAGTTGAACCCGCGCGGGTCCATGGTCTTGAACGTGTCGAAGTCGTCGAACAGCGGACCGTGCTTGGTCCAGGTGCGCAGGTCGGTCGAGGTCGCCAGGCACAGCTGCGCGCTGCGGCGGTCCCAGCCCGTGTAGGTGAGGTAGTAGGTGCCGTCGATCAGCGCGATGCGCGGGTCCTCGCACCCGTACGTCTCGTAGTCCTCGGAGGGGGAGAGGATCGGTGCGTCCTCGCGGGTGAAGGTCACCCCGTCCCGGGAGCGGGCGAGGCCGATGTGGGAGATGATGTCGTCGGCGTGCGCCCGGTAGAGCAGCACGACCTCATCGCCGTCGACGATTGCCGCCGGGTTGTAGAGGTTGGCCGACTCCCAACTGTCGCCGCGTGGACGCAGGATGGGGTTGCCCTCATAGGGCGTGAATGGACCTAGGGGGAAGGAGGCTCCGGAGAACATGGGGGCCCTTTCTGACTGGGGGATGGGGGTTAGCCTTTGACGGCCGCGCCGAGGTCGGTGGCCTTGAAGAAGCGCTGGAAGACGACGAACAGGATGACGACGGGGAACGCGAGAGCGGTGGCGCCGGCGAGGATCGCGCCGTTCGGGTTCGCCGTGGACTGTGCCACGTTGGAGATGTAGTTCGCCAGCGACACGGCCAGCGGCTGCAGGCTCGCATCCTTCGTGATGAGGAAAGGCCAGAGGAACTCGTTCCAGGGGCCGATGAAGGTGACCAGCACGACCGTCACCAGCACGGGACGGATGAGCGGGATCGCGACGGATGTCAGCAGGCGGATCTCGCCCGCACCGTCGATCCGCGCCGCTTCGAAGATCTCCACCGGCAGCGCCTTGAAGAACTGCACGAAGATGAACACCGCCGTGGTGTTGATGAGAAACGGCAGGATCATGCCCATGTACGAGTCGCCGAGGCCGTAGTTGCGGGTGATCTGCACGTAGAGCGGGATCATCAGCAGCTGGAACGGCACCATCTGCACGAGCAGCATCAGCACCCAGATCACGCCACGACCGCGGAAGTCGAGGCGGGCGATCGCGTACCCGGCGAGCAGCCCGAACACGACGGTTCCCAGCAGCACGCCGGCCGTGAAGATCAGCGAGTTCAGCAGGGAGCCGACCAGGTCGATCCGGGAGTCGATCGCGACGAAGTTGTCGACCGTCCATCCGCTCGTCGGGAACAGCTCGCTCGGGGAGTTCGTCGGACTCTCCTGGAACGCCCCCACGATCATGAAGTAGAACGGGAAGGCGAAGCCGATGGCCGCGATCGTGAGCAGGATGATGCTCAGGATGCGGGGGACTGAACGCTTGCGTTTCATCATCGCTCCCTGGTCGCGCGGTTGGCCGCCAGCGAGAGAATGCCGACGAGGATCACGAGGATCATGCCGATGGCCGCTGCGGTGTCGGGGTTCTGCTGCTGGATGCCCAGCTGGTAGATCAGCAGCACCGGAGTGGTCGATGCGCCGTCAGGGCCGCCGCCGTTGGTGAGCAGGTAGGGCTCGGTGAAGAGGTTCGCGCCGGTGATGATCGACAGGATCAGCACGAGGGTCGTGGCGCTGCGCACCCCGGGGATCGTGACGTGGCGGAAGCGCGAGAGCACTCCGGCGCCGTCGGTCTCGGCAGACTCGTACAGCTCCTTCGGCACGTTCTGCAGCGCGGCCAGATACAGCAGGATGTAGAACCCGAGCTGCTTCCAGGTCACGTAGAACGCGATCATCGGCATCGCGAGTCCGCTGTTCACGAGCCACGACGGATCGGGGGCGAGCGGGCCGAGGATCGTGTTGATCAGCCCGTTGCCCGAGAACAGCAGCATCCACACGCCCACGAGCGAGACGCTCGCGGTCAGATACGGCACGTAGAACGCGACCCGGTAGGCCGCGACCCAGCGGATGCCGGTGTTCAGGGCCGCCGCGAGCACGAGGGCGAGCACGGCCGTGAGGGGCACATTGATGACCAGGAAGATCAGGGTGTTGCGGAACGATCCGAGCACCCTCGGGTCGGTGAGCACCGTGACGAAGTTGTCGAAGCCCACGAACGGGCGGTCGACCTCGGTGCCCGGAGCCGTGAAGAAGTAGTCGTGGAAGGCGATGTAGACCGCGAACGCGAGGGGGTAGGCGAAGATCGCGATCACGAACACGAAGTACGGCAGCGCGAACAGGCCGCCGATCGGTTGCGCACCCAGCCATTGGGTGCGCAACCTCTTCTTATCGGTCACGGTGTCACTCGGCGACGAGCGCGTCGATCTTCTTCGCCGCGTTCCCGAGGAAGTCGTCGATCGACTCCTTGTCGAAGATCACGGCGGAGGAGTACTCGTCGCGGAATGCCTGCCACGCCTCGACGGAGTTCGGGATGCTGGGGACGTCGGCGGTCTTCTCGGCCTGCTCGGCGAACGCCACGTAGTTCGGGTTCGCAGCGAAGTAGTCGCCGTAGGTGTCGGTGAGTCCGGTGCGCATCGGCATCTGCCCCGTGGCCTCGAGCAGCTGTCCGTCGCTGTCCTCGCTGGTGGAGAACTTCAGGAACTCCCACGCAGTGCCCTGGTTCTTGCAGGCCGTGAACATCGACACGCTCTTCGAGTCGGCGAAGGTCGTCGGAGTCTCCCGACCGTCGCTGGTCGGCACCGGCATGAAGCCGACGTCGACGGTGTCGGCGTAGGAGGGGATCGCCCAGGGGCCGGCGAGCTGCATCGCAGTGGTGCCTGCCGACATCGCATCGTCGGTCGACGCCTCGTTCGGCGACAGCTTCTCGTCGTAGAAGGTCTTCCAGAACTCCGAGACGGTGCGCCCGGCATCCGAGTCGAACGTGGACTTGCCGTCTTCGACGAGCATCGTGCCGTCGGTCTCGGCCAGATACAGCGGATAGAAGTCGAACCACGGCTGGTAGAACTCGCTCGTCGGTGCCGGCCAGATCGCACTCTGCACGCCGGAGGCGACGATCGCACGCGACCCTTCGAGGAACGCGTCGTACGTGTTCATCTGCGGGTCTTCCGGGTCGATCCCCGCGGCCTGGAAGAGCGCCTTGTTGTACATGACCATCACGGGGTTCGACTTCCACGGGAGCTGGTAGAAGCTGCCGTCGCTCGCGTAGGCATCGACCTCTCCGCCGCGCTCGGTGATGTAGTCGCTGCCGCCGTCGATCTTGCTGAGGTCGACGAGTCCGCCCTGTTTGACCCAGCCCGAGACCGCGGCCGGCGCCACGTTGTAGACGAGGCAGGGAGCCGTGCCCGCGGTGATCGCGGCGGTGATCGCCTCTTCCGACGAGGAGCCGGCGGGGATCTCCTGCGCCTTGACCTTCTCGTCGGGGTGCTCGTCGTTCCAGGCCTTGACCACGGCGGTGCCCCAGGCGAGTTCCTGTTCGTTGTTGGAGAGCCAGATGCTGATGGGCCCGGTGCCGTCGGCTGAGCTTTCGCCACCACCGCCTCCGGCCGAGCATCCGGTGGCGATGAGAGCGGTGGCGCCGATCAAGGCGATTGCGCGGAGCTTCTTCATGGTGTCCTCCTTGACACTGCGGGTGGTGACGCTGCGGGTGGTGGTGCTGCGGGTGGTGGTGCTGCGGTGATGCGGATGCCGACTAGCTGGTGCTCTCCCGGAAGTGCACGACGTTGCAGTCGACGATCTCGGTGCGCGGCTGCGCCCCGAGGATGTCAGCCCGCAGGAGGCGGGCGGCGGCGCGGCCTCGGGCCGCGGGGTCGGATGAGACGCTGGTCAGCGCTGGAGACAGGTGGGCGGAGAGGTGGTCGTCGTCGAAGCCCGAGATCGCGAGGTCCTGCGGGATCGAGAGGCCCTGGGAACGGGCGTAGGAGAGCCCGGCGATGGCCATGGTGTCGTTCGAGTAGAGGATCGCGGTCGGGCGGTCGGGCAGGGCGAGGAGCTCAGCGGTGCGGGTGCGGCCGCTCGCGGCGGTGAAGTCGCCCTCGCGGAGCAGCTCGTCGTCGCCGATCGCCGCGACATAGGCGTCTGCACGCGCTTTCGAATGCACGTATTCGAGCGGCCCGGAGACGTGGGCGATGCGTTCGTGTCCGGCGGCCCGGAGGTGCGCGATGATCTCGCGGACCGGGGCGGTGTCGTCGGTTCGCACACACGAGAACCCGGTCGGCTGGTCATAGGCGCCAACCAGCACGGTGGGCAGTCCGAGGTCGTCGAGGAAGGGTACACGCCAGTCGTCGGTGCGCAGGTCGAGCAGGAGGGCGCCGTCGGCGCGGCCGTGGGTGAGCGTGCGGTACGCCCGTTCCTCGGCGTCGCGGTCGGGGACTACCTGGAGCAGGAGTGCCGTCTCGGTCTCGGCGAGCACCGATTCGACGCCGGCGATGAAGGCCGGGAAGAAGGAGTCGTTCGCGATGACCTGGGGGTCGCGGGCCAGCACCACGGCGACCGCGTTGGCCCGACGCGTGGCGAGTGCCCGTGCGCTCTGGCTCGGTGCCCAGTTCAGCTTCTCGGCCGCTGCGAGGACCTTCGCCTTCGTCTCGTCGGAGATCGGGCGGTTGCCGCTCAGGGCGTGCGAGACCGTGGCCTTCGTGACGCCTGCTTCGCGAGCGACATCGGCGATGGTCGTGCGGCTCATGCCACCTCCTCGTGGGTTCCGGACGCTCCGATGCACTCATCGGTGAACCGGTTTGATGAGTGTAAACCGGTTTGATTGCGGAAGTCAACGACGGAGTGACGTTCCGGGGGAGCGATTCTGATCGAGGGCCGGGCCGGGTCAGGTCATCTGCTCGCGCCGGCGACGCGCTGCCGCGGCGATCAGCAGCGTGAGAGCGCCGAGGGTGGCAAGAGTCGCTCCGACGATCAGGAACACGGTGGGATCAGCCCCGGTTGTCGGCAGAGCGGAGCGCAACGTCACCTCTGCGGTCGACGGCGTCGAGACGACCCGATCCCCGTTGCCGTCGAGTCCTGTCGCCAGGGCGGTGTTCGCGATGCTCGTCGCGTTCGCATCCCCCGTGGTCAGCACGTAGGAGGCGGAGCATTCGATGCTCGCGCCGGGGGCGAGCGCAACGGGCGCGGTCGGGCATGACACCGTCGGCACGACCCCGGCGCCGGTGAAATCGAGTTCCTGAACGCCGATCGATGAGACGGCGACCGGTCCCGAATTCACGATCACGTAGCGATAGTGAAGCGTGGTCCCCGGAGTGAACTCGTCGAGCACGGACGGGTCGACGGATTTGGTCAGCGTGAGCGCCGCGCCGGACAGTGGTGGTGCGACCGTGACGGAGAAGACCGCCTCCGACTCGGGGCTCTCGGTCGGACCCTCCGCAGCGGGTGCGGAGCCGATCGCGGTCGCGGTGTTCGTGACGGTGCCGCGATCGGCGTCTTCCTGCGACACGGTGTAGCTCGCCGTGCAGACGACCACGCCGTCTGGCGGAAGGCTCGCGGCCCCGGCCGGGCAGACAGCGACAGGTGGGGGGTTCGTTCCGCTGAAGGTGCCTTCTCGAACGGCAACGTCGCTCAGTGTGACGTTGCCGATGTTCGTGATGGTGAACGTGTACTGCTGGGTCGCGCCGGGCCCCGCGGCGGTCAGGGGCTCGACGGCCTTCACCAAGGTCAGTGCGGGTGAGATCACGGCCGGGATGACGACCGTCGATGGGGGCGAGATCGCCGGATCGCCGCCCGCGGGGGGAGTGCCTTCGGCCGCCGCCGTGTTGCTGACGCTCCCGCTGTCGAGGTCGCGTTGACCGACGGCCACACTCGCCGTGCACACCATGTCGTCGCCAGGGGCGAGCGGGGTGGTCGGGCAGGCCGGGGCGCTGCGGGCACCGACGCCCGTGAACACGCCCTCACGGATCCGGATGTCATCGAGGGTCACGTTGCCGGTGTTCGTCACGGTGAAGGTGTACTCGATGAGATCCCCGACGCTCGACACCGAGGACACGGGTGAGGTCTTGACCACCGTGAGGTTGGGGATCGCGTTCACAGTGACAGGAGTGGTCGACGGGTCTGAGGTGACGATGCCGCCGGCCGCGGGCGCCGTTCCTGAGGCGGTGGCTGTGTTAAGGAATGACCCGGCGTCGAGGTCGGCCTGGGTCGGGTTGTATGTCGCGGTGCAGGTGACTGAGTCATCCGGTGCGAGCGACACGGCACCGGCTGGGCAGGCGACGACGGGAGTGGGCCCAGAACCGGTGAAGTCCGTCTCGGCGATGCCGACATCGCTCAGGGTGACCGTTCCGGTGTTCGTGACCAGGAACGAGTACAGCACCACGTCTGTGAGCGCATCGATCTGCCCTGGGGACGCTGACTTCTGCAGCGAGAGCGACCGGATCGGCTCGATCGTGACGGTCGCCGAAGACGGCGGTGAGTCGACCGGCACTCCGCCGGGGGCCGTCGCTGTTGCGATCGCGGTGTTCGTGATCGTGCCAGCGGTGACGTCGGCGAGCGTCGTGACATAGCTCCCTGTGCACGTCACCGTGGCGCCAGGGAGGAGAGCGTCCGCCTCGGCCGGACAGGCCGCGGCGGGAGGCGTGCCGGTGCCACTGAAGGCGGTCTCATCGACTGTGGCGGCGGTCAGGGTCACGTTGCCGGTGTTCGTGACGAGGAAGCTGTACGTGATCGTCTCGCCGGCCGCAGTGACCGTCGATGGATCGGCGCTCTTCTGGAGGGTGAGCGCGGGTGCCTGATCGCCCGGCAGGTCGACGGACGACTCCGGAGAGACGACCGGATCGCCACTGGGGAGTGTGCCTTGCGCGGTTGCGGAGTTCTTGAGTGTTCCGGCATCCACATCCTCTTGGGTCAGCACGTACGCGGTGTGGCAGACGACCTGATGCCCTGGCTCGAGGGCCGCTGCTTCCGGGCCGCAGTCGATCGGTCCGATCGGGCCGCTCCCGGTGAACACCTGCTCGTCTACGGCGATGTCCCTGACCGTGAGATTGCCGGCGTTCGTCACCACGAACGCATAGTCGATCGCCTGGCCGACGACGAATGACGCGACGTCGTTCGGCGTGGCTGACTTCGCAAGCTCGAGTGCGGCGATCTGGTCCGCGACGATGTCCACGCTCGCCGGATTCGATGACACGGGTGAGCCGGCCGTCCCGGTCGCGATCGCCGTGTTCGAGATGATGCCGGCGTCGACATCGGCCTGGGTTGCGTCGTACTGGGTGGTGGTGCAAGTCATCGCCGCCGTGGGCGCGAGCTCGGTTGCCGGGCAGGAGACGCTGGGCGTGGGGCCGCTTCCGGTGAACGATTGCTCGGTGACGGCGATGCCGCTGATGGCCACATTCCCAGTGTTCGTCACATCGAACGAGTAGGTGAACCCATCACCGGCGCGGGTGACGAACAGCGTCGATGCCCTCTTCACGAGTTCGAGCGCGGGGGCAGCGACGGTGACCGGTGTGCTCGTGGCAGAGGTGTTCGACGTGACGGTGGCGCTCGAGCCTGACGGCGTTCCCGAAGCTACGGCATCGTTGACCACGGCGCCACGATCGGCATCCGCATCAGTCACCAGGTGGTCGATGACGCTCGCGCATGTCATCGATGCTCCCGGAGCGAGCGTCGTCGACGGACAGTCGACCTCGCCGAGGAGAGGGTCCGTCACCGTCACATCTTCGAGTGGGAGTTCACCCGTGTTGTCGAGGCGGAAGGTGTACGGGATCGAGTCTCCGGGGTCGGTGATGCCGTTCCCGTTCGTGTCGACTGGCGTCCCCGCGTACTTCTGCAGCGTGAGCCCGACTGCGCGGGCGGTATTGGTGATGGTGCAGTCGATGAGGTCGCCGATGGCAGGAACGACCACGGCGGATGCGCCGACCTGCCCCGAGGGCAGGCTGGCATCGGTCTGACCGTTTCTCGTGCAGCTCCAGCTGGTGACGTAGCCCGAGAGGCTTCCCGGTGTCGAGGACTCGGCGAGCGTGAACGGTGAGCCGGGCGTGGTCCCGATCGTCGGCACCTCGCCGGTCGTGCCCGTCGTGCCGGGGCCTGTGCCGCCTGTGGCCAGGGTGGCGCCGCCTGAGGACTGAACGGAGAGCGAGAACTCGTCATTAGGTTCGATGCGCCCGTCGACGACTTTGTTCAGCTGCACTTTGGGGAGCAGCACGGCGAACGCGATGCCCTGCACGCCCGTCGTCGCGTTCTGCATCACCTGGGTCATGCTCTGCGGATCCTCCGCGGCGAGCATCGCCGTGCCGGTGCGAGTGAGCGTGTTGTTCGACGCGCAGACCACGGTCGTGGTACCGACGCCGGTGAAGGCACCAGGGCAGGCGTTCCCGATCGGGATTATCTGCGTCAGCGGGACGTTCGATGTCCAGGTGTCCGTCTCACCGGTCGTCGTCTGTTCGACATCGACGCCGACGATCGAGAAGGCATGCACTGGATCCCCGTTGACGTCGCGCATTGAGATTCCGGTCATCCGCACCGTCGTGCTCGTCGACGGATCGACAGCACGGTTCACCTGGTAGAGGCCCGGGCGTCCCGCGACGCCGCCGTAATGGCCCCCGGTCCCGATGAAGGCGCTCGGAATGAGTGGAAGTGGCGATGAGCCCATCTGACGACCGGAGCGCTGGACCGTGTAGCTCAGCGTGTATCCGCCGGGGAGTTCGACCACCATCTCCTGGCCGCTCGGGGTCCCGGCCGCGGCATCGGAGTACGCGCTCATGTCGATCCAGCAGAGCGTCCGTGCGTACTGTCCTTGCCCCGCGGTCGCGTAGGCGCACGTCTGCGGTGTCGGGGCGGCGGACGCCGGCGTGGCGACCAGTGCGGCACCGAGGGCGATGACCAGGCCGAGTGCGGCCGCGAGCCACCGTCGTCCAGCGGTTGCTGAGTACATGCGTGACCCGTTCCCTCAGTCAATGGGCTGACGTGACGACCACGAGCGTCGTCTCCGACGCGCTCAGTGTGCCACCATCGTGGATTGCGATCAAGGCTCTCATCAGGGAGGAACCCGGGTGAGATCCGATATCCCGAGCTGAAGGAACGACACGGGATGAGGGGCCCCGCCACGTGTGCGGCGGGGCCCCTGCGCTGGTTGAGCGGGTCAGGCCTGGGCGCGACGACGCATCAGGATCAGACCGAGCAGCAGCAGGGCGGCTGCCAGTCCCGCGCCTCCGACGACGCCACCGGTAATGGCGAGCGTGGTCGGCCCATCGAAGGGGGCCGGGGCTGACGCCTTCGGGGTCTTCGCGTGCCATTGGTCGGCGTCCTGCACCGCGGTGCCGGACTTCACTCCCACTCCGGTCACGGCCGCTTCGTCTGCGTGCACGGCGGCGGCATCCATGCCGGGCACCTGCCCCGTGCACTCGAAGCTCGCGCCGATCTCGAACGGACCGTCCCAGGTGACGCCCGTAGCAGGGCCGCCGAGCGGCGAGAAGTCGCAGCTCAATTCGGTCATCGCGGGCCCTGTGAGGGTCGTGTCGGTGACGTGGACCTGGGTGAGGGCCTCGTTGCCGGTGTTCGTGATCGTCATCGTGATCGACATCGTCTTGCCGGTGTCGACGGGCTTGCCGGGGGCCGCATCGAAGTCGCCGTCGATGAGACCGTCCTTCGTCGACCACTTCTCGATGTCGATCGTCGGGACGAGCGAGATGTATCCCGCATCGATCGTGCGGTTGATGAACGGTGCCGTCACTCCGTCGGAATCCTCCGAGGGTGTCACGTTCTCCGCGCCCTCATCCAGGTGGATGAGCGCGGTGCGACCCGTCGTCACATCGGCGTCGGAGTCGACTGTGGTGTCCGAACCCTGCATCGAAGGCGTCCGCTGGTATCCGGGCACCTCGCCGAACTCGAGCGAGTAGTCACCCGCCGGCAGTCGGTCGAAGTGGTAGTACCCGTGAGCGTCCGTCGTGGTGCGGGCGATCTCGGTGCCGTCGGCGCTGTGGAGGATCACGAGCACTCCGGAGATCGGAACCTCACCCTTGTCCTGGACGCCGTTGCCGTTCGCGTCGATCCACGTGTAGTCGCCGATCGAGTACAGGGTCTCGGAGGTCGCGAACCACGGGTCCTCGTCCGTGACGACCGTGCCCGTCACGACGCCGGTGCCGGTGACGGTGGCGTCGTCGCCGTGCGTGGTGTCGGAGGCGAGACCGGGAACCGTTCCGGTGCAGTCGAAGCTGTCGCCGACGGCGAGCGGTCCCGCCCACGTCGTGCCCGTCTTCGGTCCGCCGAGCGACGAGAAGTCGCAGTCCAGGTCGGTGAGGGCCGGTCCGTCGAGCGTGTCATCGGTGACCTTCACATCGCGCAGCGCCTCGGCGCCCGTGTTGGCGATGGTCATCGTGATCGCCGTCGGGGTGTTCGCCTTCACGGCCTTGCCCGGAGCGGTATCGAAGTCTCCGGCGGGGAAGCCGTCGCTCGTCGACCACTTCTCGATCGAGATCGCAGGCTCGGTAGGCGTAGCCATCTGGTCGACGACCCACGGTGCCTCCGCAGCGAGCATCGGCGATCCGTCGGCCGCCTGCACCGAATCCATTGCGATGCGGTTCCAGGTGCGCTCTCGCCCCAGGATGGGCGAGCCATCCGCGAGGGTCGTCGGCGTGGCCATCGTCCACTCCAGATCGACGAACTCGCCGCCGGTGAAGACCTTGTCGCCGAAGTCGAACCGCACGGAGTGGATCTGCGACCAGTCGGTGACCTGCTCGGCGCTCTGCCACGACGCGTCCTGCTGGCCGTTGCAGTAGAACGAGGCGCTGTGCTCGTCGGAGTTGTCCATCTCGGGGCGGCAGGGGTCGGTCTTGATCGAGTACGTGATCGTCAGCGAGTCCGGGGTCGGATTCGCGATCGGACCCGTCATCGTCGGGGTCCACTGGTTGCCCGCGCCCGGAGGGTTCTGGGCGTAACGACCGTTGGTCACGCCAGGGTTGCCCGGAACGGGCAGCAGGTCGTATGCGACGAGGTTCTTCAGGTCGCGGTTACCCAGGTTGCCGAGGCGCACCTGGTACGAGACCGTGCCGCCGGGGGTCGAGGTGCCGACCTCGTCCTTCATACCCTTCTTCTCGGCGGAGTCGAACCAGTGTCCGTTGTCCTGGTCGCCGGTGACCTTCTTCTCGATCCAGGCGGCCGCGGTGTCTGCGATCGCGAAGTCTGCGCCCTTGCGTGGTGCCTGCTCTGTGGTGTCCCCGTCGCCGTCGCCGTCGAAGATGTCGTTGTTCCACCCGTAGGGCGATGCCGGGATGCGCAGATCCCGATCGAAGATCTGTATCAGGTTGCCCTGGTACGCGGCATCGAGCGCGTAGCCGCCGTAGACGCCGGAAGCGACGCCGGGGTTCACGACCGTGTCGTACTCGTAGTGGCAGGGTGCCTGCCACTTGGGCACGACCAGCCCGGTCGTTCCGGTGTAGGTCCAGCGGACCGTCGTGCGGGCACCGGTGGTGAACGGGGTGCCGTGTGTGGTGTTCCAGTCGGGCAGGACCTCTTCCTGGAAGTCGTCATCGGCGAGGCAATAGCTGCCGTTGCCGGATACCGCGCGGAATGAACCCGGCACGAAGGTCACCTGATTCGGGATGCTGTCGTAGAGGACCGGCATGAGCGCGGTCGGGTTGGCGTCGCTGTTCCCGATCGCCACGGTCCACGTCATCGTGCCGCCAGGGCCGACTGCTGCCTGCTCCGCCGACTTTCCGACCGCAGGGCTCGGGACGTCGACAGGGGAGACCTCGATCGTCGCGCACCTCTGCTGCGCGTCGCCGGCGCCGGTCGTCTCGACCGTGGCGCAGTTCGTGATCGACGTCTTGTCGCCGATCACGTCCCAGTCGCCGGCGGTGTGGATGACGGCCACGATCGACTTCTCGACCTCGACCTTGCGGAACACGAACGTCACACTCGTGACGCGCGGCGCGCCGTCAGGGACGTCGATCTTCGAATCGTTGACCGTGAAGTCGAGCGGTCCGCTCGAGGTGCCGTCGGCGTAGTGGAACTCCACCGTGCTTCCGGCCTTGATGTTGCCACGGTAGTACCCGCCGTCTACGGAGGAAACGATGAGGCCGTCGGGGATGGGGTCGTTGATCGTAATGTCGGCGTCAGTGTTGCCGTGGTTCGTGGCGAGGATGTCGAAGTGCTGCGATCCACCGGCGATGAGCGGCGTGCCCGTCTTGCCGGATTCGGTCCGGTAGGTGGGGGTGTCGGCACGAACGGTCACGGGCGAGTCATCACTCACGCTCGTCGGGTCCTTCGAGCCGATCTGCGTCGCAGTGAGGGTCGCGGTGTTCACATACGTCGGCGCGGTGCCGTCGGCCGGGGCCGGGTAGCGGACGGTGACGGAGATGTTGTTCACGCCGCTGCGCAGATCGCCGAGCTTCCACGTAACGGTGTGCGTGGTCGGGTTGTACACGCCGCTGTTGGATGCGGAGACATAGACGGCCTCGGCCGGGAGGGGGTCGACGACGACAGCGTCGGTGTAGCTCAATCCGCCGTGATTCCCGTTGCCGGGATCCGGGTACGTGAGCCCGACGTCGATCGTGTAGGTGTAGTTCTGGTCGGGCTGGGTGGTCGCCGCGCCCCGCTTGTCGATAGCCAGGTCGCTGTCGGCGAGCAGAGCGATCGTTGCGTCGCGGACGACGTTGGGGACCCCCGGCTGCGTGACCGTCATGGTCGTCGTCTGGTCGCCAGGAGGGGTGCTGAGGTTCTCGGTCGGCCAGGAGACGGTGAGCTGCGAGACGAGTCCTGCGGCGGTCGCGCTGTACACGACGTCGATCGTGCCGTCATCGTTCGCGGTGACGGACGTCACCCCGGGCGGGTACGGCTTCGTCACCACGCCCTTCGCTCCGGGCTTGACGGCGTCCGGCTTGGTGAAGTGCAGCGAGACGTCGGTGCACTCCGCCGGGTCGGAACAGCTGAGCTGTGCCTCGTAGACCAGGGCATCGCCGGCGTACACCGAGGTGTTCTTCGCGGTGAGGGCCGTGCTCAGCATGCCGTCATTGCCGGCGAAGGCGGCAGCCGGGTTCAGAAGGCCGAGGATCAGTGCCAGCGCCGCCGTGATGGCGAGGGCGAAGCGCGACTTCGTAGGAGACTTCGTGCGAGACATCAGAGGATCACAATCGGGTTCGGGTTCGGGTTCGGGTCCAGTCCGCATTCCGTTCGGGTGAATCGACTAGACGTTTGTCTATCCCAGAGTGACGTTTGGATAGCCCACTACCCCGCCGATCAGTGAGGACTACGTAGAGGAGTGCACCCGCGCACGTAGCGGGTGCATGAGCGTGTGCGCGCGATCGCACTCGGGTACGTGGTCACGCCGGATCCGTTGCGAGCAGCGGGAGTGCCCGCCGCTGTCGACGGGTCGGTAGCCTCATCGACACGGCCTGGAAACAGTGCTGTGTGGGGGCGAACGGTGCACGAGTGGAGCGGAGCGCGTCGTGTCTCGGGGAGCGCGCTCCGCTCCGACCCGAACTGCTCGATGATCCGAACCCGATCGGATCATCGAGCAGTTCAACGTTAGGCGGGTCGCCGCATCCCGCCGTGCTGTCCTGGAGCGAATACGAACACGCGGCGGCCGCCGTACGTACCCGCCCGTGGTGGCGGCAGGGTACGGGCGCACCGGGGCCCGGTGGCGGGCGTCTCACTCGTCGGCGGAAAGGGCGCGATGTCGACACCGGCGACGGCGACGCAGGCCAGCCAGAACTCACTGCGGCTCGTGCGGACGGTGATCGCGTACTTCTTGAACAGGAAGCTCAGCGGGACGCTTCGAACTCCAGATACTCCCGCAGCTGGCTGCGACGCTCGGTGCCCGTCTTGCGCATGAGTCGATGAAGATGCGTCTCGACCGTGCGGACCGAGAGGGTGAGTGCGTCTGCGATCTGCTGGTTCGTCATGCCGGATGCCGCCATGCTCGCCACCTCCCTCTCGCGTGCCGTGAGGTCGACGACGACGGTCTTGAATCGTGCGATATCGTACGGTTCAGCCGCGAGCCCCTCTCGCAGCACCTCGAAGCGCTCGCGCGCATGATCGGCACTCACCTGGTCGCCGGCCTGGGCGAATCCGTCGGCCGCCGTGCGGAAGGCGACCATCGCCATGCCCCTGCGTTCCTGCACCGCGAGCTCCTCGCCTGCCGCAAGCATCTGCTGCGGGTTGCCGGAGGCCACCGACGTCGCGAACAGATAGTGCGTTTTGGCCAACTGTGCCGGCACCTGCGCGATGCGCTCCGCCGCTGCTGCGAGTCTTTGCGGAGTGGGCGCGAGCTCGATGCTCACCAGACTCGACACGATCGACGCAACCCTGGCGCCGCGTTCCCAGAGCCGCTCCGACATATCCTGAAGCACGTCTCCGGCACGCTGGTAGTCACCGGCCCCGGCAGCGATCTGCGCGTAGGCGTATCCGCGTGCGGTGCCGAGCCAGGGGCCGTCGGGCAGCGGATTGCGCTCGAAGTCGGCGACGCGTTGCTGCACGAGGCGTTTGTTGCCTCGACGCGATGCGAGAACCGCCGAGGTGATGTCGAACGCGAGTTGCGTGAATGGCGGCTCGTGGAACGGCTCCCCGATGGCGTACATGGTATCGAGTACTCGTTCGACATCGCCGAATCTTCCATCGAGGACTGCCACGGACAGAGCGATGAAACCGTGCGCGCGCATCGCGATCGGGTCGAATCGCTCGCGCCCCTCCTCCATCCCCCGTGCCGCGTCGTCCGCCGCCCGTCGGAGGTTTCCGTCCGAAATGTCGTTCAACCCGTCGATGATCGCGGCGAGGGGCTCGAGGGGTGCCTGCGTCTCGTTCCGGATCGCATCGATGTGAACGCGCGAGGCGGCCGTCTCGCCGCGTACGGTGAGCACCGAGGCATGGGCGCGATGCAGCGCCACGCGCTCCGGGCCTGACAAGTGCTCCTCGATGGCGGGAAGGGTGGTCAGGTCGCCGTTGCCGATCAGAGCATCCTCGATCTCGACCGCCCGCGCGAGCAGGATCGTCCCGGCGCTGCCCACGGTGGTGGCGGAGTCGCGGAGTTGACCGACTGCACGAGCGGCGTCGAGGTGCTCGAAGGCCACGTGCTCGGCGCGCAGGACGTGCCACTCGACGAGCAGGGTCTGGTCTGCGGGGAGGCCCTCGGACGCAGCCAGCACCTCGTCGATCTCCTCGATGTGCGCGGCCGACGCGACCAGCGCTCGCACGTAGTCCACCGCTGCGCGGAGCGAGGGGGCACGATTCCACTCGGCGCGGGTGATGAGCAATCGTGCACGCCGCTGCTCGTGGACGAATCGCACGAAGCCCGCCATCTGACCGGCCGTGTCGTAGGCGATGTCGTTGTCGTCGGTGCTGGCGGGCGTCAGGTCATCCTGCAGCGCGCGGGTCAGCCGCAGTCGACGGGCGGGATGCGAGACGTGCCGGAAGTACTCGACGATGAGGGGCGGCTTGACGTTGACGAGAAACCTTCCTCCCGTGGCATAGAGCTCGAGGAGGGACTGCTTCTCGAGCTCCTCGAGTCGCTGCGCCGAGATGACAGGTTCGACTGCGGCGAGCTCGACGATGCCCAGCAGTGAGAGGGTCTCGAGAGCGTCGCGCTGATCGGGGGTGAGGTGTTCGAGCAGCGATTCGACCATCGTGACGAGCCCGTTGGACCACAGGTCGCGCGTCGCCACCCAGGAGCCTTCTCTGCTTTCGATGCGGTTCTCACGCACGGCGGTGTCGACGAGTGCGAAGGCCAGCCCCACATTGCCACCGGTCTTCGCGTATACACGCGAGAGGGCCGAGGGTTCGATCGGGCCGCCCAGGCGCGCGGTGAGCGCCTCGTCCAACTCGTCGTAGCGGAAGGAGGGGAGGTCCACCGTGTAGGTCAACGCCATGGATGCGGCGGCCAGTCCGCCAGGAGTGTGCCGGGCATCGGCGGTCCTGATCCTGGTGATCACGACGGGAACCGCCTGGCGACGCTGCACGGCGGTGACGACGCCCCAGGTGGCATCGTCGAGGTCGTTCCAGTCGTCGATGAAGATCACTCCGCGCTCCTGGCGGATGCGTTCGGCGATCTCATCGACCGATCCCGCGATCGCGGACGCGCGCCCCTCGCGCGCGGCCGAGACTCCGGCGATCGACAAGGCCACCAGCGGGTACGACTTGAACGCGGGCACGCCGTTCACAGTGAGGACGAACCAGTTCTCGTTCAGGAAGTGGTTCCGTAAGCGCTCCCACAACGTCGTGCGACCCGCACCACGATCGCCGACGATGTCGATGCTTCCCCCGCTGCCGATGATGCCGATGGCTTGGGCGAAGAACTGATCCCGGCTGTGCACCATGTTTCCCCTTGCCATCGATCGCCGACGTGCATTACTGGGCATCGTACGACCACGGGGTGCTTCAGGAACAGGGCTTGATAGAGCGACCGTCACTCGGTGTGCTCTGTATCGATGAGTTGCCAGGTCACACCGAATCGGTCGAGGATCGTGCACGCGAAAGCGCCGGGACCGGCGCTTGCTGTCGGGAGCCGGCTGCCCTCTTCGAGCAGCACGCCCTGGGCTTGTTGAACCTGTGTCGGAGTGCCTTCGACGAGCAGGGCGATGCGCGAGCATGGCTTCATGTTGTCGTGACCGAGGCTGTCGGACAGATGCAGGTATCCGCCGTCGAGGGCCAGCACGGCGCAGGCGATGCGGTCCTCCATCCCCGGCGGGATCGCGATGCGCATCTCGGAGTACGTGCTCATGCTCTGTACGTCGGCGTTGAACGCCGTGACGTAGAGATCGATGGCCTGCTGGCAGTCGCCTGCGTAGGTGAGGTGGAGGGAGAAGCTCACTGTCGCGTCCGATCATTCGTGACGGGGATTCGGATGCCGGTATGGCCGGAGGGCTCCCGCGCTCTGAAGGGAGGAGGGCGCGGGAGCCCATGCGCTCGTTGGGGGTGAGCGCATTGTGGGGGAAGGCCGCAGGTGCGTGCCTTTCCCCAGCGC
Source organism: Microbacterium sp. MYb54 (assembly GCF_002979515.1). GTDB lineage: Bacteria > Actinomycetota > Actinomycetes > Actinomycetales > Microbacteriaceae > Microbacterium. Next base: position 175,887 of record NZ_PCPA01000002.1, on the reverse strand, counting down.
CTCACGGGGAGGAGAGGCGTTGAGTCGAGAGTGGCAGGGCGCAGAGTACGTCTCCACGACGGTTGCGAGGGGTACGTGGGCTCCGGCTGCATCCGTAGAGGAAAGCAGGGTCACGTACGTGCAGCGCCTCGGCGACCTACGCGGAACCGCCGATCGCAACGGGCGATCCCCGCCCCCCCGCGTGGATGCAGCGCACCAGCCGTGTCCTGGAGGGTGACAGATGTGCGAGTTCCCGCGCTACGGCGATGGGCAGCAGGCGACGCGTAAACCACTGTGGGGTACTACGCAGAACGGCGCCTCCGGCACGGCATCCTGTCGTGATCGCCCGTCATTCCGAGCCGCCGACGCGACTATGAGGAGGTGGTCGGGTGTCACCGGCCCCACAACAGCGGATCCTGTTCTGCTGGACGCAGCGGTCGACTTCCCAGGGGGGACTGGTCGAGGTCGACCGTTGCGACCCTCCGTCTGATGCTCAGACGAAGCGGACGGTCTGCTGCAAGCGGGTGCGCACGTCGAACAGCTCGTTGCCGCCGATGGCCCGTGCCTGCGGAACGCCCTGGCGCAGCACCATGGCGAGAGCGCTGCGGCGCACCACGACGACCGGAACTCCGCGGCTCGTGCCGAGCGGGGTCACGGCCTGGGCGAGGTCGTCGTCGGGCAGCACGATGATCGCGCCGCCGAAGCGCACGCGCGCGGCCTTGGCGATCGTGCGCATCCGGCCGAGCGTCGCGGTGACGGGCGCGCGGGTACCCAGACTCGGGCCGGTGATCTCGCCGCGGCGGAAGCCCACCACTCCTCCGAAGTCTTCCGACATCACGCCGTACAGTCCGGACGGGCCCAGCACCACATGGTCGAGTTTGTCGTCGGCATCCGCTCCCACGGCGACGTCGTGCCACACCGTGAAGCCCATGCCGAGGTCGGAGACCGTGCGTGCCGTGGCTTCCTCTGCGAGAGCGTCGGCGAGCATCCGGCGCAGATCGCGCGGTGCCGAGCGCACGAGTGCGGGGTCGTACGGGTCGGGAACCTCGACGCCGCGGCCGGCCCATTCGCGGATGAGCACGAGGTAGCGTTCGCGACGCCATCCGCCGGGGTGGCCGTAGGAGCGGGCGCGGGGACGCGTGTCGGTGCGAGCTGCAGCCGGCCGCCATCCGCTCCAGCCGGCACCGGTGTCGGTCTCGGTGCTGGTGCCGGTGGTCATGCCGGCTCGGCGGTCGTACGCCGCACGGCCCTCGATGGTCCCGACCAGCTCCCACGCGCGCTGTACCTGGATGAAGACCGCGGCGTCGCCGCCGGTGTCGGGGTGCGTCTGGCGCAGGCGCAGACGGTAGGCGCGGCGCAGCTCGACGTCATCGACGGTGGGGTCGACTTCGAGGATCTCGTAGGCCGAAGCCGAGAGCGGACTGTCGAACATCGCTCTCCCTCCGCGACCGCGGCATCCAGGATATCCGCCGGTCGTTGTGTGTTGGCCGATCTCCCGGGGTCAGACCGGCACGTCGACGATGCGTTCGATGCCGAAGACAGGGACGATCGAGCCAGCGGATGCGGCAGCCAGGTCGGCCGCGAGGCGAGGAAGCTCCGACTCCGGGACCCACAGTTCGAGCGTGGCCATCGCCGCATAGGCCGGATCGCCGAGAGTCGCCCCGTGGTGCGCCGCCCAGTCGCGCAGCAGATTGTCGTAGCGGCCCGCATCCGCGTGCGGCACCGCGAGCGTCACCTGGCGGAGCGCCGCCCGCCGCACGAATGCGGCCAGATCGAGCGCCTCCGACACGGCAGACGAGTAGGCGCGCACGAGCCCGCCCGCGCCGAGTTTCACCCCGCCGAAGTAGCGCGTGACCACTGCGACCACATCGGTCAGCTCGCGCCGACGCAGCACCTCGAGCATCGGGATCCCCGCGGTGCCGGACGGCTCGCCGTCATCGGAAGAACGCGCCTGATCGCCGAGGAGTCCGGTCACCATCGCGGTGCAGTTGTGGTTGGCGTCCCATGCCCGCTTGCGGATGCCGGCGATCACGGCCTCGGCCTGCTCGACCGAGGAGACGGGTTCGATGCGGGTCAGGAAGCGCGACTTGCGGATGACGGTCTCATGCTCGACAGCCGCCGCGATGGTCGCGGGGTAGCTGCGGGCGGAGGTCACCCGCCTCACGATACCGAGGCCGCGCGTCGCTCAACGGTCGACGAACGCCATCTGCTGCGGGTTGTAGCGGTCACCGCTCACGCCGATGCGGGTCGCGAGGGACGAGAGATCGGCGACCTCGTCGGCCGACAGGGCGACGGCCGTGCTGCCGGCGTTCTCGGCGATGCGCGCGGTGCGACGTGTGCCGGGAATCGGCACGATCCACGGCTGCTGGGCGAGCAGCCACGCGAGAGCGATCTGCCCCGGCGTGGCCTCCTTCGCCGCGGCCAACTCGGCCACGTGGGCCACGAGTGCCTGGTTCGCTGTCCGGTTCTCGGCCGTGAAGCGCGGGATGGTCGCACGGATGTCGCCGGTCGCGAAGTCGGCTGCCGTGTCGACCGTGCCGGTCAGGAAACCCTTGCCGAGCGGGCTGAACGGTACGAACCCGATGCCCAGTTCGCCGAGCACCGGCAGGATCTCGGCTTCGGGGTCGCGGGTCCACAGCGAGTATTCGCTCTGCAGCGCGGTCACCGGATGCACGGCGTGGGCGCGACGGATGGTGTCGGCCGACGCCTCGGAGAGCCCGAAGTGGCGCACCTTCCCCTCGGCGATCAGCTCGCCGACGGTGCCGGCGACGTCTTCGATCGGCACGTCCGGGTCGACGCGGTGCTGGTAGAAGAGGTCGATCACATCGGTGCGCAGACTCCGCAGCGAAGCTTCGGCCACGCGGCGGATCTGCTCGGGACGACTGTTCAGCCCGACGCTCTTGCCGTCTTCGATGTCCCACCCGAACTTGGTGGCCAGCACGACGCGGTCGCGGAGGGGTTCGAGCGCCTCCCCGACGAGCTCCTCGTTCACATACGGTCCGTACACCTCGGCCGTGTCGAAGAAGTCGACCCCGTGCTCGACCGCCGACCGCAGCACCGCGATCATGTCGTCGCGGCTGCCGGGGTTGGGTCCGTAGCTCTGCGACATGCCCATGCAGCCGAGTCCGATCGCCGAGACCCGAAGGCCCTGTCCGAGAGTGCGAGTGTGCATGAGTGGTCCTTTCATCGTCGCCGCAGACAGGTCTGCGGCCGTTGAACCGACGCTACGCGCGGGAGCCGAAACGGGGGAGGGCCTGGTGGAACCCCTCTGGCATGACCTGTCTGGCCTGACCCGTCTGGCCGCGCCGCCGGATCCATCGAACGGTGGAGACTCGTCTCAGCCGCCTGCCCGATCCTCGCGGAGCCGATGGCGGCTGGACTGGATCCATGCTCCGCACCCTTCGCTCGCTTCCGCTGTGGCTCACCTCGCGACGCGGGGGATGGATCTCCCTGCTGGTCGCCGTGGTGGCGTTCACCGCACTCCTCGGTGCCCTCGGCCGGGCATCGCTCCCGGCCGGCAACGACGTCGCTCCTCCCGATTCCGAGTCCGCGCGGGCGGCGGTCCTCGCCGAGCAGTTCCCCGATGCGGATGAGCACGCGGTACTCCTGGTCGCATCCCGCGATGACGGAACGAAGCTCGACGACGCCGACGTCGCGGCGATCAGCGCCCTCGCCACCGATGTAGAGGCGGAGACGGGGCAGGAGCCGCACGGTCCGATCGTCAGCGACGACGGCGAGGCCGCAGTGCTCCAGGCGACGCTCATCCTCGAAGACGACGATGCCGCCGCGGATGCCGTGCACGGTCTGCGTGACGTCGTCGCCGCGAATCCGATCGACGGGGTGACCGTGCAGGTCACCGGTGGGCCGGCGTTCGGAGTGGACGTCGCCTCCGCTTTCGACGGCGCCGACTTCACGCTCCTGATGGTCACCCTCGGGATCGTCGCGCTCCTGCTCATCGTCACCTACCGCTCGCCGGTGCTCTGGATGATCCCGCTCGTGGTGGTCGCGCTCGCCGATCAGCTGGCGAACAAGGCGACGGCGGCGATCGGGGCAGGGCTGGGCCTTCAGTTCGACTCCGGGATCGTGAGCGTGCTCGTCTTCGGTGCGGGGACCAACTACGCCCTCCTCCTGATCTCGCGCTATCGCGAAGAGCTCGCACGAGACACCGACCATCGCCGTGCACTGGTCGCCGCCTGGCGTGCGACGGCGCCGGCGATCGTCGCCTCGAACGTGACCGTGGTGCTGGCGCTGTCGACGCTCGCGCTCGCCGTGATCCCCGGCACACGCGGACTCGGCATCGCGTCGGCGGTCGGTCTCCTGATCGCGCTCGCCGCCGTGCTGCTGGTGCTTCCGCCGGCGCTCGCCGTGTGCGGCCGCCGCATCTTCTGGCCGTTCGCACCGCGTGTGGGCGATGCCGCCGTCACCGGTCGTGTGTGGGGTGCCGTGGCACAGCGCGTCTCCCGACGCCCCTGGGTGCCGCTGGTCGGTGGGCTCGCGCTCCTCGGAGTGCTCGCCGGTGGTCTCGCCGGAGTGTCCGTCGGGCTCACGCAGGTCGAGAAGTTCCGCGTCGAGTCCGAGTCGGCGGCCGGTCTCACGGTGCTCGGCGAGCACTTCCCGGCCGGTGAGGCCCAGCCGATGATCGTGATCGGCGACACGGCAGAAGTCGATGCTCTGGCCGAGGCGATCGGTGAGGTGCCGGGTGTGCTCCGAGTTTCCGCGACGGGGGAGAGCACCGACGGCGCGCTCACGCGCCTGCTCGTCGTCGGTGAACCGGCGCCGGGCACGACCGAGAGCCTCGACCTGGTGAGCGCCGTGCGAGAAGCCGCAGACACGGTGCCGGATGCCGACGCCACGGTCGGCGGCCCGGTGGCGGCGGATCTCGATGCGCGCGAGGGCAATCAGCGCGACCTGCTCCTCGTCGTCCCGCTCGTCCTCGCGGTGAGTCTCCTCGTGCTCATCGTGCTGCTGCGCTCCCTGGTGGCACCCGTGCTGCTGCTCGCGGTGAACATCCTCAGCGCGGTCGCCGCGATCGGTGCAGGCACCTGGCTGAGCCGGGTCGTGTTCGGATGGGACGCGCTCGACCTGCAGGTGCCGTTGCTGTCGTTCCTGTTCCTGGTGGCGCTCGGGATCGACTACACGATCTTCCTGGTCCATCGGGCGCGCGTCGAGGCGAAGACGGTCGGCACCCGGCAGGGGATGGTGCGTGCGCTGACCGCGACGGGCGGTGTGATCACGAGCGCCGGGGTCGTGCTCGCGGCAGTGTTCGCCGCCCTCGGGCTGCTGCCGCTGGTCACGCTCGGCCAGATCGGGCTCATCGTCGGGATCGGGGTGCTCGTGGACACGTTCGTCGTGCGGACCTTGGTCGTGCCTGCGATCTTCGCGATCGTCGGCGACCGGATGTGGTGGCCGGGGAAGGTCGACCGAGCCGGATCCCGCGACGATAGAGGTGCAGAGCGCTCGCACGAGGGAGAATACGAGGATGCCGCAGCCGACACCCCCGCAGTCGCGGACTGAGCCGTCACGAGAGGAGCGTCCCGGCCGCGTCGACACGGCGGCAGGGATCCGCGCACCGCGCACCTGGGCGAGTCTGGTCGGATCGATCCGCATCGGCCAGGCCGTCATCACGGTCGTGCTGCTCGTGATCGGCGCCTGGCGTGCGGCGACAAACGGTGTCCCGCTGCCCTGGGTCCTCGCCCTCTCGCTCGTGTTCCTCGGCTGGTACGGCGGCGGGCTCGTGCTCAGCGAACGCACTTCGGATCGTCGTCTGGCGACCTGGTGGCTGCTCGGGCTGACGCTCATCTGGCTCGGTGCGGTCGTGGTCTCGCCGGAGTTCGTCTGGCTCGCCTTCCCGTTGTGGCTGCTCGCCGGTTTCGTGATGCGCCTGCGGTGGGCGGCGCTGCTCAGCGTGGCGATCCTCGCGGTCGTGGTCACGGCTCCACTGCTGCACACCGGCACGACGACCTATGCGAATGTGATCGGTCCGCTCGTCGGCGGCGTCTTCGCGTTCGGCATCTCCCGCGGCTACCTCGAACTCGTGCGCGACGGACGGGAGCGGCGCCGACTCATCGCCTCGCTCGTCGCGACCCAGGAGGAGATGGCGGCGCTTCAGGACGAACTCGCCCGCACTCAGCGCGAGTCGGGGGCGAGCGACGAACGCACCAGGGTGTCGCGCGACATCCACGACACGGTCGCGCAGAGCGTGTCGTCGATCGGGATGCTGGCGCGAGCGGCTCTGGAAGGGGACGACCCGGTGCAGCGCACCCGAGCGCTCGAGCAGATCGGCGCCCTCTCGGCCGAGGGTCTCGCCGACGCGCGGCGCATCGTGAACGCCCTGATGCCGGCTGAGCTGGAATCCACGGCGCTCGGCGACGCCCTCGCCCGGATGCTCGAACGTCTGGCCGAGGAGACGGGGATCGAGGCGACGCTCAACGCCGACGACGACCTGCCGTCGCTGGGGCTCGATGCCGAAGTCGCTCTGCTGCGCACCGCACAGTCGGCTCTCGCGAACGTCCGCTCCCACGCGGCCGCCTCCCGGGTCGTGGTCACCCTGGCCGACGCCGGCGATGCGGTGCGGCTCGACATCGTCGATGACGGGGTCGGGTTCGACGCGAGGCGCTGGGACGCCCAGGGTGGTGTCGGCAGCCGGGGTGGCGGCTACGGGCTGCGTTCGATGCGCGCGCGGCTGCGCGAGCTCGGCGGCGGGCTCGACGTGGAGAGCACCCCTGGCGACGGCACAGCGCTCTCGGCACACCTCCCGCTCGGCGGCGTGACATCGGCCAGACGGACGGGAGATGAGGGATGACCGCGGTGCGCGTGCTGCTCGTCGACGACCACCCCATCGTCCGTGCCGGGGTGCGCTCGCTGTTCGACCATCGCGACGACGTCGAGGTGGTGGGAGAAGCGGCATCCGGCGAAGAGGCCGTGGCGCTCGCCCGTCACCTGCACCCCGATGTCGTGCTCTGCGACCTGCGCCTCGGCGAGGGCATGGACGGCGTGCAGACGACCGCTGCACTTCGTGCCCAGGACCCGGCTCCGGCCGTGCTGATCCTGACGACGTTCGACCGCGACGCCGAGATCCTCGGCGCGATCGAGGCGGGAGCTGCCGGCTACCTGCTCAAAGACGTGGCGCCGGACGAGATCGTGCGGGCGATCCGGCAGGCCGCGGCGGGCGGTCTCGTGCTCACGCCCGAGCTCAGCGAGCGTGTCGTGCAGGTGATGCGTGCGCCGCGGGTGCGGCTGACCGAGCGTGAGTTGGACGTTCTCCGAATGCTCGACACGGGCGCATCGAACCGCGAGATCGCGAAGGCCCTGTTCGTCACCGAGGCCACCGTGAAGACGCACCTCGTGCACGTGTTCGAGAAGCTCGGCGCCGACAGCCGCGCCCGCGCCATCGCGATCGCCCGCGACACCGGCCTGCTCTAGTCATCCCGCATCTCAACCGTTCGATGGATCCTCGAAACGGTCGCTGCGCCGAGGCTGGAATCAGACCGAAAGGATTCCGATGCGCCGCCTCTTCTACGCCGCGTTCGCCTACATGATCGTGGGTGTCGCCTCCGGACTCTTCTACCGAGAGTTCACCAAGATCAATGACTTCCCCGAGGGGGAATCGACGCAGCTCGGCCTCGTGCACACGCACCTGCTGGTGCTGGGTTTCGTCGTGCTGCTGATCGTCCTGCTCCTCGAGAAGGCCTTCGTCCTGTCCGAGAGCCGCCTCTTCGGCTGGTTCTTCTGGCTCTACAACGCCGGCCTCGTACTGACCTCCGCGATGATGCTCTGGCACGGCTCCCTCACGGTGCTCGGCCAGGAGTCGTCGAGCATGATCGCCGGCATCGCCGGCGTGGGGCACATCCTTCTCAGCGCCGGCATGGTTCTGCTGTTCCTCGCGCTGCGCAAGCGCCTGTTCGCCGTGAAGCCCGCAGCTCCCACGGCTTCGGCATCCGCCGTCACGGCCTGACCGTCGCAACGCCGGAAGAGCGCCGCCCACCCCTCCGGGAGGCGGCGCTCTTGCGTGGGTTCAGGCTCAGTCCGCTTCGACCGAGTCATCGCGCAGGTGGGCGATGTGGGCCGCATGCCGGGCAAGGTGGTTCGGCGAGCGTCGCACGAACAGCCAGGCCACGAACAGCACCACGAACCAGATGGGTGTCACGAGCAGCGCGGTCAGCGTGTCGGGCTGGGTGGTGAGCGCCCACAGCACGAACACGAAGAACGCCAGCACCACGTAGACCATGAAGACGCCGCCGGGCATCCGGAAGGTGGATGCGGCGACCTTGTCCTTGCGGGTGCGTCGGTACACGAGGTAGCTGCAGAGGAAGATCGTCCACACGAACATGAAGCACAGGGCCGAGACCGTCGTGACCATGTCGAAGGCGGTGCCGATGTCTTTGCCGGCATACAGCAGCACGACGCCGGACAGCAGCAGGATGCACGACAGGAACAGTGCGTTCTGCGGCACACGGCGGCGGGAGAGTCGGCCGAACACGCGAGGGGCATCGCCGTCCTGCGCCAGGCCGAACACCATGCGCGAGGTCGAGTAGATGCCGGAGTTGGCGCTCGACATGGCCGAGGTCAGCACGACGAGGTTCACCACGGTCGCGGCGATGCCGAGACCTGCGAGGGCGAACATCGCGATGAACGGGCTCTCGCCTGCGACGTACTCGGTCCACGGGGTGACGGCCATCAGCACGATGAGCGCACCCACGTAGAACAGCAGCACGCGGATCGGGATCGCGTTGATGGCCTTGGGGAGGTTGCGCTTCGGGTCCTTGGTCTCGGCCGCAGCAGTGCCGACGAGCTCGATGCCGACGAACGCGAACACCGCGATCTGGAACCCGGCGACGAAGCCCATGAACCCGTGCGGGAACATGCCGCCCTTGTCCCACAGGTTCGAGAAGCTCGCGGTTCCGGCGTCGTGCTGGAAGCCGGTGAAGATCATCACGAGGCCGGTGACGATGAGCGCCACGATCGCGACGATCTTGATCAGTGCGAACCAGAACTCCATCTCGCCGAACGCGGCGACGGTGGGAAGGTTCAGGGCGAGCAGGATGACGATCACCAGCACGCCGGGGATCCACAGCGGGATGCCGGGGATGAGCGCATCCGTGTATCCGGCGATCGCGATCACGTCGGCGACCCCGGTGACCACCCAGCAGAACCAGTAGGTCCATCCGGTGAAGAATCCGGCCCACGGGCCGAGCAGGTCGCTGGCGAAGTCGCTGAACGACTTGTACTTCAGGTTCGACAGCAGCAACTCGCCCATCGCCCGCATGACGAAGAAGAGCATGAAGCCGATGATCATGTAGACGAAGATCACCGACGGCCCCGCGACCGAGATCGTCTTTCCGCTTCCCATGAACAGCCCGGTGCCGATGGCCCCGCCGATCGCGAGCAGCTGGATGTGGCGGTTGCTCAGCGCTCGCCGCAGGTGCTGTTCCTCTCCGTCCGCGGTGGCATCGCCCTCGCGTCCGGTTCCCCCCGTGTACTGCTTCGTCACTTTCTTCCTCCGGTCTTCGTCGACGGTGTCGCCCGCTGGCGGGCACGCTGATGCAGAGTAATCCACGCGGGCGCGGTGACCGATGTCATCCCCGGTGGTTCAGCGTGCTCGTCGTCACTTCGCGACGAGCGTGGTCTCGAAGCTGTACATGTCGGGGCGGTAGCAGTGGTTCCCGTATTCGATGGCGTGACCGGAGTCATCGAAGGCGATGCGTTCCATGGTGAGGACGGGGCCGCCCTCGTCGATGTCGAGCAGCCCGCTCTCATCGCCCGCGGCGCGTCGCGCGCCGATCTTCTGCTTCGCGATGCGGATCGTCACGCCCCTCGCGCGGAGGATCTGGTAAAGCCCGCGGGTGCCGAGATCCTCGGTGGTGATGTCGCGGAAGTTATGGGGGAGATAGTTCTCGAGCACTGCCACCGGTGTTCCGTCGGTGCTGCGCTGGCGGCGGATGTAGACGACCTCTTCGCCGACGGGGATGCCGAGACTGATCGCGACCGACTCGGGTGCCGGCACTACCTCGTGCGTGAGAACCCGGGTGCCGGGCTCGTGATGTGAGCCCTGCAGATCCTCATAGAGGCTGGTCAGCTCGACCTGGCGGGTGACCTGGCCCTGGACGACCTGAGTGCCTATCCCTCGGCGGCGAACGAGCAGGCCCTTGTCGACGACCTCTTGGATCGCGCGGCGAATGGTCGGACGCGAGAGGCCGAGTCGCTGAGCGATCGCGATCTCGTTCTCGAGACGGGCGCCCGCGGGGATCGCTCCGGAGTGGATCGCCGCTTCCAGGCGGCTCGACACCTGGTAGTACAGCGGCACGGGACCGGTGCGGTCGAGGTCCGCGAAAAGCTCGGCCGGCCAATGGGGCTCTTCGCCGGCCATCGTTCCCTCTCCGGCCCCTGCGTTCGCCGGGCCATGTTCCGACAATCTTACGTCCGCATCTGTGATCCTCTGGATCGCTTGCGGGAATCGGCCCATGTGTTATTGTTAGGACATTCGAGCATCGAGGCCGATGCTGCTGTACAGAGAGGTGTTCGCGCGCATGACCGCTACGCAGGACGCACCCGAGATCATCGCCTTCGGACGCCTCGGAGTCGATCTCTACCCGTTGCAGAGCGGGGTGGGTCTCGAAGACGTCACGAGCTTCGGCAAGTATCTCGGCGGCAGCGCTGCGAATGTGAGCGTCGCTGCCGCTCGACACGGTCGCCGGGTCGCTCTCGTCTCCCGCGTCGGCGACGACCCCTTCGGCCGCTACCTGCATCGCGAGCTCGACCGTCTCGGTGTCGACCGTTCGGGCGTCGCCGTGGATCCTCGGCTGAAGACGCCGTTGACGTTCTGCGAGATCTTCCCGCCCGACGACTTCCCGTTGTACTTCTACCGCGATCCGAAGGCGCCCGACCTGAACATCGACGCCACCCAGATCGACGTGGAGTCCCTGCGTGCCGCCGATCTCCTGTGGCTGACGGTGACCGGACTCAGCCAGGAGCCGAGTCGCTCGGCGCACCTTGCTGCGATCGAGGCCAGAGGACGTGCGCGGCATACGGTCCTCGACCTCGACTACCGGCCGATGTTCTGGAGCGATCCCGCAGAGGCGTCGGCGCAGGTCGACGCGGCTCTCGGGGGAGTGACCGTGGCGGTGGGCAACCGCGAGGAGTGCGAGATCGCGGTGGGGGAGACCGAGCCGCATCGAGCCGCCGACGCCCTGCTGGAGCGAGGCATCGAACTCGCCATCGTGAAGCAGGGGCCGCGAGGGGTTCTCGCTAAGACGCGCGACGAATCGGTCGAGGTGGCGCCCCTGAGCATCGACGTCGTGAACGGTCTCGGTGCGGGCGACGCATTCGGCGGTGCGTTGTGCCACGGACTGCTGAGCGGGTGGGGGCTCGAGCGGGTCGTCCGCTTCGCGAATGCCGCAGGGGCGATCGTCGCTTCCAGGCTGGAGTGCTCGACGGCCATGCCGACGACGGCGGAGGTCGACACCGCAGTGGCAAGGGGGAACTGACATGGGCGGCATGCTGAACGCGTCCGACTTCGCGCGACTGCGAGAGGTGCGCTCCCGACGGCCCTACGAGATCGCCGATGCGCTGCGCACGCGCACCCGGCGGGAGGTGCTGAGCCCCGATGATCGGATGTTCATCGTCGCCGCCGATCATCCCGCCCGAGGAGCCCTGGCGGTCGGAGCGGATGCGACCGCGATGGCCGACCGGTACGACTTGCTCGACCGCCTGGCGACCGCGCTCTCCCGCCCTGGCGTGGACGGCGTGCTCGGAACGCCCGACATCATCGACGACCTCGCGGCCCTCGGGCTGCTCGAGGGCAAGGTCGTCGTCGGCTCGATGAATCGGGGTGGCCTGCGCTCCGCGACATTCGAGATGGACGATCGCTTCACCGCCTACGACGTGCCGAGCATCGTCGAGTCCCGGCTCGACTTCGCGAAGACCCTGATGCGCATCAACTTCGACGACGAAGGCACCTCGGCGACGCTCGAGGCGACGGCGCGCGCCGTGACGCAGGCGGCCGCCGCGCGACTGCCCATCATGCTCGAGCCGTTCCTGAGCGAGTGGAAGGACGGGCACGTCGTGAACGACCTCACCTCGGATGCCGTCATCCGCTCGATCGCGATCGCCGCCGGACTCGGCGGGAGCAGCGCCTACACCTGGATGAAGCTGCCGGTCGTCCCGGAGATGGAACGAGTGATGGCGGCGACGACCATGCCGACCGTCCTCCTCGGCGGTGATTCGCCGGACGGACCCGACGAGACCTTCGCCGCATGGGATGACGCGCTCTCTCTCGACGGCGTGCGGGGGCTGACCGCCGGCCGCACCCTGCTCTACCCGCCGGACGGCGATGTCGCGGCCGCCGTGGACATCGCGGCGCGGCTCGTCCACCCCACGCTGATCTGAGGAGTCCACATGACCATCGAGACGACCAACCCCCAGACCCCCGACCCCCAGAGGTCGGGGACAGCCGCCGACGTGCCGCAGATCGGCCACTGGATCGACGGCGCGCCGAGGCCTTCGACGAGCGGCCGCGCGGCCGACGTCTTCAACCCGGCGACCGGCGCCGTGATCGGCCGGGTCGCCCTGGCCGATGAGCGCGAGATCGCGGAGGCGATCGCCTCCGCCGAACGCGCACAGCGCGCGTGGGGAAGCACGTCGATCGCCAAGCGCCAGGCGGTGCTGTTCGCCTTCCGTGAGCTGCTCAACGCGAAGAAGGGCGAGCTCGCCGAGATCGTCACGCGTGAGCACGGCAAGGTGCTCTCCGACGCGATGGGCGAGATCCTCCGCGGTCAGGAGGTCGTCGAGCTCGCAACGGGGTTCCCGCATCTGATCAAGGGCGCGTACTCCGAGAACGTATCGACCGGCATCGACGTCTACTCGATCAAGCAGCCGCTGGGCGTCGTCGGCATCGTGAGCCCGTTCAACTTCCCCGTCATGGTGCCGATGTGGTTCTTCCCCATCGCGATCGCCGCCGGGAACGCGGTGGTGCTCAAGCCGAGTGAGAAGGATCCGTCCGCGGCGCTCTGGATGGCCGAGCTGTGGCGCGAGGCCGGGCTGCCTGACGGGGTGTTCACCGTGCTGCAGGGAGACAAGCTCGCCGTCGACGGTCTGCTCACGAGCCCGGTGGTGCAGTCGATCTCGTTCGTGGGATCGACTCCGATCGCGCAGTACATCTACGAGACCGCATCGCGTCATGGCAAGCGGGTGCAGGCCCTCGGTGGTGCGAAGAACCACATGCTCGTCCTTCCCGACGCCGACCTCGACCTCGTCGCCGACCAGGCGATCAACGCCGGCTACGGCGCCGCGGGGGAGAGGTGCATGGCGATCTCGGTGCTGATCGCCGTCGAGCCGGTGGCGGACAGGCTCATCGAGAAGATCACCGATCGGATCTCCCGACTGCGTGTCGGCAACGGGGCAGGGGGCGCGGACGGCGAGCCCGACCTCGGTCCCCTGATCAGTGGCGCCCATCGCGAGAAGGTCTCCGGCTATGTCGACATCGCCGCAGCGGACGGTGCCCGCATCGTCGTCGACGGTCGCGGATTCGTCGTCGACGGACACGAGGACGGCTTCTTCTTCGGGCCCACGCTGATCGACGAGATCCCGCTCACTTCGAGGGCCTACCGGGAGGAGATCTTCGGTCCGGTGCTCTCGATCGTCCGTGTGGAGACCTTCCAGGAGGGGCTCGACCTGATCAACTCCGGGGAGTTCGGCAACGGCACGGCGATCTTCACGAACGACGGCGGTGCGGCCAGGCGGTTCCAGACCGAGGTGCAGGTCGGAATGATCGGCATCAACGTCCCGATCCCGGTCCCGGTCGCCTATCACTCCTTCGGTGGATGGAAGGCCTCGCTGTTCGGCGATGCGAAGGCATACGGTGTGCACGGGTTCGAGTTCTTCACGCGGGAGAAGGCGGTCACCAGCCGCTGGCTCGACCCGGCGACGCACGAGGGGATCAACCTCGGTTTCCCGCAGAACCGCTGAGGTGCGCATGAATGTGGAGAGAACTGCGGACGGTGGTGCGGACATGACGGCACGGTGGTTCCACCGTCGCGGCACGCTCGCCGTCGACGGCTGGGAGAGCGTCGTCGACGAGGGGCTGCCCGGCTGGGAGCACACCGGCCTGCAGGTCGGCAGTCTCGCCGAGGGGGCGTCTTTCCTGCTGGCCGCCGCCGGTCGGGAGCGCATCATCGTCCCACTCGCCGGCCGGTTCACGGTCGAGGTCATCGAGGGGGGAGAGACGTCGACGATCGAGCTCGAGGGGCGACGCTCGGTGTTCGACGGACCGACCGACGTGCTCTACCTCTCCTCGGCAGCTGCGGCCACGGTGCGGGGATCCGGTCGCTTCGCCGTCGCGTCGTCGCCCACGACCGAGCGTCGACCCACGCGTCGGATCGCGGCGAGCGAGACCCCGGTCGAGCTCCGCGGCGCAGGATCCTCCAGCCGACAGGTGCACAACTTCGGCACACCACAGGCGCTCGACGCCGCGCGACTGATCGTATGCGAAGTGATCACTCCCGCCGGCAACTGGTCGTCGTACCCTCCCCACAAGCACGACGAGAACGTGCCGGGCCACGAGACCCGTCTCGAGGAGATCTACTACTTCGAGTCGATGCGCTCCGATCGATCGGAGCAGGGGACCGAGCAGGGAACGGATGGCGCGTTCGGGCTGTTCAGCACCTACTCCTCTCCGGCAGGGGAGATCGAGATCGATGCGATGGTGCGCTCCGGAGATATCGCAATGGTGCCGTACGGCTACCACGGGCCTGCCGTCGCAGCCCCCGGCTACGACCTGTACTACCTGAACGTGATGGCAGGACCGGATGCGGAGCGGCAGTGGCTGATCTCCGACGATCCGGCCCATGCCTGGGTGCGCGACTCCTGGAAGGCGCTCCCCATCGACCATCGTCTGCCCTTCTCGGCGGGCGCAACTCTGCACGATGACGAGCCAGACGGAGGAGGCCGGCGATGACGGCGACCAGAAGGATGTCGGTCAGCCAGGCGCTGGTCGAGTTCCTCGCGAACCAGTGGACGGTGGACGGGGACATCCGTGAGCGGACGATCCCCGGGATGTTCGGGATCTTCGGGCACGGCAACGTCGCAGGCATCGGTCAGGCGCTGCGACAGTTCGACGTAGAGCGGCCCGGCGCGATGCCCTATCACCAGGCGCGCAACGAGCAGGCGATGGTCCACCAGTCCGTGGGGTATGCGCGGATGCACCGTCGCAGGGCGACCTTCGCCTCGGCGGCCTCCGTGGGGCCGGGCGCGACCAACATGCTCACCGGAGCAGCGCTCGCGACGACGAACCGGCTGCCGGCTCTGCTGCTCCCGAGCGACACCTTCGCCACGCGTGTCGCCGACCCCGTGCTGCAGCAGCTCGAGCAGCCGTGGGACATCGGACTGTCGGTGAACGATGCGTTCCGTCCGCTCTCGCGCTTCTTCGACCGGGTGCAGCGTCCGGAGCAGCTGTTCTCGATCGCGTTGAACGCGGTCCGCGTGCTTGTGGACCCGGCGGAGACGGGCGCCGTCACCATCGCGCTGCCGGAAGACGTGCAGGCCGAGAGCGTCGACGTGCCGCTGTCGTTCCTCGCCGAGCGCGAGTGGCATCTTCGCCGGCCCCTGCCGGAGCACGGTGCGCTGGCGCGGGCCGTGCGGGCGATCCGCGCCGCGAAGCGTCCGTTCATCGTCGCCGGAGGCGGAGTGATCTACTCGGGTGCTGAAGGGCAGCTGCGGTCCTTCGTCGAGACGACCGGGATCCCCGTCGGTACCACCCAGGCGGGAGGGGGCAGTCTCGATTGGGACCATCCTCAGTACGTCGGCGGCGTGGGCGCGACCGGATCGACCTCGGCGAACAGGCTCGCAGCGGAGGCCGACCTGGTGATCGGCATCGGCACGCGTTACAGCGACTTCACGACCGGTTCGCGCACGGTGTTCCAGCATCCGGGAGTCGAGTTCGTCAACGTCAACGTCGCGGCGTTCGACGCGTACAAGCACGGCACGTCGCTGCCGGTGATCGCCGATGCGCGCGAGACGCTCGTCGCACTCGCGGCCGCGCTGCCCGACTGGCTCGTGGCGCCCGAGTACTCCACGCGCATCGCTGCGGAGAAGCAGGAATGGGACACCGCGGTCGATGCCGCTTTCCTGCCCTCGGGTCTCGCCTGGCCCGGCCAGTCGGAGATCGTCGGCGCCGTGCAGGCGGCCACCGACCCCGAAGACGTGATCGTGCAGGCGGCAGGCTCGCTGCCGGGGGACCTGCACAAGCTGTGGCGGGTGCGGGACCCGCTCGGGTACCACGTCGAATACGCCTTCTCGTGCATGGGATACGAGATCGCCGGTGGGCTCGGGGCCAAGCGGGGAGCCCTTGCAGACGGTTCCGATCGCGACGTGGTCGTGATGGTCGGGGACGGCTCGTACCTGATGCTGAGCTCGGAGCTCGCGACGGTCGTCGCCGAAGGCATCAAGCTCATCATCGTGATCGTGCAGAACCATGGCTACGCGTCGATCGGACACCTGTCGGAGACGGTCGGTTCCGAGCGATTCGGCACCAGATACCGGATGCAGGACGCCTCGGAGCAGGGCGAGCGGCTGCTGCCCGTCGATCTCGCGATGAACGCGCGCAGCTACGGGCTCGACGTCGTGGAGATCGCGGCGACAGCATCGGCGATCGACGACCTTTCAGCCGCGCTCGCCGCAGCCAAGGCCTCGCCGCGCTCGACCGTGATCCACATCGAGAGCGATCCGCTGCGCTACGCCCCCGATGGCGAGGGGTGGTGGGATGTGCCGGTGCCCGAGGAGTCCTCGCTGCCATCGACCCGTCGGGCACGGCGTGAGTACGAGCAGCGCCGGACGGCGCAGCGACCGCTGCTGGGCGGCGAACGGCCGCTGGACGCCGACGCGGGGAGCGAGAAGTGAGGGCGACGGTGGCCGGCGCTCCCGTGAGCTTCGGTGTGTTCGAGCTGACGCCGGAGGGCGCGGAGACGATCGCGCCCGATGATCTGCTCGCGACCCTCGCCGAATCCGACTACCGGGGAGTCGACCTCGGACCCTCGGGGTTCTTCGGCCAGGGAGCGCAGCTGCGGGCGCGGCTGCGGAGCCACGGGCTGGAGCTCGCGGGTGGCTGGGTGCAGTTGCCGTTCTCGGATGACGAGGCGTTCGAGGCTGCGTTGCCGCAGCTGCACGATGCGCTGCGGGCATTCTCCGACGCCGCGGAGGAGGGGCCCGACCGGTTGCCGCTGCCGACGCTCGCCGACGGCGGATCGGCCGCGCGTCAGGGGGCGCCGGGCCGTGGAGCCGATATCGATCCGCTCGCCGACGCCGCCTGGGGGCGCCTGCTGGCGAACACGGAACGCGCGGCGGCCATCGTGCGCGCCGCCGGTTTCGAGCCGACCTTCCACCACCATGCCGGCACCTTCGTGGAGTCTCCGGACGAGATCGACCGGTTCCTCGCGAACGTCGATGTCGATCTCACGCTCGACACCGGGCATCTGTTCATCGCCGGGGGCGATCCGCTCGACGCCGTGCAGCGCTGGGGAGACCGCATCAATCACCTGCACCTCAAAGACGTCGACCTCGCCGCTCTCACCCGAGTGCTCGCCGCTGGGGGTGGGATGCGCGAGGTCTGGTCCTCCGGGGCGTTCGTCGCCTTCGGGCAGGGCGACATCGATCTCGGCGCCGTGATGAACGCCGTCGATGCCCGAAGCTTCGACGGATGGATCGTCGTCGAGCAGGACGTGCTCAACGGGCCGGACGTCTCGCTCTCCGCGTTCCGCGCCGCGCGTGGGGCCGACCAGGTCCGCAACCGCGAGGCGTTGCGCCCTTGGGCGTGACGGTCTCCTTCCCGAATCCCTCTCCGCACTCATCCTCTCCACGAAAGACGGCACGATGTCACACGCTCCCCTCCGCTTCGGTTTGATCGGCACCGGACGCATCGGCCAGGTGCACGCCGCGAGCATCGCGGCCGACCCTGACGCGCAGCTCACCCGCATCGCCGACCCGTTCGTCGACGGTGCCCTTCGCGTCGCGGCGACCTACGGTGGCATCGCGACCGACACCCCCGACGACGTGTTCACCGCCGGCGACGTGGACGCCGTCCTGATCGCCTCGCCGACACCGACGCACGTCGACCTCATCGCGCAGGCCATCGACGCCGGCATCCCGGTGCTGTGCGAGAAGCCGATCGACCTCGACATCGTCAGGGTCGACGCCCTGCGATCGCGGGTCGCCTCGTCCGGCGTGCCGGTCGCGCTCGGCTTCAACCGCCGCTTCGATCCCGCGTTCGCCGCGGTCAGGGCGCGCGTCGCGGCGGGCGAGATCGGTGCCCTCGAACAGTTGACCATCATCAGCCGCGACCCGTCTGCGCCGCCGGCCGAGTATGTCGCGGTGTCCGGGGGGATCTTCCGCGACATGACGATCCACGACTTCGACATGGCGCGGTTCTTCCTGCCCGACGTCGTCGAGGTGTCAGCTTTCGGCTCGACGACGTTCGACGCCGGTGCTGCTCAGCACGGGGATTTCGACACTGCTGTGACGACGCTTCGTGCGGCATCCGGCGCTCTCGTGACGATCGTGAACTCGCGGCACAGCGCGGTCGGCTACGACCAGCGCATCGAGGCGTTCGGAGCTGCAGGAATGCTGCAGGTCGCGAACGCACCGACCAGCCTCGTGAGTCTCTCGAACGCTGCGGCCGTCGAGGCGAAGCCGCCGTACGAGCCGTTCTTCCTGGAACGCTATGCGGCCGCGTACGCCGCAGAGCTGCACGAGTTCATCCGTCTCGTCCGCGGGGAGGCCTCCACGAGCCCGACCTTCGAAGACGGTCGGGCTGCCCTGATCCTCGCGGATGCCGCGCAGCGCTCCGCAACCGAGCGCGTCGTGGTGCCGGTGGATCTGCGATGAGCGGCATCCTGCCGCCGGCCCGCTACCGTCTGGCCGCCTCGGCGGAGATGCTCCACACCGGACTCGATTTCGTGGAGCGCGTCCGACGATTGCACGAGCGGGGATTCGAGGTGGAGATCTGGGACTGGAGCACCAAGGATCTGCCGGCGCTCGCCGCGACCGGTGCGGTGTTCTCCTCGATGACCGGCTACCTTCGGGGTGACCTCACGACCCCGGACGGCATCGCCGAGCTCATCGCCACGGCGGAGGAGTCGTTGCGGATGGCGGAGCTGATCGATGTGCCGCGACTGAACCTGCACGGCACGGGCCTCGCTCCGGACGGACTGCCGGTGCGCCCTCGTGGCGAGGTCGCCGAGGGCGAGTGGGCGACCGCGACCGAGACGCTCGGGCGGCTGGCCGAACTCGGCGCGCGGGCGGGCCGAGTGTTCACGCTGGAGAACCTCAACACGGCCGTCGACCATCCGGGCACCCCGTTCGCCCGTGCGGCCGACACGCTGCGGCTCGTGCGCGCCGTCGACGCGCCGGCTCTGCGCCTCAATCTCGACCTCTATCACGCGCAGATCGGCGAGGGGAATCTCATCGAGCTGGTGCGGGAGGCGCTGCCGTGGGTCGGGGAGATCCAGGTCGCCGACGTGCCGGGGCGCTGCGAGCCCGGCACGGGAGAGATCCGTTTCGAGGCGATCGCGGCGGAGTTGAGAGAGCTCGGCTACGACGAAGTGGTCGGCCTCGAGGGCTGGGCTCGGGGCGACACGGATGCCGCGCTGGACGCGTTCCGGACCGCCTTCGGAGTCTGATCCCGCTCAGGCATCGTAGGTCGTCGAGCCTGTCACCGTCGGCACCGACTCCCATGACCCGGATGCTGCGCTGCGCAGCGCGGCGTCCACGATCTCGGCGGCCGACCAGGCATCGGATGCCGACGGCGCGAGCTGCGCCCCCTCGGCCACCGACCGCAGGAACAACGATGCCTCGATGGTCTTCAGGTCGTCGAAGCCCATCGACGTGCCGGCGCCCGGCTGGAAACGTGCGAAGTCGCCGAAGTCGGGTCCGGCCATCACGGTCCGATACCCCGAGGCGTCGTCGGCGAGCTGGAGTTCGTTCAGCCGCTGGAAGTCCCACCGCAGCGAGCCCTTCGTGCCGTACACCTCGATTCGGTACTCGGCACGGGGGCCGATCGCCACCCGGCTGGACTCCAGCACCGCGACGGCGCCCGAATCGAACCGCGCGAGGATCGCGGCGTAGTCCTCGTTCTCCACCTCGCCGGTGGGGCCTCCACTGGTCCCCCTGCTGAAGTGGCTCGTCGCGCCGCCGGCAGGCAGGGGCCTGGTGCGGATGAAGGTCTCGGTGAGTCCGCTGACCTCGCTGATCCTGCCGACGACGTACTGCGCCAGATCGGCACCGTGCGAGAGCAGGTCGCCGAGCACGCCGGTGCCGGCGCGTTCCCGGTTGAATCGCCAGGTGAGCGCACCCTCGGGGTCGGCGGAGTAGTCGGCCAGCAGCGCGACTCTGACGTTCGTGATCGTGCCGAGCGCGCCATCGCGCACCAGGCGCCTGGCATACGCGATCGCGGGCGCATGCCGGTAGTTGAAGCCCACGGAGGTGACGAGCCCGGCCTCCGCGGCACCCTGCGCGATCTCCCTCGACTCGCGCGCGCCCCGGCCCATGGGCTTCTCGATCCAGAACGGCTTACCGGCGGAGATGGCGGCCAGAGCGATCTCATGGTGGAGGAAGTTCGGCGAGCAGATCGAGACGACGTCGACGTCGGGATGCGCGATCAGCTCCTGGTAGTCCGTCGTGGTCTCGCGATAGCCGAGCACGCTCGAGGCATGATCGCGGCCCACGGCATCGGGGTCGGCGGCGACCGTCAGCTCGGCGATCACGGGGAGGTCGGGGTAGTGGCGGTGCGCCTCGAGATAGGCGCGCGAGTGCAGACGCCCCATCCATCCGACCGAGACCAGACCGACTCCGATGCGCTTCTTCGCCACCACGAGCGACTCCTTCCGTTTGATCCAGGTTACATGAAGAGGAGATGTTGACAGAATGTATTGACATTTGATTTCCGCGGTGTCAGACTCGCCCTGACACCGACGTCATGAATGTGGGACGTGTCGACGTCGACAGCATCCGCATCGAAGGGAAACCGAAATGAAGAAGCCCCTCATCGGCGTTCTGGGGATCGCCGCCGCAGCCGCGCTGCTGCTGTCGGCATGCTCCGGGACCGGGCAGGAACCGACGACCGACACCCAGGGGGGTGGCGACACGAAGTCGTCCGACCTGAGCTACGCGGTCGTCACGCACGCCGCACCGGGCGACGCGTTCTGGGACCGCGTCAAGTCCGGCGCGGAGAAGGCCGGTGCCGACTACGGCGCGGACGTCACCTACAACTCCGACCCGGACCCCGCCAAGCAGTCGCAGCTGATCGACAACGCGATCGCCCAGGGCGTCGACGGCATCGTCGTCTCGATGGCCAACCCGGACGGCGTGAAGGCGAGCGTCGAACGCGCCGTCGAGGCCGGTATCCCCGTGGTGACCATCAACTCGGGTATCGAGAAGTTCGCCGAGTTCGGCGCGATCACGCACATCGGTCAGAGCGAGTCCATCGCCGGTGCCGCCGTGGGTGAGCGTCTGGGTGAAGAGGGCGCGACCAACGCGCTCTGCGTCATCCAGGAGGCCGGCAACATCGGGCTCGAGGAGCGTTGCGCAGCGGCCGCCGGTGCCTTCAGCGGTTCGATGGCGAATCTGCAGGTCGACGGCACGAACGACGCTGAGGTCAAGGCCACCATCAAGTCGAAGCTCCAGGCTGATCCTTCCATCGACGCCGTGCTCACGCTCGGCGGGCAGTACGCGATCGATGCGGTCGGTGCCGTCGAGGAGTCCGGCAGCGCGGCGAAGGTCGCGACCTTCGACCTCTCGGAGGATGTCGTGGCCGCAGTGGCCGACGGCAAGATCTCGTTCGCGGTCGACCAGCAGCCGTACGTGCAGGGTTTCCTCGGGGTGACGGCGCTCTACCTCAAGAGCACCAACGGCAACGACATCGGCGGTGGACAGCCGGTGTACTCCGGGCCGGCGTTCGTCACGAAGGACAACGCGGCACAGGTCGCCGAGTTCGCCAAGAAGGGCACGCGCTAGGCATCCGGCAGGGGACGGGGCGACCCGTCCCCTCTCGGCGAAAGGACTGAGTGATGACAACGACCGACATCGTCGCGGTGGGGAACAGACCCCGTCTCGAGCGACGACCCCTGCGCAATCTGCTCGTGCGTCCGGAGATGGGCGCACTCGTCGCCGCACTCGCGGTGATGATCTTCTTCTCCGCGTACACGCAGAGCTTCATGACGGCCGCCGGTGCGGGCGTGTGGCTGGAATCCGCGTCGACATTCGGCATCATGGCCGTGGCGGTCGCCCTGTTGATGATCGGCGGTGAGTTCGATCTCTCGGCAGGAGTGCTGACGGGTTTCACCGCTCTCGTCGTCGGTGTCCTCACCACGCAGTACGGGCTCAACATCTGGCTCGCCGTCCTGGTCTCGCTCGTGCTCGCGCTGTCCATCGGCGCTCTCAACGGCATCCTCGTCATGAAGACCGGGCTGCCGAGCTTCATCATCACCCTCGGCACCTTCTTCGTGCTCGCGGGTGTCGATCTCGCGGTCACCAAGCTCATCACCGGTCAGGTGGCCATCCAAGGAATGACGAAGGTGCCGTTCTACGACAGCATCCAGCCCCTGTTCGGCTCATCGATCTCGATCGGCGGAGGCACGTTCTACATCTCGGTGCTCTGGTGGTTCATTGTCACGGCCGTCGCCACCTGGGTGCTGCTGCGCACCCGCCCAGGTAACTGGATCTTCGCGGTCGGCGGCGCGGCGACCGCGTCGCGCCAGGTCGGGGTCCCCGTCCTCAAAACCAAGATCGGCCTCTTCATGGTGACCGCAGGCGCGGCCTGGCTGGTCGGGATGATCTCGCTGTTTCGCACCTCCACGGTGCAGGCGAACACGGGTGTCGGCCAGGAATTCATCTACATCATCTGCGCGGTGGTGGGCGGCTGCTTGATGACGGGAGGCTTCGGGTCGGCGATCGGGGCGGCGCTGGGCGCCCTCATCTACGGCATGGTCTTCCAGGGGATCACCTTCGCCCAGTGGGACACGAACTGGTTGCGCACGTTCCTCGGGGCGATGCTGCTGCTGGCCGTGTTCCTGAACCATTGGGTGCGGCTCAGAGCAGGAGGAGTGAAATGAGCGGGGTCATCACGGGCGTGCCCGTCGTCGAGGTGCGAGACATCGGCAAGAGCTACGGACCGGTGAACGCGCTCGCCGGGGTGAGCACGACGGTGAACGCCGGGCAGGTGACGTGCGTCCTCGGCGACAACGGCGCGGGTAAGTCGACTTTCATCAAGATGCTGGCGGGGGCTCACGCGCCGTCCACGGGCGAACTGCTCGTCGACGGGCAGCCGGTGTCGTTCTCGTCTCCGAGAGCGGCTCTGGACGTCGGTATCGCGACCGTGTACCAGGATCTCGCCGTGGTGCCTCTGATGCCGGTATGGCGGAACTTCTTCCTCGGATCCGAGCTGGCGAAGGGGTGGGGGCCGCTGCGCCGGCTCGACGTCAAGCGGATGAAGCAGATCACCTACACGGAGCTTGCGAACATGGGGATCGATCTGCGAGATGTCGACCAGCCGATCGGCACGCTCTCCGGTGGTGAGCGTCAGTGCGTCGCAATCGCTCGTGCCGTGTACTTCGGCGCGAGAGTGCTCATCCTCGACGAGCCCACGGCGGCGCTCGGGGTGAAGCAGTCCGGCGTGGTGTTGAAGTACATCGCCAGAGCTCGCGATCGCGGGCTGGGTGTCGTGTTCATCACGCACAACCCGCATCACGCCTACCCGGTAGGTGACCGGTTCCTCCTGCTCAACCGCGGCACGAGCATCGGCAACTTCGAGAAGTCGGAGATTTCGCTCGCACAGCTCACCAGCATGATGGCCGGCGGGGCTGAGCTGGATTCCCTCGCGCACGAGCTGGAACGCGAGATTGGCGAGGATTCGCCGGTCGTGCAGGAGGTGCTCCGGGAGGCGGAGGAAGCCGACGCGCTCGACGTCGTGAAGCCCGGGACGATCACGCAGCGGGAGTGAGGTCGCGGCGGAGCGCCGATTCGGTATTCCGCTTCACCGAATCGATTCGATAGGCTTGCTCCACCCCCGATCACCCCCTCAGTTCTGCGAGCCGCTCCTTCATGGCCACCTCCCTCACCACGGGCCGCCCGTGGCGCGTCATCCTTGCCTTCTCCATCCCCCTCCTCCTCGGCAACGTGGTGCAGCAGCTGTACCAGTTCGCCGATGCCATCGTCGTCGGACGGCACCTCGGCGTCACCTCGCTCGCGGCCGTCGGCGCGACCGGTAGCCTGCTGTTCCTGCTGCTCGGGTTCGCCTGGGGACTGACGAGCGGCTTCGCCATCCCGATCGCGCAGGCGTTCGGCGCGCGAGACGACGCCGCCGTGCGCCGATCGGTCGCGACGGGAGTGCTGCTCAGCGGCATCGCGAGCGTGATCCTGACCATCGGCGCCCCCTCCTCGCCGGCCCGATCCTCGCCCTGCTCCAGACGCCACCCGAGCTGATGGCAGAGGCCACGATCTTCACGCAGATCAGCTTCCTCGGTGCCAGCGCCACGATGTTCTTCAACTACCTCTCCGCGATCATCCGTGCGATCGGCGACTCGAAGACGCCGC
Source organism: Microbacterium sp. MYb54 (assembly GCF_002979515.1). Lineage (GTDB taxonomy): Bacteria > Actinomycetota > Actinomycetes > Actinomycetales > Microbacteriaceae > Microbacterium. The sequence continues at coordinate 151,335 of NZ_PCPA01000002.1, read as the reverse complement.
TGGTGTTCCTCACCGTCTCGTGCGCACTGAACGTCGGGCTCGTCGTGCTGATGGTCGGACCCCTCGAATGGGGTGTCGGTGGTGCCGCACTCGCGACCGTCGTCGCGCAGGCCGTCTCGGTCGCGCTGTGCCTCGAGTTCGTGCGGCGACGCCTGCCGATGCTGCACCTGCGCCGCGCCGACTGGCGCATCACGCGGGGCGACATCGCCGAGCACCTCCGCCTCGGACTGCCCATGGGCTTCCAGGCGTCGATCATCGCGATCGGCACGCTCACGGTGCAGGTGGCGTTGAACACCCTGGGAGCCGACGCGGTCGCCGCCTACACGACGGGCTCCCGCGTCGACAGCCTCGCGGTCGCCCTGCTCTCCTCGCTCGGACTCGCGGTCTCGATGTACGCGGCGCAGAACCACGGCGGTCGTCGCCCCGACCGCATCCGTCGCGGTGTGGTCGAGGCGACCTGGATGGCGGTCGTGGCCGGCGTGGTCCTCGGCGGTCTGCTGATCGCCTTCGGCGCCCCGATGGTGCGCCTGTTCATCGGCGAGGGCTCTGACATCGTCGTCGAACAGGCCCACCTGATGCTCATCGTCAACGGCTGCGGTTACTGGGCGCTCGGCATGCTGTTCGTGCTGCGCGGCGCACTGCAGGGGCTCGGTCACACGCTCGTGCCCACAGTGACCGGTGTGATCGAGCTGGTCATGCGCGTCGGGGCGGCCATCGTGCTGGGGGCGTGGATCGGGTTCGAGGGCGTCGCATTGAGCAATCCGCTCGCCTGGCTCGGCGCGATCGTGCTGCTCGTGCCGGCCTACATCCGTGCGCACAGGGCACTCGGGCGGCTGCCCATCGACCCGGCTGAGACGACCGAGACCTCGGCCATTGCGATCGTCGGTCCCACCGACGGCTCGATGGTCGTGGACGCTGTCGTCACCCAGCCGGTCCGGGTCGTGCGTGCCCGCCGCCTGCGCTGGCCGCGCCGCCGCTGAAACCCCGCGCCGACTCGTCCGATCGGGGCGGATATCCGTCTGCAGGATGATGCAGGTAGGACTTGAGGCGGATGCCCTTTTCGGGAGACACTTCTAATGTCGAATTAGTGGAGTAACCACTGACGGGGGGTCGTCATGACGACAATGAGAGTGGCCAGCGATCTGGCTGCGTTGATGGTGCCGATCGGTTACGTGGGCGCGGCGCTCGCCGCCGTCTTCGCGATCGTCGCGGCGGTCGCGATCGTCCGAGGAGCCGGAGGGCTTGTCGGGGGCGCGGTCGGAGGGTGGATCGTCGCCGCGCTGCTGAGTTTCACGGCGTCGTTCGCACAGGTGTGGATGCCGCTGATCCTGGCGGGCGCAGCACTCGCGTCGATGCTGCTGATCGGTGGAGTCGTGCGTGCTCTCGTGAACGCGGCCGGAGTCGGACGTTCTGGCAGCACCGTCGAGGAGGCGCTGCCGAAGGCGGTTCCCGCAGCTAAGACCGCAGCCAAGACCGCCGGCGTGAACGTGACGAAGCCGGTGACCGCGAAGAGCGCGGTGACCGGGTCGATCGCGATCGTTCGCTGATCGACCGCGGCTGAGAGCTCAGCGGTAGTCGCGGTCGCGGTGCTGCCCTGTCTCGTCACCGGACTCCACTCGAGCGACCTCGCGCGCCCGCAGCTCGACACGGCGGATCTTCCCGGAGATCGTCTTCGGCAGCTCAGGTACGAACTCGATGATCCGCACCCACAGATGCGACGACAGCCTCTCGTGCGCGTAGGCGAAGATCGCGCGCGCGGCGTCGCCCTCGGCTGCCGTGGCATCCGGGGTCAGGCAGACGTAGGCCTTCGGAACGGCGAGCCGTGTCGGATCGGGACTCGGGATCACGGCCGCCTCGACCACGAGGTCGTGTTCGAGCAGCACCGACTCGAGCTCGAAGGGCGAGATCTTGTAGTCGGAGGCCTTGAACACGTCGTCGGAGCGACCGACGTAGGTGAGGTAGCCGTCGTCGTCGCGCACCGCGATGTCGCCCGTGTGGTGATACCCACCCATCCGTGACTCGGCCGTCTTCTCGGGGTCGTCGTAGTACCCGGCCATGAGCCCGAGCGGCGGGTGGGACAGGTCGAGCGCGATCTCCCCCTCACCCTCGAGGACCTCTCCGGTGACGGGGTCGAGCAGCACGACCGGATACCCGGGCAGCGGGCGTCCCATCGAGCCGACCTTCACGGTCTGGCCGGGGGAGTTGCCGATGCAGGCCGTCATCTCGGTCTGCCCGAAGCCGTCGCGGATCGTGCCTCCCCACGCGTCGCGCACCCGGTCGATGACCTCGGGGTTCAGTGGCTCACCCGCACCGACCAGCTCGCGAGGAGGGTGGGTGAGACGAGCGAGATCGGCCTGGATCAGCATCCGCCACACGGTCGGCGGCGCGCAGAAGGTCGAGACGTGATGGGAGTCCATGACCTGCATGAGAGTGTTCGCATCGAAGCGGGCGTAGTTGTACACGAACACGGTCGCCTCAGCGAGGAACGGCGAGTAGAAGCTCGACCACGCGTGCTTGGCCCAGCCGGGGGATGAGATGTTGAGGTGCACGTCGTCCGGTCGCACGCCGAGCCACCACATGGTCGACAGGTGTCCGATCGGGTAAGACGCGTGCGTGTGCTGCACGAGCTTCGGTCGGTTCGTCGTGCCCGAGGTGAAGTAGAGCAGCGCGGTGTCGGACGAGGGCGTCGGAGCATCGGGCTCGAAGGTCGTCGGTGCGGTGGTCGCATCGTCGAAGCGCGCCCAGTCGGAGGGGACGCTGTCGCCCACGCCGATGCGCAGGACGGCGGAGTCGATGTCGTCGAGGCGGTCGGCGAGGGTGCCGAGTGTGATGACCGCGCCGGCGCGCCCGTGGTCGACACGGTAGGCGAGGTCTGAGGCGGAGAGCAGCGTCGAGGTGGGGATCGACACGGCGCCGATCTTCGTGATCGCCAGCATCACCTCCCACAGCTCGATCGTGTTGTTCAACATCACGATCACGTGATCGCCTCGGGCGATGCCGAGCCCGCTGAGCCACGCGGCCACCTGGTCGGATCGCGTCGACAGCTCGCCGTAGGTCCAGGAGCGCACGCTCAGGTTGGCCTCGACGATCTGCACAGCCGGCCGGTCAGGACGCTCGCCAGCGATGACGTCGAACCACTCCAGCGCGAAGTTGAACTCGTCGACGTCGGGCCAGGCGAATCCCGCACGGGCCGCCGCGTAGTCCGTCGCGTTGGCGAAGAGGAAGTCCCGCATCTCGCGGATGGTGTGCGTGGCGGCGGTGGCGCTGCGGCTCATGGTGCTCCCTTGCTCCTGGCTGACGTGCTCCGTTGCTGACGTGCTCCGTTGCTGACGTGCCTTCCATCCTCGCGCACGCGCCTGCCCCTCCGCCGCTCCGGTCGCACTTCCTGTCGCCCTCCGCCGCTCCGGTCGCACTTCGTGTCGCCCTCCGCCGCTCCGGTCGCACTTCCTGCCGCCCGCGGGCCCGCTGGAGCGGCAGCAACTGCGACCGGAACGAGGGGATGCTCAGGATGCGGTCTCCGAAGAGCTCGTCGACGCGGTGGCCGCCGCGCTCTGACCCGACGAGATCGAGCCCGTCGTGGCCTACTGAGGGAGCACTCCCGGTCCGTCGCGCAGTTCGAAGACGAGTTGCGTCTCGGTACCGCGCACGACCGGGTGGACAGTGATGTGCTCGAGCACGATGTCGCGGAGCGCCGTCGCGTCCTGCACGGCGACATGCACGAGGAAGTCGTCGACGCCGGCGACGTGGAATACCTGAAGCACCCGCGGGATGTCGGCGAGCGCGTCGAACAGTGCCGTCACCTTCTCGCCGGTGTGGTTCGCGAGGCGCACTTTGATGATCGCTTGCAGGGGGAAGCCGAGTGCTGCCCCGTCGATGCGGATGCGGGTGTCGCGGATCACCCCGCGCTCGCGCAGTGCACGCACTCGGTGTGCGCACGTCGATTCGGCGAGGCCGAGCCGATGCGCCAGCGCCTTGTTCGTCGTCTCGGCGTCACGGCTGAGGACCGCGAGCAGTTCGAGGTCGATCTCGTCGAGTTGCGCTTTCGCCAACGGGGCGCCCCTTCTCGTACCGGATATTGCACAGAATAGCGTCGGCGCGTGATTATGTGGTGGCTTCTGTCGACTTCCTGCAGCATTTCTGTGATTCCGGCAGCCTGGAGACATGACTGCACCGTTGCATCCTGATACCGTCGCCGTTCACAGCGGCCGCTCCGATCTGGAGGGTCTCGGAGTGCACGCGCTGCCGATCGACCTGTCGACGACGAACCCGCTTCCCGACATCGAGCGTGGCGGAGACTCCTACGAGGCGATGGCGACGGGCGGGCGTCCGCCTGCCGACGGCAGCATGGTCTACGCGCGGCTGTGGAACCCCACGGTTGCCCGCTTCGAGGAGGCCCTCGCCGAGCTCGAGCACGCCGAGGCTTCAGTCGCCTTCGCTTCGGGCATGGCCGCGATGACCGCCGTGATCCTGGCGCACACCGGCGCGACCGGTCTGAGGCATGTCGTCGCGGTGCGTCCGCTCTACGGCGGCACCGACCATCTGCTCGGTTCCGGGCTGCTCGGCGTCGAGACCACCTACTGCCACCCCGACGAAGTGGCGGCGGCCATGCGGCCGGACACCGGGCTCGTCGTTGTGGAGACCCCGGCGAACCCGACACTCGACATCGCCGACATCGCTGAAGTGGTGCGCCAGTCCGGGTCGGTCCCGGTCGTGGTCGACAACACCTTCGCGACTCCGGTGCTGCAGAACCCGATCGATCTGGGCGCGGCGATGTCACTGCACAGCGCCACGAAGTACCTCGGCGGCCACGGCGATGTGATCGCCGGTGTCGTCGCCTGCAGCGAAGAGACCGCGGAGGCGCTGCGCCGCGTGCGGGCGGTGACCGGGGGGCTGCTGCATCCGCTCGGGGCGTACCTGTTGCATCGCGGACTCACGACCCTGCCGGTGCGGGTGCGGCACCAGCAGGAGAGCGCGCGGCGGGTCGTGCAGTGGCTGATCGACCGTCCCGAGGTCGCCGAGGTCTTCTACCCGGGGCTCGATGGAGACCCTCGGGGCATCCTGGAGCGCCAGATGCGCGGCACCGGCGCGATGATCGCGATGCGGATGCGGGGCGGGTTCGCCGCCGCATCCGCAGTCACGACCGCGACGACCCTGTTCACGCACGCCGTCTCGCTCGGCGGGGTGGACTCGCTGATCCAGCATCCGGCGGCGCTCACTCATCGCCCGGTGCCGCCCGAGGCCCGGCCCGCCGCCGACGTGCTGCGGCTGTCGATCGGCCTGGAGGATGTCGACGATCTGATCGCCGACCTCGCCCAGGCGTTCGCCGGCGTTCCGGCCTTCGAGGTCGAAGCGCCCCTCCCCGACCGGGTCACCTCTTCGAGCGCGACACACCGGGGGGCGGTTCGCGCCTGAGGAGGTGGCTCGGCGCTGTCGAGGCGAGTCAGAGCGAGGGGAGTCGGATCGTCCCGGTCGCGATGCGCTCGGTCGGCATCCGGTCGCGGTCGTAGGTGATCCGGTCGTAGCCGTGCGGGGTCGGCTTGACGTCTTCGTCGAGGCTGCACTTGCGCGTGATCATGTTGCGGGCGACCGCGCGACTGTTTGCCGGTAAGGGACGACTACTGGGGTCAGCAATACCGAACGGCCAGTCTCAGCCGCATAGGTCTCCTGGAACTCATATGCATCGTCTTCGATGTCGAATACGCCGATGAAACCAGGCTCGTCCTCCAAATACACAATCCAAACCGTTATGGCTGACATGTACCACCCTCCTCCACGGTCCCGAATTTGATATGGACAGCCCCGAGGCAGCCACAGCGCTCAACCAGTATCGACGACCTGACGGGCAATATCTGTCGGCCACTCGGGGTACACCGCACCCTCACGAACCTGATCGAACCTCTCGAAGCCGAACACGATCAACGCGGCGCTGTCGAGGCGAGTCAGAGCGAGGGGAGTCGAATGGTCCCGGTCGCGATGCGCTCGGTCGGCATCCGGTCGCGGTCGTAGGTGATCCGGTCGTAGCCGTGCGGGGTCGGCGCCCCGTCTTCGTCGAGGCTCACGAACACGATCTTCTCGATGGTGAGGATGCGCTTGCGCGTGATCATGTTCCTGGCCGCCGCGCGCATGGTCAGTGACGTCGTGCCGAAGTGCGTGGCCTGTAGGCCGATCTCGATCAGGTCGCCCTGCACCGCGGATGCCTCGAAGTTGATCTCCGAGATGTGCTTGGTGACGGCGCGGTAGTTGCCCAGCTGCACGATCGCGTAGATCGCTGCCTCTTCGTCGATCCATTTCAGCAGGCTGCCGCCGAACAGGGAGCCGTTCGCGTTGAGATCTTCGGGCCGCACCCACTTGCGGGTACGGAAGTTGAGCCCGTCTTCCGACCACTGCCATGCCTGTGCCTGCTGTTTCGCCATGAGCACGAGGCTAGGCGGGCCGTGAGTCCACGATGTTACGGCTCGTTTTCGTGGAAAGCACAGGGGCGGCGGATGTCCTTTTGTGCACTAGCCACAAGAAACTGAGTCTCAACAGCGCTGAGACTTGGTATCGAACGGCAAATCCCGGAGTCGCGGGGTGGCCTGCCCATACAGTCGCCGGTGGCAACGACGCCACCTACCTCGGGAGTCCTCAATGACGAGTACCACGCCCCATTCGCACGGCATCGGCATGCGCATCGCCGTTATCGTGCTCAGCCTGCTGTTGGCAGCCATGGTCATCCTGTTCTTCGTGACGACGAGCAAGATCGCCGCGGGCGCATCTGAACTCGCCGACGGCACCACTTCGGCGAAGGACGGCTCCGCGGACCTCGCCGCCGGCGCCGCAGACCTCTCGGCCGGTGCCGCGCGACTCGCCGAGGGCACAGACGACCTCTCCACGGGTGCGGCCAGCGCGCAGGAGGGTTCCCAGAAGCTGAGCGACGGTGCCACGACGGCCGCGACCGGCGCGACGACCCTCGCCGAGGGCGCGAGCAGCCTCGCAACCGGTGCCTCCACAGCGGTGGTCGGTGCGGGCAAGGTCAGCGGAGGCGCGCAGTCGGCGCTTGCCGGTGCACAGGAACTCGCCGCGAAGTTGGCGACGGCGGATGCCGGGGCGCAGAGCCTCTCCTCCGGAATGTCTACGCTCGCCGCAGGGGTCAACGGCGCCCACGCATATGCGAACGGCGTGCTCCTCGGCGCGACCACGCTCAGCGACACGTTGGGCGCGGGAGTCGATGCGAATGTGGTCGCTCTCGCGCACGCGGATGCGCAGACCAAGCTGGAAGGCCTCGCCGCCACCGCTCCCGGGTACTCCCAGCAGCTCCGCGACGCCCTCACCGGAATGCTCGCGGCCGACTCGACGAACGCGCAGCTGCAGGCACTCGTCACCCTCGCCACCGGCGTCGACCAGCAGGTGGATGCCATGGCGCCGGTGGTGGCCAAGGCCCCCCTCCTCGCACAGGGGCTCGTCGCGGCAGCCGACGGTTCCGCGAAGGTCACGGGTGGAGTCAACGCCCTCATCAGCGGCGACCCGTCGAAGAAGTGGCCCGGCACCGCGGCTCTCGTCGCTCCCCAGGGTGCGCCCGCCCTCGTCGCCGGCGCCCAGGCGCTGCATTCCGGCACCTCGCAGCTCTCGGCCGGTGCAGCCAGGCTGGCCTCGGGCCTGCAGACCCTCTCCACCGGAGCCTCTGCGCTGTACTCCGGCACGGCGAATCTCAGCGCGGGCGCAACCCGACTGAACGACGGAGCGAGCACGCTCGCCACCGGAGTCGGCGCGCTGCAGTCCGGCGCCGGCGACCTCAACACCGGCATCGGCAAGCTCTCGGCCGGGGCATCCACGGTCGCGGACGGTTCGGGTGATCTCGCGGCGGGCGGGGACAAGCTCGAAGCCGGAGCCGCCGACCTCGCCGAGGGCAACGGCCTGATCGCGGAAGGCTCGGGCACTCTCGCCACCGCCACTGCGGGGGCTGCGCCGTCGATGACACCGTGGATCCTCGGCATCGCGCTCGCCGGACTGATCGCGATCGGCTTCTGGGTCGGTCACCGCATCTCCCACCGCCGCTCCCTGGCCCTCGCCGCCTGACCCCATCCACCCCTCCTGATCCCATCTACCCCGCCTGACCCCACTCACCCCGCTCTCCCCCGGGGTCCTGAGCGGATGCCTTCCCACGGCATCCGCTCAGGGCAGAGCCGCCCACGGCAGAATCCGGCCCGGTGCGAAGCGCCGCGGCCGATGCTGGGGGCATGAGCGAAGACAACCCCATCCCGCAGTTCGGCCCAGAAGCCCGACGCGCGCTGTTCCACGAGCGGGTGCTCGTGCTCGACGGCGCGCTCGATGACGACAACGGCACCCTCCTGATGACACAGCTGCTCGCGCTGTCGGCAGAAGACCCGGTCGGCGACATCGCGCTCTGGATCCACTCGCCCGGCGGCTCCGTGCCGTCGATGCTCGCGATCCGCGACATCATGCACCTCATCCCCAACGACGTCGCGACGCTGGCGCTCGGCCTCGCCTGCAGCGCGGGGCAGTTCCTGCTTTCCGCCGGCACTCCGGGCAAGCGGCGAGCCCTTCCGCACGCGCGCATCCTCATGCATCAGGGGTCAGCGGGGATCGGGGGTTCGGCAGGGGAGATCGAGACGCAGGCCGACGACCTCCGGCACATGCGAGACACCGTGCTCGGGCTCATCTCCGCCGACACCGGCCAGCCCATCGAGCGCATCTTCGAGGACTCGTTGCACGACCGCTGGTACACCGCGACTCAGGCGCAGGAGTACGGCTTCATCGACGGGATCGTGGCCTCTTTCGCCGAGGTGATGCCGCGACGACGTGCGCGCGTCGGACTGGGGGTGGACGCATGAGCAGCTACACGATCCCGAACGTCATCGCGCAGCATCCGCGAGGCGAACGCGTCATGGACGTCTACTCGCACCTGCTCGCCGAGCGGGTCATCTACCTCGGCACCGGCATCGACGCGGGGGTCGCGAACGCCCTCATCGCCCAGCTCCTGCACCTCGATGCGGACAGCCCGGAGTCGGGCATCCAGTTCTACATCAACAGCGAGGGCGGCGACCCAGGCGCGGCGCTGGCGATCTACGACACGATGCAGCACATCCGTCCGCGCATCGCGACGACGTGCGTCGGCCAGGCCATCGGTCCAGCGGCCCTGCTCGTCGCTGCCGGGGCGACGGGGGAGAGAGCTGCGCTCGCGCACGCACGCATCGTGCTGCATCAGCCGGCCGGCCAGTCGCGGGGAGCGATCCCCGACCTGATCCTCGCCGCCGACGAGGTGGTGCGCGTGCGGTCGGACATGGAGGAGATCCTCGCCAGGCACAGCGGCCGCTCGGTGGTCGAACTGCGCGCGGATACCGACCGTGACCGGGTGTTCACCGCATCCGCAGCGCTCGACTACGGGCTGATCGACTCCGTGCTGGGTCCGCGCGTCTGAGATCAGGCGGCGAGAGCGAACATGCCGGGTCCGGCGGACATCGACACCGCAGCGGACGCCGATACCGAACGGAGCTCATCCGCGACCGCGCTGGTCAGCTCGATGAGGCTCGTGTCGAGGGCGCCCGCGATCGCGGCGATCATCTCGCTCGACGGCTCCTTCAACCCTCGCTCGACCTCGGAGAGGTACTGCGGGGAGACGCCGGCCTTCTCGGCCGTCTCGGTGAGCGTCTCCTCGCGGTCGTGGCGGCGGCGGCGCAGCTGGTCGCCCAGCAGATGACGCCAGAGGGGTTCGGGATCACTCGGCCGCGGACGGTCGGAGCGAGGGGAGCGCGGGAACGAGAGGAGGTCGGCCATGCCTCACGATAAGCCGCCGCAACCGGGGGATTCGAGACGTTCTGCTCAGAGCAGAACCGGATGCGGAGGCCGGGGGCGTGGATCGTTCACGCGAGCAGGGGCTCTCCGTGAACGGCGCACTGATACGTTTCTGCGCGCCGGTGGCGGACGAGCGTCCCGGTGGCAGTCCGCGCAGCGATGCGCGGGTGGGGCTGTCACCGGTTCTCTCCCTGTAGGAACCGGTTGAGGGGGAAGCGCGGGGAGCGAGACGGTGGTGGACCGTTTCGCTCCCCTATCCTCGAACGCCTATCCTCGAACGCCGTGAGGCGGGTCGTCCGACCACCATTCCAATGGTTTCACCACTCCCACATCAGAGTGACCCTTCCGGGACCGAAGTTGAACTCCGCGTGGGTGACGCCGGCGCCGTTGAGGGACACCGCGTGCGAACGCGACACATCATCAGATTCGACGAACACTCGGCACCGACGGGGGAGGCGGTCGGCGTCGAAGGTGGCATGCAGGATGATCTCCGCCTGGCGCCGCGGAGCGACGACGGTGAACTCGCGATCGGGGGCCGAGTCGTCGGGCGCGGTGGATTCCCTTTCGGTGAGTGCCAGCTCGCCCTTGCGAAGCGGGGTGCTCAATCGGAGAGCGGCTCGCACCAGCCGCTGGTCGAGATCGATCCTCGTGTCGACCAGCTCGCAGCCTATGGTGCCGCGCATTTCGGGAGGCTCATCGCCGGGCCTGCTCAGGCCGTAGAAGATGACGGCACGCTCCGCGCCGTCTCGATGCGCCTGCCAGATGGTGCGGTTCACGGTACGGACGATTCGGCTCTCCCTATCGACGTCGAGGAGGATCGCGCCGGATCGCTCCAGCAGCTCGGGAGTCGGCTCGGCGGTGAAGGCGGAAGGGGCCAGTTCGGCGAGATCGGCGTACGGTCGGTGCAGATTCTGCTGGACACGGCGGGGCGGCCCCAGGGTGTCGGTGAGCGCGCCCTCGTCCAACAGCAGCAGCTGCTCCAGCTCGTGGATCGCGTCGAACGAGGTGTCCTTCTCCGGGCGCCGGGTGCCGGACTGCCACATCGAGAGCGTGGCGACACTGATCTGGTAGCCGCGGTCGTGCAGGCGGCGCCGGATCGTGCGGAGCGACTGGCCACGACGCTGCACGGCGCGGCGCAGTGTCGACGCGAACGAGGAGACGGCGCTGTGCGATCGGCTGTCGGCATCGTCGCTCTGTGGGCGCAGGAGCTCATCGTCCACGGTGCTCTTCCCGTCCTCAGGCGGAGAACGTCGGTGGGCTCCGCGGGAGAGACATGCTATCCCCGCGGGTTCCGCGCACCAACCGTAGGCGGTGCAACATATCGGTTGGGCCGAGAGCGCGGGTGTGCCGTGCGCGGTGTCAGACGTCGGTGCGTTCGGGCGCGGGCGCGGGCGCGGCCTCGGCCGAAACGGGCCCGGCCGCATCCGTCGCCGCCCAGCTGGCGAGCATCTTCAGCTTGTCGGCCGATGCCGAGCCCGGCTCTGCGGTGTACGTCGACAGCTGCAGGCCGGGATCGGCGGGCAGTTCGAACGCCTCGTAGGTGAGTTCCATCTCGCCCACCACCGGGTGGTTGATGCGCTTGATGCCGGAGCGGTGGTAGCGCACGTTGTGGGCCGCCCACAGCGTGCGGAAGCGTTCGCTGCGGGTCGACAGCTCACCGACCAGGTCGCTCAGCTTCCGGTCGTAGGGATTGCGCCCTGCCTCTCCGCGCATCGCCGCCACGAGCTCCTGGGTGTTGCGCTCCCACTCGGGGTAGAAGTCCTGCGCGGCCGGGTTCAGGAAGGCGAAGCGCGCGCTGTTCGGGTGGGGCTCCGCGAGCAGGGGTGCATAGAGCGCCCGGCCGAGCGCGTTCGCCGCGAGGTAGTCGAAGTAGTTGTTCCGCACGGCAGCCGGCGCCTCGGTCATCGCATCGAGCAGGCGCAGGATGCTGGGCCGCAGCACCTCTGCCTTCCGGCGTGGTTTGCGCGCCAGGGGGGAGGAGTTCGCGGTGCGGGCGAGGTCGAACAGGTGCGCTGTCTCTGCCTCGTCCAGCTGGAGCGCGCGTGCGAGTGCATCGAGGACGCTCTCCGAGGCGCCGGAAAGATCGCCGCGCTCGAGCCGGGTGTAGTAGTCGACGCTGACGCCCGCGAGCAGCGAGACCTCTTCGCGGCGGAGACCCGGTACACGACGGTTGCCGCCGAACGCGGGCAGTCCTGCCTGATCGGGGGTGAGGCGTGCGCGCCTCGTGGAGAGGAATTCGCGCACTTCGCTGCGGGTGTCCATCCTCCGACGCTACGCCGTCCGAGGGCGAGAAGGGAGGTGACGCCAGGCCCTCCCTCGCAGGATAGGGCGAGCGCACACTGGAGACATGACCACGCAACTCACACTCAACAACGGCGTCACGATGCCGGCCCTCGGCTTCGGCGTCTACCAGGCAGCTCCCGAAGAGACGGTCGACGCCGTCGTCAGCGCACTGGAGACGGGCTATCGCCTGATCGACACGGCAGCCGCCTACGGCAACGAGCGCGAGGTGGGTGAGGCGATCCGTCGCTCCGGAATCCCGCGCGACGAGGTCTTCATCGAGACGAAGGTGTGGATCAGCGACTACGGATATGACGAGACCCTGCATGCCTTCGAGAAGTCGACCGGAAAGCTCGGCGTCGACACGCTCGATCTGCTGATCCTCCACCAGGCGCTCCCAGAGCGATTCGACCTGACTCTCGGCGCCTACCAGGCGCTCGAGACGCTGCTGGCCGACGGCAGGGTCCGCGCGATCGGCGTCAGCAACTTCATGGTCGAGCATCTCGCGCTGCTCGGCGAGAAGACGAGCATCGTTCCGGCGGTCAACCAGATCGAGGTGCACCCCTACTTCCAGCAGCGCGCGGTGCAGGCGGCCGACGCCGCAGCCGGAACCCGCACGCAGGCGTGGTCGCCGATCGGCGGGATCACGGCGTACCGGCCGAACGGCGCTTCGGCCTTCGACGACGCGACGCTTCTGGCGATCGGCACCGCGCACGGCAAGTCGCCAGCTCAGGTGATGCTGCGCTGGCATCTGCAGCAGGGACGCTCCGCCCTTCCGAAGTCGGTGCGTCCTGCACGCATCGCGGAGAACTTCGACGTGTTCGACTTCGAGCTCACGACAGCTGAGCTCGCATCGATCGACGCGCTCGACACGGACGTGCGTCGCGGCCCCGCACCGGAAGACATCACGCTCGAGGCGTTCGGGCGCCCCGTTCCCGAGGCCTGATCGGACGGGGCCTACAGCGCCGCGGTCACGCCGGGCAGCAGCTTGCCGAGGATCGCACCGAGCTGCGCGCGCTCTTCGGTCGTGAGCGGATCGAGCACGAGCTCCCGCACCTGCTCGACGTGCACGGGGGCGGCCGTGCGCAGCATCTCCCGCCCCGCCGGTGTCAGTGCGGCGGAGAGGGTGCGTTTGTCGGTGCTGCAGGAGGTGCGCTCGACCCAGCCGCGCTGCTCGAGCGAGTCGAGTGCATGGCTCAACCTCGATCGGCTGAGGCCCGCGATGCGGGCGAGCTCCGTCATGGTGACGGCGCCCTCGCCCTGACCCGCCAGCGTGATGAGGATCGCGTAGCGCGCGTGGTTGAGCCCGACCTCTTCTTTGAGCGTGCGGTCGAGCACCTGGGGCAGCAGCTGGACGAAGCGGATGACGGGGAGCCAGGTCTGCATCTCGGTGTCGTCGAGTCGACGCGGATGCTGCTGCTCCGCCGTCATGGTGTCCTCCTGGAGTGTCACGCTGCGGACAGGTCGAGCGTGTGCGCCGTGTGGTCCCGCTTGGCCTGCAGGTAGCGGGAGTTGGCCTCCGACAGGTGCACCTCGGTGGGCACGCGCTCGGTGACGCGGATGCCGAGCGCTTCGAGCTGCACGGCCTTGTCGGGGTTGTTGCTCAGCAGGCGGATGCCGTCGACGCCGAGCGCGTTCAGCATCTGGGCGGCGACGGTGTAGTCGCGCTCGTCTTCGCCGTGACCGAGGGCGACGTTCGCCTCGTACGTGTCGAGCCCCGCGTCCTGCAGAGCGTAGGCGTCGAGCTTGGCGTAGAGGCCGATGCCCCGCCCCTCCTGGCGAAGGTAGAGCAGGAAGCCGCCTTCGTCCGCGATGCGTTCCACCGCCTCGCGCAGCTGCGGGCCGCAGTCGCAGCGTTCCGACCCGAACACGTCACCGGTGAGGCACTCGCTGTGCGGGCGCACAAGAGGAGCGGCCCCGCCGTCGCCGGCGCGTTCGACGGCAGCACGCCAGTCTCCGAGGCCGAGCAGCAGGTGCTCGCGGCCGTCGACGAGACCGTCGAACGTGACCACATCGGCGGTGGTGGAGAAGCCGTCGCCGAAGCGCAGCGGCACGCGGACGCGGGTGCGTTCCGTGGTGACCGGAGCGACGGTTGAAGTTTCAATCATGCCGGGTGCAACGCGCGCTCCGTCCGAGTATTCCCGGATGCGCCGATTTCGAGGGGTTCCCTCAGGCCCTCCCACTTCGCCCGGAAGCGGCGTTGACTGGATGCCTACGACAAGAAGGAGCATCACGAATGCGCGGAGTAGTCATGTACGCCCCCGGCGACGTCAGGGTCGAGGAGCGCGAGAAGCCCACCATCACGCGACCGACCGATGCCGTGATCCGCATTGCGGCGACCTGCATCTGCGGCTCCGATCTGTGGCCCTACCGCGGCGCCAATGAGGTCGACCACGCCCCGATGGGTCACGAATACGTCGGGGTCGTCGAGGAGATCGGCTCCGAGGTGCAGACGCTGAAGGTCGGCGACTTCGTCGTCGGCTCGTTCATGGCGTCCGACAACACCTGCGAGATCTGCCAGGCGGGCTACCAGTCCCGCTGCGTGCACGTCGTCCCGATGGGCCGATACGGCACCCAGGCCGAGTACTCCCTCATCCCGCACGCCGACGGCACCCTGGTCGCCACTCCCGGTCTGCCCGACGCCGACCTGATCCCTTCCCTGCTCGCGGCATCCGATGTCCTGGGCACGGGCTGGTTCGCCGCTGTCGCCGCCGAGGCGGGCCCCGGCAAGACGGTAGCGGTTGTCGGTGACGGAGCCGTGGGACTCCTCGGGATCCTCGCCGCAAGAGAACTCGGCGCCGAGCGCATCATCGCGATGAGCCGGCACGCCGACCGCCAGGCTCTGGCCCGTGAGTTCGGTGCGACCGACATCGTCTCCGAGCGTGGTGATGCAGGCGTCGCGCGCATCAAGGAGCTCACGAACGGACTCGGCGCGCACTCGGTGATCGAGGCGGTCGGTACGCAGGAGTCGATGATGCAGGCGATCCGCTCCACCCGCCCCGGCGGCCATGTCGGCTACGTCGGCGTCTCGCACGACGTCGCGCTTCCCGGCGAAGAGCTGTTCTACTCCGGCGTGCACCTGCACGGCGGCCCGGCTCCGGTGCGGCGCTTCCTCCCCGAACTGATCCAGCTCATCTGGGACCGGAAGATCGACCCCGGCAAGGTGTTCGACCTCACCCTTCCACTCGAGGACGCCGCTGAGGGCTACCGGGCCATGGATGAGCGCCGCGCCACGAAGGTACTGCTCACGGTCTGACGTCGCCTCGGGCGGAGATCTACGCGTCGGGCGGAGAGCTCACCGGAGATTCTCCGCCCACGGCGTGGTTCTCCTCCCGGCGCCTTCGCCGCACGAGCTTCAGCTCGCTCGCGAGGATCCCGAGCACGACGAGTGCGCCGCCGATGAGCGCGGTCGCGGGCAGGCGCTCACCGGCGATGCGCCCGATGACGCCTGCCCACACCGGCTCTCCGGCGTAGATGATGGTCGCGCGGGTGGGCGAGACCGACTTCTGCGCCCAGTTCATCGTCAGCTGGATCAGGCAGCTCGCAGCTCCCAGCCCGACCGCGCAGCCGACCCAGATCCACGAGAACTCCGGCACGCTCTCGCCTACCGCCGGCATCGTGAGCAGTCCCAGCACGCCGGCGGTCAGCAGCTGGATGACCGTGATGCGGCCGAGGTCGATCTTCCCCGCGAACAGGCTGATGAGGATGATCTCGGCGGCGATCGGCAGGGTGCTGATCATGGTCGCGATCTCGCCAGCGCCGAGCGTCAGAGCGAAGGCGTCGGGCCCGGCGATGAAGAGCAGTCCGACGAAGGCCAGGCCCGCTCCGACGAAGGCCATGGCCGGTGGGCGCTTGCGGAACACGGCCCACTGCGCGAGCGGCACCAGCGGCACGTACATCGCGGTGATGAAGGCAGAGGTGCTGCTGTCGATGGTCTGCAGGCCCAGTGTCTGCAGGCCGTAGCCGAGGTAGATCATCACGCCGATCGCGACGCCCGCGCCGATGTCGCGCCAGCGGATCCCGCGCAGCACGCGCCGGAAGATCACGACGCTGATGAGTCCGGCGATCAGGAACCGGATGCCGACGAAGAACCAGGGACCTGCGTGCTCCATCGCCCAGTGCACGAGCAGGAACGTGCCGCCCCACACCGCGGTGATCGCGATGAGCGCGGCCTCCTGCGGGCGCAAGCGCATCCAGCGAAGTCGAGAGGGCATCGTTGGCCCTTTCTCGACGTTGCCGGATCGAGCCTAACGGTCTGAGGCGGTCGCCGATTCGTGACGCGGGAAGACGAACGCGCGCCGAGAGCAGCTCTCGACTCGGTAGCCTCGCAGCATGAGCGACTTCGTGAGTGCCGTCGAGCTGAACGACCTTCTGACCCAGGGCGCGCCGGTGCGCGTGATCGACGTGCGGTGGCGGCTTGACCGTCCGGAGGCCGGACACGCCGACTACCTGAGCGGACACATCCCCGGAGCGGTGTTCGCCTCGCTCGACACCGAGCTCTCCACCCACGGCGAAGCTTCGGAAGGACGGCACCCGCTGCCGTCGACCGCCACGCTCCAAGTCGCGGCGCGTCGGTGGGGTGTGCGCGCAGGCGACACCGTCGTCGCGTACGACGATGCCAAGGGCACGGCGGCGGCGCGCGCCTGGTGGCTGCTGCGCCAGGCCGGTGTCGACGTGCGCGTGCTCGCCGGCGGCATCCGCGGCTGGAAGGCCGAGGGTTTCGAGGTCGCGACCGATGATGTGACTCCGGAGCCCGGCGACGTCGTGCTGGAGGAGGTCGGCGCCGACGCGCTGTCGATCGACGAGGCCGCCGCGTTCCCGGCATCCGGTGTGCTGCTCGATGTCCGGGCGCCGGAGCGCTACCGCGGCGAGACCGAGCCGCTCGATCCGGTGGCCGGCCACATCCCCGGTGCGCGCAACGTCCCGACCATGCTGCACCTCGACCCAGAAGGGCGCATCCTCGACCGTGAGACCGTGCTGGCGAACTTCGCCGCGGCCGGTGTGACGCCGGGCACCGCGGTTGCGGCGTACTGCGGTTCCGGCGTGACGGCCGCGCACACCGCCCTGATCCTGCACGAGGTCGGCATCGAGGCGAAGGTCTTCCCCGGTTCGTGGAGCCAGTGGTCGAACACTCCTGGCCGTCCGGTCGCGAGCGGCGATCAGCCCGGCTGATCCTCTCGGGGGCCGTAGCCCCAGTGCAGTCCGAGGGCGCCAGGGCCGAACGCCCTGCGCACCAGGTGCACCGACGTTCCGCGGGTGAGTGCCACCGGGGTCACGGTCACGCCGTTCGGGGTCTCGACATGCTCTTCGCACCAGTCCGGCATCGCATCCGGATGGAAGCGCGTCCAGACCAGCAGCTCTCGCGCCTTCTGCGCCAACGCGTGGCCCGTGTCGCGGGTCTCCGGATAGTCGGGCGGATACTCGACGGACCACTCGACCATCGCGGTCTCAGGGGCGGTCAGCGGAAGGTCGAGTTCGAAGAGCACGCCGTGCACCTCGCCGTCCGGATGGGAGTATCGCGCAGCGATCCTTCCCCCGGATACCGCCCTCAGGGCGGGGGGTGGAGTGCGGACGCCAGGAGTGATCTCCAGGAACGGGATCGCCGTGATCGTGCCGACCGTGGACTGAACGATGCTGCGGGTGATGCTGTAGGCGACGTTGCCATCCGCGCCGACATCGGTCACCGAATGGGTCGTGAGTTCGCGAGAGGTGTCCGGATAATCCGCACCGAGGGCGCGGAAGGCCTCGATGACCGCCAGCTCGAGCTCCTCCTCGTCGATCGGGAACTGGTTCGGTCCGAGAGGGCCGGTGCGGTTCGTGGAGCGGAGAAGTCGGGTCAATGCCGCTTCGTCGAGGCCGAGGAGCTGCTCGATGTCGGCCAGCGCGGCCAGCGACTGCGCGCCTTCCGGCCGTCGTGCGCCGGAGCGCCAATAGCTCAGCGTGGCCATCGAGACGTTGTTGCCTCTGGCTTTGAGCTGGCGCTGCAGCCCGGACAGCGTCACAGGCCTCGCATTTATCGCGTCGCGCAGGGCACTCGCGAACGCATCGGGTCGTGCTCTGCGCGCGTCATCTTCGAAACTCGTCACAGACCCCCTCCGGTATGTGAAGATCAGCGCTCTAGAGTGAGCATACGACCGCACGCGTGCACCTCAGGGGACCGGGTGGGCATGTGGGGTCACTTGGCCGTCTTCGCAGGCAGGGTGCCCGACCCTGCGATCACCGGCCTGACGCAGTGATGCCCCCCTTGCTGCGTATGTCGTGAAGCCCGGCAATCGATCTGGGGAGATCCGCCGGGCTTCACGAAACTTCCCTCCGCACGGCTCCCGGCGCATCGGCTCCGCAGCCCCGCGTAGACTGGGAGGAACACCCCGGAGGACTCTGGACCGTCATGTCTGCCCCTGCTCGCGCATTCACCATGCGCCACGTGCAATTGCTGCGCGCGCTGTTCGCCGCGGTCGCCGCGTTGATGATCACGTTCTCGTCTGATCACTCCGCCCCCGTCGGTCTGGCCGTCTTCAGCGGCTTCGTCTTCACCACCGCTCTCGTGCAGGTGCTCGCTGCCTGGCTGGTGCTGCCTGCGGGCTCGCGCTGGTCGTACGTGCTGCTCGCGGCCGTGGGCGTCGTCGCCGGCATGGTCAGCGGCATCCCGGTCTGGCGCTCCGACGACCTGTTCTTCGTCGTCGTGTCCGGATGGGCGATCATCAGCGGTGGCATCGAGCTGCTCGCCGGCATCCGAGCCCGTCGATCCGGCGACGCACTGTCGCGCGACGCGATCACGGTGGGGGCGCTGGGAGTTCTGCTCGGCATCGTCCTCCTGCTGATCCCGGCCGGATTCCTGCAGGAGTACACGATCGACAAGGCCGGCACGTTCATCCTTTCCGGCATCATCCTCGGTGTCGGCATGTTCGGCGGCTACGCGGCGATCCTCGCCGTGTTCCTCGGCATCGCCGGCCTCACGCCGAAGCGAGTGGATGCCGTCGCCGCGGCCTCCGAACCGAACGACAGCGCTTCCCCTGTGGAGCACGGAGGAGAGCGATGAGCGACGAGAAGCCCACCCGTCGGGACATCCTGCGGCCCCTGCACCTGCTCCTCATCGCGCTCGGGTGCGGCGTCTTCGCCATGGTCGTCACCCTGGTCTCCACCGGTGCCTTCACTCTGCGCGTGAACACCCTGATCGCGAACGGCTCATATGAAGGGCTGACCCCGTTCGCCCTCGGCCTCGTCGTCGGCGGTGGGGCGTTCATCGTCACGCTGCTGATCCTCGCGATGCTGATCCTCGCCGTCGATCCGGCCGACGTCACCAAGACGATCGATCGTCCGGTGTTGTACGACCCGGAGCCGGAAGACGAAAACCCCGACGCCGAGGCGCCCGGTCGCCCCGCATCATCCTGATCTGCCGGGCGGTGGAGCACTCGCTCTCCGCAGCGTGATCATCCGAACATCCGACTAAAGCGACCCACGGTTGCTGCGAGTGAGGATACTTTCGGCGAACCCTCTGGCCGATCGTCTCTAGACATCCGATGTCTCGTGTCGCACACTGGCTCCTGACGCGCCCGCCTTCATGACCGGCGGGGGCGCACGGCACCAGATGATCAACGATGCTCCGGAGGTTTGCTGTGATGATCGACCCCATTTCCCGTCGACAGGCGCTGCAGGTGGGCGGTCTCGTCCTCCTCGCCCCGCTCGTCCCTCAGTTCCTGGCGGCTCGGCCGGCTGCTGCGAGCTCGTTCTCGGCGAACGCGCCGGTGCCCGCGACAGCGGCAGGACCGATCCCTCGACCGCAGCTGTCGCCACACGCGCTCTGGTACGGCACTCCCGCGACGAACTGGGAGACGCAGGCGCTCCCCATCGGCAACGCGCGACTCGGCGCGAAGTTGTTCGGGAACCCGGATGCCGAGGTGATCCAGTTCAGTGAGCAGAGCCTCTGGGGTGGCGTCAACGACTACGACAACGCGCTTGCGGGACAACCCGACGGCGCCTACGACACCAGCGTCACCGGGTTCGGCTCCTTCCGCGACTTCGGCGAGGTCACCGTCGCTTTCGGTGCCCGCACCAAGGTCACATCTCCCGGCGGACCGTATGAGGTGTCGGGTGGCGAGAGCGTCGAGAAGACGTACGACGGGAATCCCGCGACGAAATGGTGCCTGATCGCGCCACCGGCCGAGGTGATCTGGCAGGCCGACCTCGCGGAGTCGATCGCCGTCGCCTCCTACACGCTCACGAGCGCGAACGACGTCCCCGCTCGTGATCCGCAGGACTGGCGGGTGGAGGGATCCACCGATGGCGCGACCTGGGTCGCACTCGACTCGCGTGCTGAGGCGCCGTTCCCGCAGCGACTCCAGACGAAGAGCTTCACCTTCGCCAACACCACGGCGTACGCCCACTATCGGTTCGTGTTCTCCCCGAAGGCGGGCGTCAGTCACTTCCAGGTGGGTGAGATCGCACTCGGCGGTGTCGACCTGGCGCAGGGGAGCGCGGTGTACGTCTCTTCACCGAGCGGACATGCCGACTCCCTCGTCGGCAGCATCGATGCCGATCCCACCACTGTGTGGGCGGTGCCGACGACGGGTGCCGGCGCGGTGTGGCAGGTCGAACTCGGTGCGAAGCTCGCCCTCGGCGGCTACGTGCTCACCAGCGCTCCGGATGCGCCGGAGCAGGATCCTCGCGACTGGGTCGTCTCCGGCTCGGATGATGGGCTTGTCTGGAAGACGCTCGACACCCGCGTCGGCGAGACTTTCCCCGAACGTGGCATCGGCCGCGTGTTCTCGTTCACGAACTCCACCGCCTACGCGATGTACCGCATCGCGTTCTCCGCGCCCGGCGCGATCCGGCTCGGAGGCGTCGCGTTCACCGGGAACGGCTTCAGTACGGCAGGAGCCAAGGCGGTCGTCGACTATCGGCGGGCGCTCGACATCGCCGACGGCACCCACAGCACTCACTTCGCGACCGCGCAGGGCACGGTGCTGCGCGAGGCGTTCGCGAGTCGCGATGCCGACGTGATCGCCGTGCGGTTCACTTCCGATCGCCCGGGCGCGCTGACTGCGCTCATCACCATGGCCTCGAAGCAGGACGGCGTCGCGACCACAGCAGATGCGGGCGGCCGGCGGCTCAGCTTCTCCGGCACGATGGCCAACAACCTCACGCACGCGGCTGTCATGCGCATCGCGGATACCGACGGACAGGTGGTCGCCGCAGAGGGCGGGCTGCGCGTCTCGGGCGCCTCGGCGATCACGCTGCTGCTCGACGCCCGCACCGACTATCGGCTGAGCGCCGCGCACGGCTGGCGAGGCAGCGCTCCACAGCCCGCCATCGAGAAGGCGCTGAACGCCGCATCCTCCCGCTCCTGGAAGAAGCTCCGCGCCGCGCACACCGCGCAGGTCACTGACCTCATGCAGCGCGCGAAGGTCGAGTGGGGTCAGACCGACGACGCCGTGATGGCGATGCCGACCGACCGCCGGCTGCTCCGCTACGGGAAGGGCGAGGCCGACCCGATCCTCGAGCAGACGCTCTACGGCTATGGCCGCTATCTGCTCCTCAGCTCCTCGAAGCCCGGTGGTCTGCCCGCCAACCTGCAGGGGCTCTGGAACAACAGCAACCAGCCGGCCTGGGCCAGCGACTACCACACGAACATCAACGTGCAGATGAACTACTGGGGGGCGGAGACCGCCGACCTCCCGGAGTCGCACGAGGCCCTCGCGACCTTCATCCGCGAGGTGGCCGTGCCCAGCAGGGTCGCCACGCGCAACGCCTTCGGCGCCGACGTGCGGGGGTGGACCGCGCGCACCTCGCAGAGCATCTTCGGGGGCAACGCGTGGGAATGGAACACGATCGCCAGCGCCTGGTACGCCCAGCATCTCTACGAGCACTGGGCCTTCACGCAGGACAAGAAGTACCTGCGCGACCTCGCCTATCCACTGATCAAGGAGATCTGCCAGTTCTGGGAGGACCAGCTGAAGGAGCTCCCGGACGGCACGCTGGTCGCGCCGATGGGGTGGTCTCCCGAGCACGGCCCTCGTGAAGACGGCGTCATGCACGATCAGCAGATCATCTGGGACCTCTTCCAGAACTACCTCGAGTGCGCGAAGGCCCTCGGTGCCGACAAGAAGTATCAGAAGACAGTCGCCGACATGCAGGAGCGGCTCGCGCCGAACAAGATCGGCAGTTGGGGCCAGCTTCAGGAATGGCAGACCGACCGTGACGACCCGAACGACATCCACCGGCACACCTCGCACCTGTTCGCCGTGTATCCGGGACGCCAGATCACCCCGGACACCCCAGAACTCTCCGCGGCGGCACTGGTCTCGCTGAAGGCGCGGTGCGGTGAGAAGGAAGGGGTGCCGTTCACCGCGGCCACGGTCTCGGGCGACAGCCGCCGCTCGTGGACCTGGCCGTGGCGCGCAGGACTCTTCGCACGCCTGGGCGATGCCGAACGAGCCGGGATCATGGTGCGTGGCCTGCTCACGTACAACATCCTGCAGAACCTCTGGGCGAATCATCCGCCGTTCCAGCTCGACGGCAACTACGGCATCGTCGGTGCGATCGCCGAGATGCTCGTGCAGAGTCATGGCGATGTCATCCGTCTGCTGCCCGCCGTTCCCGCCGATTGGGCCGTCGCCGGATCGTTCGAGGGCCTGCGTGCTCGCGGCGGTTACCGCGTCGACTGCGAGTGGCGGGATGGGAGAGTCGTCTCCTACGACGTCGTCGCCGACCGGGCGCCGAACATGAGCAACGTGATCGTGGTCGTGAACGGAGAGCGCCGCAAGGTGAAGCCCGGGAACCCGAAGAACGGCAAGCCGATGCGCGACCTCGGCCCGGCGCACTGAGCCCGACGGTGTCGATGACGGTGCCGGCGTCGACCGACGTCGGCACCGTCGTGGGCGGTGCCGACATCCACGGATCCGGAATACCGCTGCGGTGGATCGGCTTGTCCCTGTAGTGACTGCCTCCGTTGACCGCGCCTCCATCGGACTCCGGTCGGAGCGAGGGCCCATCCTCGGGGCGCTCATGCTCGCCACCGGCCTCATCGCGATCGACGCGACGATCCTGGCGACGGCGGTGCCCAGCATCGTCCGCGATCTCGGCAGTTACCAGCAGTTCCCTTGGCTGTTCTCGGTGTACCTCCTGGCGCAGGCCGTGAGCGTCCCCATCTACTCCCGGTTCGCCGACACCGTCGGCCGCAAGCCGATCATCCTCCTCGGTATCGCTCTGTTCCTCCTCGGATCGATCCTCTGCGGGTTCGCGTGGAGCATGCCGGCGCTGATCGTGTTCCGTATCATCCAGGGCATCGGCGCCGGTGCCGTCGCGCCGATGTCGATGACCATCGTCGGTGACATCTACACGGTCGCCGAACGCGCCAAGGTGCAGGGCTACGTCGCGAGCGTCTGGGCGATCTCGTCGGTCGTCGGCCCGGCACTCGGCGGCATCTTCGCCCAGCTCGACGCCTGGCGGTGGATCTTCTGGATCAACATCCCGCTCTGTCTGATCGCCGGATGGATGCTGCTGCGCAACTACAAGGAGCAGAAGCAGACCCGGAAGCACAGCATCGACTACGGGGGAGCGGTGCTGCTCACGATCGGGTTGACCGCGCTCATCCTCGGCATGTTGGAGGGCGGGAACGCCTGGGCGTGGCTCTCCGCGCAGAGCGCGCTGTGTTTCGGGGTGGGAGTGATCGCACTGGTGGCCTTCGGGTTCGTCGAGCGCCGGGTGGCCGAGCCCATCGTCGATTTGCGTCTCGCGGCTCGACCGCTGATCCTGACGACCACGATCGTGTCGCTCGGCATCGGCGCGCTGATGCTCGGTGTCACCAGCTTCGCACCCGCCTATCTCGAGGGATCCACCGGCATCGCGCCGCTGCTCTCCGGTCTCGCTGTCGCCGCGTTGACCCTCGGTTGGCCGCTCGCCGCCGCGAACGCGGGGCGCCTGTACCTGCGGATCGGCTTCCGCCGCACCACGCTGATCGGCATGAGCATCACCACGGTCGCCGCGATCACCCTGGCCTCCGTGGCGTCGTGGCCCAATCCGTTCGTGATCGCCGGCATCGCGTTCGTGCTCGGGTTCGGGCTCGGGTGGAGCGCGGCGCCGACGTTGATCGCTGCGCAGGCCTCGGTCGGGTGGGGCGAACGCGGGGCGGTGACCGGAATGAATGCGTTCGCGCGCTCAGCCGGAAGCGCCGTGGGTGTTGCCGTGTTCGGCGCGATCTCCAACGCCGTCATCGCGCAGGGCGTCGGTCCGGACGATCCCGGCACGATCATCCACGCGTCGGTCTGGGTGTTCGTCGCGGTGGCCGTGACCGCGGTTCTCACCCTGATCGCCGCCGCGTTCATGCCGAAGGACAAGGTCGAGGAGCACTCCGGCGAGTCCGCTCCCTAGTTCGCCCGCGCGGTGGCGTCGAGTGCACGGGAACGAGCCGAGTGCACGGGATCCACGCATGAGTATCCCGTGCACTCGGCAGCAAGCCGTGCACTCGGCGCGCGCGGCAGGGGCGCGGTAGGGGCGCGAGCTCAGCGAGCCAGGCGCGCGGCGATGCCGGTGTAGGTCGCGGGAGTCAATGCCAGCAGGCGCTGCTTGGCGGCGTCGCCGATCTCGAGACCCTGCACGAACTCGGCGAGGTCTGCGGCGCCCACCCGGTGACCGCGCGTCAACTCCTTGAGGAGTGCGTACGGGTCGGTGATCGTGGAGCGTCCGGCGACGACCTCGGCGCGGATGACGGTCTGGATGGCCTCGGCGAGCACCTCCCAGTTCACGTCGAGGTCGGCGAGCAGCACGTCGCGCGAGAGCGAGATGGCGTTCAGGCCCCGACGCAGGTTGTCGAGCGCGAGCAGCGAGTGCCCGAACGCCACGCCGATGTTGCGCTGCGTGGTGGAGTCGGTGAGGTCGCGCTGCAGGCGGCTGGTGACGAGCGTCTGGCCGAGCGATGCGAGCAGGGCGCCCGAGATCTCGAGGTTCGCCTCAGCGTTCTCGAAACGGATCGGGTTGATCTTGTGCGGCATCGTCGACGAGCCGGTTGCCCCGGCGACCGGGATCTGCGCGAAGTAGCCCAGCGAGATGTAGGTCCAGATGTCGGTGGCGAGGTTGTGCAGGATGCCGCCGGCGTGACGCACGCGGTCGTAGAGCTCGACCTGCCAGTCGTGCGACTCGATCTGGGTGGTGAGGATGTTGAAGCCGAGGCCCAGGCCCTCGATGTACTCGCGGGCGATCGTCGGCCAGTCGGCGTCGGGATCTGCGGCCAGGTGCGCAGACCAGGTGCCGGTCGCGCCGGAGAACTTCGCCAGGTAGTCGGATGCCGCGATCTGGCTGCGCACGCGCTCGAGACGCCACGCGAACACGGCGATCTCCTTGCCCATGGTCGACGGGGTGGCGGGCTGACCGTGCGTGCGGGAGAGCATCGCGGCATCGGCGTGCTCGACGGCGAGCTCGCGCAGCTTCGCGATCACGGTGTCGAGACCGGGAAGCCAGACCTCTTCGACAGCACGCTTGACGGTGAGGGCATAGGAGGCGGAGTTGATGTCTTCGCTCGTCGCGGCGAAGTGCGTGAGCTCGGCGATCGAGTCGAGGCCCAGGGTCGAGAGCCGGTCGCGCACGAGGTACTCGATCGCCTTCACGTCGTGCTGGGTGACGGCTTCCTTCTCGGCGAGCCAGTCGATCTCGGCCTGCCCGAAGTCGCGGTAGAGCGCGCGCAGGCGCTCCTTGTCGGCATCTGACAGCGGGGAGGTCTCGAACAGCGAGCGGTCGGTGAGTGCGATCAGCCACTCGACCTCGACCTCGACGCGTGCCCGGTTCAGGCCCGCCTCGGACAGGAAGTCGGCGAGGCCGGTGACAGCGCCGCGGTAGCGACCGTCGAGGGGGCTCAGGGGCTGCGGCGGGAGCGAGGGCTGGAAAGTCAGGGGAGTTCCTCCTGATCGGGCCCCTCAGATGCGGGGCGTGCGGGGGAGACGAAGAGCGGGTTCGAGCTGGCGGAACAGGCCCCGAGTCGCCGCCTCAATCATACCGAGCACGGAATCGAACATCTCCGCGCCCGCGTAGTAGGGATCGGGCACGTCGTGGGTCGTCGCGTTCGGGTCGAATGCGAGCAGGAGCGTGACCTTGCCTTCTTCGTCTTCGTCGTGCGCCCATTCCCGCAGGATGCGCTCGTGCGTGCGGTCGAGGGCGACGACGAGATCGTTGTCGGCGAAGGCCGCTGCGGTGAACTGCTTGGCGCGGTGCTGGGAGCCGTCGAAGCCGTGGCGGGCCAGCGAATCGATCGTGCGGTGGTCGGCGCGTTCGCCGAGATGCCAGTCTCCGGTTCCGGCGCTGCGCGAGACGATGCGCGAGCCGAGTCCCTGGCGTTCCGCGAGGTCGCGGAAGACGACCTCGGCCATGGGAGAGCGGCAGATGTTCCCCGTACAGACGAAGATCACGCGGAAGGGATCCGGGGATGTCACAGATACATTCTGCCCGGCCTCGGGCATCCTGCACAGCGCGGCCCGGCCCGCGCGATCCTCTGCACACCGTGAACGGGCGTCCGTCTCTCCACCGGTCGCGGGATTCGTGCCGGGAGAGATGCCCGCGATCCCGGATGCTGGGGCCATGTACTCGTTCGCGCAGGACCAGGCCGGCGGTTCCTCACAGCTCTGGGGGATTTCCCTGGCGCGCGTCGAGATCGGTGCCGCCATCTCGACGCTGGAAGAGGCGGGATCGACCCTGGTCGCGCTCGTCGACAGTACGGATTGGCAGTCCGAGGGGTTTCGCGCGCTGAACGAACTGCTTGCGCGCCTGCGTGACGAAACCGCAGTCGAGATCGGAAACCTCAAGGTTCGCGAGTGGGAGCTGGGAGAGGGGGCGGAGGGATGAACGCGATCTCCGGCAGCGGAGTGCCGGCGGACGCCGGGGGATTGGAGATCGACCACGGTGGAGCGATCGCCGTCGACACCGAGCAGCTTCGCGGTGTCGGCTATCGGATGCGCGCGGTGGCCTCGCAGTATGACGAAGCGCGTGAAGCGGTCATCCGTGCGCAGGCTCTCATCGCCTCCTCTCCGGAGCCGCCACCCCGAGTAGATGTGAGTGCGTTGCAGCGGAGCGGTGAGCGAGTCGGTGCGCTGTGCGCAGAAGTCGAGAATGCCTGCACGGGCGCGCTGTTGATGGCGGATGCGTTCGAGGTCGTCGAGCTGCGGGCGCAGGCCGAGGCGCTCGCCCTCACCGACGCCGCGGCAGCGAACGCCGTCCAAGCGCGCGTGGACGGGCTGGTCGCCGACGACGAGCGGATCGGGACCATGGCGGACTGGCTGGTGGCGGGGTGGGAGAAGCGTCGGTTCGAGGGGCTGGGAGATCAGTACGACGCGGCGGGGGCGCTCCCGCCGCTGTTCTTGGGCGGTGCGCTGGTGGGCATCGCTTCCGGGCTCGGAAAGGTCCGCTCCGGCACGGTTCTGAAAGGAGTGGCCGAGGCCGTGAGCGTGACGCCGGTGGCGACATCGACTCCGAGCGCGCCGACGGGCCTCGCCGCCGCATTCAGGAGGATGCCGGGGGCGAATGCGCAGGTCGCGGTCGAGAAGTACACGATGGTCGGTGGCGCGACCCGCTACGTGGCCTATGTCGAGGGGACCCAGAACTCACTGCCATGGCAGGCAGGCGAGTCGGAGCCGTGGGACATGAAGGCGAACATCGAGCTCTACCAGGGGCAGACATCCGCGTCCTATCAGGCCACCCTCGATGCGCTCGCGGCCGCTGGTGCGGAGCCGGGCGACCAGGTCGATGTGGTCGCCCACTCCCAGGGCGGGATGATCGCCGCCCGCCTCGCGATGGAGAGCGAGTTCGCGGTGTCGACCCTGATGACGGCGGGAAGCCCCACGGAGCCGACTCTCGGCGACGACCAGACGCTGATCCAGCTCCGGCACACCGACGACATCGTGTCGACGCTCGCCGCTGGCGGGTCGATCGACGGAACCGGATCGCCCGACAGCTTCACCGCGTCGAGGGTCGGCGATCCGCGCGACGGGTTGCAAGACCTCACGCTGCAGACCCACGCCCTCGAGACCTACATCGAGACGGCGGAGATGGTCGATGCGTCAGACGATCCTCGCGCCGAGGCCGTCGACGAGTACTGGGACGAGCTCGGAGAGGCCGTGGAGGTCGAGCGCACGGAGTTCCATGCCGAGCGGACGGGGTGACCCGGCTCAGTCGCGGCGGGAGTTCTTGTTCTGCGGGCGCAGGATGAAGCCGAAGATGCCGTTGATCACCGAGATGATGAGCGCGGCGACCACGCCCCACCAGAAGTCGCCGACCGTCAGGCCCCAGCCGAAGCCGCTCGTGATCCAGGCCGTCAGCCACAGCAGGAAGCCGTTGATCAGGAAGCCGATCAGCCCGAACGTGATGATGTAGAGCGGGAACGCGACGATCTTGACGACCGTGCCGATGATCGTGTTCACGATTGCGAAGATCGCGGCCACTGCGAGCAGCGTCAATACCAGCTGCAAGGTCTCGCCGGGAGGGAAGGCGGTGACGACCACCTGCAGGGCAGGGATCAGTGTCACGACCCACAGGGCGAACGCGTTGACGACGACTCGGATGATGAAGCGCATGGTCCGACCAGTGTCCCACGGACGCCCGCGGGTGTCAGCCTGCGGTGTCTTCCACGATGTGTGCGGTGATGACCTGTGCGATCTGGTTCAGATCCAAACGGCTCTGCGCGACGTCGAGAACGAAGTCGAATGCCTCGTCGTTCGTGAACGTCACCTCGTATCCGTTGAGTCGGATGAAGATGAACGTGAGGTACAGGGAGATCCGCTTGTTCCCGTCGAACAGCGCGTGGTTCTGTGCGACCGAACTGATCAGCGCCGCGGCCTTCTCCGCGAAGGACGGGTAGGCATCGACTCCGAACATCCCCGCTGAGGGGCGAGCGAGCGCGGAGAAGAGCAACCCCTCGTCACGGACGTGCAGCCCGAGTTTCGCTATCAGGGCGAGGGCCTGCTCCGGCTCGATGTATTCCGTCGCCATCGCTCAGGCGTCTTCGAGTCGCTTGAGCGTCTCGGCGTAGCGTTCGGTCACCTCGTCGGCGATCGAGAGCACGCGGTCTGTTTTCGACTCGCTGTTCGCGAACCGCGTCGCCGCCTCGATGATCACCGCGTGCTTCGAAGTGTGCCGGGCGCGCGCGATCGCCTCGAGCTGCGCATCGAGTTCTTCCGGGAGTCGCACCGTCATTGCCATACCAGAATGGTACCACCGCCCATCGCGCCTCGATAGGCTGCGTCCGAGCCCGTCGCCGCCCGGTGCTCCCTCGTAGACTCGACCTCGTGACCGAGCCGATCCTGCCCCGCATCCGACCAGCCATCGCCGCCCTCGCGCCGTATCGCCAGGGCAAGCAGGCAGGCCCCGATGCGTTCAAGCTCTCCAGCAACGAGAACCCGTTCGATCCGTTGCCCTCGGTGCTCGAGGCGCTGCAGCGCACGACGCCGATCAACCGCTACCCGGATGCGACGGCCACCCGCCTGCGCGAGCGGCTGGGGGTCCGCTACGGGGTCGACCCCGACCAGGTGCACGTGGCCTCAGGCAGCGTCTCGATCCTGCACCAACTGATCCTGGCGACCGCTTCCGTGGGCGATGAGGTCATCTACGCCTGGCGCTCCTTCGAGGCGTACCCGAGCCTCCCGCTCGTCGCAGGCGCAACCGGGGTGCAGGTGCCGCTCACGGCCGACTCCCGTCACGACCTCGACGCGATGGCCGACGCCGTCACCGACCGCACCCGCGCGATCATCCTGTGCACCCCGAACAACCCGACCGGTCCGGTCATCACGTCGGCGGAGTTCGCCGCGTTCGCCGCGCGGGTGCCCTCCGACATCCTCATCATCCTCGACGAGGCGTACACCGAGTTCGTGACGGCCCCCGACGCGGTCGACGGTCTCGCCGAGCGGGTGTTCGAGCGGCATCCGAACGTCGTCGTGCTGCGCACCTTCTCGAAGGCCTACGGCCTCGCGGGGCTGCGGGTCGGCTACGCGATCGGGCACGAGAAGGTGCTGGATGCCGCGCGCACCACCGGCATCCCGCTCTCGGTCACGTCTGCCGCCGAGAACGCCGCGATCGCGAGCCTCGACGCGGAGCCTGAGCTCCTCGAACGCGTCGCCGTGATCGTCGAGCGACGCACCCGCCTCGTGGAGGGCCTCCGCGCCCAGGGGTGGGACGTTCCGGATTCCCAGTCGAACTTCGTGTGGCTGCCCGCGCGGGAGCGCACCGACGAAGTGGCTGCCGCGTTCGTCGCTGCCGACCTGGTCGTCAGGCCCTTCTCCGGCGATGGGATCCGCATCTCCGTCGGGGAGGAAGCCTCGATCCAACGCGTGCTCGAGGTCGCGGCCGCGCTCCGCTGAGTCGCCGTTCTTCGCTGGGGCGCGCGTGATTCTCCGGCTTCCGGGCAGTTACGAGGGCGTCCTAGGTATGCGTGACCGGGCATGCGGGCGCGGGTAGCGTGAGAGCGTGACCACCTCCGAGACACCCCTTGTGAGCGTTCTGGACGAGACCGGACGGTACGCTCCGTCCGCCGCCGCTGAGCGATACCTTCCCCTGATCGAAGCGATCGGCGATGCCGAGCTCGAGCAGTTCTACCGGGACATGGTCGTCATCCGGGCCATCGACACCCAGGCGACGAACCTGCAGCGGCAGGGTCAGCTCGCGCTGTGGCCCCCGAGCCGTGGGCAGGAGGCGGCGCAGGTCGGCTCCGGTCGTGCCGCCCGTGCGCAGGACACGATCTTCCCCTCGTACCGCGAGCACGCGGTGACCCGCATCCGCGGCGTCGATCCGGTCGACATCATCAAGCTGATGCGCGGAGTCTCGCACGGCGGGTGGGACCCCACGGACCCCAAGAACGGCAATACTCGGCTGTACACGCTCGTGCTCGGATCCCAGGTGCTGCACGCTGCCGGCTACGGGATGGGCCTCGTCTTCGACGGCCGCACCGGGACCGGTGACGTCGACCGTGACGAAGCCGTCATCACCTACTACGGCGACGGTGCTTCGAGCCAGGGCGACGTGCACGAGGCGATGGTCTTTGCCGCGAGCTACCAGGCGCCGACCGTCTTCTTCCTCCAGAACAACCAGTGGGCGATCTCGGTGCCGGTGTCGACGCAGTCGCGGGTGCCGCTCGTGCAGCGCAGCGCCGGCTACGGCATCCCGAGCGTCCGTGTCGACGGCAACGACGTCCTGGCCAGCTACGCGGTCTCCCGCACAGCTCTCGACGACGCCCGCAGCGGCAAGGGCCCGCAGGCGATCGAGGCCGTCACCTACCGCCTCGGCGCGCACACCACGAGCGATGACCCAACCAAGTACCGCGGCAGCGACGAGGAACAGCTCTGGGCCGGACGCGACCCGATCGTCCGGATGCGGGCGTTCCTCGAAGGGCGCGGAGCCTCGGCTGAGCTCTTCGCCGACGTGGAGGCCGAGGCTGCGGATGCCGCCGAGGACCTGCGCGCTCGCAGCGTCGTGCTCACCTCCCCCAGCGCCGACAAGATCTTCGACCACGTGTACAGCGAGCCGCATCCGCTGATCGACGAGCAGAAAGCCTGGCGCGCGAAGTACGAAGCGTCGTTCGAAGGAGGAGCCCAGTGACTCTCGAGACGATGCCGCTGAGCAAGGCGCTGAACGCGGGCATGCGCAAGGCCATGGAGAACGACCCCAAGGTCCTCCTCATGGGCGAGGACATCGGCAAGCTCGGCGGTGTCTTCCGCGTCACCGAGCACCTGCAGCGCGACTTCGGCGACCGCCGGGTGCTCGACACACCGCTCGCCGAGTCCGGGATCGTCGGCACGGCGATCGGGATGGCGATGGTCGGGTTCCGCCCGGTCATCGAGGTGCAGTTCGACGGATTCGTGTTCCCGGCGTTCGACCAGATCACCACGCAGCTGGCGAAGCTCACCAACCGGCACGAGGGCGCGATCAGCATGCCGATCGTCATCCGCATCCCGTATGGCGGACACATCGGCGCGGTCGAGCACCACCAGGAGAGTCCGGAGGCGTACTTCGCGCACACTCCCGGCCTGCGCGTGGTCTCGCCGTCGACACCGAACGACGCGTACTGGATGATCCAGGAGGCGATCGCGTCGAACGACCCCGTGATCTTCATGGAGCCGAAGAGCCGCTACTGGCAGAAGGGCGAGGTCGAGCTCGACGCGTCCGCCGTTCCGCTGCACTCCTCACGGGTCGTGCGCTCCGGCAGCGACGTGACGCTCGTCGGACACGGCGCGATGGTCACCACGCTCCTGCAGGCCGCCGCGCTCGCCGAGGCCGAGGGCACGAGCTGTGAGGTCGTCGACGTTCGCTCGCTGTCGCCGGTCGACTACGAGCCCATCCTCGACTCGGTGCGCAAGACCGGGCGCATGGTCTACGCGCAGGAGGCCCAGGGCTTCGGGAGCATCGGCGGTGAGATCGCGGCGACCGTCATGGAGCGTGCGTTCTACGCGCTCGAGGCTCCGGTGCTGCGCGTCTCGGGCTACGACACCCCGTTCCCGCCGGCGAAACTCGAGGGCACCTATCTCCCGGATGCGGACCGCATCCTCGAGGCCGTCGATCGCTCCCTGGCATACTGACATCCCCGCTCGGCCGAAAGGACTCGTCATGAGCACGCAGAACTTCACCCTCCCCGACGTCGGAGAAGGGTTGACCGAGGCGGAGATCGTCGCGTGGAAGGTCGCCCCCGGCGACACCGTCGCGATCAACGATGTGGTCTGCGAGATCGAGACGGCCAAGTCGCTCGTCGAGCTGCCATCGCCGCACGCCGGTGTGGTGGGCGAGCTGCTCGTCGAGGAGGGCGCGACGGTCGAGGTCGGCACGCCCATCATCACTTTCGTGACGGAGCCCGCCGCGGGTGCTCCGGCGGCTCCGGCTCCCGCTGCTCCCGCCGCGGAAGAGGGCGGCGGCTCGGTGCTGGTCGGCTACGGCACGGGTGGCGGTGCGACCTCGCGTCGCAAGCGCCCGGCCGAGCGTCCGGTCCGTTCTTCGGTCGGCGTGATCGCGAAGCCCCCGATCCGCAAGCTCGCGCGCGACCTCGGCGTCGACCTCACGGCGGTCGCAGCGACCGGCGCCGACGGCGAGGTCACGAGGGACGACGTCATGAAGCACGCCTCGCAGGCGAGTGTCTTCCGCAACATCGAGACGCCCGAGTGGGGAACCGTGCGGGAGGAGACGGTGCCCGCGCCGCAGCCCGCTCCGGCAGGACTCGCACGAGGGCTCACCGCGACTCGGCCCTCTGCCGCCGGCGACGACCGCACCGAGTCGATCCCGGTGAAGGGCGTGCGCAAGGCCACGTCTTCGGCGATGGTGCAGAGCGCGTACTCGGCCCCGCACGTGACGGTGTGGAAGGAGATCGACGCCAGCCGCACGATGGAGCTCGTGAAGCGCCTCAAGGCCTCGCCCGACTACGCCGACATCCGGGTCTCGCCGCTGTTGATCATGGCCCGCGCCGTGATCTGGGCTGCGCGCCGCACCCCGATGGTGAACGCTGCCTGGATCGAGACGGAAGCCGGTGCCGAGATCGCCGTGCGCCACTACGTGAACCTCGGTATCGCCGCCGCCACCCCGCGCGGTCTGCTGGTGCCGAACATCAAGGACGCCCAGGACCTCGGCATGAAGGATCTGGCCCGGGCGCTGAACCGTCTGACGCTCACGGCGCGCGAGGGCAAGACCCCGCCGGCCGATCAGCAGGGCGGCACGATCACGATCACGAACATCGGTGTGTTCGGGATGGATGCCGGCACCCCGATCATCAACCCCGGCGAGGCCGGAATCGTCGCGATGGGCACCATCAGCCAGAAGCCGTGGGTCGTCGACGGCGAGGTGCGTCCTCGCTGGGTGACCACGGTGGCAGGGTCCTTCGACCACCGTGTGATCGACGGCGACGGCATGAGCCGCTTCATCGCCGATGTCGCCTCCGTTCTCGAGGAGCCCGCACTGCTCGTGGACTGAGGAATACCCATCACGTGCCTCTCGTCGCGCAAGAATGGCAAGGTGCTCGACAATGTCACGCCGGATCCGAGCACAGGTGATCGCCACGGTCGAGCGGAGTCGCAATGCCACACGATATGAAGGTTGTGACGCTGTTTGTCGCGTCCCCCGGCGGAGTCGATGCGGAACGAAACGTCGTTGAAGCGGCGGTCAACAGCCTTAACACGGGTCTCGGCCAGATTCACAAGGTGATGGTCTCCGCTCGCCGCTACGAGCAGTTGGTCGGAGACGCCGGGAATCCGCAGTCCCAGATCAATGTGCATGCGGACGACGCCGACATCTTCGTAGGCATCCTTCATCGAAGATGGGGTAGCCCGACCGGTAACGGACATGACTCCGGGTTTCACGAGGAATTCTCACGCGCGCTCAGTCGGTGGAAGGAAACGAAGCGTCCACGCATCGCGCTGTTCTTTAAGGACGTAGATGGCGAGAGCATCGAAGACCCAGGTGCGCAGCTGAGCAAGGTGCTCGAGTTTCAGAGAAGTATCGAGCGGGAGCACACCGCTTTCTACAATCGCTTCTCGACCCCGGCAGAGCTGGAGACACTCGTAACTAGGCTTCTTGCTGAAGAGCTCGCGCGCCTCAACCGAGAACCTGAGCCGTCTGCAGGGGAAGGTGCCACATCAGACACTGCTGTGGCTCCTGCGGCACCAGAACCCGCCGCGGGTGAGCCGATGTCAGCGGAGCTTGCCGGCATCGTCGGAGCGTTTGCTGACGTTCTGGCCGGGCGGGAAGTCGAAGTTGGGCTCGATTTCGACCGGCTGGAGCTGTTCGCGATGTCTGTCTCGCGGGATGCAGATGATGTACCAGTCCATCTGGCGAACCGGATCTTCAGTCGGCGGGACGATCTGGACCTGATTGGGGTCGAGCTTCGTGCTTGGTTTCGTCGCTATATCCAAGATCACGGCACTTCGACGGAGTCGGCGGATCGAGTCATTCCGTTCGCGTCGGTCGTCGATCCTGATTGGATCTCGAAACTACTGGCGACGGAGGGGAAGGACTATCTATCCAGCGATGATCAGCGACTCCGCCTCGGAACGTTAAGGCTACTGAACGCCTTGAAGTTGCGGCCCAGAGAGGTTTGGCCAACGGCCGCCGCCCAAGCGCCTGATGATGGAAAGCTTCGCGAGGTGTGGGAGGCGGTGGCAGGTTCATCGGCGAAGGCTGAGATGGTGCGCTACTGGATCACGGTTCACCGTCGGGGAGATCTCAACCGTGCGCGGTATCTCGCAACGCAGGGTGAGGGTCTCGGAAGCGTTGGGCGTGCTTTGGTTGGACTTCTCTCTTCGCAGCGCGACGCGAGCCCGCTTCTGGAGGTCGACAAGACCCTTCTCGTGGATCCGCAGGTTCGTGAAGCATTCGGCGAGGTGTCGCCCGAGTCGACACTGCCCGATGAAGCTCTCGTTGGTCTTATCAGCCAGGGTTACCTTGGGCTAGAGATCAGAGCGGCCGTGATCCGGGAGATCGTCTCTCGCGACCAGCTTCCGGCCAAGGCTCTCCGGAAGCTGGTCGCATCGAGTGATGACACGACGTGGACACGCACACTTCGAGAAGTGGAGTCGACAGCCAGCGGTCCCCAGTTGGCTGCTGACACCGTCGACCTTCTCCGAGAGCTGGAACAGAGCCCGAACGACGCGGATGGCCGTCGCCGAGCGGGCGAGCTTCTCGCGGTAATCGCGCGCAACGACGAGGCATCAGCATCTGCTCTTCAGGCCGCTATTGACCGGGCTCCTCAGTTCGATGAAAACGCGGTGAGGTGGCGATTCGTGCGGAACGCGGGCAACCCCGTGAATCGCAGCTTCGCGCACTCGGTCGTCCGAGGCGAGAACCAGAGCTTCGTGGCCTTCTTTGCGGGCTTGAGAAGTGCTGGGTGGGCGCCGCGCACCATCAAATTCGTCAAAGAGCGCATCGAAGTCCACGCTCTTGAGTACTTGTTGGGACTCGAAGGCGCCGCGCGTGACGAGATCCTTGCCCGAGAGACGCGACGCATCGCTCACGATGAGAAGTCGTTGTCGCAGAGGGATGCGCAACGTCTGCTCGCCTCCATCCCCCAAGACAGCGATATCGAGGGATTGCTTGCAGAGTCGTGGTGGATTCGCAATACCAGCGAGGTGTTGCCGAACCTGATGCGGGTGGCAACGCTGAAACGTCTGCGCGGACTTGTGGATTCAAATGATGAGGCAACTGCGGTGGCGGCGTTAGTGGAACTACAAGCCAGGGAACGGATGATCTCCGTCCGAGCCCTGAAGAAGCTCCTACGCAGTCCGAAGCCGAAGGTTCGACTGCGCGCCTTCTCTCAGCTTGTTGACGGTGCGGACGCCGAGAAGATTGTCGCTACCCTCACTGACTACATCCGTGGCGAGGGAACCCACTATTACAATGTGGCGTGCGAAGCGGACCGACGGCTAAGCGGCATGCCGATCTGACGGGTCGGGCACTGAGAACGTCTTGTGGGCGGACGATGCGGGTCAGTGCCACATCGTCGCGGACTCTCGAAGCGCTACGACGAGTGCAGGAGTATCGGCGGAGTCGCGCCATTGAACAGCTCTGGCCCGGTACGTCTGCTCAGCCTCCTCCGAAAGGCCGGCAGGGGAGGGGGATACGACGATGATTGGGTCGTCGTTCTCAAGCGCGCGGCGCAGTCGGACGACTGATTGAGTGAAAAGCCCGCGGGTGTTGACTCGACTACCCGCAATCTTGATGACCAGGAGAAGTCGACGCCCGTCGACCTCCACTATCGCGTCAGCGCCGAAGTCCGACGTGGCATTCCGGAATATCTGAATGCCAACCTCGTTGACTGAGGCGAGCGCGGTAATCAGCTCGCGCTCGTACAGGGCCGCCTCCGCAACGCGGGATGCTGCGGGCGTTCCTTTCGAGGAAGCCACATATACTTCCAACACACTCAGCGCTCGGTCTCCCGATCCGGCTCCATCTGGCGCCACGCGGTCAGCGCCCGGTTGAGTGTCCTTCTCGGTCAAACGGGAAGTCAACATGTCGATCATGCCGCCGCAGGCTGACCTTGTTCTGACGAGGTTCCGCTTCTGCTACTCGCTATCCTCGCCGGATGAACGACCCCTCTTGCACATGCTTCACGAAGAGGGCATGCGGACCGCAGCCTCGACAGTCCACCGCCCAAGCCGCGCCAGCACGACCGACGCTACATCGACCGGGTGGTCGGCGAT
Source organism: Microbacterium sp. MYb54 (assembly GCF_002979515.1). Lineage (GTDB taxonomy): Bacteria > Actinomycetota > Actinomycetes > Actinomycetales > Microbacteriaceae > Microbacterium. The sequence continues at coordinate 114,124 of NZ_PCPA01000002.1, read as the reverse complement.
GCGGAGACGAGAGCCAGCGCGGCATCCCGCGCCTAAACGACCCAGTTCGGATCCCGGTCACATCACTCGGCGTGACGGCATCGATCCGCGCAGGTCTGGCACCAACGGCTCGGAGGTCAATCCGGGAGGCTAGACCCCCGTCGCCGAACCAGCGTTGAGCCGGACGTTCTCCGCGGCACGCTCTGCATTCGACTTCGAAGCAAAGGCCTCGCCTGAGGCGGCGACCTTATCGCTGCCGCGCCAGGCCCGCCAACGGTACTGGCCGGAAGCATCCGCATAGACCTCGTAGCGGGCGGTCAGTGCGCCGACCTTAAAGGCGCGTGCTGCGCGGAGCGAACCGGACTGGTCGTAGAACGACTCTCCAGCCCAAGCCACCATCTCGCCGTTCGCGCCGACGAGCTTCCACGTCGGCTTCCGGGTGGTCGTGTTTGTCATTACGAACTTCATGTGATTCCCCAATCACTCAACGGGCTGTGCCCAGGTTCGTGTCGGGCAGGTGCCCGTCGCGGTCAAGCCGTACCTCTGGATCCGCTTAGATAGTCCCCAGGACGGGAATATCGGAGCACATCCGTGCGCTACAGTGTAACGAAGTCGGTGACATCATGGAGGTTCGATATGAGGACCAGAAGCTGAAGAAGCTGTGTACGGACGAGCGGGAGATGAAGAGGCGTCGTGCTGACATCGCCCCGCGGCTGCGGCTTCGGATCAAAGCGCTGGAGCGAGCAGCCACCCTCGGAGATCTTCCGGCAGAGGACCCGCTTGGCGACTGGCATCCGCTCACGGCGGATCGCGTCGGGACCTGGGCAGGAAAGCTGAGTGCCAACTACCGACTCATCGTGAGCCCGGAAAGCGACGGCGAAGCGAAAGATGCCGTCGTCGTCACCGTCATCGAAATAGCCGACTACCACTGACCGAAAGGGGAGCCCGATGTCCACACGCACGAACTACGCCGTCGCCCCTGGTGAGTACCTAGCCGAATGGCTCGAGGAGACGGGTACTACCCAGCAACAGGCAGCGGATCGCATCAGCGCTAGCCGAAAGCAGATCAACGAGATAGTGAACGGTCGTGCCCCCATCACGGCTGAGACCGCATTCAAACTTGGTCGCCTCACTGGCATCGATGCGGAGACCTGGCTTCGCATCGAGATGCAATACCGCACTGACCTCGCTCGCCTTAGGGACGAAGCCGAGCTGGCCGCCCATGCGTCGAAGATTCCGGCGTCGACCGCAACGTATCTTCGGTCCCTGGGGGCAACGTCTGCGTCGCTGAAAGCGCCAGGCAAACTCGTGTCCGACTTCTTGTCCTTTCACTCCTGCGGCACATGGGAGGCATATGAGGAGTCCGTCAGCAACGCCCACGAGGGCGAGTATGCCCTCGCTGCGCTCACGGAGAGCAAAGCCGCTTTCGACCTCGTCGCCTGTTCGACTTGGTTGCGAGCCGGTGAGGTTTCTGAAGCATACGAAAGGGGGCTGAGGTACACCTTCGACCAATCGTCCCTTCGCAACCTCATTCCTCATTTACGGGAGCGGGCAGTCACGCCGGACAATGCGATGTTGCGGGATCTGGCGGAGATGCTGGCCTCCGTCGGTGTCGTGTTCGCCATGGTCGAGCCGCCGAAGAGCTTTCCGCTTTACGGCATGACGCGCTGGATCGACGCTCGTGTCCCTATGATCCAACAGTCGGGCCGTCGCATGAAGGACGGCTTCATCATCTGGACGTTCTTCCATGAGCTCGGGCATGTTCTCAACGACCCCCGCGGCGAGACACACTTCGAGTTCAAGACCGCGAAGTCCCGGAACACGAAAGCAGAGAAGGCGGCCAACAGCTTTGCGTTCGAGGCGTTGTTCGGCGAATCGGGCTTGAAGCCGTTCGACGGGTTGACGAGCAACGGTGCAATCGCGCGCGCCGCCCGCGAAGTCGGCGTTTCCCCAGGCGTTGCCGTGCAGCAAATGCACCGGTACCGGAAACTTCCCTACAACTATGGCAATCAGCTGCTCGTTGATGTTGAGTGGGGGGCCGCCTAGTTTCCTGTGCCCGGTTGTGGCTCTGACGTGGCAGATCAGCATGAGAAGCAAGTATCCGTTCTTCGAGGACTACATGACCCTCGAGACCATTACGAAAGCCGCCGTCGCAGACGGGCGACTCATGCTGTACTGCGGCGCCGGTGTCACGATTGACCGGACTGGCCATAGCTGGAGTTCGTTGATTCTCTCGCTCTTGCCGGAGCGCAAACACCGGACTCGACCGGACATGCCCACTCGTTCGCAGGTGAGCGACTTGGAGACACGTTCCCCGGAGTCTCTCGCCTCCAGCGTCGTATATCTCCTGCGCGCCAATTCAGGAGGTGGCGAGAAGCTTAAGCGTGCGCTTCGGAACCGCCTCCGGGCTGCGCTCTACCAGGAGGAGGGGCGGTGGCAGAACGGCCGTCTTGTCGAGGAGATCATCGTTCTCGCAGCGCTCCGCTCAGCTCGTGGGGCTGACACTTCCATTCTCACCACGAACTACGACACCTACCTCGAGCTGGCCTTCGAGCGAATGCGGCAGAACCTCCCCGAGGTGATTTCGGCGCCAGGGTTGCGAGTGTTTCGTGCGGGCAACAACACTCCAGTAAGGACGATTGCACCGAACAATCGTGACCCTGAGGAACCGGGGGCATTCGTGGACATCGTCTACCTTCACGGTCGCCTACCGAGAGCCAACGAGGGGACGGTGGACTGGCCTCTAGTTCTAGATGAGAACAGCTACGCATCCACCGCGCGGCAAGTAGAGAAGACCATCGAGGAGGCGTTGCGCGGCGCTTCCCTTGCGCTCCTCCTGGGTACGAGCTTGACTGACACGCCTCTCGTGCGTGCGCTGAGCGTCACTCCTCGTGATGGCTGCGAGCGTCTCGGTATTCTCCTTCGGGCCGACTTCGCGCACAGTGACGGGGCGAATGAAGACCTCGCACTGACGCTTGCTCGTCACAGAGCTTCAGAACTCGGGGTGGGTGTACTCTTCCCCGACTTCCCCGGGCAGGTCGCCCAACTTCTGCGCGAGGTGTCGCTGAGGCGGATCTACTCCGTCGCGCGGCCGGACGAGCCGAAGAGCTTGCCGTACACCGACCGGGTAGACGCATGGTGGACATCCTGGGCGACAAACAATGGCGGAGACCCGAAACTCATCAAGAACGTTCGAAGGACGTTGCGTCGGGCGTGCAAATTGATGGCGCTGACGCCGAGTTCGTCTCCATTCGATTCGGACGCCGAACGCTTCCAGGTTGAGTTGTGGGTGCGCGAAGGCCCCGTTGCGGTGAATCGGAACCTGCGACGATGGGTGCGCTCCAACCTTCTGGATATCGAAGGGATGGCGGGAAAAGCTTCCGACCTCGAACGCAACAGTTATCTCGCTCCGGTGAGGGCGTTCGTCGACGGTCGCCCGAGACTACTCGACGTTGAGGAACTCGACGGCGGCCGTCATGACGTCGAACAGTACACGTGGAAGTCGTTTCTCTGCGTCCCGATCCTTGCCAACAGTGCGACTGTTGGTGTGATGTGTCTCGCGAGCACTCGACCGGCGTCTACGACAGCGATGAACAAAAACGCAAAGACGACCGCGAACTTGGTTGGCCGACTCCGGTTAGATGGATCGCGGCTGCTTGACGTGGGTGGCCAGTGAGCGGCGGGTGGGTCAGGACGCGCGATAGGCGGCAGCGAACAGCGCCCGCTGGTCCCGGGCTTCACGCTCGCGGTTGCCGCGGTTGGCGTCTTCGACCAGTCTGTTGCGTGCGTTTACAGCGTCCTGCTGTCGTGTGTTTCCAGCGCCGCTACGCATCGTTTCGTGGTTCACGTTGCCTCCACTCTTAGCCTAACGCTTCGTGAAGCCATCGACGTCAGAACATTCCGTCGGCTTCCGAGCATCGGTCATGAGGTGCTCCCTAGATACAACGCAGGTCGTGCTCGATCTCATCCCGATTCCCTGCTTCGCACCGGAGCTGGCCGCGCGGCTGGGCTGGTGGAGAAGCCTGGGGGGCCGAGCGCGAGGTCCGGATGCTCAACCGACGCCGTGCGTGAGATGGGTGACGGTGACCTCGGCGTCTGCGGCCGTGCATGCGCGAGATACAGCGTCGATGGCGTCGTTGTACACGTCACGGTTGTCCCCGAACACCACCATGTGAGGAGGCTCGGGGATTGCGTCATCGACGGCCAGCATGCGAGTCTTTACGTCGCCGTCGGCGGAGAGAGCAACTGTGTCGAACTCGGCACGCAAGTCGGCGAGTGGTTTCAGGAGCACGTCGTTCTCGGCGACGCGCGTGTCCAAGTCCAAGGTGAGGGTGGCGAAGGCTTCGCATGCTGCATCGTTGGGGGACTGCTTTGCAACCGAATCGGATGCGGTCGTCCCGCTACACCCTGCAAGCGTGGCAGCGAAGGCGCCGGCGAGAACGATTGCAGTGGCGAGACGCTTCATGCTGCCCAGCGTAGTGGTCGGCACCGCGACGGCACCCGTGTCACTCGGCGGATTCGTGGGCTGCCGCACGGGAGCAACTTAGATGACGATCCTCGTGCCCGCGGCCATCACCACAGCCCAGTGTTCTCGTGGATCAACTGGATCAACTATCCAGAAGGGTCATATACCCGACCCGCCTCAGGCGCTCGCGCGCAGGCGCTCCTCGGCTAACAGCGGCACAGCATGCTCCCTGGCCGCGCGGCGAGCGGTCGCCACGGCGCCGCGGGAGACGACCTCAGCCCCCAGCGTCGACGCCAGGATCTCGGGCGCCGGCAGGTGCAGCTCCTCGGGCAGGATGCGTCGGGCCGCGGTCAACACGGGCTCGATGCTCTCGGCGACCGCTCCGCACACGATGACGCGCGTCGGGTCGTACATGCTGCCGAGCACGCCGACGATGCGGGCGACGGTGGCCCCGACGCGGGAGGTGACCAGCACGGCATCGGGGTCGCCCGATGCGGCGAGGGTCAGCACGAGCCGGGGGTCGATGCGGTCGGTCTCGGCGAGACGGCCGACCACGCTGTCCTGCGCGATCTCTCCGGAGTCGAGCGCCGCGCGCACCTGATCCTGCACCGAGTAGCGGAGGCCGAACGCCGAGCCGACGCCCACGATGTGGTCGAACACGACGCCCTCGCCGACGCCGCCGTGCGCGCCGTGCAGCACGTGTCCGTCGACCACCACGCCGCCGCCGAACCGCTCGCTCGCGAGCAGGGCCACGTAGTCGCGGCATCCGATCGCCGCACCTTCCGCGCCCTCGGCGATGGCGGCGAGCTGCGCGTCGTTCTTGATCTGGACGACCGGGGCCCAGTCGCGAAGGGCCTCAGCCAGGCCGGGGTTGGTGCGCTCCCAGAAGCCGTCGGGGTGGGGCGGGGAGATGCCGTCGCGGTTCACGGGCGCCGCGACGCCGACGCACAGCGCGAGCACCTGGTCGCGCGTCACCTCGGCCTCGGCGAGCGCATCGCCCAGGCGGGCGAGGATCGTCGCGCGTCGCTCCTCGGCCGACTGCGAGGGCTCGAACTCCACGCGGTGATGCACGAGGGTCTGGTCGAGGGGGTCGGCCACGGTGACGGCGAGGTGGGTGTCTCCCGCGTCCACCCCGATCACGACGCCGAGGTCGGGAGCCAGCGCGAAGCGGCGCGAGGGGCGACCGGAGCGGTAGGTGCCGGCGGCCCGTGCGTTCGGGAGCTCACGCAGCACGTCTGCGCCGACCAGGGTATCGATCGCGTCGATCGCGGTCGAGCGGGTCAGGGAGGTGCCGGCCATCGCCTCGGTCGCGGTGAACTCGCCCGCTGTCCAGGCGAAGTCGAGCACTGCTCCGACGCTCGCGCGTCCGGTGCCCAGGTCTGCGGAGACTTCTGTCATTGCGCTTGACCTCCCTGTCTTCCAATGAGAGAGTACCGTTCGACAGAGTAAATTCGCTCACTAGATTTAGTATTCGGATTTACACGACGGGAGGACGACGGTGTCTGAGAGACGAACAAGAGCAACCCGAGCGGTGGCCGCGGCCCTGGGGGTCACCCTGGTCGGCACGGCGCTCGCCGGCTGCGCTCCCGGCTCGGAAGCGGAGACCATCCGCTTCACCTTCAGCAAGCGCGAGGCGATCGAGTTCATGACCGACCTCGTCGCCGAGTACAACTCCTCGCAGAGCGACGTGAAGGTCGAGATCGACACCTCGGGTGTCGACGTCGTCTCGGCGAGTTTCGTGCGGGGTAATCCGCCCGACATCATGCTCGCCAACTACAACTACGAGATCGCCCGGTTCGTGCAGCGCTGCGCGCTCACCGATCTCGCAGGCACCGACGCGGCCGCGAACATCCGCGACGACCTGCAGCCGCTCATGGATCAGTACGGTTCCTGCGAGGGCCGCACGAGCGCCCTTCCGTACTCGGTGATGGCGGCATCCGTCATCTACAACAAGGAGATCTTCCAGGCGCAGGGCCTCGAGGTGCCGCAGACCTGGGACGAGCTGCTCGCCGTGTGCGAGCAGTTGAAGACAGCCGGCATCGATCCGTTCTACGGCACGTTCAAGGACGACTGGACCGTGGGGCAGGGCTGGTACGACTACACCGCCGGCGGTTCGGTCGACGTGATCGACTTCTTCGACGCGCTCGCGGCCGAAGGCGCGGATGTGGGCCCCGACTCCGAGGTCTCGTTCTCGAAGGACTTCGCCGAGCCGATGGACCGGATGCTGCAGCTCGCAGACGACTACACGAACGAGGATGCTCCGAGCCGCGGCTACGGCGACGGCAACCTCGCGTTCGGCAAGGGCGAGGCCGCGATGTACCTGCAGGGTCCGTGGGCCTTCAGCGAGATCGCGAAGACCGCACCCGACCTGCAGCTGGGTACTTTCCCGCTGCCGATGACCGACGACCCCGCCGACCTCGGCGTGCGCGTCAACATGGACCTCGCAGCGATGATCCCCGAGGGCTCGCACCATCAGGAGGCCGCCCGCGACTTCCTCGAATTCCTGTACGAGCCGCAGAACATCGAGGAGTACAACGCCTCGCAGCTCGGCTTCACCCCGACGAAGGGCGCTCCGGCCCCCGATGACCCCCGTATCGAGGGGATGGTCGAGTACTACGACAACGGGCAGATCTATCAGGGGCCATCGGTGCTCGTGCCCAAGACGCTTCCGATCATGAACTACGCGCAGGCGATGGTGCTCGGGGCCTCTCCGACCCCCATCCTGCGCACCATGGACGCGGATTGGGCTCGCATCGCCTTCCGCGCTCCGATCCCCTCGACGAAGGACACCCCATCCGCTTCCGGCGAGACAGAGGAGTCCGCGCCATGAGCACCACCACCCCCACCACGACCGGCGACAGCACGACGCTCATCGTCACCGGCGGCGATCGAAAGCTCCGGCGGCACACGCGTCGCGTCGAGCCGATCTACTACCTGTTCCTGTTACCGACGCTGGTGATCTTCACGCTCGCGATCACGGTGCCGGGAGTGATCGGCATCTTCTTCAGCTTCACCGACTCGATCGGCATCGGCGAGTGGAGCTTCAACGGACTGACCAACTACATCGCGCTGTTCAGCGATCCGTCGATCCTGCAGAGCTACCTGTTCACGTTCGGATTCTCGATCGCCACGGTCATCGTCGTGAACGTGGTCGCGTTCCTGCTCGCGGTCGGGCTCACCTCGCGCATCCGCTTCAAGACGGGCCTGCGCACGATCTTCGTGATCCCGATGGTGATCTCGGGCATCATCATCGCCTACGTCTTCAACTTCCTGTTCTCGAATTCGATCCCGGCGGCGGGTGCGGCGGCCGGCATCCCGTGGCTCGAGACGAGCCTGCTCGCCAATCCCGACCTCGCCTGGATGGCCATCGTCATCGTCACCGCCTGGCAGGCCGTGCCCGGCACGCTGCTCATCTACATCGCCGGGCTTCTCTCTGTTCCCGGCGAGGTGTACGAGGCGGCGAGCATCGACGGCGCCACCAAGACGCAGCAGCTCACCCGCATCACGCTCCCGCTCGTCGCGGGGTACGTGGTCATCAACGTGATCCTCGGGTTCAAGGGCTTCCTGAACGCCTACGACATCATCGTCGGCCTCACCAATGGGGGCCCTGGCACCTCGACCCGCAGTGTCGCGATGACGATCATCGCGGGCTTCAACGGCGGCGACTACGCCTACCAGATGGCCAACGCGACCATCTTCTTCATCGTCGCCGTGCTCATCTCCCTCCTCCAGCTGTCGCTGACGCGCGGAAGGAACGCACTCTGATGTCGACGCAGACACTCACCACCATCCCCGCCTCGGGCAAGAAGCGCCGCGTGCGCATGGAGCGCGTGAACTGGTCGGGCACGATCATTCTGATCCTGTGCGCGGTCACCGTCCTCCTGCCCCTGTACGTGACCATCTCGATGGCGCTCAAGACCACGGGCCAGGCGGTCGACGGCAATGCCTTCTCGCTCCCGGCTCCGTTCAGCATCGACGGGTTCGTCGAGGCGTGGAACCTCACGAAGTTCCCGGTCGGCGCCGGCATCTCGCTGCTCGTCACCGCAGGCACCGTGGTCGCGACGATCGTGCTGGCGGCCTTCGCCTCCTACGCCATCGTGCGCAACTGGGACCGGCGGCTCTTCCGCTACTCGTTCTTCTACCTGCTCGCGGCGATGTTCATCCCGTTCCCGGTCGTGGCGCTCCCGCAGATCCAGCTGACCGGACGCTTCGGGCTCGACAACCCCTTCGGCGTGATCATCCTCGCGACGATGTTCCAGCTGAGCTTCAGCGTGCTGCTGTTCACCGCTTTCCTGCGCTCGATCCCGATCGAGCTGGAGGAGAGCGCCCGCATCGACGGGGCGACGACCTGGCAGACGTTCTGGAAGCTCATCTTCCCGCTGCTCGCCCCGATGAGCGCGACCGTCGGCATCTTCGCGTTCCTCTACGCCTGGAACGACTTCATGATGCCGTCGCTCATCATCGCCGATCCGGCGCTGCAGACGCTGCCCGTGCGGCAGAACCTCTTCCAGAACCAGTTCAGCAACAACTACAACGTCGCGTTCGCCTCGTACCTGATGGCGATGGCCCCCGCGATCCTGGCGTACCTTTTCACGCAACGTTTCGTCATGGAAGGCGTCACGCAGGGCGCCGTCAAGGGCTGACACTCACACCGAAGCACCCGACCACAGAAAGAAAGAAGGAGTTCTCCTCTCATGACCGACGCGCTTCTCGCCGAGACCCGCACCGCCGAAGACGCCGCCTGGTGGCGTCAGGCGGCCGTCTATCAGATCTACCCGCGCAGCTTCGCCGATGCGAACGGCGACGGGATCGGCGATATCCCGGGCATCGTCTCGCGGGCCGACTACCTCCACGACCTCGGCATCGACGCGGTCTGGCTCAGCCCGTTCTATCCGTCTGCCCTCGCCGACGGGGGATACGACGTCGCCGACTACCGGGGCGTCGACCCGAGGCTCGGCACCCTCGCCGACTTCGACGACATGGTCGAGGCGCTGCACTCCCGCGAGATCCGCGTGATCGTCGACATCGTCCCGAACCACTCCTCCGACCAGCACGAGTGGTTCCAGGAGGCGCTCGCCGCCGGACGCGGTTCGGCTGCGCGGGAGCGCTACATCTTCCGTGAGGGCACCGGCCCCGACGGCTCCGAGCCGCCGACCGACTGGGACTCCGTGTTCGGCGGCAGCGCCTGGGAGCGTGTGCCGGACGGCCAGTGGTACCTGCACAACTTCGCTGTGGAGCAGCCCGACCTGAACTGGGATCACCCCGAGGTGCGCGCCGACTTCTTGAAGACCCTGCGCTTCTGGTCGGACCGCGGGGTCGACGGGTTCCGCATCGACGTCGCCCACATGCTCACGAAAGACCTCAGCGAGCCGTTGCCGTCGCGTGCCGAGCTCGACGCGATGGACCGTACCTCGGGCACGCATCCGATGGTCGACCGCGACGACGTGCACGAGATCTACGCCGAGTGGCGCGCTGTCTTCAACGAGTACGACCCGCCGCGAACGGCCGTCGCCGAGGCCTGGGTCGAGACGCCGGAGCGCCGTGCGAAGTACGCCTCGGCCGAGGGGCTCGGGCAGGCGTTCAACTTCGACCTGCTGGTCGCCGACTTCGATGCCGCGCAGTTCCGGAGCATCATCGCCGACAACCTCCAGCAGGCGCAGGCGACCGGTTCGTCGACCACCTGGGTGCTGTCGAACCACGACGTCACCCGGCATGCCACCCGCTACGGACTCCCGCCGCTGAACGGTCGCCCCGTCAAGCAGGGCACCGAGTGGGTCAAGGCGGGCGGCCCTGCCGAGGGCCTCGACCGTGAGGGCGGACTCCGCAGGGCGCGCGCCGCGACCCTGCTGCTGCTCGGCCTTCCCGGCAGCACCTACCTCTACCAGGGAGAGGAGCTCGGGCTGCACGAGGTGGCGCAGATCACGCCGGAGCAGCGTCAGGACCCCGGCTTCTTCCGCGGTGCCGACTTCGACGGCCTCGGCCGTGACGGATGCCGTGTGCCGCTGCCGTGGACCGCTGCCGGTTCCTCGCACGGCTTCGGGGCTGCGGGTGCCCACCTTCCGCAGCCGGAGTGGTTCGCGCAGTACGCGGTCGACGTCGAGGCGGCCGATCCCGCGTCGACGCTCTCGCTGTACCGGGAGGCTCTGGGCCTGCGGCACCTGCTGCAGACCGGCGAGACTCTGGAGTGGATCGACACCGGACGCGCCGACGTGCTGCGCTTCGCCCGCCCCAACGGCTGGCAGGTGGTGTCGAACTTCGGCGCCGAGCCGTTCGACCTCGGGGCTGATGCCGCCGACGTCGTGCTGGCGAGCTCCCCGCTCGAGGGCTCTGCGCTTCCCGGCGAGGCAACCGCCTGGATCGCTCCGGCCGAGCTGATCGGGTAGCCACCCCGGACGCCGATTTGATAATGGTTCTCATTAGCGTTTAGAGTGAGGACATGAAGAAGCCCGTCGTCGCCCTCGCCCTCGCATCCGTCGCCGCCCTCGCGCTGGCCGGATGCTCCACCCCCTCGGCGGGGGAGGGCGACGACGGCACCATCACGGTCGTCGCGAGCACCAACGTCTACGGCGACATCGCCGCGACGATCGGCGGCGACCGCGTCGACGTGCAGTCGATCATCACCTCCGCCTCGCAGGACCCGCACTCCTACGAGGCCAGCGCCCGCGACCGGCTGACGGTGCAGAAGGCCGACCTCGTGATCGAGAACGGCGGCGGCTACGACGCCTTCATCGACACGCTGCTGCAGGACGCGAAGGCCCCGCACGTCGTCACCGCCGTCGAGTACTCCCACGACTTCCCCGGCAACGAGGGTCACGACGAGGCCGAGCACGATCACGCGGACGAGTCGGCGACCGATGCCCCCGAAGAGAGCGATGCCCCGGAGGACGAGGCGCACGACCACGCCGAGGACGAGGCGGAACACGAAGGCCACGACCACATCGAGGGCTTCAACGAGCACGTCTGGTTCGATCCGCACACGATGATCCACGTCGTCGAGGCCATCGCCGACGAGCTGACCGAGCTCGACCCCGACGGTGCGAAGGAGTTCGCGGCCAACGCGGCCACCCTCACCGCCGACCTCGAGGGTTTCGAGACGGAGCTTGCGACCCTCAAGACGGATGCGCCGGACGTGAACGTCTTCATCACCGAGCCGCTGCCCGGCTACCTCGCCGCAGCCGCCGGATTCACCGATGTCACCCCCGAAGGATTCGCCGAGTCGGTCGAGGAGGGCACAGACGTCGCCCCGGCGGTGCTGCTCCAGGCGCTCGACGTGATCGGCAGCGGTCAGGTCACCGCTCTGCTGACCAACGCGCAGACCGGCGGCTCCGAGACGCAGCGCGTCGAGACCGCGGCGAAGGACGCCGGCATCCCCGTCGTCGCCTTCACGGAGCTGCTCGAGGACGGATCGTCGTACTCTGAGTGGATGAGTGACGCGATCCAGAGCCTCGCCGCCGCCGTCAAGTCGTGAGCGGCGCCGCACAGCGCGAGAATCCGGTCCTCGAGATCTCCGACGCGTCGCTGCACCGCGGCGATCGCGAACTCTGGTCGGGCCTTGACCTCACGGTCGAGCCGGGGGAGTTCATCGCGGTGCTCGGCCCCTCCGGGTCGGGCAAGACCACCCTGCTGCGCAGCATCCTCGGCCTGCAGCCGCTGTCTTCGGGCACGATCCGCGTCGCGGGTGAGCCCGTGCACCGCGGCAACTCCCGCATCGGATACATCCCGCAGCAGCGCTCGCTCGCCCCTGACACCAGCATGCGGGCTCGTGACATGGTCGCCCTCGGGGTGCAGGGGAGCCGCTTCGGTTTCCCCATCCCGCACCGCGGCGACCGGGCCAAGGTAGACCGGCTGCTCGAATCGGTCGGCGCCTCGCACTTCGCCGATCGGCGGGTCGGGCTGCTCTCGGGCGGTGAGCAGCAGCGGCTGCGGGTCGGACAAGCCCTCGCCGACGAGCCCGCTCTGCTGCTGTGCGACGAGCCGCTGTCGAACCTCGACCTCGCCAACCAGGTCGGAGTCACCGACATCATCGACCGCCAGCGCCGTGAGCGCGAGGCGGCGGTGCTGTTCGTCACCCACGACATCAACCCGATTCTCGGCAGAGTCGATCGCATCCTCTACATCGCCGGCGGACGGTTCCTGCTCGGCACCCCCGACGAGGTGCTGCAGACGCGCGTGCTCACCGACCTCTACGGCACCCCGGTGTTCGTGCTCCGCGCCGGCGACCGCCTCGTCGTCGTCGGTGTGCCGGATGCCGAGCCCCACCACGACCACGGCGATCACGAGCACGGAGGAGCGGCATGAACGTCGCGCTGGGCATGGTGCCTCTGGTCGACTGGAGTGACGTCTTCTCCTTCCAGGACTACGGCGAGCTCGTGGCCCTGCTGTCGAACTCGATCATCGCGGGCGCGGTTCTCGGTATCGTCGGCGGGCTGATCGGCGTCTTCGTGATGCAGCGCGACCTGGCTTTCGCGGTGCACGGAGTGAGCGAGCTGTCGTTCGCCGGAGCCGCGGCGGCCCTGCTCTTCGGTGGCAGCGTCGTGGCCGGATCCCTCGGCGGAGCGCTCGTGGCCGCGATCCTGATCGGCATCCTCGGAGCCAAGGCCAGGGACCGCAACTCGATCGTCGGCGTGCTCATGCCGTTCGGCCTCGGCCTCGGCATCCTGTTCCTCTCGCTCTACGACGGCCGCAGTGCCAACCGGTTCAGCCTGCTCACCGGGCAGATCGTCTCGGTCTCGAGCCCGGACCTCGGCTGGCTGATCGGCATCAGCATGGTCGTGCTGATCGGGCTGCTCGTGATGTGGAATCCGTTGCGGTTCGACTCGCTCGACCCGGAATCGGCCGCCGCGCGCGGGGTGCCGACCCGTGCCGTCAGCCTGCTGTTCATGGTGCTGCTGGGGCTGATCGTCGCGGTGAGCGTGCACATCATCGGAGCGCTGCTGGTGATGGCGCTGCTGGTCACACCCGCGGCCGCCGCGATGCGCGTCACCGCCGGACCCATTGCCGTGCCACTGCTGGCCGCGCTGTTCGGCTTCGTCTCGGCGGTCGGCGGCATCCTGCTCGCCCTCGCCGGCACGCTGCCGGTGAGCCCGTACATCACGACCCTGTCGTTCACGATCTACGTGGTGTGCTGGATCGTGCAGCGCTCGCGGGCCCGGGTTCGCCGTGTGCCGGCCTGAGATCCACTCCCAGCCCTCCCCAACCCCCGCGGCCTAGACTCTTCGTATGGCTCAGCGGAACACCTGGCAGCGCGAACGCGTGCGCGAAGCACTCGCCGACGCGCGCGGATTCGTGAGCGCGCAGAACCTGCACGCCTCGCTGCGCGACGACAACACCGGCATCGGCCTCGCCACGGTGTACCGCGCGCTCGCCGGGCTCGCGGCCTCCGGCGACGCCGACTCGCTGCAGAGTCCCGAGGGTGAGGCGCTGTACCGCGCCTGCACCACCCAGGGCCACCACCATCACCTCATCTGCCGGTCCTGTGGTCTGACCGTCGAGATCGAGGCGAAAGACGTCGAGCAGTGGGCGCACCGCACTGCGGCCCTTCACGGCTTCACCGAGGCCGCCCACGTGGTCGACATCTTCGGTCTGTGCACCCCGTGTGCGAACAAGCGCGACGCCGAGAGGGCCGCGTCCGCGTGAGCTCCTCGGCAGCAACGGCGACCCGTCACGGCCACTCCCATCGCCCGGCACCCTCGCCGCGATCGGCGTGGATCGGTGCGGGCCTCGGCGTGGCCATCATCGCCGCACTGTTCCTGGTCGACGCCTTCCTGCCGAAGCTGTTCCCCGCCTCGCTGCCCACCCGCGCACAGGACGGGCTCACACTCGCGCTGAGCGTTCTCATCGAGGCCCTGCCGTTCGTGATCCTCGGCGTGCTGCTGTCGATCGTGGTGCAGGTGTGGCTCCCCGCCGACGTCATCCATCGCTGGCTGCCCAAGCGCGCCTGGGCTCGGCGTGCGGTCTTGTCGCTGCTGGGCATGCTGATCCCGGTGTGCGAGTGCGGCAACGTGCCCTTCGCCCGTGGGCTCATGATGCGCGGGCTCGCACCGGCCGAGGCCATGACGTTCCTCATCGCCGCACCGATCGTGAACCCGATCGTGATCCTCACCACGCACGCGGCCTTCGGCTGGGACGGCGGCATCCTGGTCGCCCGCCTCGTCGGCGGCTACCTGATCGCGAACCTGATCGGCTGGATCTACAGCCGCCACCCCGACCCGGACGGCATGCTCACGCAGCGCTTCGTCGACACCTGCGACCGCGTCACCCACGAACCGGGCACGCCCGTGCGACGCAGCCTCACGCAGTTCCTCGTCGAGCTGCGCGCCGTGATGCCCGCGCTCGTGATCGGCTCCGCACTCGCCGGGGCGGTGCAGGTGCTGATCCCGCGGGAGTGGCTGCTGGCGATCGGGTCGAACCCGGTGCTGTCGATCGTGGCGATGATGGCTCTCGCGATGACCGTGGCGATCTGCTCGAACGTCGATGCGTTCTTCGCGCTGTCGTTCGCCTCGACGTTCTCCTCCGGGGCCATCGTCGCGTTCCTGCTGGTCGGGCCGCTCGTCGACATCAAGATGCTCGCGCTGATGCGCACGACGTTCACCACCCGCACACTCGTCGGCATCGTCGGCATCGTCCTCGCCTCGGCCTTCGCGATCGGGATCGGGGTGAACGTCCTTGTCTGAGAAGATGGCGCTGTCTGAGCAGACAGCCACGCGCGCACGCGCACTCGGCACCCGCTGGCTGGGGGTCGGGCTCGCTGCGGTGATCTCGGTGGTGACCCTCGGCCTCGGTCTCACCGGGCGCCTCAACCTCTACATCAGCCCGGAGTCGGTCTGGTTCGCGTGCACCGCCGCGGTCGTGACCCTGGCCGGAGCCATCTGGTCGTGCACCCTGCCGCTCGGCGAAGAGGGTGACCACGGGCATGATCACGGACCGGTGGCGGATGCTGCCGACGACACCGACTCAGACCATGGCGCGGCTGCCCCCCGCCGTTCTTTCGCCGGCGTCGCGGCCGTCACTGGTGGCGTGATCGCCTCGGGCATCGTCGTCGCTGCTCTCGTGCTGCCTCCTGCTTCGCTGTCGGTCGAACTCGCGATGTCGCGTGCGGGGGAGCAGAGCGCTTTGTTCGCTGGTGCCGACTCGGTCACCCTCGGAGTGGCCGACACCTCTACTTTCGGCGTCGGAGACTGGGCGAGCGTGTTCGCCGGGTCGACGAACACCGCCGCCTACGACGGAGCCGCCGTGAAGCTCACGGGATTCGTGACCCCGGGTGGTTCGGGCGACGACGACGTGAACCTCACCCGACTGGTCATCACCCACTGTGTGATCGATGCGCAGACCGCGGTTCTGCCGGTCACCGTGGATCCTGGCGAGTACCCCACCGGCCAGTGGGTGGAGGTCACCGGAACCGTGCGAGCGGATGCCGATGGCAAGCTCCACATCGAACCGACTGACGTCGTCGCGATCGACGAGCCGGGAGACCCGTATGAGTACTGACGACGAGCGCCCCGAGGTGCCGGCGGTCCCGCAGACCCGCGCGGAGATGCGTGCAGCGCGGGAAGCAGCCGAGGCGGCAGAGGCCGAGCGGATCGCCCGCGCTGCGGCGCCCGCCGATCAGGCCGCACCGCCCGCAGAACAGCCGGACGCAGACGCGCCGGCCGCTGACGAAGCCGCAGTTCGGGAAGCCGCAGTTCGTGAAGCCGCTGCTCGGGAAGCTGCTGTTCGTGAGGCCGGCGATCGCGAGGTCGCCGAGCAGGAGGCCGCTGCCAGGAAGATGGCCGCCTTCGAGGTCGCGGCACGCGAAGACGTCGAGGCCACCACGCTTCCGCCGGTCCCCGTCGCCCCTGAGCCCGTATTCGTCGGCGCTGCTCCTGTCGCCGAGGCCGAGGCTGAGGCCGCCCCGACCGACGAGGCGTATGCGCCGCCAGCGCCTCGTCTCCGGTCCGAAGAGCAGTCCACCGGAAAGCCGGTGAGGTCCCGCCGTTTCGTGCTCACGCTCGTCGCGGTCCTCGGTGTCCTCGTCGTCGTCGGAACCGGACTGGGCATCGCCAGCCTCCTGCAGGGTCCGCGGATCAGCAATGTGCAGGTGGACGCCAAGCAGGCGATCGAGTCGTCCGGAAGTCGGGCCATCCTGACCGCGAATCAGGCGCTCGCCGACATCGACCCGTCACAGGTCACCGTCGAGCCCGCCGTGCCGTTCACGGTCGACGCCTCCGGTCGAGGGATCGGCGTGCGCTTCACGGTGCCACTCGACGACTCGACCACGTACACGATCCGAGTCGCCGACGTCGTGGGCGCCGGTGGAGGCCCGACGACCACGTTGACGACGAGCTTCGAGACACCGGCATCCAACATCTTCCTGCTGCGGCGTGATGTCGACGGCAAGGACAAGATCTTCCTCACAGACCTCAGCGGCGAGAAGGCTGTTCCGGTCTTCGAGCATGCCAAGATCAACGACTTCCGCGCGACCTCCACACAGCTCGTCGTCTCGGTGGAGGAGGATGACGGCTCTCGACTGCTCGTGATGGACCGCGACGGCAAGAAGCAGCGTGAACTGAAGTTGCCCGGCGACGGCTATGTGGGCGCGATCCAGGTCTCCGAACGCGGCGGCCTCGTCGGCTACAGCTACTCCGACAAGGAGCTGAGCGATACCGAGGGACGCGCGAGCGTGCTCGTCACCCAGTCACTGAGCGGCGACGACGACCCGCAGATCATCGATGTCGCCGGCGCCGAAGCGAGCGTCTTCGTCTGGCAGTTCGTGCCCGACAGCGCCGCCGTGCTGTTCATCGACTTCGACGGCGCGCTGTCGCTCGTCGACCGCTCGAGCGATGCGGGCGTGCAGTCGCTCGGTCTCGCGGCGATGATCCAGGGGATCTCCCGCGGTACCTACACGGCGATCATCGAACGCCTCGACGGGACCGTGGTCGAGCTCAACCTCGCCGACGGGTCGGAGGAGCCGCTCGCTGCATCCGATCCCGACTACGGCAGTGCCACATCGATCACGCCGTTCCCCGGCGGCACACTCCGCCACGTCGTCGCCCGCGACGAATCGGGGCTCCCGATCGGACAGGCGGTCGTCCGCGTCGACGACGACGGCAAAGCCACTCCGCTGGTGGAGGTCAGTTCTGCGGATTCGATTCTGCAGGCGTGCGCATCGCCGAGCGGCCAGTACGCAGCGGTCGTCGTCGCGCCCGACCTGGCGAACAACCCGTACGACGGGATGCTGCTGCCGCTGCCGGAGAAGGTCGAGACGCACCTGATCGACATGGTCTCGGGCGAGGAGATCGTCGCCCTCACCGGCTTCGACGCCTCCTGGTGCCAGACGGCCCCGCGATTCTGAGATGCCCCGCGGTTCCGACGTGCCGCCGCAGGATGCTTTGCGGCGTGCTCTTCGCAGCGATCTGAGCGCATCGGCGGTCGAGGTCGCGCCGCGTCTTCTCGGGGGTGAGCTGCGCACGTTCGTCAGCACTTCGACCGATGCCGCTCCGGTCGAAGTGCGGCTGCGCGTCACCGAGGTCGAGGCCTATCACGGGCAGGGCACGGGCGAGTTCGCTGACCCCGGATCGCACGCGCGGATGGGGCGCACGGCCCGCAACGCCACGATGTGGGGTGAGCCAGGGCATCTGTACGTCTACCTGAGTCACGGCATCCATTCCTGCGTCAATGTCGTGTGCGGGCCGGAGGGGCAGGGCGACGGCGTGCTGCTGCGAGCGGGCGAGGTCGTGTGGGGGACGGATGCCGCGGCTCGGCGCCGTGGGGCGGTTCCGCCCCTCGGTCGTATCGCGCTTCGTGATCTCGCGCGCGGGCCCGGTCGTCTCGGTCAGGCGGTGGGGCTGCGGCATCCGGTGCACGACGGCATCGATGCGGTCGCGAGCGAGGAGCGGCACGGAGCGCGGGCCGAGCTCTGGTTGGGCGAGGAGCGGAACGACGTGGCGAGTGGCCCGCGCGTCGGCGTCGCCGGTGTCGCGGGGACGGATGCGTTCCCCTGGCGTTTCTGGATCGAGACGGATCCGACGGTGTCGCCGTTCCGATGGGGGAGGGGTGCGGCCGAGGCTGCGCACGGCCTCACGCCCGAGTCGCGGGGATCGACCGGCGCGTCACCCGTGCTAAACTGACTCTTTGTCTGCGCACACTCCTGTGCGCAGTTCGCGTGCTTCCCCTTCTGCTGCCGAGAGATCGGCGAGGCGGGGTCGCGTGCAGACAAGGGATCTTGGGTGAGGCCGTCCGGCCTCACGGTATAGAAGGAGTCACCATCATGGCAGCAGTGTGCCAGGTGACCGGAGCTGTTCCCGGCTTCGGTCACAACGTCTCGCACTCGCACCGCCGGACGAAGCGCCGCTTCGACCCGAACGTGCAGAAGAAGACCTATTTCGTTCCGTCGCTCGGTCGTAAGATCACGCTCAACGTGTCCGCCAAGGGCATCAAGGTGATCGACGTCCGCGGCATCGAGAACGTCGTCAAAGACCTCCAGGCGAAGGGTGTGAAGCTCTAATGGCCAAGAAGGCTCAGGACGTACGTCCGATCATCAAGCTGCGTTCGACGGCGGGTACGGGTTACACGTACGTGACGAAGAAGAACCGCCGCAACACCCCCGACCGCCTCGTGCTCAGCAAGTACGACCCGGTAATCCGCAAGCACGTCGAATTCCGAGAGGAGCGTTGATCAATGGCTAAGAAGAGCAAGATCGCTCGCAACGAGCAGCGCAAGGTCATCGTGGAGCGTTACGCCGAGCGTCGCGCCGAGCTGAAGAAGACCCTGGTCGACCCGAACGCCACCGACGAGGCCCGCGAGGCCGCACGCGTCGGCCTGCAGAAGCTGCCGCGCAACGCGTCGCCGGCTCGCGTGCGTTCGCGCGACGTCATCGACGGCCGCCCCCGCGGTGTCCTCACGAAGTTCGGCATCTCGCGTGTCCGCTTCCGTGACATGGCACACCGTGGCGAGCTGCCGGGTGTCACCAAGTCCAGCTGGTAAGTCTCAGCAGACAGCCGAAAGGGGCGAGGATCTTCGGATCCTCGCCCCTTTCGCGTACCCGGGATCAGGCGAGGTGCTGCTCGTCGATCACAGGTGCCTCCGCGGTGGGGATCGTGCGCGGCGGCTGCAGGCGGAAGGCCGCCCAAGCTCCGCCAGCCGCGAGCGCAAACGTGATCACTGGTGCGAGGGCGCCGAACACGGTCGCTCCGGCGAATTCCGTGAGCAGGATGCCGACGGCCGCGGCGACGATCCAGGCAAGCGCACCGAGGGTGACCGCGGGGAGCTGCTGCCGACGGACCTCCGGCACCACGTCCTTGCCGCGCAGCATCCAGATGAAGACGAGGACGATCGCCACCCACGCCACGACGAAGACGCCCTGCCAGGCCAGAGCCTTGAGCAGCCAGGTGAGCACGTTCGTCAGCATGAGCAGATACGTGATGGCCCCGGCCACGATGACCCAGACCCAACGGGGGAGGGCGAGGCGGAACACCCGCGTCGCGAAGGCGTCGAGGTTGCTGGAGGCGAGGAAGTAGTTCGCCGTGTTGATGCGCGTCTGCGACACGAAGATCACCAACAGCCCGAAGAATCCCATGGTGCCGAGGAAGGCATCCACGACGCCGGTCTCACTTCCCTCGTGCCCGGTGGCCGCGATGATGTAGATGCCGACGAGGCCGTTCACCGCGAACGTGAAGAGGTAGAAGACCCAGCCGAACGTGAACTGTCCATGGAACTTCTCGTCCTTCTCCCGGCCCATCCTGGCGAAGTCGAACGTGTACATCATCATGATCCAGACGCCCATGTAGATCAGGTATGAGGTCACCCAGCCGGGGAGGGGGCCGGCAGCGGCGACGTCGAAGACGCTCGTCGGGGCACCGTTCTGGACGGTGGCGAAGACGACGACGAGGATGAGCCCGAGCGCGTAGATCGGTAGCAGGATGCCGTTCAGGCGATCTAGCCAACGCTGTACGGGACCGGATGCAAGCGGGATCGCGTAGGCGACGACGGCCGCGTACCAGAGGTTCAGCTCGCCGCCGAATGTCTTCTGGAACGCGATCGCGATGATCGACCCCTCGAAGACGCAGTAGTAGATCGCCGTCGCGGCGAAGATGAGCGTGGCCAGCGCCGATCCCACCAGCCCGAACATCGAGCGGGACGTCAGCTCCACGGTCAGTCCGGTGCGGGCGGCGTGCCTGGACAGGATCAGATTGACCACGCCGTAGGTGGCGACGGTCAGCACCATGCCGATGATGGTGTCGACGAGCCCTACGGCGCCCGCCGAGGCGACCGCGACGTAGATCCAGAACATGGCGGAGAACAGGGCCCACCACGCCATGGACAGAGACCATCGCGGGGCGCGTTCGGATGCGGGCATGACGTAGTCGGCGTAAGCCACGGCTACTCCTTCGGATCGGGTATCGCGCAGAGGCGGCGGAATGCCGGTGAGGAGTGAATCTAGTGAGGAGGCCGACGCTGCGGAATCGGCCTTTTGCCCTGAATCGGTTCCCGCTTAAGGCGGATTGCACTACGCCGATACGATGTGCAGAGCGAGGAGAAGCGTCGCCCTCGTCTCTCCGTCCTGGAGATCGACGCCGAGCAGCGTCTCGATCCGGCGGACGCGATACGCCAGCGTATTCCGGTGGATGAACAACTCGTCGCCGATCGCGCGCGCCGCGCCGCTGTTCCGCAGATAGGCCTCGAGGGTCTCGGTGAGGACGCCGGTCGGGTCGGCGTCGTCCAGCGGGGCGATGATCCGGCCCGCGAGCGAGGCGAGCCCGGGCGAGGGGAGAGACTGAGCGATCGAAGCCAGGTCGAGCGCGGGGAGCGTGCGAATGCCGGCGGCGTGCGACTGACGCATCGCCATGCGCAGCACGAGAGGGAGCTCGTCCCAGGAACGGTCGCCGGAGTGGACGACGCCGACGTCGGCGAGGTCGATCGCTGCGGCGAGACTGTGCGCTGCGCCGTCGCCGGTGTCCGGCTGCTGGAGCAGGAACACCGTCCGCTCCGGGTGCTCGAAGAACCGGACGACGCCGAAATGCGACTCCAGGTGTACCTGCGCTCGCCAGGCCACGAGCCGGGCATTGGCGGTCGAGGCGCTCGGGTCCGATGACAGGGTGAGAAGCTGGCAGGAGGCGTCGGCATCGAACCCTGCCGATTCCGCGAGGGCGCGGAGGGCATCCGTCGATGCCGCGTCGTCGAGCATCGTCTCCACGAGCCGCGCGGCGGCCGGAGAGTGGAGCGGCGAAGAAGCGGCGAGCGTGTACGAGAGCTGCATCGCGAGCACGGCGGCGACGGGCCCGAGCAGCGGCTGGAGGAACTGGCCCTCGGCGCCACCGCGGATGCGCAGCGCGAAACGTGCTCCGCTGCCGCCGGGGAGGGCGAGCGCGGTTGTCGTGGCACTCGACTTCGTGACCGGCGTGCCGGCGGACGCCAGCGGGAAGTCGGCAGGGTCCATCAGGGAGACGTGGGCGTCGATCGCGTCGGCGATGCGCTGCAGCACGGCGACGATCGGGACCCCGTGGGTCGCGAGGCGGGTACACTCGTCCGCCAGCTCCCACCCGGCGCGGACGATCTCGTAGCGCTGCGCGGCCAGCTCCTGCCAGATGTGACGGGAGAACTGGAGCAGCGGCAGGTCGGCCGGCAACTCGAGCAGGGGGATGCCCTGCTGGTCGCACGCTTTGACGAGTCCGTCCGGGAGTGTGCCGTGGATGCGCCCGAGGCTGAAGGCGAGACCGCTGATGGGCACGGTGGCGAGACGCTCGACATAGGCCTCCCACGTGCGGTGGTCTTCGAAGTGAAGCGCCATGCCCGTCGTCACCATGAGCTCACCGCGTTGGAGGAACGGCGTCGGGTCCATCAGCTCGGACTGCGCGCATCCGCTGATGGGCAGGTCGAGATGCGGGTGGTCGGGAATCGAGCGCAGCTCGACGCCGAGAACGTCATCATCCAGAAGATCGCGCACGCGCATCCGAGGCCTCCTTGCCTTTGTGCAGACTCCACTTGGGCGCCTCGGAGATTGAGCATACTGCCCAACGATCTCGGAACAGGTGGGCGACTAACGTGGCCGCATGGCAGCGAAGGCATCGGTACTCATCAACTCCGACATGGGCGAGGCCTTCGGGCTGCACACTTTCGGGAACGACCAGGAGCTGATGCGGGTCATCGATCTCGCCAACGTCGCCTGCGGCTTCCACGCTGGCGATCCCGGCGTGATGCACGACACCGTCGCCCTCGCGAAGGAGAACGGGGTCAGCATCGGCGCTCACCCCGGGGTCCCCGATCTTGTCGGCTTCGGGCGCCGCCGGATGGCCCTTCGCCCCGACGAGGTCGAGTCCCTCATCTTGTACCAGGCAGGCGCGCTCCTCGGCTTCCTCAAGGCCGCCGACGTGCCGCTGAACCACATCAAGCCGCACGGCGCCCTCTGGGGCATGCTCGCCGGCGACGACGACCTGATGCGTGCCGCCGCCCGCGCGGTTAAGGTCTTCGACGTGCCGTTCCTCGGACTCGCCGGTACCGCGCACGAGCGGGTGTGCGCCGAGGAGGGCGTGCCGTTCGTCGGCGAGCTCTACGTCGACATGGACTACAACCCGGACGGGACGCTCGCCCTGGTGCGTGCCGCGCATCGCACCGATCCAGCGGCCGCTGCCGACCGTGTCGCGACCGCTCTGCGCGGCGAGCCCATTACCGCGAACGATGGATCCCGCATCGACGTGCGGTTCCAGAGCGTCTGCGTGCACTCGGACGCTTCGAACTCTCCCGACGTGGCACGCGCCGTGCGTGCCGTCGTCGACGCCGCCTGACCCCCAACCGAAAGGACAACCATGGCCGACATCGTCTCGCCTCTGCCCGGCATCTTCTACCGCAGGCCGGGCCCCGGCAAGCCCGTCTTCGTGGAGGAGGGCGTCGCGGTGGAGGCCGGCCAGGCGGTCGGCATGGTCGAGATCATGAAGCAGTTCACCGAGATCAGCGCCTCCGTCGCGGGCACCGTCGGCTCCTTCCGTGTGGAGGACGGTGGCATGGTGAGCCCCGGCGATGTGATCGTCACGGTCGACGAGGGATGATGCGCCGCCTGCTCATCGCGAACCGTGGGGAGATCGCGGTCCGCATCGCACGGTCCGCTCGCGAGCTCGGGATCGAGACCGTCGCGATCGTCTCGGAGGCCGACCGCGACGCCTTCATCACGCGGGTGGCCGATCGCACCGTGGTGATCGGCCCGGCGGCGGCCAAGGATTCATACCTCAACCAGGAGGCCGTGCTCGCCGCGGCCGAACACGCCGGTGCAGACGCCGTCCACCCCGGCTACGGCTTCCTCAGCGAGAACGCCGCGTTCGCCCGTGCGGTGATCGCTGCCGGGCTCATCTGGGTCGGCCCCGACCCCGAGACGATCGAGTTGATGGGCGACAAGTCGAACGCGATCCGTGCGGCGCGGGTGGCCGGAGTCCCGGTGCTGCCTGGCACCGGAGGGCCGCTCTCCGCGGACGACGACGTCGTCACGATCGCTCGCGGCATCGGCTACCCGCTGCTGGTGAAGGCGAGTGCGGGTGGTGGCGGACGCGGTATCCGCCACATCGCCGGCGAGGACGAACTGATCCCCACCATCGAACTCGCCAGCAGCGAGGCCGCCAGCGTCTTCGGCGATCCGAGCGTGTATCTGGAGCGGTTCGTGCCGCAGGCTCGTCACGTCGAGGTGCAGCTGCTGGCGGACGGAGTGCACTGCATCCACCTGGGCGACCGCGACTGCTCGCTGCAGCGGCGC
Source organism: Microbacterium sp. MYb54 (assembly GCF_002979515.1). Classification (GTDB taxonomy): domain Bacteria; phylum Actinomycetota; class Actinomycetes; order Actinomycetales; family Microbacteriaceae; genus Microbacterium. Next base: position 89,966 of record NZ_PCPA01000002.1, on the reverse strand, counting down.
TCGCAGAAGATCGTCGAGGAGGCGCCGGCGCCGGAGATTCCCGACCACGTCCGGGAGCGGATGCGCACCGCCGCCGTCCGTCTGGCGTCTGCCAGCGGGTATCGCGGCGCGGGCACGGTCGAGTTCTTGTACGACCCCGCGCGCGAGGAGGCCGCGTTCATCGAGATGAACACCCGGCTCCAGGTCGAGCACACCATCACCGAGGAGATCACCGGTGTCGACCTCGTCCGCGAGCAGTTGAGGATCGCGAGTGGCGAGCCCCTGGGGCTCCGGCAGGAGGACATCCGATTCGTCGGCCATGCGATCGAGTGCCGTATCAACGCGGAGGACCCGTCGCAGAACTTCTTCCCCAGCCCGGGGAGCATCTCCGTGATGGAATGGCCGGCCGGCATCCGCGTCGACTCGGGGTTCGAGGCGGGCGACGTCGTCGTCCCCTTCTACGACTCGATGATCGCGAAGGTCGTGGTGCACGCCGCCACGCGCAGCGAGGCGATCGAGAGGATGCGGGCCGCCCTCGCGGCGACACGCATCGAGGGCATCGAGACGACGATCCCGCTGCACCTGCGCCTGCTCGAGGACGCCGACTTCGTGAAGACGGCGCACCACACCAAGACCATCGAGAACGGGAAGATCCTGGAGGAGTTGTGAACCAGAGCATCAATGCGCCGACGTCGTCGCGGTACACCTGGGGAGGGGACGAGTTCCTCTTCGTCGAGGTGGGCGAGGCGATGAGCCTGGCGGCGAACTTCACCGTCATGGCCATCGCCCAGGAGCTGGCGAGCCGCGCCACGGAGGGCATCATCGACATCTGCCCGGCGAACGCGTCTCTGCTCGTCCGCTTCGACCCGGACCGGCTCGCGCACACCACGCTCGAGGCGCTCGTCCGCGAGGTCGAGCGAGGGCTCGACCGTCGGGAGGGCGCCGCCATCCCGACACGGATCATCGACGTGCCGGTCTGGTACGACGACCCGTTCACCGCCGAGGTCGGAGCACGATTCCGTGAGGGGTATCACCAGGACCCCTCAGGGACCGACCTCGACTACGCGGCGGCGGTCAACGGCCTCGAGGACAGGGCGGAGTTCATCCGTCGGCATCAGGCGCAGCCGTGGATCGTGAGCATGGTCGGATTCGTCGCCGGTCTCCCGTTCCTGTACCAGCTCGTCGAGCGCGAGCAGCAGCTCGTGGTGCCGAAGTACCTGAGCCCGCGCACCGACACTCCCAGTCGCACGATCGGCCACGGTGGATGCTTCGGCGCGATCTACTCCGTCAGAGGCGCGGGCGGATACCAGATGTTCGGCCTGGTCGCACCGCCGATCTACGATCCCGAGCAGCGACTTGCCGACTTCGCCGAGTCCTCTGTGCTGTTCCGCCCTGGCGACATCGTCCGCTACCGGTCGATCGACCGCGAGGAGTACGACGGCATCCAGGCCGAGGTCGAAGCGGGGACCTGGCGGTGGCATCAGGCATCCGTCTCGTTCTCGGTCGATGAATGGCAGCGGGATCCCGAAGAGGCGAATCGGACCCTGATGGAGGCTCTCGATGCTTGAAGTGGTGCAGCCAGGACTCCAGACGACCGTGCAGGACGAGGGGCGGCAGGGCTACTACAGTCTCGGCTTCCCTCAGGGCGGCTCGATGGATCAGGAATCGGCGCGGTTCGCGAACGCCCTGGTCGGCAACCCGGCATCCGCCGCCGTGCTCGAATGCACGTACATCGGACCGGTGCTGCGGGCGACGGAGCCCGTCGTCGTGGCTGTCGCCGGTGCCCCGGTGCCGGTGCTCGTCAACGGGGAGCCGCGCGATGAGTGGTCGCGGCTCGCCCTCGAGGCGGGGGACACCCTCTCGTTCGGGGTGATCGGCGCCGGAACGAAGTTCTGGATCGCGGTCCGCGGCGGCATCGACGTCCCTGTCGTGCTGGGCAGTCGCTCGACCTACGTGATCGGGGCGATCGGCGGGGTCGGCGGACGAGCGGCAGCAGCCGGCGACGAGCTGCCCGTCGGTGTGGCATTGCAGCCGCTGCCGCCGGTGGCTTCGCTCGCGCCGCAGTATCGGCCGGTGTTCGAGCGTACGCTCGCGGTGCGGGTCGTCCTGGGGCTCTACGACCATCTGTTGACGGAGGAGGGCGTGCGCCGTCTCGTCGAAGAAGAGTGGACGTTGACCCCGATGGCCGACCGGATGGGACTGCGGTTCGACGGACCGGGGGTGGAATGGCGCGAGCGGGATCAACCGTTCGGCGCCGGACAGGACCCGTCGAACATCGTCGATGCCGGATATGCCGTGGGGTCGATCCAGATCCCCGGGGGGACGCAGCCGATCGTCCTGCACCGTGACGCGGTATCCGGCGGCGGGTATGCGATGGTGGCAACCGTGATCTCGGCAGACATGGATCTCCTGGCACGTGCCGCGCCGGGAGTGAAGGTGAGGTTCCTTCCGGTGTCCATGGACGAAGCTCTCATCGCGCGCGGTGAGCGTAGGCGGAGGATCCTCGCTGCCGTCGAGTCGCTGGGTGGACTCTGAGAGCAGCGAAAGGGGCGAGGACCTTCGGATCCTCGCCCCTTTCGCGTACCCGGCCATCGCGATCCCGCGCCGGCTCAGGCGACCGCGCGGCATCAGGCGAGTCGGCCACGAGGGTGCCTGTTCTCGCGTGTTCGCCTGAACTCGCGCGTCACGCGACGGGGGTGGTGGTGTGCGCGACGGCCCAGCCGAGGGCGTCATCGGCGATCTCTTCCCAGCCGTCCTGGCTGACCAGACGGTGCGTGCGCCCGGAGTACTCCTTGTAGTCCACGACGGCGGGGCTTCCGGTGGAGCGGTACTTCTGGGCGATCGCGCGACCGATGGCCGGCGGCACGACGTGGTCGATCTCGCCCGTGATCACATAGAGGGGAGCCCTGTCGGTGCGGGCGTAGTCGACGTGCGTGACGCCGCCCTTCTCGTTGAAAGCGGATGCCACGCCTTCGAAGAACACCCGGTTGTAGGAGTTCACCGCGTACTCCTCCCAGAGCTGGTCGGACTCGGCGCGGCTCAGATCGTTGCCGAACGTGAAGTGGAAGTGGCGCTTCGACAGGGGCTTCGCGCCGTTGCGCCCGAACGGGTTCGACAGGATAGGGGTGCCGGTCCACAGCGTCGACAGCGGGAGGGTCGTGATGCCCGCGGTCTGTCCCGGTGCCACGCCCACGTAGGCGGCTCCGACGCCGCGGTCTGCGAGCATCTGGGTGATGACGCCGCCGAAGGAGTGGCCCATGATGATCGGCTTGACGGGGAGGGCGCGGATGATGCGCTCGTAGTGGTCGACGATCTGCTTCAGGCCGATGCCCTTGAGCGCAGACGGGTCGCGGCGGATGTCTTCGACAGAGCGGTCGTCGATGCCGGGCCACCCCGGGACGATCACCTCGTGACCCTCGGCGCGGAAGCGCTCGGCCCAGGTGTTCCAGCTCGCCGGCGTCATCCACAGGCCGTGGATGAGGACGATCGGGGTCTTGTCGGTGCTGTTCATGATCTTCTGCTCTCTGGTTCGGCTCCCACTGCTCGGGAGTGCGTTACGCTGATAGTAGACCGAACGTTCTATCTACCGCAACGTATTCCCGAAAGTCGTGAAGTCGTCGAACGGAAGCCGCGGTTCGGATGCCACGATGAGGAAGGACAATCATGAACACCACGACGAAGCGCCCCAGCCCCGCCCGCACCCGGTTGATCGACGCCGCCACCCGCCTCTTCTACGAGGAGGGCATCCACACGGTCGGCGTCGACCGTGTGATCGAGGAGGCAGGCGTCACCCGCGCCACGCTCTACAAGCAGTTCGGCGGCAAGGAGAACCTCGTGCTCGCCTACCTCGCGCAGGAGGACGAGATGCTGCGCGCGATGTTCGCGGAGGCGGGCGAAGCCGTGACCGATCCTGATGCCCTGCTCGGCGCGGTGGTTCAGGGCATCGCCGCCGACATCCGCGAGCGGCACACGCGCGGCTGCCCGTTCATCAACGCGGCCGCCGAGTATCCGGATGCCGAAGGTTCCGTGCGCCGTCTCATCGACGAGCACCGGGAGTGGTTCCGCTCCACGCTGCAGAAGGTCGCCGAGACGGCGGGGCTGGAGCGCCCGGAAGAGGTCGCCGCCTCTCTCGTGCTGCTGCGGGATGCGGCTCTCGTCGGGGGCTATCTCGACGGGGAAGAACGCGTTGCGCCGGCATTCGAGCGCACTTCCGGCGCCGTGATCGAGGCGCACCGACCCCGCTGAGCGCCCTCGTTTCTGTGACTGGAGTGACAAAAGTGACGCGACACGCCCAGTAATTGCCCAAAACCCGCGAAATGACGCGGAAATGAGGGTGGTGGTTGGTACATTCGAGGCGGTCGCTAGACCAGGAGCATCCGCTCCGATACCCACAACGATGCGACGGGATCTCGTCGCTGGAGGATGACATGGCTGACAAGTCCATCACCAAGACCGAGCTCGTCGCGAGCATCGCAAGCGCCACGGGCCAGAGCCAGGCCACCGTCTCCGGTGTCCTCGACTCGCTGTTCGCCACGGTCTCCGACGCTGTTGCCAAGGGCAGCAAGGTCTCCATCCCGGGCTGGATCTCCTTCGAGCAGGTCGACACCGCTGCTCGCACGGGCCGCAACCCGCAGACCGGCGCCGAGATCAAGATCCCGGCCGGCAAGCGCGTCAAGGTGACCGCTGGTTCCAAGCTCAAGGCTGCCGTCAAGTAATCAGAGCGCACCTCTTCGAAGGCCGCTCCCGTTTCGACGGGGGCGGCCTTCGTGCTTTCTCCCCGCCTGACGCGCCTAGGCTGGAGGGGTGAGTTCCCGCAGCGAGTCGACGAGTCGGCTTTCGACGTATCGAGTCGCCGGAGTCATCATCCTGCTCGCTGCGGCCCTGGTGGCGCTGGTGCTGGCGCTCCTCGTCGGCGGAGGTGCCAAGCCGCCGCTCCTGCAGGACCCGGGGCCGTTCGTGCTCTGGGGCACGCCGGTCGCCAAGCTCGTCATGAACATCTCGGGCGCGGTCATGCTCGGCTCCCTCGTCCTCGCACTGTTCGGCCTCCGCGCCGGCGAGCGGTCGTTCGACGCAGCCCTGAACATCGCCTCGGTGGGTGCTGCCGTCTTCACGGTCTCTGCCGGCCTCGCCGGGTTCCTCGCGTTCATGGCGGCCTTCAACCCGAAGCTCAGCATCGAGCGTGAGTTCGGCACGCAGCTCGGCCGCTTCCTGTTGGAGCTGCCGCTGGGTCAGTCCTGGCTCATCACCACCATCTTCGGTGCGATCATCACGGTGCTCGCGTTCGCGTGGCGTTCGTGGACTCCCACGCTCATCACGGCGCTGCTCGCGGCGGCATCCTTCCTCCCGCTTGCGACGCAGGGCCACGCCGGCGACCTCGCCGGGCACAACATGGCCGTCAACTCGATCCTGCTGCACACGATCGGTGCTGCTGTCTGGCTCGGCGGTCTGCTGCTTCTCGTGCTCCTTCGCGGGCGGGGCGACGTCGACCCCGCACGGCTCGTCGCACGCTATTCGTCGCTCGCCATCGCCGCATTCGCCGTGGTCGCCTTCTCCGGCATCACGCGCTCGATCGTCGCCGTCGGGAGCTGGGATGCCCTGTGGACCACGCCCTACGGCTGGATCGTGCTCGCCAAGGTCGTGCTGCTGAGCGGTATGGGGCTGCTGGGGGCCTGGTACCGCGCCCGCCTCATCCCCAAACTCTCAGGGCAGCGCGCGGCCGGCTGGTTCTGGCTCCTCGTCCTGTGCGAGGTCGCTCTGATGGGACTCGCCTCCGGTGCCGCCGCAGCGCTCGCGCGCACGCCTCCGCCGACCGGAGAGGTCGCCGCCTTCGCGCAGACCCCCGCGCAGATCCTCACCGGCGCGACGCTGCCTCCGGAGCTGACACTCGAGCGCTGGTTCACCGCCTGGGACTTCGACGTGCTCTGGCTCGTGGCTGCGGGCTTCGGCCTGTTCTTCTACCTCGCCGGTGTACGACGCCTGCGACTGCGCGGCGACCGCTGGCCGATCCATCGCACCGTGTTCTGGGTGCTCGGAATGCTGATGCTGGTCTGGGTGACCAGCGGGCCGCTCAACGCGTACCAGGAGTACCTGTTCAGCATCCACATGATGGGCCACATGATGCTGTCGATGGCGATCCCGCTGCTGATGGTCTCCGGCGCCCCGATCACGCTGGCGCTGCGCGCGATCCACAAGCGCGACGACGGCACCCGAGGTGGCCGCGAGTGGATCATGTGGGCCGTGCACTCGCCGTTCGCCCGCGTGGTCACGCATCCGTTCGTCGCTGCCGCGATCTTCATCCTGTCGCTGTGGGCCTTCTACTTCACCGACCTCGTGCGCTGGTCGATGTTCGAGCACCTCGGCCACGAGTGGATGGTCATCCACTTCCTGATCTCGGGCTATCTGTTCGTGATGAGCCTGATCGGCGCCGACCCGGTGCCCTACCGGCTGCCCTACCCCGGTCGTCTGATCACCCTGATCGCCGTCATGGCGATGCACGCATTCTTCGGCATCGCGATCATGATGCAGGAGGGGCTCATGGTCGCCGACTGGTTCGGGGCGATGGGACGAGACTGGGGTGCCTCTCCGATGGAGGACCAGTACATCGGCGGCGGCATCGCCTGGTCGATCGGCGAGATCCCCACCCTGATCCTCGCGATCACGGTGGCGATCCAGTGGAGCCGCAGCGACACGAAGCTCCAGCGTCAGACGGATCGGCATGCCGACCGGACGGGGGATGCTGAGCTCGAGGAGTACAACGCGAAGCTCGCCGCCCTCGCTGAGCGCGATCAACGCCGCGAGCGCGACGGCCGGTGAGGCGGCCGGTGAGGCGGCCGGTGATGCCGGGGCGCGTCCGCGTCAGTTGACGGGGGGTTCGCCGGGGGAACCGATCCTGATCGAGGCAGAACCGTCCGGCAGGATCGCGATCGTGCCGGCGAGCTGGAACGGCACGTCTTCCGACAGAGGCTGGGTCTTGCCGTCGAACAGGGAGCGGATCTCGACGTCGACGTGTGCGACGGCATCTGTCGTCGGGATCTGCCACTGGCCGCCGTCGGGGGTGACCGTGACCTCGGGCTGCTCCGGGATCGACCACTTCGGCGATGAGGAGAGCCGATTGGTGACTCGCAGCCCGAAGGGGCAGGCGGTCGGCTGGAGCACCTCCTGGGTCGTGCACTCGGTGAGGAACTCCTCGACGCGCTCCTGCACGACGTCGATGAAGTCGCTGGTGGGCTGCGTCTGCACATCGAGCGGCGTGACGGCGAGAGGGGTGTCGGCGAGCACTCCGTGGCCGGATGCTGTCGAGATCGGCGTCTTGACGGTCACGGCGTAGAGCCCCGGCGTGAAGACGAGCAGAGGCAGCGGTTCGAGGGCGACGGCATCTGCGCCGTCGACCGAGACCTGGCGCCGATCGACTTCGAACCCGTTCACCGCGAACCTGTCGGCACCGCGCACGGTGAGATCCACCACGGCCAGAGGGCTGGTGGTGAAGCGCCAGTTGGGGGTCACTCCGGCCCAACCGTCCTGCTCGATCAGGAATGTGCTCGTGCCGGGGTGGCCGCTGGCGTGGTAGCTGACGGTGACGGCGGTGCCTCCGTCTGCGGGCTTCTCGGATTCCACCTTCACGTCGGTCAGCGGCGCGAGGGCTGCGCGACGGAGCATCGCCTCGGATGCGGCCGGGTCGATGCCGGCCTTGTCGAGGGTCTCGCGGTCGATCGCGACGCCCGGCACGCGCAGCGCATCGGCGGCTTGACCGTTCGAGAGCAGGTCGAGGTAGCGGACCACGAACGCGGACGGACCGTAGAACTGCTGGTACAGCGTGGCTCCGCCGGCCCCGAGGGCTGCGACGAGCACCAGGCCGATGACGGCGAGCATCGCCAGATCGACCCCCAGGCGCGCACGCCGGGGCGCGCTCGCACGGGCCCGGTCCATGGCGTCAGTCTAGAAGGGCGTCCTGGGGGGACGCCGAGCGTCGGCGGCCGTGTGCGGATGCCGGGCCGTAGCATGGACGAGCGCCCTGTCCGTCCGCTGCCTCTGTGAGAACCGTGTCCCTTCCCGCCCTGTCCGACGAGCAGCAAGAGCTGTTCCGGCTCATCGAGGACACCGGCGAGCACGTGTTCATCACCGGGCGAGCCGGCACCGGCAAATCGACGCTGTTGCAGCACTTCGCGTGGCACACGAAGAAGCAGATCGCGATCTGCGCACCGACCGGTGTCGCGGCACTCAACGTCGAGGGCCAGACGATCCATTCGCTCTTCCGTCTGCCGATCGGTCTGATCGGCGACGCCGACATCGACCAGAACGACGCGACCCGCCGCATCCTGAACGCGATCGAGACGCTCGTGATCGATGAGATCTCGATGGTCAACGCCGATCTGATGGATGCGATCGACCGTTCGCTGCGCCAGGCCAGAGGCCGCAGGGGGGAACCGTTCGGCGGGGTGCAGGTCATCATGTTCGGCGACCCGTATCAGCTGGCGCCCGTCCCACCCCGGGGCGACGAAGCACGCTACGTGCAGGACCACTACCGGTCGTTCTGGTTCTTCGACGCGAAGGTGTGGGCCGGAGGATCCGGCATCTCGGACCAGGAGGGGCTGTTCCAGGTCGACACCCGCGCCGAGCTGCACGTGCGCGAGCTCGTGCAGATCCACCGGCAGTCCGACGACGGCTTCAAGTCGATGCTCAACGCCGTGCGCTACGGCCGGGTGACCGCCGAGATCGCCGGGGTGCTGAACACCCAGGGTGCGCGCACGCCTCCGGAGCCGGAGCCCGGCGAGGTGCCGATGATCACGCTCGCCACCCGCAACGGCATCGTGAACAGCATCAACAGTCGCCACCTGGTCGCACTGCCGGGTAAGGAGCAGACCGCCCGCGCCGAGGTCAGCGGCGACTTCGGGCGGGGGGAGGCCTCGCTGCCTGCCGAGTCCGAGCTGAAGCTGAAGGTGGGCGCGCAGGTGATGTTCCTGCGCAACGACACGGCCATGTCGGGGGAGCCGCCCCGCTGGGTGAACGGCACCATCGGCACCGTGACACGCATCCTCGGGGGAGCTGTGCGCGTCGACATCGACGGCGAAGAGGTCGACGTCGAGCCTGCCGTGTGGGAACGGTTCCGGTACGCATACGACCAGAACACGAAGAAGCTCTCCCGTGACGTGGTCGCCGAGTTCACCCAGTTCCCGCTGCGGCTGGCCTGGGCGGTCACGATCCACAAGTCGCAGGGAAAGACCTACGAACGCGCGATCATCGACCTCGGTTCGGGTGCCTTCGCGCCGGGTCAGACGTACGTCGCCCTCAGCCGGCTGACCTCACTCGAGGGACTGTACCTGTCGCGCGCGCTGCGACCCCGCGACATCCGGGTGGACGAAGACGTGCGCCGGTTCATGCGCGATGCATGGCTCGCCGCGTCGACTCCCGAACTGCCGAAGAGTTGATTTCTCGGCAGCGACCGCCCGCGCTCAGGCGGCGGCGCGGGCGCGGTCGAGGTCTTCGAACAGCTCGGTGTTGAAGCGGTAGGCGAGGAGCACCTCGTCGATCACACGCTCACGCTCGGCGTCGTCCCACGGCGCGGCGTCGAGCTGCTCGCGGTACACGTCCTTGAAGGCGGACGGGTCGGCGATGTCGTCGAACAGGTAGAACCCGATGCCGTTGGTCTCGAAACCGAAGCGACGGGCCATCACGCGGCCGATGAAGATGCCGCCGGAGAGGTCGCCGAGGTAGCGCGTGTAGTGGTGCGCGACGAATCCGCCGGCCCACGTGGCACCGACCTGACGGATGCGATCGACGTAGCGCTGCGTCGTCGGCAGCGCCACGATCTGCTCGCGCCACTGCGGGCCGAGCAGGAACTCGAGGTCGGCCTCGAGGGCGGGGAGGCGGGTGAGCTTGTCGGTGATGAAGACCGCAGCCACCGGATCTTGGCGCATCCGCTCGCCGGCGCCCTCGAGAGCCTCGTAAATGAAGTAGTGCTGCGCGACGAGGGAGATGTAGTCCTCGCGCGAACCCTCGCCCTTCAGGAGGTCGGACATGAAGCCGGCGGTCTCGCTGCGGGAGTGCGATCCGGACGAACGCTCGCGCAGGGCGGCGGAGAAGGAGAGGATCTCGGGCATGAAGCAAGTGTAAGGGTTGCCTAACCCCGGAGGGAAGTCGGAGTCGTCAGGCGTGCGGCCGCGGCTCTCAGGCGTGCGGCCGCGGCTCGATGCCGAGGCGGGCGCAGGCGGCGTCGTAGAGCGCGACGACCTCGCGGCGCACGGACGGCCGGTCGGCGATCGGTCCACCGGGCCACGGAACGCGCAGCTCGGTGACGGCGCCACCGCGCGTGATCTGCCAGACTCCGCCGTCTCCGTCGAACCCGGTCATCACGGAATCCGTGATCTCGGCATCCGACGGCTCAGCGAACGCCCTGGCGATGAGGATGTTGTCGTCGGTGTGGTCGCCGTTCATATGGCGAAGGACGGCGGTGATCACGTCGGCATCGAAGGTGTGGGGCACTCTCACCACCTTACGCGCGGCTCGGGGACCGCTCCGGGGCCGACTTTCAGCATCCGCGCTCTAGACTCGGGAGACACGTCTTCGGGGGTCCTTCCATGCAGCTTCTCTCGTCGCGCCGGTGGCGCGCCGCAACGGCGACGGCAGCCGTGCTCGCTCTCGTTCTCACCGGATGCTCCTCCGAGGAGTCTTTCTCCTACACGCCACCCGCCCAGGCCGACGGCTCGCTCCCGGATGACACGGTCGCCGCGATGCAGGCCGCGGTCGACAACGCGATCGCCGCGTCCGGGGCCTCCGGCGCCATCGTCGGTGTGTGGGCGCCCTGGAGCGGAAGCTGGGTGGCGGGCATCGGCACGCAGGACCGCGAAGGCGGCGCAGAGCTGTCGACCGATATGTCGTTCCGCATCGCTGACGTGACCCGGCTGATGACCTGCGACGTCCTCTACGCTCTCGCCGACAGTGACGTCGTCGAACTCGACGCGAACGTCGCGGACTACGTATCCGGTGTCGCGGACATGCGAGAAGAGGGCATCACCCTCCTCGACCTGTGCAACGGAACCAGCGGCGCCGGGGCCTCAGAGCCGACGGTCAAGTCGGCATGGCTGAGCACGCCGGACCGGATATGGGCGCCGTTGGAGCTCGCCGGCTACGGCCTCGCGCGCGAGCGGGTGGCACCGCACACCACCTTCCGCGATTCGGATTCCGGATACCTCCTGCTCGGCCTCGCTCTCGAGCGCGCCTCGGGGATGACGGCATCGGAGCTGATCGCGGAGTATGTCACTGAGCCCCTCGCTCTTTCGAACACCTCGCTTCCGGGTCCGACGCCGGCTGAGCCGGGCACGGGGCCGGTGCTGAACGGCCATTTCCTCAACCCCGTCGAGGGCGGGTACAACTGTGCGGCTCCCATCGACATCACGAAGCTGTCGTCCAGCTCGGGGTTCACCGATTCCGGCGTCGTGTCGAATATCACCGACCTCGGCCGCTACGCGCAGGCGGAGGCGGCGCAGGCGCTGCGTAAGGACAAGAAGGAGAAGCCGGACCGTTTCGGCGCCCCGCTCCCCGCCGTCGACGGCGCCCCCTCCTGGTATCAGGCCACCGGCGGCGGCTACCTCGTCGGTTCGATGATCGGTCAGCACGGCTGGACTCCGGGATACGCCACGGCGGCCTACTCCGACCCGGCGACAGGATTCACCGTGGCCGTCGTGCTCAACGACTCGACGGGCGGGGCGCAGTTCGCCCAGCAGCTGTCGTGGGAGCTCGCGGCGATCGCGTCGAAGGCACCGGCCGCGGCGGGTCAGACGGCGCCCGAGTTCGGACTCCCGTTCACGGCAGAGCAGTATCACCAGGGGATCACCGACGCCGCGATTCCCTGCGTGGCACCTCCCGCTGCGGAGTGAATCCGGTCTGACCGGCAGCCGAGCGAAGGGGCGACGATGGCGATCATCGACAATGCGATCTACGTGGACGGCGTCCGCACCGAGAACCCGGTGACCCTCAGCGAGACGTTCGAGCGCATGCGGGAGCGCGGCGGTATGGGGTGGATCGGCCTCTACCGTCCGAGCGAAGAAGAGATCCGCGAGGTCGCTGACGAGTTCGGCATCCACGCGCTCGTCGTGGAGGACGCTCTCGCAGGACATCAGCGCGCCAAGCTCGAACGCTACGGCGATGTGCTCTTCATGGTGCTGAGGCCGGCCCGCTATCTCGACGACGTCGAAGAGGTCGAGTTCGGCGAGGTGCATGTGCTCGTCGGGCCCGATTTCGTGGTGACGATCAGACATGCGGAGTCCCCCGACCTCGGTCGGGTGCGTCGGCGGCTGGAGGGGGATCCCGCACTCCTCGCTCATGGTCCCGAGGCGGTTCTGTACGCCATCCTCGACGAGGTCGTCGACGAGTACACGCCCGTCCTCGCAGGTCTCGAGAACGACATCGACGAGATCGAGAGCCAGCTGTTCGAAGAGGACGCCGACGCCACGCAGCGCATCTACGACCTGGGCCGCGAGGTCATCGACTTCCAGCGGGCCACGCAGCCGCTGTCGGGAATGCTGGAGGCCCTGCTGCGGGGCTCCGACAAGTACAAGGTGAGCGACGAGCTGCTGCGGTACCTCCGCGACGTGCTCGATCACACCCTGCGCGTGAGCGATCGGGCGACGACCTTCCGCACCGTGCTCGACAACGCCCTCACGGTCGAGTCGACGATCGTCGCACGCCGCCAGAACGAAGAGATGCGGCGGATGACCGAACTCAGCATCCGCCAGAACGACGAGGTCAAGAAGATCTCGGGATGGGCGGCGATCCTGTTCGCCCCGACGCTCGTCGGCACCATCTACGGCATGAACTTCGACCACATGCCGGAGCTGCACTGGCTGCTCGGCTATCCCATGGCGGTCGGCATGATGATCGCACTGGGCTTCGGCCTGTACGCGGCGTTCAAGCGCAAGGGCTGGCTCTAGGACTGTCCGCAATCGTGCGGTCGTCGGCCGTTCGACACCTTGCCTCGGCTGGCCGCGGCGGCGACGATGAGCGGATGAACGCTCACTCCGCCACCGCCCTGCTCGTCATCGATGCGCAGGAGTCGTTTCGCCGGCGCGTCGACGACTGGGCGAGCACCGCGAATCCTGCGGTGCTCGACAACATCGCGCTTCTCGTGGCGCATGCGCGCGAGGGGGGAGACCGGGTGATCTGGATCACGCACTCCGAGCCGGGCACCGGTGGTGTGTTCGACCCGGTCAACGGATTCGTGCGCGTGATCGCCGAACTGGCTCCTCTGGCGTCGGAGCAGGCGCTCACGAAGACGACCATCAATGCCTTCACCTCGACCGACCTCCAGGAGCGGCTGCAGCGCGACGGCATCCGTCGACTCGTGGTCTGCGGCATCCGCACCGAGCAGTGCTGCGAGACGACGACGCGAGTCGCTGCCGACCTCGGGTTCGACGTGGAGTTCATCACGGATGCCACCACGACATCGGCGATCCCGGCGGCGGACGGGCTGACCGCCGTGTCGGGGGAGGACATCATGCGCCGCACCGAGAGCATCCTCTCCGCCAGAGGGTTCGCGACGATCTCGAGTACGAGGGAACGGGTCGGCGCGGCGGAAGCACCCGTCTCGCTCTGAGCCCGACCGGCGCGTCAGTCTTCGGCCTCGGGATCGGCCTCGGAGTCGGCCTCGGGCATGCCCGCGCCGGGTCCCGGACGCACCGGCGCTTCCGCGGCGATGTCGATGCGGGTGTTGCCGTCGTGCTCGCTGACCTCGATGCGGGGTGCGGCGTCGGCCTCGGTGGCATCCGGTGCGGCGGTCAGCTGGTCGTGTCGCTTCTCGGCGCTCGTCATCTCGTCGTCCGACGTGTAGTCAGGCGTGCTCATGGGTCGCCTCCGGGTTGTCGACGGGTTTGCCGTCGGGATGGGTGTTCTTCTTCTCGGCGTGCTTCCGACCCCACCGCGCCAGCACATACAACGCGCCGCCGACGGCGAGCAGGATCCCGCCGAAGAGCCAGACGGCCGGACGCTGCTGGGTGAGCAGCAGGATGCAGGAGCCGATGCCGAGCACAGGGACGAAGGTCCACACACGGAAGTGGTCGTTCTCGACGCGGTCTCGGCGCAGCACCAGCACCGACACGTTGACGCTGAGGAAGACGACGAGGAGCAGCAGCACGACCGTCTCGGCGAGGGTCGCCAGATCGCCGACGAGCGTCAGCCCCATCGCCACGAGGGTGGTGGTGAGGATCGCGACCCACGGGGTCTTCCGCTTCGGGAGCACGCGGCCGAGGGCTGCGGGCAGCAGGCCCTGCTCGGCCATGCCGTAGGTCAGCCGACTGACCATGATCATCGTGAGGAGGGCGCCGTTGGCGACGGCGACGAGTGCGATGAGGCTGAACAACCAGGAGGGGATGCTGACGCCGGTGGCCTCGACGACCGCGAGCAGCGGACCGCTCGAGTCCTGCAGCTCGGCGGGCGGGAGCGCGATCGAGCTCGCCAGGCCCACCAGGACGTAGACTGCTCCGGCGGTGAACAGGGCTCCGAAGAGCGCGCGGGGGTAGGTGCGCCGCGGATCCTTGACCTCTTCGATCATGTTCGCCGAGGTCTCGAACCCCACGAAGGAGTAGTAGGCGATGACCGCGCCGGACAACACGGCGACGGCGACGCTCGTCCCCTCCGGCGCTTCGGTGACGCGGGAGATGTCACCGCCTCCACCACCGACGAAGATCGCGACCACGGCGACGACGATGACCAGGCCGCTCAGTTCGATCGCGGTCATCACGAGGTTCGCACCCATCGACTCGCGGATGCCGCGGGCGTTCAGCAGGCCGACGAGGGCGAGGAAGGCGATCGCGACCGGGATGGTGGGCAGGTCGAGGAAAGTGCCCAGGTAGTCGCCCGCGAATGCGATGGCGAGCCCGGCCGCGCTGGTCACGCCCGCGGCGAGCATGCTGAAGCCCACCAGGAACGAGACCAGCGGACTGTGGAACGCGCGCTCCGCGAAGACGGCGGCCCCTCCGGCGCGTGGATACTTCGTCACGAGCTCTGCGTAGGAGTCGGCGGTGAGCAGGGCGAGCAGTAGGGCGAGGAGCAGCGGTGCCCACAGCATCCCGCCGACCTTCGCCGACAGCACACCCATCAGCGCGTAGATGCCGGCACCCAGCACGTCACCGAGGATGAAAGCGAACAGGAGCGGGCCGGTGATCGCCCTGCGCAACCGGGTCGGATCATCGGCGCTCGGAGGGGTGTCGGTGGTCATCCTCGAAAGGTACGGGTGTGCGGGAGCATCGGCCACGGGGTTGACATCGCTTGGAGCGGTCAGGCGTTGGCCATTGCGATCGCGGCTCGCGCGTCAGTTCAGCGAATTCACAGAAAGCCCGCGCGGCATCCGATATTCCGGCAGGCGCAGCGATAGCGTCGGTGCCGCACGAGGGGTGCGTCGGCCGGGGTGCGCGGGCAAACGGGTGGCTTCCTCTCTACCGAATCCCCAAGACAAAGGGCTCTCTCATGACTGGTACGGCACGCAAGGCGCTCGCAGAAGCGATCGCCACCTTCCTCTTCGTCCTCGCGATCATCGCAGCGGTCAACAGCGGCAGCCCGCTGACCCCGCTCGCAATCGGCTTCACCCTGATGGTGCTCGTGTTCTCCACGGGTCACATCTCGGGCGCCCACCTCAACCCGGCCGTCTCGGTCGGTGTGTTCCTGCGCGGCGGCCTCAGCGTCGCCGACTTCATCGCCTACCTCATCGCCCAGTTCGTCGGTGGTGCCGTGGCCGCGCTCGTCAGCATGGCCGTGTGGCCTGTCGGCGAGAAGGCCATGGTGATCGAGGTCGGCCCGGCCTTCCTCGTCGAGGCGCTCTTCACGCTGATCCTCGTGTGGGTCGTGCTCAACACCGCCACGTCGAAGGACACCGCGGGCAACTCGTTCTACGGTCTCGCGATCGGTGCGACCGTGTTCGTCGGTGCGGCAACGGTCGGCTCGATCTCGGGTGGCGGCTTCAACCCGGCTGTCGCGCTCGGCCTCTCGGTCAGCGGCCACTTCGCCTGGAGCTCGCTGTGGCTCTACATCGTCGCCCCCGTGGTCGGCGCTGTGATCGCTGCGATCCTGTTCCGCCTGCTCAACACGGACGACGCCAAGAAGATCGCTGCCGCGGAGTAACCTTCGCTGCACCCACGAAGCGCCGCATCCTCTCCGGAGGGTGCGGCGCTTCTGCGTGCGCGGGGTGGTGGCGTCAGGGGCGGCTTCCGGAGCCGGATCCGTCTCGGGGCCGGGAATCGGATGCTGTGGTCAGCACGATCTTCCCGGTCGCATGGCCGGAGATCGACCGCGCGTACGCCTCCCGCACCTCCTCGAGCGGGTGCACGGAATCGATCGGCAGCTCGATGCGACCGTCCGCGATCAGCTGCGCGATCATCGCGAGTTCCGGCGCGCCGGCAGCAGCCCCGCCGACGTTGCGGATCGGATACCGCGCACGGGCATCGTAGTCGGCGATCGTGTTGATCCGATCGGCGGGAACGCCGAGAGCGAGTGCCAGGTCGACCGTGCCGTGGCCGACCGTGTCGAGCACGGCTGTGAGCCCTTCGGGCACGGCGGCCCTGAGCCGGTCGGCGAGCAGGTCTCCGTAGCGGAGCGGCTCGATCCCGAGGCGACGCAGCAAGGCGTGATTGCTCGGACCCGCCGTGCCGAGCACACGTGCCCCCCGCAGCACGCAGAGCTGGGCGGTGAGGATGCCGACGCCGCCGGCCGCGCCGCTGACGAGCACCACATCGCCCGCAGCGATCTTCTGCGACTCCACGCTCGCGACGGCCGTGCGGCCGGTGACGTTGAGGGCACCCGCTTCGACGAGGGAGAGTCCGTCCGGAACCCGTACGAGCGCTGTGGGGTCGATCACGAGGTGGTCGGCCTGTGCGTGGTACCGAAGTCCGCCGAAGACGCGGTCGCCGATCTGCCAGCCGTGCGCGCCGCCGCCCAGGCTCTCGATCGTGCCGGAGAAGTCGTAGCCGTTGCCCGAGGGCACGCTTCGCTCGTAGGGGTCGTGCATCGGCTGTCCGCTGAACAGCTTCCAATCCACCGGGTTCACGCCTGCGGCGGCGACCCGCACGAGCACTTCGCCGTCGGCCGCCTGCGGGACCGCGCGACGTTCGATCTCGAGCACCTCCGGACCGCCGAATCGGCGGAACACGACGCGTCGTGACGCGGTGTTCGCCGATTCGGGTGTCATGGGGCCAGCCTAGGAGCCGGAGAAGGCGCTGAGGTCAGCCGATGGGGACCGAAGCGGTCGGCGTCGGCTCCGTGGTCGGTGACTGTGCGTCCCGTGATCCGGCGGCACGAGCCCGCGCCGCAGCCACGACCATCACGACGAGTGCGACGCCGGTGAGGATCGCCCCCAGCCAGATCGGCGAGGTGTAACCGAGACCGGCGGAGATGCCGACTCCGCCCGCCCAGGCGCCGAGCGCGTTGCCGATGTTGAACGCACCGATGTTCGCGCCGGACGCGAGAGTGGGCGCTCCGCCCGCGTACTGCATGACGCGGCTCTGCAGGCCGGGGACCGTGCCGAAGCCGAACCCTCCCATCAGGAACAGCGCGATGATCGTGGCGATCCCCGACTGCGCTGACACGGCGAACAGAGCGAGCACGACCACGAGAGCTGCGATGAAGATGACCAGGGTGCGGTCGATCGCGCGGTCGGCGAGGCGTCCGCCGAGCCAGTTGCCGAGCACGAGGCCGGCCCCGAACAGCACGAGCAGCCACGGCACGGCGGAGGTCGCGAAGCCGCTCACCTCGGTGAGCGTGTAGGCGATGTAGGTGAAGGCGCCGAACATGCCACCGAACGCGAGGATCGTGACGACGAGCGAGAACCACACCTGGCCGGAACGGAATGCGGCGAGCTCGGTGCGGAGGCTGACCTGTGCGGTGGGGCGGGGGAGGCGTGGGACGAGTGCGGCGATGCCGATGAAGGCCAGCACGCCGATGCCGGAGATGGCCCAGAACGTGGATCGCCAGCCCAGCTCCTGACCGAGGAAGGTGCCGAACGGCACTCCGAAGACGTTCGCGGCGGTGAGGCCGGTGAACATGATCGCGATCGCGCCGGCCTTCTTCTCCGGGGCGACGAGGCCCGCGGCGACGACCGAGCCGATGCCGAAGAACGCGCCGTGGCAGAGCGCGGCGATGATGCGGCCGAGCATCGCCGTGCCGTAGTCGTCGGCGAGGGCGGTGAGCACGTTGCCGATGATGAACAGCACGATGAGGCCCAGCAGCACGGGCTTCTTGGGCAGCCGGGTGGCCGCGGCGGTGAGCACGAGCGCGCCGACGACGACGGCCAGCGCGTAGCCGGAGATGAGCCAGCCGGCGGCCGACTCGGTGACGCCGAAGTCATGGGCGACCTCGGGCAGCAGGCCCATGATGACGAACTCGGTGAGTCCGATGCCGAACGCCCCGATGGCGAGGGCGATCAGTCCTAGAGGCATGACGATTCTCCTGGTACATTGGTAGGGATACTTGCAGACGCCGCATATTGCGCGTCGAAGCATAATGATTGCACACGCAAGTATCCAGCGCAAGCAACTATTTCGGAGGATGGCCATGGGTATCGGTGACGACGCGGTCGAGGTACGCGCGCAGGGGTGGCGAACGCTCGCCGCGCTGCACGGCCTGATCGAGACCGCGCTCGAGCGCAGCCTGGCCGAAGCGGTAGAGCTTTCCGTCGTCGAGTACACCGTGCTCGATGCGCTCGACCGGCAAGATGGCTGGCACATGCGCATGCAGCAGCTCGCCCGCGCCGCAGCTCTCAGCCCCAGCGCCACGACCCGCCTGGTCAACCGCCTGGAAGACCGCGGACTCCTCACCCGCATCCTGTGCGCCGACGATCGCCGTGGCATCTACACCGAGCTCACCCCCGCGGGCCGAGAGCTCTACGAACGTGCGCGACCGATCCACGATGCCGCCCTCGAGCAGGTTCTCGAAGACGCCGCAGCGCAGCCGGAGCTTGCCCCCGTGGTCGACGCGCTGCATGGCGTGGCGCTGCCGGCGCTCGCCGCAGGCTGACCCGACGGATGTCCGCTTCTTCATCGACACCGCGACGCACACTCCTCGTCGGCTACGGCAAGCTCGCTGCTCGCCTCGCGCCGCAGCTCGTCGAACGCGGCGGTGATGTCGTCGCGTTGAGGCGCAGCGACGGCTTCCTGTCCGTGGGCGTCGCCGCTGTTCGCGGGGATCTCTCGGCGCCGTTGACGACGCCGCTTCCCGAGGTCGATGCGATGCTCGTCACGCTCCCGCCCGGCGACTCCCCGTCGGCGTACCGCACGGCTCTGACGCACCTCGCCGCTGCCCTTCCGGCGATCCCCGCCCGCACCGTGTTCGTGTCGTCGACCGGTGTCTTCGACGGGCCGGGCTCCTCGCATCCGATCACCGAGCGCGACGAGCCGGTGCCGACGACCGAGCGCTCGCTGGGGCTTCGAGACGGCGAGCGGGCGGCGATCGAGCTCTTCGACGCAGTGGTCGTGCGACCGGCGGGCATCTACGGACCCGGTCGAGAGTTCCTGCTGCGGAAGGTGCGCGAGGGAGCCTCCGTCGAACACGCACGACGCACGAACCGGATCCACGAGACCGACCTGGTGCGCACGCTCGATCTGATGCTGCGGGATGACGATCCACCGCGGCTGCTGCACGCCGTCGACGCGGGCCCTGCCTCGCTGGGAGAGGTCGTCCGGTTCATCGCCGGGGAACTCGGCATGGAGGTGCCTCCGGATTCCGCATCCGGAAACCCCGGCGGGTTCGTGTACGACGGGGCGTTGCTGCGGTCCGTGCTCGGGAGCCTCGACTATCCGACGTACCGCGAGGGGTACGCGGACATGATCGCGGGCAGCGCCGCGGGCTGAGAGGCCGAGGTCTGCGCTGCCGCGTAGCCTGGGGCCATGTCGATCACACCTGCACGCACGGCCGTCGAAGTCGTCGACTGGCGGCGTCGCGTCTTCGCCCTGTATGACGCCGTGCGGATCGCCGACTCCCCTGAGGAGGCCCACGAGCTCTGGCGGATCGAGCGCGATGACCTGATGCTCCGGCATCCGGCCACCCCTTTGCTGCCGGAGGACCGGGCGCTGTTCGAGGGTCTGCCGATCGCGTCATACGATCCTGCCTGGCGGTTCGAGCTGCCGATCCTGCCGGCCGAGCCCGGTGGATTCGAGTTCGCCACCGGAACCGACGGCATCGTTCCCTTCGAGCGGATCGGCAAGGTCGAGATCCCGGATGCCGGTTCGCTCGACGTCTGGCGCCTGAAGTCCTACGGCGGAGGTCTCTTCATCCCGGTCCGCGATGCGCTGGCCGGTCGCCCCGGTGGCACCTACGGTGGCGGTCGCTACCTGATCGACACGGTCAAGGGCGCCGACCTCGGCTCTGACTCCGAGCGCGGCACGATCGTGCTCGACTTCAACTTCGCCTACAACCCCTCGTGCGCCTATGACCCGGCGTGGGCCTGCCCCCTCGCGCAGCCCGGGAACGTCCTTCCGGTCGTGGTTCCGGTGGGGGAGATGTACGGGGTCGACGCGGGCTGAGCGCGGGTCGTGGTCGTCGCCATGTCTCACACCACGTGTGTGTTCGGCAGCGAGCTCACCGTCGGTCTGACATACGCACGGCGCCGGGCGGAGATGTCGGTCGGTCGGGCCCCGCGCGGCACGCTGTGGTCGACGGCGATCACCTCGAACTCCTGCACCTGCGCCGGTCGCACCGGGGTGAGGTGGATCATGCAGATCAGCTCGCCGCGTTCGGCGGGGATCGACCAGGTGACGTCGGCGGCCGTCGCCGATGACACGATCTCCGGTGCGCCGGAACGGGGCAGCAGCGGACCGACCTGGGTGATGAGATCGTCGATCGCGGCTCGACGCCAGGCCAGAGGGCGGTCGAAGTCGATGTTGTCGGCGAAGACGGCGGCAGCGGCGTCTTCATCCCAGGAGCGGATCAGCTGGTCCGCGGCAGACATCAGTTCGCGTGTCTCCGGCCACAGCCGCACCACGCGCGCCGGAGTGTCGTCGTAGGAGAGCGCGCGGAACAGGGCATCTTCCGACAATCCGACCGGGTTGCCGCGGTGGCTGTTGGTGAACACGATCACTCCTTTCCCTGATCCGGCATGCCACACCATGTTGAGGATGAATCCGGGCAGGCCGCCGCTGTGCGTGACGATCCGCCCGCGGTGGAGGTCTTCGCGCACGAAGAGGCCGAGTGCGTAGCCGCCGGTGACGAACTTCCAGGTGCCATCGGGGCGCGCCTGCAGCGAGGGGATGTCGACCTGATGGATGCGCTGCAGCTCACGCCGCGAGGCCCGGGTGACGATGGTGTCGTCGCTGCCGGGCAGTGTCGAGGCTGCGAGGAACCTGACCCAGATGCTCAGGTCGTTGATCGTCGACTGCATGCCGCCGGCGGCTGCCATCGCGTCGGAGACCTCGGGCGGGAACCCCACCCATTCGCCATCGACGTTCAGCGAGTAGCCGACTGCTCGGTGGAACCCGCCGGCCGGAGCACGGTTGTCGAACCAGGTGCTGTTCATGCCGAGGGGTCGCAGGATCTCGTCGGCGACCCAGTCCTCCACGCGCCGACCGACCGCCTTGCCCACTGCGAGGCCGGCCATCGTGAAGCCGATGTTCGAGTACTCGAAGACGGTCCCGGGGTGGTTGCTGTAGTTGAAGCCGGGTCTGATCCGTTCGACGAGCTCCGCCTCGGACAGGCCGAGGAACGGGTCGACCCAGGAGTTGTCCTCGGTGAGGCCGCCGCCCATGCTCAGCAGCTGGCGAATGGTCGGCGTGACCGCGGGCTCATCGCCCACGGTGCCGTGCCATTCCGGGTAGAAGTCGGTGATCGGCGCCTCGATGTCGAGGAGCCCCCGGTCGCGCGCGAGCAGCGCGCCGAGCGCGACGAAGCTCTTCGTCATCGAGGCGATCGGGAACACCGTGTCGGCGTCTGGCGCACCGCCATCATCATCGGCGATGCCGAACCCGCGGCTGTGCTCGAGGCCGTCGGGCCCGACGAGTCCGTACACGAGCCCGCGGGACTGGCCTGCCGCCGTGTACTGACCGAAGAAGGCGTCGAGCAGGTCGACGAGAGGGACGGCCAGGGTTTCGCTCGACATGAAGACTCCCTTTTCTGGCGGCTGGCGTGTTCTGGTGGCTGGCGTGCTCTGGTGACAGGAACGCCGCTTCTCCTCCAGGCTCTCGTGCTCCGTGTGTGAAGTCATGTCGGTGGGCACCGAGTGTCGGTGCCGGATGTGTGCGGGGAGACGAAGAACCGGATTCTGTTCAGCGGCTCGGAAGGGCCTGCGACGGCAGCGGTTCGAGTTCAGCCTCGGGGAGTCGCATCGGCTGGCGATTGCGGAAGTGCCCGAGCAGCGTGAAGAGGAGCCCGGCGACTGCCCAGGCGCCGAGCGTCAACCACAGCGACGTGGCATCCGCCTTCGGGAAGTAGCTGAGGTCGCGGATCAGCGTCGCCGAAGCGCCGGGCACGAATGCCTGGCCGATGTCGCCCCATGGCCCGGCGAGGAACTGGTGGGGGAGGGTCGCTGCCGAGACCGGGTTGCCGATGAGCATCGTCAGCACGGCGCCGATGCCTATGCCCGGGGTGCCGATCAGAGCGTGCAGGCCGACGATGAGCGATGCGGTCGCGAACATGGCGAGGGCGACGGCGCCCACGTTCAGCAGGAACGGCCCTTGAAGGATGCCGAAGATGCCCTGGAGCGCCCAGGTGACCGCGAATCCGGCAGCGACCGCATAGACCACGAGGGCTGTGATCCGTCGCCAGCTGCCGACCACGAGCAATGACACGAGGACGCCGCCCAGGATGCCTCCGAGCACGAGCGGGAAGGCCGCGACCGAGAGGCCCGCCCCACTCGGGTCATCATCGGCCAGTGGCACGACGTCTGTCACGGTCACGACGACTTGCGAGCCGTCGCCGCCCGCTGCAGTGACCTGCGACCCGAGCTGCGCCTGGAGCACGGCAGCGAGCGCGGTCATCTGAGAGGCCACCGAAGCGTTGGCGGCGGTCGCGGTGAGGACCTCGGGGGTGTCGGAGAGCAGGATCGCGCCGTAGACGTCGCGGGCCTCGATCGCGTCGACAGCCTCGTCGCGTCCGTCGACCTCGGTGAAGGTGAACAGGCCGTCGGTCTTGTCGTCGAGCGTGGACTCCAGTGCATCGATCTGAGGCGAGGGGCCGCTCACCGCGATCGGAAGGTCGCGTGGGTCGGAGGTCGCCACCGGCCAGACGAACGCGAGGACGACGAGGGTGACGATGACGGCGCCGATCGCACCGAGTGCGACGGCCAGCGCCCACTTGGTGCGTCGAATCGGAGCAGATGCTGCGGATGGAACGGTCACGGGTTCTCCTGAGGTGATGAGCGTGGTGAAGCATCGCCATCATACAGAACAATCATTCTGTTTTACCCGCAGGCGTGACAGGATGGAGGCGTGCCGAAAGTGACCGAGGAGTATCGCTCAGCGAAGCGTGCGGAGATCGCTCGAGCTGCGATGTCGTGTCTGCAGCGGCACGGCGTCGCCCGCACGACGATGGCCGACATCATCGTGGAGTCCGGCGCATCGGCAGGATCGATCTACTCGAACTTCGCAGGCAAGGCCGACATCGCCCGCTACGTCGCCGGCGAAGTCGTGGGGGCGAAGATCATCGCGCTCGGGGACCTCGCGGCTCGACGCGGTGAGATCGCCCCTTCGGAGACTCTGGCCTTCGTGCTCTCGGGGATCAGCGAGGATGACACGCCGACGAGCGTCATCGTGCAGCTGTGGGGCGAGGCGACGGTTGATCCCGAGCTCGGTGCGGTCGTGCGCGAGACCCTGGAAAGACTCCGCGGTGGATTCACCGCCGCGGTGCTGCCGTGGGCGCGAGCCGCGACGGACACAGAAGAAGAAGCAGTCGAGCTGGCCGGGCGCAAGGCTACGGTCATGGCGAGCATCGGTCAGGCGTACATCGTCACCCGCGCGCTCACGGGAGCCGACGTCGACCCACGTGTCTTCCTGCAGGGGATCCAGTCGCTGGACGACGCGTGACCGGCGCTGACGCCACGCTTTCCAGGCGGCCAGCACGCCCGGCTGAGAGCACCGTCTACCCGGCGGCCGCACGAGCCGTGGACCGGGTGAGCTTCGGGATCAGCGTCGGCGTGCTTTCGCGGTACGTGACGTAGTCGGCCCGATCGCCCCACTTCTTCTCGGCGCGCGCTTCCAGCAGCGGGATGCCGCTGACCCGCGTCAGCAGCAGGATCACGAACGCCGGGGAGAGCAGCGCGACCCACTGCCATCCGACGAGCACCGGAGCGGCGGTGAGGAACACGCCCACCCAGATCACGATCTCGCCGAAGTAGTTCGGGTGGCGTGACCGCGACCACAGCCCGGTGCGGATGAACTCGTCCCGGTTTCGCGGATCTGCGCGGAACGCCGACTTCTGCGCGTCGGCGACGATCTCGATCACCATGCCGAGGGCCCACGCGATGATTCCGACGATGGTCAGCCATCCGATGGGCGCTCGGGCTGCGGCATCCGTGCTGATCGCGATCCATGCCGCGGCCGCCGTCAGTGACACCCATGCGCCTTGGATCACCCACACCTGCAGGAAGCGCAGAGGGGAGCCCTTGATGGCGTCGAACCGGCCGTCCGAGCCCGCCTTGTGCACACGCAGGGCCAGGAACGATCCGAGGCGGGCGGCCCACAGCATCACCATCGCCGCGAGGATCCAACTTCGGGCATCGGGCATGGGCGCCAGCAGGACGAGTGCCGCAGAGATCACGAAGAAGGTGAGGATGCCGGTGAGATCGAAGAACCGCTCGGTCTTCAAGAGCATCGCCGGAATGAACGCTATGACCTGGATCGCGAAGGCCGCGGCGACGGCCAGGGCGAACAGGGGGATGCCGCCGAGCGTCGCGCTGTTCTGGCTGCCGGCGAGCGCGACGAGGGCTCCGACGACGAGCGCGGCGAGGATCGCGATGAGCGAGGAGCGCGAGGACTTGGGGCTGGTGGGCGTGGGGGAGGACATGGCGCGCTTTCTGCTTTCTCAGAGGTAGAGGTCTTCGACGGTGACGGCCGCGCGATCCAGCACGACGCTCCGCTTGAGCTTCATGGTCGGGGTGACGAGCCCGCGGTCGTCGAGGTCGGCGAAGACCACGCTGAACCGGCGGACCTGCTCGCTGCGTGCCACGAGTGCATTGGCGGCGTCGACGGCGCCCTGCAGGTGGGCGTGCAGCGTCGGGTCGTTCACCGCACGGACGTCGGACTGCGCGGGAGAGGGGAAGCTGATGCCTTCGGCATCTGCCCACGCCCGGGCCTGTTCCGGGTCGAGCACCAGCAGCGCCGAGAGGTACGGCTTTCCCTCGCCGACCATCACGGCATGCGAGACGAGCGGATTCGCTTCGACGGCGCTCTCCCAGCGGGTCGGCACGATCGTCTTGCCGTTCGAGGTCACGATCACGTCTTTGATTCGGCCTTCGAGGATCAGCCTGCCCTGCTCGTCGAGCCGCCCGAGATCGCCGGTGCGGAAGAAGCCGTCGACGAAGGCGCCCTCGTCATGCATCGGATTGCGATAGCCGCCGAAGACCCCGACGCCGCGGGCGAGCACTTCGCCCTCGTCGCTGATGCGGACCGTGAGCCCTGGCAGGGGTGCGCCGACGCTGCCCGAGGCGATGCGGCCGGGGAGGTTGCCGGTGAGTGGCGCCGTCGTCTCGGTCAGTCCGTAGCCTTCGATGACGGGGACCCCGATGCCGCGGAAGAAGAGCGAGAGGTCGGTGTCGAGGGCTGCTCCGCCCGACAGGATGTATTCGACCCGCCCGCCCATCACGGTGCGCAGGCGCCGGTAGAAGACGGCGTCGAAGAGGCGGTGGCGCAGGCGGAGGCCGTGGTTGTTCGCGATGCGTCTGCCGGCGTCGATCCGCTCGGCACGACGCCCCCACGCGATGGCCGTCGAATGGGCCTTCGCCCAGACCGCTGCGAGGCCCTTGTCTGAGGCTTTGGTCGCGGCGGCCGCCTGGATCTTCTGCAGCACCCGTGGCACGACGACCAGGAACGTCGGGCGCAGCGTGTCGAGGGCGGCGACGACCGTCGAGGGGTCGGACAGGTGCGCGATGCGCATGCCGCTGGCGAGGCAGATCAGCTGAAGGCCGCGTGCCAGCACGTGGGCGAGGGGGAGGAAGATGACAGTGTTGCCGTCTTCGTTCACGATCTCGTGGTACGCCGCGGCGATGTTCAACACCTGACCGAGGAAGTTCCGATGGGTGAGGACGACCCCCTTCGGCTCACCGGTGGTGCCCGAGGTGTAGACGATGGTCGCAGGGTCGTCCTGAGTGGCGGTCGTCCTACGGGCCTCGAGCTCTTCGTCGGTGACATCGATGCCGCCCGCGACCAGATCGGCGAGGGTGCCGGACGGCGCAGTAGCGGGCGTTCCGACATCCATCGTCCAGGCCCCGAGCGTGGCACCGTTCGACTGCGTGAGTGCGTTCTGCAGGAGCTGTGCGTGCTCCGCGGTGCCGCCGATCGCCAGCCGCACACCGGCATCCGCGACGATGGCCTTCACCTGCGAGGGGGAAGAAGTGTCGTAGATCGGCACGACGACAGCCCCGGCGAACCAGGCCGCGAGGTCGGCCACAGCCCATTCGTAGCGCGTGGGCGCCATGATCGCGATCGGGTCACCGGCCTGGATCCCCCGTGCCATGAAGCCCTTCGCCAGGGCGCGCACCTCGTTCGAGAACGCGCGGGTCGTGATCGGCTTCCATGCGCCGGCGTGCGTGTTCTCGACCTCGAAGGCGACGTGATCCGGGGCCGCGGCGGCGCGCGCAACGAGCAGGTCGGTGACGTTGCCGTAGTCGTCGAGGGCGGCGAGCGGTGGGGTCGACGATTCGATCATCGGAGGCTTCTCTCAGTCGCGCGGGCGGTGCGGAGGGCGCACGAAAACCGCCCATCGGTGCTTGTTCGGAACCGATGGCGATTCGGATGGGATGCGCAGGGATGGCGTTCGTCGCAGCGACTCCCCTCGAGTGCGGCAGCAGCGAGACATCAAGCATGGCCCCGGCGCACTTTCGGGATGGCCGAGTGAGGACTCAGGTCGACCCGCTCGTGCTCGAGCTCGGCTCCCGAGGAGCGATCTCAATGGCGTGCCCATGTACGGTCGGAGCATGGGGACACCTGAGTTCATTGAGACCCTCCGCGAGAAGATCGGCCATGAGATGCTGTGGCTGACCGGTGTCACTGCGGTCGTGATCCGCGATGAAGGTCGCGGGCCTGAGGTGCTTTTGGTGCGCCGGGCCGATTCCGGCCGCATCACGCCCGTGACCGGGATCATCGACCCCGGAGAAGAGCCGGCCATCGCCGCGGAACGTGAGACGCTGGAGGAAACCGGAGTATCGACGGAGGCCGAGAAGCTCGTATGGGTACATGCGCTTCCGCCTATGCGATACGCGAACGGGGATCAGGTGCAGTTCCTCGACATACTCTTTCGGTGCCGCTACTTGTCTGGGGATGCGCGTCCTTCAGATGGTGAGAACACGGAAGCATTCTGGGCGTCGATCGAAGAGGCCGACCGCATTCTGGAATACGACAATGACATGCGTCAGCGTGTCCGCCAGGCATTCCATGACGAGCCTCAGGCGCGCTTCGAACGCTGATCTGGCGGCTCGATCTTCCTCGGCTTGAGCTACCTCGTGCGAGTTCTGAGCTCGAGGTTTCCGCACGTCTCGCCGAGAAGTCGACGTTGTCCGGCCGCGCCGTGACGGCGCATTTTCGCCGACCTCTTGCACGGCAACACTCCGCCGCCTACACTCACGTGTGACGATACACACGCATGGGCGCGGTGCTGGTCAGAGCCCATTCTGTGGACCGACTTCGCATGCGCCTCATCGCACGAGGGGGACGCAATGGTCGAGATTTTCAAGTCCGAAATCGATGGTGAATCATCGCCGAGTCGAGCACGCTGGCGAGTGAGCGCAGACCATCGCATCGAGTACGACGTCGAGATGGTCGAAAATGTCCTCGAGCCAGACAATAGGGCCCTCGCGGTGCGGTGCGGAGGCAGGGTCCTCGCCGTAGTCGACCACACAGTCGAAGAGCTTTACGGGTCTTTGATCCGTGCATACTTTGCACACCATGGGATTCCGGTATCCGTAATCGTGGTGCCAGCTGAGGAACACACCAAGGAGCTCTCATCGGTCGTCACAGTTGCCGATGCGATGGCAGATGCCGGCCTGCTCCGCCGCTCTGAGACCGTCGTCGTCTTCGGAGGTGGAGTGGTCATGGACGTCGTCGGTCTCGCTGCCAACCTGTTCCGCCGTGGTGTGCCGTACGTGCGGGTACCAACGACTCTCATCGGTCTGGTCGATGCCGGTGTGGGTGTGAAAACGGGAGTGAATCGAGGGAAGCACAAGAACCGGCTCGGAACCTATTTCGCCCCGACTGCAACACTGGTGGACCCGCTATTTCTTGCATCTCTGCCCCCGCGCCACATCCGCAACGGTCTCGCCGAGATTGTCAAGATCGCGCTTGTCAAGGACGCTGAGCTCCTGAGCCTGCTGGAATCCGCAGCGGACCCGCTCCGGAATGCGAGCTACGCACTGACGGCGGTCGATACGCACGAGGAAATTCTTGCTCGTGCGATCGGGGGGATGCTCTCGGAGCTCGAGCCCAACCTGCACGAAACGGACCTTGAGCGCATCGTGGACTTCGGGCACACATTCAGTCCGTCTCTTGAGCTCATCGCAGACCCGCCGCTTCTTCATGGCGAGGCGGTCGCCGTCGACATGGCGCTGTGCGTAGAACTCTCTCTGCGGCGTGGCCTGCTCACCGAGTTCGAGGCGCGGCGGGCTTTCAATCTGCTCTTTCGCTTGGGGCTCCCGCTGACCAATCGAATGTTCGAGGCGAATCTGCTGGAGCAGGCACTCGACGACACCATCAAGCACCGAGATGGTCTGCAGCGAGTTCCACTATTGACGGGGATCGGCCGCGCAACTTTCGTGAATGATCTGACGTCGGAAGAGGTCGCTGTTGCGGTGGCGAGCACCCGCGCAATGGGTCAGGCGCTGGAAGGATCCGAGCTGGAAATGTCGCTCGGGATGGAGCAAGGACTGGCTCGTGGCTGACCCGCTCGCGCCCATCAATCCGGCCTCCGGGACGAAGGCAGGCTCGGAGGGTGCGAGTTTCGTTCTTGACATAGGCGGCACGTGGACTCGAGCTTCTTGCTGGCCGTTGTCCGCCGAAGAGCCGATCAGGATGGTTCGGACGCCGAGTCGGACCAACCACCCTGAGACACCCGCGGATCAGTTGATTGACCAACTGGTCGACTTGATCGTCAGCATGGCGCCGGCTACGAAGGGATCGAAGGTTGCCATCAGCTTGGGCGCCGCACTCGACCATGATCGTGGTGTGGTCTACGGATCCGCACCGCTGTGGGGGGACTCCGCGACGGACGTTCCCATCAGTGCACGGCTCAACGCGCGGGTCCCGAACGTTCAATGGGTCGTGAAGAACGACGTCACCGCAATGCTCGCGGCCTATCGCGCGGTGCATTCCGAGCTCGACGCCTCCAAGATCGCGGTGGTGACTGTCAGCTCCGGAATTGCTGCTCGCTACGATGACCCGAGCTCGCGGATCATGCCGACTGACCCAGCTGGTCTGCAGGGGGAGATCGGGCATCTTCCTGCCGTGACGAACGATCTGCACCTGGAGTGCGCGTGCGGGGTGTCGGACCACGTCGCGGCGTTCGCGAGTGGCCCGGGGATACGCGCGGTCGCCGGTGCGATCGCCATGCGCGCCGATCCAGATGTTCTGGCCGTGAGTGCAGTCGTTCTGTCTCCGGAGGAGTTCGAGCGCACCTTCGCGGCAGCACTGGACGCCGATGATCCCTTTGCTCATAGCGTGCTCCGCGAAGCGGTCAATCCGATCGCGGACGTCTTCACATACCTGCTGACAACCCAGCCCGATATCGAGCGCATCGTGATGGCGGGTGGGGTTATCGAATCCATCGGGGTGCACTATCGCCGCGCCGTGCTGCGGCGAATGCGACACCGCGGCGTCTATCACACGTCGAGCAGTCACCCTGCTTGGCTCGAGTCGGTGATCGTCCTTGCACGGTCTCCCCAAGAGACCTCGCCTCTGGTTGGGGCGGCGATCCTCGCCGGCGCTGACGCTCGGCGTGCGACGTGGATCCAGTGATGTCGCCCGCCGCAGCGCTGTCGATCGAAAGAACCCCGGGGAACCAGTTCATCGAGGTCGTCCGACCTGTGCCTGCGCTTGCACCCGGCGAGCTGCTTCTGGGCATCGAGACCGCAGGGGTATGCGGGACCGACATCCAGATCGTGAAGGGGATGCGGTCGGAAGCAGCGACTGTTCTGGGACACGAGGCCTGCTGCACCGTTCTCGGGGTGGGGCAGCGATGGGCCGGGCGCTATGCGGAAGGTGACCGAGTCGCAGTCAATCCGACCTCGTCGACAGACTCGGGGTTCCTGCTGGGGCACTCCGTCGACGGGGTGTGGTCCTCCCATCTGCTCGTCACCGAGCACGCGGTCGAGCTGGGACAAGTGATGCCACTCCCTGAAAACCTCGACCCCGTCCTTGCGGTGCTCGTGGAGCCTCTCGCGTGCGCGATCTACAGCTGGTCGATCCTGAGGGACGCGCAGGTCGAGCGGGTGGTAGTGCTCGGCGACGGTGCGGTCGGTCGTCTCGTCGCCTGGTTGGATTCACTTCACCTCGACTCGAGTGCCGTCGTACTCGCCGGGCGGCTCGACATCGAGGACGAGCGCGCGCGTGCCCACGTGCTCCGGGGGATGCGAGGGCGAACCGGAGTAGTGATCGCCACCCCGCGGGATTCCACTGCCACGTGTGTGAGTATCGCGTTGGAAAATGCGGGGGACGGGTCGGTGATCGATATCATCGGCGGCATCGATCCTGGTCCGGATCCGATCCTGCAGTACGCGGCTCGGGTGCGTGCACAGAATGTGTGCGGGCGTCCGAGCAAGCCGAACATGTTCAACCTTGAGGTGGGCGTCCCAGACGCACCCCGGCGGGTACAGATCACTGGACACCGGGGGGTTTCCCACGAGCACTTCCGTGATGCCGCGGAACTTTTGCTCGCCCGTGGCGATGAAGTAAAGGACCTCATCACACACGTGGCAACTCCGACGGAGGCGGTCGGTGCGCTCAACGGCATGGCTGCCGGCGGTGCGCGTGTACTTGCCGGCCGCCGCATCCTCAAGCTCGTCATCGACTTCAGAGACGGAACCACCGCATGAACGTACATTCGACAGGCGGAGCGCAGCGAGCGCTCGTCATCGGTGGTTCCACGGGCGTCGGCAGCGGGATTGCCACGGGGCTTACAAGTGCCGGCTATGACGTGCACGTGCTCAGCCGGACGCGACCACAAGTCACTCACGCTGGGTGGACCGAGGTCGACTTGAACGATTCCCGACGGACACAGCAGGCGCTCGCGGCCGTTGCTGACGATGGGATCTCCGTGCTGTGCTTCTCCCCGGCGGTGTATGGGCGTAGCCGGAGGAAGCTCGTCGACACTCCCAACGCGGAGTGGGTCAGTCAGGTCAACGTGATGATGCACTCGCTGTGGCTCGCGCTGCAAACGTGCGTCCCGAGCCTCATCGCCGCACCGCCTGGGCTCATCATCGGGGTGTCCTCGGAGGTCGTCTACAACGCCGGACCCGGGCGCAGCGGTTACGCTGCGGTGAAGGCGGCCGCCTCAGCCATGCTTGCGTCGATCCGACAGGAATACGATGCCGCCCATTTACGCATCGTCGAGGTCCTCCCGCAGGGAATGGTCGACTCTCCGGGCATTCGAATGCGTCGCGCCACGGACTTCGACTACTCGGGCTACGCCTCTCCCGCTGCCTTCGAGGCGGTCTCCGAACATCTTGGCCGGACCAGGGGCAGCTCCGACGATGGTCAAGCGCTGGTCGTCCGACCGGACGGCACCTGGCATACACTCGCATCGGTGCAGTCGCCGCCGTCGCAGAGCCGTGCGCTGTGAACGCCGCAGTCGGTCTCGTTTCGTGGCGGTTGCCAGGCCGCCTGCAAGACAGCCCGTCGCTCGCCGCGCGAGTGGGTGCGCGTCGACTGCAGATCGACTATGGCGGGAACAGGCGGGCATACGAACTCACGCCTTCAACGACCCGGCAGTTGAGAAGTCAGGCCGACAGCGAGGGTATCGCCATCACCGCAGTGGCAGTCAATGCGCTCAACGACCTCGGTGTCACGTCCGCCGATCGTCAGGACCAGATGGCAATCGGTGCGCTCACTCGGAAGGCGATCGACGCCGCAGTCGCCTTGGACGCCCCTGCGGTATTGATACCTGCCTTCCGGCGCAGCGCGATACGCACGTCGCATGACGCGACGGCCACTGCTGCATTTCTCGTTCGCATTGCACAACTCGCCGCGACCGCGGAGCTCGTCGTCGTTCACGAGAACGTTCTGGAACCGGCGAAACTCATCACCCTTCGTGAGGCCGTTCACGCCGCGGGGGTGCGCGTGTTGTTCGATATCGGCAATCTCCACGAGCACCGCATCGATTGGCAGGCCTATCTCGCGGAAGCGACCCCGGTCCTCCATTCCGAGGCACACATCAAGGATCACCGAAGCGGTCCGGCGGGCGACATCGCGCTTGGGTGCGGTCGGGTACCGCTCGGGCCTGCGGTCGAAGCGCTGCTTCGCACACGGATCGTGGACGGCTTCGTCGTCGAGACCGACCACCGCGACCACGGCGAAGCGCAAATCCGCGCGGACCTCGCCGCACTCACCAACCTGATCGACGATAACGGGAGCGCCGAATGAACGCCGACCAACTCAAGCCCGCTTTGCTTTTCGACATGGATGGGACCCTTCTGGACTCCACTCCTCTTGTCGAGAAGATCTGGGGCCAATTCGCGTACCGTCACAGTTGCGATGTAGATGCTGTGCTTGCCTTCGCTCACGGACGTCCAACGCGAGCGACTGTTACTCACTTCCTCCCGTCAGGTCTTGATGTCGATGCAGAGGTTGAAGCTGTCGCCGCGGCCGAAGCCACCGAGACAGAGGGCATCCGAGCGCTCCCCGGCGCACGAGAGTACTTGAATGGTCTGGCCGCGGACCGATGGGCAGTCGTCACCTCCGCCACGAGGACGGTGGCAACGGTTCGGATGACGACCGCAGGGTTGCCGATCCCTGAGGTCTTGATCGCCTCCGATGACGTCGTGCACGGGAAGCCATCGCCCGAAGGGTATCTCCGCGCGGCGCAGGCGCTTCGGCGTCCTCCCGCCGAATGCGTCGTCTTCGAAGACGCAGGTCCTGGGGTCACCGCCGGGCTGCGTTCAGGTGCGCGGGTGATCGTGGTTGGGGCCTACCGGAGCGACGCCACCGAGGGGCTCACCCGCATCGGAGACTTCTTCGATCTCGTGGGCGTCAGCGGGATTGCGGCATTCTCCCCGGAAGCGCGCATCCGATGACGTCTCCCACGGGGGTCAGGTGGATGCGCGAGCCAGTTGCAGGTGTCGGGAGGCGGTTGATCCACATCAACACCAGTGACCGCGGCGGCGGCGTCGCTGAGATTCTGGACAACGTCACGCGGCACGACGAGTTCCGTGGCCATCCCACCGGGTGGATGGTGATCGACGCTTCCGACGAGTTCTTCGCCGTCACGAAGGGCCTGCACCACCTCTTTCACGGCCGCGAGGATCCGAGTCTCCTCGAAGATGGCGCAAAAGAATACCGCGACGTTCTTGAGGACGTCTCGGTGCTGATTGAGTCCGAGATTCGTCAGGACGACATTCTGGTGCTGCACGACCCGCAGACCCTTGGGCTTGCGTCATGGGCTGCGCAGCGCGGTAACCCCGTGTACTGGCACTGCCACATCGGTACGCTCCGTAGCTCGGTTGAGGTCAGAGAGGCGCTCTGGAACTTCTTTGCCCACGACCTCCGTGCCGTTGACGCGGTCCTGGTCACCGAACCCGGGTTCCTCCAGGGAGCGCAGATATCCAGGGTGCTGGTCGTCCACCCCGCGATCGATCCAGATGCTCCGAAAAACGTTCGGATTGACGCTGCCGATGTCGCGGCACATTTGGAGACGATCGGCACGAACTCCATGACCGGTGCAGTCGGCACTGCCGGCAGGGTCTGGCAGGACGCCCCAGTTCCCGATCATGCGCCGGTTGTGCTGCAAGTCTCGCGGTGGGATCCGCTCAAGGGGATTCGCGATGTTCTGCGTGTCGTCGAGCACCTCGACCCCCGAGTCCATGTTGTTGTCGCGGGGCCCGACCCAGCCGAGGTCCTCGATGACCCGGAGGGCGTGGATCAGCTCGATGAAGCTCTGCAGCAGCTTCACGAACTCCCCGCACCGATCCGCAGTCGAGTCCATCTCATCGCACTATCGGCGCAAGACCGTGACTTGAACGCGCTCCACGTCAACGCGCTGCAACGCCGCGCGGACGTGGTCGTCCAGCGCAGCGTCGAGGAGGGGTTCGGCCTCACAATCACTGAGGCGATGTTCAAGGGGAAGCCCGTTGTGGCGACCCGCACCGGTGGGATACCTCGACAGATCAAGGACCGCGTCAATGGGCTGCTCGTGGAGCCTGGCGACGACGAGGCGTTCATCGTTGCCGTGAACGAGCTGGTCGCCGACGAGGGGTTGCGTGCTGAACTCGGTGCTGCAGCAGAGTCCTCAGTGCGCAGGGGGTACCTGATCGATCGGCTCGTGCGCAACTACGACATGCTTCGCAAATGAGGGTGGACGCGATGAAGAATGAACTCGGGCGCGCGGGCGTCGTGATCGGGGGGCGTGGACAGATCGGTGCTGCCGCCGCCGCGGGCT
Source organism: Microbacterium sp. MYb54 (assembly GCF_002979515.1). Lineage (GTDB taxonomy): Bacteria > Actinomycetota > Actinomycetes > Actinomycetales > Microbacteriaceae > Microbacterium. The sequence continues at coordinate 55,232 of NZ_PCPA01000002.1, read as the reverse complement.
TGTTGGATCGTGGTCTCGTCGATCACGTATGGAGTGTCGATCGCTCGGAACCTACCGGTGCCGACGATCCGAACGTCACGCAAATCGTCGCTGATCTGCGCGATGACGAACGCCTGCGATCATTGAAGGACGAGCTGCCGACGAAGATCGCCAGCTATGTGAGCGTGCTCGGCGGGGAGGAGAACCCGCCGCTCCAACCGGTCCTCGACACCGCGTGGCCACCGCCCGCGGTATGGGACGACATCACCGAGCTGAACGCGGGGCTTGCGTACCGCATCATTCGGCTCGTACAAGACCGCCTCGTTGACGGCGCGTCGATCACCCATGTCAGTTCGATTGCTGCCACGATGCCTTGGATCGTTTCGCCTGCCTATGGAGCCGCAAAATCGGCGCTCGAGCATTGGACTGTGACTCTGGCGGTGCTGCTGGCGCCCCGCGGGATCCGTGTCAACGGAGTCCGACCTGGTTTCGTCTGGTCGCGGCAATGGGCAGCCGTCGATCGAGCTGAGTTCGATTCGGTCGTTGCCGACCGGGTTCCGCTTGTTCAATTCGATGATGAAGGGGTCACGACTCGGGAGCAGCTTCCTGCCGACGTGGCTGAGGCAATTGTGTTCCTGGCGTCCTCTTCGGCACGTCATCTAACCGGCCAGTTCCTCGATGTTGATGGAGGTGCATCGCTGATCCGCGCTGCTCGATGACTGTTCGTTAGACTGATGTGATGGCGACTTCGGCTGGTCACCGCCCCACGCTCCGGGATATCGCTCACCGCGCAGGGGTATCGGTGATGACCGTGTCATATGCGTTCAACGATCCCGGTCGCGTCTCGGATGCCACGCGCGAGCGTGTGCTCGCTGCCGCCGCTGAGCTCGGGTATCAAGGGAAGAACCCATGGGCGACTGCACTCCGGAGGGGGCGCGCTGGGGCGCTTGGTGTGGTGTTCAGCGAGCACCTGACCTACGCGTTCACCGATCCGCAGGCAACAGATTTCCTCGCGGGTGTCGCTTCCGTGTGCGCGGAGGAGGGGTTGGGGTTGACTATCATCCCCACGATCGGCGACGCAGAAGACGCGCAGCGAGTTGTCGCGGCTCCGGTCGACGGGTACGTGTTCTGGACGACACGTGCGGACGACCCGAGTCTGGCGGCCGCAGTCGGTACGCATCGGCCCTGCGCGATCCAGGGCGGCCCCGCTCACGAAGGATTTGTGCGAGTGGGTATCCCCGACCGCGATGCGGCAGCCGCAATCGCTCGGCTCGGGCTGGTCGATGACGTGCGCCACCCACTGGTACTGAGCTTTTCGCTGGATTCTGACCGTACCGCCCGCGCCGGGTACGGAATCGACCCGGCTGCTGCACGATTGCCGGTGACGTACGATCGCCTCGAGGGCTTCCGTGATGCGATCCAGGACGCTGCCCTCAAGTGGAGTCAGACCTACGTTCTGGCGTTATCGAGGAATGACCGTACGGAAGCGCGGAGGGCGTTGGCAACCGCGATCGCAGACGGAATTCCCATGGATCTCGTTCTTTGCGCTAGCGATCAGCTCGCACTCGGCGCCCTGGATGCGCTGCGCGAGGGGGGGCTCGACGTCCCGACCCAGGTTGCTGTGACAGGGTGGGATGACGGTCCGCTGGCGGAGGCGGCGGGCGTATCCACCGTTCGGCAGTCGATGTACGAGCAGGGACGTGCTTGCGGTGCTGTCGCTGCCGGACTCCCCGCTGGAGTAAGCGCGCCGACGTGGGAGATCGTCCCGCGGACATCGACGCGCGAGAACATACTGTCGCAGTAAGTTTCACCCGGCTGTGGCATCCTCCATGGTTCGAGCCGACGTGCGGGTCCGAAGCGTGAGCACGATCACGGCGACGGCCACCGCTCCCGCAGCAATCCATGGAACGGCTTCCAACAGGCTGGCGTCGACGGCGAGTCCTCCGAGGAGCGATCCGCCGGCGATTCCGATCTGGAACGCCACCACGTACAACGAAGACGCGACATCGCTGGTTTCCGGGGCGACCCGCAACACGCTCGCTTGCAGGAACACCGGCGTCGCTGCAAAGGCCGCTCCCAGCAAAACGACAGAGGCCACCACTCCAGCGGGGGCCCAGGAGGAGAAGAGACCGATACCGGCGAGCGCCACGGTGAGGACCCACATCGTCACGAGCGCAGACCGGCGGGGTGAGGCGTCGAGGAACTTGCCGATCATCCATACTCCGAGCAGCCCGGCGATGCCGTACGCCAGCAGGACCCCGGCGAGCCCTGGGCCCGACACATCGGCCGAGCGGTCCAGGATGAGGGAGATATAGGTGTAAACCGCGAAGTAGGTGACCACCAACAGCACCGTCAACGCGCACAGCCGCAGTAGTGCGCGGTTGCTCACTGTCGACACCAGCAGGGGCAACCATCCGGCAAGGCCGCGGGCCTGGTCGTCGCGAACGACCTCGAGCTTGGGCATCACCAACGCGAGACCCACGAACGCAAGCGCCGCCACTCCTGCCAGCACCGTGACCGCAGTGCGCCAGCCCCACATCGTGCCCAGCGCCGCCATGAGCGGGGTTCCGGCCACCATCGCGAGCGAGCTGCCCATGAAGGCCACGGACGTTGCGAAGCCTTCGCGTCCTCGGGCGACGAGCATCGCAGCTGTAGGCGCGACAATCGACCAGAAGATTCCGTGCGTCGTGGCTGAGACAAGACGTGACACCAACACCAGCTCGTACGTCGGAGCCAGCGCCATCGCGAGGTTCGACGCGACCAGGACGCCGATGGTGACCAGAATCAGTCGGCGACGAGCGATCCCAGATGCAGCGATGACTAGCGGCAGTACCGTCACCGCGACCACCACGGCATACAAGGTCAGCAGTGACCCGATCTGCGGTTCCGTGACCCCTAGATCCCTCGACATCTCTGGCAGAAGACCTACCGGGAACGATTCCGATGTGTTGTAGGCGAACGCCGCGCAGCCCAACAGCACCAGACTCGACCACGACCTCGCATCGATCCGATTCATTTGTGTAACGATACACGCATTTCCGAGACGCGCGCTCGTGACTGTTCGCGATGAGTGGCGCGCGTGGTCGAGGTCGGACATACTGTGGTTGTGTATCGACACACAGGAGCGAATCGATGAAGCCAGAACATCCGTCGGCACCGCCGGCGACGTCGTCGGTCGCGCCGCCCGGCGCCTTCGTCCGAGACGGAACCACCATCCTGTCGTATGCGGCCCTGGGGTGCTACACATTCTGGCTCTATGCGTTCGGACCGGCGGTCACGCTACTGCGGGAGGAACTCGGGTTCTCCTATACTCTGCTCGGCCTCTACTCTGTGTTCTGGTCGCTCGGCGCCGCACTCGCCGGAGCCACGTTCACGTGGGCTGCTCGGCTCTTGACCCGTGGTGCGCTGCTGTGGACCTCGGCGGCAGGAGCGACGTTAGGTGCAGCGATATTCACGCTCACCCGAGGGGTGCCGGCCACCCTCGTTGGCACGGTGCTGTTCGGCCTTGCGGGCACGATGCTCCTCGCAGTCATTCAGGCAGTTTTGTCCGACCAGCATGGGCCGCGTCGCGATCAGGCACTGACAGAGGCCAACATCGGCGCAGGCGCGTCTGCCGTCTTCGCTCCGCTAGTGCTCGGGGCCCTCGCGATCACGGCGCTGGGCTGGCGTGCGACGTTCGCATTCCCCGTGTTGGTCCTGGCGCTGCTGTTCCTGCGGTACCGAAAGCTCAACTACCGGAGGCGCCCGCAGAGGATGCCCGGCACGCGTTCTCGGCGGCTCCCCGCCGCATGCTGGATGTTCGCAGTGCTCATGGCGTTTAGTTCGGCGATCGAGTTCTGCTTGGTGTACTTCGGCCCGCAGGTGCTCATGGCGACCGGCATGTCGGCGGCTGCCGCGAGCGCCGCTCTCGGTGCCAACTTCCTTGGCATTCTCATCGGTCGTATGGCTGGTGCCGTCATGACGCGGCGCGTCGGCAACACGGTCCCGCTGCTGTACGGATCGCTCCTCGTCACGGCCGCCAGCTTTGTTCTGTTCTGGATGACCGACGAACCCCTCGTTGCCATCGTCGGACTGTTCGTGTGCGGGATAGGGGTGGCCAACCTCTACCCGCTCGCGCTCGCGCTCGCGCTGGATGCGGCGCCAGGACAAGAAGATCAGGCCAACGCCCGTTCGCAGTTGGTCGTCGGGCTCGTTGCCGCAGCCTCGCCCTTCGTGCTCGGCGGTCTCGCCGACCAGTTCGGTCTGTTCGTTGCATTCGCGATCGAGCCGGTCCTGATAGTTGCCGGTGTCCTCCTGCTCTGGGGTGGACTGCGGGCTCGCCGACGAGAGGCGCAGGCCCGAGAAGAACAGAGCGGTGTCGCATGAGTGACAAGAATGGAGAAACGATGCCAGAGCTCCAGGCCGACGTCGTAGTCGTCGGGGGAGGCGCGGCCGGTTGCGTGCTTGCGTCCCGTCTCAGCCAAGACCCCAGCCGCAGCGTGCTGCTGCTCGAAGCCGGTCCTGACTACGGCCCGTATGATCCGGCGGGGTGGCCAGCTGATCTTCTCGACTGCCGTTCACCGGCGCGCAGTCATGACTGGGACCCGGGATTTCCGCCGCACTACTCGCGCGGTCGTGTGATCGGGGGGTCATCGGTGAGCAACGCGTGCTGGGCGCTGATCGGTGCCAGGCCCGACTTCGACGCGTGGCGCCCTTACTCTGACGGTGCATGGGACTACTCCGCGCTCGCGCCATACTTCGAACGTGCGATGAGTGACATGCGAGTCCGCGGGGTGCCTGATGCCGATCGGAGCGAATGGCACCGGGCAATCGTCGCCGGTGCCGAGCACGTCGGATTCTCGCCACTCGACGACGTCAACGCCGAGGATGCTGTCGAAGGCGCGGGCTGGGTTCCCTTGAACGCGATCGGGCACACCCGTTGGAACGCAGCATTCGCATACCTCGATCCCGCCCGCGTCCGCCCGAACCTGCGCGTCGTCGCGGACACCCTGGTCGTCCGGGTCGTCATCGAAGGCGACCGGGCGGTCGGCGTGGAGATCATTCAGGACGAGCAGATCAAACGAATCGCGGCCGGGACCGTCGTACTCGCCGCCGGCGCCTATGGCAATCCCCCGCTGCTCATGCGCAGCGGAATCGGGCCTGAGAATGTGCTGAAGCAACTCGGCGCGAACACCGTCCTCTCACTTCCTGGCGTTGGTGAGAATCTCGTCGACCATCCGAAGGTCCAGGTCCCGCTCGAGCCAACTCCCGATCACGTGCTGCCCGACCACGAAGTGTACGTACCGCAGAGTCTTCTGAAGGTCCGATCGAGCTTGGCAGACGACGACTACTGGGACTTGCACATCGTGCCGACCGCTGGGCCAGCCGAGGACGAGCTCGGGCAATTCGTCGGTCCGCTGGAAGTCTCGATTCACGTCTTCATGTTGACGCCCCGCTCGAGGGGCGTGGTCAGAGCGCGATCGCTCGATCCGTCCGACACTCCGATCGTCGATCCTCGATACTTCAGTGATCCCGACGGCTATGACCGTCGCGTTGCTCTCGACGGTGTCGACGTCGTCCACGATCTCGTCTCCGCGCCGCACGTGCGGAAGCTGGCGACGCTGAATCCTTGGACATCGGCGCAGCGGGATGCGGTCGGGCAGACGCAGGCCGGATACTGGCACCCCGTCGGGACCTGCAGCATGGGATCTGAGAATGACCCCATGTCCGTCGTCGGAATCGACGGCAAGGTTCACGGGCTCACTAATGTGTACGTCGGAGACGCCTCGCTCATCCCGGTGATACCGCGGGCGAACACGAACCTTACCACCATCGCCGTTGCTGCCAGGATTGCAGATCTGATCACATCCAGCTGAGCCCCCTGGCGACTGCGGGGCGTGCGAGTCCATCTGTGGAGGCGTGATCATATTTGTCGTTGCCGGAATCATCCTGTTCCTCATCGGATGCTGGCGGCTGACCAAATGGGCGCGAAGCAACAGATCCGAGAAGACTCATTGGCTCGCCGTCGTTCGAGTGAGCGCGGAGTGCGCAGGGTGGTTTGCCGGCGCAATGCTCATGATCTCCGCGGCGTTGGGCGCGCAACCTGTCGACGCCGTCATCGCCGGGCTTCGGTTCTGGCTTCTGTGGTGCTGTCTCGGGGCAGCAGGGGTGGCAGGGGCGGCGGCCAGAGCTCTGCGGGCTTTTTCCGCGTCTGAAGCGCCGTCGTTCGGACGGTTTGTGATGGATCGGATCGCCGAGGAACTCCGACGGGGTCTCCTGGCTGTAGGTCGGGGGTACGAAACGATCGCGCCCCGCGGGCCGAGGGAGATTCAACTCGGGTTCCTGGCGCTGGAGCGCCTGATGGCTCCCGGAGCCGTGATGCGAGGCTATCTCTTGAGCCTCCTCCTCATTCCCGTCCTCATGGCGGTGGCCTTCACCGCCGTGATGAACAAGGGCACTGCACTCGAGCGGCGAGTGATGGGCATCGTGGTCGGGTACAACGCGTTGGCCACCGCATCCTGGATGACCGTCGCGATGATCATCGTCATGGTCATCGCGGCGCTTGCGGTGTACGCGAAGGTGCTGCTCATCGACCTTGACATGAAGCGTGTATTCGGAGTCGTTGCGGTATGGACGGGATACGGCACGGCGGCGGGCTTCATCGCCGGTGCGCTGCTCCCGGTCGTCATGCGAATCATGCCCGGCACGTACTCGACACCGAGCGGTGCCGAGGCGGTGCTCTCGCCGCAACTGCTCATCGATGTCCCGGCCGCGGGCGCAATCGCGGGCTACGGATTCGGGATCATCGTCGCCGCTGCCGCGCTGTGCCGAGACGCCCGCAACCTCGTCCTTCGTCGGATCGTCGCCCCAGTACTTCTGTTCGCTGTGCTGTTCGGACTGACCCGATTCGACCTCGGCCCACGGAGCATCATGCGCGACATGCTCGGACCGGCGCCCTCGCTGGGGCTTGACGCCTGCACGGATGCGACACTCGAAAGCCACGCGGACGACTCGGTGCGGGTGATGCAGACGCTTAGAGTGTGCAGCCATGACGGAGTTGTCGTCGACGATCGGGTGATGCTCTGGATCGTCGGTTCGCTCCTGGTCGCCGCAGCCCTCGCCATGTTCGTCAGCGACTTTCGGTGTCGATACGATGCGACGTCGAAGGCTTGATCTCGAAGTCTCGACGTTCCGGGACTCACCTCGTGTGCCGATTCCTCTGTGGAGGGGCTGACGGGAATCGAACCCGCGCTATCTGCTTGGGAAGCAGAAGTTCTGCCATTGAACTACAGCCCCGTACCCGCATCCGAGGAGCAGGCGAACGCCAGCCTACCTGCCTCACCCCCGATGGCCAAAGCAGGAGGGGCTAAGAGCCGGCACGGCAACTAGGCTGAACCCGTGCTTCTCAGCGACCGCGACATCAAGGCAGAACTCGCATCCGGCCGCATCGGCCTCGAACCGCGCGAAGAGGGGATGATCCAGCCGTCGAGCATCGACGTGCGCCTGGATCGCTACTTCCGTCTCTTCGACAACCACAAGTATCCCTTCATCGATCCGTCGGTTGACCAGCCCGAGCTCACCCGCCTGATCGAGGTCGACCCCGACGAGCCGTTCATCCTGCACCCCGGCGAGTTCGCCTTGGGGGCGACGTTCGAGCAGGTCGCACTCCCCGACGATGTCGCCGCGCGCCTCGAGGGCAAGTCGTCGCTCGGGCGCCTCGGGCTCATCACCCACTCGACGGCGGGGTTCATCGACCCGGGCTTCACCGGGCACGTGACGCTCGAGCTGGCGAACGTCGCGACTCTGCCCATCAAGCTGTGGCCGGGGATGAAGATCGGACAGCTCTGCTTCTTCCGCCTCAGCTCGCCGGCGGAGAACCCCTATGGCTCGGGCCCTTACGGGAACCGGTACCAGGGGCAGCGCGGACCGACGGCCTCCCGGTCGTTCCAGAACTTCCATCGAACAGACGTCGGCACCACCGATGTCGGAGCAGTCGGAGGCTGAGATGAGCGATGTCAGCGGCACGTCCCCGCAGGAACCGGTCGTCCCCGAGGAGACCGTGGTCCCCGACGAGACCGTGATCCCGGATGCGCCGGTGATTCCGCCCGCCGACGTCGTGATCCCGCCTCCTCCGCCCGAGATCCCGATTCCGGAGGGTCTGCTGACTCCGCCGCCGTCGGAGATTCCGCCCGCCGACGCGGTGATCCCGCCGCCTCCTCCCTCGACGCGCCGCGGTTCCGACCGGGTGCGCCCGACTCCTGCCATCCTCGAGGGCGAGCCGCCCGCAGCCGTGGCAGACGACTGGGCGCTGCCGTCGGTCGCGCCCGAGGTGCCGACATCCGGGGGCTACCGCGTGCTCACGATCGTGATCTTCGCGTTCCTGTTCCTGCTTCTCGTCGCGGCGATCGTCGTCGGCGTGTACCTGTTGAACACCACGACCTTCCCGTTCGCCGGCGCTGAATCCGCCGCGGCAGTGATCGCTTTCGCGCCGACGCTCTGACTGCGCCCGCCTGAGGTCAGGCGCCTTTCGTGACCTGTCGACGCCGGAGTGCGGCCGATGCGACGGCGACGAGAGTGCCGATGGCCACGCCGATCACGGTCTCGATCGCACGGTCCTGTAGGAGCATGTCGACGGGCGTGGGCGCGGCGAGGTGCACCATGAGCAGGGCGAGCGGGGTGATGAACACCATCGCGATGCCGTAGTTGCGGCCGACGAAAAGTTCGGCGGCGGCCTGTAGCAGAACCACCAGGGCGATGACGGCGAGTGGTGGCAGGTCGATCGCGAGGATGCCTGCGGCGACGAGCACACCGAGCAGGGTGCCGATGAGGCGCTGGATGCCGCGGATCACCCGGGCGTTGAGCTGCGGCCCGCTGACGGCGGCGACCGCACCGACGGCCGCCCAGTACCAGTGCGAATCCATGATCAGCAGGCCTGCGACACCGGCGCCCACGATCGCGATGCCCACCGAGACCGCCATCTCCCAGGCGATCGGCCCCACGGGCTGCAGGCTCCTCGGCGGCACGTCGTCGGTGCTGCGCGTGAAGATCCCGATGAGCGCGGTGATGGCCAGCCCGAAGAGCACACTCGGACCGCCGACCAGGAGCACGTCGCCGAACGAGGCGGCGGTCGCCGGGATGGTCGCGCACGCACCGACAGCGAACACCGGGAACAGCGGGCCCGGCGGATGCCAGCGCATCGTGTAGGCGAGCAGGGTGACCCCGGAGGCGATGACCGCGACGACGATGATGCTGATCGCGGCGGGAGCGGAGACGACCGAGAGGGCCGTGCCGACGAGCATCGAGGCGAGGATGACCCCTCCGGCGCTCGCCTGCATCCGGATGCGATCGCGGAACACGTCGTGACGCCCGTAGAGCGCGGCGAAGGCGCCGAAGCTCGCATAGATGCTCAGGTCGAGGCGCCCCAGCATCCACAGCACGAGGAGCGGCACCGCCACGCTGATCGCTGCGCGCAGCGCCACCCTGTGATCGCCGCGGTGCGGCTCGACGCGCAGGACGCCGGTCCACACTCTTCCCCGGGAATCCGCCACCGATCCAGCCTACGTCCGACGGCGAATCCTCCGCTGCGGCCGGGGTCAGGCGGTCGATCCGCGCAGGAGCAGCCGGGCTTCGTCCAGGACCCGGTTCAGGACTCGTGTCGCGGCTTCGGTCTCTTGCTCGTCGAGGCCCTTCCAGATCGCGCCGGTGAGATCGGCGATCTCCTGTCCGATCTCCGCGACCAAGGTCGTGCCCTCGGCGGTGAGACCGGAGCCGGCGATGAGTCCGCGATCCCGCAGCGACGCGAGGAGCAGCCCGACATCCGGATCGTGGAGGCGGCCGGCGACGAAGGTGTCGAGGTCGCCGCCTTCGTCGAGCTGCGAGGCGAGTCGCAGCGACACCCACTCGCGTTCCGTGAGATCACGGCCGGAGAGGACGGTCTGAAGAAGCGCGTTCAGTGCCTTCTCCGTCTGACCGATGAGCTGAGGGCCGAAGGGGATCGCGCTGTCTCCAGCTCGTCGGTCTGGTCGTGATTCGCTCAGCAACTCGAACAGGCTGGAGAATCCCTGGTCGCCGTGCCCGTCGGAGATCCGCCGATCCATCAGCCGCTTGACCTCCCGCATGCGCAGGGTGTCGATGTCGAGCGATTCGCGATGGCTGATCAGGTCGTCCATCAGCGCCGCCTGCACGCTCAGCGGTCCCAGGTCCGGTCCGTACTCTCCGGTCGTCACTGCGGCACCGAAGCTCGTCACCAGCGGCACGTAACCTCCGATCGAACCCGCCACGCGGTCGGCGAAGGCGGCGACGTCGGCGCCTTCGGCCTTCACCAGCGCGAATGTGTGCAGCAGACCGAGGAGGAATTCATACCCGACCGCGACCTGGGAGAGGAACTCGACGGCGGCGAATCCGGGGTCTTCTCCGTAGTACGCGATGGTGCCGAGTCCTTCCAGCACTGTGCGGTGCGCCTCATAGCCGTCGCGGTCGCCGCTGAAGGAGAACAGGACGTCGGGTGTGCCGACGCGTGACACGTCTCCCATGATCCCTCCGTCGACGTACTTCGCGCCGTGCGCCGTCGCCCACGCCGCGGTGCGTCGGGCTGCGGCAGGCGAGCCGCTGGTGACGTTCACCAGGACCTTGCCGCGCACGTCCGCGTCGATCGTTCCGAGCACGGCATCCACGGCGGCACCGTCGAGCAGGCACACGACGATGAGGGGGCTCGCGGCCACTGCGGCCGTGGCGGTCGGAGCGGCCTCGGCACCGACCGCGACCAGTGGTGCGGCTCTGCTCACGGTGCGGTTCCACACGGTGGTGCGGTGGCCGCGCTCGATGAGCGCTGCGGCTATCGCCGTTCCCATCTCTCCGAGGCCGATGACGGTGACGGGAGTGTTCGTGCTGATGTTCGTGTCCATGTTCGTGGCGCCTTTCGATCAATGGGTGTCTGTGTGGGTGTCGGTGTCGGTGTGAGGATCGGTGTCGGCGTCCGCGCGTCCGATGCCCCAGCTCGCCCCGCGGGCGATGAAGGTGCCGAGAACGGTGACACCCGCGAACACGAGCATGAGCAGCCGGGCGGCGTCGACGACGTCGGGCATCGCGAGGTTCACGAGCACCCCGGCCATGGCGGAGCTGAAGGCGCTCGCGATGATGAAGACGGTGTTGACGGCCGCTGCCGCCTTGGCCCCTTCCTCCTCGCCGGGAGTGCTGCCGAGCGCTGCGACGGTCAGGTGCGGGAACCCCAGGCCGATGCCGGCGCCGGCGAGGAACAGTGTGGCGAACCAGAGTGCGATCACGAGGGTCGAGGGCGCCTCGTGCTGCAGCAGGCCGTACGCGGCCAGCCCTGATGCGATGACGAGAGGGCCGATCGTGATGAGCACGCGGCGCGACCGGATGCCGGTGGCGTTGGCCGTGAACACCTGCGTGATCGACCACCCGAGTGACAGGGCCGCACCGAGCAGCCCGGCGAGGAACGGCATCAATCCGCCGATCTCCTGCCCGAAGAGGGGGATGAACGCCTCGGTGCCGATCGCGAACGCCAGGACGGCGACCGTGAGGTACACCCAGCCGAGGGATGATCCGGCGGCGAAGGTGATCCGCGGGAGGACCCCCGTACGGCCCCGACGCTCATGACGCAGGAACCACCCGCCCAGCACGACGCCGACCACGATGGCGATTCCGGTGCCGAGGCTGCTCGGGACGACGCCGGCGAGGCCGACCGCGGCGACTCCGCCGGAGAGGAGCACGAGGGATCCCCACGGAACGGACTCGCTGGATCGGCTTCGAGCGGTGCGCGGCAGGGAGCGCACGACGACGATGCCGATCAACGCGGAGACCACGGCCAGCCCGACGAAGGTCACCCGCCAGGCGTCCAGCTGCGCGAAGATGCCGCCCACCACCGGACCCACGATGTTGCCGACACCCCACATCGCCGAGACGAGTGCGGCTCCGCGCGCCCAGAGGCGCTCGGGAAGGGCGCGCTGGATCAGGGCGTAGCCGAGTCCGGCGAGCAGTCCGCCCCCGAGACCCTGCACGGCGCGTCCGGCGAGCAGCGCCCACATCCACGGACTCGCGGCGCACAGCAGGGAGCCGAGCGCGAACAGGCCGAGCGCCAGCAGGTAGGCCTGCACCGCTCCCCGCTGCGTCAGGATCCGGCTCACCATCATCGAGCTGACGACGGAGGCGAGGAGGAAGACCATCATCGTCCAGGCGTAGAACTCCGCTCCGCCGATGTCGTCGACGATCGTGGGGAGCAGGCTGGTGGTGAGGTGCACGTTGCTCGCCTCGAGGAGCACGCCGCCGGCCAGCACCGAGGCGATCGGGGCGTAGCGGCTGCCGAGCAGTTCGCGCCAGCTCCCTGCGGGGTGGATGCGGGGCGGTGTCTGGGTCATCGGGTGCCCTTCGTGGCGTCGGCGCGGGCGGTGATCCCACCCGGCGGCGCCGTTCGTCGGCGACCGATCGTCACGCTAATACCTCGAGTAAACTCGAGGTCAAGAGGAGGCGATGATGTCTTTGGAACCCGACGACCTGCTGGCGATCGGCGAGGTCGTCCAGCGCTCGGGCGTGCCCGCGACGGCGCTGCACTTCTACGAGCAGCTCGGTCTCATCGTGTCGACCCGGACCGCGGGCAATCAGCGTCGCTACCGCCGGCACATGCTGCGGCGCATCTCGCTGATCGTCGTCGCCAAGCGTCTCGGAATCCCCCTCACCGACGTGCACGAGGTGTTCCAGAGCCTCCCGGTGGACGAACCGCCTTCGCAGCGGGACTGGCAGCGAGTGGCGAAGCTGTGGCGCGCGCAACTCGATCTCCGCCGCACGCAGCTCGAGCACCTGCGACGCGAGCTGACCGGATGCATCGGGTGCGGCTGCCTGTCGCTCAAGGCGTGTCGTCTGCTCAACCCCGAGGACGCGCTCAGCATCGACGGACCCGGGCCACGCCGCATCTGACGTCGCGCGGATCAGCTCGGCGCGGTCAGCGCTCGGGCAGCGGTGCGGTCGGGAGAAGGTCGGTGCTTCTCAGGGGCGACGACGTCACCTCGTTCGCTTCGTCGTGGCCCGCCGGACGCGCGAGCGCAGCGACCGCCTCGAGTCCTCCCGTCGTCAGCGCCACGACCGCATCGAGCGTCGCATCCGCCGACAGCACCCGCGTGTGTCCCTGCCCCTCGGTGCGCACGAGACGGGAGCGGGCGCCGTGGGCTTCGTGCAGACGCAGCGAATCGTGGTCGGGCATCCGCCGGTCGCCGCGGTCATGCACGACGAGCAGTGCGGTGTCGGCAGGGAGGGGATGCTGCGCCGCGTCATATCGGGTGGACACCGCGGCCTGGTCCATCCCCAGTCGCCGGCGGAACCGCTCGGACAGACGCGCGGTCGTCGCGGCGTCGAGGCCGAGGTCCGAGGCGAACTGCGCGAGGAAGGCGTCGGGGCCCGCGGCTCCGGCGATGGCGGCGACCGCCGTGGTCGGAACGGTCGAGCGGGCCACGGTCAGCGCGGCCAATGCGCCGAACGAGTGTCCGATGATGGCCTCGAACGGCCCGTGCTCCGCCTGCAGCTGCTCGGCGGCGTCGACCCAGTCGCGGATGTCGGTGCTCCGCCCGGACGACGAGCCGTGCGCGGGAGCGTCGAACGCGATCACGCGAAACCCCTCGGCGCGCAGTTCGCGCACGAGCGGGGCGAACTGCGAGGCGCGCCCGCGCCAGCCGTGCAGGAGCAGCACGGTGCGTGGCCCGTCGCCCCATTCGTAGGTGACGACCTCGAGGTCGCGCACGGTGATCCGTCCCTGGCGCGCGTCGGCATGGGTCGCGGCATCCGCATCGCGCACCGGCATCCGCGGTGAAGTGGTGAAGAAGAGGCGGTAGGCGATGTCGCCGGCGAGCGTCGGCGAGACCGCGGCGACGGTGCGGGCGCTGCGGGCGAGCAGAACAGGAACGGACGGCATGGAAACTCCTTCGCCAGAACAATACGAACGATCATACGTATAATAGGCGAACGATCGTTCGTATACTAGGGAAATGACGGAGAGCGTAGTTCTCGACGGGCGAAGGGCCCGCGGCGATGCCTCGCGCCGCATCGTGCTGCAGAGTGCGACCGACCTCGCGTCGGTCGAGGGCCTCGACGGGCTGACCATCGGCCGGCTCGCCGAGGCCTCGGGGTCGAGCAAGAGCAGCATCGCCACGCTCTTCCAGAGCAAGGAGGGGCTGCAGCTGGCGACGGTCGCCGCGGCCCGCGAGATCTTCACCGCGCGGATCGTCGAACCTGCCAGGGCGCAGCCGCGAGGAGTGCGCCGCCTGGCCGCGCTCCTGCGCAACTCGCTGACCTACTCGAAGGACCGGGTCTTCACCGGCGGTTGCTTCTTCGCCGCGACCGCGGCCGACGTCGACTCGAAATCCGGTCCGGTGAGCGATGCCGTGCGGGCCGCGCTGGTCGACTGGTACGGCTACGTCGAAGCCCAGCTGCGTCACGCCGTCGATGCCGGCGAGATCGAGGCCGATCCTGAGGTGCTCGCGTTCGAGCTGGTCGCCCTGAATGAAGAGGCCAACTCGCGCTCGCTGCTGCTGGACGACGCGCGGCCCTACGCGCTCGCCGCCGCCGCGATGCGAGCCCGGTTGCGTGCTGCCGGCGCGGGCGAGACGGCCGTGGCACTCTTGGATCTCTGACCCTCGAGCCCGGAGAACACGAAACGCCCCACCCGAGTATCGGGTGAGGCGTCTCGCGGGGTGTTGCGGGGTCAGGCGTCGCGACCGCGGGCGAAGCCCGCATCGAAACCTCGCTCGAACGAGTGCTGAGCGATCCGCTCCGCACGCTGCGGACCATGACCGCGGGGGCCGTGGTCGCCGTGTCCGGGGTGTCCGTGTCCGTGTCCGTGTCCGCGGCGACCTGCGCCGGGCTCGCCGTGGCGGCATCCGTGCTCGGCGTCTGCGTCAGGGCCGAAGCCGTGTCCGCGGTCGAAGCCGTGTTCCCGGCCGTGATCGAAGCCCTGCTCGGGTCCGCCGTCGAAGCCGCGACCGAAGCCGCGTCCGAAGGGGCGCCCGAAGCCGTGGCCGAAGCCGCGACCGTGGCGGGGGCCGCCGAAGCCGTGCCGGCGTCCGCGGGGAAGAGGGGTCTCCTCGTCCCAGCCGAACGCACGGGCGATCTTCTCGAGCGAGGCGAGCGTCGTTGCCATGTCTTCGGGAGACACGGCGTCGGCGACCTTCGTGCGGATCTCATCGACGATGGCGCCGAGTCGATCCTTCGCGGCGCGGCCGTCATCGGTGAGCGCCCAGCCGTCGCCCTCGGGGGCAACCCAGCCGCGCTCGACGAGTCGGTGCAGCTTGTGGCCGTTCAGCGGACGGGGCGACGGCGCGGTGCCGTCGACGATGTTGAGGATCCGCCAGTCGCGACGGTTCGCGTGCTCGCTCTCGAAGGCGGTGGCGAACTCGGCCGCCATGAGGCGGTCGGCGGCCTTCAGCCAGTAGCCGAAGGGGCGGGAGGTGTTCTCGGGGTTCTGTGATTCAGAGGTGTTCATGGAAAGTCCTTTTGTCAGGGGTGACGTAGTTGTCAGTGTGCATGTGTATGTCACAGTGCATGTACATGTAGTGTGACATGAAGTCGCAATGCATGTCAAGTCGCATGTAAAATCGATCCGTGACCACCGAACCGAACGACGCCGCCCCGGATTCGGCCCAGCCGGATGCTGCAGGGCCGGATCCCGCCGAAGCCATCGCCCAGGCGCTGTCCCGACTCCGCGGCCGCCGTCCGGGAGAGCGCGGACCCGGAGGTAGAGGTGCTGGCGAACGCGGGCGCGGCCACGGTGGTCCGCACGGCTGGCACGGTGCTCCGCACGGAGGCCCGCACGGAGGCCCGGACGGCGACGACGCGCACGACCACTTCGACCACCACCGCGGTCACCCGGGGATGCCTCCGTGGATGGCCGACCCCTCCGGCCGCATGGGTGGGCCGGCGCGCATGCGGATGCTGGAGGCGCTGGCCGCGGCATCTGCACCTCTCAGCGTGAGCGATCTCGGTGCGGCGATCGGCGTCGACCAGCCTCGTGCTTCGCGGCTCGTGCAGCAGGGGGTCGAGCGCGGCTATGTGCGCCGAGAGGCCGACCCCGATGACGCTCGTCGCACCCGCATCGCACTCACCGACGACGGGCGCAAGCTCGCCCGCGGCATGCGCGGCGAGCGGCGCGAGATGCTCTCGACCGCTCTCGCGTCCTTCACTGACGACGAGCGCGTGGAGCTCGCCCGCCTGCTGAACAAGCTCGCCGACAACTGGCAGCGCTGAGGCCGTCAGGCATCACCGGTCAGGTCGAGGCGAACCTCACCGACGGCTCGTCGTCGACCGACAGTGACAGAACCACGGTCTCGACCGCTTCGTGCTTCTCGATCCGCTGCTCGAGTTCCCGCAGCCGCCGGGCCACGTCGTGCTCGCGTGCGTCGCCGGAGAGATCGATCTCAGCCACGATGAACAGCCGATTCGGACCCACGTACTCGATGTGCAGGTACGTGACGCGCTCGATCTGGTCGAGGCCGAGCAGCGCGGTGCCGACCCGCGCCCGCAGCTCCGGGGCAGCGGATGCTCCCACCAGGAACGCGATGTTCCGTCGGATCAGGATGACCGCGACCACGCCGAGCAGCACACCGACGAGGATCGATCCGATGGCATCCCAGGCGGCGACCCCGGTGATCTGGTGCAGGAAGATCGCACTGCCCGCCAGCACCAGGCCGATGAGCGCGGCGGAGTCCTCGAAGAACACGGCACGCAGCGTGGTGTCGCTCGTCTCCAGCACGAAGTCCCAGGTCGACGACCCGCGCTCCTTCGCGAGGCGGCGGGACTTCACCATCGCCTGCGTGAACGACAGG
This sequence comes from Microbacterium sp. MYb54, assembly GCF_002979515.1. Lineage (GTDB taxonomy): Bacteria > Actinomycetota > Actinomycetes > Actinomycetales > Microbacteriaceae > Microbacterium. The sequence continues at coordinate 38,448 of NZ_PCPA01000002.1, read as the reverse complement.
CCCTCGAGCACGAACGAGACGCCCAGCACGACGTAGGCCACCATCGGACTCTCGACGGGGCCGGTGTCGGAAAGCTGCTGGATGCCGTGCATGATCGACACGATCGAGCCGGCCGTGAAGATCCCGAACGCGGCGATCAGCGACCACACGAACGCATTGCGTCCGTAGCCGAGGGGATGCCGGGCATCCTTCGTCTTCGCCCCGCGTCGGTCGGCGATGAGAAGGAACACCTCGTTGCCGGCATCCGCCCACGAGTGCGCTGCCTCGGCGACCATCGACGCCGAGGAGGTGATGATCGCGGCGGCGGTCTTCGCCACCGCGACGAGGATGTTGGCGAGGAAGGCGAGGATCACGGTCACGCGGTCAGGCTACTCCGCCCGCGCGGGTGTCCGCGTCAGCGCGGCGCCTTCACCGGAAGCAGCAGCAGGAAGCCCGCGATCAGGACGATCACGATGCCCAGGATGCCGAACGCCGTCTGAGCCGTCAGCACGATCAGGAGCGTCCAGGCGCCCGAGGCCATCCAGCTCGCAGCACGACCCGTCGTGGCGTACAGGCCGAAGATCTCGCCCTCGCGTCCCGCCGGCGTGACCCTGGCGAGGAAGGAACGGGCAGAGGCCTGTGCGGGCCCGACGAAGGCGCAGAGGATGAGGCCGCCGATCCAGAAGACCACGGTGCCGCCGTCGCGCAGGAAGAAGACGCCGAGACCCGCGACGACCATCGAGCCGAGCGAAAGCAGGATGATGCGCTTGGGGCCGAACCGGTCGTCGAACCGCCCGGCGATGATCGTGGAGACGCCCGCGATGAGGTTGGCCGCGATGCCGAAGATCACGATGTCGAGGAACTGGAAGTGGAAGACCGTCGATCCGATCACGGCGCCGAACGCGAAGACGCCGCCGAGGCCGTCGCGGAACACGGCGCTCGCGAGCAGGAACCAGAATGTCGGCCGCGTCTCGGGGGAGCGGTAGAGGCCGATGACGTCCTTCACCAGCAGGCCGTAAGAGGCGAAGAAGCCGACCTTGCGCTCCGGGCGGCCGAGCGACGGTTCCGGCACGTTGAGGAAGATCGGGATGCTGAACACGATCGCCCAGATCGCGCAGCCGACCGCGATGATGCGGAAGGGCAGGCCGCCGTCGGAGGGGAGGCCGAACCAGTCCATCATGTAGAAGACGATCACGATGACGAGCGCGATGATGCCGCCGAGGTAGCCGAAGCCCCAGCCGAGGCCGGAGATGCGGCCCACCGTCTTGGGGTTCGCGATGCCGATCAGCATGGCGTTCGAGTTGACCGCCGCGATCTCGCCGAACACCGAGCCGGCGGAGATCAGCGCGACGCCGAGCCAGAAGAGGGTGGGCGTGGGCTCGACGAACCAGAGACCGAACATGCACAGGATGAGCGCGCCCGTGCCGATGCCGAGCCAGAGCTTCTGCCGACCGGCGGCGTCGGCACGCTGACCGAGGACAGGGGCCAGGAGCAGGATGGCGAAGGCGGCGATGGTGGAGCCGAGACCGAGGCCGGAGGTGAGATCGGCGATCGCGGCCTCATGCGCCTGGCTCTTCGGGTCGAGGGCGGCGAGTTCTGCGGGGAGGAACGCGTCGGTCGTCAGGTACAGCGCCGTGAAGATGAACGTCAGGATGACGGTGTTGAAGGGCTGCGTCGCCCAGTCCCACAGCGCCCAGGAGTAGACCTGCTTCTTCGGCGCGGGCGTCTCGCCGCGCAGATCCAGGCCGACGACGGCCACGGCGCCGCTGTTCGCGGTCGCCACGGGCTCGGGGACGCCCTGGCGAGGTTCGGGTTCGCTCATGCTGGAAGTCTGGCGGTGCCCGGTGAACGCCCGGTGACGGCGCGCCGCACGGATATACCGGCCTCTCCCGCTTCCGGTCGCACTTGGTGACGCCTGAGCGTCCGGAAGGCGGCGCGAACCGCGACCGGAAGCGCCCGCGAGAGGCCGAGCTCAGTCCGTCCGCAGCGGGCGGAGGGTGCGGGCGTAGTCCTCCTTCAACACGGCGAGGTGCAGCCAGGCTTCGATGCGCGTGACACCCGGCAGCGCCCGCAGGCGCTCGAGGCTCGCGTACAGTGCACCGGCGGAGGGCTCGACCAGCGTGGCCACCGCGTCGAACCGGCCGAGGGTGCGGGCGGCGAAGTCGACCCCGCGCCCGCGTCGCAGCTCGTCGATCACGGCCTCGTCGTCGTCGCCGAGCGTCATGCCCACGCCCATCGACAGCTGCCGGTGCGCGAGGCCGCGAGCTTCGACCGCGCTGATCTTGATCACTCCGGCATCGATCAGTCGCTGCACCCTGGTCGCGACGGCCGAGGGTGAGAGTCGCACCGCATCGCCCAGTGCGCGGAAGCTCTCGCGGCCGTCGGCCTGGAGGCGCTCGATCAAGGCCTCGTCGATCGTGTCGAGGGTGATGCCGCCGTGATACTCCGAGACGAAGAACCCCTTGATCACGGTCGAGTAGATGATCGTGCTGATGTCGAGCACACCGTCGATCGCGCGGATCAGGGCGAGCAGATCGTGCAGCTCCGACATCGATCCCACGCGCACCTCGGTGACCACGTCGTGCGCCCCGCCGACCGCCGACACCAGCACGGTCTCGCTCATGTCGCGCAGGTGCTCTGCGACGTGCTCGACCGTGCCGTCGGTGCGGATCGAGACGTGCGCGAGCACGAGCTGTCCGAGGAAGACCGGGTCGACGGCGGCCACGACCCGCACGGTGCGGTCGGCGAGCATGGTGCGCAACCGGGCCGCGACGGCCGCCCTGGACTGCCCGAGCCGCTCGGCGAGCGAGAGGATGCTGGCGCGACCGTCTTCCTGCAGCGCACGGATGAGTTCGGCGTCGAAATCCATGTTTCCGCTCGATTCGTCAGTTTCCCGCGATCGCACGGTTCGCCGTGCGCATGTTCAGTGTAGGAGGGCGCGCTGCCGTCGGGAAGGCGTGCATTGCGTGGATCTATGATCAGATCTCCAGTGAATCCCCGTTATCGCTGGAGTTCTGCCCTTGCTGGCGGCGCTGTACGTCCGTAGCATCCTTCGCTATCCGACATCTTCCGCAAAGGAGCGGGCACCCCATGACCTCTACCCCCACCAGTGGCGTCCACAGCCGGGCGCGACGCGCCGGCATCGCCGCCTTCGTCGGTACCACCATCGAGTGGTACGACTTCTACGTCTACGCGACAGCCGCGGCGCTCGTCTTCGGTCCGCTGTTCTTCCCGAGCGGCGACCGGTTGGCCGAGACGGCAGCGGCCTTCGCGACCTTCGCGGTCGCCTTCCTCGTCCGCCCGCTCGGCGGCATCATCTTCGGCCACATCGGCGACAAGCTCGGCCGCCGGGTGTCGCTCGTCATCACGCTGCTGATGATGGGCGCGGCCACGGTGCTCGTGGGCTGCCTGCCGACCTACGAGAACATCGGCATCCTCGCCCCGATCCTCCTGATCCTGCTCCGCGCGGTGCAGGGGCTCGCGGTCGGCGGCGAGTGGGGCGGCGCGGTGCTCATGAGCGTCGAGCACGCCCCCGAGAAGTCCAAGACCTTCTACGGCGGCTTCACGCAGCTCGGCAACCCGGCCGGCGCCCTCCTGGCCTCCGGCATCTTCGCGATCATGACCCGCATGGGCGACGACTTCATCATGAACGGCGGATGGCGCATCCCGTTCCTGCTGTCGATCGTGCTGGTCGGCGTCGGCTTCTGGGTTCGTTACCGCGTCGAGGAGTCGCCGGTCTTCGAGGCGAAGATCGAGGGTCGCAAGCAGTCGATGCCGCTGGCCTTCGCGCTGCGCACCAACTGGCGTCCGATCCTGCTCGGCATCGGCATCCTGCCCATCTCGACCGGCGGCTACTACTTGGCCACCACCTTCGCCACGGCGTATGCCACCGGCGACACGGTCGCGATCAGCGAGCAGGTCATCCTCGACGCCATGACGATCGCCTCGTTCGTGGAGTTCGTCGTGACCCTCCCCGTCGCCTGGCTGGGCGACAAGTGGGGGCGCAAGAACGTCATGTACATCGGATTGGTCACCTCGGTGCTCACATTCGTGCCGTTCCTGCTGATCCTGCCCGGCCGCATCGAACCGCTCATCTTCCTGTTCGCCTCGCTGGTGCGCATCGCGATGAGTGCGACGTATGCCCCGATCGCCGCCCTGCTCTCGCAGATGTTCCGTCCGCAGGCCCGCTACACCTCGATCGCGCTGTCGTACGGCGTGGGTGCGGCGATCTGGGCCGGGTTCTCGCCCTGGTTCGCGACGCAGCTCATCGCCTGGACCGGCAGCATCTGGTCGGTCATCGCGATGTTCGTCGGCATGGCTGTGATCGCCGGCATCTGCACCCGCCTCGCGCCGCAGCACTCCGACGAGGCCCCCGTGACCGCCTCTTTCACCGCCCGCACCGACACGACCGCGAACAGGCTGCCATGATCGGCGACTCCTCTTTCACCGCCCGCACCGACACGACCGCGAACAGGCTGCCATGAGAAAGCTCACCCCCTTCGACCGCTCGACCCAGACGACACCCGTCCTCCTGACCGCGCACGCGATCCACACGGCGGATGCCGCGGCCACCACGGCCACGGCGATGCTGACCGACCGCGGGCGGATCCTCGCGATCGGCACCGCAGCCGAGTGCGAGGCGGCGGCCGAGCGGGCAGGTCTGATTCCGGAGCGGATCGACCTCGGTGACGCGGTCGTCGTCCCCGGTTTCGTCGACGCCCACGCGCATCCGCTCATGTTCGGGCAGATGATGAGCTGGGTCGACTGCGGGCCCGAGAAGGCCGGCAGCATCCCCGAGATCGTGGCGCTGCTGAAGGCGGCGGCCGCCGACCTGCCGGAGGGGCGTCCGGTGCGCGGCTATGGCTACGAGCAGCGCAACCTCGCCGAGAAGCGGCACCCCACCCGCTTCGAGCTCGACGAGGTGTCGGCCGACCGCGAGGTGTACCTCATGAACGCGTCGGGCCACGGCGGCGTCGTGAACTCGCACACCCTCGCGGCCGGCGGCGTCGACCGGGACACTCCGAACCCCGAGGGCGGCGAGTTCTTCCGCGACGCCGACGGCGAGCTGACCGGCGAACTGTCGGATGCCGCGTGCAACATCCTCACCGGCGTGCACGGCGTGAAGATCGGCCACCACGGCCCGAACTTCCACCTCGCCGACGAGCCCGAGGAACACCTGCGCCAGCTGGACGCCGCGACCCAGCGGTTCCTGGCCGGAGGCGTCACCTCGATCGGCGATGCCCAGGTCACGCGTCGAGAGTTCGACATGTACCTGCGCCTCGCCGAGGCCGGACGCCTCGAGCTGCGCGTGTCGATGTACCTGCTCTCGCACCTGCTCGACGAGGCGCTCGAGATGGGCCTGGTCGGACAGTTCGGCAACGCACACCTCAGCTTTGCCGGCATCAAGTTCTACGCCGACGGCACGCTCGGGGGCTGGACCGCGTACTTCCCCGACGGCTATGTGGGCGACCCCTGTCGCACCGGCCAGCTCTACCACGAGCCTGCGGAGTACGCGGGGCTGATCAGCAAGGCCCACGCCGCGGGGCTGCAGACCGCCACGCACGCCCAGTCGCCCACCGCGATCGAGATGGTCGTGTCGGCGATCGAGGCCGCGCTCGCCGAGCATCCGGATGCCGACGCCCGCCACCGCATCGAGCACTGCGGCCTGCCGACGCCGGAGCAGATCGAGCGGATGGCCGCCTCCGGCATCCGTCCGGTCAACCAGACGCAGCACTACTTCAACTGGGGCGAGGGCGTGGAGGAGGCCATCGGCACCCCGGGCGAGCGTTTCAATCCGCTGGGCGAGTTCGAGCGCGCCGGCGTCCCGTTCACGATCTCCTCGGATGCTCCGGTCGCCGAGCCGATCCCGCTCGAAGCCATCCAGACCGCGGTCACCCGCGTCACCCGTCGTGGTCACAAGCTCGGGCCCGACGACCTGCGCGTCTCGGCGCTCGCAGCCCTCCGTGCCCACACGATCGAGGGCGCCGTGTCGATCGGACGCGAAGACGATCTGGGTTCGCTCGAGGTCGGCAAGTACGCTGACTTCGCGGTGCTCTCCGGCGACCCGCTGGCCGTTCCCGCCGAGGAGATCTCGGCGATCACTGTGCGCGAGACCTGGGTCGACGGCACGCGCCGTCACCAGGTGTGAGGATGACACGATGAGCAACGACACCACGCCGGCCGAGCAGTATGCCGACACCGCAGGGCGGGCCGTGCTGGAGACGATCCGCGCCTATGGTGTGACCGCGATCTTCGGCATCCCCGGCACCCACAACCTCGAGCTCTACCGCCCGCTCGCCGACCTCGGCATCCGCGCCGTGACGAACCGTCACGAGCAGGGATCCGGTTACGGCGCCGACGGCTGGGCGCAGCAGACCGGCCTCCCCGGTGTCGTGATCACCACCTCGGGCCCTGGCCTCCAGAACGCCATGAGCGCGATCGGCACGGCGTTCTGCGAGTCGCGGCCGCTCATCGTCCTCTCGCCCGGGGTGCCGCTCGGGGCGGAGTTCGCCGACGTGGGAACGCTGCATGAGACGAAGGATGCGTCGGCCATGGTCGGCGCGATCGCCGAGTGGTCGCGCCGGGTGGCCAGCGCCGCCGAAGCGGTCGAGGCCGTGCACGATGCGTTCGACCTCTTCCGCACCGGGCGCCCGCGTCCCGTGCACATCGAGATCCCCCTCGACGTGCTGGAGGCGCCGGCCGATGTCTCTGCCGAGGCGCGGAAGCCGCGTCCGGTCTCCGCGCGGGTCGCCGGTGATGAGGCCGCGCTCGCCGAGGCGGCACGCCTGCTCGCTGCCGCGAAGAACCCGGTGATCGTCGCCGGCGGCGGAGCGGTGGATGCCGCGCACGAGGTCACGACCCTCGCCGAGCGTCTCGGTGCTCCGGTGCTGACGACTCTCAACGGAAAGGGCGTCGTCGACGAACGGCATCCGCTCTCGCTCGGTTCGAACCTGCGTCTGGCCGCGGCCCGCGAGGTCGCGGAAGACGCCGACGTGCTGCTCGTGGTCGGCTCGAAGCTGGGCGAGGCCGAGCTCTGGGCGCCGCGACTGGAAGCCCGGGGCTCCGTGATCCGGGTCGACATCTCGCCCGCGCAGCGCGACAAGAACCTCGCGGCGACGGTCGGGATCACGGGTGACGCGGCGGCCGTTCTGGACGCGCTGCTGACCGCCCTCCCCGCCGACGCCCGCCCGGCGCGCGACCTGACCGACGCCCGCACCGCGATCGCTGCCGAGATGCGGGAGACCGCGCCCGAGACTGTCGCTCTGGCCGAGATCATCGCCGACGCCCTGCCCGAGGATGCGATCGTCGCGGGCGACTCGTCCCAGATCGTCTACATGGCCCTCGGCAGCGTGCTGCAGTCGGCGCATCCGCACTCCCTGCTGTACACCCCGACCTACGCGACCCTCGGTTACGGCCTTCCCGCCGCGATCGGTGCCGCGGTCGCGCAGACCGAGCACCCGGTCGTGACCGTGATCGGCGACGGTGCGCTGATGTTCTGCGTGAACGAGGTCGTGACCGCGGTCGAGCAGCGTCTCGACGTCACGATCGTGTGCGTCGACAACGGCGGTTACGCCGAGATCCGCCAGAACGAGGTCGACCGCGGCATGGTCCCGATCGGCGTCGACCTGGTGCAGCCCGACTGGGCCGCCCTCGCCACGGCTTTCGGGGCGACCGGTCGGCGGGTGGAAAGCCGCGACGACATCGCGTCGAGCATCCGCGCCGCGATCACAGACGGGGGAGTGCAGCTGGTGCACATCCCGCAGCACGCCCTCTGACCTCCACCCTCTGACCGCAACCCTCTGAGACTTCCCCTCCCCGACGAACAGGAACGAGCAATGACCGAGAACGTGGGCCCCATCGATGCGTCCGTGAACCCCCGCTACTCCGGCATCGCGACCTTCGCGCGGCTGCCGCGGATCGAAGACGTGCCGCGCGCCGACATCGCGGTCGTCGGCATCCCCTTCGACTCGGGCGTGAGCTACCGGCCGGGCACGCGGTTCGGTCCGTCGCACGTGCGCGAGTCGTCGCGGCTGCTGCGGCCCTACAACCCCGCGCAGGATGTGTCGCCGTTCGCGATCGCGCAGGTGGTGGATGCCGGTGACATCCCGGTCAACCCGTTCGATCTCACCGAGGCCGTGTCCGAAGTCGAGCGGGCGGCACTGGCGCTCGGCGAGCAGGTGCGGCGCATCGTCACGATCGGCGGCGATCACACGGTCGCGCTTCCGCTGCTGCGGGCGGTCGCCGCGAAGCACGGTCCGGTCGCGGTGCTGCACTTCGACGCTCACCTCGACACCTGGGACACCTACTTCGGGGCCCCCATCACGCACGGCACACCCTTCCGCCGGGCGAGCGAGGAAGGGCTGATCGACCTCACCGCGAGCTGCCACGTCGGCACCCGCGGGCCCCTGTACTCCAAGCAGGACCTGGAAGACGACGAGCGGCTGGGCTTCTCGATCGTGTCGAGCGAGTACATCGAGGAGCACGGGGTCGAGGCCGGCATCGCCCGCATCCTGCAGCGCATCGGCGACAAGCCGCTGTACGTCTCGATCGACATCGACGTGCTCGACCCCGCCCACGCGCCCGGCACCGGCACCCCCGAGGCGGGCGGGCTGACGAGCCGCGAGCTGCTGCGGATCCTGCGCGCCCTGAAGTCGCAGAACATCGTCGGGGCGGATGTGGTCGAGGTGTCGCCCGCCTACGACCACGCGCAGATCACGGGCATCGCCGCGAGCCACGTGGTCTACGAGCTCCTGTGCCTGCTGGCGGCGCGCGTCTCCGCCTAGCTCACGCGACCGACCCGTCTGCTCCGGTCGCAGTTCGTGCCGCCCGACGGCCGATCCGGCGGCAGCAACTGCGACCGGAACGGGCACGGGCGGCAGCAACTGCGACCGGAGCGGGCAGGGTTGGCAGCAACTGCGACCGGAACTCACGCGGGCGGGCAGCGTCACGCGAATGACGCGGCGAGCAGCTCGGCGAACAGCTCCTCGGCGTCGCACTCGACACGGCGACGGGCGAACCAGTCGCAGATGTTCACGCAGTCGCGGTGCAGCAGATCGAGCCCCTGCGGGTTTGCGATGATGTCGACGATCTGCGGCAGATCGATCACTCGCACCCGCCCCTCGTGCACGAGCAGGTTGTATGCGGAGAGGTCGCCATGGGCGAAGCCGGCTGCCGCGAAGATCCGCATCAGGTCGACCACCTGCGTGTAGTAACCCTGCAGTTCGTCGCGGTCGCCGCGTGCCTGGGCGAGTCGGGGTGCAGCCGTGCCGTCGGCATCGCCGAGGAACTCCATCAGCACCTCGGTGCCGTTCACCTGCACGGGGTAGGGCACCGGCGCCCCGAGCTCCCACATCCGACACAGCGCCTCGAACTCGGCGAACGACCACTGTGCGGCGGCCACCTCGCGGCCGTGGCTCGACTTCTTGGCCAGGGCGCGGGTATCGCGGGTGTTGCGTGTGCTGCGTCCCTCCGTGTAGGTCGACGACCGGTGGAAGCTGCGGTGCTCGGCGCTGCGGTAGCGCTTCGCGGCGAGCAGCGTGTGCTGGGTGGGGTCGCCGGGCACCGCACGTTCGAGCAGGAAGACGTCGGCCTCCTTCCCGGTCTTGAGGATGCCGCGTTCGGTGTCGAGCGCGCCGGCGGAGGTCACCACCCACGCCGGCCACGGCTCGGGGCCGCGCTCGGACGGGGTGATCGCGGGCCACGTGGACCAGCGCTGGCCGTCACCGGGGTCGACGTCGGCGAAGGAGAGTTCGGTTTCGAGCGCGTCGAACGAGGACGTGTCGAAGGGCGAGGCGTCGACGGACGGGGTGGGGAAAGGCGAGGTGGGGAAAGACGAGGATGCGTCGAAGGACGCAGCTTCCGAGGAAGCGAAGAGATCAGACAAGATGTGGCTCCGGGAGCAGGAGGCCACGCCAGGATCAGGAGCGGGTGGCCTCGAAGGGAAGGTGGTCGGCGGTGAGCGCGACAAAGACGGTGTTCATGTCCTCGGCTCCTTCCGCTCGGGCTTCCCGGGCTCGTCCCGGTGCGTCGTCGAGCCTACGGCGTGTGCGGCGGAGTTGTCCAGACCCGCGGCCGCTCGCCCGGTCGGGAGAGTTCAGTCGAGCGACTTCGGCGGGACGACTCGCACGAGCACGCCCCGCCGATCTTCAGCAGCACGCTCCGGACGAATGGTCGGGTGCCGCGGACGACCGGTCGGGCGACGGCATCCGGATGCTGCGAATGTGGAACCATGACCACGACCGCCCCCGTTCCCACCCTGCCGTCCTCGGCTGCCTCCCGCATCCGCTACGGCGGGTTGATCGTGCTGATGCTGATGGGCTTCCTGCTGGTCACGGCCGAGTTCCTCCCCAACGGCGTGCTCACCGAGATGGCGGACGGGCTCGGTGTCACCCCTGGTCAGGCCGGGCAGACCGTGACCGTGACCGCGCTGGTCGGGCTCGTCGTCGCGCCGACGGTGGGGCTCATCTTCCCTCGCCTCGACCGGCGGTCGCTGCTGGTGTGGATGGCGCTCGCCGCTGCGGTGTCGAACCTCATCGTCGCGATCGCTCCGAACCTGATCATCGTGCTGCTGGCTCGCTTCCTGCTCGGGGCCGCGATCAGCGCGTTCTGGGCGATGTCTATCACGGTCGCCGCGCGGCTCGCGGGCACCGAGAACCTCGGCCGCGGCGTGATGTTCACCTCCGCCGGCGTCTCTCTGGCGACCGTGGCCGGCGTGCCGTTGGGCGTCATGCTCAGCGAGCTCGTCGACTGGCGGATGGTCTTCGCCCTCGCTGGCGGGCTCATGGTCGTGTTGGCCGTGGTCCTGCGCTTCGCGCTGCCTTCGGTACCGGCCGAGCGGGCGTCGAGCCTGCGACTGCTCGTTGACACACTGCGTCGCCCCGGCATCGGGCTGGGCATGGTCGGGCACGTGCTCGTGGTGCTCGGGCACTTCCTCGCCTACACGTACGTGCGTCTCGCGCTCGAGCGGATCCCCGAGGTCGACGCTTCGACCATCATCGTGCTGCTCGCGCTGTTCGGGGTCGGCGGTCTGCTCGGCAACATCACGATCGGGCTCGTCATCGACCGCACGTTCGCGTTCTTCGCGGTGTTCGCACCTCTCGTGATCGCCGTCTCCGTGATCTCGATGATCCTGTTCTCCGGATCGATCGTGGGCGTGGGCATCGTCGTGCTGGTGTGGGGCTTCTTCTTCTCGTCCTGGCTGATCGTCGCGAACACCTGGGTCGGACACCGGATGCCGGATCGGCTCGAAGCCGGCGGCAGCCTCGTGGTCGTCGGGTTCCAGGGCGCCATCACGCTCGCGGCCGGCATCGGCGGCCTCCTCGTGGACACCCTGAACGTCGAGCTCGTCTACGTGATCGGCGCGATCTCGCTCATCGCCGGCGCGGTGCTCTTCGGCGCCTCGAACCGCGTCAGCAGCCGGGTCTGACGCACAGACCCACAGGCCCCGTGCCCCGCACAACTTCGGAGATCGCGAGCGACACGCCGATCCCGAGCCGGGCGGAGCCGGTAGGTCGCATCGGATCTCCGAAGTTGCGCCGAACCGACGACCGGGATCCTCGGGCTCGGGATCCTCAGGCCGAGGCTTGTCAGGCCGGGATCGGGATGCGGTTGGCCATGCGCCAGGAGCTGGGCGTCAGGCCGGTGCGACGGCGGAAGGCACGGCTGAATCCCTCGTCCGAGGCGTAGCCCAGCTCGCGGGAGACCGCCGACACGCTACTTCCGGCGTCGAGCATCCGCTTCGCTGCATCCACGCGCACCTCGGTGACGTAGTCGGCGGGGGAGCGGCCGACGACGCTGCGGAACCTCTCGGCGAAGGTCGACCGTGACATGGCGCCGATGGCTGCGAGGCGCTCGACCGTCCAGTCCCGGCCCGGCTCCTCGTGGATGGCGTCGACGACGCGGTCGAGGAACGGGTCGTTCGACAGCGAAGGCCAACCTGTGGGGGCGCAGCCGTTCGCCGCCCAGGCGCGGATGACCGAGAGCAGCACGGTCGTCGCCATCATGCGGCAGATGATCGGGTCGCCCTGGCGTGCGGGCATCACCGTGTGATCGATCGCACCCATGTTCAGCGCGAGTGCCGCCGCGGCCGGCTCCACGGCGTCGAATCCGGTGACGGTGAGGAAGGGCGGCAGCAGTGCGGGCAGCGGTGACGTCGCATCGGCGAGCTCGATGTCGGCGACCATGAGGCTCGTGTCGTCCTTAGCCTCGAGGATGAACGCCGAACGGCCGAGCGTCAGGAACGCGTCGCCCGCGACGAGCAGGTCGCGGCGGGCCTTGGGGGCGAGGGCGACACTCCGCGAGCCCGTCTCGACGTCGAGGCGGCAGCCCTCACCGAGCGGCGGGTGCCCCTGCACGCCACCCTCGACGACGTAGACGAGGGTGATCGCGCCGGCGGGAACCGGAAGCATCGCACCGGCCGCGAGAGAGGTGCGCCGACCGATGCCGACGCGGAGGTCGACGGCGCCGAGCACGTTCGAGAGCGCGTCAGCATCCACCGTCACCGTATCCACTGTCACCATGCCTTCGGCAACGTCGCAGCGCGGTCTGCTATTCCGCAGTCGGACTCTTCGACTCATGAAAGGGTTCGTATCGTCCTTGCGGACTCAATCATTAGGTTGATTCGACGGGGGTGACCGCCGGATACGGTGGAAGGACCCCACCCGAGGAGTACCGTGTTCCGCACCCCCGACCGTCTGTTCCGAGTTCTCGCGATCGCGGAGGCGATCACCTGGACGATCCTGATCGCCGCGATCATTGCCCGCGCCGTCGGCGCCCCGGGGGTCGTGGTGACCGTGGGCGGCGGCATCCATGGGTTCGTCTTCCTGTCCTATGCGGCGACCGCGATCCTGGTCGCGCTGAACCAGCGCTGGCACCTCGGTGTCGGTGTTCTCGCCGTCGCCAGCGCCGTCATCCCCTACGCCACGATCCCCACCGAGATCTGGCTGCATCGCACCGGTCGGCTCGAAGGCGACTGGCGCCTCGACGCCACAGACGACCCGCGGGATCGCCGCTGGTACGACCGCCTGATGCGCTGGTTCCTGCGCCGCCCGTGGGTTCTCGCCGCACTGCTGGCGGTCGGCATCGTCGCGCTGTACGTCATCCTGCTGCTGGTGGGTCCTCCCGGCGGCAAGTGAGCCTGCGCGCGACATCAGCGTGTGACGTCAGGGCTCGATGTCAGGGTGTGACGACGACTGCGTTCTCCTCGTTGATCGCGGCCATCGTCGCCTCCGCATCAGCGGCGGTGCAGTCCACGACCACATACAGGCCGACCCCGGTCTGCGTGAACGCGCGCGCAGCCATGAGCCACGTGCGGCTGCCGTCCACACCGACGACCTGCCGCGTCTCGACACCGCCGTTGCCGCCTGCGAGGTAGCTGAACTCGCCCGTGGTCGCGAGAGGTGTGACCTCTTCGGTCGGGATCTGCAGCAGTACGCCGAGGATCGCGTCGGATGATGCGCTGTCGTCGCCTGCGACCACGGGCACGTCGGTCGTGTGCCCCTGCCAGAACCGCGCAGTGCAGGTGTCGTCGACCGTGCCGTACGTCCATCCGCCGTTGCCGTCGTCCGGCGCGACCATCTTCCATCCTTCATCGACCACGAGCCCGTCGCCCCATTCGATGTAGGTGTCGCTCGCGAGATCGAGCCCTTCTGCGAAGGTCAGGGTCGAACCGGGCGACTCGTCGATCGGCGCGTCGGTCTCCGCGTTCGTGGAAGGGGTGCCGGAGGGCGAGCCAGCGGGGATCTGCGCATACAGGCATCCGCTCAGCGACAACACGGCCAGGGTGGCGATCGCGGCACTCGCCAGGCGCAGGGGAATCGAGGAGGTGCGCGTCATGCCGGTCAGCCTAGCCCCGGCCCGTCGTCGCTTCGATCCCTCCTTGCCTGCGGCTCAGTGCGCGGTGGCGATGCCGATCGAGTCGTGCACGATGACCGCCGCGACGCGCGCACCGGCTCCCGCGGCGACGATGAGCTGCTGTGGACCGGGAGCCGCCGCATCGCCAGCGGCATAGAGCCCGGGGACGTCGGTGCGACCTGAGCGGTCGGTGCGCAGGTGCCCGGCATCGTCCAGGGTGGGGGCGATTCCGTCGAGGAACGACAGCGTGCTCTCCCATTCCGGGCGCACGAACCCGCCGTCGACGGCGACCGTCGTGTCGTCGGCGAGACGGATGGCCTCGATGCGGCCGCGGTCGCCCATGAGCTCGACGATCGGATGTCGGCGCACTGCGATCCCGGCGGCGGCGAGCTCCGCCTCCTCGGTGGCGGTCACGACGTCGGCACCGTGGGTGAACACCGTGAGGCTCTCGGTCCAGCGTCCGATGAGCCGTGCGCGATCGGCGAGGTCCGTGGTCTCTCCGATGAGCGCGAGGTTGCGGCCCTGCAGCTCCCAGGCGTCGCAGGCGGCGCAGCTGAACACGCTCATGCCGTAGTAGCCGCGCAGGTTCGGGACATCGGGGAGCGTCTCGCGCAGCCCGGTCGCCAACAGCACCGCCCGTGCGGTCACTGTCGTCTCCGCCTCCCGTCGCCCGATGTCCGCTGCGAACCCGTCGCCGCTCGCACGCACTGCGGTGACCCGGGTGCGTGAGCGCACCTCGACGTTCGGGTAGGCCGCCAGCTCTTCCCTGGCGAGGCGGCGCAGCTCCTGAGGCGGGATGCCGTCGCGGGTCAGGAACCCGTGCGACCGCAGCGTGGCCGCATTGCGCGGACGATCGGCATCGATCACGAGCACCCGCGCGAGTGCACGGCCGAGGTTGAGAGCTGCCGAGAGGCCTGCGGGCCCTCCGCCCACGATGAGCACGTCGTAGTCCGCACGCTCACTCAGGCCTGTCGCCGGCGATGTCATCCGCATGGTCCTTCCGAGAAAGGGGCGGATCCATGCCGCGGCGTCTGCCGAGGCGACACCGCCGGGCGGCCGGTAAGGCTCGCCTTACTCTCATCCTGCCACTGTTCGAGGGATCGCGACCCGCGTCGCGGCGATGACGGCTACGACACGGGTCTGATCCCCTCACACGCGGGTTACGGGCTGCTGCAGTTCGGTGACCCAATCGGACTGGTCCTCGGCAACGGCGCGCACGTAGAGCTCTCGGCAAGGGCCGTCGTGCACCAGGCCGCGGGCGAAGACCTCCGCGTGGATCGCCTGCCAGCTCTCGGAGATGTGTGCCATCGAACCCAGATGGATGCCGCACACGGCATCCTCGACGGCAGGGAGCTCGACGATCTCGAACCCTTCACGCGCCGGCCCGGCGTATGCGTAGCCGACGATGATCTGCAGGCCGTCGTCGAGCGTCTCGTACTCGGCGATCGGGGTGGTCAGTGAGTGCGTGTCGCCGATGATCTCCGCCACGGCGTCGAATGCGGGGCCGACGACGCCCGCGACCGCCGGCTGGTCGGCCACGACCAGGCGGATGGCGGCGAGGCGGACGGCGGGGAGGGGCTTCTCGATGATCTCGATCTGGGACATGTGCTTCTCTTTCTCGATGAGGTGGAGCCGCCTCTCCACGTCGACGAGTCTCGCTGCGGCGATCCGGTGCTCCTGCTCGACCTCTGCGCGGCGGATCCGCAACAGCGAGGCGATGCGCTCGGCATCGACTCCGCGGTCGAGGATCGCCGAGATGTCGTCGAGCCCGAACCCCAGCTGGCGCAGGGCGACGATCCGATGCAGTCGCTCCAGCTGTGAGGGGTCGTAGGAGCGGTAGCCGCTGAACTGGTCCACGTGGGCGGGTACGAGCAGACCCGCGGTGTCCCAATGCCGAAGCATCCGGTGGGTCACCTGGCCGATCTGCGCGAACGCTCCGATGGACAACATGTCTCAGTTCTCCCGTCTGCCACTGTGTCAGAGTCAAGTATCGCGGTGGGGCGGGCGTGCGACGTATGGCGAAGAGCGGCTTCCTGCATGCTTCCTAATAGAGTTCCGGTATATCGTTTTTGGCGCTTGATCTGGGCCTTTGAATGTCGGTGGCCCCTGGTTCACTGAAGGTATGACGGCACTGGCAGATGCGACTCTCGAGCAGGTGGGGGCGCTCGGCGCGCTCGTCGAGATGCTCGTCGGGGTCGAACGCTCGATCAGCAGCCTCCAGGCCGCGCGCGACGGCATCCTGGCTGTGGGGTCGCGGCTCGCGCTCGAGGTCGCCGAGCAGGCGGAGCATCCCGACCACGGCGAGATGTCGGCGCGCACCGTGGCCGCGGAGTTCGCCGCCGCGCTGCGCGTGAGCGACCGGACGGTGCAGCGCCGGATGGCGGATGCGGCGTGGGTCGTGGAGCGTTTCCCGCTGGTCTGGGAAGCGCAGGGTGCCGGTCGTATCAGCGCTGCTCACGCCCGAGTCGTCTGCGAGGCGGGTGAGCACCTCGAAGATGCGGTGAGCCGAGATGCCTACGCGACGCAGATGATCGCTTTCGCCGAGACCGAGTCCCCGGCCCGCGTCGGCCGGATGGCTCGGCGCGTGGCCGAGCGGTTCCAGGCGCGGTCGATCCACGAGCGGCACCTCGACGCACGGGAGAAGAGATCCGTATGGGTGAAAGACGTCGGTGACGGAATGACGCAGCTCGGACTGCTCGGTCCGTCGGCACTCGTCCACGGTGCCTTCGAGCGGCTGACACAGATCGCCAAGGCGGTCCAGGAGCCCGAATTCCTGCCGGGCGGACAATCCGTGCAGGAGCAGTCGGGTGCTGGCACGGTCCCCGATGCGGGCCCGGCCGCCGCCGCCGATGCCGATGCCTCCGATCAGCGCACGATCGCGCAGCTGCGCGCCGACCTCGCTCTCGATCTGCTCCTCACCGGTGCTCCGGCTGGACACGACACTTCAGAGGGGCTCCTCGCAGCGATTCGCGGATCAGTGTCGATCACTGTTCCCGTCACGACGCTCATGGGAGACGACGCGACGCCGGCCGAGCTGAATGGCCGGACCCCGATCGACCCCGCGACCGCCCGCAGGTTCGCCGGTGCGGCGTCCGGATGGGACCGGATCCTCACTCACCCCATCACCGGTGCCCTTCTCGCGGTCGACCGTTATCGTCCTGGTTCGGATCTGAAGCGGCATCTGAGCGCCAGAGATCAGCGCTGCCGATTCCCCACCTGCGGGTATGCGTCCATCGACTGCGACGTCGATCATCATCACGATGCCGCTCTCGGGGGAGCCACCAGCGAATCGAACCTCGGACACCTGTGCCGACGCCATCACATGCTCAAGCATCACTCGCCGTGGGCGGTCGAATCTCTGGGTGGTGGCGTCTACGCCTGGACGAGCCCGACGGGCAAGATCTACATCGACCGGCCGCCGCCCCAGAACACCGTCACCTTCACCGAAGACCACGCGGCCCCACCGTTCTGAGCCGCAGTGAAGCCGTGCGGGTCGCAGTGGCGACGCCGTTCTGAGCCGCAGCGACGCGGTTGCGAGTGCGGTCGCCGCACGTCACTCGTCGATCGCGATGACGTTCTTCGAGAGCACCTCCTGCGCGACCGGTCCGACCGGTTCTCCCTCGCAGGTGACGGTCACCCAGACCGAGTAGTCGGCCTGCACGAAGGCGCGCGCAGCCATGAAGTACCCGTACTCGTTCACGGTGTAGCTGAACTGCCGCTGCGCCACGGCGGGGTCCGACTGCTCGTGGGGAAGGAAGATGTCGTCCGAGAGCAGCTCCGGGCCCAGCCAGTCCGCACCCGCCTGATGCTCGAGCACGGCATCCGTCGCCTCGCGATCGTCCATTCCTCCGGCCTCGCCGAGCACGCCGCCCCGGAAGGCCGCAGTGCACGTTCCGCTCGCGTTGACGTACGACCAGCGCCCGGGATGTTCGGAGGGCACGGCTGCCCACCCGTCGTCGGCGTACAGTCCGTCGCCCCAGCTGATGTCGGAATCCGTCGTCAGCCCGGCCCCGTCGGCGAAGGTCAAGACGCCAGGTGTGGCTTCCGAAGGTGAGGTCGCCTCGGGTGATGGGGTTCTCGCCTCGCGGGGTGCAGGCGGGGCGGAGCATCCGTTCGTCACCGCGAGAACCGCGCCGAGGACGACGGCGACGGCAGTGATGCGAGACGGGGATGGGGTGGGAGTTGTGCGTCGAAGGGTCATGCTCGGCGAGCCTAGGCAGGCGATGCGGCCCGCCGGACGCCCTGTGGATAACCCCGAATCACAAAGTTGAGCCAGTTCATATCAAGTTCATTTGACACCTCATCCACCCCCGGTTACACTTGAGTCATCGCGACTCAGGTTTCCCTGATCGCCGCAGATTTCCGAACCAAACGAACTTCCAACAAAGGAGAGAACACATGGCACGTGCTGTCGGTATCGACCTCGGAACCACCAACTCCGTCGTCAGCGTCCTCGAAGGCGGCGAGCCCAAGGTCATCGCCAACGCCGAGGGCTTCCGCACGACCCCCTCGGTCGTGGCCTTCACCAAAGACGGGGAGGTGCTCGTCGGTGAGACCGCGAAGCGCCAGGCCGTCACCAACGTCGACCGGACGATCGCATCCGTCAAGCGCCACATGGGCACCGACTGGAGCTTCGACGTCGACGGCAAGAAGTGGACGCCGCAGGAGATCTCCGCGCGCATCCTCATGAAGCTCAAGCGCGACGCCGAGGCGTACCTGGGCGACACGGTGACCGACGCGGTCATCACCGTCCCCGCGTACTTCAACGACGCCGAGCGTCAGGCCACCAAGGAGGCCGGTGAGATCGCGGGCCTCAACGTCCTGCGCATCATCAACGAGCCGACCGCTGCGGCCCTCGCCTACGGTCTCGACCGCGGCAAGGAAGACGAGCTCATCCTCGTCTTCGACCTCGGTGGCGGAACGTTCGACGTCTCCCTGCTCGAAGTGGGCAAGGACGACGACTTCTCGACCATCCAGGTGCGCTCGACCGCCGGTGACAACCGCCTCGGTGGCGACGACTGGGACCAGCGCCTCGTCGACTACCTGATCAAGCAGTTCAAGGAGACCACGGGCGTCGACGTCTCGGGTGACAAGATCGCCCTGCAGCGTCTCAAGGAAGCTGCCGAGCAGGCGAAGAAGGAGCTCTCCAGCTCCACCTCGACCAGCATCAACCTGCCGTACCTGTCGCTGACGGAGTCCGGCCCGGTGTCGCTTTCCGAGACGATCACCCGCGCGAAGTTCGAGGACCTCACGAAGGACCTCCTCGACCGCACCAAGAAGCCCTTCGAGGATGTCATCCGCGAAGCCGGCATCAAGGTGTCCGAGATCGACCACATCGTGCTCGTCGGTGGATCGACGCGTATGCCCGCCGTCGCCGAGCTCGTCAAGCGCGAGACCGGCAAGGAAGCGAACAAGGGCGTCAACCCGGATGAGGTCGTCGCCGTCGGTGCCGCCCTCCAGGCCGGCGTCCTCAAGGGCGAGCGCAAGGACGTTCTGCTCATCGACGTCACCCCCCTGAGCCTCGGTATCGAGACCAAGGGCGGCATGATGACCAAGCTCATCGAGCGCAACACGGCCATCCCGACCAAGCGCAGCGAGACCTTCACCACGGCAGACGACAACCAGCCGTCCGTCGCGATCCAGGTCTTCCAGGGCGAGCGTGACTTCACGCGCGACAACAAGCCGCTCGGCACGTTCGAGCTGACGGGTATCGCTCCGGCTCCCCGTGGCATCCCGCAGATCGAGGTCACCTTCGACATCGACGCCAACGGCATCGTGCACGTGTCCGCCAAGGACAAGGGCACCGGCACCGAGAAGTCGATCGTCATCTCCGGCGGCTCTTCGCTGTCGAAGGAAGACATCGAGCGCATGGTGCGCGAGGCCGAGGAGCACGCGGCTGAGGACAAGGCGCGTCGTGAGGCCGCCGAGGTCCGCAACCAGGCCGAGACGCTCGCGTACTCGATCGACAAGCTGATCTCCGAGAACGACGACAAGCTGCCTGAAGACGTGAAGACCGAGGTCAAGGCCGACGTCGACGCGCTCAAGACGGCTCTGGCCGGCGAAGACGACGAGGCCGTGAAGACCGCGTTCGACAAGCTCAACCAGTCGCAGTCGAAGCTCGGCGAGGCCATCTACGCCTCCTCGCAGGCAGATGCCGCGTCCGGCGCTCCGGCTGACGGCGAGGCCCCGGCCGGTGACGCTCCCTCCTCTGAGGAAGACGTCATCGACGCCGAGGTCATCGACGACGAGGACGAGAAGAAGTAATCATGACGGACAAGAACTTCGACGACAACGCCGGAGTTCCGGAAGAGGGGTCGGACGCGAACGCGTCCGGCCCCCAGCCGGATTTCGGTAACCCGGATTCCACTGAGGCTGCAGCATCCGAGGGTTCGGACGACGACCTCACGGTCGACGACATCCTCGGAGCGACGCAGACCGGTGAGGCCGCGGCCGAAGACGCCGTGCTCGCCGACCTCGAGTCCACGCTGCTGAACGACCTCAAGCGCCTCCAGGCCGAATATGCCAACTACCGACGCCGCACCGAAGAGCAGCGCCAGGTCGAGATCGAGCGGGCGAGGGGCGAGGCCGCCAAGGGCCTCATCCCGGTGCTCGACGACCTCGACCGCGCTGCTCAGCATGGCGATCTCGTGGAGGGCACGCCCTTCGCCGTGATCGCCGACAAGGTGCGGGTCGCTGTGGAGCGTCTCGGAGTGGTCGCGTACGGCGAGAAGGGCGAAGACTTCGACCCGCAGCGCCACGAGGCCATCTTCCAGCAGCCGGCCCCCGGCGCCGAGAAGACCACGATCCTCGAGGTCGTCGAGGTGGGTTACCGCCTCGGTGATGTCGAGCTGCGTCCCGCGAAGGTCGTCGTCGCTGTCCCAGAAGGGTAGGTGATCGATGGCCAGCCAGGATTGGTTCGATAAGGACTTCTACAAGACCCTCGGGGTCTCCAAAGACGTCGGCGATGCGGATCTGAAGAAGACGTATCGCAAGCTCGCGCGCAAGTATCACCCCGACTCCAATCAGGGTGATGCCAAGGCCGAGGCGAAGTTCAAGGAGATCAGCGAGGCTTACTCGGTGCTCTCCGACGCCGAGCAGCGCAAGGAGTACGACGAGATCCGCGCGATGGGGTCGGGCGCTCGCTTCACGGCGAGTGGTCAGGGTGCCGGTGGCTTCGAAGACGTGTTCAGCCGCTACGGCCAGCAGGGCCGAGGGCAGGCCGCGGACTTCGAGGACATCTTCGCGATGTTCAACCAGGGGCAGGGCGCGAGCTTCGGCAACGGTCGCTTCGGGCAGACGAGCGGCGGCTATCGCGGCTTCGGTGGCCCGCAGCGCGGATCGGACGTCACGGCGCGCACCACGATCGACTTCACGACGGCCGTGCAGGGCGAGACCATCTCTCTGCAGGGCGAAGACGGCAAGCCGTTCAAGGTGAAGATCCCCGCCGGTGTCGCTGACGGGCAGAAGATCCGTCTGCGCGGCCGCGGCCGGCCCTCGCCTGATGGCGGGGAGAGCGGAGACATCGTGGTGCAGATCGCCGTGCGTCCGCATCCGGTGTTCACTCGTGACGGCCTCAACCTGCGCGTCGTCGTCCCGGTGACGTTCACCGAGGCGACGCTCGGCGCGACGATCGAGGTCCCGACTCTCGGTGGCGACGTGGTCAAGCTCCGCGTCGCACCCGGCACTCCCTCCGGGCGCGTGCTGCGTGTCAAGGGAAGAGGGGTCGTGAGCTCGAAGGGGACAGGCGATCTGCTCGCCGAGCTCCAGGTCGCGGTGCCCACGCACCTCGACGAGGCGGCACGCGCGGCACTGGAGAAGTTCCAGGAGCTCGAGCCGACGGAGAACCCGCGGGCCGAGCTGATGGCGAAGGCACGGCGATGACCAGCCGTCGAAGCGGGCACCGGGGCGGAGGCGTTCATGATGAACGCTGACACCCCGGTGTTCGCGATCGCGGCAGCGGCCGAGCTCTCCGGCCTCCACCCGCAGACGCTGCGGCAGTATGACCGCATCGGTCTCGTGATTCCCGGCCGAACCTCGGGCGGTTCCCGCCGTTACTCCCCCCGCAACATCGAGCAGCTGCGCGAGGTCGCCCAGCTCTCCTCCGAAGGCGTGAGTCTTCCCGCTATCGCGCGTCTGCTCGATCTCGAAGACGACAACCGGATGCTGCGAGGCCGTATCGTCGTGCTCGAGAGCGCCCTGCGCACCGAGCGTGAGAGTCGCCCCGGCGTGCGCGTGTTCGCAGCCGGTTCGGCGGGTGTCGTGCCGATGCCGACCGGCCGCCGCCTGCGCCGTTCGACCGAGGTCGTGCTCTGGGACCCGCG
Organism: Microbacterium sp. MYb54; assembly: GCF_002979515.1. Lineage (GTDB taxonomy): Bacteria > Actinomycetota > Actinomycetes > Actinomycetales > Microbacteriaceae > Microbacterium. The sequence goes on along the minus strand of NZ_PCPA01000002.1, from coordinate 16,297 downwards.
GGGGAGCGCCTAAGTCCTGCACCTGCCGTGGTGTGTATCCTGTCAACAGTTAACAGGAGGTCGCCATGACGCAGTCCGTGAAGCGTGGAGAGTCTCTCGGCGCGCAGGTGGCGCAGGTGCTGCGGCACCGCATCGTGCGCGGCGAGCTCGCCCCCGGCGCGCGCATCACCGAAGAGGCGCTCGCCGAGGAGTTCTCGGTCAGCCGAGGGCCGGTGCGTGACGCCCTGACGCAGCTGAGCTTCGAGAAGCTCGTCGAGGTGCAGCGCCCCCGTGGGGTCTACATCGTCGGCCTCACACGCGACGACGTCGATCAGCTCTACAGCCTGCGCGGGGCCCTGGAACAGCTCGCTCTCTCGCGTGCGATGCGGGTCGACGACGAGGCGCGCTGGACCGCGATGGCGGCAGCCGTCGGACGCATGGGCGAGGCGGCGGATGCCGGCGACCACGCGGCCTTCGTGGCGGCCGACCTCGAGTTCCACTCGCAGATCTACGCGCTCGCCGACCATCCGCGTCTGGAGGGTGCGTGGAACCAGTACCTCCCGACGTTCACTGCACTGCTCGAGGTCACGATCAACCACGACGAAGACCTGCACGAGTCGTCCGGCGACCACGTCAAGCTCATGGACGTGATGCGCAGCGGCACGCCGACGCAGGCGGCCAAGGTGCTGACGGAGCACCTGGACGGCGCCCGCGAGCGCATGCTGAGCGAGATCGCCGCCCGCGCCTGAGCAGGAGCATCCGGTAGAAGGGTGATACTGGCATGCGTAGTGTTGACTGTTAACAGTCAACACTGGTACGGTCGGGGAGTCGACAACAAGGTCGACCCACGTAGAGGAGCAAAGATGCCCCGCAAGCGCATCACCCGGGCGGCTGCCGCGATCGCCGCCCTCGCAGCCACCGCTCTCATCGTCTCGGCCTGCACCAAGGTCGAAGAGGGCGAGGAAGCCGGATCGGCGTTCCCCGAGAACGACATCCGACTCATCATCCAGGCCAACCCCGGCGGAGGATCCGACCTCTCGTCGCGCGCGCTCGCCACGGAGCTCGAGAAGATCCTCGGCATCAGCGTGATCCCGGAGAACATGCCGGGCGCTGCAGGAGCACTCGCCATGGAGTACGTGGGTGCGCAGGACCCCGACGGCTACGTCATCGGATTCGCGCCCGTCGAGATCGCGATGCTGAACACCACGCAGAGTGCGAACGTGCTTCCGGACGACTTCGACCTGCTCGGCCAGATCATGCTGGCCCCCGGCGTGGTCACGGTCGGCGCGAACAGCGGTATCGAGACTCTGGAAGACCTCGTGGCACAGGCGAAGTCGGGTGCCGTCACGGTCGCCAACTCCGGCGCCGGCTCCATCTGGGAAGCGGCGACCATCGGACTCGGCGATGCGACCGATGCCGACTTCACCCCGGTGCCCTACGACGGCGGCGCGACAGCGGTCGCGGCAGCGGCATCCGGTGAGACCGTCGCGGCCGTCTCCGGTCTCGGCGAGGCGCTGGCGCAGGGCGAGGCCGTGCGCATCCTCGCCGTCATGAACGACGTGCGCCACCCCGACGCGGAAGACGTCGAGACGGTCGAAGAGGCCATCGGCGAAGACGTGATCTTCGGAGGCTGGGGCGGGATCTACGCGCCCAAGGGTCTGCCCGACGACGTGAAGTCGACCCTCGAGGCCGCGGTCAAGAAGGCCGTCGACTCCGACAGCTACCAGAAGTTCCAGGCCGATGCCGGGAACCTGGTCGTCTACCGCGACTCCGCCGAGTGGACCACGTTCGTCGACGAGCAGTTCGACCTGTTCAAGGATCTCCTGGGTTGAGAACACTGCGGGGCCGGTGCAGACCGGCCCCGCAGCCGTTCCCCTTCGATGAAAGAAGGAGCATGATGTCCACCCCCGACACCGCTGCGGAACCGGCGGGCCACGACGATCCTGCCGGCGAGTACCAGGGCGCGCCCGCATCGCGCCCGCTCGAGATCGTCTTCGCGGTCGTCGCCCTGGCGTTCACCGCCGGCTACCTCTTCCTCTCCACGCAGATCCCGCTGCGCCGAGAGGCCGCCCCCGGGCAGATCGACGCCCGCTTCTGGCCCCTCGTCATCGGGGTCACCGGGGTCGTCATCGCCATCGCGCTGCTCGCCGTCGCGATCACCCGTCCTGCTCCCACCCGCGAAGACCTCGAGCGCATCCAGTCCGGCGGCTACTTCCGCGTCATCGCCACGCTCGCGATCACCGGCGCCTTCATCGCGCTGTGGTCGCTGGGCTCCGTCATCCTCTTCGGCTACCGCATCGAGGTCTTCCCGATCGCCGCCGCACTGCTGATGGCCGCCCTCATGCTCCTCTACGGCCACCGCCGCTGGCTGAGCCTCATCATCTACTCCGCCTCCGTCACGGCGTTCGTCTACGTCGTGTTCGGGATGCTCCTGAGGATCCCCCTGTGAACGCGCTCATGGAGGGGCTGAACTCGCTCCTCGACATCTCGATCCTGCTCTACATGCTCGTCGGCCTCGTGCTCGGCTTCATGGTCGGAGCCTTCCCCGGCATCACCGCGACCATGGCCGTCGCGCTCGCCGCCGGCTTCACGATGACCCTCGAGCCCGTGCAGGGCCTCGCCGTGCTGCTGACGATCTACGTCGCGGCGAACTTCGGCGACCGGGTGCCGTCCATCCTCATCAACACCCCGGGGACCCCCGCGTCGATCGCGACCACCCTCGACGGGTATCCGATGGCCAAACAGGGCAGGGCAGGACTCGCACTCACCATCTCCGCGATCGTCTCGGCGGTCGGCATCCTGGCCTCGCTCGTGCTGTTCGCAGTCGCCGCCGTGCCGATAGCCAGCTTCGCCCGCGACTACTTCAAGTCACCCGAGCTGTTCGCCCTGGTGGTCTTCGGTATCGCGATCATGATCGGCATCTCTTCGAAGTCGATGCTCAAGGGCATCCTCGCCGGGCTCTTCGGCCTCATGCTCGGCAGCGTCGGCACGTACGCGGCCACCGCCGATCAGCGCTTCACCTTCGGGGTGCTCGAACTCGTCGAGGGCGTGAACTTCATCGCCGTGATCATCGGACTCTTCGGCATCGCCGAGCTGTTCGATCAGCTGCTGACGTACCGGAAGTCGGCCGTGCGTCCGATCTCGAGCCTCGGACGCTGGTGGCCGAACCGTGCCGAGCTGAAGCAGAGCGGGCGTGCGACCGCGGTCGGCGGCGCCGTCGGACTCGGCGTCGGGCTCATCCCCGCGGCCGGTGGCGACATCGCCGGACTCATCGGATGGGAGCGGGCGCGCAAGGCGTCGAAGCACCCCGAGATGTTCGGCAAGGGGTCGATCGAGGGTGTCGCCGCCTCCGACACCGCCTCCAGCGCCACCCTCGGTGGATCGCTCACCACGACGATGGCCCTCGGCATCCCCGGCGACTCGGTCATGGCCGTGATGATCGGCTCGATGATCATCTGGGGCATCACCCCCGGTCCGACGCTGTTCACCAACCGCCCCGACCTGGTCGTCTCGATCGTGGGCATCATGCTGATCGCGACGATCCTGTCCCTCGGTCTGAGTCTCGTGCGCATGAAGGGCATGGTGAAGCTGCTCGACGTGCCGCAGCCGTACCTGTGGAGCGGCATCCTGATCTTCTGCATCATCGGCACGTATGCCACTTCGAACAGCCTCTCGACGGTCGTGACGATGCTCGTGTTCGGTGTCGTGGGTGTGCTGCTCAAGCGCATGCAGGTGCCGGCGGGCCCAGTGGTGCTCGGACTGCTGCTCGGTCCGCTCGCCGAGGAGAACCTCGCCCGCACGCTGGCGATCCTGCCCACGCGTCCGTTCTTCGAGGTCGTCAGCCCCATCGCGCTCGTGCTGCTCGCACTCGCCGTCTTCTCGATCGTGATGCCGGCGATCCGCGCCGCCCGCAAGCCGCGTGCGGAGCGCGCCTCGCTCGAGGACTCGATCCTGCACGACGACAGCATCCAGCAGATCGAGAAGGCGCACGACGAACTCGCCGCCCAGCCGGATCTGCTCACCTCCACCGTCCGCAACGTCGACGCCCCGCGGCGTCGTGCCCGTAAGCCCCGCAAGAACTCCGAGGAGACCGAGAAGTGACCCGCTACGACATCCTGACCGCCGTGCCCACCGCGTTCCACCGCGACGGCGCCCTCGACATCGAGGGTTCGCGTGCGATCTTCCGATTCGTCGCCGACTCGGGCAACGAGGGGGCGTTCGTGCTCGGCACCACGGGGGAGTTCCCCGCGGTCGACGCCGACGAGTTCGCGGCCATCGTCGAAGCGGCGCTGGCCGAGCTGCAGCACCGCATGCGCGTGGTCGTGCACGTCGGGCGCCCGAGCACCTTCGAGGCCGTGCGGCTGACCCGCATCGCCCGCGAGCTGGGCGCCGTGGAGTTCGCAGCGCTGACGCCGTACTACCTGCGTGCCACGGACGACTCGATCTTCGAGTACTACCGCGCGGTGTCGGACGCGGTCGGCGACGGGCGGCTCTACGTCTACATCTACCCGGCTCGCAGCGGCAATGCGGTGTCGCCGGAGCTCCTCGTGCGGCTCGCTGAGCTGCCCAACGTCGTGGGTGCGAAGATCAGCGAGCTCTCGCTCGACGACATCGCCGCCTACCGTGCCGTCGTGCCCGCCGACTTCGACCTCTACACCGGCGCCGACCGCGACCTGATCGCCGCCGTCGAGGTGGGAGCGCAGGGGGTCGTCTCCGGGGTGTCGTCCGTCACGCCGAAGCCGTTCCGCGCTCTGGCCGACGCCGGGCGGTCGGGAGACCCCGCAGCCATCGTCGCCGCGCAGGCCGCGGTCGATGATGTGGTCGCGCTCATCGGCGGTGACATGGGGCGCATGAAGGAGGCGTATCGCGTGCTCGACGTGGTCGACACGCACTGCCGCATGGCGATCGCCGAGCCGAGCGCCGCCGAGCGCACCGCGGTCGCCGAGGTGGTGGCCGCGCACCGGTGACACGTCACCGGTGACACGGTCACAGGAGATGGAAATGTCGTCTTTCTAGCGTGGGAGCAGGGAACGACCCTGCTCCGCGCCTGGCGCGCGGGTGTCCTGCCACGAAGGAAGAACTCCTCATGACGAACACCAAAGCCCCTTCCGCCGCACCCTCGCTGGGACTCCTGGTCCTGCGCGTGGTCGTCGGTGCGATCTTCGCCGCACACGGTGCGCAGAAGATCTTCGAGTTCACGCTCCCCGGTACGATCGGCAGTTTCGCGGGCATGGGGGTGCCGCTCCCGGAGATCGCCGGCCCCGTGGTCGCCTTCATCGAACTCATCGGCGGCATCCTGCTGATGCTCGGCCTCTTCACGCGTCCGGTCGGCATCCTGCTCGCGATCGACATGATCGTCGCGCTCATCGCCGTGCACCTTCCCGCCGGTCTCTGGGTGGGTGAGGGCGGCTACGAGTTCGTCGCCGTCCTCGGTGCGGCAGCCCTCGCCCTCGCGCTCACGGGTGCGGGACGGTTCTCCCTCGACGGGGCGTTCCTGCGAGGACGCGCACCGGCCTGGCTGAGCTGAAGAACCTCAGCAGCACGACGGATGCCGCGGCCCGAGGGGGTCGCGGCATCCGTCGTCTGTGCGGGGTGTTGCGGAAGGGAAACCCGCAGTCCGCGTCGTTGCGGCCTCCACGCGCACCATCGCTTTCGTTTTCGACGACCAAGATATGTGAAAACACAAAAAAGGAAAGACTTTCCCCGAGGTTCCCTGTATTCCTGGTGGCTAATACGCAAATAAACCTAAACTGAGCGCATCCGGCATCTTGCCGAGGACTTTTACAGCGAAGTAAGGGGATTGCAGATGAAGCTCAAGAGGAGCCTGGCGGGAGTGGCCACGGTCATCACCGCACTCGGAGTCACCGCCTGCGCCGGGGGCGCAGCGCCGGACGCGTCGGGGAACGCCTCCAGCGACACCATCACGTTCCGCTCGTGGAGCCCGATCGAGCAGACGACCCGTCAGATGATCGACGCCTTCCAGGCCGAGAACGAGGGATCGAAGATCGATGCGACGATCTTCAACTACCCGGAGTACCTCGTCGACCTGCAGAGCCGCGCCAGCTCGAACACGATGCCCGACGTGCTCGGCCTGCAGCCCGGAGCGCTCACGCAGCAGTACCGCGAGAACCTGATGCCGCTGCAGGATTGCGCCGCCGAGACCTGGGGTGACGACTGGCAGAGCAAGTTCTATCCGATCGGCATCGAGCAGGCGCGGATGGGCAACCCCGAGGGCGACGACAACTTCTACTCGCTCCCGATCCTCACCCAGACCGTCAACCTCTGGGCCAACTCCGAGATCTTCGATGACGCGGGCCTGAGCGTGCCGAAGACCTGGGACGAGCTCGTGCAGAGCACGAAAGACCTCAGCGGAGGAGATGCCGCCCCGTTCCTGCTGCCGGCCAAGGACTCCTGGCTGCGCAACGTCGTGTTCCTGCAGATCGCCAACAACGTCTCGCCCGGGACCGTCTACGAGGCCGAAGCCGGCACCGTGCAGTGGACGGACCCGGCGATCGTGAAGGCCTTCGACTACTGGAGCAAGCTGTTCTCCGACGGCATCGCCCAGGACGGTGCGATCGGCCTCGACGCCTACCCTTCGGCGGTGAACCAGTTCGAGGCGGGCAACGCCGCCATGATCCCGCTCGGCGCCTGGTGGATCCAGCAGTCCGACCCGACCAAGTCCGACATCCCGCCGCTCTCGGAGGGCATGTCCGGCTACGAGCCGTTCCTGTTCCCGACCATTCCCGGAGGAGCTGCGGAGTCGCAGTTCGTCGGCGGCATCGACGTGGCCCTCGGTATCTCGAAGAACACGGCCAACCCCGATCTCGCCTGCAAGGTGCTCACCGACTTCATCGCCGGCTCCGCCGCGCAGAAGCTGGTCAACACGATGAACGACGTGCCCGCCGTCACCGGCCTCGCTCCGGAGAAGTTCACGAGCGAGAAGCAGGAACAGATCTGGAACCTGTTCGTGGACGAGTGGCTCCCGCAGGTGAAGTACTCGCGCTACTTCGAGTCGCCCAAGCTCGACCAGGCCGTGGCCGATGCGCTCGCCGCCATCGCGACCGGTGATGCCACTCCGCAGGAAGCAGCGGAATCCGTACAGGCTGTCCAGGACACTCTGTAGCTACGGAATTCGTGCAGGGTCCGGGACCTCTTCCCCGGACCCTGCCCCCGAGAGGAGCGCGCATGAAGATCCTGACGAGAGAGCGGCTGGTCGGCCTGGCATTCCTGGCGCCGACCCTCATCCTCTTCGCCGTGTTCGTCGTCTACCCGATCGTCTACAACGTGCAGGCGAGCACGCTCGACTGGGATGGCGTCAACGTCGGCACGGCGGTCGGGGTCGGCAACTATCTGGAGCTGTTCCAGGACCCGACGTTCCTCATCACCCTGCGCAACTCGGCCTTCTGGATCGTGCTGACGATCGTCCCGCAGGGTGTGATCGGCTTCCTCCTCGCCGTCGCCCTGAACCAGGGGCTGCGCGGCAGCACGATCTACCGGGCGATCTTCTTCATCCCCGCGATCCTCTCCCCGGTCGTGGTCGGGATCGTCTGGCAGCGGATCCTCGACCCGTTCAACGGAGTGCTCACCGCCATCGGCAAGGCCACGGGGCTCAGCTTCCTCGGCGGCAACTATCTGGCCGATCCGCAGACGGCGATCTTCGCGGTGATCTTCGTGAACGTCTGGATGTGGACCGGGTTCTCGATGCTCTTCTACCTCGCAGGGCTCCAGCTGATCGACCCCAGCCTCGTCGAGGCGGCGCGCATCGACGGTGCCAGCGGCTTCCAGACCATGGTGCGGATCACCTTCCCGCTGCTGAAGACGACGACCCTGTCGCTCGTGCTCCTCGGGATCATCGGCTCGCTCAAGACCTTCGAGCTCGTCTACGTGCTCACCCAGGGTGGACCCAACCATGCGTCGGAGATGCTCCCGACGTTCGCGTTCCTGGAGGCGTTCCAACTGCAGAACGTCGGGTACGCCTCGGCCATCAGCGTCGTCCTGCTCGTGGTGGCCGTCGTGAGCTCGCTCTCGATGGTGCGGGTGTTCGGCGCCGGATTCATCACAGGAGACGAGAAATGACCGCGACGAGCGAGACCCGTACCCTGATCGTCCCGAAGGACACATCCGGCCGCCATCGCCATGGCGCTCCGGGTCGTCGCGTCGGCTGGCTGCACTTCGTGCTCGTGCCGCTCGCCGTGCTCTGGCTCGTGCCGATCATCATGGTCGTCGGGCTCTCGATGATGCCGCCGAACAACCCCAGCACGCAGTTCTTCGGGCTGTTCCCTGCGGAGTTCAGCGTCAAGAACTACCTCGCGATCTGGGACCAGAACCCGATCCTGCTGCATCTGCTCAACAGCCTCCTCATCACGGTGCCGTCGGTGCTGCTGGTCTGTCTGCTCGGATCGATGACCGCCTTCGCCCTCGCCCGACTGCGCGTGCCGCTCAAGGCCCTGATCTTCGGGGTGCTGATCCTCGCGCTGATCCTGCCGATGTCGAGCATCGTGGTCGCGACGTTCCGCATCCTGCAGTCGATGCAGCTGTACAACAACCTCCTCGGGCTCGTGCTCGTGTACAGCGCCCTCGGGCTGCCGTTCGCGGTCATCATCATCCGCACCTCGTACCTGGCGATTCCGCTGGAGACCTATGAGGCGGCGCGTCTGGACGGGGCGAACAGCTGGCAGATCTTCTGGCGCATCTACCTGCCTTTGGGAAAGCCCGCTCTCGCCGTCGTCGCGGTGTGGCAGACGATGATGAGCTGGAACGACTTCCTGCTGCCGCTCGTCACGCTCGGCGACAACGCACTCAAGCCGCTCACGCTCGTCCCTCTCGCCTATCGCGGGATGTACCTGTCGCAGCCGGGTGCGCTGTTCGCGATCCTGGTGCTGATCTCCATCCCGGTCGTGCTGCTGTTCATCTTCATCCAGAAGTACCTGGTGAACGGCCTGTCGGGGGCGATCAAATGAGCGTCATCGGCCTGGACCTCGGGACCAGCGGCGTGCGGGCGGTCGCCTTCGCCGCGGACGGACGGATGCTCGGCGGTGCGTCGGCACCCCTCGCTCTGCGGCGCGACGGACGCGGCCGCGCCGAACTCGACGCCGAGGAGATCATCGCCGCCGCCGAGAGCGTGGTGCACGCAGCCGCCATCGAGGCCGCGCGGCTCGGCGACGCGGTGCAGGCGATCGGCTTCAGCGTGCTCGGCGAGGCCGTCGTGCCCGTCGACGAGTCCGGGGCTCCGCTCGCCCCGGTGGCGGTGAGCATGGACACGCGGGGCATCGAACACGCCTCCGTACTGGGCGCGCGACTCGGAGACGGCCGCTTCACAGCGATCACCGGGCAGCCGTTGCACGGGATGTTCTCGGTGTTCAAGATCATGGCCGGCGATGAGGCCTGGGCAGCCGCCGTGGGCTACCGCTGCATCGGAGACCTGGTCGTCGAACGGTGGAGCGGCGTCGCGGCGATCGACCTCAGTCAGGCCGCGCGCACGGGCATCCTCGACGTCGATCGCGGCGTGTGGAGCGAAGAGATCCTCGAAGCGGCGGCCACCTCCGCGCCCTGGCTGAGTATCGAGAGGCTTCCGGTCCCGGTGGCGTCCGGTTCGGTGATCGGCGGCATCCACGAACATGCGGCGGCCGTGCTCGGCCTCGCGCCCGGAACGCCCCTGATCGCCGGGACACACGACCAGGCTGCCGCCTTCCTCGGCGCCGGCGGCGAATCGGGGGTGCGCTCCGTGATCGCACTCGGCTCGAGCGACTGCCTCACGGTCGCCACGCGCGAACGCCCGCGTGGACTCGAAGCGACCGGTCTCGCCAGCTACCGACTCGACGACGAGACGTGGATCACGCTCGCAGGGACCGCCGCCGGCGGATGGGCGCTCGAATGGCTGGCCGCTCTCCTCGGCCGCGACGTCGGCGACGTGTTCGGCACGCTCGCCGAAGATCCGCCCGCCCTCATCGTGCTGCCGTACCTCGCCGGTTCCGGCACCCTCGACAACGACTCGTCCGCGCGCGGCACGATCCACGGCCTCACGCTCGACACCACCGCGCCGGAGCTGGCGCGAGCCGTGGTCGAGGCTGCGGGGTTCGAGTTCCACAAGATCATCGCGGCACTGGAAGCCCATGGGGTGCGCGTCGACGACCTCCAGGTCACCGGGGCAGGGGCTGAGAACTCCGCGGCGCTCGCCGCCCGTGCGGCGGCCGCCGGAGTGCGGATGACGCCTGTCGCGCGTGATGCTTCCGCACGCGGGGCGGCGATGCTCGCGCTCCGCGGTCTCGGCGGCGATGCCCGGGATCTCCTCGTCACTCCCGACCCCGCGGCCGCGGCCGATCCCGGTGCGTCGTCGGCCGAATGGTACGCCGCCCAGCGCGCGGCCTACGTGTCGCTCTACGACGTGACGCGCGGCATCGCCCCACACCTGACCCTGCCCCGCACCTGACCCGCACCTGACCCACACCTGACCCGCACCTGACCCAGAACCAGAACCGGCCACATCAGAACCCGTCGCCCCAGAACCAGCCACATCAGAAGGAGAAAACGAAATGACCGAGACGACGCTCCAGCTCGACTTCGACATCGATGCCGCGCGCGAGGAGATCCTCGACTACTGCCTGCGCTCGATGCAGTACGGGCTCAACTTCAACACGCAGGGCAACATCAGCATCCGCGTTCCCGGCGTCGAGGACCGCTTCCTCATCACGCCCACCGACCTCGAGTACGACAAGATGAGTGCCGACGACATCGTGCTCGTCAACGGCGACAGTGAGGTGATCGACGGACGTCTCGGGCCGTCGAGCGAGGTCACCGTGCACATGGCCGTGTACCGGCGTCGTCCCGACGTGAACGCGATCGTGCACTCCGAGCCGGTGTTCTCGAACGTCTGGGGTGTGGTGGGCTCCCCGATCCTGGGGACGCTGGTGAACATGGTGATCTACACCAAGGGCGACGTGCCGATCATGCCGTTCGAGCTCAGCAACAACACCGAGTTCGGCGAGCACATGTGCGATGCGATGGGAGACCTCAACGCGGTCGTGTGGGCGAACCATGGCCTGCTCACGGTCGGACCCAACCTGCGCGACGCGTTCAAGACGAGTGTGGCGGTGGAATCCGCGGCCAAGGTGCAGGCTTATGCCGGCGCGCTCACCGACACGCCGATCGTGCTCGACTACGACACCCTCGGCATCACCGAGTCGCTCTGAGGATCGGGGATGACACTGCAGACGCTGCGCACTGCGCTCGCCGCCGCCGAAGAGGGTGGCTACGCCGTCGGCGCCTTCAACGTGTCGAGCATCGACCAGGCGATCGCCGTGCTCGATGCCGCCGAGGCGGAGCGTTCGCCCGTGATCGTGCAGGCGATAGCCGGGATGTCGGCCTACGACGACGAATCGCGCTGGTGGCACCGTCTGCGCGGCCTGGTCGCCGAGTACGAGGGCGTCCCCGCTGTGCTGCATCTGGATCACGGGCGCACCTATGACGACTGCGTGCGGGCGATCGAGCACGGCTTCACCAGCGTGATGATCGACGCGAGCAGGGCGAGCGGTACGGATGAGCCGGCATCCTTCGCCGACAACGTGGCTCTCACACGTCGGGTCGTCGAGGCCGCCGCGCCGACAGGGGTGAGCGTCGAGGGCGAGCTCGGCACCATCGGCGGGGCGGAGGCCGGGATCGCCGGGGTGCTCGAGGAGATCGTGTTCGCCGACCCCGATCAGGCCGTCGAGTTCGTGGAGCAGACCGGAGTGGATGCGCTCGCGGTGGCGGTGGGCACGAGCCACGGCTCGGTGAAGTTCACAGATGCTGCCGGCGGGCAGCGATTGCGGCTCGGTCTCATCTCCGAGATCAAGGGGCGGCTGCCGGACACTTTCCTCGTGCTGCACGGCTCCTCATCGGTGCCGGCCGAGGCGGTCGCGGCGATCAACGCGCACGGCGGGGACGTGCGTCCCTCGTACGGGATCTCGCCCGCACAGAAGTCGGAGGGCATCGCCGCCGGCATTCGCAAGATCAATCAGGGGACCGACTCGCACCTCGCCTGGAGCGCCGCGTTGCGCACGTTCCTGCAAGACAACCCCGCGGTGGTCGAGCCCAGCGAGCAGCTGCGCCCCGCGATGGGCGGCTTCCGTGCGATGGTCACGCAGCGCATGCGCGAGTTCGGGTCGTCGGGTCGCGCCTGAGGTTCCGGCCTCGTAGGTCAGGTGCCGTAGGTCACGCCCCGCAGGTCACGCCCCGCCGGTCACGCCTCGTAGGTCAGGCGAGCTCGATCGTCAGCCCGGCCTCTCGAAGTGCCTCCAGCTCGGCCGGGGGCGCTTCGATGCCGGTGATCAGCATGTCGACGCGTGCGAGCGGAGCCACCTGGATCACCTGACTCTTGCCGATCTTCGAGCTGTCGGCGACCACGATGGCCCGTGCCGCCGAGTCGAGGTAGCGCCGTTTCATGGTCACCTCGGGGAGGCTGGAGTTCGTGAACCCGCGCTCCGACACCCCGTTGCAGCCGATGAAGCAGATGTCACTGTGCACCGAGCCGATGAACATGTCGCCCATCGGGTCGATGAGCGAGCGCTGCTTGTAGTTCACGGTGCCGCCGGTGACGACGACCGTGATGTGGTGCGGCTCCGCGACCCCGAGTTCGAGCGCGATCGTGAGGGAGTTCGTGAACACCACGACGCCACGCAGGTCTTCGCGGGCTCGCAGGGCGCGCGCGATCGCGAGAGTCGTCGTCCCGGCGTCGAGCAGGATCGCCATCTCGCTCTCGACCAGCGCGGCCGCGGCATTCCCGATGCGTCGCTTCTCGGTCACGGCGCGGGTGAGCGCACGCTCATAGTCGGGGGAGTGGGCGGTGGACTTGATGCCCGAGATCGCCCCACCGTGCACCCGCTGGATCACGTTCTCCTCGGCGAGGAGGTCGAGATCGCTGCGCACAGTCACCTCGGAGACGCTGAGCGTGCGGCTCAACTCCTGCACACGGGCGAAGCCCTGGCGTTCGATGATCGACACGATCTGCTCGCGCCGCACCGTTGCGGGGACCGTCTGCGACCACTCTGGCATCCCCTCAGCGTACTCGGGGGCGCTGGAGCAGCCGGAGGGCGCTCCCTCGACGCAGTCCTGCGGCTGGCATCGATTTCACCGAGGGCCGGATCTTCGCTCCCCGCGCGATACTGTTGCACCACCCCGGCCGCGGTTGTCGGGGAGCAGTGGTCGCCGGGGAGCAGGGGCCGGCGGGAGTGGGGAGCGCATGGCAACGATCTACGATGTCGCCGAGCTCGCGGGGGTCTCGCCCGCGACGGTCTCGCGCGTCTTCAACGGCACGAGCGTGTCGGACGAGAAGGTGGCGGCAGTCCGGGCGGCCGCGGCGACGCTGGACTTCACCCCGAACCGCGCCGCGCGCTCGCTGCGTCGACAGAGTTCCGAGGTCATCGCCCTCGTGATCCCCGACATCGAGAACCCGTACTTCACCGAGATGGCGCGCGGGGTCGAAGACGTCGCCTCCGAAGCCGGATACTCCGTCGTGCTCTGCAACTCCGATGCGCAGGTGGAGAAGGAGGCGACGTACCTCCGCATCGCGATCGCCGAGAACATGTCGGGTGTGATCATCGCGACCGCCGACGAGCACTCCGACCTCGACGGCCTCCTCGCCACCGGCCGTCCTGTCGTGGCCGTCGACCGCAGCACGACCTACGACGTCGACGGCGTCGTGATGGCCAACCGGGCGGCAGGCACCTCGGCGACGCGGAGTCTGCTCGATGCCGGCCATCGTCGCATCGCCTACATCGGCGGCCCCGAGCACATCGACACCGCCGCCGAACGCGCAGCGGGCTGGCGTTCCGCGCTCGCTGCGGCCCACCCCGACCTCGCACTCGACGGGCTCGAGCGTTTCGCGACATTCCGCGTCGACGGCGGGCGGGCCGCGATGGAAGAGCTGCTCGCGCTCGCCGAACCGCCGGATGCCGTGGTGGCCGGCAACAACCTGATCGGGGTCGGCGCCATCCAGGTGCTGACGGAGCACGGCCTCACCCCGCCGGATGTCGGAGTCGCCGTGATCGGCTCGCTGCCGTTCACGACGCTCTCGCCGACCGCCGTGACCGTCGTGCGGCTGCCGGCGCGACACATGGGTGTGACCGCGGCGCGGATGCTGCTCGAGCGGATCAAGGGCGACACGCAGCCGGCGCGCACGGTCGTGCTGCGCAACGAAGTCCAGCCCGCGAGCGCGATGCGGGGCTGATCGGGCGGGCTGATCGGGCGGGCTGATCGGGCGGGCGGTTCCAGGCGCCTCTTCGGGCGCAGGGTATCGGGCGCGGGTATCGGGCGCGGGCGTCGGGCGGCGTTACTGTGAGCGCCAGAACCGCGTCGCGAGATTCGCCACCTCTTTGTCGAGGCTGTCGACCTTGTGTTCGAGGGCATCGATCCGGCCGGTGAGTCGCCCCTCGAGACTCTCCAGCCGCCCGCTCAGATCGCCGCGCAGGCCACCGATCTCGCCGTGCAGATCGCCCCGCAGGCCACCGATCTCGGCGCGGATCACTCGGCTGAACTGCATCGTCATGAGGGTCATGCCGCCGAGCATCATGGTCGTGAAGACACCGATCAGCGTCCATACCTGCGGGTCGTCCAAGCGCATGCCTCCAGTCTGATTCGGGGTGCCCAGAATGTCACGGTATTCCGGTGCTGCTCGCCCGGCGGGGCGCGCTTCGTGGGCAGATCCTCTCTGGTGAAAGTGGTGCAGGAAGGCTCGCATCTTGCGCCGTGAAATCGATTTCGCGTACAGTGTCGATCAGGCCGCGGACTCCGTCGTCCCGGCACGAGGAGGACTCCATGCGCTGCACCCTCGGGGTGGACATCGGCACATCCAGCAGCAAGGGCGTGCTGGTCGATGCCGACGGCGGCATCCTGGCATCGACGACCAGGGCGCACGACGTCGATCGTCCCCACACGGGCTGGGTCGAGATGGACGCCGCGATCTGGTGGGACGAGTTCGTGGCGATCGTGCACGAGCTGCTCGCCGGAGTACCCGACGCCGAGATCGTCGGCGTCGGCGTCAGCGGCATGGGGCCCTGCATCCTTCTCGCGGACGAACGCGACGAACCGGTGCGCCCCGCGATCCTGTACGGCGTCGACACCCGCTCGACCGCGCAGATCGAGCGCCTCACCCGCGAACTCGGTGTCGACGAGATCACGCGCGTCGGAGGATCGACCCTGACCTCGCAGGCCGGCGGGCCGAAGATCGTCTGGATCGCCGACGAGGAGCCCGGGGCGCGAGAGCGGGCGCGACGGCTGTACATGCCGGCGTCGTGGCTCGTGCGCAAGCTCACCGGGGCGTATGTGCTCGACCACCAGTCCGCCAGCCAGGTCTCTCCGCTCTACGACATCGAGGGCGAGCACTGGCACGACCCGTGGTGGGCGCGGTACGCCGGGGAGATCGAGCAACCTCGACTGCGATGGGCGGGCGAGGTCGCCGGCGAGATCACGACCGAGGCGTCGGCGCTCACCGGCATCCCCGCCGGTACCCCCGTGATCACGGGCACGATCGACGCGTGGACCGAAGCCGTCAGCGTCGGCGCACACGAGGTCGGCGACCTGATGCTGATGTACGGGACCACGATGTTCATGGTCTTCACGAACGGCGCTGAGGCGCTGCGGACGCCGTCGATGTGGACCACGGCCGGCGCCTTCGCGGGCACCCGCAACCTCGCGGGCGGCCTCTCGACCTCCGGTGCGCTGACCGCGTGGCTCAAGGGGCTCACCGGTGCCGACTATCCCGAACTGCTCGCCGATGCCGCGGCGTCGGGTGCCGGAGCCCACGGCCTCCTCGTCCTGCCCTACTTCGCCGGCGAGCGCACACCGATCCAGGACCCGGACGCCCGCGGCGTGATCGCAGGGCTCACTCTCGAGCACACCCGCGGCGACCTCTACCGGGCGGCGCTCGAGGCGACCGCGCTCGGCGTGCGACACAACGTCGAGACCATGCGTGCAGCGGGTGCCGACATCAGCCGCATCGTCGCGGTCGGCGGTGGAACCCAGGGGCGGCTGTGGTTGCAGATCGTCTCCGACGTCACCGGCCTCGTGCAGGAGGTGCCGGCGACCACGATCGGCGCGAGCTACGGCGCGGCCTTCCTTGCGGCGACCGCGATCGCCGCCCCCGACGAGGTGCCAACGATCACCGACTGGAACCCCATCTCGGAGCGCATCCACCCCGACGAGGGGGTGCGACCGTTCTACGACGCACTCTTCGACCGCTACGTGCGGCTGTACGAGGGGACGAGATCGGTCGTCCACGAGCTCGCCGCCGCGCAGCGCGGTACCCCGATGAACACCATGAACTCGACCCCCACGAACCCGACCC
>NZ_PCPA01000019.1 GCF_002979515.1 Microbacterium sp. MYb54 | reverse complement strand
TGCGCGTCGGCCGGCGTCCGCACCCCCCTCTTCAACAAGCTCGAAGCCGACGTCTTCATCGCCGGCCGACGCGCAGCTGCAGAGAACCAGAAAGGCCGCGTCCGCGCCGCAGCAATCGGAACCACCGCGCTCGCCGCAGCGCAGAAGATCTATCGGCTGCTCGGCCGTGAGGTGAACCTCGAGGATCGCGGGCAGCTGCAGGAGGTGCTCTTCGGAGATCTCGGTCTCCCGTCGACGTCGTCGACGTCGCGTGGCCCCTCGGTTGCGACCGCGGCGCTGGTGAAGCTGCAGGGGACGAACCCTCATCCCGTGTTGCACCAGCTGCTGGTCTACCGCGGCGCGATCGCTCCTGAGGTGGAGTGACTCGGATTCGTCCAGCACAGCAGTAGCGGCCGCTCCCTGAGTCGAGGGGGCGGCCGCTTCTGGTTGTGGCTGTGTCGTGCGGTCGAACTATCCGTTGAGGGATCGCGCGACCATGACTTTGACGTTCTCGTCGTCTTCCTCGAGGCGCGAATCGACAGCGCCGACCTTGGTGTTGACGATCTTGATCCTGCCCAGGCGGAGATCTCGCGCTGAGACGTGAGCGAGCTGCTTGTCCGTCAGTCGGTAGGACTTCCAGGTCATCCACTTCCCCCGGGGAGCCTGCACGAGCGCGTTGACGCGAGCCTCGGCCTGCTGGCGCGCCGTGGGGACTGGTGAGGAGCCGAGGATCTCCTCGACGGTTCGTGCGGCGGGATCCTGCTTGAACCGTGTGACGAGGTGGCCGACGGTCTGCTCATCGAGCTTGCCGATCCCGCTGCGGATCTGCTGGAGCGCATCGTCGGCGCTGATGGGCGCGTACGTGTTGGCGTGCTCGAAGTAGAAGTCGCGGTAGAGGCCCTGGTTGAGGTGGAACTTGCCCGTGTTCTGCACGTAGGTCCAGATGCGCTGCTCGTTGTCTTCGTGCGCGATCCAGACCGGGGTGCCGGCGGCGTTTCGGACCAGATAGAGGTTCATGATGTTCCTCGCTCCATTCTCAATTATCTACATCTTAGTTTATCTTAGTCCGTCTTGGTAGGGGGCGGGGTGGGAGGTGTTGGTGGCCCATAAGCCTTCTCGACGGCGACGACGCTGCCGATGTGGAGGTCGACCAGGCCCGGCGGGGTCGGGACGATGTTCCAGGCGTCGACCATGATCGTGTGGGCCGCGGCGCGCGTCGGGTAGGGCTGCGTCTGATCGCGCAGCGTTTCGTAGTCGTGGTGGTATCGGTCTTTGATCGCGGCGCCAGCTTCGGAGTGGAACTGGATCTCGACGTCCTGGTCGGTCTCGCTGTGGTGCACGACGATCGAGTGCAGGCCCTTGTACGGGTTGCCGTCGACGAAGGAATGCTCAATCTCCTTCACTTCCCACCCCTTGTCGACGAGACCCTCCAGCGTCTCCTGTGCGGCAGGGACGACGCGATCGGGAGTCGGTGCGACCACGGTGTAGCGAACGAAGTCGGTGAGGCGCCCCGCGATCTCCACCGGCGTGGCAGTGGGATCAACCAGGATCCGGCTCTCGATCTTGCCCGCGAGGGATGCCGGCGACTTCATCCGATACTCGAGGTTGTGCATGCGGCAGTCTGCTGGGGCCGCGTCGATGATCGCCGCGGTGATCTCCGGCTCGATGGCGGCCACCTCTTCGAGCTTGTGGATCGCGGCGCCGGCGACGGTGGAGCCGTAGGTGTCGTAGAGCTCTGCAGTCGACGGCGGGTGCTCTCCCCAGTCAACGTCGGGTGCGTCATCGGTGGCCGCGGGGCGAAGGTCGTCGACGTCGACGTCGCGGAGGTGGCGGTGGTCGAGGCAGCGGCGGCCACCGTCGTCAGATGATCTACACACGGGAGAGGGCCTCTCGTGCCGCGGCGTACTTCGCGGCCAGTCGGGAGCGGGTGGCGTCGTCGAGCAGGGCGGTGCGCGCCGGATCGGTGTTGTCGTCGATGTCGGCGTCTTTCACCTGACGCGCGAGGAGGTTCCGGCTGACGCGGGCGTAGTAGTCGGCGCGCGGTTCACCGGGCCGGTGAGTGATGGCATCGACGGCGTCGACCACTTCGAGAGGGAACTCCGCCTGCAGGTCGACCAGCTGCACGTCGGTGTCTTCCACGACGTCGTGGAGCCAGGCGATCGCCTCCAGCAGCTCATCCCCCTGCACGCGAGCCGCGACCCGGGCGGGGTGATCGATGTAGGGCTGACCGCTCTTGTCGACCTGGCCGACGTGCGCGGCGCGAGCGATCGCCTCGGCTCGCGTGCTGATCTGATCTGATCTGATGTGTCCCCCTCTACCTTCATCTTAGAGAGGGGGTCCGACACCACTCAGGCTCGGGCGACGATCAGCTCATCCCAGTGCGTCGTGGCGCGTTTGGAGAGCATGCCGCGGTGCATCTGCCAAGACGGGCCGGGGCGCATCCCTCCCCACCCGAGCCCGAGGACCTCACGCCCGGCCTTCTTCTGCACCTGGTCGATGATGGTGGCGATCCCGGCGTCTTCGTGAGCATGACGGAACAGCTCGAGCGGTTGGATGACTGCTGCCGGTTTCAGGTCGGTGAGCATGACTCCCGCTCGCGCCCACTTCACCCCTTCCTCGATCTGCGGGAGGAGCCGGTGCGCGGCGCGGGTGAGCTCCACGAGGTCGGCAGTGGGGAACGGCAGCCTCACCATCTGTGACGGGTAACGGATCTGCTCTGTGTAGTGGCTGGTGCCCGCGAAGGCGGTGAGGATCTTCGCCACCTGCTGGTGCTTCATGAGCCGGGTCGACGCCTGCTGGGCGTAGATCGACAACGCTTGGCGCATCCCATCTCGGGTGGTGACCTTCTCGGAGAAGCTGCGGGACACGATCAGCTGATCCCTTCTTGCCGGTGCGATCCTCCTCGGCGGCGATCGCCGGCACCCCGCGCAGCTCGAGCGCTGTGCGCATCACGACCACGTTGAACGCCTTCCGAATGAGGACGGGATCCGCGGCCGCGAGATCCGCGATCGTCGTGATGCCGATGCCGGCCAGACGGCGCTCGAGGCGAGACGCAATCCCCCACACCTCGGAGACCGGCAGCCGGGACATGAGGGTGTGGCGCCACTCGGGCCTGGTCGCCGGACACACGCACACCCCGTCGAACACCGCGATCTTCTTCGCCGTTTTATTGCTCAGCTTCGCCAATGTGCGTGTCGGTGCGATGCCGACGCAGACCGGGACGCCGATGAGCCGGCGGAGGGTGTCCTTGATGTCTCGGCCGAGGGCGCCATCGCTTCGGGGTCTTTCGCGATCCGTGGACTCACCTCGAAGAACGCCTCATCGATCGAGTAAATTGACAGGTCCGGGGTGAAGCGAGACAGCACGTCCATGACCCTGTTCGAGCAATCTTGGTAGAGCTCATAGTTCGACGACAGCGCAGTCAGGTCGAGCCTCTTCGCGTGCGGCCGCAGCTCGAACCAGGGCTTGCCGAGATCCAGGCCGATGGCTTTCGCTTCCTTCGACGAGGCCACGACCATTCCGTCGTTATTGCTCAACACGACGCAGGGGCGGTTCTCGAGACGCGGATTCACGATTCTCTCGAAGGACACGTAGGCGCTGTTGATGTCGACGTGCCCGATCATCTCCGGCTCCGATGGAACCTGAGGCTCACGGTGACCACCCCGAAGATCTCGAGTGTGGAGAGTTCATCGACGACGACGTCGGGCCACTCGGCGTTCTCCGCGCGCAGCGCCCAGGTGCCGCGTTCTCGGACGAGGCGCTTGATGGTGACGTCGCCGTCCAGGATCGCGACGACGACATCCCCCGAGAGCGCCGTCTTCGACCGGTCGACGATGACGACATCGCCATCGTGGATGCCGGCGTCGACCATGGATGTGCCCGAGACGCGGACGAGGAAGGTGGCGGCCTGGTCCTCGATCAACAGCTCGGTGAGATCGATCGGGCCAGCGTCATAGTCTTGGGCCGGGCTCGGGAAGCCCGCCGGGACCGCGTCGAGCAGCTGAGGCAGCGAAATGGGCTCCGCGGTCACTGAGTACGCGTACAGAGGTACGACTGTTGTAGGCACTCGCTCCCCAAACTCTCGAAATCCTATTCGTAGAGTGTACGCCCGCCTCAGGGCGCTCACGAGTCCTCCGCGCGACCCCTCCCCCGGAATCACGCGGGAAATCGCGTGTACTCGTCCCCTAACCGAGTCATCTTAGAGCGAGGCCGCAGGCGCCGACACCGGCACCGGCACCGGCACCGGCACCGGCAGCATCGAAGCGCTCGATCTCGCTGCAACCGGGGGACGCCGAAAGCGTGCTCCCCCTCAACGCCAGGCGGCAACTCCGTCTTTGCGTGACACACAGTGTCACCACCCGGGGAACCTGTGTCACTCAAAGCGGGTTTGTGTCACCCAAAGGCGATCGCTGCTCGGGAGCCCGTTCTCGCATCACCGAGGGCTATCCTCCGCCGTCACCTGGTCACCCAGGCCCCTGTAGTCTCCCGCGGCCACTGCCCCGGGGAGGCCGGAGAGAACCGTCCACAGGAGCAGCCAGACGATCGCTCCCCCGAGGACGAACGGCACCGCTGCCGTGATGCCGAGCAGCACCAGAGCCCCTCCCGCCAGCCCGGCGAGCACGGCACCGCCACCAGCGATGTAGAACAGCGGCGCCATCGCGAGGTGAACCACGATCCACGCCTTCGGATCGCGCATCGTGAGGGCGGTGCGGTAGCCGAGGAGCCGCTGCCTGCGCACGGTGCCGCGACGACTAGCGTCCGCGTACCGGACCACCAAGGCACCGACGGCAGTGAGGAGGAAGGGGCGACGAGCTCGAGCATCTGGCTTCTCCGTTCTGGCACGCGGGGCGGGCACCCCCACGCTATTGACGGGCCCGCCTCTCCAGCATCCCCCTGCAGATCCGGTGAGACAGACCTGTCGAAATCTGCTTGAAAAATGCTTGCAGATTGCAATACACGTTGACAACCCTGATAGGCTGTGCCGTAGCTCATCTTGCGCTCTAGCGCATAGGGAGGCGGAGGCACAGTCTCTCACGGTAATCACCCCGCATACACCTTCCGCCCCGCGAAACCCGGCGAATCCTGCTGGCTATTTTCAAGCACAAAGCAAGCATCCGAGGCGCTGCCCGCCCAGCCCGCTGCCCCTTCCTCCGACCGCCTGCGGCTCCACGGCTCAGCCCGCTGAGGGTCGCAGGGCCGTCGTCGGGTTCCGGTAGGTTCGACCCACGACCTCGACGGGATGGTGTGACGGATGGCTGATTCGGGTTCTCCTTTCGCTTCGACGAATGCTCTGGTGGAGGTCTATGGCCGCGACGTCGACTGGGTCGAGAAGCTGGGTCAAGATGAGCGCCCCCATTCGGACAACGAGTGGGTCGCTGCTCTTCTCCGGTTGCTCTCGATCGATGAGCAGCTGCTCGATCGGGCCATTGAGTTGAAGGCGGCGGTGGACGCTCGCGGGTTGTCGGGTCTCCCGCTCGAGGTGCAGCCCGAGGTGCAGTTCGCGGTGGACTACGTCGCCGAGATCCCCGACGTCGCAAAGCTGCACTCCGAGCTCGCGCGACGATCAGATCAGTTGCGGACGATCAAGGCGTCTGGTGAGCCGATGACGGAGCCATTCCCCACCGATCTCCCGGACCCGCTCCAGGCTCAGTGGGTCGGTGTTCGGGAGGCAGCGAAGCTGTTGTTCAACCAGGTGCAGCTCCACAACGCCCAGGCATATGCTGCCTCGTTCGGGCGTGCTGCAGAGCTCCACGGTATGCCCGTCGAGACGAGCACCCACCGCGGCGACGATGGTTCTTTCACCCACACGGTGAGCGTCTCCTTCGACCGTGACGAGCAGCCCAAGGCCACCTGGTGGCAGAGGCTCTTCGGGCGCCGCGCCTGACTCCCCCGGCGCGCTCCTGACGCGCGGAGGGCCCGCTCAGCTGGTGAGCGGGCCCTCCGTGCGTTGAGGTGTTGCGGTTCTATTCCTTGAGGTACGCCAGGCGGTAGACCTCGTTGACGAACGCGCTGCGTGACGGTGCGCCCACGGATGCGGCCAGTTCGGTGAGCTCGTCCTCCTGTGCCCCGGTGATGCGCAGCTGGATCTGCGTGCCGCCGGCGCCACGGGAGCGACGTTTGCGGCGCTGGAGCAGCCCACCCGCCTCGGCGTCCTCGGGTGCGAAGATCGCCCGGATCTCCTCGAGAGGAACGCGCTCGAGGGCGTCGACGAGGAGTTCGTCATATGTCTTGTCAGGCTCGCCTGCAGCGATACCTTCACGACGGGCGACGCGAACCGCAGCGAGAACGACCGGGCTGATGTACGCGGGAACGTTGTCGACCTTGTTCTTGGCCGGATCGGCCGGGACGGCCTCACGAGTCGCCGGCGTCACAGCTGCGACAGGTTCAGCTGCAGGAGCGTTCGGGGCGCTCTCGGTCGCGTCGGGGCTGGCAGGCGCCGGTGTGGCGGACTGGCGCGGCGGAGACGGCCTGCGGGGTGCGAGGAGGCCAGTGAGTTCGGCTGCGTCCTCGCTGCCGGCGCCCCTGAATGCGTCGGCGAGGCTAGTCCGTTTGATGTCGGGGGCGTTCATGCGAGGACTCCTTCTGCTTCACGTTCCTGCTCGAGCTCGCCGACGCGCTGCAGGAGCTCCTTGGTGAACTCCTTGTAGTTGTCGGCCAGCAGGCTGGGGTCTTGCGCGTAGAGCCCGTCGACGGGCTTCTCACCGCTCTTGAGCGCCTGGATGCGGGCGGTCTTGTCTGCCTTCGAGGCCTGCTTGAGCTCGTGGACGAGGAGGCCACGCTTGCGGGCGTCGACGGCTGCGGCCTGGTGGTCTCGGATGATGGTGTGGAAGATCGGTGCAGAGTCCCCGACGATCCCGGAGAGGCTGCCGCGCACGTCTCGTTCGATGCGACGGGAGCGGCTGTTGATGCCGAAGAGAAGGACGCCGGCGAGGCGGAGGTTGGGGTTGCGCTTGCGCACGGCCATGAATCGAGCAGCGACACGTTCGACGCCGTCGATGCTGGCCTCGTCCGAGCGAGTCGGGATCACCACGGCGACCGATGCGGACAGAGCGGCTTCCACAAGGATCCTGTCACCCGGAGGGGTGTCGATGAGGATGAGGTCGTAGTCATCGGCGATCGCGGCCAGCTTCGACTCGAGGACCGCGTCAAGGCCCTCGGCGCCGCGCTGTTCACGGGCACCGAACACAGCCGGGGCATCACCGACGGCTTCGCCGCCCGGGACGACGTCCAGGTTCTCTCTGACGTTCTTCAGCAGCGGCAGCGGCATGCTCGTCAGGAACGCATTGAAGAGGGACTCCCCCGTGTCGGGCTCGAAACCCAGCTCGCGAGACAGGTTGCCCTGCGGATCCAGGTCGACGGCGAGTACTCGCAGTCCCGAGGCGGCCGCCATGCCGGCGACGTTCGCGGTGGCGCTGGTCTTGCCGACGCCTCCCTTACCCTGGGCGACGCTCACGCAACGCTCAATGCTCATCGGTTATCTCCTTCAGTAGTTCCTGCTTGTTTCAACGTATGAGTGCTAGCGCGAAGTCCTGCGGTTCGACACGCTATGTTTCCCGCTTCATTTAGAGCGGTTCAAGTGGCGGTACGTCCAGCCGTATCCCCTTCGTGAATTATGGCTAGCTTTCCTTCGTGACGTAACGCCGTCTTTATGGCCTTAAGTATGGCGGTAAGTGCAGTTGGATGTCCAGCGTTAGTTGTCGCGTGTCGCGTAGCGTTCGTGGATGAGATCCACGACGGCAGCGAGGGGAGTGCCCTGGTCGAGCTGAGAGGTGACGGCCGTGACGGTGTGGGGGAGTGCTCGGCTGAGTGTGACCTCGACGACCTGTTCGCTCTCCCGCGTCCAGGTGAGGGCAGCTTCGCCGGTTGTCAGCTGCCAGCCGTCCGCAGTGAGCTGCTTGTGCATTGTCGTGAGGTCTCCGACGAGCTCTTGGGTGGCTGCGGGAGCGTCGTACAGGCGGATGCCTCGGCCGAGGACGGCGGTGACGAGCTCGACGACGTCGATACGGCGCTCCCGAGCGATCGGCTTCCGTAGCCGCCGGGTGGAGGCGAAGAACGCCTGTGCGGCTTCGTGCGCTGCCGCCTGCTCCTCCGGGGTCGGAAGCTCCTGCAGGCCGACCTGGCGGCGCTTCTCAGCTCGTTCGAGATCCTCGCGGCGGATGCGCTCAAGCGTGGTCTCACCCTCGGTGAGTTCGTTTAGGCGTCGAAGGGTCCATGCGAAGTGCGCGAGAGGATCCCGCAGCTCTTCGTAGCGGGGGGAGCGGAGCTTTCCGGCCTCGATGAGGCGCTGGAGCGTGTCGGCCAGGCTCTGGGGCGTGTATCGGCGCGGTGTGATGCGGTTGCGTTCGAGGATCCGGGCAAGGTTGCCGATGTGGCGGCCGCCGCGGAGAACTCCAGGGCGCAGCGGGGCGCCTGGGCGGGGTCCGGAGCCGTCTGAGAGCAGGAATCGCTGGGCGATAGCCCACACGAACCGTTGTGTTTCGAGATCGCGAGGTGCTCTCTGGGCCCGTGGTTGTGACTTCCTCTTCAGCTTCGGCCGCGCAGCGGCCTTCTCGCGCGCTTCAGCGCGTGTTGGTGAGTACTTTTTGACAGGGGGGGTCTTGTTAACCGAACCCCTGCGGGGTAGGTGGAAAGTATCCACAGGCACGGCTTCGGAGACCGGCTCAGCGCCACGAGGATCGTCCGTGTGGGCTTCGGGGGTGAGGGCGGGCATGGTGAGTGCTCGGACGGATCCCGCGGCCTCCTGATAGCTGCCGTGGGCCTTACGTGCCAGGGAACGTTCCTGGGGGGAGAGGTGGCGGCCGCGCACGATCGTCACGGACGCTCCGAGGGCCTCGAGGATCCCCCTGGCGGTACCGACGTGCCGGCCAGACATCCCGAGCCGCTTCGCGACCGTCTCCCTCGACGTCGCGACGCCACGGCCAGAGGTGGAATCTGCCGTCGACGCATCGTCGCGAGCCACCATGATGACCGTGTCCGCCTTGATCTTTCCCCGGCACAGCTCCACACCTCGAGGAGAGGCGAGTTCTTCGACGACCCAGCTCACCCACGCCGACCGAGACCGCCACGCGGGCACAGACGCGTAGGCGCCATCCTCAACCGGAAGCGACCACGAGGTGCATCCGCCCGTGACGCTTCGGCGAGCGCGAGCGGTTGTGGGAGGCGTCGGGGCATCAGAAAGAGCGTCGCCGTGGTGGGAGTCGCCGTGAGGCGTACGAGGGTTTTGAAAGCCTGATTCAGCAGTGTCGAGCGGCGAAATCTGCTTGCAATTTTCTTGCAAATTGACAGCAGAAACAGGCTCGAATGACTGTGTTTCAGGGCATGACTGAGCTACGATGGGTTCACCACCTAGTCCTACTAGTGGGTACGAAAAAGCCCCGGGTGACTCCCGGTGCGAAGCCAGGAAGCCGACCGCCAAGTCGGATTCCTACAAAATTCAGATCAGTAGCTGCGAACTCCTGAGATCTGAACCTCATGCGAATGGGCCCTCTGCTTCGGCAGGGGGCCTCTTGCGTTAAGCGGTGTCGATAGGCAACTCCCCGTCGCGGTCCCGTGGGGGCATCCAGGTGGGGATGCCCTGGTCGGTCAGCTCGACATGCTCCAGGAGCTGCTCGATGAGCTCGGACGTGGACACGCCGGCTCTGGAGGCGATAGCCTCGGCGCGCTCCTTGTTCTGACGCTCGATGCGCCAGCCAGGAATGACGGGATCGATCAAAGATCCTCGTCGACGTTGAATGCGGGCCATGCGGGCCACTTAACCATATGTGTACATATTCATGGAAGAGGGTTGTCCGCGTGTCGCGGTCGCGGGGCCGGGCCACGTCTCAGTCCTCGCCTGCGACTGGGGAGCGCGTGATGAGGGTGTTGCCGGTGGGGATGGTCTTGGAGCCGGGGTCTCCTGTGGCGAAGTCGCGGTAGGAGAAGGTGATGTCCTCTTCGTCCTCTTCGGCGAACTCGACCAGGCCCCAGGTGTCGGAGTCTTCGTCGACGAGGATCAGGATGCCTTCGGCGCGCAGGTCGCCGTCGATGAGCAGCTCTTCGGGGAACTGGTCGATGGCGGGGGAGTAGCCGCTGAACATCTCGGTTTCGTCGGAGATCTCCTGCTCTTCTTCCTCGATCTGGATGCGCTCGAGGAGGGCGACCTTGGCGGCCAGCTTCTCGCGGCGTGCGTCACCTTCCGCGTCGCCGAGGATCTTGCGTTCGCGTTCGATGAGCTCGGGGTCGCCAGCGTTGATGAGGGCGGTGTCCATGTGGTGGCCGTAGTCGGCGTAGATGGGCTTGCCCTTTTCGTCGACGCCGATGATGTCGTCTTCGAGATCGACGATCTTCACCAGGTCGTGGATGCGCTTCTTGGGGCGCATGTTCTCGACGATCGTCAGGTCACCGGGGAACACCCACCGTTCGGGGTGCTCAGCATCTGTCTGGTACGGGTCGGGCGTCCAGAAACCTTGGACTTCGACGGCCTGGCCCTGCTTGTTGTACGCGATCCCGCGTCCCTTGGCGGTGGTGGGGATCGTGGTGCCGGTCGTGTAGCTGTTCCACATCATCTTCGCGGCGTCGGCGGAGATGCGGCCCCAGCTGACGCGGAAGGTGTAGTTGTCGCGCTGGTCACCGGTGAGGAAGTCGGCATCGGGGCGCTGGAGGCCGTTCATGATGTGGATGCGCATCTTGCGGCCGAGGGAGGCGATGTCGCTGATCTCATCGAGGACGGGCGGTTGAGTGCTCGCGCCCTTGGGCTTGACCATGCGGTACCAGCGGAGCAGCGCGTTGCGGAACGTCTTGAACTCGTCGATGACGAACAGGATCGGGACGAACTCCTCGAGGCGGATGGATCCGGCCTCGTAGGCGGCCATGCGGCGCTGCATCTCTTCGTAGACCTCGTGGGCGACGCGCGCCTGGTGGTCGATCCGACCGGCGATGAGCTTGACGTTGGGCCAGGTGCGCAGGCCGAGCATCTCGAAGCGTTTTCCGTCGATGCCCCAGATCTCCCAGCCGTGGCCGGCGAGGAATCCGATGACGCCGAGCTCGCAGACGGTCTTACCCTTTCCGGTCTTGCCGGTGGTGAGGAAGTGGGGGTCTTGCTTGGGCCGCCAGCTGATCGTGTTGCCGTCTTCATCCATGCCGACGGGCACAGCGAGATCGTCGTAGGTGGCGAGAGGGTCGACGATCTCGGGGGCGACGAACGGGTTGGGGATAACGTTCGGCAGCTCGGGGCGGGGTTCCATCCAGAACGTGTCGTTGGGGAGATCCCAGAACGCCCTCCAGCGTCCCTCGAGCACGCCGGAGATCTGCGACTCGACGGAGGCGCGGACGCCGCTGCGGGAAAGCTTCGGAGCGACCTCGTACTTGACGCTGATGCGGGTGACCTTCGTCGACGTGATCGTTTTGCCGTCGACCTGACGGGTCACAGCTTCGGTGTCGACCGTGGTTTTGGCGCTACTGCCGAAGGTCTTGGAGACGATGAGCTTGGAGCGTTCGATCTTCTCGTCGCGGTCGCGCTCGACGGCAGAGGTGCCCGAGGCGACCATGATCACCGTGCTCTTCTTGTGCTTGACGATCTTGAACGTGGTGCCGAACTGTCGCTTGGCGAGGCGCCGGATCTCAGCGAGCATCTCGGGCACTTCTTCGTCGGCGAGGGGGTTGTAGACGACCTTGAGCTGGGTGGGCTTCCCGACCCAGCTGCCGCGGTACTTGGAGGGCACGACTTGGCCGCGGTGGGGGTCTGGCCAGCCGAGGATCCCGTGAACCCGGTGAAGGAACAGATCGGCGTCATCGTGGCGTTCGCGGTTGCGCAGGTAGAGCACGATGGTGCCGACGATCACGAGGGCTCCGAGGATCCCGATGAGCACGGCGCCCACGATGTTGGAGGTGACGTAGTTCAGCATGCTGATCGCGACGGTGGAGAAGAACACGATCGCGATGGCAACAGTCGGCTTCGAGCGCGGGGGAAGCGTCGAACCGGGGATGACCACGCGGCTCATTTCTGGGCCTTTTCCTTGCGGGCAGCGCGGCTGCGGAGGAGGAGCACGATGACAGACACGATCGCTCCGATAGCGCAGAGCACGATGAGCACTCGGGGCAGATCCAGGCCGACACCGTCGTGGAGGGGGATCAGCACGTTGTCGGTGACGAGGATGTGCCAGTTCACGAGCGCATCCCTCACCCCGGGGACGAACTTCGCCAGCAGCGGGGGGACGAAGATCATCCCGGCCAGGATGTAGATCAGGGTGTCGGTGTCGTTCTCTTTCACGGTGTCCTCCTCGAATTGGGCTCTCACTTAGAAGGGGTGGGTGCGGTCGACCGAAGTCGACAAATTGCTATTCGGTGGTCTCCGGGGGCATCAGGGTGAAGGCCTTCCACTCGCCCTTGCTGGTGGCGCCGACTTCGACCGCGCGCACGAGCTCCAGTCGCCAGTTCCCGACGTCGGTGGGAACGTCGACGACGACGAGCGTGGAGCTGGGCGCGTCGACGATGGTGGCGGGGCCGGTCAGCTGGGTGACGGTGATCATGCGGGGATCGGTGTAGGCCCACGCCTCTTGCGCCTCCACGGTCAGCAGCGGGGACAGCTCGGCCCACCAGGCTTCGTAGTCGCGGTCGTGCGTCACGAACGCGGTCATGGCGGCCTCAGCGGCCTGCACGGCCGCCTGCTGGCTCTGGAAGTCCGCCTTGTCGTCTCCCGCAGGTTCTCCCAAGATGGGAAACCCTTCCGGCCGCTCCGGTGCCTGCACCGCGGTGGGTGTGGGGTCGGGCTCGTCGACGTCGGGGGCGCTGCATCCGGCGAGGAGAAGGACGCCGGCGACGGCTGCTGTCGCGGTGATCAGGTGGATTCTCATGCGCTTGCCTTTCCGTAGTACTCCCAGTGCCATGCCTCGTCCGGTCCTTGACCGCCGGGCTCGGCCCACGGCGGATGCACCCACCCGTAGCTGGGGCCGTTGCGCTTGAGCCAGTCGTAGATGCGGTTGTTGAACCCGATGGCCCAGTGCCCGCGATCGCCGACGTCGATCGCCATCGCCCAGCCGTGGTTGCTGGTGCCGGGCTCGGCCGCGTTGTCGCCGTACTTCCGCTTCGCCTCGACTTGTCCGGGGTAGTCGCGGTATCCGTCGTTGAGGGTGAGGTCGTATCCGAACTCGGCCTTGAAGGCCTTGTTGAGCTGGATGAGAGCCTGGGTGGCGTCGGCGCGGAGCTTGTACTCGGGCTGCCAGGGGATCGGGGTGAGCAGGTTCCCCGGGATCCGACCGTTCTGATGCCCGCCCCATGCGCCCGGCGCCGTCCCGTTGGCAGGCGGGTACTCGCCCGTCGAACCGACAGCGCAGGTGCCGGCATCGGAGCCCGAGGTCAGCGGGAGGCCGGTGAGGGTGGAGACGATCTCGCTGGCCGCGTCGAAGAACTTCGCGTAGTGGTACGGGTTCGCGTTGCCCTGCACGCGATGCGCGGCGATCGTCGGCTGCAGCGACTCCCACCCGTTGACCTTGAGCAGAGACGCGAAGAACTTCGAGGCTGACGTCTGAGGGTTCATCCGCTCTGCGGTCGTGCCCCACCACTTCTGCTGCTGGAACAGGCCGATCGACGACGTCGCTGACCCGTCAGGGTTCGTCACTCCGCTGGTCTCCCAGTCGCCGTAGCCGATGTTGACGAGGCTGGACTCGCCCATCGCGGTCATCACGCCGATCACCTGGCCGCGGCCGTCGATGCCGAGCTGCTGGGCGGCGATAACGATGTGGGCGGCGTTGACGAGCTGCTCGTGCTTGTATCCGGCGATCGGCCCTGCAGGAACACCGTCGACGTCGACCGCAGCGGTCTGGGCGGTGTTCTCCTCGCTCGGGAAGCAGCCGGCGGCGTTGGCGCCGAAGATCACCGTCATGCCCATGATGAGCCAGAGCACGAGCGCCGCGGCGGGGATCACTGCGATGGCAGCAATCCCCGCGATCACACCTGCGGACTTCTTCATTTGACGCCTCCCGTGGATGCGGATGCGGCCGCCGCGGCGAGTCGGGCGCGGAGAGCGCTCGAGGAAGACGACGCGGCTGCCGTGGTGGCTGCGGTGGTGGTGGCTGCCTTGGTGGTTGTCGCGGCGCCGGTGGTTGCCGTGGTGGAGACCTTCGGCTGATACGTGCTGGTGCGCGAGGGTGCTTCTCGAGGAGCGATCCGGCTGGATCCTGCAGCGTCGACCACGATCTGCCGCCCGTACGCGGCGAAGGAAGACCGTGTCGACTTGTCGTCCTGGTCGCCGGCGTCTTTGTCGCCGCGAGCGGTGACCTGCTCGACACCACGCTGCAGGACGTACTTGCCGCCCTCTTTGGTCAGGGTGAGCACTGCGGCGCTGGTGCCGCCGGTCGCCGCGGCAAGGGCGACAGACGCCCCGGTGGTGAGCAGCTTCGATGCTGCTGCTTTCACCCCGCCCGCCTTCTTCACATCGGTCTGCGTGAGTTCGACCATCGGCTTCGCGGGTGCGGCCCCAGTCGGGACGCTCGTGAGTGCCGGCTGCGACGAAGGGGAAGGCGCCGGGGTCGCGCCGGCGGCCGCGTTCGCGGCGGTCGACGGGGATCCGCCCGT
This sequence comes from Microbacterium sp. MYb54, assembly GCF_002979515.1. Classification (GTDB taxonomy): domain Bacteria; phylum Actinomycetota; class Actinomycetes; order Actinomycetales; family Microbacteriaceae; genus Microbacterium. The sequence continues at coordinate 48,653 of NZ_PCPA01000019.1, read as the reverse complement.
CGCTGCAGCTGCGCCGGCAGCTGCAGCCGCGGCGGTGGAGGCCTTCTGGTGGGCGTTCCAGGAGAGGCGGTTGGAGACGTAGTTCTCGGCCATGCGCTGCGCCCGCTCCCGGATGGGGTGGGCGCGGTCGGCGGACTTGCCGAGCCCGAGACGAGCGAGCCGTTCGGAGAGCTTCTCTCCAGCCTTCTTGGCCTTGAAGAAATTCCAGATGAGCGCGATCGCCATCACGAACACGATCGTGTTGATGACGATCATCTGCGCGAGCGTAGACAGCGGTGTGGATTCTGCGAGCGCCATCATCGTGCTGGTGGCGATGGACAGGAAGCCGGAGACCAGGACGATGCTGGCGCCGATGCCGAACAGGCCTGCGAGGATCCCCAGGGCTGAGCTCCACCATGCGCGGCGGGCGAATCCGGGGGCGATTGCGGCGTAGGTGGAGAACAGCCACTTGCCGGAGCTCCACAGCGTGTAGCCGGAGGCGATGACCAGCACCAGGCCGAGGACGATAGACAGGAAGTTCAGTGCGCTGGATCCTCCTGCAGCGATGCCGGCGGTGATGACGAACCCGATGTTGGTGTTGGAGGCGTACTCCGCGGCCTCGGGGGCGCAGGGACGGATTGCGTCGCGGACGGCGGCGCCGTCTTCGAACGGCTTCGAGGCGATCATCGCGTCGTTGAACGCGGTGGCGCAGGAGCCTTCGAGCAGCTGGCCGAACACGATCTCCTGGGCCGGGTAGCGCACCCAGGCGTCCATGACCTGACCGATGAGTGCTTCGGAGACGACCTCGCGTGCGGTGTCGGGGGAGGGCATCTTGTCGAGGAAGGATGCGTCGCCGCTGGAGATCGATGCGGCGATGGATCCGCCCCATGCCTGTGCGGTGCGAAGGCCGCCGTCGGGACCGGTGATCAGGCCGATCGGGTTTGCGAGGAGGGTGACGGCGAGGACGCTCGCGGCGACAGAGATGGCCATGTCCGTCATACCGGCTGCGACGCGGCCGCGCATGATGGCGACGAAGCCGATGATCGCGGCGAGGGCGAGGCCGACGGGGATCCATCCGATCTGCGCGAGCAGGCCGGAGAGCATCTGGAAGATCGCTTCGATCGGCGGGGCGATCCAGTCGTTCCATTCGAGGGTGACGATGAACTGCATGAACCACAGGCCCCAGCTGAGGCCGGTGAGGTTCGCAACCCAGATCGCGTCGACGGTCTGTGCCAGGAACGCCTTGATCGGGTCGAAGACTCCGCCACGATCCATCGGCAGCGACACGTACTGGGAGAGCGAGATCCCCGCGCTGTCTTTCGCATCGATCGGTGCGAGGAACGGCAGGGTAGCGCCGGCGTCGCCGTCGGCCGCGTACGCGAGGATCACGTTGCCGCCGAGGATCGAGGCGAGAGTCCAGATGCCGACGAGGATCGCCACAGTGCGCAGCGGGTGGCGGCGGATCCACTTCCACACACGGCGGATGCGGCGGCGTGCCCCCTCAGCGGTGCGAGCGATGGGTGCGATTGCGGTCATGAGGTCACCTGCTCTGCGGAGGGCTTGACGGTCTTCGGGGTGGAGAGCGTGGCTGCGGCGCGGTCTGGGCGCCGGGAAACACGGGTGCGGATCTTCCCCATGCGGCCGCGTGCGTCGCGGAAGAGAGCTTCACCGCGGCGCTCGACCGGCACCTTGTTGTCGGCACCGAGCGGGGAAAGGCCCTCGGTGACGGTCTGCACGTTCGCCGGGATCTTGCTGAACCCCTTCTGGAACCACTCCAGGTTCGACTCCGCCGCCAGCGGGTCGGTCTGCCGGGTCAGGATACGGTTCTTGATGAGTGAGCGCGTGACCTCGTCGCCGAAGTCGCGGGCATCCTGCGACGCCACAAGGACCGGGGCGCCGTGCTTGCGGCCGTCGCGGAGGAACCGGTTGATCTCTGCGAGCCCCTGGGGGCTGGCCGTGACGTGGGCGAGCTCGTCCGCGGCGAACACTGCGAGTTCGTTGGGGTCGCGGAAGCAGATCTCCCGAGCGATGCGGGTCAGCAGCGCGTACATCGCGTGTCCGAACAGCTTGTCCAGACCCAGCTGGTCGAACATCGCTGCGTTGTCGATCTCCTCCTTGGTGGGGAGAGCGACGCCGTGGGTGAGGAAGACGATTCCGCGGCTGGCGAGGTTCAGTGGAGGGAGGTCGTTGTCGAAGAGGACGGCGCCGTACTCGGTGTCGGCGTACAGGTTCATGAGGCCAGCGAGCTCGCGAGCTGTCTCGTCTTTCTGGCCGAGTTCGGTGAGGCGGGCGAGGAGTGCGTGGGCGTTGGTGAGCCCTGCGTTCTCTGCCTTGCGTTCGTTGAGGACGTCGGCGAGCATCACACCAGCTGCGGAGCGGGCCTTCACCCCGAGCAGGGCCGAGCAGAGCGTGAGCATCTGGCTGGCGCCTGCCTTGGCACCGAAGATGCGCAGCGGGTCGAGGGACCACTTCGGGTCGACGAGGTCAACGATGGTCGCCTGGGACGGGTCGATCGACTCGGCGAAGATCCCGTACTCCTTGGCGTCGGTGCGGTCGATGACGATGAACCGTCCACCGCGATCGTGCACCGCGCCGAGGATGATTTTCATCGCGACGGACTTGCCGCCACCGGGCTCACCGGCGATGCCGATGGAACCGGAGACGTCACCGGTGATCTGGCCCCAGAGATCCAGAAGGCAGGGGAGCGGGACTCCCGTTGTGAGGTTGTCGGCGAAGAGCAGTCCGGATCCGTCGCCGAGATCCGTGGACGTCAGCGGCGCGAGGGACGCGAACTGGGTGCCTGTCGTCAGCTCCGCGAACTCCTTCACGATGCGCTCTGACGGGTGTCCGGGCCACATCGCCCACCAGAGCTTCTCCTGGCCGCCGATGGGGATGTCGAACTGGAACTCGAGGTTGTCGGAGAAGAACTTCTTGGTGAACTGGGCACGCTCGGTGGCCTCGTCGGCCGTGGCGCCGGCGACGGCGACGATGAAGGTCGCCTGGATCTCGACCTCGCGATCGGAGGCTCCAAGCGCCTGGTGCCACTCGCTGAGGTCGCGGGCGGTGATGTCGAGATCACCGCCGGAGCCGGTGATCGCTGCGGTGCCCTCTTGCTGATCCATCTGGTCGGTGAGGTTGATCTCTGCGCGGGCGTTGCGGCGCTTCGCGTCCCGGGCTCGCAGGCTCTGCACCCGGAAGACCCAGTCGGCGTTGACGCCGAGCTCGTCGAGTGCGCCGACCCAGTCGAGATCTTCATCCCATCCGCCCCGCGGGCTTCCGGCCAGCGTCATCAAGACCTGGTAGCTGGCGTCACCCGTGCGGGTGTCGGTGACCTTGAGGAAGCGGTTGGCGAGCGGGTTGACCTTGGTGAGCTTGCCCTTGGCGTCGGTCTGGCCGCCCTCGTCGAGGTGGGGCAGCGGGTAGGACTTCGGCGTGGTGGCATGCTGCAGGTGCTCATCGATCAGCACCTTGGTGGCGCCACGGGGAAGGTCGTCCGAGCGAGGTGCCGGCGCCGGGCTCTCGTACAGCCCGCGGGTCATCGCGTGGGTGTCGATCCAGATCTGTTCGGCTGGGGTTGCACGCCGAGGGACGAACGAGCCGGGGATAGCTTCCTCGATGCGAGCAGCTGCTCGCATCGCCGACGCGATCTCCTCGGTTGAGGGGGCGCGCAGCGGAAGCGCCACGGTCTCTCGGACGGAATGCTCCATCCAGCCGTAGACCATCCGGGCCTTGTCCTTGATGCTCCGGACCCGCAGTGGCACGGAGATCCAGTACTCGCGGCGCCCGTTGGGGCGCATGTCGAACTCATCCATGCTGAGGAGTACTTCCTCAGCCCACACGGGGTTCTCGCTGACGTCGACGCCGGCGAGCATCTTGTTGGCGATCTCCTCCGGGGAGATGATGCCGCCGAAGCCCATCAGCATGTACTCGCCGATCAGGCCCTGCGCCAACGCGCGGTGGATCTTGCGGCGGATGTCGTTGAGCTCGCTGCCGCCCAACCCCTTGGGGAGGCCGTCGAGTCGCCAGGTGGCCCACACGGTGCCCGTGCGCGTCCACTTGAGGTGGCCCATCATCGCGGTGTCAGGGATGCGCATGTCAGATCTCCTTGGTGCGTGCCTGCTCGAGCAGACGGTCAAGCCCCGACGCGAATCGGATCGGGGCTGTGGGGGTTGCGGCAACGGGGGTGAGGGGAAGTTCCTCCACCGCGACCGTCTGCACGACGGGTTCCGGAGCCGGCGCCGGGACCGCGGTAGGGACGGGGGCCTCGTCGACGGCGGGGGCGCCCGCGATCAGTACGGTCCCGGTGAGGCGATGGGGTGGCCGCAGCTTCATCGGCTGACCGTTCAGCGTGCCGGCGGAGGGGTTCGCGATCGCCCCCACCGTGTCGGCGGCGAGGTGATGAATCTTCCGTCGCGTCGAGGGAAGCTGACCCGCCAACCACAGGGCGGTGACGGCCATGCCCAGCAGCGCGACGATCCGGACGAGGGGGAACGTCCCGAACAGCGGCCCCCAGAGGCTCATCGTGTTCCACCCGATGACGAGCACGACACCACCAGCGATGAACTGCGTGACCGAATAGGGCCCGCCGGGAAGACGGGTGTTACCCGCCTTCCCGATCATGATGGGGATGCGGCGGACGCTCGTGTAGAAGCGGCTTACGCGAGGCCGCTCGACATCGGGAGTACTCATGGGCTGGGCCTAGGAGAATTCGCCGCGGAACAGATTGCCGACGAGCTGGAGGCCGCCGTTCAGTGCGAAGTACGCCAGGGCGGCGACGAACAGGCCGCCGAGGACTGCTCCGAGGCTGAATCCCTTCTTGAATGCGGCCACCAGGAACAGGACGACGATGACCGTGAGGCCTCCGTTGACGACGAGGGCGTACAGCTCGTTGTTGAATCCGTTGGCGGTCGTGATGATGCCGTCGGCGTGGACGATCAGCTGCGTGCTGATGTGGTTGAAACCGGCGGCGAGTGGCTGGATGAGGGTGTTCACTGGTCTTCTCCTTCGGTGGTGTCATCGGTCGATGACGGGGTGGGTGCGGGGGACTCATCGACCCGGGCGGTCGAAGAGGACTGTGAGGTGCTGAGGCTGGTGACTTCCCACCGGCCAGCACGGGCGGTCAGGTCGACGAAATACATCGCGGTGACCGTGCGGCCTTCGGCGGTCTGGAGAGTCACGAGAGCCTGCACGAGCGTCGTGTCTCCGTCGGCGGGAGTCGCGGAAGGCTGTTCCTCGGCGAAGAACGACACGGAGTTCAGAAGCGCGAACGGTGCCGGGGTGATTGCGGGGATGGAGACCCCCGGGGTGAGGTAGGAGCTCGTGCTGCCCTGGCCGATGAGGTACGCGGCCAGCATGAGCTGGATCGTCTCGACGGCGGGGGAGTCGGACGCGAGCTGCGTGTTCAGACCGAGCCCGGTCGCTCCCGCGGTTGCCTGGGGGCCGACGACGGGCGCCGGGTAGCCGACGGCGGTGAGACGGCCGGATGCCGTGTCGACGACGACCTCGTAGTAGCGGCGAACCCATGCCGGCTCTTCCTCGCCGGCCTGTTCCATGACGTCGCCGCCCACCATGACCGTCACGGTGGTGGCGTCGTCCGTGGGGGTGGTCTCCACGACGGCGAGGTTGCGGTACTCGAAGGGGATGTCGCCGAGTCCCGGGGGAGCGGTGGTGACGTAAGTCTCCAGCGCGGTGCTGTCCGTCTTGGTCGCGGACAGCCAGCTCCCCACGAACCCGATGGCGAACGACCCGGTGGCCTGCTGCAGCGGGGTGAGCTCGTTCGACTCTGCTGCAGCCGCGACAGGAGCGGAGCTCTGACTGCGCGCAATCAACATGCCGAGAGCGACCGGCCCGCAGAGGATTGCAATGATGACGACCACGCCGGTGGCTCGCCGACCGAGGAGCGGGCCGTTTGTGAAGCCGGCGGACTCCACGGTCCCGTCGTCAACGGGTGCGTCGTCAGCCGCGGCCGAGGGCTTCTTCGCGAAGAGCTTCATGCTGCACCGTCCGAGGTGTGGGGGTTCTGGAGGTCGACGGGTCCAGTCGTCAGCCGCTGGTACGTGTTGACGGCCTGCTCGTACTGCGGCGACTGCAGGAACTCGAGGGTGCGTTGTTTCGTCGACGGGTCGAACAGTCGCTCGTGGAGATCGAGGGCGATGTCCTGGCCCTCGTCGAAGACCCCAAGCACTTCGGCTCCGTCACGCAGCTGCGCGAGGAGCTCCGGCCCTAGCCCGTCTTCGTGGCGGTCGCTCTGTGTTCCCATGTCGTCGCTTCTCCCCTGTCCTGGATCCCGGCGTGGACCCGCTCACCTATAAGGGGTGGGCAATAAAGGGCGAAGTCGACAAACTCGATCGATCTTTTTCAACTCGAACCGGATACACGCCAGAAACCGCGTAATTTCGCGGGAGCACGCACTCCAGACCGCGACCGAATCACTCTCGCCAAGGCGGCGGATACACGCGGGGATACACACGCCCTGAGGAACGTCGGAGCCGATCAGCTTCACGCATCCCTTGGGAGTTTCGATGTCCTCCGCCGTTCACACCGCCTCGCTCATGACCCGTCTCAACCACGACTGGGAGCACACGCAGGCCCCTCGCGAGTACCTCTTCGGCGCTCTCGGCATCCGCGGCTGCGGTGACCTCCTCGACGAGATCCGCCAGCTGCACCGGCTCGCTTCCAACAGGCGGGTTTCCTCAGATGAGCGAGAGAAGGCAGCAGTCCAGGAGGACGCCACTCTCTACGAGCTCATCACCCTCGCGCGGGGTGGAGATCGTCAGGCCGAACGTGTTCTCGTCCAGCTCCTCATCCCCGCCGCGCAGCGCATGGCGCACCGCGTCACGCGACTCGGTGACTTCGACCGCGCCGATCGTGTCGGCTACGCCATCGGCGCCGCATGGGAATCGATCCGCAGCTTCAAGCTCCACCTGCGTCGCCGCATCCACGCCAACCTGACCATGGGCATGCTCAGCATCCTCGCTCCGGAGAAGACCCAGAACGAGAAGCTGATCCACGACTGCACCGCCCCGGTCTCCGACGCCGTGCTCGAGGAAGAAGCGGGCGAGTGGCAGCAGCCCGAGGCGCCGGTCGAGGTCCAGCTCGCTCAGCTCTTCACCTGGGCGATAGACACCGGTGTTCTGCAGCGCGACGAAGTGGCCCTGCTCTCCCGTTCCGCTCTCGGAGACGAGACCGCAGCGGAGATCGCTGACTCGCTCGGCCTCACCCGCGCATGCCTCCGCAAGCGCGTCGACCGGATCCGCGCACGCCTCAGTGCAGCTGCACGCGAGCAGTTCTGAGGGGCCTCTACTCGCCGTCGGAGAACGACTGCGACAAAACCGTCAGGTGATCCGCGAGAACGGAGGGATTCACACTCCACACCAGGCGGTTGAACCCCGCTCGGGCTCCGGCCCGGGTGGGGTCTTTCTGTTGTACGAGGATCCCGGCAGCGATGAGCGCCTCGGTGTGCGGGGCCAACGTGGCCCGACTGACCTTGAGCTCGGTCATCAGATCCTGTGCAGTGACCGGACCGCGCGCGGCCGCGCGGATGATCCCCACCCGTACAGAGGACAGGCCAAGTGCGCGCTGAACGTCAGCGATCGCCAACCCGTTCCTCTCAGACATGCCCCAATTGTGACATCCACGTAACGACCCGCGGCAAACACGTCAAGATCTGCGGCCACGGACGTCTCTGTGACTAGGGGCGGTTACCCTGATTACGGCATCAGGAAGGTGACTTATTCACCATTAGGCTTTCGAAAAGTCCGAAAGCCTGTATTCTTGAGACAACCACCGGGGGGTGGCTCCACAGCCAGGTTGAAGTTGTCGACTTCTCCCGTCGGAACCCACCCCTTGTAGGTAGAGGCCCACGGAAGGAAGACACGTGACGATCACGGAAGCGCAAGTCCCGGACACCGCGAAAGCTGCGCGCGGATCGAAGAGCAAGCCCAAGAAGGATGAAGCTGGCGTTGCTCCCGTTCGTACGCGGCGCCCTCCGATCTGGGGGTTCGCGGCCGCGGCCCTTCTGATCCTCAGCGTGATCGTCAGCGTGGTGATCTACACGAACGCCAGCAACGCCACACAGGTGTTCGTCGCGTCCGGGGACATCAAGCGAGGCTCTGTCATCGAACAGAGCGACCTCACCACTCTCTCGATCGCCGCGGGGCAGACTACTGCCGCTGTTCCCGTCTCCCAGGTCGACGAACTTCTCGGGACCATCGCCTCGGTCGACATTCCTGCCGGCGGGCTGGTCACGAAGGACTCCACGACGAGCGCACTGGCTGTCCCTGACGGCAAGGCGTTGGTCGGAATGGTGCTGCAGCCCGGTCGTCTCCCGTCCCAGCAGCTCGTCGCGGGGGACGAGGTCTTCCTCGTCCCGGTCCCTGCACAGGGTTCTATCGGCCCGATCGAAGTTGCCCAGGACAAGGCCATCGCGGCGACTATCTCTCAGGTGACCGTGGTTCCGAACACCAACGACGTCATCGTGGACGTCTATGTCCCCGCCCAGGTAGCCCCGACCGTGACCGCTCAGGCAGCTGCAGCGACCCTCGCCATCTACCTGGTCCCTGGAGGTAAGTGATGGCCGTCATCGCTCTTGCCAGTCTCGCGGGCTCGCCAGGCGTCACCACCGCCGCCGCCGCGCTGGCAGTGCACTGGCGTCGACCCGTCGTGCTCATCGAGGCAGACACCAGCGCAGCCTCAACGATGATGGCCGGGTTCTTCCGTGCCAACCTGCGCACCTCAGAAGGCGGCATCGAGAAGCTCGCCTACGCTCTCACGCGCGAGGTGCTCGAGCCCGAGGACATCCTCAACCCGGAGCTTGCCCTCGCGATCGCAGTGCACTCCCTCCCCCCGATTCCGTCGATGCCGATCCCATCGATCCCGGCGCAGCATCAGATGTGGGTCGTGCCCGGCTTCGTCAACCTCGGAGTCGTGGACGGCGTCCGCAGCCTGTGGACGAAACTGCCGCGGCTCTTCGCCGCGCTGGGCGAGGGGGGAATCGATGTCATCCTCGATCTCGGGCGCCTCCAGATCGACGATCCTCGCCTCCCGCTTCTCGACGCCGCAGACAAGGTGCTGATCTGCGCGTCCGCCTCGTCGATCGACCTCAACCGTGCATACCGCCGTCTCGCGCTGCCGGATCTCTCTCAGCGAGTGCGAACGATGTCGGGGGAGCGGTACTGGTCGCTGCTGACCGCACCTGTTGCGACAGAACTGCCCGCCAGCGCATTCACAGACCACATCCTTCCGGTGGTCGCGACGCTCCCGCACGATCCCGAAGGCGCCGCCGTCTTCTCGCACGGCCGACCCGACAACAAGCCCACACGGAACCGCTACCGCGGTGCCGTGCGTAGGGCGGCACAAGACCTACGCGTGATGATCGAACCGACCGAGAACAGGAACGTCAGCTGATGCCCGATATCCCCGACGTCCAGATCACGACGCAGCCGTTCTTCGACGACATGCTCGGTGCCACAGCTGCCGCCCCGCCCGCGGCTAATGACCGCGTCCGCGGAAACAGCCACCTGTTCAGTGCCGCCACCGGACAGCCCTCCCTGCACCTCGTCGGGGAGAACGAGTCCTCTGCGGCTGCCCCCGTTGTCGCCGATCCGACGGAATCGCTCAGGAACCGTCGCCGGCGTCCAGACCGCATCACCCCGGCCGGCTACCTCAACGTCGACTGGGACATCGTTCAGATGCTCACCAAGCAGCTCGAGGTGGACACCGAGTCGCAGGAACGAACCCGAGCGGACTTCGACGTCGTCGACGCATCGGCAGATCCGGAGACGGACGCCGAAGAGCGAACGATGGAAGAGATCGATCGGGTGATCGAACGGCACGTTGTCAGCATCGCTCAGCAGAGGGGGACCGACTTCGAGTGGTCTCCCCTGGAGAAGGCGCACTACGCGCAGGCGATCTTCGACCAGGCGCACCGGTACGGGCGTCTGCAGCAGTATCTTCGTGAGCCCGACGTCGAAGACATCTCCATCGTGGGACACGACAACGTCGTGGTCTGGAAGACCAACGGCCTCTGCGAACGCCGCCCCCCGATCGCGACGAACGACGATGAGCTGCAGCAGCTCATCGCTGACATCGCGTCATACCGCGGCCGCAGTTTCGCTCGCCCCGGCGGGAAGCTCAGCCTCGACATCGGTGGCGGGCGTGTCTCAGCGACGGGCCGCGGCATCACATCGGTCACCAACATGACAGTCCGTAAGCACGGGCTCGTCGATGTCGAGCTGGCGGATATGGTCAAGCGCGGCACGATCAACCTCGAGATGGCCGAATTCCTCACCGCCGCGTCAAACGCGAACCTGTGCGTCCTCGTGGCCGGATTCCCCGGAGCAGGCAAGACCACCTTCGTTCGGGCAATGCTGGCGAACATCCCTCCTCACGAGAAGATCAGCACCATCGAGACCGAGCGTGAGCTCTACCTCAACAAGCTGCCGCACCGCCACTGGCAGACCCAGGATCTGCAGTACGTTCCTCCGCAGTCCGCTGGCGCTGACAGTGAGGCGGGGACCAGCCTGCAGGAATGCCTCGACATGGCCCTGCGAGCGAAGTCTGAACGCATCGTGTTCGCCGAGATCCTCAACGATGAAGCCACCGTGGCTATGAAGGCGATGAAGGCCGGTAAGGGGTCCACGTCGACCATTCACGCGGTGAGTGCCGATGACGCGATCCATCGCTTCGCCGATGTCCTGATGAGTCAGCTCGGGCTCTCCGATGACACCGTGCCGCTTCGTCAGATCATGCGATCGATCCACCTCATCATCTACATCGACTTCGTCGAGAAGGCAGATGGGACGCGAGATCGCATCGTGACCGAGATCACCGAGGTGCGCGGCAATGACCGGCATGAGCCGATGGCGGCCCGTCTGTTCTACTTCGACCCTGACCTTCGCAGGTACACACAGCCTGAGAAACCCAGCGAGCAGCTCGACGCGCGTCTCCGGCGTGTGGGTTACGACTACACCGATCACTGGGCGAACTCATGAGTCTCCTCGCTGGGGTCGCCGGTGGCGGAGTGGCCCTCGGAATCCTGATGCTGATCATGTACTTCCGGCCCGGTCCGGAGAAGACAGTACGTCCGAACCGTGGCGCTCTGACACGACGGTGGCAACGAATCGACGCCTCCACAAAGCGCCGATTCGTGATCGGCCTGGTTATCGGCCTCGTCGTCGCTTTCGTGACCAGCTTCCCCGCCATGGTGCTCATCATCCCGATCGCTGTCGTCGGTCTCCCTGCCCTCCTCGGCAAGCCTTCGACGAAGGAGCGTGAGCTCCTCACCGGGTTGGAGATGTGGGCACGTTCGCTGGCCGGCACTTCTGACACCGGCGTCTTCACCTTGAAAGAGGTCATCGGCATCACTCGTGGGAGCGTGCCGGAGGTGCTGCAGAAGCCCGTCGATCGTCTCTACGCGCGGATGAGCACCACCTGGTCGACCACGGACGCTCTGTACGCCTTCGGAGACGAACTCGGCAACTCATACGCCGACGAGGTCGTGCTCTCCCTGATTCAGGCCGCGGAGTTCAATGCCGGTGGTCTCTCCACGGCACTAAATGGCATCGCCGACAGTCTCAGCGTCACAGCCAAGAACAGAATCGACACCGAGGTGGAGCGCGAAAAGCCCCGTGACACGCTGAAAATCATGACCGGCATCGTTGCCATCGTGCTTGTGCTGCTCGTCCTCGCCTCGGGCACCGACATGCTCTCGTTCTACCGGACACCCATCGGCACGATCGTGCTGGGCGTCGTCGTCGCGATCTTCATCGGATTGCTCGCTTGGGCCAAGGCCATGAATCGCCACGTCGAGGAGCCCCGCATCCTCGCACCACGAGAAGGAGCGGAAGCATGAACCTGACGCTCAACGCCGTCCTCCCGGGCCTGCTCGTCGGGGGAGTGCTCGCAGGCCTGGTCCTGGTCTATGCGCCCCGGTCTGTTCGTGCGGGCGATGCGCTCAACCGTCTCGGAGAAGCGGCGATCACCGTTCCTGTCACGGCAGCACCCCTGTCCTCCTGGGACAGGGCAGGTAGCTGGCTCGCGCAGCATCTCCCCAACGTGAAGTTCATCGGGCCGCCTCTGCGGGATCTTGATCTTCTCGATATCCCCGTCTCGCGGTTCTATGCACGGAAGCTCCAGGGCGCACTCTTCGGTTTCGCGATCCCCGCGATCCTCTCGGCGCTGTTGGGGCTGATCACCGGGCAACCGTCCCTCGCCCCGCTGATTCTCAGCCCCGTCCTCGCCTTCGTGATGTGGATCTCGGTGGACTCGCAGATCGCTGCACGCGCGACGGCAGCGCGCCGCGAGTTCACACGGTTCGTCGGTGTCTACCTGCAGATGGTGGCGGTCGCGCTCCTGGGTAACACCACAGCGGACTCCGCGCTCTCCAGTGCCGCGTCGCTCTCCGATACCTGGGTGTTCCGTCGCATCCGTCGGGAGTACGCCGCGGCTGACCTGACACGCACGTCGAAGTGGGATGCGATCGAACGGTTGGGTACGCAGCTAGAGATCCCGTCGCTGGTGGAGCTCGGCCGCACGATGCGCCTCTCCGAAGCCCGAGTATCGCTCCGGGACCAGCTCATCGCGTCCGCCAACAAGCTGCGGACGGATGTCTCGGCCGCGGACACGAAAGCAGCGGAGAAGGTCACGCGGGCCGCCACCGTTCCGGTGTTCCTCACGCTGTTCCCCATCGTCTTGCTTGCGACGCTGCCCTCGGCGTTCGCTCTCTTCAATCTCTGATCCGTCCGTTTAACCGAAAGGAAACACCATGAATGACATCCCCGCATGGGCCGTCTGGATCGTCGTCGGAGTCGCAGCTGCGATCGCTCTCGGCGCGGCCATCAACGCCTGGCTGATCCCGTACGTCCAGAGCATCCTTCCCTGATGAAGACCATGGGAGCCCGGTGGCAGCGTGGCCTTGAACGCGTGCGTTCACGGCTGCGAGGTGACGAGGGATGGGCCGGAACCGTGCTCATGTACCTCGGCGTCCTCTTCATGCTGTTCACCGGGTTCCAGGTCGCGTTCTGGTTCAACGGCTACACCGTCAGCCAGGGAGCCGCGCAGGCCGGGTACACCGTTGCGCGCTCGTACGAGTCGACCGCGGAGGCCGGCAAGGCATCCGCGATGCAGTTCCTCGAACGTCTCGATGGCGCCGTAACCAACCCCACCGTGACAGTGAACCGCACCCCCGACCAGGTGAGCATCACCGTCACCGGGACCATCGCTGTCATCCTGCCCGGCCTCGAGGGCGTGCTACCCCAGGTGAGCTACACGCTCACCGGACCCGTGGAGAGGTGGGTGCCGGCACCATGAAATTCATCCGCAGGATCATCCGCAACGAAGACGGTGGCGCCGAAGACCTCCCGGGCTACACGCTCCTCACCCTCATCGCCATCGGCTGCATCGGCATCATCGCCCTCTTCGGTCGCTTCACCATGGCTGACAACACCGTCCAAGCAGCTGCATACGCCGCCGCGCGCGACGCCTCGCTCTCACGCGCTGGAGACGCGGTTCCTCACGCCATCTCCGCCGCCCAACTCGCGCTCCGCGACAACGTCAACTGCGCCAGCCTGAACGTGACCATCTCCGGCAACGGCCTCACCACGGGGCTGGGCGAGGCCGGGACGGTCTCCGCGACCGTCGTGTGCACGATCACCGCGAGTGAGCTCGTCTTCCCCGGGTGGAACGGGATCCAGACGACCTTCACCGTCACCAAGACCGCATTCAGTCCCGTCGATCCCTACCGGGAGAGGTGAGCTATGAAATTCCTGCCCATGTATGCCGTAGGCCTCCTGATTCTTCTCGGGCTCTGCACTGGTCTCGTCGTCGACGGCGGGGGCCAAGTCCAGACGCTCCAGCAGGCCATGACCATTGCCCAATCGGCCGCCCGAGCGGGCACCAACGCCGCCACCGGCAGCAGCGTCAACGGCGACGCATTCGATCTCTCCTCCCAGATGGCAGCGACAGCGGCACAGAACTACCTCGCCGCTGCGGACGTCGGCGGCAGGGTCGTCGTGGCGGGGGATACCGTCACGGTCACCGTCGAGATGGCGTACACGCCTCGTATCCTCGGAAGCTACGGGCTTCCACCTATCCCCGTTGAAGCAACCGGCTCCGCCCGACTGATCGGAAATTGAGAATCATGAACCGCCGCACAGCAACCGCCATTGCCGGAGTCCTCGCCGTCACCGCGATGATGCTCACGGCATGCACGCCCACCGCAGAGCCGACGCCGACCAAGACGCCCACGGCGAGCGCAACGCCCACGCCTGAGCCGACTGGAGCTCCGACGCAGGCTCCTGTCGCCGCGCCGAAGGATGAGTCTGAGGCCGTCGCGGCAGCGAACACCGCATACGTGGCCTTCCAACAGGCTCAGTTCGACTTCATGGCTGACCCGGAGCTGGGTCCGGACTACCTCGAGAACTTCGTGTGGCCAGGAACCCGCATGGCGACGATCATGCAGGACACCTACAACAACAAGGTCGAGAAGAAGACCTCCGTTGAGGGTGAGCCTTCGACGTGGCAGCCCAACCAGGCGCTGTCGTACGTTGCTCCGCTCACTAACCAGAGCAATGGAGAGGTCGACCCGCTGGGAGCGGTGAACCTCTTCGGTTGCAGCGACAACACCGGCACAACCTTCCTGGTGGATGGTGTCGAGAACACGGATATTCCGAAGGGAAGCTTTCCCTACCAGGTTGAGCTGCTCTACAGCCCTGAGTACCAGGGATGGTTCGTCTCGAACTCGACTGAGATGACGGGGATGGAAGGGGCTCCGCTGTGTTGAAGACATGGCTGCGCCGTAGCGCAGCAGTACTGGTGAGCTTCGCCGCTGTGATCGCGGTTTCCGTTTCGTTCGCGGTCCCCGCTGCAGCGGGGAACAACTGCCACACCAACTCGCAGGGCCAGGTTGTGTGTGATGTTGAGGTGGAGGTTCCGGGGAACCCTGGAGGGGGAACCCCTGGAACTGGCCCGGCGGACTTTACGCCGGGGCCGACGACATGCACGTACACGCCGAAGGACGGTGAGCCTCGGGAGGTTCCCTGCTCGTCGAATGGTGGCTGGTGGGCGAATGACCTGCAGTGCTACTGGACGCTCGACGACCCGCAGCGGCCCGCTCCTCCGGGGCGAGACGCCAGTGTGGGCGCGTGGTACTCCTGCCTCACGATCGATCCGCCGGACTGCGGTGGGAGGCTTTGCTACGGCACCAGTGTGTGGCGTGAGACGCCCCCGCCCGGCGTGAATCGGTACACGCCGGCGCAGGCCGCTGGGATGCTGGCGCGCACGTTCGTGCTCAAGCCCATCGACATCGGGATGGCTCCCGAGTTGAAGGTTCACAGCGATGACCCTGCAGGGACGGCGCCCTACCGCCGCACCTGGGTCGGTATCCCGGTCTGGTTGTGGGTCGACCAGCCGACAGAGAGCACGTGGGGTCCGGTCACTCGTACCGCCACGTACGGCGGTGTGACCGTCACGGGTACTGCGAGCGTGCAGTCGCTCGGGTGGAGCTCTGGCGACGGTCAGGTGATCGGTTGTGGAGCGGGTACGCCGTTCAACGCCGCAGCGATGGCCAACCAGGCTGCGGTGGACTCGCCGACCTGTGGATTCCGGTATCAGAAGACCTCCGGGTCGGGTACGTTCACGCTCTTCGCCACGACAAACTGGTCCGTCGCCTGGACCGGTGGTGGGCAGTCCGGGAACATCGCGATGCCGACCACAACGGCGTCGACGACAGTGCGCGTGGGCGAGCTGCAGTCGGTGAACGTGTCGCAGGACGGCGATACATTCACCGGGTAACTCCGGAAAGGTTTTGACGATGAAGAAGCTCTTCGCAGGACTCGGCGCCTTGGTCGTCATGGGCGGCATCCTCATCGGGATCCCCGTCGCTTTGGTCATGCTCGCAGGGAACCCGTTCCCGACAGCGGAGCAGATCAACGCGATCATCTCGATGAGGCCCGACTACGGCAACGTCATCCTCTTCACCAAGATCCTTCCGCTGCTGTGCTGGGTGGTCTGGGCGGCGTTCGCTGGTCCGTTCCTCGTGGAGCTCGGCGCCGCGATCAGTGGTCGCCCGACCCGCAAGAAGGCGGCAGCGTTCAGAGGCCAGCAGAAGCTGGCCGCGACGATGATCGCTGCCGTCGGTCTCATGTTCGCGGGTTCGACGGTGATGGCTACAGCTCCTGCGCAGGCCAGCACGTCGGATGCTCCGGCAGCGTCCTCGAGCGCAGTCTCGATGGACGCCAACCAGCTGGGCGTGACCGTGGCTTCTCACATCGGTCAGACGATGACTGCGCCAGCTGAGGCACCGGTGCAGCAGGTTGTCGTCCACGACGTGGTCGAGGGCGACACCCTTTGGGATCTCGCCGAGACGTACTACGGCCAGGGCGATCGATTCGTGGAGATCTTCAACGCGAACCTCTCGCCTCAAGCGGACGGCTCGTCGTTGACTGACCCGGATCTGATTCTCCCCGGATGGAAGATGACCATCCCCGGCGTCTACTCGACGGCACCGGCCGTTGAGGCTCCTGTTGCCCCCGCTCCCGCCCCCTCACCCGACGAGTCTGCCGACTCTGTCGACCAGGCCCCTGTTGTCGACGACGTCGACGCCGGCGGCGGTGCGGGAGGCGCAGGGGGCGGCGGTGCCGGCACTGTCGAAACGCGAGAGCTTGGGCAGAGCGTCGACCGCCCTGCAGTCGAGGTCGCCCCCGACACTGAGGCCTCCACGGAGATCGATGCGTCCATTCCGCTGATGACGGTGGGCGGTATCGCGGGACTTCTAGCCACGGGCGTTCTCGTCGCACTCGGAACCCGCCGACTTCGCCAGCGCCGTCGCCGCGCAGTGGGCGAGCGCATTGCGCTTCCCGAGCCCGCCGCCGCAGATCTCGAACTCGAGATGAACGTCGTGGAGAACCCCATCGCCGTCGAAGACGTCGACAACGCGCTCCGCACGCTGCAGGCGTGGGCCGAGGACAACGGTGAGCAGCTGCCCGAGCTGCTCGCTGTCCGCGTCGCCAACGACGAAGTGGCCCTGTACCTGGCCGCTCCCGCGCAGCTGCCTGCGCCTTTCGAATCTCAGTCCGATGACGGGATGGCATGGGTCGTGCGTCCCGGCATGGCTACCGCTCCAGAGCGCCCCACGGTGTCTCCGTACCCCGCTCTGGCGACCATCGGGACGGACGTCAACGGCGGATTCCTTCTGCTCGACCTCGAGCAGATCGGATCCCTGAACGTCGTTGGCGACCAGGAGACGGCACGAGGAGTGCTCAACGCTCTCGCCTGCGAGTTCGCGACGAATCCCTGGTCCGAACAGATCCACGTCACCCTGGTCGGCATGGAGGACAGCTTCGCCCGTGATCTCGACAGGATCCGGATCCACCAGGTCGAGGATGTGCCCGCGCTCGTCCGAAACCTGCGAGCAGACCTTGAGGATCGCCGCTCCGCCCTGGACTCCTATGGGGTCGGGGGAGTGCTGGAGGCGCGCACCCAGGCCACGGAGATGGAATCCTGGGCACCCCACATCGTCATCCTCGCGAAGACCCCTGAGGGGCATCTGCGGGACGAGCTCGCGGAGCTGGTCGCACGGATGCCGCGACTTGGTATCGCGACCATTTCGAACGGGGATGCGCTGGTCGCGGGAGCAACCGTCGAGGTCACCTCACGCGACCAGGCCGAATACCGCAGCGGCGGCGCGATGCCCCCGCTTCCCTTCCGCCCGCAGGTTCTCGCTGGTGAAGAACTCGAGCTGGTCCAGTCTCTGTTCGCCACGACCACCATGGCGTCTCACCCGGCCGTCCTCGAGGAAGAACACCCGGCCCCGGCCGTGCCCGAACCCGTCGCGGCGGATCTCGCCGACGCCGATGGGGCCGACGAGATCCCGACCGTCGTGTCCACCGACGCCGCGGCGGAGCAGGCGACCGCACAGCAGGAGACGCCCGAGAAAGCGCAGCCCCTCGAAAAGGCTGCTTCGGCATCGATGAACGTTCCTGACTGGCCGGCGCCGTACATTCGGCTTCTCGGTCCCGTCGACGCGCTCAACATCGCTGACGCCGACGCCATGCCAGGCCGAGGAGTCGAGTTCCTCGCCTTCCTTCTGCTGCAGAACGGTGGAGCCCCGGGCGCGCTGGTGCAGAAGAACCTCTGGCCCGACAAGCTCGACCCGAAGAACAACAACGCCCGCCAGCTCGCCAAGCAGATCCGTCAGGCCCTCGGCCACGACCCTGACGGCAACCCGCTGCTCCCCGAGGGCCGCAGCAACGCCGGCTTCACTGCCCACCCGATGATCCGCACCGACTGGCACGACTTCTGCGACCTCATCGGACCCGACCTCAAGACCACGAGCAACGAGAACCTGGTCCAGGCGATCAAGCTCGTCCGCGGCGAGCCCTTCGCCGGCACCTCCCGCCGCCGCGGCTGGTGGGGCTGGCGAGGACCGATCGAAGAAACCATGCTCGCTGCGATCATGGACGCCGCTGACGAACTCGCACACCGCGCACTGCAGGTCGGAGACCACACACAGGCACGATTCGCTGCTCGCATCGCCCAGGCCACCGATCCGCTGAACGAGGCAGGCTGGCGGCTGGAGATCGAAGCCGCCATGAAGGCAGGCGACGTCGACGCGTTCAACCGCGTCGTCGACGAGATGATCGACCGCGTTGGCGAAGACGTTGAACTCGACGAGGCCACGCAGCGGCTCATCGACGACGCCCACGCCCAGATGCCCGGCCTCAGCTGACATGACCACCACAGCGCGCGCCACACGCACGACGAGCACGGCCCTCAACGTCGCCCTCGCGGCGGCCGCGAGCGCCGTGCTCGCCCTCGCTGGGCCGCAGCTGGTTGGGTGGCAGGGGTATCTGTGGGTGCTGCCGCTCCCCGTGGCCGCTGCGGCCGTGTACGGCGCTGTGGTCGACGCTCGCACACGGCAGCTCCCCAACGCGCTCACCGGGCCGCTGGGAGCCGCTGGGGCGGTCCAGGTGGCCGGGAGCAGCCTCTACGTCGGTGTGGAGGCTGTGGGGCCAGTGCTGGCCGCTGCGGCCGTGGTGTTCGTCGTGTACGTGCTGATGGCAGCTGCCGGATGGTGCGGGTTCGGTGATGCGAAGTTCGCCGGCGCCCTGGCGCTCTTTGTCGGCTTGTACGTCGGGCTGCTCGCGATCTACCTAATTCCGATGGCGATCGTCTTCGGGAGCATCCACATGCTCGTAGCGAAGGCGATCAGTCGAGAGCCAGTAGCGCGCATTCCGCAGGGGCCTGCGATCGCGGCCGCGTCGCTCATCATCATGGCGCTCGGGTTGGCCCTCTTCGGCTGAGTCCCGCGTCCGTCCCTCTGCTTTTTAGCGGGTTGACTTTCTGGGCGCCCGGCGACGTGCCAGAGCTAGGTTCGGACCAGTTTGTCCACTTCGCGTCGTTCTTCCCACCCCTTGTAGGTAGAGGGGGATGTTCCTCCGCTGTCTTTGGGGGACGGAATGCAATTCGATCTGGGGCTATCAGCCGAGAAGGTACGCGTTGAGCGCGCCGAGATCCTGTGCGAGACGGGTGCGATCAACACGGTAGGTGACGATCCGACCGCGTCTTGCGCCAGGGGCGTCCGACGCGTGCAGGTACTCGAGGCGTTCGAGCTCGTCGATCGCGGAGCGGACCGACTCACGGGTCAGACCGGTGCCGGCAACGATCGCCGCCATCGCCGAGTCGGGTGCGCCGAGAAGGTACTTGATCGCTTCGATGCGCGTCGTGGTGGCTATCGCCCGATGCGCGCGATCAGCGCCCTGCGGCATCTCCGGTGCAGCGGGCTTGAGCTTGGGCATCCCTCCATTGTGCCGTTCGCCCCATGCTTTCGCGTCGGTTTCCTCGCCCACAGGGGCCTCCTCGTCAGTCATTCGGTATATAAAGTACCAAGCTGCTTGACCGGGCTCCTGACTGATCTTCCGAAAAGTTGGAGGAACTCGCGTAATAGAACTCGTTAAACCTCGTCCCTAACGTACCTAGTACGCGTGTGACTCGGTTTGAGATCTATTGCCCCTGGTGCATCAACCAGGCGAGCCGAGTTGCACCCACGCCGCACACGACCCCCAGTCGAGTGCAGAAGGAGAAACCCTTGAACAACCACGAATCACGTCCTGGATCCGCGTTCGGCCTCGGCCGAGCGGTGGCGTGCATCGCAACCGTCGCAGCCCTCACCCTCGGCGCTGCCGTCCTCCCCTCGGCAGCGAACGCCACCACCGAAGCGCCCCCGCAGTCGGACGCGGGCACCCCTGAGACGTCCACGCCAGAATCAAACTCTGGCGTGGCACCCGTGACGGAGACCCCCGACTCCGCCACGCTCCCGACCGCGGCACCCGAAGTCGTGGCCAAGGCCCTGGGCGGGATCTCGCTGTTCTTCGCCGCCCAGGGCCCCGGATACGGCACCTGGGACGACCGAGTCGGTTGGCAGGGCGGTTTCCTCGCCCCCGACGGCTCGATCGTCTACTGCATCGAGCCCGGCACCCCGAACCCCTCCGGCACCAGCACGGACGGCGGCTGGCAGGACGGCGTGGTCGTGCGCACCCCGATCGGCAACCGCACCCTCACCGCCAACGACCAGGCCCGCATCGGCCGGATCGTCTCCGAGTTCGGGCAGACCTGGGACAACCGGGAAGCCAGCGCCGTCTCCTTCGCTGTGAAGGCCGTCGCCTACGCGGACGCCATGTACGCCTCCCACAGCTACACCGGAGCGCACACCCTCCCCGGCTACGTGAACTGGGTGCTCTACAGCCAGGTCGGCAGCGCAGAAGCCCGCGCGATCGCTGATCGTGCACAGGCCATCCTGGACGCAACCGCCGGCACCACCGCAGGCCCGATCCTCGGCGCCGGCAGCGTCGACTTCAACGTCGACCCGGTGAACAACTACAACGGCACCGTCACCGTCTCCTCGGCCGGTGCACCCGCCGGCGCCGCCGTCACCATCACCCTCACCAACGGCATCTTCGAAGCCACCGGCACACCCTCCCTCGCTGGCGCGAAGGTTGGCACCGCCTACAAGGTGCGCGGCGTCGCATCCGACGACGGCTCCGACTGGAAGATCAGCGGTAACGCATCCATCAACTCCGGATGGGGCGGCAGCCTCCACGTCTGGAACACCGGCGACAAGCAGAAGACCGCAGGCCCCGGCCGCTCCGCATCCTGGACAGCCAACGGTGAAGACCCGCTGCTGCGCGCCCCGGACTTCCAGCCGCAAGCGACCTCGCTCGCTCCCCGGTTCGCCAAGCCCGGCGACGCCCTCTCTGACACCGCGACCTTCCAGATCGCCGCAGACGAGAACGGCCGCATCAACGAGTGGTTCCGCAACTCCAAGGGCGAGTATGCACCCACCGACTGGACCGTGAAGGCCTACAAGGTCGCCAAGGCACCTGAGAAGCCCACCGACGAGCTCCCGGCCGACGCTGAGCTCATCGCCGAGACCACCGTCTCCACCGGCACCGAAGGCCCGGGCGCAAAGCGCACCGCGACCTTCGGCGACGCCGTCATGCCCGCCGACGGCAGCCCCGTCGTCTACGTGTGGGAGTTCGACGCCTCCGCCCAGGGCACCCGCACTCCGCTGTTCCCCGAGGGCTACCTCTGGGCCGACCTGTTCGGGCTGTACGAGGAGACCACGTTCGGCGTCGACGTCACCACCAAGGCCCAGGTCGGCACGAAGAAGGAATCCACCAGCTACGACACCGCGATCGTCACCGGGGTGCTCCCCAACGAGGGCCTCGAGCTCACGTTCGAGAAGTACCTCGTCCCGATGGTCCAGGACGACTCCGGCAAGTGGGTTCCCAACGCCCCCGAAGGCACCGAACCCGGCGACCTCTCCTGGGTCTGTAGTGCCGACAACCTGATCGCCGACAACCTCGACGACCCGCAGCACATCACCGAGGCGGGGGAGTACAAGTCGCCCGAGTTCGCAGCTGACGAGTACGGCACCGAGCTGTGGGTCGAGCAGCTCGCCACCGTCCCCACCGACGAGCGTGAGCAGGAAGTCGTCGACCGTGGCGAATGCGGCGAGCCGACCGAAACCACGCACGTCATCGACGTGAAGACGCAGGCATCCAGTGACTCCGGCGCCGGCACCTCCAAGCGCGGTGACCAGCTGTGGGACACCGCAGAGATCCTTGGCTCCGTGCCCGAGGGGGCCACGACGACATTCCGCGCCTACCAGGTGCCCACAGGCAGCGAGCTCGTGTGCACCGAAAAGACGCTCGTCTGGACCTCTGAGCCCGTCGCCCTCGAGGCAGGCCTGTACCTGCCGGGTGCCCCTCAGGAGACAATCAGCCAGAAGTTCACCCCCGCCCAGAAGCCGGTCGGCATGACCACGACGTTCGTGGAGACCACGAACACCGAGGACGGCGGCCAGCTCAGCGCCGGCGAGTGCGGAGAGCCGTCAGAGACGCTCACCACCCCTGCAGCGCCGCCCCTCGCCCAGACCGGCGGTGACGGCCTGAACATGCCGCTCCTCGCCGGTGCCGGTGGCCTCCTCCTCGGAGGCCTCGCACTCACCCTCACGCGGCTGATCCGTCGTCGTGCCACCGCCGCTGTCACCGAGACCGCGGCCGAGTAACAAGCCGGGGGTGGTCTGGGTTCTCCAGGCCCGGACCACCCCCATAACCTGGAGACAACATGGAGAACACCCCCGCCGGCCCCGTCGTCGAGAACCCCGACGACCCCACGACCGAGCAGCCCACAGTCCCGGAAACGCCTGCCGACGCCGCACAGCCGCGGCCCCCGCGCTACGCCAATTGGATCGCGCTCGCAATCCTCGTCATTGCCGTGGCATCCGTCGGCACCTACCTGACCGTTCAGACGGTCCAGCACTCCCAAGCCGTCGACGCATTCAACACCACCGTCGCGGCCCGCGCCGACGCCTACAACGCGCAGGACAAAGCCATCGAGCAGCTACACGCCGCGCAGGATGCCGCGGCCGCGGAGTACCCGCAGCTGCTCGCGATCGCGAACACCCTCACGGACAGCACCGTCGCTGATCCCGCCACCCGAGCCGACCTTCTCGCCACGGCCGGAGATCTCGTCGACGCCGCCCAGCTCTCCGTCGACGACGCCGGTGTGATCCTCGAAGAGCAGCCCTACACTTTCAAGGCGATCGTCCCCGATGCTGACCTCCCCGTGAAGGGACTCAAGCCCGCCAGCGACACGGCGCAGCTGCAGGCTCAGACCGCGGAGCTCCAGTCTGATCAGAAGTCGATCGAGTCCTACACGCGGTTCGTCACCACCCTCGAGGAGAACATCGAGACCGCTGCGGCTGCAGCCGCAGACAGCACCGCCACCGCGCTCACCTCCGCAGCTGAGAAGGGCGCCACCCTCGTCTGGGAGAAGGCCCCCACCGAGACTGCAGCCGTCGCCGCGGCCGCCCTCACCGCCGATGGTGTTGCCGAGCTGCCGCTCGAGGAACGCGCCGCCCTGGTCCAGGCCTACATCACGGCCGTCAACGCCGCCGGAGCCGCCCACCAGGCAGCAGAACAGCAGCAGCAGAACGGGACGCGCAGCAACAACACCGGCTCGCGCAACAACGGCAACTGGAACCCCGGCGGCGGGAAGAACCCCGGGGGAGGCACGAACCCCGGCGGGGGCACCAATCCGGGAGGCGGCACAGGCCCCGGATCAAACTGGCAGCCCCTCAAGGTGAACGTCACCGGCAGCACCTGCTCCGGCTCCGGCTCGAAGGTGACCTACGGATCCACGCTGAACATCCCCGGCACCAACCTCGACACGTACAGCACCTACGAGATCGCCGGCTACGGGTGGGGCGCGACCTGGACCTGCTCGTACTGGTAAGCCGCCCCTCCAGGTGCACAAGAGCCCCGCCGATTCTCCGGAGTCGGCGGGGCTCTTCCGCGTCTCGACCATCAATTTGTCGACTTTCCCGCCGTCCACCCACCCCTTGTAAGTGAGGGGGAGTTGCGAAACCCTCGCCCAGAAGTTACATTCGGGAATATAACTTAGTTATATTAGGGAAGACGGTAAGGAAGGACGGTGCGAGATGCGAAACGAGATCTGCCCCGATGACCACAAGCACGGCGAGACCCCCACGTGCTATCGCGCCCACAAGTGCTCCTGCGTCCCGTGCTGCGAGGCCAACACGGAGCGCGGCCGCGCACGCCAAGCCCTCCTGGAGCAGGGTCTTCCCACCTCCAGCAAGGTGCCCGTCCGCCCTGTGCAGGAGCACATCACCGACCTGCTGGTCGCCGGCATCCCTCGCGCGACGATCGCTGCGATGGCCCGCGTCACCACCGAGACCCTCTTCGACATCGAATCCGCGTCTCCCACCCACAAGATCTACCCGGCCACGGCAAACAAGATCCTCGCCGTCGACGCCGATCTCGACTTCGTCCCCGGCCACCTCTTCGTCACCGCCCGCGGCGTCCAGCGCCGCATCCGCGCTCTCGCAGCACGGGGGTGGAGCTTCGAGGAGATCGCCCGCCGACTGGAGTGGTCGGATAGGCGACGCGAGAACATCTACAAGGTCGAGCGGGTACGGGCCTGGGTCCATCAGACACTCTCTGCGCTCTACGAGGAGATCTGGAACGCCGAACCGCCCGCAACCACCCTCGCCGAATGCGCCGTCCGCGACCGCACCATCCGGCGAGCGCGGCAGATGGGGTGGGCGCCGCCGATGGCGTGGGATGACATCGACGCGGATGAGGCGCCTGACGCCGTTGAGGCGGATCCGGATCTGATCGACGAGGTTGCCGTTGAGCTCGCGCTGCGCGGCCACCGTGTGCCCCTGTCTGAGGCTGAGCGGCAGGTTGTGATCGAGAAGGGCACCGAGCTGGGTATGTCGGCTGAGGAGCTCGCGGAGCGAGTTCACCGCTGCAGTCGTACGGTGCAGCGCTTGCGTCAGCCGAAGGAGGCCGCGGCGTGAGCAAGACGTTGGATGTGCTCGAGGCGGCCGCGCACGGCACGCCGGCGGGATTCGTCGACGGCTGCAAGAGCCGTGGGGGATGCCCGAACTATCGCGATCGCGAAGTGCTGACGTGCTTCCTCGCCCACCGTGCGTACGCGCACTACTACCTGCTGCGTGAGCAGGGCCCTGAGGTGCCGATCACCCGCGCGATGCTGCGGCAGGCGAAGAGGAGAAGCTGATGGTCCAGAGTTGTGTGGTCCCGCCCGTGGCGGTCAGGGGCAAGAAGGTTGATTTCGATCAGATCGTTGCCGACCGGCTGAACGATGCGCCGACAGCTGCGGTCGATCTTTCGTCGGTCGATCAGTTCAGGGATATGGCGGGGCGATTGTCTGCCATGTGCGGCACCGTGATCACGATCGGGTGGAGCATCTTGCAGTTCCAGATCACCGCAGTCCGCGAGGACGGCGCCCCGTTGACCGATCGCATGCAGGAGGCCTTCCAGCGCCTTCTGCGTGACGAATCCGACCGCAGCCTCCCCTTGGGGCTGTGATGACTTCCATCGCCGTAGAAAGCTCGCTGACGTTCGTGTACGAAACTCTGATTGACCTCGCATCCAACGCTGACCGCCAGGCGGCGCGTGCCGCACAGCTCGACGACACTCGGGCGAGCTCGGCGCTGTTCGTCCTCGCTGATGAGCTGCGGGTGATGGCCACCGTGGTGAAGGAGGCTGATCCCGTCCCTGCGGCGTTCGATCTTCTCGACGCGGGCCGGGTGCAGGTCGCTACTGCGGCTCTCCGGCTCGATGCTGCGGAGCGGGGTGCGGCTGATGAGGCGTAGGACGGGCTCGGCGATCACTGCCGCGGCGGGGCTGGTCGCGGTCGCGATCGTCGCGTGCGCGAACCTGGCCCAGGATGCCACCGTGGTGGAGCGCCCCACGTTGGCTCCCGCAGCTACTGCCGAAGCACCTGGCGCGGCTGCCTCGGAGTCGCCCGCGCCCGCAGCGCCGATCAGCACGGAGGCGGGCCAAGCTCTCGCACAGCTGGAGCAGCTGACGATCGCCGAGCCGTCCTCGACGACGAAGTACGTGCGCGACTACTTCGGGCAGCGATGGGCGGACGTCGACCGTAACGGCTGCGACACCCGCAACGACATTCTCGCGCGAGATCTCACCGACCTCACGTTCAAGCCGGGCACCCGCGACTGCGTCGTGTTGAGCGGCGTGCTCTACGACCGATACACCGAGGAAACCGTCCAGTTCGTCCGTATCAGTCAGGGCTATCAGCCCGTGCAGGTCGATCACGTGGTGTCCCTTGCCGTGGTGTGGTCCTCAGGTGCTGAGGCCTGGACTCCCGAAGAGCGAGAGATGTTCGCGAACGATCCTCTGAACCTGCAGACGACGACCGCGAATCAGCAGAAGAACGAGTTCACGCCGAGCCGATGGATGCCAGCCAGTGTGACTGCTGCATGCGAGTACTCGGCGCGATACGTGACCGTTCTCGACACCTACGACCTCACCATCACCGCCGCTGATGCTGCAGCGCTGCGGTCCACCCTCACCAGCTGCAGCGCCTGACCGCCAGAGATTCGGAGACGATCATGACCACCGACGACGTTCGCACCGAGACGCTCTCGGCCGCAGAGATCTCGCCGGCGTGCTCGGCTGCGGCGTGCGTCGACTGCCCCGCATCGGACCTGTTCGGAAAACCGTGCAGCCACAGCTGTCACACCGCGGCCGGGCCTGAGATGTTCACGATCCCCGATACCGGATTCACGCCGATCGACACATGGGCGCTCAAGTGCGATGGCTGCGGCCAGCTCGTCCGGGCCTTCGCGGAGTTCGAGAGCTCTGGCGACGAGGGCCTGGAGCAGTTCCGAGTCATGCTCGGCGCCCTCGGCTGGACCCGCCCACCGTTCAGCCACGAGGACCACTGCCCGACGTGCACACAGCAAGAAGCGGCCCACACCACGCGTGAGCCGCGCGACGCATGGGAAGACGCCCATGCTCACGCGGTCAGCGCCGGTGTGGCAGACCCCGATCAGTTCGCGAACGACTACACGAGCATGCTCGAGGACTCTCAGTACGAAAACCGATACCCCGACGTGCCGCTGCCGACGCCCGCCGAGTTCATCTGGCCTTGACCAACAACGGTCGAGGCAACCGAAAGGAGCAGTCCGATGTCCACGATGGAACACACCTCCCTCTCCACTGACGTCACCGTCACCGGCGTTGTCAGCACCGCACCCGTCCTCACCAGGTCGCTGCCCGAACGAACCCCCCACGTCTCGTTCCACCTCGAGACCCCGGAAGCCCCCGGCGTCAACGTCCACGTCGACGGCAGCCTCGCAGAACTCGCCCACCTCACCATCCACCGCCACGACCGGATCAGCGTCGTCGTACAGCGGATCTATCGGCTCAGCCCCAACCAGATCACCCCCGACGTCGACGCCGAGGCATTCGACCTCGAATCTCGGCCCCGCCCGACGGACCGCACGCGACCATCCCGAAATGAAGCGAACGGCAACCGGTGCACACCAAGCGACGAAGCCCCGCTCACCCCCACCGAGAGCAAGCGATGAAGGCTGTGCACTGGGGCGCGGACGGCAACCCCCTCAACGTCATCCCCGGCGAGGTGCAGCTCCTGCTCGCAGAGGACGGAATGACATTCGGGTACGGATACGGACCCGGCTGGTCGATGATCTTCGGCCACCCACGCGGCGAGATCACCGTCGAGGTCGGCCAGTGGGTAGTGCGCCACGACGACGGTCGTATCGAGGTCCTCGACGACAAACCCAACGAAGCCGAGATTTTCGACGCCGCCGCGGCACTCGCCGCAGCATGCGCTCGCCAGCTCGAGGAAGAGACCGAACCGTCCGAAACGGAGCGGTCCTCGCCACGACCTGTCCTCCTGCACATCAAAGGTGAGAGCGGGGTGCTATGCGGTGTGAGGAACCCCTCACACGTCACCGACGGTGTGCGGTATGCAGATTGCTCCGCGTGCCTCGCCGCCGTCACCGAACAGGTAGAGGGACCGAACCGATGACTACGCTCGCAGGCCTCGAAGCGCCGCCGGTTCCGCCGAGTCCGAAGGAAACCGAGCGCACGATGCTTGACCGTCTCCGTGTGCGCTACGGCAGGACATACACGAATGGCCCTTACGTCGGCCGGCAGTTCGTGATCGCGGAGAAGGTCGCGACCAGTCCGGGCGGCTCCCATAGCTCGGCTCGGATCGCCGATGCGCTGGTACTCGACACATGGGGCTGCCCCCATGCCGAGCTCACTGAGACGGAACGCGAGCGTCGGAACTGGCTTGAACGTTACTCGATCCATGGTTTTGAGGTCAAGGTGTCGCGCTCCGATTGGCTGAGCGAGCTCTCCGACCCCACCAAGGCCGAGGCATGGGCGCAGCACTGCCACTACTTCTGGTTGATCGTCAGCGATCGATCCATCGTGCGCGGCGACCTCCCCGATGGGTGGGGGCTCCTCATCCCGCACGGCACGAGCCTCCGGGCCATCACCAAGCCCCGTCGGCACGATCCCCTCCCGCTAACTCTTGCCACCACGATCTCCGTCGCCCGGGCGGTGCAGAGAACTGAGGTCGAGATGGCCAGGAGCGCCCAGATGGGGGCGGCGTCCTGATGTTCGCCCTATCGACGAGAGCGGCCAGATACGCCGCCAACCCAAGGCACCGATTCGATCACACGGAGAGTCCCATGTCCCACGCCATCAGCCAGTACGACGAGCACTACTCGCCCACTTGCCCGGTCGGGATGGTTCGCGCCCGACGTACGAGCTACCTCGCCCCGCACCCCGGAGCGGGAAGTGCGTGGGAACGCTACGAGGCAGCCGACCCCAGCAGCGGCACTGTGGTCGATCCGGCGTACGAGGACAAGGCCGCGAAGCTGCTCCTCGACTACTACGAGGCGGTCCGACGAGACCGGCGCATCTACCGGGTGGCTCTCGCCGCAAGTGTCTTCGGCCTCGGAGGCCTTGGGGTCTTGGCCGGTTGGCTGGCTGACAACTACCTGATCAGCGTTGTCGGCGTGATGCTGGGGGTGATCACGGGGTGGTTGCTCCTGACGGGGTCGATCACTCTCCCTGAGAAGGCGGCTACCGCCCAGCGGGTGTTGGCCTCTTCCGGGCTATTCCGTGACCGTACGGTGCTGGCCGGGTACCTCATCACGACCCGCAGCTCGACGGCCATCTGGGAAGCCACCGAGCTCGAGCAACAGGCCTCACGGCCGACCATGAGGCCGTGCGCCTGCGCGGCTACCGCGACCTGACTCATGACCGTGAGATCGAACTCACCCAACTGCAGAAAAGAGAGCAGGAACTTCGCCGGACGATCGTCAACATCCTGGATGATCGCGGCGCTGTCGAGGTGAACGCCTGATGCTCGCTCTCCCGATGATGGGGCGCCTCGCTGACGCTTCCGAGCTCACGGCGGTCGTCGATTACTGCGGCGGCGGCGGCGAATCTCAGGGATTCGTCGAAGCTGGCATCACCGTCGTCCAGGCGGCGAACCACGACGAGAAGGCTATCGAAACGCACTCCGCGAACCATCGCGGCACGGATCACCTCCTCACTGATCTGCTGGTCCAGGATCCGCGACGTCGCCCGCGCGCGCACATCTATCAGGCGTCGCCGGAGTGCACGTGGCACTCACCCGCTGGAGGGCGGAAGAAGCACAGGCACTGCGAGATGCTGGACATGTTCGACGACTACGTGCCCAACGCCGCGGGAGAGCGGTCACGCGCAACGATGATGACCGTGCTCGGCATGGCCGAAGCGAAGCGCTACCCGATCGTCATCGTCGAGAACGTCGTCGAGGTCGCCCAGTGGGAGATGTTCGAGGTGTGGCTCGCCGGTTTCGCGTCCCTCGGCTACGAGCACCAGATCCTCTCCGTGTCAGCCGCTCACATCTGGTCGGAGAAGAACGCGCCCGCGCCCCAGTGGCGCGACCGCATCTACTTCGTGTTCTATCTCCGCGGCATCCCGTTCCCAGACATCTCCCCGCGGCCATACGGCTACTGCTCTGAATGCGCCGCCGACGTGCGTCTGGTCCAGTCGTGGAAGAAGCCTGGCCGGAAGATCGGGAAGTACCGCGCGCAGTACATCTACGCGTGCCCGGTGCCCGGGCATCCGGCGATCGAGCCCTACGTGCTCCCCGCACTCGACGCTCTCGACCTCAGTGATCTCGGCACCCGCATCGGCGATCGCACGCGACCTCTCGCGGCTGCAACCATGCGGCGGATCCGCGTCGGCGCGCTCATGTTCGGCGGCCAACCCGAGGTCGTCTCGCACAGCGGCCACACCTACGACGCCACCTCACCGCGACACCCCCGCAGCGGCGACCCGAACGCCTACCACCGCGTCTGGCCCGCTGCCGATCCGCTCATGGCGAGGACCTCCGGGCCCGGCGATGCGATCGTGCATCCGTACCTCACCACGGTGAACCACGGAGGCGACGACCACCGCGCGTTCGACCCTGCAGCCTCCGCGATGCCGACACGATCGACGAAACTCGGCGAGGCGGTCGTCACCCCGTACATCGATGTCGCTCGCGCTCACAACCTGCCTCGATCGGCGCAGACGGATGCGCTCGCGCCGATGACAACCGGGCGGAATCACTCGCTCGTGACTCCGGGCACCTTCATTTCGCACCAGTACGGTGCGGTGAAGGGCTCCGAGCACCGGAACACCGACCCCGCCCTCATCCCGCTCGGCACGATCACGGCGGGAGGGGGACACCACAACCTCGTCACACCACCTGTCGGCATCACGCTGCGGAAGCACTCGCACCCGTACGACTCGAGCGAGGCTCCGGCTCCGACGATGACCGCAGGAGGGAACCACCACGGCATCGCCACGCTTGACGGTGCTTTCTTTTCGAAGCATCACGGCGGCCTGAACTACAAGGCGATCGGCCACATGAACAAGCCGCTCACCGAACCCATGCCGACCGTCGTCACCTCGCCGAACGTCTCGCTCGTAACCCCAACGAAGCGACCGCGCATCGAGGCAACCCCCGAGCAGATCGACGCCGTCGACGTCGAGGACTACCGCTTCCGGATGCTGCAATGGCGCGAGCACGCGAACGCGCAGCGCTTCCCCCGCGACTACATCTTTAAGGGCAACGGGTCGGTCAACACGCTGCACGCAGGCAACGCCGTCGCCGTGAATGTCGCCTGCTACCTCGGCTACATGTGCCGCATCGCCCTCGGTGACCTCACCGTCACCGAAGCCGGATACGAGTGGCTGGAGCAAGCCGCGTGACCGCGCACCGCGTCGTTGTGCTCACGTGCGACCGCCGCCCCGGTGGCGAGCTCTGTCCCGGGAGGCTCGTGACCACTCGCTCCACGATGGACGCCGCCCGAGAAGATGCCGCGGTCAGTGGGTGGGTGTCGCAGACATCTCCCATCGGAGTGACCGACTACTGCCCGGAGCACACACCCACGGTCCAGTAGCTCGTCGGTGTCGCAGCGCCGGCTGAGTCCTTCGGCGTGCCCCTGGCGCGGGCGTCTGAGGTGTCATGGATCATGGTCGGAACGCCAGAGGGGGGGCGAGATGGAACTTGCACGTGACGATGCGGGAGATCTGTTCACCATCGAGATGATCCGCGGGAAGGCGACACTGCCGCCCCTGTGGTGTCCTGGCGAACTACCCACCGGGGAAGAGTGCGGTGCGAAGGTCCAGGTCAAAGCCCTCCACAGCACGCTGCGGTCAGCCCACTTCGCTGCTCGTCACGAACCAGGGTGCGACGGCGCCTCTGGGCGGTCCGAGGACCAGCCCGGAGACGCTGGCACCCACGTCGACCAGGGCCTCCGGCCTGTGCGGTGGAAGATGCGCCTCGTCGACGACGGCGAATCTCACGGCCCGGACGGTCGCCACCGTCCTGACGACATGGTGCCCGGCCATACGACTCGCCGGCGCCGCGCTGACGCTGCGCGAGGCTTCGAGGACACCGCTGACGATCGCAAGTTCTCCACTCTCCTGATCGACATCCTGGCCGGGACGATTCCCGCGAACCTGGAGCTCGTCATCGGCACGCTCGCGCCCCAAGCAGCCTCGGATCTCATCGTGGCCGCCGCCGACGCCCATGAAGAGACCTACGAGGATCGATCGATCATCCTCTGGGGTGAGGTGAAGCAGATGGTGCTCAGCCCATACGGCAGCCTCTTCCTCAAGCTTCGCCATGCTGCAGACGATGTCGCGATTCTCGTCGATAAGACGAACATGAAGCGCCGCGGTATCGACGAATCGACGGATCTCGTCGGCCGGCACGCCATCGCCTACGGCAAGTACGTGGTCTCAGACACCTCAGGGAGGGCGCACCTTCGGGTTGAGGGTGGGGCCCTCGCCTTCAACCCGATCCTGCGGCGACCGAGGAATGCGGGGGCATCTGATGTGGGATGACGCCGACGCGGGGGCACAACCGCGGTGCCCTGAATGCGGTGTCGTCATGCGCGATGATCCCGCGGGCTCAGTCTGCCCGGAGTGCGGTCTCACGCACCCTCACGACGATGTCGTGATGCCCCCGGAGTTCGATGGCCCCTCCCTCTACGGAGGGTAGGCGGGTTCCACCACGGCGATGTCATTGGCGGGCTGATCTTTGCCGCCATTACGGCCTATCTGATCTTCCAGTTTGAGCCCGTCTGGTGGTCGATCGTCACGACGGTCCTCGCAGCGGTTGCCGCTGTCGTCTTCTTGTGGAGAGGGATCACCGAACGCAGAGCCGAATCCTCGGCTCCCTCTTCCGGGGATTCCTCGGAAGAGGGAGCCTGACATCTCGCCGAGCCCGCGCCGCGGTCATCGCAATCGGATCAGGCGCCTGCGCCACGGACGGTACGTGCGGCGAGTATGCCTATCGCCGTTGGCGTCGCTTTCCCCAGAAGGAGCGCACTGCCATGGTGATGGCCTCGTCTTTGGTGAGTCGGTCGCCGCGTTCCGCGGCCTCGTTCCGGGCATTGTCGATCAACTCGATGACATCCGGAGGAAGCCGGTAGGACGCGGGCACCTTGTTGACGCGCTGCACGTTGTAGGGGCCACGCTTCTTGCCTGTGCGAGGACTGGCTGGTGCAGCAGCCGCAGCCGTCGTAGGAGTGTCGACGGGATCGACGTCCTGGTCGGCCGCGGGGCGGGGCGCACGCTTGAGGGTCTTTGGCCGCTCCGACTTCGCATCCTTCGCGGATCCGCTGTTCTTAGTCGCCATGTGCCTGCCCTCCTTTCACGGTCGTCGTCATGAGTTCGCTCCCCTGCCGCCGCGCCGCGAGGCTCGCTTCGCGGCGGCGGCGTCGCGCTCCGCCTTGAGCGTGCGCTCTGCAGGCGTGAGCGTGCGGGGCAGGCGGGAGCGGCCCCGCGACTGGTTGCGGTCGTATGCCTCGGTCTTGGGCATCTGAGTGACGTTCAGAGTGACGCCGGTGATCGGCACCTCCGACACGTCGAGATTGACGTAGCGCAGCTCGGACTCCCGGGCCAGCCAACCGAGGGTGTCGCCACCGGCCTCGTTGACACGCTTGAGCATCGTGGAGGCGTTGTAGGTGTTGACCTCCATCTGTCGGCCGTTCGCGAACGTCACGCGTGCGGTGATCTGCTTCTGCTTGTCCTTCGCCTGGCCCTTCGCGGCGTTGCGGATCATCTGCACCAGGTCGACGTTCGCCTGCGCGCGGCCCTTCGCAGTGCGGCCCTTCGGGATCTTCGCGTCGATCTGACGCCCACCCTCCGCCATGTACGTCGTCGAGATCTGCATGCGGCCACCCTGACGGTCCTCGGTGTAGCGGCCGCCCGGATCCTCGGGGATCACCGTCTTCGACTCGGCGCCGGCCTTGGTGCGCACGGGCATCAGGGAGCCGTCCTTGAGGCGGCGCCGCGGAGGAACCTTCGTCACACGACCGGTCGATGCGAGCTCCTCGAGGGTGTCGCGATACAGCGCGCCGCTGGTCTCCCCGTTGAGGATCTTGCGCACCATTCGAGGGGATCGGCGAAGCTCGGTCGCGATCTCCGACGTCGTCACGCCACGCCCGCGCAGGAAGCGGACGAGATCTTGGGCACTCTGCTGATCCGCCATCACGCAACTCCCTCAGAGGTGATCGCTGCAGCGGTGCCGGCGCGTTCCGCGCGACTCTGCAGGGCGGCACGCTGACGACGGGTCTCGGGGGTCGTGTATGAGCCGTTGAGGTAGCCCTGCAGGCGCAGACGCCCGGTCTTTCCGTCATCGCCGCCGCCGTTCGCAACCGGCAGCGACCAGGACGGCAGCGACGTCGTGAACAACGCGTCGCCCTGGATGCCGATCAGCGTCGACGGAGGAACGTTGAGAGCCCCGGAGGTGCCGTTGCCGAGCGCGCTCGGGCCGTAGAGAACACGAGCGCGAGCCCGCCCCCAGACCTGAGCGGCGAGCTCCGGGTGGTAGAAGCTCTCCGTGCGGGAGTTGCGGGAGCTGGGTACTCGGTAGACGAACAGCTTCCCCTGGCGAACCATGCCGCGTTGGTACTCCGCCGGCACTTCGAAGGCGCTTGTCGCGACGCGCGTCTCATCGCGGCCGCCGGAGGCGAACGCACCAATCGAGTGGAGGACGATCGCGCGCAGCGCCGACATGATCGCCTTGCGTAGCGCCGGGTGCAGGTCCGGATGCTGCTGCACACGCTCACGAGCGCGGGTCATCCGCTCCGTGAACGTGTCCAGCGGACGTGCCTTGGTGAAGAGCACGGCCTCGTGGGGGATGATCTGCCACCCGTGAGCGAGAGCGACGTGGATCTCTGACCCATCCGCCCAGGTGTCTGCCGTCGCGCCGGGGCGGTTCGGGTACACCCAGCCCTTGTCGAGGTCCTGGTGCTTCACGCCGAGCAGTCCGACGTGGTTCCAGTCCTTCGGGACGGTGAAGCGCACGTGGAAGCGGGCGCGAGCGTAGGGGTCTTGCTCGAGCAGCTCGTAGGCCGCCTCACGATTTAGCCGGCGGGCGGGACCGATCCCGAGCTCGCGGCCGACGCCGGCGTACATGAAACGGCCGTCGACGTAGGTGAACTCAGTGAGCTTCTTCGTCTGCGTCGGGTCGATCAGTGGGACGCAGTCCTCGTAGTCGGTGAAGTCGGTGCCGGCGACCAGGTGGTCATAGTGGTGCTGTCCACTGGTGGCGTGGATCTCGTCGGCGATATCGGGATCGACGGGCACCGGGTTGATATTGCGGGGGAGCGAGAGCGCCCACAGGTTTGCTCCCGTGGCTGCAGGGCTGTTGAACAGCCGTGCGCGCTCATCTGCGGCTCGAAGGATCGCCGCGGTGGCATCCCACGCCTGTCGCGCCTGAGAGGGCGTCAGGGAGCTGTCTCCGAACCACTCCTCAGCAGTACGAACTTCGATCTTGAAGCCAGTGGTCTCGTGCTCGAAGCGTCCGGTCGGAGGGCCGTTGTTGATCCAGTGCGATCCGGGCTTCCATCGGGGCGTCTGCACATACAGCCAGTGACGGATGCCAGGAGCAGGCTCCGGCCGCTTGCCCGTCAGCATGATGCGGTTGGCGCCATATCCGGCCGCGGTGTCGAGGAGATCGGTGAGATTCGGACTCTTCCGACGATCACCGATCACCGGCCTGACAGGCCCGCCATCCTGCGTGACGCCTTGGCCGGACGTCTGGTCGACCCAGATCGTCGGGATTGCCTTTGGGGTCCACGGCTTCGGGCGATAGTCGATGTTCATGTCGATCATTCCGTGGTCTCCTTCCAGCTCGTCACAAAAGTTATATTAGGGAAGGTTGCATGAAAAATGCAAGCAAATTTCACAGAAGAGAAGATCATCCGGCGCCGAGCTATGAAGCCAACGCCGTGCCGGTACGCAGCCGATAGCTCGTCAGAGCCTTCGACACCCCGCGCTCGGTCATCTGCAACAGCAACGCCACTTCACGCTGTGTCAGGTTGGCCTCACGCGCCTGTGCGATCACCTTGTCGCGGTGCTCCCGCAACTCCTCCAACCGCGCGAATTCCTCAGCGATGTGACGCAGTTCCTCACGGATCTCATCAGGATTCTTGGCAACCATAGGAACGAGGTTACGGAACTCAGTTCCGACACGGCGTAGTCGCTCGGCGTGTCGGAACTCATCACCCTCGTCACCCCCGCTGGTTATATTCGTAAAGACCAACCCGCGAGGAGACCGATGAGCGCCGGCACCCCCCACGACGACACCGCACTCACCAGTGCGCAGATCGCCGACCTCATGGACGTCGGCGTCAGCTACATCTACAAGCTCCGCTCCACCGACACCGCCTTCCCCACCCCCATCGCCTACGAAGAGCGCTCGCCGCTGTACTCCGAGACCGCCATCCTCGAGTACATGAAGGCCCGATCGAACCGTGCCCCCTCGGCGCGTGGCCGCCGCCCCCGCGCGCTCGTCGACGGAGAGAACGCCGACACGTTCGCGCAGCGCCTCCGAGCGAGCATCATGGCGGGCGAGGGCAAGCCCGAAATCGACACCCAACGCGCGCTCATCGAGAAGCTCGGACTGAACAGCGTCACCTTCGGAAACCGGATGCGCGGACGCAACCGCTGGAAGGACAGCGAGCTCGCCGTCATCTCCGAGCTGCTGCGGATCGACACCTCCGATGCCAACGACGCCGTCACGAAGGCGCGCGCTCGCGGCTAGTCGACAGTGGTGCGCGGCAGGTCGACCGCTGCATTGCTGTTGTATTGGTCTCACACCTATAAGGGGTGGTCACGGTGACGCGGAGTCGACATTTTGGGCCGGGTGTTCGACCGATCCTCGTGGGGGCGGCGATCCCTCGGTGTACGCAGATCCGTCTCTTGTGCGGTCGAGGTGCTCGGCGACGACCAGGTAGCGGCGTAGCGCTGCGACGTCATCGGTGAAAGGCGCGAGCCGCTTGTTCAATTGCTCTTCGGTGAGTACTTCGCCGGTGGCGATGACCTTGTCTGCAATGAACTTGAGCAGCGTCGCGCGATCGGCAGCTCGGCGTGGGTACTGGCGGATCCGTCCCTTGTCGTCGATCCATTTCGAGAGATCTGCGTGGTGTGGATCCGTCATGTGGCCATTCTCTCCCGAGAGCAATTCGCGCTCAGGTCGACGGTGATGAGCGGTATCGCTGTCACGAGAATCGGGATCCGTGGCTGTCTGCAACGTCATGCCAGCAATATCTTGCGGGTTGAGGCGCATTGCAGCGACTATCGTGACCGTCATGGCACGACAGATCATTCACCAGCTCGTCGACGACATCGACGGGACCGTCCTCGAATCGGGAGAGGGTGAAACCACGAGTTTCTCCGTCGACGGCAAAGGGTACGAGATCGACCTCAAGCCGGAACATGCGGCGCAGCTGCGCGAGGCGTTGGCTCCATACATCGCTGCAGCACGGCGAACAAGTACCCCGACAGCGCGACGAAAGACCGGCCGCCGCAACGTCGAAGAGATCCGTACCTGGGCGAGAGCCAACGGATTCACCGTCTCCGACCGCGGCCGGATCCCGGTCGAAGTCGAAACGGCATTCCAGAACCGCTGAGCCGACTCGACAACCCAGGAGGTAATCGATGCCGTTCTTCGAGATCAACGCGGAAGCACAACAGTTCACTGGGCGGGAAAGCATCGACGCCGTGGCTGAGCTCGTGAAACGGTACCGACCGGGAGCATCCACCTTCGGTGATCCCAAGGCCGGCACCCTCCGTTTTATCAACTCAGGTCCCGAAATCACGATCGAGATGGGCTCCTGGGTGGTCGCGTTCGGCGGGGATGTGGTTGTGGTCTCGCAAGCCGAATTCGACGCAGCTGTCACTCGCCCCGTTGACGAGTCCGACGACCGCGAGCAGCGCTGAACTTTCGCACCTTGGTGAACGCAGGGGCCGTACGGGAAGCTGTTCATATGCAACCGATCGAGATGCCCCAGGTCACGTTGAATGTGCAAGATTCTGTGCTCGCCCAGGCGATCGCGGGGCACAGCGGCTGGCAACAGAACGACGCCGGCGCCGTGTTCGACGAGGACGGCGTCATCGTCGCGGACAGCCTTTCGGACCTCGGCCACATTGCTCGTTCTCTCGGCTGGTTGACACCGAGCGGATCGCGAGCGAGCGGCGTGGTCTGGTCGAAAATGCCCCACTCATCAGAAGATCGTGCAGACAATGCACGCTCCGGTGCACGCAAACTCGGCCTGTAATCATGACTGCTCGAGGAGCCTGATGGACCGTTCCCCCATTCCCCATAAGCCACGTTTCGCTGTGCGCCCCAGAGAATCGGCGCAGTTCACCGGGCCAGAGAGCGTTGAGGCAGTCGCAGAGCTGGTGAGAAAGTACCGCCCGCGCGTGAGCTACGCCTTCAATCCTGTGATGAACACACTGACGTTCTCCGGGGTCGGCCGTGACATCAAGCTCGAGCTGAACCAATGGGCTGCCGTCCTCGAAGACGGTGACATCTCAGTCATCCCCGCCGCCCTCTTCGAAGGCTCGCCCCTCGAGGGCACCGAGTAACCCCCACACCTGCCGCGCAACGCCCTCAGTGCCCGCCTAAAGCGCCGAACGCGAGTTCCACGCCCCATGGCACCCGCCCGCTACAAAACCCCTCACAGACTGTCGTCAACAGATGCGGCGAGCGCGTCGACGTTATCGAGGAGTTGCTGCCAGGTGTGGATGGGGCGGATGCGTCCGGCGATGGTGATGACGGCCCATGGTGTGGGGGTGTGGAGTTCGTAGCGGCGTTGGCCGTAGATGGTGACTTCGATGCCGTTGTGCGTCCAGGTGGTGGTGTGACCGGGGGCGGTGGTGGCGATCGCGTCGAGGAGTTCGGCGATGCGAGGGTCTGCGGGTGTGGTCACGCTGGTTCTTCTCGTGTGGTGTGGCTGAGGATGCGGGCTTGGACGAAGGGGAGCATGGCTGCGCGCTGGGGTGCGGTGAGGCAGGCGAAATGGGCGGCGAGGGTGTCGAGGGCCTGTTCGAAGGTATCGGGGATGTCCTGCAGGGCGTTCTGGGCGCGTTGGGCGGTGTGGGCGGCTTGCGTGTCGGCGCGGTCGTCGAGCCGCCAGGTCTCGATGTCGGTGGGGTGGGGCCAGGAGTCGACGACGCGAGGGGCGTTGGGGCCGTTCAGGAGGATCTTGGTGGGGTCGTCGCCGGGTTGTCGGATTTCGAGGATGGCGCCGATCGGGATGCCGGCTTGGTAGGGCAGGAACGCACCTTTGGCGGCGCCGAGGGTGTTGGTGTCGTCGAGCTCGCGGTACCAGTAGGCAATCTTCTGTCCGGTGAGGAGTCGTCGGCCGATGTAGACGACGCGGGAGGCGCGGATGCTCATGGCTGGTCCTTTCACGGGTTGGTGCCCGGGGGCCTGGGGTGATCCGCCAGGCCCCGGGGAGGCTTACGCGGAGAGGGGCTCGCGGGAGTGTGCTGCGGCGGGGGAGCCCAGGGCGATCGCGCGCTGGGTGAGCCAGTAAGCGACGAGGGCGGGGTCCGCGGTGGCGGGGATGCCGGAGTCTTCGGAAGCCTCGCCGTCGGCGGTCTCGATCCACCAGGTGGCGCGGAGAACGTGGGGGTTGATGCCGGCGCGGTCGGGCGCGGTGTCAGGGGTGCGGGTGCCTAGGAGGATCTGGAGGGTGAACATGCCGCCCATCTCGGCTTCCACTTCGACGGGGAAGGGGAGGAGGGCGGCGACCGCGGTCACGTGGTTGTCGATCCGCTCGATCTCCAGGGCGTGCGCGGCGTGCTCTGCGCTCGCCGCGGTGGCGAAGCTGTGGTGTTCCAGTGCGCTGGCGAGGTTGTCGCCGGTGTGGGCGGTGGCGAGGTCGTTGAGGAGTTGGGTGCATTCGGTGGGGTTCGCTCCCTGGCGGACGCGGGTGGCGATGAGCTTGTCGGCCTGCGGGGTGGTTGTCATGATGAAATCCCATCTTTGTTGTGAACCTGACGTTTACAGAGTACGTTGAGGCGTCGGGGAAAACAAGACCCAATAATCGGGCCGGATTAGGTACAGTGAGGTCATGACCAATGACCACGGTGCGCAGGGGCCAGCTGAACTACGACGGGGGCGCCCGCGCGTCGGTGCTTCACGGGGAGAGTCCCCTGTCGTCAAAGGGCGCGTGACGCCAGCCGAGTTCGACGAGTTGCAGAAGGTCATGGCCGAAAGCGGCCGGAGCCAGTCCGAGGTCATCCGGCGTGGGGTGCAGATCGTCATTCAAGAGCACCGCGAGAAGCATGACCGCGCCACCAAGTCCAGTCCGGAGGATCCCGCCTGATGGACAGCCCGGAGACGCCGAAGACTGACGCTTCGCCGCCATCTCTGTTGAGTGAGATCGAGCGGGATCTTCTCGACGACGTCCCCGTGTCGACCGTGCTGAGGAAGCTCATCATCCTCGGCGGTTACGCGGGAACGAGTGAGCTGCGGGACTGGGCGGCACGCGAACTGCAGGGCTACATCGGGGTGCCGGAAGATCAGCTGCCGAGGTACAGGATCGTGCCCGCCATCATCCAGGTCGACGCCGCAGTGCCCCAAGGATTCATCAAGCACCAGACCATCGGTGTGCACGAGCTCCCCGAAGAGATCCGTGAGGAGATCTCACACAACGCGACATTCCGCCAGGGGGTCGGCGAGCTCGAAGCGATGGTCATCACATACGACGAATCGAAGACCGTCCAGATCATGCTCCCGGGAGCGACGGCCATCGCCAACCTGATCGACTACAGCAGCGGCCGCCGCGACCAGAAGATCACCGCGATCTACTGGGCGGTGAGTACCTCCGCGATCACGGGCCTCCTCGACCAGGTGCGCACACGCATGGCACAGATGCTCGGAGAACTCAGAGCCGTCACACCCGCCGGCGCCGCACTACCGAATCCCGTCGACGCCAGCAAGGCAGTCAGCATCGTCATCCACGGCAAGAACAACCGCGTGAGCGTCGCCCACGCAGCCAGCGGCGGCGTGGCCTCCACGGCAGAAGGCGAGACCGAAGGACGGTTCTGGACGACAGGGCGGCGCATCGGTGCCGCCCTGGTCGGAGCCTGCACGATCGCCGCCACGGTGATCGCCTGGTTCCAATTCCAAGCCGGCGGATAGTCCCGCACCGGGGTCATGTCACCCGATAGACCCGATTCTCCTCGCCAACCTCGAACCCGAGCCGCTCGTACCCCTCCCGGAGATTCTTCGTCCGAGCTCCCGCGGCAAGCACACGGCCTGGCGGAAACGCCCTCAGCGTCCGGGCAGCCAACATGAACGCCGCTGCGCCGTCTGCAGCTGTGCGCGCTGCGAGCGACTCGATCACCCAGCGATCCCCTTCCGGAGTCTCCTCGCCGATCGATTTCGACGCCGACTCGCTCCGCAGAATTGGTAGCACCAGCAGCACCCCGCCGGCGACGCCCCACAACAAGAGCACCCAGGGCAGCGCCACACCCAGCGAGGTCACGACGGAGAGCAGCACCCCGGATCGCGACTCGACCGCCCACATGACGACCAGCAGATACGCCGCACACACCACCGCCACCACTACCATCAGGATGCCGAGCAGCGCACCCAATCCGCGAGCAGGAGAATGACGCAGCGCGACAACAAGCGCCCGCCGATCCCGCGACCCGTATAGGCCCCCTCTGACAAGAGCCGGCATCAGGATCATGAACGACATCGGGATCATTGCGATCGCCGCCAGCCACCGCGAAACCCGAACGCCCCACGTCACGACGTCGGTGCGGATCTCCTCGCTGACGCCCCGAAAGTGGTCCACGCTCGCACCGCCATACGCCGTAGCATGCGTCCACACCAGCCCCGGAAGATCACGACACCGCGCCCTCCCCGACGCCCTAGACACACACCCCTCCGCTCACCTCGCCAGCGTATCCACCCCCACGCCGAGAGCCCCCGCCACAGCTCGCAATGCGGCGAGCGCGAGCAGCCAGCCGGGCATCCGCTGGTGAGAGTGTGCCCGGTGGTTGGTCAGGCGGTCGCGGATGCTGTGAAGAAGATTCGGGCGTCGTCGGGGGTGAGTCCTTCTTCCATGAGGATCTGTCCGGCGACGGCGCAGATGACCATGGAGATCGCGTTGAGGTGAGGGGACCAGTCCCGTGGGTCTTTCGGCGCGGTGATGGTCCCGAATGCGTCTCTCGGGGCGTAGGCGTCAGCGAGTGCCTTGGTGGCGTGGGAGAACTGTGTTGACGTCCACCACATGTCGTAGAAGCCACCGGCATCGTCGGTCTGTTCGGAGAGGTTGAGGATGGAGCGTGCGGCGCTCTTGAGGGTCGGGTCGAGGGTACCGAATTGGTCGAGGTCGATCTTGGGCGGGGTCTCGATGACGGTGATCGGGAGGCCCATTTTCTGGAGGTTCTCGGGGTGCTTGTTCGCGTGGCTGGCTTCCCCGTCGAACTGAGCACGGAGGCCGGCTGCCCGGTCGTCGAGGCTGTGCAGCCAGATGAGACGTAAGGCGACTTCCAGCACTGCACGCGTGTTCGGGGCGGTGGCGCTTTTCCGGCCGTCTCGGGTCATCTCACCGACGGCGAGGATCTGGTCGTGCGCGGCAAGCACCCACCCGATCACGGTGTGTCCCACGGGGGAGGTGCGGATGTGCTGATGGTCGACGGCGAGGACTGCGCGAGCAACCGTGACCACGTACTCCGGGGAGACAGGGTCGATCGAGATCTCGTCGGGCTTCTTCGGCATCGTGTTCTCGGTTCTGAGCGGTCGTTGGACGGGGAGGCCCCGAGCGCGTGGCGTCGGGGCCCCAAGACCAGGAGGGATTCGAACCCTCGCCCTCCGCTTCGTCAAAACGGTGCTCTATCCGCTGAGCTACTGGGAGTCGTGGTCATCGGCGATGCTAGTGCAGAGCGGGTCGCCTACGAGAAATCCGTCAGCGGTGTCAAGCGCCGAGCGCACCGCGGCGTCGGCAGCTGCGCGACAGCCCGAGAGGCATGCTCCGCTTCACGGCTCATTCCCCGCCTGCGTGCCCGGAATCGCGGGATCATGAGGAACCACCTGACGATTCGAGGCACACGATGACACTTCCCTCCCTGGACAACCTGGCCTACCGCGTCGATGACGACGGCGACCACCCCGGCGGAGGGCACTGCGCCTGGCTCGGTGGGGACACACGGCAGCAGGACCGGATCGCGATCATCGGCCAGTACGCCACCGCGCTGCGCGTGCTCGTCGATGCGGCAGAGAAATCCGGAGACGGGTGGAGCCTCACCCGCCCGATCCTCTTCGCAACGCACCAGCTGTGCGAGAACGCACTCGATGTCGCGAACCACTTCCACGGCGTCGACGTGCCCACCACGGGGAAGAAAAGACACTCCCTCACCCTCAAGATGACCGGCGCTCTCGACGGCGGCGTCTATGACAAGCTGACCCCCGAGTGGCGGGAGTGGTGTCAGGCATTCATCGAGACGATCGCCCCGCTGACAGGCAACGGCTACCCGGGACGGTACGCGCTCTCCACCATCCAAGGGCGACTACAGCTGGACGACGTGTGGTGCTGCATCAACCCACAGGCCCTCGCCGACACCGCAATCCAGTTCGCAGGACTCACCATCGGGACCGCCGCCGAGGTCAACGACTCGACATCATCGTCCGAGGTTGTATCCACGAACATCGCGGAATAGGCAAGCGATCAGAACCGGGACGCCTTGACCCGAACGGGTACTAGTTCTTGGACCGGGGGATCCTCTTCTTCCGGTTGATCTCCTTGATGCGCGCTCGCCGCAGGCTGTTGGTGGGGTCGTAGAGCTCGGTGAGGGCGTGTTGGAGTAGTTCAGCTCCCTCGAGCACTTCGGCGACGGTGAGGTCGCTGCCATGAGAGCCGCTGTTTCCAATCCACTTGACGGCCATGAGGGTCTCGGCGACCTCGGCGTTTGCAGGGTTCGCGCTGCCAAACATCTCAATGCGTGCGTGGGCTGGGTACGTCTTCCGCTTGTGCGAACCGTTGATATACGTGCGCTTAATGCCCTTGACGGTGAGGAGTTCTTCGATCGCTTGGCGGAGCTGGTTGGCGGCAGCGCTGGGATTGATCCAGAGCAACTCGGCAGCAGCGTGAATAGCTGAGGTGACCTTCGCCGGGGTACTCGCATGCGGGGTGAAGATTGGAAGAGGTGGGGAGATGTACCGCACGCGGATGTAGTCGATCCACGTCTCTCGACCGTTGTGATCGTCGACGTTTACATCGTGGGACCAATCCCCGCTCACGAGAAGGGTGCGGCCGCACTGAGGATTGTTGCAAGTGAGCTTCCCGGAGCAGGTGCCTGTCAGCTCGCCAAGGCCTTCCAAGCCCGCGTCGATAAGCATCACGAGCTCATCGGAGGCCGGATCCCGGATGGTCATCAGAGAGTTCTTGTCCAGACTGACGGTTCCTTCACCGCATTCCGGGCAGGCCAGAGGTGGCCAGGACAGGTAGCTGACCCAGCTATCGAGTTTCACAAGACGGTTCGACACGCTTCGAGCGTAGGGGTACGCGCCCGGACCCGGTGCGGGAGCGTACAGGTGAGGGCCACTTCCCGCGCAGGGGGAGCCGGGAAGGCCCGGCTCCCCCTGCGGCTACTCGCCGTCGACGAGAGCCATGATGTCCTGCGCGCTGGTGATCAACGTGGCCTTGTGGTCACGGATGAGGCGGTGGCACCCACTCGATGCCACCGATGTCAGAGGACCAGGTACCGCACCGAGACGACGCCCCAACAACACCGCGTGATCAGCC
The DNA here is from genome assembly GCF_002979515.1 of Microbacterium sp. MYb54. Lineage (GTDB taxonomy): Bacteria > Actinomycetota > Actinomycetes > Actinomycetales > Microbacteriaceae > Microbacterium. Next base: position 4,183 of record NZ_PCPA01000019.1, on the reverse strand, counting down.
GTGCTGATCGACCCCGACCGATACCCGGCCTCGGTGACCACGGTCACCCGAGACAGAGCCGCCAACACCCTGTTCCGAGCCAGGAACCTCCACCGTGTGGGTGCGGTTCCCATGGGCACTTCGGAGATCACTGCGCCGTGCTCGGAGATCCGGTTGATCAGCTCGGAGTGGCCAGCCGGGTAGCGCCGTTCGACCCCGCATGCCACCACGGCCACGGTGGGGATCCCCGCGGCGAGCGCGGCGCGGTGCGCGGTTCCGTCGATCCCGTAGGCGGCGCCGCTGAGGATGGTGACCTTGTGTGCGGCCAGGTCTGAGACGATCTCGGCCGTGATGGCTTCGCCATATCCGGTGCTGGCTCTGGCTCCCACGACGGTGATCGGTCGCGGCGTGGTGAGGAGGGAGGCGTCGCCTCGGACGTACAGGGCGACGGGGCGCTGGGTGCCGAGGTCGGCCAGCGCGGGGATCGTGTCGGGATCGATCAGGGTCGTGCCCGCTCGCTCGAGGGAGGCGAGGTTCTCGGCGATCGCTGACGAGCTGATGCGGGGTGCCCATTGGGCGGCGGAGGCGGTGGCGGTGCGCTCGTCGACTCCTGCGTCCTGCAGGGCGGCGCGGAGGCCGTTCCCGGTGATCGCGTCGTATGCGGCGACCGGGCCGAGGGCGTCGATCAGTGTTCCTGCGACGGCGTCGCCTGGTTCGATGATCGTGCTGATGGCCGCGCGGGCGTGGAGGGCGTCTGTCTGGGGGAGTGTGCTCGTGCTCATCGGAGATCCTTACTTCGTAGTTGTGAACCTGACATTTACCCTCTACGAGGGGCCACCGACATTCGGATCGCCACTCAGCGCACTCGCCCGCCCGCCGATGAGTCGCGCCTCTCCCGGTCGGCCGTGGCGTGCAGTTTGTCGACCTCGGCCCCTTCTGCCCGCCCCTTGTAGGTGAGGGGGTCCACACCGGGCCATCCGAGCCGAGAGGAGGCCGCTGTGGCCGATGAACTGACACTGACGAGACGCATCGAGCGATACGAGAACTTTCATCAGTCGAAGCGCGCCAAGGCTGTTGAGCACGAGGAGCTGTACTACCTCATCGATCACCAGATCGGTCGTGTCGAAGCGCAGTTCTTCGACACGGAGCACATGCTTCCCTACGCCGTCGCGGGGCTTCCTTGGCCGATGCGGAGGCATGACGCACGCAGTTTCGTTCTCGTCCGTCTGCTGCTGACTGTGCTCGTCGGCTGGTGCGTCGGTGTGCTGTGCTACCCGGGAGGCGTGATGCTGGCCCTGGTCGTCGGCGGCGTCTCGGCAGGGGCGTTCTATCTCCTCGCCACCCATGGGCCGAAGCTGCTCCCGCCCGAGGATCTGGAGAAGCGAATCCAGCTCGTCAACAAGTTCACCGACATGCAGCTCGCGGTGGCCGCCGAAGACGAACGCGTCGCGGAGGCGCGTCGCGCTAAGCGGCTCCACGAGGCCGACGCGGCGAAGCTGCCAGCCGTGGAAGTGCGCCGGGGTACCGAGACTGATCGGTCGACGCGGTGAGCATCGAAGCCGTGTACTCAGAGCGAGAGGCAAAGCCCAGCCGTGCAGCTCGGTGGTTGATGGTGGCGATCTACGTCATGGCGGCAGCGACGGCGGTTCTTGCCGTCGTTCAGTGGGCGGAAAGAGGCTGGGTGCAATCGGGCTCAGACCTCGTCGGCATCGTGGTTCAGACCGTCTATCTCGTCGCGATTGTGGGCTGGTACTCCATGCCACGCAGCACCTCAGAGAAGCTCTCCGCGAGCGTTCTCATGGTCTTCGCAACGGTTGGAGTACTCGGCGTTCCTCCCTTGGCCTCGGCAGTCTTCGAGATGCTCAGCCGAGGGTCGTCTCCCGCGCTCTTACCCGCCTAGCAGGGCTCCCGTCATATCCGGCGGGAGCCCTGTCCATGCGTCAGCCGGCTAGGGGCGTTGAGAGCGTCCGGTCCCATCCTCCGAGAGCGTGCGTCACGGTCGGCCAGGTATCGAAATGCTCCAGCGTCAGAGAGTTCCGGTGATTCACGATTGCCGGGATCTGCAGCAACGAGAGCTGGATGTAGGACATGTGCACCGCGTTGAGGCTAATGTCATCGGCTGTGACGTGCAGCTGTGTAGAGCAGTCGAAGCCTTGGGAGGCGAGTTCCTGGGCGACGGCGATCACCATGGCACCCGCGCCGCAGGCGGGCTCGTACACGGTCAGGAAAGGGCGCGTTTGCAGCCGCTCGGCGGCATCCGGCACCTGCAGGGCGGCCATCAGTCGACAGACGCTGTACGGGGTGAAGAACTGTCCCTGGTCGCGGCTTGCGATCTCCAACTGCATGTAGACCTCGCCGAGCACGTCGCGCGGCTCCGAGGCCAGCTCGATCGTCACGGCGCCCAGCGCCTCGGCGAACCTCATCCACTGGGCCTCCGAGTACCGCTCACGCGTCCGCTCGTACTGCTCCTCCCGCTCGTCGTGGCCGTTGGGGTCGAAGCGGTTGCGCAGGGCCGATGCGCTCATCGAACAGAAGTCGCCGAAGACGGTATGGAGATCTCGCTCACCCGTGTTCGCGCGCAGCAGCTTCACGATCTCTTTCGACGACATCAGGCGCTCACCATCCCGGCGTGAGCCGCCTTCACCTCGCGCACCGACATTGCCCGATCCGTGACGCCCATCGCGTCGACGGCGGTGAGTAAGTCATAGGCATCTGTCGGGGCGTCTCCCCACGACATGCCACCGCTGACCATCCACCAGGTGTTGTGGAGGAAGAGGGTCGTCACGTCCCTCCGACCCGCAGCGAGTGTCACCACGGCGAGCTCGAGGAGATTCCGCAGCGCGGCTTCCTCCCCGTCGTCGTCCTCCTCGAGCAGATGCTCCAGATCTCCAAGATCGGTCTCGGAGATCTCCAACCGCTGCACCCTGCCGAGCAGTATGTGCTGTTCGATCTTCACGAGTACCTCAGGGGCCAGCTCGAGGGAGTCGCACCAGGCCTTCGCGGCCGCGCTCATCCGGGCTTCCTTCGCGATTGCCATCAACATATCTGCACCCATGGTGTGTCCTTTCAATCCGTTGTTGTGAACCTGACATTTACAGACTATGAGGGGCCACCGACATTGGAATCGGCGGCCCCCGAGTCAGGCCCGCTGTGCCCGGTCGATAGCGACGGCAGCAGCCATCAGCTTGTGGACGCCTCGCCCGTCGAGGTCGCGATACCAGGCGGCGGCGTTGAGCAGGTCGTCAGAGGTCGGCACCCCGCCGTTCACGTCGCTCACCGCCATCGCGTATAGATCCGCGTCGGCGGTCGGGCCGAGGATGCTGAGGACCGCATGGTCTGCGATCTGCTCCGGAGTGAGAGTGCTCATGCTGAGGCCTCCGCTTCGCGTGCGGCGGACAGCGCTGCCGCCTCGCGCCGCTGGTGTTCGCCCCATGTCGCGGGCGGTTCGGTCCCTACGGGTTCGCGGGTCACCCATGCGTGATTGCGCTCGGAGGCTGGGATGTGTTGCCCCAGCCGATCTGCGGCACGCATCGCCTCGTATGCCTCCCTGCGGGCCTCCAGGGTGCCCCCAGCGATCTGGCGCGTGACGGTGGCCTCCTGGACCGGCGTGGAGGGGTCACGCTCCCACAGCGTGAAGATCGCCTCTTCGCCGTCGATGTACCCGGGAGGGTGCATGCCGAACTCGCGGGCCTCGTGATAGATCCCTCGCGCTTTGGTGTCCGCGAGCCCTTCACGCACCGCGGTGAGCACCGGCACCGAGGTGGTCGCCGCGGTGCACGAGACTGCCGTTCCGTCTGCGGCGGTGTATCCGAGCACGTACCCGTCTGCGGTGGTCACGTAGTAGGCGACCTGACGGCGGTAGCGCTTGCGGCTGCCACCGGTGAGGTACTGCTCCGTGTAGTCGCGCTGCGCCGCCCGCACCAACTCCGCGAGTGGGCCATGCGCATCGGGGCGCACCGTGCCGAGCACAGCGATCGATTCTCCGTGCGCGAGCGTGCTCGAGAAGGGGCGAGAGTGGGCCACTGCCTCGCGAAGCTGTTCCGTGTTCATAGCCATTCTGAAACCTCCAATGTGTTGTGAACCTGACGTTTACAAACTAGGGAGGGGGTCGGACATTGGTGGGGGTGGGGGACTACGGGCGCGAATTTTGCTTGAATTTTGCAAGCATTTTTCGGGATCGTGGTGGCGGCGTGGTGGTGTCGGG
>NZ_PCPA01000018.1 GCF_002979515.1 Microbacterium sp. MYb54 | reverse complement strand
CCGATCCGCCTGCACCACCCGGAACTCTCCCGCACCCAGGTGCGGGAGCGGGCCGTGGAACTACTGGAGCGGGTGCGTCTCACCCCGGGGGAGAGTTTCGCGGAGCGTCGCCCGCACGAACTGTCCGGCGGGCAGCGGCAGCGTGTCGCGATCGCCCGGGCGTTGGCCCCGGGCGCTCGGTTCATCGTCGCCGACGAGCCGGTGTCCATGCTCGACGTGTCGATCCGGTTGGGGGTACTGAACCTGCTCGCGGATCTGCAGCGTGAGGAGAACCTGGGCGTGTTGTACATCACGCATGATCTGGCCACGGCGAGGCATTTCTCGGATGAGATCATGGTGCTCTACAAGGGTGATGTCGTCGAACGGGGCCCCGCGGACGAGGTCATCCTGAACCCGCAGCACGAGTACACCAAGACGCTCCTCGGCGCGGCACCCGAGCCCGACAACCTCGGCCGCCTCCGCGACGAAGTCCGCACCGAACTCGGCATCGAACTCGGCACCGCCTGACCAGGCCGCTCGGAAGGAACAGTACATGTCACAGATCGACCCGGGAACCTCGGCCTGGTTGCGCACCAGGAACGACCGCGAGGCGTTTCGGCTGATCCTCGAGCACGGCTCGCTCACGCGGACCCGTCTGGGCGAGCTGTCGGGGATGTCGAAACCGACGGCTACGCAGATGATCGCGCGACTCGAGCGCGCCGAGCTGGTTCTGCCGGTCGGCGAGGTCGCGGGCAGTCGTGGTCCGAGCGCGGTCAGCTGGGGCGTGCGGACCGACCGTGTGGCCGGCGTCGCGGTGAACATGCTCGACGGCAGCATCCAGGCGTCTCTCGTCGACGCGGCAGGATCCGAGTATCCGATCGTCGATCTGCCGGTGCAGGGGGAGGAGCGTTCGCCCGAGCACGACATCGCCCGCGCCATCGACGCCGCGTGTGCAGCGGCCGGCGCAGACCGCGACACCATCGAGACGGTGACCGTTGCGGTGCAGGCGGCCGTCAGCCGCGGACAGGACACGCTGTCGCTGACCGACTCCCTGCCGGGCTGGCCGGCCTTCGGCGCCAGGGCACGGATCGAAGCCGAGCTCGGCGTCTCGGTGACTCTGGAGAACGACGTGAACCTCGCCACGATGGCTGAGCGTGCCGTCGGAGTCGCGCAGGAGGTCGACAGCTTCGCGTTCCTCTGGGTCGGGGTCGGCCTCGGCGTCGGCGTCGACCTCGGTGGCACGATCCATCGGGGTGCGCACGGGAGCGCAGGCGAGATCGGCTACCTGACGGTTTCCGCAGGTACGGGAGAGCCCGGCGCCGTCACCACCGACTTGCTCGGCTCTCAGGTCGTCCTCGACCTCCTGCGCGAGCGTGGCGTCGACTATCCGCAGGACATCCTGGCTCTTGCCGACGACGAACAGGCGCTGCACACGGTCGCCGACCGGATCGCGTTGACCATCGAGCCGGTACTCGTGGTGCTAGACCCCGCGATGATCGTGCTCGGCGGTCCCACGGGCCTGGCCGGAGGCCGCCGTCTCGCCGAGCTCGTCGCGGAAAGGGCCGCGGCCGAAGAACGACCGGTCCCCGAGGTGCGCCTCAGCGGTACCGGCGAGAGCGCTGTACTCGTCGGCGCCCGTCGACTGCTCGTCGAGCAGATCCGCACCATTCTCGAAGAACGCATCCCCACAGACTGACGCCCATCGACGGGCGGATGACCCTCAGGAACAAGGAGACCAGATGAAACTGGCCATCGTCGGCGGAGGATCGACGTACACCCCGGAGCTGATCGACGGCTTCATCCGCCTGCAGCGCGAGCTTCCCATCGAAGAGCTCGTGCTCGTAGACACGGACCCGAGGCGTCTGGAGCTCGTCGGCGCCGTGTCGCGTCGCATGCTGGCCCGAGGCGGGCATCCGGCTCGACTGATCACGACCGACGACCTCGTCGCCGGCGTGAGCGACGCCGATGCCGTGCTCATCCAGCTGCGGGTCGGCGGCCAGGACGCACGGGAGCAGGACGAGAGCTGGCCGCACGACGTGGACTGCATCGGGCAGGAGACGACGGGGCCGGGCGGGCTCGCGAAGGCGCTGCGGACCGTCCCGGTGGTGCTCCGCATCGCCGATGTGGTTCGCCGGCATGCCAAGCCCGACGCCTGGATCGTCGACTTCACCAACCCGGTCGGCATCGTCACGCGTGCGCTGTTGCAGGCCGGACACCGTGCCGTCGGTCTCTGCAACGTCGCGATCGGCTTCCAGCGGCGATTCGCGGAGGAAGCCGGAGTCGAACCGGATCGGGTGGCGCTCGCCCACGTGGGACTCAACCACCTCACGTGGGAACGCGGCGTCTTCATCGACGGCGTCGACCGGCTTCCCGAGGCACTCGAGACCCGCGTCGGAGAACTGGCGGACACGGTCGAGCTCGCACCGGCACTGCTCGCCCAGCTGGGAGTGATCCCTTCGTACTACCTGCGCTACTACTACGCCCATGACGAGGTGCTGCACGAACAGCGGCACAACGCCACCAGAGCGGCAGAAGTGCGTGCGATCGAGAACGAGCTCCTCGGCCTCTACGCCGATCCGAGCGTCGACACCAAGCCCGCGATCCTCGAGAAGCGCGGCGGCGCCTTCTACTCCGAGGCGGCGATCGAGCTGCTCCTCGCGATCCGTGGCGGCACAGACCTGCCGCGTGTGGTCAACATGCGCAATGACGGTGTGCTGCCGTTCCTCCCCGACGATCACGTGATCGAGGTACCGGCCCGTCACGTCGGCGGGCGATTCGTGGCCGAGCCGGTCGCTGCCCTCCCCGACGACATCAGCGGTCTGATCAGCGCGGTGGCCGGATATGAACGCCTCGCGCTGGATGCGGCGATCGGCGGCGGACGCGACCGGGTGCTGCGCGCGATGCGGGCGCATCCGCTCGTGCTGCAGCATGAGCGCGCGGAGAAGCTGACCGACCTGCTCCTGGCCGCCAACGCGCGATTCCTGGAGTGGGCGTGAGCGTCCGGGGGCGACCTGCGCTGGTTCTGGCGGTCGATGGAGGAGGTTCGAAGACCGACGTCGTGCTTCTCGACACCGATGGTGAGGTGCTGGCATGGGAGCGCGGCGCAGGGTCCAGCCCGCAGATCGACGGCCTGGACGAGTCTGTCCGGGTGATCGATGACCTCGTACGTCGCGCGCTCGGCGACCACGAGCCCCGTGAGCTCGCCGAAGTCGGCCTGTACCTCTCCGGTCTCGATCTCGCCGAGGAGATCGCGTCGTTCCGGGCGGCGATCTCGCCCCTGCCCTGGGCGGATGAGGCTGCAGTCGAGAACGACCTGCATGCGCTCCTTCGTGCCGGGACCGACGCGGAGGACGCGATCGCGGTGATCTGCGGCACCGGGATGAACGCGATCGGTGTCCGTGCAGACGGCGCTCAGGTGCGTTTTCCCGCACTCGGTCCGCTTTCGGGCGACTGGGGAGGCGGGGCCGAACTGGGCGACGCCGTCGTCTGGCATGCCGCCCGCGCCGAGGACGGTCGAGGGCCGGACACCGCGCTCGTCGCACTGCTCCTTCGGGCGACCGGAGCACCATCGGTCGCGTCACTCATCGAAGACGTGCACCTCGGGCGCCGCCAGGAGCAGAGCTTCGCGGCGCTCGCCCCGGTGCTGTTCGAGGCGGCAGCGGCAGGAGACGCGGTCGCGCGCGGCATCGTGCAGCGGCAGGCCGACGAGGTCGTCGCATTCGTGCGCGCCTGTGTGACTCGGCTCGAACTGCGCGACGCCGCGGTGCCGGTATTGTTCGGCGGAGGTGTTGCTCGGGGACGGGATCGACTTCTGCTCGAGAGCATCCGCTCCGGCTTGAAGGAGCATGCGCCTGCGGCGTTCCTGCAGATCGTCGATGCCCCACCTGTGCTCGGGGCGGCTCTGCTCGTGCTGGGCGCTGCGGGGGCGGACGCAGCGGCTTTGGCGCGTGCGCGAGTCGAGCTGAGTTCCGATCTGCGTGTCGCACCGGCGCCGGTGATCGTCGGCTGAACCGGCCGCAGGCCGCCTTCGGCTGAGACGAGAACGGGCGCCACGACCTGAGTCGTGGCGCCCGTTCTTCGTATGGGAGGTCAGTCGATCGTCACGGCCGCGCGGATCAGCGCCGCCTGCTCCGCAGCGTGGACCTTCGACGACCCGGTCGCCGGCGATGCCGATGCCGAGCGTGCGATCGGACGGAACGAACGGTCTCCGGGAACATCGGCGAAGGCGAGAGCAAGGAACGGCCAGGCGCCCTGGTTCTCCGGCTCCTCCTGCACCCACACCAGCTCGGCGTTCGGGTAGGAGTCGGTGATGGCCTTGAGCTCGTCGATCGGCGTCGGGTACAGCTGCTCGAGCCGGACCAACGCGACCTCGGGGTTCGGGTTCTTCTCGAGCTCGGCCCGCAGATCCCAGTGCACCTTGCCGGAGTGCACGAGTACGCGCTTGACGGCGGAGCGGTCGAGGCCGCGGTTGTCGTCGATCACCGGCTCGAAGCGACCCTGAGTGAACGCCTCGACAGGGCTCGTCGCTCCGCGCAGACGCAGCATCGCCTTGGGGGTGAACACGATCAGCGGCTTGCGCGGACGTGCATAGGCCTGGCGGCGCAGCAGGTGGAAGTACGACGCGGGGGTCGACGGGCGCGCGACGATCATGTTCTCCTGCGCGCACAGCTGCAGGAAGCGCTCGATGCGAGCGGACGAGTGGTCCGGTCCCTGACCCTCATAGCCGTGGGGGAGGAGCAGTGCGACGCTTGACTGCTGACCCCACTTCTGCTCGGCGGCCGAGATGTACTCATCGATGACCGACTGGGCGCCGTTGACGAAGTCGCCGAACTGCGCCTCCCAGAGGACGAGTGCCTCGGGAGCCTCCACAGAGTAGCCGTACTCGAAGCCGAGGGCGGCGTACTCGCTGAGCAGCGAGTCGTAGACGAAGAAGCGTCCCTGCGCGTCGGAGAGGTTCGACAGCGGCAGCCATTCCTGGCCGTTCGAACGGTCGTGCAGGGTCGCGTGGCGCTGCACGAACGTGCCACGACGCGCATCCTGACCGGCGAGGCGCACCGGGGTGCCCTCCACGAGGAGGGAGCCGAACGCGAGCAGTTCGCCGAAGCCCCAGTCGATGCCGCCGTTGCGGCTCATGTCGAGACGCTTCTCCAGCAGCTGCTGGATCTTCGGGTGCACCGTGAAGCCCTCGGGCTTGTTCACGAACGCGTCGCCGATCAGCTGGATGACCTCGCTCGGTACGCCGGTGACCTCGGGCGCGCCGACCTGATCGTCGACAGGCGGGAGCTCGGGGGCGATCGGCAGGGCGCCGGTCTCGGCGGCGTGCGTCTCGGCGAAGGCGATCTCCAGACGGTTCTGGAAGTCGGCCTTGGCCTCGTCGTACTCCTGCTCGGTGATGTCGCCGCGGCCGACGAGCGACTCGGTGTACAGGCGGCGGACGGAGCGCTTCGCCTGGATGAGGTCGGTCATCAGCGGCTGCGTCATCGAGGGGTCGTCGCCCTCGTTGTGACCGCGTCGTCGGTAGCAGACCAGGTCGATGACGACGTCGCGGTGGAAGCGCTCGCGATACTCGAAAGCGAGCTGTGCGACGTGGATCACGGCCTCCGGGTCATCACCGTTCACGTGGAACACCGGTGCCTGGATCGTCTTGGCGACGTCGGTCGCGTAGATCGAGGTGCGGCCGTCGTTCGGCGTGGTCGTGAAGCCGACCTGGTTGTTGACGACCACGTGGATCGTGCCACCGGTGCGGTAACCGCGCAGCTGCGACATCTGCAGGGTCTCGACGACGATTCCCTGGCCGGCGAAGGCCGCATCGCCGTGCACCAGGATCGGCAGCCAGGCGAACGTGCCGATCGGCTTGCGGTCCTGCTTCGCGCGGACGATGCCCTCCAGCACGCCGTCGACCGTCTCGAGGTGCGAGGGGTTGGCTGCCAGATAGACCGGGAGCTCGGACTCGTCGTCGGCGACGAAGGTGCCCTCGGTGCCGAGGTGGTACTTGACGTCGCCGGATCCACGCTGGTTGCCGGGGGTCTGGGTGCCCTCGAACTCGCGGAACACCTGACCGTACGTCTTGCCGGCGATGTTGGTGAGCACGTTCAGACGGCCGCGGTGGGCCATACCGATGGCGGCACCCTCGAGGCCCGCGGTGGCCGCACCCTGCAGGATCTCGTCGAGCAGCGGAATCAGCGACTCGCCGCCCTCGAGCGAGAAACGCTTCTGGCCGACGAACTTGGTCTGCAGGAAAGTCTCGAAGGCTTCGGCCTCGTTGAGCTTGCGGAGTACCCGCAGCTGCTCGTCGTGGCCGGGCTTCTGGTACTTGACCTCGACCTTCTCCTGGAACCAGCGACGCTGCTCCGGATCCTGGATGTGCATGTACTCGATGCCGAGCGTGCGGCAGTACGAGTCGCGGAGCACACCGAGGATGTCGCGGAGCTTCGCGATCCGGCGACCACCGAAACCACCCGTGACGAATTCACGGTCGAGGTCCCAGAAGGTGAGGCCGTGGCTCTCGATCTCGAGGTCGGGGTGCGAGCGCTGCACGTACTCGAGCGGGTCGATGTCGGCCATGAGGTGACCGCGCACGCGGAAGGAGTTGATGAGCTCCTGCACGCGGGACTGCTTGTCGACGCGCTCTGCGAGGTCGACGGCGATGTCGGGGTTCCAGCGGATCGGCGCGTAGGGGATGCGGAGGGCTGCGAAGATGTCGTCGTAGAAGCCGCGCTGTCCGATGAGCAGCTCGTGCACCTTCTTGAGGAATTCGCCGGAGCCGGCGCCCTGGATGACGCGGTGGTCGTAGGTGCTCGTGAGCGTGATCGTCTTGCCGATCGCCAGCTCGTTGAGCGTGCGTGCGCTGGCGCCCTGGAACTCGGCCGGATACTCGAGAGCACCGGCGCCGATGATGCAGCCCTGGCCCTTCATCAGGCGCGGCACGGAGTGCACGGTGCCGATGCCGCCCGGGTTGGTCAGCGACACCGTGGTGCCCTGGAAGTCGGCGGCGGTCAGCTTGTTGCCGCGGGCGCGGGTGACCAGGTCTTCATAGGCGCCGAGGTACTCGGTGAACGAGAGCGTGTCCGCGCGCTTGATGCTGGGCACCATGAGGGCGCGAGTGCCGTCGGGCTTGGGCAGGTCGATCGCGATGCCGAGGTTGACGTGCGCCGGTGCGACCACGGAGGGCTTGCCGTCGACTTCGGCGTAGAACACGTTCTGGCTGCGGAACTCGTCGAGAGTGCGGATGAGCGCCCAGCCGATGAGGTGGGTGAAGCTGATCTTGCCGCCGCGGGTGCGCGCCATGTGGTTGTTGATGACGATGCGGTTGTCGATCATCAGCTTCGCCGGCACCGTACGCACGCTGGTCGCGGTCGGGACGGTGAGCGACTCGTCCATGTTGGCGGCGAGGGTCTTGGGCAGCCCGCGCAGCGGGGTGACCTTGTCCTCATCGACGGGGGACGGAGCCTCTTTCGACTCGGACTTCGCGGCGGGCTTCGGCGCCTGCGCGGGGATCGGGGCCGCAGCGGCGGGCTTGGCCGTCGTACGGGCCACCGGCTGGGAGCCGATCACGGGGATGGGAGCCGTGACGGGATGGGCCGGCTGTGCCGGTGCGTCTGTGGATGCAGAGGGAGCGGCGGATGCCGTGTCGGAGTGGTACTTCTCGAGGATCGGCCACCATTCCTTGTCGACGGAATCGCGGTTCATCTTGAACTGCTCGTAGAGCTCTTCAACGAGCCAGGAATTGGCTCCGAACCCCCCGTCGCCGCCGACGCCGGTCACCTGGTTCGACACTCTCGATCGCCCTCTTTCATCGCTGAAGCTCTTCGGTGCGGACGTCGACGCAGGATGCGTTCGGGCCCGCACACTCTCGACTGACAAGCCTAACGTGTTTCGCCAGGTGAATCGTCGAACCGGGCGCCCACGGCGTCGTGATCTGGGTACCGTTGAAGCATGAAGTTCTCTGGAGCGCAGCCGACCGTCGATCTGACCTACTCGGACGTCTTCCTTGTGCCGCGCCGATCCGCGGTCACCAGCCGTCTCCAGGTCGATCTCGCCCCGCAGGACGGCACACCTGCGACCCTGCCACTCGTGGCCGCGAACATGAATTCCGTGACCGGTCCTCGTATCGCAGCGGTGCTCGCACGGCGTGGCGCGCTCGGAGTCCTCCCGCAGGACCTGCCGCTGCAGGATCTGGATGCCGCGATCCGTGAGGTGAAGTCGCAGCCGGTGCTCTGGGACACCCCGATCGTGCTTCCCCCAGAGGCATCTGCCGCCGATGCGCTGCGTCTGCTCCCTGCGACGAGCGGACACGGGATCGTCGTCGCGCGCGGGTCGGCGCCGATCGACGTCGCGGACATCCTCGGCATCCTTCCCGCGACCAGGCTCGCGACGGCGTTGCCCGATGCCCAGCTCGGCGATCTCGTGCACCGCGGCACGCCGTCCATCGACGCGGAGGACATCGGGTCGGAGCGGCACGCGTTCGACGTCATCACCGACGCGGACGTCGAGATGGTGACCGTCGTGCACCACGGTCATCTCGTCGGCACATTGAGCGCACGCAGCGCGTTGCGCTCGACTCTGTACCGTCCTGCCGTCGACACCGATGGCCGGCTCGCCGTCGCCGCGGCTGTCGGGATCAACGGCGATGTCGCCGCGAAGGCCAAGGCGCTGGCAGCGGCCGGAGTGGACGTGCTGGTCGTCGACACGGCGCACGGGCATCAGGAGGGCATGCTGCGGGCACTGCGCGCAGTCGCCGAGCTCGGCCTCGGTCTGCCGGTCGTGGCCGGCAACGTCGTCACCGCCGACGGCGTCGCCGACCTGGTCGACGCGGGTGCCTCGATCCTCAAGGTCGGCGTGGGTCCTGGCGCGATGTGCACCACCCGCATGATGACCGCGGTCGGTCGCCCGCAGTTCTCCGCCGTGCTCGAGACCGCGCAGGCGGCGCGCGAGCTCGGCGCGCATGTGTGGGCCGACGGCGGAGTGCGCTACCCGCGTGACGTTGCCCTCGCTCTCGCTGCCGGCGCGGCATCCGTCATGGTCGGATCCTGGTTCGCCGGGACGATCGAGGCGCCGGGAGAGCTGCAGCGCGATGCCGAGGGACGCCTGTTCAAGGAATCCTGGGGCATGGCATCGACCAAGGCGGTACAGGCGCGCTTCGGTCGGCTCGACGCCTATGAGCGTGCGCGCAAGGAGCTCTTCGCCGAAGGCATCTCCTCGTCGAAGATCTACCTCGACCCGCTGCGCCCCGGCATCGAGGATCTACTCGACATGATCACCTCGGGTGTGCGCTCGTCGTTCACCTACGCGGGTGCCGCATCCGTGCCGGAGTTCCATGACCGCGCGGTGGTGGGTCTGCAGTCGGCAGCGGGCTACGAGGAAGGCAAGGCGCTTCCGGTCAGCTGGTGATCGGGCGAGCGCACACCCAGCCGTCTTCGGTACAATCGTCGGCATAATGGACGACCCTCCCAGTTGTAGAACATCGCCCCACTGTCCGCCTCTCTCACACGAGAGGAACCGCTGATGGACTACATCATGTTGGGCGTGGGGCTTCTGCTCACGGTCGGCACCGGCCTCTTCGTCGCGAGCGAGTTCGCGCTGGTGAACCTCGATCGCGCCGATCTCGAGGCCAGGCAGGCGCGAGGAGAATCGCGGCTCTCGCTCACGATCAGCGCCCTCAGGCACACCTCGACGCATCTGTCCGCTGCCCAGCTCGGCATCACGCTGACGACGCTGCTCACCGGATACACGATGGAGCCGGCACTGTCGAACCTGCTCCGCCCGACACTTCACACGTGGAACTTCCCCGAAGCGGCGATAGCGCCCTTCGCGACCATCGTGGCGATGCTGGTCGCCACCGTGCTCTCGATGATCCTCGGTGAGCTGGTCCCCAAGAACTTCGCTCTCGCCCTGCCGCTCGCCACGGCGAAGCTCGTCATCCCCTTCCAGGTGGCGTTCACGACCGTCTTCAAGCCCGCAGTCGTCGTGCTCAACGGCAGCGCGAACGGCGTGCTGCGCAGCATGGGGATCGAACCGAAGGAAGAACTCTCCGGCGCCCGCAGCGCCGAGGAACTGTCCTCGCTCGTCCGTCGCTCCGCGAACGCAGGTCTGCTGGAAGCCGACACCGCCTCGCTGCTCGATCGCACCCTGATGTTCTCGCGGCTCACCGCCGCCGATGTGATGACGGCTCGCCCGAGCATGCACGCGATCGCCGCCGGCGACTCCGCGGACGACGTCATCCAGCTCGCGCGACGCACCGGCCACAGCCGCTTCCCCGTGTATGACGAAGATCTCGACGACATCATGGGCGTCGTGCACTTGAAGGCGGCGATCTCGGTTCCGCGCGAGCGTCGAACGGAGGTTCCCGTCGGTGCACTTGCGACCGAGCCGCTCCGCGTTCCGGAGACCGCGCACGTCGACGGTCTGATCGCGGAGCTCCGTGCCCGCGGCTACCAGCTCGCCGTCGTCGTCGACGAGTACGGCGGTACTGCCGGACTCGTGACGTTGGAAGACCTGGTGGAGGAACTCGTCGGCGAAGTGTCCGACGAGCACGACCGCACCAGGGCCGGTGTCATCCGCAATCGCGAGGGCGTCACGTTCCCCGGTGAGCTGCGACCGGACGAGCTGCGCCGCCGAGCCGGAGTCGAGGTGCCGGAAGGCGATGTGTACGACACGGTCGGTGGCTACGTCATGAGCGTGCTCGAACGAGTCCCCTCGGTCGGCGACGAGGTGCCGCTGGACAGCGGCACCCTGCAGGTGGTCCGGATGGACGGCAGGCGCGTCGATCGAGTCCGCTACGTTCCGAGTCCGGTCGACGGCGCAGAGGAGGCCACCCGATGAACGATTGGGGAGGACTCGCCTGGCTCGTCGTGCTGCTGGTCGCGAACGCGTTCTTCGTCGGCGCCGAGTTCGCGGTGATCTCCGCGAGGCGCTCGCAGATCGAGCCCCGCGCCGATCAGGGTTCACGTGCGGCCAAGACGGCGCTATACGCGATGGAGCACGCGACGCTCATGCTCGCGACGTCGCAGCTCGGCATCACGATCTGCTCGCTGCTCATCCTGAATGTCTCCGAACCTGCGATCCACCACCTGCTCTCCGTTCCGCTGCACGCGCTCGGCTGGCCGGATGGTGCCGTCGACGCGGTCTCGTTCACGATCGCGCTGCTGATCGTGTCGTTCCTGCATGTGGTGTTCGGTGAGATGGTGCCGAAGAACCTGGCGTTCTCGGTCCCGGATCGAGCCGTGCTGATCCTCGCGCCGCCGCTCGTGTGGGTGTCGAAGGTCTTCATGCCGGTGATCTGGGTGCTCAACGCGGCGGCGAACGGCGTGCTGCGCCTGTTCCGTGTCGAGCCGAAGAACGAGGCGGCATCGACGTTCACGCTCGACGAGGTCGCGACCATCGTCAGCCAGTCTCGACGTGAGGGTCTTCTCATGGATACGGCGGGAACGGTCGCCGCTGCGGTCGAGTTCACCGACAAGAAGGCGCGTGACGTCGCGGTGCCGCTGAGCGATCTGGTGACACTGCCGCAGTCGACCACCCCGGACGACATCGAGAAGGCCGTCGCCCGCTACGGCTTCTCGCGCTACGTGATCGTCGACGACGAAGCGGTGCCGATCGGATACGTGCACCTGAAGGACATCCTTCGCGCGTCCGAGGGCCCGGATGCGGAGACCAAGATGGTCGAACCGCTCCCTGCCAAGCGCATCCACCACATGGTGCCGGTGCAGGAGGACACCGACCTGGAGGACGCCCTCGCAGTCATGCGCCGTGCGGGCCGGCACCTGGCCAAGGTGCGCGACGCCCAGGGGAACACGACCGCCGTGCTGTTCCTGGAAGACATCCTGGAGGAACTGGTCGGAGAGGTGCAGGACGCGACCCGTCGATTCCGCGGACGCTGATCCAGGAACGCAGTTCGAAGGCCGTCGACCCCTCAGGGGGTCGACGGCCTTCGTCATGAAGGAGCGCTCAGCGCGGGCGTGCGCGCTCGTACTGCGGTGGCCACGTGATCTCGGTGCCCAGCTCGTGCGCGGCCCGAAGTGCGAAATGCGGGTCGCGCAGCCACTCCCGCCCGGCGAAGATCGCATCAGCCGCACCATCGACGAGTACCTGCTCGGCCTGTGCGGCCGCGGTGATGAGACCGACCGCCGACACCGGGATCCGGCCGCCCTGCCGCACGGCCTCGGCGAGAGGCACCTGGTATCCCGGGAAGACACTGATCTGCTGGTGCGCGACGAGGCCTCCGCTGGAGACATCGATGAGGTCGGCTCCGCGCTGCGCCGCCCATCCGCCGACTGCGGCCGCCTCCTCGGGCGTGAAGCCGCCCTCTGCGTGGTCGGTGGCCGAGATCCGGACGAACAGTGGCACCTCGGCGCCGGCGGTCTCACGCACGGCTTCCACGACGCGCAGGAGCAGTCGCGCGCGGTTCTCGAGGCTGCCCCCGTACTCGTCGTCGCGAAGGTTCGACAGCGGCGAGAGGAACTGGTGCAGGAGGTAGCCGTGCGCGCCGTGGATCTCCAGCACGTCGAAGCCGGCATCGAGTGCACGGCGTGCCGATGCCGCGAAGGCCTCGACCACCCGATCGATGCCCGCGATGTCGAGGGCGACCGGCTCGTCGAAGCCGTCGAACGCGATCGCCGATGGTGCGGATGTCTGCCATCCTCCCGCGGCATCCGGCACGGATCCTCGCTCCGCGGCCCACGGCCACCAGGTCGATGCCTTGCGTCCCG
Organism: Microbacterium sp. MYb54; assembly: GCF_002979515.1. Lineage (GTDB taxonomy): Bacteria > Actinomycetota > Actinomycetes > Actinomycetales > Microbacteriaceae > Microbacterium. Next base: position 52,850 of record NZ_PCPA01000018.1, on the reverse strand, counting down.
CGTGCGCGAGCTGGATCCCGGCGTGGGCTCCGCGGTCGTGGATCGCCCGGACGATGGGGGCCAGGGCGTCGCGCTGCTCGTCGTTCCACAGTCCGACGTCGCGCGGAGAGATCCGACCCTCCGGGACGACGGCGGTCGCCTCCGCGTTGATGAGGCCGGCGCCGCCGGAGGCGAACTGGGTGAGATGTGTGTGATGCCACTCCTGCACGACGCCGTCGACCGCGCTGTACATGCACATCGGAGAGACCCAGAGGCGGTTGCGGAAATGGACGGAACGGATGCTCAACGGGGAGAAGAGAAGACTCACCATTCGACGCTACCGCCGCGCGGGTGCAGGACGGGCCGTCGCACTAACGTGGAGTCATGTTCGAGGTGCACGAATGGACACGCGGCGACACGGCGCGGTTGTTCCGTGCACCGACCGTGGATGACGACAAGTACGCCCGCGGCGTCGTGGCCCTTCGCACCGGATCACCCGCCTATCCCGGCGCCGCAGTGCTCGGCGTCGAGGCAGCATGGCGAACGGGGGCCGGTTTCGTCCGTTACGTGGGCGCGGAGCGGGTGGCGGATGCCGTTCTCGCCCGACGCCCGGAGACGGTGGTCGGGGCGGATGCGGGCCGCTCGCGGGTCGACGCCTGGGTAATCGGCTCGGGGACCGACCCGACACACCGCAGCGAGGCCGAGTCCAGCGCGCTGCGTGAGGTCCTCTCCGGCACGGCCAGCGTCGTGATCGACGCCGGAGCGCTCGACCTCGCCGAGGGGACGACAGCGCCGTTCCTCGTGACGCCCCACGCATGGGAGTTCGCCCGGCTGCAGGAGAAGCTCGGAGTCTCCTTGACCGAGGAGGATCGCGCGCAGGCCGCGCGGCACATGGCCGGCGCACTCGGGGGCACCGTGCTGCTCAAGGGGGCCCGCACGCTGATCGCGGCCCCGGACGGAACTGTCATCGCCGTCGACGCGGGGACCGGATGGCTGGCCACCGCGGGGACGGGAGACGTGCTCGCCGGAGTGCTGGGCGCAGTGCTCGCGGCGAATCCCGCAAGCCCGATCGCCGAGGTCGCCGCCGCAGGAGCGTGGGTGCACGGTCATGCCGGCCGGATCGCCGCCGGGATGCGCGACGGCGGGGCGGGCCATCCGATCGTCGCGATGGATGTCGCGGAAGCCCTGCCGTACGCGGTCGCGGACGTTCTGGCATGAACCGCGCCTCGACGATCAGGGTCGCGGTGCTGTGGTGCGCGTTCCTGTTCGTGCATCTGCTCACCGCCTGGCTCGGCTGGGTGTACCCGAGCCAGCCCATGGGCGACGTCGTGCTCGTCTACGAGCCCTGGGCGTCATCGGCGCTCGGCGGCGGACCGATCGTCGGCATCACCGAGACGTGGGTCTACCCGCAAGTCGCCCTCGTGCCGATGCTCATCGCCGCCGCACTCGCCGCCCCCCTCGTGCCGGTTCTCGGCGTCTCGAGTGCCTACCTGGTGGGGTGGGCCGCGCTGGTGATCATCCTCGACGCGATCGCCTTCGGTGTGCTCGTCGGGCGTTCTCCGTCTCACGCGCGAAGGGTCGCGGCCTGGTTCTGGTGCGCCGCACTGCTTCTGCTCGGCCCCATCGCGCTGTACCGGATCGACGCGATCACGGTGCCGCTTGCGGTGATCGGCGGACTCTGGCTCGTGTCGCGACCGGCTCTCGGCGCCGCGATCCTCACGATCGGCGCCTGGATCAAGATCTGGCCCGGCGCGCTCGTGCTCGCAGCGGTCGTCGCGGTACGGGCGCGCGTGCGAGTCGTGCTCGCCGCAGCCGTCGTCACCGCCGGGGTCGTCGCGGCGCTGTTCCTCCTCGGAGCGGACACCGAGATCCTCGGATTCCTGACTGAGCAGACCGGGCGGGGACTGCAGATCGAGGCCGTGGCGGCGACGCCCTTCCTCTGGCTCGCCGTCGCCGGGGCCGCACGAATCGAGTACAGCTTCGAGATCCTCACCTTCCAGATCACCGCGCCGGGGGTGGATGCCGTCGCTGCGGCGCTCACACCGTTGATGGTGATCGCGGTGCTGGCAGTCACCGCGCTCGGTGCGTTCAAGGCTGCGCGCGGGGCATCGTTCCCGAGGTTGTTCCCGCCGCTCGCTCTCACCCTGGTCACGCTGCTCATCGTCACCAACAAGGTCGGGTCTCCGCAGTTCCAGACCTGGCTGATCGCCCCGGTGATCCTGTGGATGGTGCTCGACCGAGTCAGGGCGCGAGTGCCGGCGGTCGTCGTCCTCGCGCTCTGCCTGCTCACCTGCATGGTCTATCCGCTCGGCTACGACGCCCTGCTGCGCGCCGACGCCCTCGTCGTCGCAGTGCTCACTGTGCGGAACATCCTCCTCGTCGTCCTTCTCATCCTCGGAGTCCGCGCTCTTCTGCGCGTGCCCGTCCGTCAACCGAAACCCCAGGAGTGAAACCATGCTGATCGCCTTCTCCGTCGCCCCGAGCGGTATCCCGGCCGAAGGGACAGAGCGCACCGACGCCTCCGTGCACGATGCGGTGGCAGCTGCCGTGCGCGTCGTACGTGAGTCGGGACTGCCGCACCGCACCACGAGCATGTTCACCGAGATCGAGGGCCCCGACTGGGACACGGTGATGGACGTCGTGAAGCGCGCGACCGAGGCGGTCATGCCGTTCGGGTCGCGGGTCTCGCTCGTGCTCAAGGCCGACATCCGCCCCGGGTATTCCGGGGAGCTCGACGCGAAGATCGAGCGTCTGGAGGCGGCGATCGAGGAATCGGCGCCCGAGCAGTCCGGTGACTGATCCCCGTTCGTCCGTCGCGGTCGCTCTCCGCCCGGCGTCGGCCGACGATGTCGAGTGGATCGCCGAGTTGCGGGCCGACGTGCTCCGCGACGACCTGGAGCGGCTCGGGCGTTACGACGAGACCCGTGTCCGGCAGCGGTTCCGTGATGCGTTCGAGCCGGCCGACACCCGGATCATCGTCGTGGACGGGGCCGATGTCGGCTCAGTCGCCATCCGTCCGGACGGCGATGCCTGCTGGCTGGAGCACTTCTACATCGCGACCTCTTACCAGGGGCGCGGTGTCGGCAGTCGCATCCTGGCGATCCTCCTCGACGACGCTGTGATGTACAGGCTCAACGTGCTCCAGGGCAGTCCGGCACGCGGGCTCTACGAGCGCCACGGGTTCGTCGTCGAGACCCAGGATGACGTGGATGTCTTCATGAGGCGCGACCGCACGGGGCGCGCGATCGAGGAGTCCGACGGCCGCTAAGCTGATCCGGTGAATCCCTCGACTGAATCGAGGGGTGCGGCGAAGTGGGCGCTCCTCTCTCTCGCCATCGGCAGCTTCGGCATCGGCATGACCGAATTCGTGGTCATGGGCCTGCTGCCCAACATCGCCGCCGACCTGCTGCCCTCCCTCTGGGCGACCAGCCAGGAAGATGCGCTGAGCCAAGCCGGTTGGCTGATCTCGCTGTACGCGCTCGGAGTGGTGGTCGGTGCACCGACCATCGCCGGCTTCGTCGCGCGCTACCCGCGGCATCGAGTGATGATCGTGCTCGCCCTCGCCTTGACGGTGTTCAACGCGTTGACGGTGTTCCTGCCGACGTTCGAGCTCGTCGCGGCGTCACGGTTCCTCGCCGGGCTCCCGCACGGCGCCTACTTCGGCATCGGCGCACTCGTCGCCGCCGATGTGATGGGGCCGGGCAACCGTGCCAAGGGCGTGGCGTTCATCCTCACCGGGCTCACCGTCGCCAATGTCGTCGGCGTGCCGCTGGGGACCTTCCTCGGGCAGCAGTGGGGTTGGCGCGCCGCTTTCGCCGTCGTGGCGCTGGTGTTCGCCCTCGCGACCGTCTGCATCGCACTGTTCGTCCCGGAGCACCCCGGCGACCCCGGCCGCACGATGCGGCAGGAGCTGCGGGTCTTCCGCATCCCTCAGGTGTGGTTCACGCTCGGCGTCGGTGCGATCGGCTTCGGCGGCTTCTTCGCGGTCTACAGCTACATCGCGCCTCTGGTGACCGAGGTCGCGGGGTCACCGGAATGGGCAGTGCCGATCATCCTCGTGCTGATGGGGATCGGAATGACCGCGGGCAACCTGGTCGGCGGGCACCTCGCCGACATCGACCTGCGACGAACGCTGCTGTTCGGGCTCGCTGCGATGACGCTCGTCTTCGCCCTGCTGGCCTTCCTGTCGTTCTGGATCGTGAGTCTGGGAGCGGTGGTGCTCGTCGTCGGGTTCGTCTCGTCCGTGTTGAGTCCGACGATCCAGACGCGCCTGATGGACGTGGCCGGCGACAACCAGTCGATCGCAGCGGCGATGAACCACTCCGCCCTGAACATCGGGAACAGTCTCGGTGCCTTCCTCGGAGGTGTCGTGATCTCCGTCGGCTGGGGCTTCACCGCGCCCGCGTGGGCGGGAGCGGTACTGGCCGCCGCCGGCCTGCTCATCGCACTGCTGTCATATCGCCTCGAGGCTCGTCGCCCCGCTGCAGCCGCTCTCGTCGCGTCGTAGAGTGACGGGGTGGACGCCCCTGAACACTCCCTGCCTGTCGCCGGTACCGTCGTGCTGCTGCGTGCCGCGGATCCCGGTTTCGAGGTCTTGGTGATCCGTCGACCCGATCGTGGCTCTTTCGCCGGCGCCTGGGTCTTCCCCGGTGGCAAGGTCGAATCCGGTGACCGCCGCGATCGCGCCTCGGAGGGCGAGGATGCCCGTCGGGCGGCGATCAGGGAGACCTTCGAGGAGGTGGGGCTCGTGGTCGACGGCCTCGTGGTGCTGTCCGAGTGGCAGCCGCCGATCGAGGCGCCGACACGCATCCGCACCTGGTTCTTCCTGGCGGAGGCGCCGGACGACGAGCCATCGCCCAGCGCGGATGAGGTGGCGGAGATCGCCTGGGTGACGCCGTCCGAGGCGCTGGCTCGGCACGGAGCGGGGGAGTGGATGCTCTATCCGCCGACCTGGATCACGCTGCACCAGCTCACCGCCTTCACCGACCTGGCATCCGCTCTCTCCTCCGGTGGCGCGGCACAGCTGTTCCAGACTCGAGTGCTCGACACAGCCGCCGGTCGCGACTTCGCCTGGAAGCAGGGGCGTCTCGAAGCGGGCGCGCTGCCGTGGCGGTTCATCGCCGGCTGAGCGTCGCCGCTCAGCTCTCGAGCAGCCGCCGGAGGTTCGAGCCGACGGCCTCGGTCTCGATGAGGAAGCCGTCATGCCCGAAGTCGCTGGTGACGACCACAGCTTCGCCGTCGATCACGTTCGGGATGCTGCGAGCGATGCGCTGCTGCCCGTCGACCGGGAACAGACGGTCGCTGTCGATGCCGAGCACGAGCGTCGTGGCCGTGACCGCGTGCAGCGCCTCTTCGACGCCGCCGCGTCCGCGGCCGACATCGTGCGAGTTCATGGCCTCGACGAGCGTGATGTAGCTGTTGGCGTCGAAGCGACGCGTGAACTTGTTGCCGTGGAAGTCGAGGTACGACTCGACCGCGAAGCGTCCGCCGTGTCCGAGTGGCGACACATCCGACTGCCACGACCGCTGGAAGCGCTGGTTGAGCTCGATCGGGCTGCGGTAGTTCAGCAGCGCCATCCGACGTGCCAGCGCCAGGCCTCGATGCGGACCGTCGCCGTCGCCGAGGTCGTAGTACTCGCCGCCCTGGAACCGCGGGTCCATCCGGATCGTCTCCAGCTGCACCGTGTTCAAGGCGATCTGGTCGGCGGTCGTCACCGGGGGAGAAGAGAGGACGGCGAGCCGCTGCACACGGTCGGGATGTGTCGCCGCCCACTCCAGGGCGTGCATGCCGCCCATCGATCCGCCGATGACCGCGGCCCAGCTGCCGATGCCGAGAGCGTCCGCGAGCCCGACCTGTGCCGCGACCTGATCGCGGATGGTGAGGTAGGGAAAGCGCGATGCCCATTCGTAGCCGTCGGGGGCGACGCTCGCCGGTCCCGTTGACCCCTGGCAGCCGCCCAGCATGTTCGGTGCGATCACGAACCATCGATCCGTGTCGAGAGGGGCGCCGGGGCCGGTGATGTCCTCCCACCAGCCCACGGTCGGGTGACCTGCCCCTGCGGCGCCGCGCACATGGCTGTCGCCGGTGAGCGCGTGCAGCACCAGGATGGCGTTGTCGCGGGCGGTGTTCAGCTGGCCCCAGGACTCGTAGGCGATGCGGATGCCGGGAAGCTCCGCCCCGCTCTCGGTGGCGAAGGAGCCGAATGCGGCGAAGCGCCTGCCCCCGACCGGGTCGCCGTCGCGCCACGCACCGGTCGCCGGTGGGCGGGCACGGAGCAGCCGCACGTCGGCCTCCGTCACGGGTGCCGACGGCACCGTGTCCTCGGAGGTCGTCTGCCAGTCCATGCTTCCATTGTCGCGTGGTCCAGGACCCACCGGTGGCAGGTTACGACCCGATGTCCGTTCCGGCTCTGCGGAGCCGGCCGATCGAGAAGTCGGATTCTGCGCACTCGGGCCGACGCAGTCCGGGTCAGCGCACTCGAGTCAGGGTGGCGAGATGGTCGCTGTTCCCGGCGCGCATCGTGTCCGAGGTGATGACATCGAGCCCGCGCACGAAGACCTGGTCGATCCGCACGAGGGGAAAGGCGACGGGCCAGGTGAATCCGAGGGTCCCATCGGTCGGCCGCACCCAGTCCGCCTCCGCACGCAAGGCGGCCAGACTCGGATCGGTCGACGGCGCGTTGAAGTCGCCGACGGCGATGAGAGATTCCGCGGGATCGGCGGCGACCTGTTCCGCTATGCCGCTCAGCATCGTGTCGCGGTCCTGCTGATGTCCTGGCCGCACCGATGCCGCATGCAGCACGTACACCGCGACCGGAGCCGACGGAGCCTGCACCTCGACCCGGAGAGCGCGCTTCCAGCTGAGCCCCAGCGTGAGCGGCTCGGCGTTCGCGAGCGGATACCGGCTCCAGACGCCGACGGTTCCCACCGTGTACGAGTGCGGGTATTCGGCCGCGAGGGCGTCCTGCGCCGCGGAGAGGCTGTCTCCGTCGAGCTCGACGAGGGCGATGACGTCGGCATCGCTCTGCGCGAGCGCGGCCGCAGACTCCGCGGCCCCGCCGGATCGGGCGCGCACGTTCTGGCTCACGACGGTCAGCTCGGACGCGGATGCCGACTCCGAGCTCGTCTGACCGGGAAGGCCGGGAAGCGCCGGTGCCATCGCGAGGATCCACAGGAGGGCGGGGACCAGGATGAGGACGATCACTCGGCGCGCGAAGAACAGCGCGACGACCAACAGCGCGAGAACGACGAGACCGAGCCAGGGGAGTGCGGCCGCGACAGCCGTGCCCACGATCCCGGGGATCCAACCGCAGGCCACGACGAGCAGCAGCACGACGCTGGCGACGGCGAGCCATCGGGCGGTGGCGGTCCTGGGTCGCCGGACGCGCGGCGGTCGGTGTTCGACGTCGATCATGCTCTCCTCACGGCGGGATCCCATTCTCGATGGAACCGCCTGTGGGTCGGCCGGGTGACGCCGTCACCCGCACGCGAAGATGCCCCGGAGCAAGAGGCTCCGGGGCATCTTCGCTGTGCGAGCGGGTCAGGCGCGAGCGGCCTCAGACACGGCGCGTGCGGCTGCGAGAGCCTGCTCCAGGTCGGCCTTGAGGTCATCGACGTTCTCGATGCCGACGGAGAGGCGCACGAGCCCCGGCGTGACGCCGGCGGTCAGCTGCTGCTCAGGCGTGAGCTGCGCGTGCGTGGTGGATGCCGGGTGGATGACGAGCGAGCGCACGTCACCGATGTTGGCGAGGTGGCTGAACAGCGAGAGGCTGTTCACGAACTCGCGACCGGCTTCGACACCGCCCTTCAGCTCGAAGGAGAGCACCGCGCCGACGCCCTTGGGGGCGTACTCGTTGGCCTTGGCGTACCAGGGCGACGAGGGCAGGCCCGAGTAGTTGACCGTCGCGACGTCATCGCGGCTGTCGAGCCACTCCGCGATCTCCTGCGCGTTCTGCACGTGGCGCTCGATGCGCAGCGACAGCGTCTCGATGCCCTGGATGAGGTTCCACGCGCTCTGCGGGGCGATGGCCGATCCGAGGTCGCGCAGCAGCTGCACGCGGGCCTTGATGATGTAGGCGAGCGGGTCGCCGACCGCGGCGGTGTAGCTGGCACCGTGGTACGACGGGTCCGGAACCGTGAGGCCGGGGAACTTGTCGACGTTCTTCGACCACTCGAACTTTCCGCCGTCGATGATGGCGCCGCCGATGGTGGTGCCATGGCCGCCGAGGAACTTGGTGACGGAGTGCACGACGATGTCGGCGCCGAACTCGAACGGACGGATCAGGTACGGGGTGGCGATCGTGTTGTCGACGATCAGCGGCACACCGTTCTCGTGTGCGACATCGGCCACCGTGCGGATGTCGAGGATGTTGATCTGCGGGTTGCCGATCGTCTCCGCGAAGAACAGCTTCGTGTTCGGGCGGACCGCACGGCGCCACTCCTCGGCGTCGTCCTGGTTCTCCACGAACGTGACCTCGATACCGAGCTTCGCGAGCGTGTACTTGAAGAGGTTGTAGGTTCCGCCGTAGATCGAGCTCGAGGCGACGAAGTGGTCGCCCGCCTCGGCGATGTTCAGCACGGCGAAAGTCGATGCCGCCTGACCGCTGGCGAGCACGAGAGCGCCGGTGCCGCCTTCGAGCGCGGCGAGACGCTGCTCCAGGACATCCTGCGTCGGGTTCTGGATGCGGGTGTAGATGTTGCCGAACTCCGCCAGGGCGAAGAGGTTCGCCGCGTGGTCTGCGCTGTCGAACACGTACGACGTGGTCTGGTAGATCGGCGTGGCACGCGCCTTGGTGACCGGGTCGGGGGCAGCGCCCGAGTGGATCTGCTTGGTCTCGAAACGCCAGGACTCGGGTGCGGACATGTGATTCCCCCAGGAGTGGTCGGAAGGTCGGGTGGCGGATGCCGTTCCAGCGACAGTACGGAATATCGGTGCTTGTCAACAACAGACGGGAAATGTGACGTAACAGAGCGGAGCCCCGGAATCACGCGGCTGAGCGATCCGCGACAGCCCCGTGGGGGAGTCCGCAATCCGTGGGGAACGCCGTACGGTGGAGGCATGGTGAACAGACGTGCAGTGGTGACAGGTGCGAGTTCGGGCATCGGCGCGGCGACGGTGCGTGCGCTCCGTGCCCGGGGATGGGACGTCGTGGGGGTGGCGCGGCGGGAGGATCGGCTGTCCGCTCTCGCCGCGGAGACCGGAGCCTCGGCCATCGCCTGCGACCTGACGGATGCCGCAGCCGTCGAGGCGCTCGTGCGGGAACTCGACAGGTCGGGTCCGGTCCACGCTCTCGTGCAGGTGGCCGGAGGAGCCCGCGGGACCGACCGCATCGAGGATGCCTCGGTCGAGGACTGGCAGTGGATGTTCGATGCGAACGTCCTGGCGAGCCAGCGCCTCGTGGCAGGCCTTCTTCCGCTGCTGCGTCGAGCGGCCGAGGCGGACGGTCATGCCGACACGATCTTCGTCACCTCCACTGCCGCGCAGACGGCGTATGCCGGGGGCGCGGGCTACAACGCCGCGAAGGCCGCGGAGGGGATGCTGGTGAAGGTTCTCCGACAAGAGCTCAACGGCGAGCCGATCCGCGTCGTCGAGGTGGCTCCGGGGATGGTGCACACCGAGGAGTTCACGCTCAACCGTCTGGGTGGGGATGCCGTCGCCGCCGAGGCCGTGTACTCGGGTGTCGACGCCCCACTCGTGGCAGACGACGTCGCCGATGTGATCGCGTACGCTCTCGAGTCCCCTGGGCACGTGAACCTCGACCTGATCACGATGCGGCCGGTCGCGCAGTCGGCACAGCATCTGCTCGCCCGCGGTCCGCTGCGAGTGCGCTCCATCGACTGACGATGGCGCAGACTCTCGCACAGCTCGCAGAAGACGGGCTGATCGATCCCGGTTGGGCTGAGGCGCTTGCTCCTGCCCAGGAGACGATCACGGCTCTCGGTGAACGGCTCCGCGCCGAGCAGGAGGCAGGGCACGGTTACCTGCCGGCCGGCGGGAACGTGCTCAGAGCCTTCCAGCGGCCGCTGTCCGACGTGCGGGTGCTGATCATCGGACAGGACCCGTACCCCACGCCCGGGCATCCCATCGGCCTGTCGTTCGCGGTCGATCGCGAGGTGCGTCCGCTGCCGCGCAGTCTCTCGAACATCTACAAGGAGCGGGAGAGCGACCTCGGCATCCCGCCCGCGCCGCACGGCGATCTCACCGCGTGGAGCGATCAGGGCGTCCTCCTGCTCAACCGCGTGCTCACCGTGCGCCCAGGTGCTGCCGCATCGCACCGCGGCTGGGGTTGGGAGCAGGTCACCGAGCTCGCGATCCGCACACTCGTCGACCGCGATCAGCCGCTCGTCGCGATCCTCTGGGGCAAGGATGCGGCGAACCTGCAGCCGCTGCTCGGCGAGACGCCCGTGATCTCCTCGGCGCATCCGTCTCCGCTCTCAGCTCGTCGCGGCTTCTTCGGATCCCAGCCGTTCTCCCGGGCGAACGCCCTGCTCGAAGAACAAGGTGCAGATCCGGTGGACTGGCGGGTGGAAGGCGAAGCCGCTCCCTCTCTAAGCTGAGCGCATGCAGTTCGAGCCGGGGGACCGTCGCCGCGTTCTGCCGCGCCACCTGCGGCCGGCACCAGCGCCCGAGATCTTCTCGTACACGATTCGCGCCGTCCGGCCCGCAGACCTGCCCCACGTGCGGGAGATCTACAACCACTTCGTGAGCAACTCGGCTGTGACGCTCGATGAGCGGCGCAGCAGCATCCCGTACTGGCGTGACAAGTACGCTCTGCTCACTCGCCTGGAGCTGCCGTTCCTCGTGGCCGCTTCATCGGGTGGTGCGGTCATCGGGTACGCGCTCGCGCAGCCCTGGGCGGGGAAGAACGCCTACAAGTACACGGTCGAGGACTCGATCTACCTCGGTCCCGGCGCGGGCGGCAAGGGGCTCGGTGCGGCCCTGCTTCAGGCACTCATCGACGAGTGCGAGCAGATCGGTCTGCGTGAGATGGTCGCCGTCATCAGCGACCACGGTGCGGAGGCTTCGATCCGACTGCACGAGAAGCTCGGTTTCGTCGAGGCAGGACGGATGGGACGAGTCGGGTACAAGTTCGGCCGCGACCTCGGAACGGTCTACATGCGCCGCGTGCTCAAGCCGACGGGGCGGCGACGAGGAAGTCTCTTCGGCTCGCGGCGCTGAGGTGACGCTCGCTCAACGACCGGGTGTGCCGGGGATCACCGGTATCGCCGACAGCAGCGCCTTCGTGTAGTCCTGCGTCGGATGCAGGAGCACGTCACTCGTGGAACCTCGCTCGACGATGTGCCCGTCCGTCATGACGACGACCGTGTCGCACAGATTCTGCACAACGCCGATGTCATGCGACACGAGCACGAGGGTGAGGTCGGTGGTCTGTCGCAGCTCGATCAGCAGTGCCAGGATCTGCGCGCGCACCGTCACATCGAGCGCCGACAGCGGTTCGTCGCCCACCAGGATCCGCGGGCCGTGCACGATCGCCCGCGCCAGGGCGACCCGCTGTCGCTGTCCGCCGGAGAACTCGTGCGGGTAGCGGTCGCCCATCTCGGGCTCTAGACCCACCTGCGCGAGCACCTCGCGGACCCGCGCACGGTGGTCGCCTTCGATGCCCAGCGCCCACAGCGGTTCGCGGACGATCTGACCCGCCGTCATACGCGGGTCGAGTGAGGCATACGGGTCTTGGAACACAAGCCCGGTCTCGCGGCGCAGCCAGTGCAGCGACCTCGCAGATGCCGCGGCATCGACAGGCCGCCCGTCGATGGCCACGGTGCCGGAGGACGGCCGGTCGAGCCCGAGCAGCAGTCTCACGAGGGTGGACTTGCCGGACCCCGATTCGCCGATGATGCCGACGGATGACCCTTCGACGATGTCGAGGTCGGTGGGCGCCAGAGCGGTCTGCGTGCGAGTGCGCTCGAATGCGGAGCGCTTCGGGACGACGAATTCGCGGCCGAGTCCCCGGGCCTCGATCAGAGTCATGCGGCACCGCCGTCCGGGCGCCAGAGCGTCGCGGTCGCGTCACGCAGCAGCCCCTGAGTGATCGGTGAGGCGGGAGACGACAGGAGCGTCGAGACGGGCGCCGCCTCGACGACCTTCCCGTGTTCGAGCACGACGCCCTCGGTCGCGACCTGGGCGAGGACGGCGAGGTCATGCGTGATGAAGACCAACGACATGCCCTCGTCGGCGACGAGCGAGAGCAGCAGGGAGAGGATCTCAGCCTGGATCGTCACATCGAGCGCCGTCGTCGGCTCGTCGGCGATCAGCAGGCGCGGCCGGCAGGCGAGGGCCATCGCGATGGCGACGCGCTGCCGCTGGCCACCGGAGAGCTGGTGGGGGTACCGATCGATGATCGACTCGGGGTCGGGCAGCCGCACGCGAGCGGCCTCCGCGATCGCCCGCTCCCTCGCCTCGCGGCGTCCCAGGCCCTCGTGGATGCGGATCGACTCCGCGATCTGCCGACCGACTGTCCTGATCGGGTTCAGGGCGGTGCGCGGCTCCTGGAACACGATGCCGATGTCGTCGCCGCGAAGGCGGGCGAGCGCGCGATCAGGCATCCCGATCAGCTCGGTTCCTCTCCAGCGGATGCTGCCGCTCGCGGTCGCGCCGTCGGGGAGCAGACCCAGCACGGCGAGGGCCGTGAGCGACTTGCCGGAGCCGGACTCGCCGATCAGTCCGAGTCTCGCGCCGTCCGGCACCTCGAAGGAGATACCGTCCACGACTCGACGTCCGTCGATCTCGATCACGAGGTTCTGCACCGACAGGCTCATGCGACCACCCCCGGGGTGTGGATCTCGGCGGCGCGGTGCCGCAGGGTGGGGTCGGTCGCCTCGCGCAGGCCGTCGCCGAGGAGGTTCAATGCGAGCACCGTGATCGTGATCGTGAGTCCCGGCCAGATCACCGACAGCGGATGCACCCCGATGTACCGCTGGAGGTCGGCGAGCAGCAGGCCCCAGCTCGGCTCGACCACCGACGCGCCGAAGCCGAGGTACGACAGGCCCGCCTCAGCCAGCACGGCGACGGCCATCGACCACGACAGCTGCACGATGAAAACCGGGGCGACGTTGGGCAGGAGATGGCGCGCGAGGCTCTGCGCCGGTGTCAGCCCGGACGCGCGTGCGGCGAGGACGAAGTCGCTCTGCTGCACGCGGCGCAGCTCGGGTCGTGTGACCCTGGCGATGTTCACGCCGAAGCCGATGCCCACGGCCCAGATCACGACCCAGAGCGATCCGCCCCAGACCGACGAGATCATCATGGCGATCAGCAGCACCGGGAAGGCGATCAGGATGTCGACGAGCACCGAGACGGTCTCCCGCATCCAGCGCGCGGTCAGCGCCCCGAGTGCGGCGAGAGCGATGCCGACCACGGTGGCCACGATTCCGGCGCCGATGCTCACGAAGACGGTCGTGCGTGCTCCCGCCATGAGCAGGCTCAGGATGTCGCGGCCGGTGTCATCCGTGCCGAGCAGATGCGGCCAGCTCGGCGGCAGCCATCGATCGCCGATATCCGAGGCCTGAGGGTCGAACGGCGTCCAGAACAGCGACACGAACGCGGCCACGACGATCACGATGACGACGATGATCCCGAAGCGCCCGGTCGAGGTGCCCCAGAGTCGGCTGAGCCAGCGCGGAGTCATGCCGCCTCCCGCTGTCGGGGGTCGATCGCGCGATGCAGGAGGTCGACTACGAAGCCCACGATCAGCACGAACCCGGTGAGCACGAGGAGCTCGCTCTGCACCTTGATGAGATCGCGGGTTCCGACATCGGCCACGAGCATGCGTCCGATCCCCGGGAGGGTGAACAGCTGCTCGATCACGACCGAGCCGACGATGATGCCGGCCACCTGGAGCCCGAGGACCGTGATGATCGACAGGCCGACGGCGGGGATGCCGTGCTGGATGAGGGCCCGGGTGCGGGTGAGTCCCTTGGCCGCGGCGGTGCGGACGAAGTCCTGCCCGGCGGCCTGCAGGGTCGCGCTGCGGACGAAGCGCATCAACATGGCGCCCTCGACGATGCCGATCGTCAGCGCAGGGAGCAGCAGCGATTCGATCGCTTTGCCGGGGGTCGACCATCCGGTGCGGGGGAAGCCCTGCGGCGGCAGCCATCCCAGCCAGACCGAGAACACGACGATGAGCATCATCCCGGCCCAGACGACGGGTACTGCTGCCAGCGTCTGGGCGCCGACGCTGAGCGCTGTGCCACCCCGGCGGTTGCGCAGGAGCGCGGCGAGGATGCCGAAGGGGACGGCGATGAGTACCGCGATCAGCAGCGACATGATGCCCAGGGGGACAGTGACCTGAGCCTTGAGGAAAAGCTCCTCGCCGACGGATGCTCCGGAGAGCAGTGAGGTGCCGAGGTCGCCGCGGAAGATCCCGCCGATCCAGTCGGTGTACTGCGCGAGCAGAGGGCGATTGAGCCCCAGGGACTCGCGGAGCGCGTCGACTTCGGCCGGGGAGGCCTGCGTGCCGGCGATGAGCTGCGCGACGTCACCGGGGAAGACTCGAAGGGTCAGGAAGATGAGCACGCTCGACACGAGGAGCCCTGCTATGAGCAGGGCTCCTCGGACGAGCGTGTAGCGGATCACGAAGGGGTGACCGCTCGCTATTTCTCAGCGGAGACGGTGACTCCGGCCAGGTTGATGCGCGAGTTGATCGAGTCCTCGGGGAAGCCGGTCACGATCGGGCTCACGGCGGTGATGGTCTCACCGTTGTACAGCCAGTCGGCGGCGTGATCCTCTGAGACGATCTTCGCGGCCTGTGCGAGGAGTTCGGCCGACTTCTTCGGGTCGACCTCCGCGAGGGCCTTCGCGTACAGATCCTGGACCTTGGCGTTGTCGTATCCGAAGTAGTAGTCGGGGTTCGCGAAGTTGCCGAAGTCGCGCGGCTCGACGTGCAGCACGAAGCTGAGGTCGTAGTCGTGGTTGGTGTAGACGTCCTCGAGCCACGTCGGGAACTCGACCGACTTCACGTCGAGGGTCACGCCCACCTTCTTGAAGTCCGAGATCAGCACCTTGGGCACCGTCGTGCCATAGAACGAAGGGATCGTGAGGGTCAGCTCCAGGTCTTCCTGGCCGGCTTCGGCGAGCAGCTTCTTCGCCTTCTCCGGGTCGTAGGAGATCACATCCGACAGGTCTTCGTAGCCGGGGTCGAGCTCGGGGATCGGACCGTACAGCGCGGTACCGGCGCCGACGGCCTCGATGAGCGCCTCATGGTCGATGGCCAGGCGCAGCGCTTCGCGCACGCGGACGTCGTCGAGGGGTGCCTTCTTGTTGTTGAATGCCAGGGTCGCCTTGTCGGTCGTGCGCCCCTTCGTCAGAGCGAAGTCACCGGAGTCCTCGAGCTGAGGCGCGAGGTTCGGGTCGACGGCGGTGAGCACGTCGACATCGCCTGCCAGCGCCGCGTTGACGCCGGCGGTGAAGTCGGGGATGTACTGGAACTCGACCTGGGCGACACCGGCCTGCTCGCCCCAATAGGCGTCGTTGCGCGCGAACGTGATGGTGCTGCCCTTGTTCCAGCGTGTGAGCGTGAAGGGGCCGGTGCCGTTCTCCGCCGTCTTGAGGTCGGTGGTGTCACCGCTCTTGAACACGAGGCCTGCGGGACCGGTGAGTGCGAACAGGAAGTTCTGATTCGGTGCGGACAGCACGATCTCGACCGTGGTGGGGTCCGGTGCCGTGATCGATGTGACCGAGGCGAAATCGGCGTTGCCCTGCACGGTCGCATCGGTGCGCACGGTCTCGTACGAGGAGACGACGTCGGCAGACGTGAGCGGCGTGCCGTCGTGGAAGACGACTCCGTCGTTCAGGGTGAACGTGTAGGTGAGACCGTCGGATGACACCTCGTAGTCGGAGGCGAGGCGGCCCTCGATCTCGTTGTCCTGCGTGCGGGTCACGAGGCCTTCGTAGATGTTGTCGATGAGGATCTGCTCGAGCGCGGCGCCGCTGGTGTGCCGGATGTCGAGGTTGGTCGGTTCGAGGACGAGACCGACGTGGAGGGTGGCGCTCGGGTCGGGTGTGCTCGGGGCGCTGGTGGGCTCCTGGTCGGGAGTGCCGGAGCAGGCGCTCAGGATCACGGCGGTGGCCGCGAGCGCGGATATCAGCGCGAGACGTCGGGTACGTCGGAACATGGGCGTTTCCTCTCGGTGCGGCAGGTGCTGTGTGCCGTTGGATCGAGCCTAGGGTTGCGTGGCGGGGTGCGGGTCGGGTGTGGAACGGAACGTCATATTCCGCGGGCGGAGGATGCCGATTCGATGAGGGTGGCCAGAGCGACCGGTGCCGTCTCCTGCACGTTGTGCGTCGCGTCGAGGACCACGAGGCGAGCGTCGGGTACACGCCGGCGGAACTCTGCGGCATCCGCTTCGCTCACGAACCCGCGCGCGGCGCGCACGAGCGTGATGGGGGCGCTGACCGCGGCGAGGTCGTCCCACCCCGTTTCGTGCAGGGCAGACGGAGCCGTCGCCGATCCGGCGTCATGGGCTGCGAGTGTCTGCGCGGCGAGATGCGCGAAGTGGTGCTTCCACTCCACGCGCCCGTCCGCGCGCTCGCGCGTGTTCAGGAAGACGCCGCGCTCGGTCTCCGGACGGGAACCACCGAACCCGAGCGACATCGCCTTGTCGACCAGCTCGTCGCGGGAGGCGAAGTCGGTGGGACCGGCGTAGAACTCCCTCAGAGCCGCTGGCCCGGCCGTGACGTCGATGCCCGGGGTGATGTCGATGATGATGAGCTCGGACACGAGGTCGGGTCGAGCGGCCGCGAGGGCGGCACCGGTCAGTCCGCCGAGCGACTGTCCGACGACCACCTGCGGCTGCGTGGTCCAGGCGTCGAGAGCTGCGGCCACGTCGCCGGCGAGCGTGCGTGGTGTGTAATCTATGTCATCTCGCCAGGAGGAGTCGCCATGGCCGGCGAGGTCGATCGCGAGCAGGGGCTGCTGCAGAGCGAGTGATGTGGTGTCCCAGGTGTGTGCGTTCAAGCCGGCTCCGTGCAGCAGCGTCACGCGCGGGGCGTCGGTTCCGAACCTCAGGGCGCTCAATGTGCGGCCGTCGGCGAGGGAGAGCGTGAGTCGCTCCACTTCGGGGAGCGGGACGCCGAGCGCATCGGCTTGTGCGGGAAGATAGCTGAACTCGCTGATGTCGATCGCCACGTCCATATTCTGCGCCCTCGTGCAGACATGCAGGAAATGGGAGAGCAGAATCGCAAGTGATTGCGTCTCGCCGTCTCGCATTATGACTCAGAGTTACGTCGTTTTGTTATCAATCTGCATTTCATCGATGACGCACCGCACTGGGCCTCGCCGCCGCACGCCGAATATCATGGAGTCATGAGCGAGACGCGTGTGCACCTGTCCAAGACCGAGCCTGCCGCGTATCAGGCACTTGACGCGTTCTCGAAGACGGTGGGGCAGATCTGCGCGGCCAACGGCATCGATGATCGTCTCAAGGAGATCGTCATGATCCACTGCTCGCAGCTCAACGGGTGCGCCTACTGCGCGCGGATCCATGTCGACAGGGCGGTCGCGGCCGGCATCGACGCCGATACGCTCACGCAGATCCCGACCTGGCGCGAGAGCGGTGTCTTCAGCGACCGGGAGCGCGCGGCGCTCGAACTCGCCGAGGCTTTCACCTTCATCGCCGACGAGGGGATCTCCGACGAGGTCTACGATCTCGTCGGCGGCGTTTTCACCGAGAAGGAGTACGCGGCTCTCAGCTGGGCCTGTGTCTCCATCAACGCGTTCAACCGGGTCGTGATCGCCGGCCGCTACCCCGTGCCGGTTCGCGCCACGCAGGCGCAGGCATGACCATCCTCGAGGTCGAGGGTGTCTCGAACGTCCGCGACGTCGGTGGCATCCCCGCGAAGGGCGGTCGTATCCGCTCCGGCGTGCTGCTGCGGTCCGGACAGCTCTCGGGTGCGACCACCACTGGCGCCGCCGCGCTGCGTGCGAACGTGCAGCACATCGTCGATCTTCGTGACGGTGAAGAGGTCGCGGCGGAGCCGACCGAGATCGAGGGGCCGGACACGACGCACCTTCCTCTGTTCCTGGGGTCGGTCCGATCGTTCTTCGAGGCCGACACCAGCCTGGAAGACCTCTATCTGCATCTCCTCGAAGAGAGTGGGGAACGGCTCGTCGAGGCCATCCGCATCATCGCCGCGGGGGAGCGCACGTTGGTGCACTGCACCGTCGGCAAAGACCGGACGGGCGTGACCGTCGCTCTCGCGCTCTCCGCAGTCGGCGCCGATCGGGAGGCCGTGATCGCCGATTACGCGCTCACCGAGTCTCAGCTTCCCGTTCAACGCACGCATCGGATCGCCGAATACCTGCGGACCCAGCACCCGGAAGCGGTGCACGCGGTGGCCCTCGCGACACAATCTCCGGCACCCGTCATGCGTCGTCTGCTGGAGCAGGTCGACGAACGGTGGGGTTCCGCTGCCGGGTATCTGCGCGCGCAGGGGATGACCGAGTCCGAGTTGGCCGCGCTGTCGGCGGCGCTCGTCGAGCCCTTTTCCTCGCCGGAGACCGCGGGGCTGGCATCCAGCTGATGCAAGGTTAGGCAAGCCTTCACTTGGTGTACGATAAATACACCATGAACACCTCGCTCGAGACCCGCGGCACGCGCGCCGAACGCCGCGCAGCACGTCAGCGCGCGCACCACCTGGTGACTGCCGACGAGCAGTCGCTCACCGAGCTCGAGTTGTTCCTGACGACTCTGCCGCTGTGCGCTTCCGGCCGCATCTTCATCGAGGTACCCGAGGTCGCCGACATCGGCGTCATCGATGCACCCGGTCGGATGACGGTCACCTGGCTCGCTCGCGAACAGCGCTCCGGCGCCCCCGGCAGCGGCCGGGCGTGCGCTCCCGGACAGGCCCTGGCGCGTGCGACCTGTGCCTGGGCGGATGAGATGATGTGCGACGACGAGATCGAGACTCACGTCACGTTGCTCGGCGGCTACCTGGGAACTGCCGACATCGTCGAGCACCTGACGAGTACGTTGGAGATCTCGCCAGCGCTCATCCATGCTCCTGAGCGCTTCGGTCTGCTGCCCGTCGAGCGCTGATCTGCGCTCTTCTGATCGGCAGACTGCGCTCCGTCAGCGCGACCGCCGCACGTAGTTGCCGTCTTCGAGCCCCGCTTCGATCTCAAAGCGATTGCGCAGCGGGTCTCTCCCGGCGAACAGATACAGCACCGGCATCAGGAAGCCGTAACGCAGCCATTGCGCCTTGTGTACGGCCTCGTGGCGGAGAACGGCATCCGTCGGGCGCACGTCGCCGGTGAGGAAGCATCCGCCGACGCACACTCCGCCACGATTGAAGGTCCACTTCGGCATGCCCTGGAAGACCCAGAGTCCTGCGCGACGTTCGACGGGGCCGGTGCTCCAGAGCGAGCCCCAGAGCCAGCCGACCGCGGTGCCCCATGCATAGCCGAGACGACTGACCGGTGAGCGCAGCAGGAAGGACGGGATGCGACGGTCGCAGCGTCGTCCGCGGGCGAGGGCCTTCTCTGCCGCGGGCCGCCAGTCCGTGCTCGCGGTCATGCCACGGCTCCTACGAGGCGAAGCAGTGCTCCGAGGTCGTCGACGGAGTCGGCCGGAGACCTCGGTGCAAACCCGGAGATCGTCGCCCCCGCGAGGGGGATCTCGGTGCGCAGCGCACGGATCGCGGTGCTCAGCGCAGCCGGGGAGAGGCCGAACGGCACCGATGACGACACACCGGCGAAGTCGGAGGGGTCGAGCACATCCACATCGATGTGCACCCACACGCGTGAAGCGCCTGTCGCGCGGACGGCGTCGAGCAGCGCATCGGGCCGTTCGAGGTCGGCAACCGAGAGATTCGACAGCGGTTCGAGCTGCTCGACTTCCGCGTCGTCGAGATTGCGCATACCGACCGTCACCACACGGTCGGCCCGAATCGGGGGAGAGAGCACCAGCTGCTCCTCACCCTCGCCGAGCAGCGCACGCAGCGCCATGCCCGAGAAAGCGCCCGACGGCGAGGTCTCGGGGGTGTGCATGTCGGCGTGGGCATCGCACCACACCACCGCGAGGCCGTCGGTACCTCCGGGGATCGAGTCGAGGGCGGCGACGGTGACGCTGCAGTCGCCGCCGATCACCACGGTGTCGGAATCGACGTGTCCATGCACGAGTTCACGGGTGCGCAGCAGAGCGCTCAGGCGGCGGACTCCGGTTCCCAGTGACTCACCGGCCTCGACCGGGACGTCGAGCACGGTCGTCGCAGCCCGGGGGAGATCACCGGCGATCGCTGCGGCGCCGTCGGTGAGGAGCATCGCGCGCGGTGCGGGCGAGCCCTGCCACTGCGGGATGACGAGGAATCGCACCATGGGTGCCTCCGAAGAAGAGAGGGCGGATGCCCCGGCACGGGGCCGGGGCATCCGCCAGTCGTGTCAGTTGCCTTCGATGGCCTGACGGGGAGCGCTCCCGCCGGCCTTGAGCTCGGCGAGACGAGCTTCGACCTCGGTCAGCTCGCCGAGGTCTTCCAGGCTCTCGAACTGGGCGTCGAGGCTCGATGCTGCGAGCTCGATCTTGCCCTGCGCGATGGCCTCCTGGCGGCGGACCTTGTCCTCGAACCGGCCCAGCTCGCTGGTGGGGTCGAGCACGTTGATCGAACCCACCGCGTCCTGCACCTTGGTCTGCGCCTCGGCGACCTTGGCGCGCGCGAGGAGCTCGCTGCGCTTGTTCTTGAGCTCGACGAGCTTGTCCTTCATGCCGTTCAGGCCGCTCTTGAGCTTGTCGACGATCTCGGTCTGCGCGGCGATCTGCGGCTCAGCACCCGTGGCCTCGCGCTCCGCACTGATCTGGCGCTGCAGAGCGATCTTGGCGAGGTTGTCGAACTTGTCGGCGTCCGCGGCATTGCCGCTTCCGCGCATCTCGTCGGCCTTGCGGCTGGCGGCGAGGGCCTTGTTGCCCCATTCGGTCGACGCCTGGACGTCTTCCTCGTGGTCGCGCTCCAGCAGGCGCAGGTTGCCGATGGTCTCCGCGATGGCGGACTCGGCGTCGGCGATGCTGTTCGTGTAGTCGCGAACGAGCTGGTCGATCATCTTCTGCGGGTCTTCTGCGGAGTCCAGCAGGGAGTTGATGTTCGCGCGGACGAGGGTCGAGATACGTCCGAAGATGGACTGCTTGGTCATGCGTGATTCCTTTCAGAGGGCGTCTTCGAGAGCTTGTCGTAAGTGTCTGTGTAGCGGATCAGAAGCGTCTACCTCCCGATCGTCCGCTGCGGCCGCTGCTGCGCGAGCCGCCGCCGCCGAAGCCCGAGCTGCGGAAGCCTCCGCCTCCGGAGGATCGCCAGCCGCTGCTGCTCCCGCGACGCGAGGATCCGCCGCCGCCACCGGCGAGCAACCCGCCGATGATTCCACCGAGGATATCGCCGCCGATTCCCGAGCCTCCCGACGAGGAGCCGCCGAAGGGTCCGCCCCCGTTCTGGTCGTAGCCGGGAGGGGCGTAGGCCTGGACGTCGGACTGCGCAGCGGAGGTCGCCTGGCCCGCGAGCGCGAGCGCCCGATTGGCTTCGGCCAGGGCGGCGTCGGGATCGGTCGCGCGCAGATTCAGCGCCTGGGTCAGGCTGGCCTCGGCGTTGGCGAGACGAGTGCGTGCGGTGGAACCCACCGTCCCGCGACGAGTCTCGATGAACTCCCGTGCCGCGCGGATCTCGGAGTTCGCCTGGGCGAGGGTCTGTTCGAGCACCTGTTGCACTCGGCGGGCGCGTTCGACGCCCTCTCGGCCCTGCGCGATGGCGGCATCGATCTGGGCATTCGCGGTGGTGAGCGCTTCCAGCACCCGCTGCGGGTTGCGTGCGGAGCTCGAGAGGTCTGCCTGCGCGAGCTGGAGCTGCTGGGCGGTCGCGGAAGCGGCGGTCGCGATGGCGCCGGTGGGATCGCGCAGCTGCTGCGCCGCCGCCAGGTCTCCCTGCAGCTCGGCGACGAGGGCCTGGGACTGGGTCTCGATCGCTGCGAGTTCGGTGCCGAGTGTCGTCACCGCCTGGGCGAGCTGCGCGGCCTGGGCCACGGACTGTTCGGCGGTTCGGATCGCGAAGGCCGCTTCTCCTGATCGGCCGGCGGCGATCGCCTGAACGGCCGCCTCGATCGAACGATCTGCGAGCTCGGCGCGCTCTCGGGCCTGGCCGGGGTTGTCAGCCACCATGCTGAGTGCCGCGGGATCGTACGTCGCCGACAGGGCTGTGAGGGCCGGTGCAGCGGCGGCGAGGACGGTGTCCAATGCCGCACGCTCACCGCGAACCCGCTCGAGTTCCTGAGGCGCATTCTGCTCGAGCTTTCGGAGGGCGTCGAACGCCGCCGTGTTGTCGTCGAGCACATCGTCGATCTCGTCAGCGATCTGGATGATCCGGATGTGCCAGGCGCGGCGGTCGTGGATCGTGTCCTCGATCTCGTCGTCGAGCTTCTGCTTGAGGTCGAAAGCCTCGGAGATCTTCGCCTTCGCGGCATCGACGACGCGTGTGAACTCCTCGGTCGCTCCTTCGCCGAACTGGGCTACGGCGAAACCGAGCTCTTCCCTGCTCGAGGTGATGGCGTCGTCAGCCTGCACGAGGGCGAGCCCTGCCTGCGTCTCGACCTGCTGGTCGGTGAGCGTGGAGAACGGGTCAGCAGGGTCGGGTGTTTCCGGCATCGCTCCGCGCTCGCGGATCTCGGCCCTGCGGCGGGCACGGCGCACCAGCGCGATGACGAGCCAGAGCAGCAGGGCGACCGCGATGACGGCGACGACGATCAGGCCGATGCGAAGTGCGCCGGCACCGCCGTCTCCCTGGATCTCGTCGGCGGCGAGCGTGATCGCCCCGACCCAGTCGGAGTCGGCCGCGAGGGGAACCATCTTGTCTTCGATGCTGTCGAGCTGGCTGAAGCTCACCGGGCCGTCGGGCGCCGCGGAGATGTAATAGCTGCGCCCGTCGACAGCGATCGCGAGGAGGTACTGCTCGGTGCCGAGGTTGTTGTTCTGAGCGACCGTGTCGGCCCACTGCACGTTGTCGGTGGGATTGGTGAAGTCGTCGACGAGAACGACGAAGAGATCGGCGTTCGAGTTGTCGGTCAGCTCCTGGAGGCGGGCTTCGACGGTTGCCTCTTCATCCGCGCTCAGCACGTCGGCCTGGTCGGTGACGTACCCGGCGTCGAGGGTGACCGGGTCGGTGGCCGATGCCGCAGAAGCGCCGAATGCTCCGGCGACTGCGGCCAGCGTGAGTGCGGCCAGCGCGAGCCACCGTTTCGTCATCGTGTTCCCTCCGACCGGCAGCCGAGCACCATGTGATGAGTCTATGCACTGGGCCCGACACGCGACAGCACTCGGCGCGGGTTCGCCGTTCGCCCTCAGCGGAGGCACATACGCTGGGAGGCATGGACGACATGTACGGTTCGGATGTGCTGGCGACAGGCTGGCGCGACCGCGGCGCGAAGCAGGTGCCGCAGGTCGCGGCCGAGGCGGATCTCGTGGTGGAGGTCGCCGACGACGGATTCTGCGGTGCGGTGACGCGCGTGCAGGGTGGGAACGTCGAGCTGGAGGACCGCCTCGGACGCCGAAGACTGTTCCCTCTCGGCGGTGGATTCCTCATCGATGGAGCTCCGGTTCGCCTGGTCGTCCCGGCAGCGAAGGCGCAGGGCCCGCGGCGCACCGCATCCGGATCGTTCGTCGTCGCCGATCAGCGCGCCCGCGTCGCCCTGCCCAGCCGCATCCTCGTCGAGGGTAAGCACGACGCCGAACTCGTCGAGAAGGTGTGGGGGGCCGATCTGCGCGCCGAAGGCGTGGTCGTCGAGTTCCTGCAGGGTGTCGACCTGCTCGACGACCTGCTGGCCGCCGAACCGCCGAGCGCGACGCGTCGCTACGGTGTGCTGGTGGACCACCTGGTTCCCGGTTCCAAGGAGTCGCGAATCGCCGCGGCCGTCGAGCGCGGCCCGCACGGACGTCATCTCCGCATCGTCGGGCATCCCTTCGTCGACGTCTGGCAGTGCGTGACTCCGCGCGCGCTCGGCATCGCGAAGTGGCCCGAGATCCCGCGCGGCATCGAGTGGAAGGTCGGGATCTGCCGTGCGTTCGGCTGGCCGCACGAGACGCAGGCCGACACCGCTCGCGCATGGCAGCACATTCTCTCGAAGGTCACGACGTATCGGGATCTGGAGCCCGCACTGCTCGGTCGCGTGGAAGAGCTCATCGATTTCGTGACGGCACCGGCAGCCTGAGCGACGCTCCGGAAGGCGCCGGAGGCCGAGGCGCCGACGGCTACCCTGGAATCATGCCCGAACCCCGTACTTTCCGAGACGAGCCGGTGTCGTTCGTGCGCCGCAGCGGACGGATGTCCGACGCGCAGGAACGCGCCTTCTCCGAGCTCGGCCCGCACTACCTGCTCGATGTGCCGCGAGACGTCGCCTGGACGTCTGTGCACCCGGAGGCCCGACTCGACCCGTCGGTCGAGTACGGACGCGCGGCCGACCTCTACGTCGAGATCGGTTCGGGTCAGGGGCACGCGATCGTGGCTGCGGCCTCATCTCGGCCGGACGACGATTTCCTGGCCGTCGAGGTGTTCCGCGCGGGCCTCGCGCGGACGATGCTCGACGCTGATCGCGAGGGTGCCCGGAACCTGCGCGTGGTCGAGGCGAATGCCCCGGAGGTGTTGACGTCATACCTGCCGGAGGCCGCCGCCCGCGAGGTATGGATCTTCTTCCCCGACCCGTGGCACAAGAAGAAGCACACCAAACGACGCTTGGTACGACCCGGATTCGGAGACACCGCGGCGAGGGCGCTGCGCGAGGGTGGACTGCTGCGGCTCGCGACCGACTGGGAGGACTACGCACTGCAGATGCGCGAGGTGCTCGATGCCGAACCGCTGTTCGAGCGAGCGTTCGACGGAGAGTGGGCCGATCGCTTCGACGGACGTGTGATGACCGCGTTCGAGCGCAAGGGCATCGCCAAGGGCCGACACATCCGCGACCTCGTGTATCGGCGCAGGGCCCGCCCGTGACCGACGCGCGGCGAGACACGAGGCAGCAGTGGAGCTTCGTGCCGGCACTGCTCGTGTGCGCCGCAGCTCCTGCGTTCTTCGTGCTGGAGATCCCCTGGATCGGGTGGATGCTCCTCGCGGTCGGCATCGCTGTGGCGGCGCTGATCGAGCGGGGCAGCCAGGCCGAGGATCAGGTCGTGCGCGTGGGAGCTCGGCGGGAGACCGCGGACGTGGTCGGTGTGCACAGGCCGCCGTCTCTCACGCGGGACCTCTCCCTGATCGCGATCGGTCTTCTGGTCGTGAGCATCATCCCGTTGGCAGCGGAGCTCGACAACCTCGCGATGCTGCGATTCACCCTCGCGCTGGGCGGTGCGGTCGCGGTGCCGTACGTCATCTCGAGGTTCGTCTACCGCGATCGCGCGATCAGCTTCCCTTGGCGGACCCATAAGCGCTGGGGGCGGTTGCAGTGGGGCTGGCTCGTGGCGGTGCTGGTGCTCGGCTGGCTGATCCTGCCCTTCTACTTCATCACCAGCGGGGTCTACCAGAACTGGCCGGTGGTCGACACGCCCGACCTCATCGCGAGGCTCTTCGTCGGCGTCGGAGCAGTCGGCATCTGGGACGAACTGTTCTTCATCTGCACGGTGTTCGCGCTGCTGCGTCGGCACTTCCCCGATCTCGTCGCGAACCTGTTGCAGGCGATCGTGTTCGTGTCGTTCCTCTGGGAGCTGGGCTACCGCGAGTGGGGACCGCTGCTGACCATCCCGTTCGCGCTGCTCCAGGGATACATCTTCCTCCGCACGCATTCGCTCGCCTACGTCGTCACTGTGCACCTGCTGTTCGACGCCGTCGTGTTCGCGGTGCTCGTGCACGCACACAATCCCGGGCTGCTCCCGATCTTCCTCGTCTAGGTAGCGGTGGCGGTCGGCTTGCTCCGAGCGTCCATGGACGGGAGAATCAGCCCATGCTCATCGTCGGACTCGTCCTCGCCGCAGCTGCCGCTGCGTTCCACGTCTTCATCTTCGCGCTCGAATCGCTGAGGTGGACCGACCCGGAGACGAGGAAGATCTTCGGTGTCGCCAGTGAGGCGGATGCCATCACCATGAAGCAGTTGGCATTCAACCAGGGGTTCTACAACCTGTTCCTGGCGCTGACGACGCTTCTCGGGATCGGTCTCGTGATCGTGGGTGCCCAGACCGTCGGGCTGACGCTGGTCTTCGCGGGAACCGCGATGATGTTCGCTGCAGCTCTCGTTCTGGTTCTCTCCGACCGTTCCAAGGTGCGAGCCGCGACGATGCAGGGCGCGTTGCCGCTGCTCGCCGTGGTCGGCACTGCGATCGGTGTGGCGATCAGCTGACGATCGTGGGGTGACATCGGCCCCGACAGCCGTCACACTCGTTGCATGGCCGACTGGGTGCTGCACGTGGATATGGACCAGTTCATCGCCGCGGTCGAGGTACTGCGCCGACCGGAGCTCGTCGGCCTCCCGGTGATCGTCGGAGGCCGGGGTGACCCCACCGAGCGCGCCGTCGTTTCGACGGCCTCATATGAGGCGAGGGCGTTCGGCATCGGTTCGGGGATGCCTTTGAAGATCGCCGCACGGAAGGCGCCGGAAGACGCTGTCTTCCTCCCGGTCGACCACGAGGCGTACGCAGTGGCCTCCGGCGAGGTGATGGCCGCTCTTCGAGCTCTGCCCGACGTGGTGCTCGAGGTCGTCGGCTGGGACGAGTGCTTCCTCGGTGTGACGACGGATGACCCGGAAGCCGTGGCGAGGTCTGCGCAGGCCGCAGTGTTCGACGCGACAGAGCTGCACTGCTCGGTCGGCATCGGCGACAACAAGGTGCGAGCGAAGATCGCGACCGAGTTCGGCAAGCCCCGTGGCGTCTTCCGGCTCACAGCGGACAACTGGTTCGAGGTCATGGGGGAGAAGGCGACGCGCGACCTCTGGGGCGTCGGATCGAAGGTGCAGAAACGTCTGGCGGCACAAGGCATCACGACCGTCCGCGAGCTCGCTGACGCCGACGAGCAGACGCTCGTGACCGAGTTCGGTCCGCGGATGGGCGTCTGGTATCACGGGCTGGGATCAGGGCAGGGGCCGAGCACGGTCGACGACACGCCCTGGGTCGCGCGCAGCCACAGTCGCGAGACGACCTTCCAGCAGAATCTGACGAACCCGGAGCAGGTCGAGGCGGCGATCCGCGACCTCGCCGCCCAGGCATTCGATGACTGCGCCGCCGAGGGCAGACCGGTCGTCAGAGTCCACCTCAAGGTGCGATATGCCCCCTTCGAGACCAAGACGATCGGCCGCAAACTGGCCGGGCCCACCGCCGCTCGTGAGGACTTCGTCTCTGCGGCAGTGGCGCTCGGGGCGACACTCGACACCGACCGCGAGGTGCGGCTTCTCGGCGTGCGCGCGGAGATGACGATGCCCGACGAGACGGACACCGCCGCGCGGACGCCGGTGCGGGGCCGGATCTAGCAGCCACGTCATCGCAGGTGTCCACCCGCGGCGCACACCCCGCTCAGTTGCGGATGACGGCCGCGACTGCGCTCACCTCGATGAGGGCACCGGGAACTCCGAGTCCTGCCACGAGGGCTGCGGTCACGAGGGGTGGTGCTCCTTCCCGCGCGAGCCTCGATGCCACCGCTCCGTATGCCGCGCGCAGGTCTGCGTCCTGGTGGATCAGAACGGTCCAGCTGATCACGTCGTCGAGTCCGGCGCCGACGGATTCGAGGGCGATTCTGGCGTTCTCGACGGCGCGCAGGGATTGCTCGCCGGCATCGGCAGAGACGATCGATCCTGTGGCATCGACGCCGTTCTGACCGCCGACGTAGACCGTCGTCGCCCCGGGCGGTACGACGGCCACGTGGCTGAAAGCGGGGCTGACGACGAGTCCTTCGGGTTGGGTGAGTGAGATCTCCATGCGCACACTCTGCTCCTGAGCGCCGACATCGGAAAGCCCCAGCGGGCGAGACGCGTTCAGAAGCGGAGCAGCACCTTGCCGACGCGTCCTGGCGTGTTGCTCGCCTGCACTGCCGCGCTGATGTCGGCGGCATCGAAGACGCCAGCGACGGGCAGAGTCAGGCTGCCGTCGGAGAGACGCTGGAAGAGCTCGCCGAACAGCGCGCTGCGAGTGGTCGGATCGAGGCTCGGGATCACCTTGCTGCCCCAGAAGCCCTTCACGGTGGCCTGCTTGAAGATCACATCGGAAGAGGCGATCTCCATGGTCGGGGAGTCCATCGCGCCGAAGGCGACGAGGGTTCCTCCCTCGGAGAGGAGCGAGAGCACCTGCCCGGCGGCGGGACCCCCGACGGAGTCGACGCCCGCGATGATGGGTGCGCCGTCGGCGAGGGCCTCCACCTGCTCCTTCCAATCGGGCTGATCGGTGGCGACGATCCTGTCGATGCCCTGCTCGTGGAGCTCCTCGACCCCCGCGGTTCGACGCACCAGGCCGACGACGTTCACGCCACGCGCCGAGCCGAGCTGCGCGAGCATGCGTCCGACGGCGCCGTTCGCGGCGTTCTGGACGATCCAATCGCCCTCCTGCGCACCGAGGAAGTCCAGCAGCGTGATCGTGCTGAACGGCATCGACACGAGCTGCGCGGCCGTCTCGTCGGGGAGCCCGTCCGGGACGGGGATGAGCCCGGCGGCGTTCGTCACGATGTACTCGGCCCACGCGCCGAAGGTGCCACCGGTGGCCACTCGCTGGCCGACCGCGAGATGTTCGACGCCCGCGCCGAGCGCATCGACGACGCCCAGAGCCTCGGTGCCGGACGCAGCGGGCAGCTCGGGCTTGAAGCCGTAGGTCCCGCGGACCGTCCAGAGATCGTGGTTGTGGATGGGGGAGAGCACTACCCGCAGGCGCACCTGGCCTGTACCGGGCTCGGGAAGGGGACGGTCTTCGACTCGGAGGACCTCTTCCGGGATGCCGAATGAGGGGTGGATGAGTGCGCGCATGGCGATTCCGTTCTGTCTGAGGCGTGGTCAGCGGGCGTCGCCCTGGTGGGCGCTGCCGAGGTCGTTGGTCGCCTTCTGGAGGCGGTCGGTGATGTCGTGCAGTTCGGCGATGAGCCGCCTGCGGTGGTCGTCGTCGTGAAGCCCGGAGATCGACGTGATCGTGGAGTGGATCGGTGCGACCTCAGAGCGAAGGTCTTGTCCCTTGTCGGTGAGCGTCACCGTGACGACGCGCTCGTCTTCTCGGCTCCGGGCCTTCGTCACGAGCCCGGCCTGCTCGAGACGGCGGACGAGAGGGGAGAGGGTTCCGGAGTCCAGGCGCATCACCTCTCCCAGGGAGCTGATCGTCTGGTCCCCGTCGAGCCAGAGAGCGGCGAGCACCAGGTACTGCGGGTAGGTCAGCCCCCAGGGGGCGAGCAGAGCGCGGTATGCCTGCGTCGTGGCACGCGCAGCGGAATAGAGCGAGAAGCACACCATCTCATCGGTCACCGGCATGATGTAAGCATTGCACGCGATGCAGTTGTGCACAACTCGAAACGGGAAACTGTGGGCGTGCCCGGAATAGCCGGGCACGCCCACAGTCCAGCTTCTAGCGGAGAACCTTGGCCTTGATGGTGTTGTACTCCTCGGCCGTGATGGTGCCGGAGTCCAGGAGCGCCTTCGCCTTCGCGATCTCCTCGCTCGGGCTCGAGCCGGCGACCTGCTGGATGTACGCGTCAGCGGCGCTGCGGGCGTTCGCGGCCTCGGCATTGCTGCGCTCCGCCATCCCGGAGCCACGTGCGATCAGGTACACGAGCGCGGTGAGGAACGGGACGAAGATCAGGAAGATGATCCACACGGCCTTCCACCAGCCGTTGAGCTTCCGGTCACGGAAGAGATCGGCGATGATCGCGAACAGGGCGAACAGGTAGGAGATGAAGATGAATGCCAGGAAGAACCACCAGATGATGTCCCAGAACGATCCCCAAAAACTCATGACTACTCCTTCAAAAAGTTGTTCCGCGCGATATCGGCGGCTCGTCGGACGATACTCGGTACTCAGGAGTCCACGCACTGCTCCTGACGGGACTTCACCAGGGTGAGCCGCTAGTTCGAGCTCCCGACCCGTGTTCCTCCGGGTTCCCGTCGCAGTACGCTTCTGACGACCCGATGACGGAGAGGTGGAGGAGCGTGACGAGACGACCGCCATGGCTGTTCAGTACGGTCGAGGGCTATCACCGGAACTGGATTCTCCGCGATGTCGTCGCCGGGCTCTCGGCGGGTGCCGTGGTCATCCCGCAGGCGATGGCCTACGCGACGATCGCGAATCTGCCCGTGCAGGTCGGCCTGTACGCCTGCATCCTGCCGATGCTCGTCTACGCATTCCTCGGCGGGAGTCGGGCGATGAGTGTCTCGACGACCTCGACCATCGCGACGTTGACGGCGACGACCCTGGTTTCGGCTGGAGTGGCCGCCGGATCGGACGACGCGATCGGCGCTCTGATGATGTTGACGCTGCTCGTGGGCGCGATTCTGCTGATCGCGCGGCTCTGCCGGCTCGGCTCGCTCGTGGAGAACATCAGCGGCGCCACGGTCCTGGGGCTGAAGATCGGCGTCGGTGCGACGGTCGCGGTCGGGCAGCTGCCGAAGCTGCTGGGGGAGAGCTACAACTTCTCCGGCCATGGCTTCCTCAAGTCGCTCGGGGCGGTGGCGCAGGCGTTCGGAAGTGTGAACTGGCCGACGATCGCCCTGTCCGCCGGATCGATCGCGGTAATCCTCCTCCTCAAGCGCTTCGCCCCCAAGATCCCTGGCACGCTGGTCGTGGTGGTCGGCGGCATTCTCCTGGTCTGGCTGGCCGGCATCGATCAGCTCGGAGTCGACCTGATCGCACCGGTACCGGGCGGCCTGCCCGTTCCGGGCATACCTGACTTCACCCAGTCGGTGGCACTCGTGCCTGGAGCGCTCGCGATCGCCGTGATGGCGTTCCTCGAATCCGCGGCCGTCGCTCGCAGTCTCCGCGTGGTCACCGAGCCCCAGATCGACAGTGATCAGGAGCTGTTCGCAACCGGAGCCGCAAACACGGTCGGGGCCTTCTTCGGAACGATGCCTGCGGCCGGCGGCTTCTCGCAGAGCGCGGTCAATCAGAGCGCAGGGGCGCGCTCGCAGGTGGCGACCCTCGCCACCGTGGTGCTCGCAGTTCTCGTCGCCCTGTTTCTCGGACCGGTTCTCAGCCTTCTGCCCGAGGCTACGCTCGCCGCGATGGTGTTCGTCGCCGTCGCAGGTCTCATCAACATCCCCGAGCTCGTGCGCTGGGCTCGGATCAGCCGTGTGGACTTCTGGATCGCGCTCTCGGTCGCCATCCTCGGTCTCACGGCAGGTCTGCTGCCGGCTGTCGCCATCGGCGTCGTCGTGACCCTGATCCTCGTGCTGCGGGAAGTGAACGTACCGAAGGCGACCATCGTCGGCCGGTCGGGCGGTGCCCTGGGGCTCCACCTGGAACGCGGTCTCTACACGGCGAACGCGATGGCGAATGAGCGGATGATCCTCGAGACGGTCGGCGCGCAGGCCGAACCGGTCCACGCGCTCGTGCTCGGCCTGAAGCAGCAGGAGGTGATGACGATCACCGTGCTCGAGGCGCTGGAAAACGTCGACCGCGAGCTCTCTCAGCTCGGAGTCGTGCTGCACCTCGCCGCGCTGCCGGAGGCCGCGACGGCCGTCGCCGAGCGTACGCCGTGGTTCTCGGGTCTCGAATCCGCGGGGCGCGTCCACGACTCCGTGCGGGAGGGCATCGCCGCCGCCGAATCGACGATCGCGGCCACAGCTCTCGGCCTTCACCAGGGTGAAGTGACCGACGCGCCCTGACGCTCGCCCGATGACGTCCCTAGGCTGGCTCCACACAAGTGGGGCGGCCAGCTGTCCCTCGTGAGAGGGGGGCTGTCGTGTCGAGCGACATGCGGGTGACAGTAGGGCCGAGGTGGACAGGGTGGACGAGCACGCAGGTCTGAGCTGGCGGTGGTCTCGGTTCAGTCTCGGGCTCCTCTTCGCGGTGCCAGCGATGGCCGTCGCTCCCTTCGACCTGTCGTTGGCCGTCGCCTTCGGAATCGGGGTGGTTCCGGCGGCGGCGTTCGGTCTCCCACCGCGTCGGCGCGGTCGGGCGGTCATCCCGTTCGTCGGTGCGCTCAGTGCGGTCGGTCTCCTTCTCGGATCACTCCTGTCGACATGGCCCGTCATCGCTGTCGCCGCGGTCTTCGGACTCGCGGTCCTCGCAAGCCTGAATGCGACCCGTGGGCGCTGGGGGCAGCTGGTCCTCGTCCTGGCGCTGCCGATGACCGGAATCGGGTTGAGCTTCTCGTGGTCGCCGTCCGTGCTCGGATTCGCGGCGTGCATCGTCGCCGGTTCGGTCTACGCCTGGATCCTCACACTGCTCTGGCCGGAACGCGATGAGAAGCCCCATCCGCCGCCTCCTGTTCCGCGCGGTCGAGCGATGCTGGTCTACGGACTTCTGCTCGGCACCGCGGCGGCGGCGGCGGCGACGCTCGGCTTCCTGCTCGATCTCGAACACGTCGGATGGGCGACGGGTGCCGTGCTTCTGGTCATGAGACCGGTGCGGGGCCAGCTCATCGCGCGAAGTATAGGGCGTGCGGCCTCGGTGTTGATCGGCGCTCTCGCTGCGGCGGCGATGGCTGTGCTCAGCCCCGCCGATGCGGTCGTCGGGATCGTGGTCGGACTCGTCATCGGGGCGGCATGTGCGATCCAGGAGAGTCGTTGGTACATCGTCCCGGGATTCACGACCTTCCTCGCGTTGACGCTCATCATGACGACGTCCCCGGAGCCCCCGGGGGAGCGGTTCGTCGAGCGTGCCGTCGAGACCCTGATCGGAGTCGGGCTCGCGCTTCTCTTCGGCGCGGTGGTCCCCTCTGTCGTCTCGCTCCTCGTCAGGAGCCGGCGGACGTCATCCGTGTGACTCGCGGCTAGACGAAAGTCGCTTGAGCCTGCGTTCTCCAGGGTGGGATACTTCGTATGGGAGAGGGGCGAGTATCGCCTAACATGTTACGGGGGGTTCCGATGACATCAGTATTACCAGACCCGGATTCGGCGGGGGCTCTCATGCCCTCAGCGGTCGCGGGCGACGTCGAACGGCCTCGACTGCTTGCCCGGCTCACGGCCGCTATGGATGAGCCTTGGACGTTGACGGTGGTGTCGGCGCCGGCCGGTGCGGGAAAGACGCGACTGCTCACCCAGTGGGCGCACGTGCTCGACGCCGATGAGGACGTGGACACGGCGGTGGTCTGGCTCACGCTGCAACGCGGAGACACAGATCTGGAGTCATTGCGACTCGCACTGGAACGTGTCGATGACGAGCGGCTGCGCGAGAGCCTGGCGAGAATCGCCCGTACGTGGTCGACCGATACGGCCCGCGCGCTGGCGCGGTCCTTGCGAGCTGCCGAGCCACGCATCGTCATCATCCTCGACGACGTCCACCTCGTCGAGACCGATCGGCTCGGCGACATGCTGTCCGCTTTCGTGAACGCTGTACCGGGGAACGCGCATGTCGTGCTCTCCGGACGCGGAACGCGCCGGATCCCGCTCGCCCGACGACGCATCGCCGGGATCGCGCTGGAACTCGATGCCAAAGACCTCGCCTTCACCCCGGCAGAGGTGAGGTCGTTCTTCCTCGGGAGAGGAATGAGCCTCTCGCAGGGCGAGATCACATCGGTGCTCCTGCGAACCGAGGGCTGGGCGGCAGGGCTCCGGCTTCTGGAGCTGGCCGCGCTTCATGACTCCTTCGCGACCGTGCTCCCGTTGCGCGGTGACTCTCAGACGGTGACCGACTACTTCGTGGAGGAGGTCTTCGCAGACCTCGACCATGAACTCAGCGAGTTCCTCGTGTTGACCTCCGTCCCCGAATCGTTCACCCCTGAACTGGCTTCTCGGCTGACCGGCGGTGCTCCCGCAGCGGCCCTGATCGAGCAACTCATCCGCCTCAACGTGCTCATCAGCCGGAATCGCGACGAGCCGACGGGGTATCACTACCACCCGCTGCTGAGGGAGTTTCTGTACTCCCGGCTGAAGGAACGCGGGCACGGCGTGGTGGATGCGCTCGAGAAGGCGGCAGCAGAGTGGTTCGCTGCCGAGCAGGACTACCGGCTGGCACTGTCTCATGCGACGCGCAGTCGCGACGCATCCTCGATGTCCCTGATCCTGCGTCAGTGCGGGATGCAGCTCGTTCTCATGGGGTATGCCTGCGAAGTGATCGCCGCCACCGCTGAGCTTCCGCGTTCCATGCTCGCCGAACCCTCGGTGCAGCTGCTGATCGCCTCCGCACGACTTGCGCGAGGCGATGCGTCCGCGGCGGCAGCCGTGCTCGACTCGCCGACGAGCGGGGACGAGTCAGCAGTCGTTCGGCAGTGGCGGAAGGGCCTGGACCTGCACATCGCGGTCCGGCGCGGGGGAATCCCCGACACCCTCGACCGTCTGGAGCTCGTACTGGACGAGGTCACCGGTGAATCGCAGCTGGACACCTACGTGTTCCTCCAGGCTGCCATGGCCGAGCTGTACGTGGGGCACCTGGATCGCGCCGGCCGGTTCGCCGGGTTCGCGTCCGACCACGCGCTCGCCGCCGGCACCGTGGCAGCCGAACTGCAGGCCGCGGCCATCCTCAACACCGCCGAGCTGTTCCGCGGACGGATGAGCGAGGTACTCCGTTCGGGCGCACGCCTCGACCAGCGCTGGGCCGATCTCGGCAATCCTGACGACTCCTTCTACCAGGTCACGAGGGTGTGGCGTTACTGGGTTCCGCTCGAGCGGATGGTCGTCGGCGACGTCGATGAGACGTTGCAGGTGGCGACCGGCATCATCGAGTCGGGGGCAGAGCCCGCGATCGCGCGGGGCTTGCGAGGGATGATCGCGCTCCTGAACGCCGACTCCGCGATCGACACTCATGCGGCGGCGATCACTCTGCTGGAGAACCTTTCGCCTCGCGAAGAGATGCCGCTGCCGGTTCATTGGTACGCGATGATGAGCGCTTCCGCGGTACGAGTGTTCGACCGTCTCGGCGAGCACTCTCTGAGAGACCGCTTCATCGTCGAGATCGAGCGCGCCATCGGTTCCACCGGCGACGTCGCGGTGCTCCGTGCGATCGCGGCTCTCGACGACCAGGACTTCGCCCGCGCCAGGCGCGCCATCGCGCCCGTGCTGGAGGGGAGCGCGCAGTGCCTGCTGCCCGTGTCGATGGTCGATGCGTGGTTGGTGTCGGCCTGTCTCGATGTCCAAGCCGGACACCCCGACCAGGCGCAGGTGTCACTCGCGTTCGCGCTGGCCCTGGCGGAGCCGGAGGAGCATGTCAGGCGCTTCGCAGACGCAGGACCGGTCGTCTGGCGTCTGCTCGCCGCACGCGCCACCCCCGGGGCCCGCGGACGTTTCGCCGACTGCGTCCGTGAGCGTCTCGCAGCGGCGGGGGTGCTCATCAACGAAGAACTCACGCGACGCGAACGCATCGTGCTCGCGGCGTTGAGTCAGAACGCCACGCTTCGCGAGATCGCTCAGCAGGAGTTCATCTCTCCGAACACCGTGAAGACCCATGTGCGCAACATCTATCGGAAGCTCGGGGTCTCCGACCGTGAAGGGGTGACAGCGGCTGCGCACGCACTCGGTATCGAGTGAGCGTGCGCAGCCGCCGCGGCCAGACGATCCTCAGTCCCGCGCCAGGGCTGCAGCCAGGTGCGATTCCAGATCGAGGTAAGCGTCGTCTGCGATGTCGAAGACGACCTTGGTGATCTCACCACCGGTGAAGTCGAAGCCGTACCCGTAGAGCGACGACACGGGATCAGCGCTGTCCCGGCCGATGGTCAGCCCCTCGCCGCAGAGTGAGAAGTGCCCGAGGACGGTGCGGATCTGCTTCTCTCCGACGACCTGATCATCGATGTACAGCTTCACCGGGCCGACGCCCTCGCGGTGCTCACCCATGCCTTCCTTCGTGAACTCGACGCCGATGATGTGCTTTCCGGACGTCGGTACGGGCGCTGATACGCGGTCTTCCGGTGGAATCCCCAAGAAGTTGTACACGTAGTGCACCTGCCCGTCCTTCACGACCAGCGCGTGCCCTCCGAACCGGGAGCCGTGGGCGAAGATCACGCCCTCGGTCTCGGGAGTGAACTCGACCTCTGCCGCGATCTTGTACGAGACGCCGTGGGTGTTGGCTGCCGAGCGCTCAGGCACCTCGCTCGTGCCCGGGTAGTACACGAACTGTCCGGAGGGTGGTGCGGGCTGATGGAACTCCATCGCGACGAAGGTCTCGAAATCCTTCGGGTTGCCGATGATCTGCAGATCGTTCAGAGGCAGGACGTTGTTCGTCCTCGCTTCCTCCATCCAGAGGGCCTTGAGCTCCTCGAGCTTGTCGGGGTGCTCTCCCGCCAGGTTCTTCGCCTCGGCCCGATCGATATCCGTGTGGTAGAGCTCCCATTCGTCCTTGTCGAAGTTGCTCACCCCGCTCATCGGACCGTGCACCGTGACGGCCTTCCACCCCTCGTGCCAGATTCCGCGCTGACCGAGCATCTCGTAGTACTGCGTCTTCTTCTGCGTCGGACCCTCCGGCTCGGCGTCGAAAGAGTACGCCATGGAGACTCCGGACAGGGGCGTCTGCTCGACACCGTTGTAGACGTCGGGGAACTCCACGCCGCATGCCTCGAGGATGGTCGGCACGATGTCGGTCGAGTGGTGGTACTGATGACGTACTTCGCCGCGGGCCTTGATGCCCGCGGGCCAGTGGATCACCAGCGGATCGCAGACGCCACCCTGGTAGGTGTAGCGCTTGAACATCTTGTACGGAGTCGAGAACGCCGCCGCCCACCCGGTCGGGTAGTGGTTGTAGGTGTCTGGTGATCCGAGCTTGTCGACGAGTCGAAGGTTCTCCGCCTCGTCATCGGGGTATCCGCCGAAGATCTTGCCCTCGTTCACGGATCCGTTCGGGCTGCCCTCGCCGGATGCGCCGTTGTCGGCGCAGTACAGGATGAGCGTGTTGTCGAGCTGCCCCGATTCCTCCAGGTAGTCGACGATGCGGCCGACCTGGGAGTCGGTGTACTCGCTGAAGCCGGCATACACCTCCGCCATCCGGGAGAACATCGCCTTCTCCTCGGCGTTCAGCGTGTCCCAGGGACGAACCTCGTCGGTCGGATTGAACGTCCCGTCGGTCATCGGGTTCAGTTCGGTCAGGTCGGTGTCGGCCGGGAGGATGCCCTTTTCGACCATGCGCGCGAGCACCCACTCGCGGTAAGCCTCGTAGCCGTCGTCGAACTGACCCTTGTACTTGTCGATGTACTCCTGCGGGGCATGGTGGGGTGCGTGGTTGGCGCCGGGGCAGAACCACAGGTACCAGGGCTTGCCCGGCTCCGTCTGCTTGACGTCGCGGATCATGGTGAGCGCCTGATCGGCGAGATCCTTCGAGAGGTGATAGCCCTGCTCAGGCAGGTACGGCTGATCGATGTAGTGGTTGTCCTCGGCGAGCGAGGGGTACCAGTTGTTGGTCTCACCGCCGATGAATCCGTAGAACCGGTCGTAGCCCTGAGCCAGCGGCCAGTGCTTCTTCGACGCTCCTGCGGTCCACTCATCGATCGGGACGTTGTGGTTCTTCCCGACCCAGAACGTCGACCACCCGGCATCGCGGAGCACGTGCGCCATCGTGGCGTTGGAGTCAGGGATGTGCGAGTTGTAGCCCGGGAAACCGGTCGACGACTCCGAGATCGTCGCGAACCCGTTCAGATGATGGTTGCGCCCGGTCAGGAAGGTAGAGCGGGTCGGGGAGCACAGGGCGGTCGTATGCCACTGCGAGTATGTCAGGCCGTTCTGGGCGAGCCGATCCATCGTCGGCATGTTGATGCGCCCGCCGTAGGGCGACCACGCGGCCATACCCGTGTCGTCGTAGAGCACGACGAGCACGTTCGGTGCGCCCGTCGGCGGCGTCGTCGGGCGGAATGCATCCCAGTCCGCGACGGAGTCGCGCACATCGAGTTCGATCTTGCCCTGGAATTCCCGAGCCATCTTCGGTCTCCTTCATCTCGTTGAACTATGCGGTGTCCCGTCGGCAGATGCACTACCGCGGGGGTCGTCTGGTAACCGAAGCTCATCACCGCTCGTCCGGTGATCTCTCGGTGGTCCGATGCGGATCAGATCAAGGCGGCGATTCCCTTCTCGAGCTGGAGGGCGCCGATCACGAGGAGCAGCGCTGCGTTCAGGACATGGGTATTCCCGGCGATCCAGGTCCGCACCCGGTCGAGGAGCGGCTGAGCCTCGGCGCCGCGCACCACCACATACAGCACAGGCAGCGCGATGGGAAGAGTGCCGATGACGACGAAGACGACCGCGACCCACAGGCCGGTGGTCTGGCCGACGCCCGAAAGGGAGATGTCGAGTGCGGCGAGGATTGCGCACGAGGCATCGACCGGATTCAACACGAAGAGCCCGAGCCCGAGAAGCAGGGTGCGCCCCGGCCGGAAGGATTCCACGGAGTGCAGCCAACCCGGTAACTGCGGTGAAGCGGCCACTACGTCGCGTGGTGACGATGCCGCCGCCATCCGTGCGATGTGCACGCGTCCCTTGCGGTACACCCAGACGGCGGACCCGATCAGGAACACACCGAGGATCACACGGACGATCGGAACCCACAGCGGCGGCTCGCCGAGCTGGTGCACCGCGAGCAACGGAAACAGCCAGAGACACAGGGCCATGAGCCCGCCCAAGCCGACGAACCATCCCACGAGGTAGGTGATGCCGTTCATGCGCGCATTGCGCGAGAGGAGCACGGCGACGAGCGCCATGATCGCGAGCGGACTCAGGACGACGCCGAGAGCCACCGGGACCAGAGCGAGTATCAATTCACCCATGTCCACGTCCCTCCTGTGTGCCGGTCGCCCCGGCTGGTGGTGTTTCTAGAAGCTGCCGATGCCCTTGCCGATCATCGAAACACCGATCACCAGTAGCAGGACGGCCATGATGACGGCGTTCTCCGCGGCCAGCCAGCCGCGCAGGGCATCCAGCGGTGCGCGAAGTCGATCGGCCGCGATGAGGTAGCCGACAACCGGAATCAGCACGGTCGATGAAGCGATGAGGGTGTAGATGACGACCACGACGACGGTCGACCCGGCAGAAAGTGCCGCACCGCCGATGTCGGTGCCCGCTCCCGCCGCCATGATCAGGTTCTTCGGGTTGAGCGCGGACAGGAGGAACCCGAGTCCGAACGCCATCGGGAACGTGACCGTGTCTATGGCCTTCATCCACTTCGGAAGCTCGGCGTCTTCGCCCGCCTTGGGGCGCTTGCGCCACTGCCCGAACGCGAGGAGGAAGAGCAGCAATCCGAGGACGAGTTGCACCACGCCGCGGATGGGGCGGGAAGCGTCTGGGTCGTCTTCCGGGAGCACCGACGACACGAGCGTGAAGACGGTGACGGCGGCGACGATCCCGATGACCCAGCCGAGGAGGAAGCCGACGCTCGTCACGCGTGCTTTCGGCGAGAGCAGCATCAGGATCGCTGCGATGATGGGAATGGGACTGATCGCGACGCCGAGCGCGAGGGGGAGCATCTCCCCGATTGCGGTGCCCATCATCGTCCTCTCTCCGGTGCCGACTCCGACGAGGAGGCGGCCAGTTGCGTGATCGCTTCGCGGTTGGTCGCGTAGACGTCTTCCGATTCGAGCAGCCCGAGATCGGTGAGGCGATGCAGCGTGTTCGGCCGCACCCTGCTGAACGCGAGGGAGACCGACTGACGCGCGAGCCATTCTTTGAGTGCGACGAACGACTCAGCACCCGTGACGTCGACGTCGGTGACGGCCTCCATGTCGACGACGAGGTGGCGGACCTTCCCCTCTCCAGCGGAGCGGATGGCCTCTTTCACCGCCGATGAGAAGACAGCACCGTTGGCGAAGAACAGCGGCGCAGCCAGCCGGATCACGATCACGCCGGGAGCGGTCACCGTTCCCGCCGGGGCATCCTCGAGCAGCGATTCGCCGGGATCACCGCTGGATTCGAGCACGTCGATGGCCGGGTTCGACGCGCGCTTGGCGATGTTGATGAGCGCGAGGACGAATGCCACGAGGATGCCGGGTATCGAGCCGATCAGGAGGGTGACGAGGAAGCAGGTGGCGCCGATGAGGAACTCGAACCTGTCTTTGCGCCACAGATCGATGAAGTCGCGGATACCGAGCAGGGGGATGATCGCCACTCCGACGATCGCACCGATCGCCGGAGACGGGATGTCGGCGAGGAGTGCCGTGCCGAACATGAGCAGCAGCAGGGTGCCTGCCGCGAGGATCAGCGCCGGGAACTGCGTGCGCGAACCCGCCTGGTCCATTGCCGCAGTACGGGAGGTCGACGAGCCGACGGCGAAGCTGCCCTGTGCACCGGCGATGATGTTCGACGCGCCGAACGCGAGGAGATCCCGGTTCGCGTGGAACGGGTATCCGTGCTTCTCGGAGTACGACCGCGACACGAGGAGCCCCTCCGCCGTCGTGACGAGCGTCAAGGCGATCGCGGAGGGGATCAGCATGAGCCAGAGGGACCAGTCGATCATCGGCCATGTGAGCACAGGCGGCCCTGCAGGAACCTCTCCGAGAACGTCGACTCCGCGCTGGTCGAGCCCGGTCAGGACCACGACGAGGGTCGTCGCCACGAGGACGATCAGCGCCCAAGGCACGGCACGGAGCAACCTGCGTCCCAGCAGCAGCACGGCGACCGAGCAGACCGAGATCAGAACAGCCCAGCCGTTGAGGGTCGTGAACCCGCCGACGAGGTCGCCGACCTTACCGATGAAGTCCTTTCCGGAGTCGATCTTGACGCCGAGCATCTTCGCCACCTGGCTGACCATGATGTCGAGCGCGAGCCCGCCGACGAACCCGACGAGGATCGGCTTGGAGAGGAAGTTGGCGAGGAAGCCGAGCTTGAAGACCGCCAGCAGCAGGAACATGACACCGCAGATGATCGCCTGGGCAAGCGCGAGGGTGGCGTAGTCGGCGCTGCCGGCGGCGGCGAGGCCCCCGATCGAGGAGGCGACGAGTGCGGCGGCCGCGGCATCGGGTGAGGCGACCAGCTGTCGGGAAGAGACGATGAGGGCATAGACGATCGTGGGGACGATCAGTGCGTAGAGACCGGCAGTGGGCGGGAGGCCGGCGATCTGCGCGTAGCCGATGTTCAGCGGGATCGCGATGGCGAGCAGGGTGACCCCCGCGGTGAGTTCCGTGACGAAATTCCGCTTGGTCAATCCCGCGAGTGGACGTTGCACATCGCCTCCATCCGCCAGCGCTCCGGTCGAGCGCTCCCGCCTCCACGATCCCACCGGGAGGGTTCCACGGACCACGTATCGGCCGCAACCTCACCCCTGGTGATTTACCCGGATCATGCGGCTCGCAGCGCGACAGTCAGCCGCGGCGGAGGGTGCGGCGTCGGCGACGTCGAGGGGTCTCGGCAGGCTCAGGCTCAGGTGCCGGAGGCACGGCCGTGCGGTCGCCGGAGAGCCATCGCAGCCAGGTGGCATCGGGATCGCCCTCGAAGACGAGCGTCCGGACGAGCAGCGTGAGCGGGATGGAGAGGATCGCACCGAGCGGGCCGATGATGAAGGTCCAGAAGATC
This sequence comes from Microbacterium sp. MYb54, assembly GCF_002979515.1. Lineage (GTDB taxonomy): Bacteria > Actinomycetota > Actinomycetes > Actinomycetales > Microbacteriaceae > Microbacterium. The sequence continues at coordinate 11,380 of NZ_PCPA01000018.1, read as the reverse complement.
ACCGAGAAGAAGCTGAGCGTGAGACTGAGATCGACGGCATCGCTGACGAACTTCGGCTGGACGAGCACCTGAAGGACCACGTTCACGACGCAGTACACGGCGATGACACCGAGTAGCAGGGGCCAGCCGCCGACGACGAAGGCCAGGATCGCCGGCGGGACGAGGCCCAGGACGAAGCCGATGTTCGGGATGAAGTTCGTGACGAAGGCGAGGATCGCCCACACGACCGGGGCCGGGACTCCCATCCACCAAAGAGCCAGACCGTCGATGATCGCGACGACCGCACCGAAGCTCGCGTTGACGATGTAGTAGCGGCGGACGCCGGTGTTCAGGCGTGAGACCCGTGCGATGACGGCGCCCTTGGTCGCCCCGAAGACTGATGGAGCCTGCCGGTATCGGGCAGCGTCGACGGCCATGAAGATGATGTACGCGCACACGAAGAACAGCGCCGTCGCGACACTCACCACTGTGCCGCCGATGCTGCGGGCGAGCCCGAGCAGCGTCGTGGGATCAAGGACCGAGGCCGCGGCATCCGAGGCTTCCTGGTCCAGGCCCAGGGTCTGCAGCCAGCCGACGAAGTCGTCGACGGTTTTTGCAAGGCCGCCTTCCGAGACGAGATCGCCGATCAGTCGGGCGAACTGCGTGCCGGCGAGCCAGAGCAGCGCCCCCATGATCAAGAGGATCAGGTAGGCGACCACGATGACCGCTGTGGTGCTCGCCCACTGGGGCCAGCCGCGTCGATCGAGTGGACGGCGGAGGGGCTCGCAGATGACCACGATCACGATCGCGAGTGCGATGGGTCCGAAGAGATCCCGCGCGAAGTAGACGCCGGCCAGGGTCACCGCGCTCGCCGCGAGCATGAGCATCACCCGCAGACTGGGGGAGAGCATCCGGTCGGGGGAGCGCTCCGGCGCAGGCGAGGTGGTCACGCGGACAGCGTAGTCGACGAGCTCAGAAGGGCTCAGGAATCACGAGCGGCGGCGATCCCTGCTGCGGCGCGACGACAGCCTTCACCCCGGCGGATTCGAGCGCCTCCGCGACGCCGCGAACCGTGGCCGACACGACCGCGGACCCGTGAAGCGGGTGATGCCAGATCTGGAGCGTGAGCATCCATCTCGTCGGCGAGATCGAGGCGAACGACACCCCTGGATGCTCGCGCGCATGAACCCCTTCGACCGCACCGGCCGCGCGAGAGACGATTGCGACCACATCGTCGACATCGAGACCGTCCGACCGCGCGACTCGGATATCCACGGCGCTGCGCCTCGCGCCATGACGGGAATCGTTCACCAGAACCCCGGTGAGCAGTGCTGCGTTGGGCACATGCACAGTTCGGCCGTCCACGGTCGACAGGATCACTGCGCGTCCGTTGAGCTCCTGGACGACGCCGCGGACCAGTCCGTCCGGCCCCTCGGTCTCGATCTCCTCGCCGATCTTCACGGACTGGCGGGATTGGATCAGCACCCCGGCCGCGAAGTTGTCAGCGACGCCGCGGAGGACGAGGATCAGGACGACCACGGCGATGGCCGTCATCGCGAGGAGCGGCTGCACATTGGCGCCGAGGAAAGCCAGTCCGACACCGATGCCGACCAGGAGCAGGGCGTACTGGGTGAACCGGGCCGCCAGCTGCGCAACGGAGTCGGATATCCCCGGTGTCCGTTTCGTCAGCTTGAGCACGCCCTTGCGGGCGAAGCGGGAGAGCAGCCAGCCGATGAGGATGGACAGCACCGCCAGCACGATCTGCCACGGTGAGAGCCCATCGGGGAACAGGGCATCCAGGGTCACGATCGTCGACCGCTCGGTCGTAGGCTCCTCCACATCATCGCTCCAGGATGCTCGGTGCGCGCTCCCTGCGGGTGCACACCTCATCCCGGCCGGGTGAGCGCGGTGAGGCGTGAACTCGGGCATCGCCCGATGAGGATGACCGCCGCTGGCTAAGAAGGAGGCAGAGCCCGAAACTGACAGCATGTCGTCGACGTCACCCTCACCGGACCTTCTCACGGCGGCCCGCTCGCATGGGGCGACACGGGAGCGCGCGCGGGAGGCCATCGGGCTCCAGATCTCGATCTTCGCCTTCGTCCTGGCAGGGCTCGTGGCCCTCGTGGTGTTCCGTCTGCATTCGGCACCCATCTCCGGCCCTGATTCGCTCGGACAGTTCGCGGCTATCGCTTCGGCCGTCACGGCGATCGTCGTGTTCGTGCTGGGGCGCGTCATCGCCGCCGACCCGGCCAGGCACAAGCGGCTCGGCGTGCTCGACATCATCGACATCGCAGCCTTCGCCTTCGCGCACGCCATGATCGCTCTGCTCGGGTGGACGCTCGCTGCGACGATCATCGAGGCCGGCCTCATCGGCGCGGTCGTGTTCCCTCTGCCGGTCCTGATGCTCGCCGGTGCCGCAGCCGGACTCACGGCGTATGTGACCTACTATTCCGCGACGCACCTGGACCTGCAGCTGCTGGCCACAGTGCTCGCAGTGTTCCTGGTCCTGGGAATCCTGGCGAGCATGCTGACGGCCAGCGATCCGCAATGGTGGAAGGAGAATCTCAGCGCGCTCGGCATGACCGACGACATCTCGGCACGCGCGTTCAACCTGACGTTGATCGTCGCCGGAATCCTCGTGACGACACTCGCCCGCTACGCGACGAAGGCGATTCCGACGACGCATCCGCGCGGGGTGAGTTCGGTTCGCACCTGTCTCATCATCGTCGGCATCTTCCTCGGGATGGTCGGTGTGTTCCCCGTCGACGAGCACTTCGCGCTCCATACCGGCGTTGCGTCGGGAATGGTGGTCGCCTATGCGGTGCTCGTCATCGCGGTGCGCTGGTGGGTGCCGGGCGTCTCGCGCACGTTCCTGCTGCTGGGGTATGTGTTCACCCTGCTGATCGTCGTGCTGTCGGTGTTCTTCGCCGTCGGCTACTACACGCTCACGGCGGTCGAGTTGGTGGCCGGGACCGTCGTGTTCACCTGGATCATCCTCTTCATCCGCACGGCTGACGCGCTCAAACGTGATGCCGGGGCGGGCGCGGTCGAGTAAATATCACCCGGGGGATGCCCTTGAAGGTGTATCCCGCACGCCACTAGCTTTGGTGCCATGTCGCACCCAGTACGCTCGACGAGACCGGGACCCACGGTGCGATTCCGGCCGCCGGCACCCCAGCCCGGTGCTATCCGTCGTGATCGGGTGACCGCGGCCTTAGCCGAGGCCGCTGCGCACGATCCGCTGACGGTGATCAGCGCCCCGAGCGGATTCGGGAAGACGACTTCGGTGGCCGATTGGGCTTCCGGACTCGAGCAAGTGGGGTGGCTGGGACTCAACACGTTCGACTCCGACCCCTCGCGGTTGACCCAGGGCGTCGTGAACGCGCTGCTCACCGGTGCCGAGCGCTCCGGGAGCGTTCTCGACCTTGACCGTGATCTCGACGACCCGTACCGGGCTTATCAGGAGATCTGCCGGGCGCTGGAAGACTCCGACGAGCGCGTGCACCTGATCATCGACGATGCGCAGCGAGCCGGGGAGGACTGGCGCAAGGGGCTCCTGGGGATGCTGGCGGAGCAGGCACCGGAGTGTCTCCGGGTCGTGCTGGTCGGGACGACGCTGCTCGAGGTGACACTCTCGCGACATCGCATCATGCATCCGGATTCTTTCGTCGGCGCCGACACGCTCAGCTTCACAGAAGAGGAGGTGCAGCAGCTGCTCGACGGGGAGCCAGTCGATCTTGCCCCGGAGACCATCCTCGAGGAGACCCGGGGATGGCCGATCGCCGTCAGGCTGATGATGATCGGCGGAGCCAAACCCGATTCGCGTGCGCAGAGTGCCGCAAGCTTCCTCGGCAACTACGTACGGGAGCACGTACTCGGAACGCTTCCTCCCGACGTCGCCGACTTCGTTCTCGAGGGGAGCGTCTGCGGTGAGCTGACCCCTGAGCTCGCGGCCGCGGTGACCGGGCGCCCCGATGCCGCCGTGCTGCTGGAGACGTGTGTGCGGCTCGGGCTGTTCCTCGACCGGTTCGAAAACCCGCACGGAGTCGTGTACCGATGGCACACCTCGTTCGCGAGACGATGCGCCGAGATCCTGGGTATGGACGTGGAGCGCGCTGCTGAGTGCCACCGTCGTGCGGCGGCTGCCCTGGAGGCGACGGACCCGACAGCGTCGATCACTCACTCGCTCCGTGCGGGGGAACTCGTCACGGCCCGGGAGACGCTCCTTCACCACTGGCTCGGACTCGTGGTCGGGGCCAGGGCGGATGAGATCGAGCGCACGGCGATGGAGATGCTGCGCCGCGCCCCCGATGACGCGCAGGTGCTGCTGGTACGCGCGTGCGCGAGCGACGTGCTCGGTGATCATCGCGTGGCCCGCGAGCTGTTCCGACGCGCCGAGGCGATGGTCGCTCGGACAGCCGACGGTGAGGAACCAGCGGTGCTGCAGATCGCCCGGCTGTTCATCGCCGACGAGCGCGCAGAGGTCGCGAGTGCGAGTGCGAAGGTGCAGCAGATGCTGCTCGACGCGGACTCGACGGAACTCGGCGACAGGGCGGCGCTCAACTATCTGCTCGGGTGGACCGAGATCCGACACCGTGGCAACCCGATGATCCCGCTGGAGTACTTCTCGGCCGCGGCCAGGGAGGCGCAGCACTCGGGAGATCGTGAGCTGGCGAAGCGGTCGCTGGGGCATCTCGCCTTCGGGCAGACCTGGGCCGGTCGCTTCGTCGAGGCTCGGCGCTCGCTCCTCGCCACCAAGGGGGCGGACGCCGTCGGCCTTCCCTGGAGCACGTACGCCGGAGGGAGCGCGGCCGCCGCGGCGGGCTACGTCGCCTATTGGTCGGGTGAGTTCGAGGATGCGATCCGAGAGTTCGGCACCGTGATCGCGAACGGCAGTTCCGACCGCTCTTTCACGAGCGTGGCGCGCATGATGATCGCCTACGCCGCGGCGGAGACGGGTGATGTCGCCGCCTGCCGCCGTGCGGCGATCGGCATCCAGGACATCCCGTTGGAAGTCGTCCACGGCGTATCGTGGCCCGCATTCCGGGAATCATCGGTCGCCCTGCTCGAAGAAGCCGTCGGCCGGCAGGATCGGGCGATGCGGATCGCGCGGAAGTACATCCACTGCCCGGACCTGCCTGTCGTCAATGTCGCGCTCGCCGGCGTGCTGCGCCGCGCCGGCGAGTACTCCGCAGCCCTGGAGATGCTGCGATCCCTGCGTGCATTCGGGGAGGTGTCCTACGTGAAATCCGCGACGCTGATCACCGCAGCCGTGCTGCGCCGTCATGCCGGACACCACGACGAAGCGCACGAACTGTGCGAGGCGGCCGTCGCTGTCTCCTCGGGGGAGAACATCCGCCTTCCCTTCGGGCCGCGTGAGACGGCGGTGCGCAAGCTGCTGGGCGAACATGTGCATTTCGGCACCCAGTTCGAGGACTTCATCGGCAGGTGTCTCGCGAGCGACGTGGTCGGGTCGGTGGTCGACGCTCTCTCCGACCGGGAGCGCGATGTCTTCCAGCAGCTCCAGACCGCACGCACTCTGCACGAGATCGCTCATGAACTGGACGTGTCGATCAACACCGTGAAGACACACCAACGTGCGATCTACCGCAAGCTCGGGGTGTCGTCACGGCGCGAGGCTGTGCGCACCACGGTCTGATCGGCGATCCGTAGACCGCACCGGTCTCACCGTTGCCGCAGCGCCGAGGAGAGGATCGTGTTCGCGATCGTGGCCGGAATCGGCTGCGTCGCCAGGATATGGTCCTCACGGCGATCGATGTCGCGGGCGAACCGCTCCACCCAGGTGGGCTCCACCAGGATGAGCGCCGCCAGTGAGCCGATCGGGACGCTCGCCACGAAGTGCCGGGCATCGTCTTCGCACACGAGCCCTGGCGTGTCGAGGGCGAGACCCGCGAGCGTGAACTCATCTCGGTCGACCTCGATCAGGCGGTAGTCCTCAACACTGAGACGCTGGATCATCAAGAAGTCGAGGAGGCGGATGGCGCCGCTTTCCACCTGCTGCAGCAGGGCCTCGAGGAGGTTCGGGCTGAGGCGGTCGTGCTCGAGACGCACGACGACGAATTCGACGTCGCCGAGCGCCTGCAGGCTCGTCACATCGACCACCTCAGCCACGATGTCAGCTCAGCGCACGCGTCTTGATGGCCGCGAACTCGTCGGGGGTGATGGTTCCCGCGGCCAGCAGCTTGGATGCCTTGTCGATCTCGTCACTGGGACTGGATCCGGCGACGCTGCGGATGTAGGAGTCGGCGGCGTGCTGCTGCTCGCGGTACGACGACACGCTGCGCTCGCCCATGCCTCTGCCGCGCGCGATCAGATACACGAGCGCCGTGAGGAACGGGACGAAGATCAGGAAGATGATCCACACGGCCTTCCACCAGCCGTTCAGGGTGTGATCCCGGAACAGGTCGGCGACGATGTTGAAGAGCACCATCAAGTACGACACGAACACGAAGACCCAGAAGAACCACCAGATGATGTCCCAGAAGCTTTCCCAAATGGACACTTCGGACCCCTTTCGTTGAGTTACTGCGTACGGTGATAGTGACAGCGCGCCTCGGGACGCGGGGGAGCCGCTCACCCCGAGCGGGCGACCCCACCCGAGAGGCGGTCACCAGGAACGGGTGAGTAGCCGCCCACCGGATCCATGTCACGACGTAACGTGCAGCCTGTGGATCAGGAGCAGTCCGCGTCGAACGCGGAGCGAGTGAGCAGGCGGGGACCGTCGCGCCTCCTGCGCGTGCTGCCCGCGAATCCACTGCTATCCGGCTTCTCGGTCGCGGTCGGCGTTCTGCTGGCGATCGCCCTTGCTGCCACGATCGCCGGCATCTCCACGGTGCTCATCTCGATCTTCCTCGGCATGTTCCTCGCGCTCGGCCTCGACCCCGCCGTTCGCGCCTTCGAGCGACGGGGGATGAGCCGGGCGATGGGCGTGACGATCGTGGCGGTCATCTTCCTCGGCGCTGTGGCGGTGATCCTCCTCGTCCTCGTGCCGGCGACGGTCCGACAGATCGCAGCCGCGGTCGAGGGCGCACCCGAGACCATCGCCGCCATGCAGCAGAGCGACTGGTATCGCGCACTGGAGGCGAGCCTCGGCGTCGACCTGTCGGACGTCGTCTCGGAGAGCATCCGCTCGCTGACGACGCTCTCTTCCTTCCTCGCGATCTCTGGCGGGGTCCTGAAAGCCGGCTTCGGCATCGTCGGAGCCATCTCGAGCTTCGTCTTGGTCGTCGTCCTGACGCTGTACTTCGTGTCGTCGCTGCCGAGCATCAAAGTGGCGTTCGCAAATCTCGTCCCTCAGTACCGGCGGGCGCGGTTCACCGGGGTGCTCGAGGAGATCACGCAGTCGGTCGGCGGTGTCGTAGCCGGCGGAGTGACGCTCTCGCTGATCAATGCGGGGGTCGTCCTCGTGATCCAGCTCGCCGTCGGCTCGTCCGTCCCCGCTGTCATGGCGATCGTCGCGTTCTTCATCACGCTGGTGCCGATGATCGGCTCGCTCGTGTTCCTGGTGATCGGGGCAGTCGCGACGCTTTTCGTGAGTCCGACCGCCGCACTCGTCTTCGTGATCGCCTATCTCGTGTACATCCAGGTCGAGGCGTACGTGGTCACGCCGCGAGTCATGGGCAAGGCTGCTGCGGTGCCGGGGGTGCTCGTCATCATCGGGGCGATGATCGGCGCCACGCTGCTCGGGTTGCTTGGCGCGCTGGTCGCGATCCCGTTGACAGCCTCTCTTCTGATCGTCGTCCGCAAAGTCTGGATCCCGCGTCAGAACCGCCAGACCGCGCCGCCGGATGATGATGCACTCATCCGCTAGGGGTGAGGATGCCGGTCGCCTCGGCGACGGCGATGTAAGTATGGGTCGCAGTCGCGGTCCGTGTGCCCCGTGAGAAAGGACAATCCATGAATGACTTCCGTTTCGGCCCCGCCGAGTTCTACCTCGTCGGGTTCGAAGGAGCGCGTCCCGACCCGGCGACCTTTCGCGCACTGACGGACCTCGTCGACACCGGCGTCGTGCGACTGCTCGACTTCGTCGTGCTCGCGAAGTCGGCGACCGGAGAGGTCGACATCGTCGAACTCGACGATGAGGACGGGATACTCGAGCTCGATGACTTCGAGCCCATCGCGGCGGGTCTCGCCGGCGAGGAAGACGTCGAGGCGCTGGCCGCCTCGCTCGCTCCCGGGCAGTCCGCCGCTCTGGTCGTGCTCGAACTCGCCTTCGCCCGCACACTCGCACAGAATCTCGCCGCTGCCGGCGGACAGGTGCTCCGCAGCGAGCGCGTGCCGGCACCCGTCGTGAACGCCATGATGGACATCCTCGACCAGGAAGGTGAATGACATGCCCTTGAGAAGATTCGGTCGTCCCGGACTGATCGGCCTCGCCGCAAGGACCGCCGTCGTCGCCGGCACCGCAAGCGCCGTCGGGGGTGCGATGTCGCGGCATCAGCAGCAGCGTGCCCAGGGGCAGTACGAGCAGGATCAGTACGAGGCCGCGCAGCAGCAGGCGCAGGTCGATGCTGCCGCGCAGAACGCGGCAGCACAGTATTCGTCGCCGCCCCCCCGCTGCACCGGCCGCCACTGACGACCTGATCGCGAAGCTGCAGCAGCTCGCGTCGCTCAAAGACTCCGGGGTGCTCTCCGAGACGGAATTCGCCGCGGCGAAGCAGAAGCTCCTGAGCTGACGAGACGGATCGTCCGTGGTGCGGACGATGGCTGAACCCTGTGCCTCGAGGAGGAGAACGAATGAGTGAACTGGAAGACCTACGTGCCCGCGTCCTCCTCCTCGAGCAGGAGAACGGGAAGCTCAAGAAGCCCCGCCGACCGGTGGGCAGAAGCATCGTCGCTGGGATCGTGCTGACCCTGGCTGTGCTGATGGCTCCGATCGCGGCGATGGGGACCTGGGCTCGTCTGCAGCTGGTCGATGCCGACCGATTCGTCGCTACATTCGCACCTCTCGCCGAGGATCCCGATGTGCAGGACTTCGTCGCGGATCAGGTCAGCACGGCGATCCACGAGCAGGTGGATTTCAACGCGATCGTCGGCGAGGTGTTCGACGGAATCCGCGAACTCGATCTTCCGCCCCGTGCCTCGTCCGCCCTCTCGCTGCTGGAGGCTCCGGCGGCCAGCGGACTCACCTCACTCGTCGACGGCGTGATCCACGACGTCGTGGCATCGGACCAGTTCGCCGACATCTGGGCGCAGTCGCTGCGCTTCACCCATGAACGCGCGGTCGCGATCCTGCAGAACAGCCCCGACGCCGCCTTGCAACTCGCGGACGACGGAGTGCTCTCCATCGACCTCGGGCAGGTCGTCGACCGCGTCAAAGAGGTGCTGACCGAGCGGGGCGTCGGATTCGCCGATCTGATTCCGGAGATCGACAGATCCGTCCCGATCGCACAGGCGGACGCTCTCGTCCTGGTGCGCACGATCTACCAGATCGCGGTCGCGGCAGGGTTCTGGCTGCCCTGGGTCGTGCTCGGTCTCGTCGTCGCCGGCATCCTGATCGCACGGAATCGCACGCGCGCCCTCTTCTGGACCAGCGCCGCGTTCGCCGTCACCTTCCTGCTCCTCTCGGCGGGGATGGGGATCGGAAGGACGTTCTTCATCGGAGCGGTGAGCCCGTCGATCATGCCGGCTGCGGCGGCCCAGTCGCTGTTCGACGAGGTGACCTCGCTGCTGAGCTCGACCATCGTCGCGCTCGCTCTGGTGGGTGTGCTCATCGCGGTCTGGGCCTGGATCGCAGGATCGAGCCGCGGCGCCGTGGCCATCCGCGGAGTCCTGGAGAGCGGGTTCGCCGCGATCCGGAGCACCTGGGAGCGAAGAGGGCTGTCCACCGGACGGTTCGGCCTGGCGGTCGAGCGTTTCCACGGACCGATCCTCATCGTGGGGATGGCACTCGCACTGCTCATCCTCATCACGTCGCGACCAGTCTCGTTCGGCACGGTGTTCGGCGTGACGATCGGCCTCATCGTCTTCGCCATAGTGATCGAGCTGTTGCGGCGTCCGCAGCCGATCGCTGTCGCCGACGTGGCCGAGACCGACGAACCGGAAACGGTGACGGACGACCCCGATGAGCCGGAGTCGGCAGACGATGAGGCTGCAGATGATGAGGCAACGGGCCCGGACACCCGCATCTCCTCGACGACTACTTGATCGGTCGACCGGATCACACAGGAATGCCCGGAGAGCAGCGCTCCCCGGGCATCCTTGTGTGACGGCTCAGGTACTCGCTGAAGCGGATTCGGGGAACACGCTCGCCCAGTCGTCCTTGACGCTCACCACCGTGTATCCCTTGTCCTCGGCATCGGCGAGAGCCTTCTCCGCACCCGCGTCGTAGGGGATGTCGCCGCGCGACGGGTCGTCGTGGTGGACCAGGATCGCGAAGCCGGGCCGTGGACCGCGGCGTGCGAAATCCATCATGGCCATGTCGCCGTTGGAGTTACCGCCGACGAACAGGGGGCGCCGGCCGATGCGGGTCCAGATGCGGATGGGCTTCTCCGGGCCGTCGTCGAAGAAGGCGAGCGACGATGAGTACCGCACGGTCGCGTCGGCCTCGTTCCAGGCGAGCCCGAAGGCGGATCCCACGACGCGCTCCGGCGGGATGCCGTAGTTGGCCTGCGTCATGGGGCGCATGAAGTCACGCTCGCCTCCCGAGACGATATAGCAGGTGAAACCGTGGTGCTCCAGGTAGCGGAGCAACTCGACCATGGGCTGGTACACGGTCTCGGAGTAGGGGCGCTTCAAGCTCGGATGCTGCGCTGTGCGGTAGAACTCCTCGACGGAGCGCGCATAGTCCTCCACGCTCATCCCGTCGGTCAGCCCGACGAGCGACTGGATGATGATCTTCAGGTCGGAGTCGTCGCCACGGTAGTGCTTGTCGATCGCGGTGCCCAACCATCCGAAGTCGCCGCTCACAGCGGCGAGGTAAGGCTGGCGTTCGGCGAGTTCGGGTGTGCGCTCTGCTGCTGCCCGCCACTGCTCCACGACGTAGTGCAGCTGTGTCACCATCGGCTTCTCGGACCACAGGGTGCCGTCGTTGTCGAACACCGCGACGCGCTCCTCGACAGGGACGGCGTCGGGCCCCTCGGTGACGGAGGCTACGAACGCCTCGATGTCTCTCCGGGTGCGGGTGTCACGCCAGGAAGGCAGTGAGGGGTGTGCGGTCATGTCTGATCCTCGGTCTCGTCGAGTGCCGGCAGAAGCTCCAGGGTGGCATTCTCCCGGCGTTGTCGACATGTCTCGGTCACCCCGCGTGGGTGAGGACCTGGTGGGTCGAGGACCCCGTCCTCCGCGAAGAACGACCAGCCGCCGGTGCGCCCGCACTGTGCGAGGAGCGCGCGCTCGGGCAGTTCCGCGGTTATGGAGGTTCCTGCGTCGGGTAGGGGTG
>NZ_PCPA01000017.1 GCF_002979515.1 Microbacterium sp. MYb54 | reverse complement strand
CCTGCCACGCCGCCCCAGCCCCGCCCCTGAGGGCCACCGCCGCCATGGCGAGCGCTCCTAGATCAGGCCTCCGGGCCGGAAGACAGCGAAGAGACGCACGCCCTCCACTCACGAAGCGCACGCGACGAAAGCACGCCCCGACCCGCTATGGCCTTCTCAACTTGCGTCGAGGTCTACGTCACTTCGCTGAGGCCTCGGAGAGCGACATCCCCCGAAACTCCACCAAGTCAATCAGGCATCACGCGCAACTCTGCCATGGCCACATGCGGCGTCGACCAGGTGCCGGCGACCCGCAACCCTCGAATACCTCTACGACACAAGGACGCCCCCACCACCGGAATGCGGAGGGCCGGAAAGCGAAGACGATGGCGGCGGGTGGGAGCGGGGCAGATCAGCGATCGCGCGCGGCAGCATCCGCCCATCGCTGCCCGGTAACCGCAGCCCTGACGAGTGAAAGCGCGGCTCCCACATAGAGCGGTGTCAGCCCGCCGAAGATCGGGATGCCTCCGCCTAGTTCACTGAGCAACAGGCCGAAGAGGAACCAGGCTCCGGTGCCGATTGCGGATCCCCGCACGAACACAAGCAACGTTATCAACAGCGCCTGCTTTAGCTCTTTCCCTCTCATCGCTCCTCCTCCGTCTCACTGTCGGCCTGTTCGTTACCGCCCGGATTGACCTCATCCCAGCCAATAGGCGCAATCGAACGGGGAGCCCGATCGATCAACTGCCGCAGTTTCATGGGTGTTCCTCCTGATCCGTTGTCTCATGATCGAGCAGCTCCATGAGCAGCTCGAGGGGCGAGGGGGTCAGGGTCTTGCGCAGGTGCTCTCATGTGCTGGTCGATGATTGCCTTTGCTTCGGCGCTCGGTTCGCTGAGGATCCACAGATCCCGAGCGATCTCCTCGGCCGAGTCCGACCGCCGCCACCAGGCATTCGCCATGTTCGGCCGTCTAGCTCGCTGCCGCGAGTTCAATGCTGAGCGTGCGATCTACCGCGCCCGCGATACGCCGGAGCATCGGAAACGTGGGAATCTGAGCCCCGTTCTCGATCGCGGAAATGACGGACTGCTTCGACCCGATACGCGCTGCCAACGCAGCCTGAGTGAGCCCCGCCCCCGTACGGGCGGTATACACGAGCTCAGCAAGGCGCAGGCGCTCGTCTTCTTCGGCCTGCGCGGCGTCGAAGCGCTCACGCTCCGTGACCGTCATAGCGGTGAGCGCAGCGGATTCGAGGTCGCGGAATGATGTGGTGTTCATCGCTTCTTCCCCTTCGTGGTGGTCTTGCTGATTTCGTGGGTGGTCTGAGCGCGACGGGCACGTATGGCCTCGCGGCGTTCGTTGTCGCGTTGCTTTCGGAACGTGGTGAGGGTCACAGCCTTGTGCTCCGGATCGAGCACGTAGGTGATGCGGCGGGCGACGCCCTCACACGTAAACCGGAGTTCTCTCAGCCCGCCCCCAAGCTGACGGGAGTGGGGCATCGAGAGCATGTGCCCGCGCTCTTCGAGCAGCGCAACGATCCGGCTGGTTGCAGCCTTCCCCTCGGGCGAGAGCGCTAAATACCAATCCCGCACTTCATCCGAGAAATCCACCATCCAACCCATACCCCAAGCATACGCCCCACCTGATATCGCGTCAACATGATATCAGGTCGGCATGATCAGTTTCCGCCCCAAAAAGTTGCAACCATCACGACCACGGGGCCAGTGACCATCATCAAGAGCCCTCTCATCCGTGCCCCATCGCGGGCCATCTGTATCCAAGAGTGAACCAGCGCCTGCACCTACTCAGAGGTCGCGATCCATCGCCGCAACCGCATATTTCTAGCCATCAATCAACCTCCTCACCTACATGTGCGCGGCCGCCTCGAAAAGCAGCGCAGCGGGCGCGAGGAGCGGACTAGAACGCAACGACAGCTCTCAGGCGGAGAACGCTCCGGCGCAGCTGCTGCAGACCCCCGTGCGCGCCTCTCGGGGCTGCTCGACGTCGAGCACGGTCACCACGCATTCGGCCGCGCTGTCAGTTTCCGCACTCGGCACAGCTGAACCTCTGCGCCGGATCTTTCGTGGCGCCGGAGGTTCGCGGCACGGGCTCGATCTCGACGGCATCGAAGTGGCCGATGACCTTCCCGAGGGCCACCCCCAGTCGGGCCCCCACCGACCCCGAAAAATGCTTGAACAACTCAAGCAACATTCACCCCAATGGTCCCCATCAATGTCCGTCCCCCTCCGCACTTCGTAAACGTCAGGTTCACAACACGCTCAAGAGGCTCCTCGCACTCATCGTGCACTTCGCGAAAACTCCCATCGCAGTACAGCACCTGATCGGATTCGGGATCCCCGTCACCGCCGAGAAGGTACTTCAGCGTGACTCCGAGATCACGCTGGTCGCATACAGCGTGATTCGTCCCAAAAGAAGACAACTGGTTCGAATCTCGGTGGCCCGCCGCGCTCGTCCCCGATGGCGATTGCCGCGGAAAGCACGGTTGACGCGCGTCGCCACCCCACCCATCGCATACGAACACGCGGTGGCGTTGTCGGTGAGCTTCGACAGCGTCTGTCGGTGTCTTCGACAGCGCTGCGGCGACGTGGTCGTCGGAATAGTTGGTGAGTGTCAGCAGCGGTCACGGTGCGTGGGAATCTAGCTGTATGCCTGTCGTTCTTCGGCGGATGTCTCTCGTTTCCCGGTGTGGTTGGTTCGAGCGGGAGGCAATTTGATGGCGGGCCTGGTCGCAGCGGGGCTGCGTCCCAGATGATGCTGAAAGGGTCGCGTCGTGGAGGCTGGCGTGGGCGTTCCCCGCGGGCGTTCCGACCGGCGGGAACGCGGTTCGATGTGGTCGACACCGATGGGGGCACGGTCGGTTATGTGTGGATCGGGCCGGATGCGACTGATGATTCCGGGACGTGGCGGTTGTGGTCCGTCGTCAACGATGACAATAAGTATGGTCGTGGTGTTGGACGCGCGGCGATGCAGGTGTTCGGGGATCACACCAGTTCCCGGTGCTGTACGAGTCCTTGCGGTATTCGGCTGTATCGGTGAAGATGCGGAAGATCTTGTCGTAGCTCCCCGTCTAAGTAGTCCGGGACGGCTTGCCCGCAGCCGGTGTGGGGCCGGGTCAGCGGTGTAGGGCTGGGTCAGCGGGTGTGGGCGGTGATCCAGCCTGCGGTGGGCGTGCCGACGAGGGCGGCGTCGGTGAGGGTGCTGATGTCCCAGGTGTGTTCGTTGATGCCGAGGCCTGTTCCGGCGAGGAGGAGGACGCGTCCGGTGTTGGTGATGAGGCGGCGTAGGGCGAAGGTGTCGGGGTCGTGGGGGTTCGTAGCGCGGTGGACGCGGACGGTCCAGGTGGCGTCGGGGAAGGTCCCGTGGAGGACGGCGCCGTGATCGGCGGTGAGATCAATGCGCGCTGCTACCGCCGGGACCGTGGGGGCTGCGCGTGCGATGTCGGCGGTGTTTGTGGTGGTGACGAGGGCGAAGCCGGCGTCGATCATTGCTGCGATCCACAGGTTGGACTGTTCACCAGTCTTGGTGACGAGGGCTGGACCTTCTTCGCCCTCGAGGGCGAGCATCGCCGCATGCACAGGGCGTGCGTGCTCGTCGGTATAGGCGAGAGCTCTCCAGGAGTACAGGTTGCTCATGTGGGCGGGGATCATGTCTCCGATGCTCCGTTCTGATACCTGCCCCTCAGGGTCGCATCTGGCGTCGCGGCCCGGTGGATGTGGCTGCGGGCGTGGGCGATCGCGGGGTTCAGGTCGGTGTAGAGGTGGTTGTGATGGCGGAGGGACGCGATCACGCCTACCCGGGTTGCGACTTGCAGGTGCTCGGGAGGGATACCTTTGATGAGAACGGTGATCCCGCGGCGTTCGAGGGTGTGGACGAGTTCGGTGAGGACTTGTGCACCGGTGGCGTCGAGTACCTGCAGCCCGGACAGTCGCAGGATCACGACAGTCACGTTCTGGATGGTGCCGATGCGAGCGACGATACGTTCGGCCGCACCGAAGAACAGGGCCCCGTCGAGGCGGAACAGAGCGATGCGATCGTCCCCGGGCTCCGCAGGCGCGGGGAGTTCTTCCCGGTGCGCGCCAGCGGAGTTCGCAAGGCGACGCAGGGTGAAGAACGCGGCGGCGAGAACACCGATCCCGACGGCGTAGATGAGATCCACACTCACGGTGATGACTGCGGTGATGACGAACACGACCGCGTCGGAGCGGGTGGAGCGGAGGATCGTGCGGACCGTGGTGAGGGAGATCATCCGGGTCGCGGTCACCATCAGCACCCCCGACAGCGCAGCCAGCGGGATCGTGGAGACGACGGTACTTGCCACGTAGACGACGAGCAGCAGGATCAGGGAGTGGATGATCGCCGCGACCCGAGTACGAGCACCGGATCGGATGTTCACCGCGGTGCGGGCGATCGCCCCTGTTGCGGGCATACCCCCGAACAGTCCGGACCCGAGAGAGGCGAGGCCTTGCCCGACGAGCTCCCGATCCGCATCGTAGGGCCCGGTGTCGGAAATCGAGGCGGCGACCCGGGCGGACAGGAGCGATTCGATCGCCGCGAGAGCGGCGATCGTGCACGCCGGACCCACCAGCGCCAATACTGTCGCCGGGTCTGCGACCGGGAAGACCGGCGCGGGCAGCGATGCCGGGAGTTCCCCGATCGACGGCACCGGAACCTGGAACACCACAACCAGCACGGTGACCACGATGATCGCGATGATCGAGCCGGGGAGCGCCCGGTGCAGTTTCGGGGCCAGCACCATGATCGCCGCGACCGCACCGGCGACGGCGAGCGAACACCACATCGTGGTCAGATCCACCGTCCCTGCCGCTTCGACGGCAGCGACAGCGGCGTTGCTGCTGGGACCGGCGGGAACGCCAAGAGCGGCAGGGATCTGCTGCAAGAAGATGATGATGGCGATCCCGAGGGTAAAGCCCTCGATAACAGGCCACGGGATGAACGTCACCGCGCGCCCCAATCGCAGCAGCCCCGCGAGGAGCACAATGCCCCCGGCCATCACACACACCACGGGCAGGACGGGTAACCCGTGAGCGGCGATCACCGGGCCGAGGACGACGACCATCGCGCCCGTGGGACCGGAGACCTGCACATTGGAGCCACCGAAGACAGCCGCGATGACCCCGGCGATGATCGCCGTCACCAACCCGGACGCGGCACCGGCACCCGAGGACACCCCGAACGCCAACGCCAGGGGCAACGCCACGACCCCGACCGTCACCCCGGCGAGCATATCCCGCCGCCACGACCGCGAGACCTCCCGGTAGTCCTCCCGCCGCGGCCACAACCCGGCCAACCCTCGCACCATCAGCAGGCCCCCGGACTTCTCATGCCGCGCCGGGACGTGAAATGTCGGGGAGGGTCACCGCGGACACCAACTGCTGCTGCGTCGCGTGCAGCACCTCGGTCAGTAGCGCGCGAGCCGCACTGAGAAGATCCACGACCTGCGGGTGCGCCACCCGATAGAACACCAGGCTTCCCCGGCGTTCGGCCGCAACAAGATGATGCTTGCGGAGCACGGACAGATGCTGCGACAGATGCGACGCCTCCAACCCTGTGTCCGCCAGCAGCTCCGACACCGACGTCTCCGGCTGCGAGCACAACACCTCCAGTACCCGCACCCGCACTGGATGCGAGAGCCCTTTGAACAGGTTCGCCTTCACCTCATACAACGGACGCTGCGCATCCCACGCCTCTGCCACAACAACACCTCCCGATTGATGGATCCATCATATGATGGATATTCGTATCCGCTACTCGCTCCAATACACCGATTGGACCTGCAATGAAGACCGTCTTCACCTTCACCCTCACCATGGGGTTGCTGCTGTTCGGAATCTGGCTCCTCGGTGCCGCATTCTCCGCAGCGACCGGGCAAGCATTCGTCTTCATCGGTGGGCTGCTGTGCATCGCCCTCGCCTGGATGATCCCCCTGCTCATCCTCCCTTCCCGAGAACGACGCTAACCCTGCACCGAGAGAACCCGCCCATGCGCCGCGCCACCCTGACCCACACCTACCAATCCCCGACAGGAAGCCCCCTCCAGCTCCGCCGGGGGGACACCGTCCACGTCGGCTCCGCCGATCACCCACGCCCCGGGTTCGAATTCGTCCTCACCGCAGACGGGCACGGCTGGGTCCCCACCCGTCACCTCACGAACGACCGCCCCGCTGCCGTCATCCGCTTCGCCTACGACACCACCGAACTCGACGCCACCATCGGGGACCGCATCACCGTCATCGTCGACGATCCGCACGTCGGCCAATCCTGGTGCCGCACACCAGACGGACGCGAAGGCTGGCTCCCCCGCGACATCCTCGGCTGAACCCGCCGCCGTCCCGCTGGTGTGATGGGTTCATCATGCCGTTGTATCGTGGGAGCATGGCCGATGTCCTTCCTCCCTGCCCCGCCTGTGCGGGAGAGCACACCTACGAAATGAGCACGCTCTATGTGTGCCCGCTGTGCGGATTCGAATGGTCAGCATCCGCACCGTCGAACGACGCGACCCTCCCGGCCGGCCCCGTCGTGAAAGACGCGGTCGGCAACGTGCTCGCTGACGGCGACACCGTCGTGGTCACGACCTCCATTAAGGTGAAAGGCTCCCCACACGGCATCAAAGCCGGAACGAAGGTCCGCAACATCCACCTCATCGATCCTGTGAATGGACACGACATCGACTGCAAAGTCGACGGATTCGGTGCGATGCTGCTGAAATCGAGCCTCGTGAAAAGAGCCTGACCCGCCTGTAGCCGCGTCAAACCCTAACATGCCAGGGCTTGACGCGCGTGGGCGAGGCGGCAGGAGTCGGTGCCGGTTTCGATGGTCGCGGCGCACAGGCGCAGGGCGGTGAAGGTCTTGGTCCACCCTGCGCACGATTCGTTGGAGGCGATGACGACGCTATTCCTCTCTTCGCTTTCGGTGAGGACTTGGAAGAGAATCTCCGCGCCTCGACGGTCGAGTTGCATGTAGTCGAGTTCGTCGATGCAGAGCAGGTCGACGTGCCCGTAGCGGGCGATCGTCTTGGACAGCAGGAGTTCATCGGCTGCTTCAACGAGCTCGTTCGCGAGTTCCGTGGCGAGGGCATGCTTGACCCGGTGTCCGGCGATCGCGGCCTCGGTGCCGAGCGCGACCCACCGGTCGGTCTCTCCCCGTTGTCGTCCAAACCTGCCCACGCTCGCGACAGTGGCCTTGAGGTTGTCGTACCGGATCTTCCCCGCTGGCACCCCGCCGAGGACGTCGAAGGTGTGCGCGTGACCTTCAAAGAACGCCTCCTGCCCGGCTGTCGCCGACACCCGGTGTACGGGCCTTGCTTCAATACGACAGACGCAGGCAGAACATTGTGCACGTCACCGCCTCGCCCGCCAGACGTACCATCACATCTCCGAAGTCAACCTCCGCATCCTGCCCGGGAAGGTGCCGTCGGAATCAACACGTCTCGCGACGCGCGACCAGACTCAGCATGGATCTCGCACGATCCCATACGACGCATCAGTCGCACCAGCTCATCCAACAAGCGCTGATGAATCCGCACACAGTATGCTGCTGCTTCCGAAGGCTGACATATCGTCTCGCAGCCAGCCGTCGATCACATCCCTGTACCTGTACAACAGCGATGCTCGCGGCAGCAAACCCCGTCGTTGAGCTGGCCAAGCTGAGTCCAACGCCGCGGCGACGAACGCGACCTGCTCCTCGAATCAATGAAGTGGCAGCTCGCGAAATCATCGAGACGACGACCGTGCGCGGACGCGGCCCTTCCGCCGGATGGCGCTTCCAAGTGGACTACCTGGAACGTACAGAAGAACACCTCCCCACTGACGGCATCCCCGACGCCGCCGTACTGACGATCTCCGACCCTATACGCCACGCGTATCGTCGCTCAGCCCCCGATACTTCGGGGGGGGCGAGTCGCTACTTCCTATTCCCGTGGCGAGGAGGGGTGACCACGTAGGGCCAGACGTTCACCGTGTCAAACCTTCGGATCAGGTCACGTGCGGACGGGCCGCGCTCTCGTCGTCGCAGACGCCGAATCGCCATCGCGCGCGCTTTCGCCCACCGCTGGCGTACTCGCGCTTCAGAGTCGCAGCGATCTGGGCCGCCAGACCATCGGGGGCTACGCACCTTCTGAAGGTCTGCGTGAACCCGTCGACTTCGCGCCCACCGTCTCCTCGCCTGCACAATCTCCGGTGTCTGCACTGACGTCCCGTCCAGAAAGAGCACAGTCGCCGCGAACCGGCGCTCCCGCGCCCGGCGCTCAAAATGTAGCGCCGTAATCCCCACAGCGGGGTAACTGAGCAGCATAATCCCCAGCATCCACAACAACCCATCCAACGCGGCATACTCTGGACCGGCCTGGTCGGGGCGCCATTGAAGATAGAGGAACGCGCCCCCTGCCAGTGCTCCGACAAAACCGAGAACCAGCATGATCCGCGCGAAGATGCCCCAGACCGTAATCCCGTGGAGCCGACTCAACGCCAAGAGCGTCGCGTCTTGCCGCAGCGCCTGTTCGATAACCAGCAACACCCGCTGGTCCGTCTCCACGTGTGTCTTCGCCTCCGCCAGACGCCGGATCGATCCTTCCAGCCGTCGCGGATACGACACCTGGATCAGCACGGATACCAGCCCCGCCGCGCCCGCACTCCCGATGACCAAACCAAGCATCGCCAGCAACTGTACGTCCACCGTATTCCCCCTCACCGCAACATGGACACTGAGCATACGTCCGCGCCCCACGCCAGCCGTTCTACGTCGAGCGTGCCCCTACTCACTTGGCCCCGGCCTCACCGTCTAGACCTCTGACGCGCCCACCGCATACGCGTGCCAATCACACACTCACAGCCAGCGCACCCGTCCGCGCAGAAACGGTACAGACAGCGATCAAGACGACGTCGGAGACCTCGGATACTGTGCGGAGATGACGTCATCATCAGAGCTCGCACTCGCGATCACAGCAGCAGACCTCTCCTGAGGAACATCTCGTTTTCTGCCCGGCAGGTCCCTTCGACTCGTCTCAGCAGCAACGAGCAGCACGTCAGCTTACTGACAGTTCCGCCTCGCCGGCTCCGGGCGTTGCGTGCCGCACGGACGCCCGGTCGGCGTGGCGCGTGGAACAGCCTCGTCGATACAGACGACGAGCGCCGTCTACGCGCACTCCTTAGCGCGACGTCAACTTCGAATCCATCATCACATTCTCGTTCGCGGTCGGAGCCTGCCTCCTGGTCGACATCCTCTTCTCCGCCACGGCCCTGTATCTCGAGGTCGGTGCGACGGGTCAGCTCCGCGTCGCACCGACACTTTCGTCGGATTGGCGTTCATCTCGATCTGCAGTTGGTACGCGATACCAATCGCTGACCCGCGCACAAGGGTAACGACCGTCCGATAGTTGACCTGCGGTTGGCGCTTGAGGTCATCGCGTGGCGGTACCGGACGGGTGCGCCGTGGCGGGATGTGCCGGAGCGGTTCGGGAACTGGAACACGATCTACCACCGGTTCGACGCGTGAGCGAAGGACGGCACCTGGGAGCGGATCCTCCGCCGCGTTCAAGCGATGGCGGACGCCGCCGGGGACCTTGACTGGTCAACACCGTGCGACCCTTGCCCGCCGCACAGGGGGCCTGTCGAGTTACACGAATCCCTGCTCGGCCGAACCTGACGACCGTGGCGTCGGCCGCTCCCGTGGTGGCCTCACTACGAAGGTGCATTTGGTCGCGGACGGGAAGGGCCGCCCGCTCGGTTTCGCCGTCACCAGCGGGCAGGTCGCGGACAAGGGCTACCCCTCGAAAGCGAACCGGGCATGGCTCCGCGCACACCGGGTCGGCGCGACCGTCCCAGAACGTGACGACCAGATCGCGCCTCGCCGCAAACGGCCGGGCCGGCCGATCGATTCTGGCAGCCAGCAACGCCAGCGGTACCGCGTCCGCAACGTCGTCGAACGTTGCTTAGCAGGCTCAAGCAATGGCGGGGTATCGCGATGCGTACGGACAAGACCGCCCGCAACTACAACGCTACGATCAGCTACGCCGCGGTGGTACTCTGACTCAGCGACAAACGCCCAGTGAGCTAAGCCGCGATCGGATACCCGCGGGTTCGATGCTCACGTGGCCCCGCCTAGGATGGGCGCATGTCGAGCTTTTTTGAAAGAGCGTCACAGCTGCCCGTCACCTCGTTTGCTTACCCGGGGCCGCTCCGGGACCAACTCAGTGCAGCCATCCTGGCCGGCCTGAAGACCTCGACGGCCTCGCTCCTCACCGACTACGAACAGCCGGGCGAGGAACTCCCGCAGATCGGCCAGCACTACCAACTCATCGACTCCGACGAGCAACCGATCGCGATCGTCGAGGTCACCGACGTACGCACCGTACGCCTTGCTGACGTCTCAACACGCCCTGGACGAAGGTGAAGGGCTCACCAGCGTCCAGGAATGGCGCGAGGTCCACGAACAGTTCTGGACCGAGACCGAACACACCGACAGGACCGGCAAAGTACTCATTCTGGCCGATGACGAGCCCGTCGTTCTCGAGCGCTTCCGGGTCATCGAACTCCCGACAGTCTGAGCCCGACGGGTTTCCCAACACGACCTAATCAAGCGATAAGTGGTTCGGCGACTGCCGTATCGATCCTTCCAACGCCCTGCCGACTCGCTCGCACCTTCGTCCGACGTCGGTTCATAGGAATTCTCATGGTCAATGTAGAAGTCGTTGAAGTCCCCCGCATTGAGATGGAAAAGTGCGTGTTCTGTACGTAGGTCCAGATCCGATGTTGAACGTCCGCGTAGGCGACCCACACCGCATCCCCCGCGCGGGGACGAACGAGGTAAAACGTCATCGGCTGCCCGCACCTCTCCGCTAGTTGTTGTCCCCGTGAGGTTGGGAACGCGGTCTGAGGGTGTTTGTCCGCCGATGCCGGTGTGGGGTCTGTCGTGATTGTAATGATGGATCCAGGCCTGGTAGGTCGCTGCGCGGGCATCCTCGCTGTCGTATGAGGCTGCGTATGCCCACTCAGTTGCGAGGGTGCGGTTAAAGCGTTCGACTTTCCCGTTGGTCTGGCGCCGGTAGGGGCGGGTCCATCGGTGCTTGACGGGGCCGAGTGCGGCAGCGAAGCCGCGCGAGCGGTAGCAGGAGCCGTTGTCGGTGGGCGTTCAGTTTCGCGCGCTGCTCATGAAGCGCGATCAGCGCCTCAGCGATATGAGACGCGGTATCGGCCGATCCGAACTCCGTCATCGGGTTCCTTCCGTTCTAGCGGCCCTTGGCCGACTGTTCGTCGATCGCGACACCATCCACGTTCTGATTGGAATACCCGCCCATGAAGTAACGGACGGTCGCGCGTCCAGAAGTCACGATCGGAACCCCGGCACGCACCATCCGCAGCGTCATCAGAGCGTCCTCTGTCAAACCGAGGCGTCGTTCCGCCGGTGACGGGGGCGTGGGCCTGCTGTATTCGAGGAACAGATCCCGCGTCAGGAACCACTCGTTCGTATCGACTCGGCCCATTCCCACTCCGTAGCGGGCTCTGTCCCTCACCACGTTGGTGCCGGTCTCGAAGACTCCCTCGTGCGCGAGCCGCTCGAAGGAGATGCGGGAGAGCCGCGGATTCGGCACCCACGGGTCTTCGGTTCCAATGAGCCACGGTTGGTCGGCGTCGTCCCAAAGGCTTCGCCAGCTGTGGGCGGCACCGACGTCGTGGACGGCCACGGCATCTGCCAGAGACGTCAGGTGGTCGTCCTCGAATAGGTTGTCATCATCGAGCATCGAGACGAACTCAGCGTCGGCGTCCGCAGCGGCGCGCGCCCGAAGGCGCGCCAGATGGGTTGGAAGATACGAGTCGGTCCGATGCTCGTTTGCGATCACCACGCTCCGCGGGAACTCTCGCTCCAGCGCGACCCGATTGACCGAATCTCCGATGAAATCGCAGCGATCCCCCACGACGAGGTGTTGCACCGCGGGATGGAGCTGCGCGGCGATCGACCTCATCGCCTTCCTCAGCTTCTCCGGCCGGTTCCGCGTGAGAGTTATGACGACGACAGCAGGGACGGCCCTCATTTGCTCGGCCCCATGACTGCTTTCACCCCGGGGATCATCTCGAGATCCGAGACGTCGACCTCCACGAGTCGCGTTCCTTGCGCGAGCGTCGCCTCCGCGAGAGCGGAGGACAACTCGTCCACGCTGCGCGCCCGCCATACCCGGGCACCGGAAGACTCTGCGAACGAGACGAGGTCTCGGGTGCTGGGGAGCAGAGTGGTGACGTCGCTGCTCGGACGGCTGAGGGAGGGCCATCCGAAGCGACGGTTGCGCAGAACGAAGAGGACGATCTCGGCGTTCCGCTCGGTCGCGGTCAGCACCCACGAGAGGTTCTGCTCCAGCGCCCCATCGCCGCAGACGGCGACGACCCGGGCTCCCGCCGCCGCCGCTCCGATCGAGGCCCCCAGCCCGAAGCCCATCGCGGTCTGCTCACCCGGCCCAATGATCCCCCACCCCTCCGGAAGAACGAAGGTGTCCGCGTCATAGCCCCAAAGATCACCGAGGCCATTCTCCTGACAGATAGTCCACAGCCCCCGGGCATCCACCGAGGCGACGGTCTGGCTCAGGAGGGTCCAGAACAACGGAGCGGTCGGGATGCTCGCCCCGTCCGCTCGAACGACAGACGCCGCTCGGCGCAGACCAGATCTGGCTCGCGGTGGCGCGAGCACTCCGTTCAATGCGTCGACTGTCTCGGCACAGTCCCCCACCACCCCGAGGACGGGAAGCACGGACCGCTCCAGGATCGCCGCGTCGATGTCAACCTGCACGATCGTGGCGGTGCCGGGGATCCCCTCTCTCGCGGTCTCCTCCAGCTGGGTGCCCAACGCCAGGATGACGTCCGCCCGACGCAGAGCCTCGCGGCCGGCATCCGTCGCGTAGAGACCGGCAAGACCAGCGAAGCGCGCAGACGATTCAGGGAAGGCGCCGCGTCCAGAACCGGTGACGAGCACGCGGGCATCCAGCGCATCCGCCAGATTGACGAGCGCATCGCGGCGGCCCGCGCGCTTCGCGCCCGCGCCGAGGATGATGACGGGATGCGCTGCCGCTGAGCACACCGCGCTCACTTCAGCGATCGCCGCATCGCTCGGGTGGACGCTCGACAGCGGACGAGGAGGAGGGATTGCACCTGCGTCCGCGGGTACTGGATGCAGATCGGGATCGATCGAGAGCAGGACGGGCCCCGATCTGGTCCCCTCGCTTACCCGGACCGCGGTCCTGACTGCCCATTCGAGATGCGCCGCATCGGAAACGTGGTACTGCCACACGAAGAGCTCCGGAGATGAACGTGTTACGTCCAGTTCCTGAAATCCCCGACGACCTCTCGCATCGGTCCTGTTCGCCGTTGCGACGACGATGAGAGGTGTTCGGAGCGACATCGTCTCGAGGATCCCCGTGCGGGCGTTCTCGAACGAAGGTCCCGCCTGCACTGCGAGAACCGCAGCCCGCCCCGTGATCATCGCCCATCCGCATGCCGCGAAGGCCGCGAGGCGCTGATCGCGGGTCACGATCACCTCGTCGTTGCGCGACGCGGCAGCGTCGAGGAGTTCCGGCTCATCAGCCGGGACCCCCGCATAGGCACGGCGCCCGTCATGATCGAGATGGTCTCTGAGCGTCTCCCAGAGAGAAGCCGAGGCGATCACGCTAGTCATTCGTGGATGCGGCGGACTGGACCACAGCGTGCAGATCCCCTACGGTCGCAGCTTCGAAGACATCGGCGTCCTCGAGCTCGACCGAGTACCACTCATCGAGCTGGAGCGCGAGCTCCACGCTGGACAAGGAGTCCACGTCTAGATCATTTCGGAGGTCGGAGTCGAGGCCGACTTCCAGGTGGCTCTCGTCGACACCCCTCAGATCGGCGACGAATCCCCGGATACGAGTGATGAAGTCCTGCTGATCGATGCTCATGAATTCTTTCCTTTCCATAGATCTCCGCTGCCCGTGACCGCCAGCGCGAAGTTGTTCCCGCCGAATCCGAAGCCATTCACGAGGAAGATGGTGTCTAGATCGACGGCAAAGCTCTCCCCCTCTAGCGGGAGCACGACTTCTCCTGCCGAGGGGATCGGCCTGCCCAGCCCGAAGGAGCCGAGCATCCGGCCTCTCCGCACCGCCTCGGCGACGCCGATGACGGCGGCGATTCCCGCGGCCTGGACGGTGTGCCCGAGGGCGCCCTTCTGAGACACGACGCGAACAGCGTGCTTCCCGTCATCCTTCGTTAGCTCGGCAATGGCGTCGAGCTCTTCGCGATCGCCCTGCACCGTGCCGGTCGCATGCGCCACGACGACGTCAGGAGCGAGCTGCTCCGCCGCCTGCCTCATCACGGCGAGCTGGTCCCTGGCGATGGACGCGGCCCCCGAGCCCGTGACGCGTGAACCGGTCCCGACGATCTCAAGCGACATCGGGGCAGGGTCGGCTGCCACGAGGACGGCTCCGGCGACCGTGCCCAGCACGACGCCGGTTGACCGTTCGTCCAAGGGCCTCACGTCTCCCGACGCGAGAGCGCCGACCCCGCTGAACGACACCCAGTCCCCTCGACTCGAACTCGATACGGCTATGACGATCGCTCGGTCGAACGTTCCGCTATCTACGAGATCGTTCGCGAGCGAAAGGGCCTCAACCCCGGACGCGCACGCACTCGAGACCATGATGTCGGCGACGCCGAGGTCGAGGAGGTCGTTCGACGTCGGCCCGAAGAAGGACCGCTCATCGTCGCGAGCCTGGCCCGTGTGCACGACAGCGATTCTCTCGGAGCGAAGCGCATCCGCCGGAAGGAACCGGACGACCCTTCCGACGAGGTCTTCCCGCGATGCGCTCGGAGGCAGCCGCGTCACCCGTGCACTCTCAGCGAGATCGCTCAGTTCGGCGACGTCTTCCGCGAGGGTGTGCGCGAGTCGGTAGTCAATGATGTGGGCCATCAGCTCTCGCTCCGTTCGATCAAGCGGGACAGACCTTTTCGATCCACCTTGCCCGTCGGCGTCAACGGCGTTTCTCCGGTCTCGAACCACCGCACGCCTTGCACGAAGAATGGTCGCGGAAGATGAGCGCGATTCTGCCGCACGATGTCGAGGAACTCATCCGCCCGCATCGACGAACCGAAGACGGCGGCGACAATACGATCGCCGGTGTCATCCGAGCCGACGCGGGCGAGATACACGGCCGCGCCGCCGGCAAGCCCGTCCTCCAGCTGATGCTCCAGCGATTCGACGGCGATCTTCTCCCCGTGCTGGTGTACAGCGGTGCTTCGGCGGCCCTCGATGACGACATAGCCATCTCTCGTGCGACCCAGATCACCGGTGCAGAGCCACCCTCCGGAGTCGACGACTGCGTTCGTGACGACCTCGCCGTCGACAAGCAGGAGAGAGGACACCGACGGGCTCTTGATTCGCAGCTGTCCCTCATCGTCGACGAGCACGGCGGTACCGTCCAATGGGCGCCCCACGGTACCTGCCCGGTAGCCCGGGCCTGTGTTGATCGCAACGTTGGGGCCCGCCTCCGAGAGACCGTAGCCGTCGTGCAGCGGAGCGCCGATCTCATCGAATCGCGTGGCAAGCGACGCAGCGAGCATCTGACCACCGACGCCACGCACGTGAAGCGCGCGCACCCCGTCGAGAAGAGCCCGGTCATCCCGGGCATGCCTCCAGATGTGCCGCCATGTGGAGGCGCCGGTATCGAGACTGTCGAAGCGGCGTTCCGAGATGCCGGCCAGAAGGACTCGCAGGTGGCCCGGCTGGTACCAATGCAGTTCTCCACCGCTGCGCGCCCACATGTTCACACCACTGAAGCCGTAGGCGTGGGTGGCAGGAAGCGAGAAGGCCCACCGCTGCGACGAGATCTGCATGCGGCGGGCAGTTTCGGTGGCCTGGTACCTCATCGCCTCCTGCGACTGCAGCACCCACTTCGGGGAGCCGCTGGACCCTGACGTGGGGAAGACGACCGCGATATCACGCTCCAACAGCTCGCTGCGGGTTCCGGCCGACAGTTCGACATTCACCGCGAAGGGGCGTGAGGCGAGCACAGCAGCAGCGGCCTGCTCGATGAACACCGCGATGCGACGAGCCATCGATCGCCCCGCATCGTGAGGAACAGCGACCGCGTCATCGCCAGCCCGATCGACGTCGAGAGGATACGCCTCACCGTCCACAAAGAGTACCCTCGCATCGGTCATCCCGCTCACCTCCAGACCGAGAGATCGATGGTCCAAGCGATGCCGCCGTCGCCGCTGCGCGTGTGGGACGAGACACCGACACCCGCCATGGGCCCAGCTCCGGCCGCCGATAGCGATCCGCAGAGACGTTCGAAGGTGGGCACCGTGGTGTTCAGTACGTATCCACGCCCCGTCCACCCCGCTGCCGACAGGAACCGCGCCAGTCTCGCCCCCTCTATGTTCAAGTGCTCCGAGGGACTGACGACCTCCTCGCCCGCATCCTTTTCGGCGTATACCCGTACAGCCCAGTCCGTAAGCTCCCCCGTACGGAAGCAGACCGGGCTCGTGTCATCGAGACCGTACGGGCGGCCCTCCGAGCTCCACAGGTCTCGAAGACCCTTGCCCAGGATGACGTCCCAGTTGCGCAGAGTGACCGGACCGAGTGTGGTTCGGGCGTGGTGCACCTTCGAGCGCATTAGCCGTTCCCTAGGTGAAGCGCGGATTCTCGCGATGTCAACAGTGGTGTTCCCCGCTCTTTACCCCGCCAGCGCACCCACGACGCACGCCGCCCGTACCCTCCGAACGGCCGGTTCCCGTCCTCTTGATTGAGGGCGGACACGGCACCGACGTTGACAGCGTTGCCGATGACTGGATCGCGGAGAGCATCCTCGCCGTACACGCTGATATAGAAGCCGTTCTCCCGGTTCTGCGGCGACTCTGCCCAGCGAAGGACTTCGGCAGGCGATTCGTAGCGCACGAGGTGAAACACGGGAGCGAAGTGCTCAGATACGATGGCGTTCGCCACCTCGTCCTCACGGACGACGGTGAGCGGAACGAACCCCGGCGCGTCTACCTCGGCCGACTGCCACCGGAGATGGTCACGGCGTGACCTGATCCACCCACGGGCGGCGTCCGCCGCGTCGTTATAGACGAGTGGGGCGTTCACCAGTCCTTTCGCAAGGCGGTCGCCCTGTGGAATGACTTTCAGCTGCTCGATCAGCACTTCTTCCACACGGTCCACGACATCGGCGTGCGCAAACACCACATCGGGGCAGAGACAATCCTGCCCGGAATTGTATAGCCGTGCCGAGACCGTCTCTGTCACGGCGCGGTCAATATCCGCTTCTCGGCCAATCACCACCGGGTTCGGACCGGATCCGAACCCCATGAAAAGCGATGTGTCCGGAAGGAGCGCCGCAATATTCCGGCCATTCTCTGGACTACCGGTGAAGATGACTGAATTGCTCGTCGACGCCTCAGAGACGAATGCTCGTTGCGACTCATCGGCCATGACGATGCTGGGCGAGAGGTGCGCCCCCAGGAGGTCGTGCAGGGCCAGGCATGTCGCTTTGACCCGCGATGACGGCCGCACTCGTATCCGCTGCGCCCAGGCCGCCGGCATGACCGCATACAGCAGATAGCTGTACAGGAGGTTGTTCGAGGGAAGGAAGACGGACAGCTCCTGCCCCGCCGGAATGCGGGACACCCAGACCTCCTCGCTCTCCGCGTGAGCGAGGACCCTCAGGCTCCCCGCGAACTCGGCGTCGATCGAGCTCCGAGTTGCGATCGGGCCGAGAATTTGCATAATGTCCGCGCGCGCGTTTTTGAGGACTTCGGCCGCATTCGCATGGTAGCTGTAGGTCATTCGTCTCCTCCGGCGCATGCCCGCACTCTGAGCGAGCCCCCTGCGCACACGTACAGTTATGCTGTCACGATGGCACGGTATCGGCAAAACACGCACGGGGCCCAATGATCCTGTTCGAGTCTCCGCGCGGCCACCGGCTGTCATTCTCAGAGGCGACTCTTAGCGAACTGCGACACACCGCCGCAGAAAGCGATGTCCGCGTCGCATTCGCTCGCCGAGGAATGTCACCCGACGACCTACCAACGCCGCCGAACAGTCGCCTGTATGGAACGGGACAGTCCGGCGAGCTGGCTGCGGACGCCGCTGCCCTCCCTCCGGTCATGGTCGTGAGCTTCGGAACCTGTCTCACCCAGTTCGCCGACGAGGCCATCCAGCGCGAGGCGTTCGCGCGCGGCGTGGATGCCCCGGTTGCGCACCGCTGGCTGAGCACGGACGCTATCGCGGACCTTTCGGCGGACGAGGCCGATGTCGTGGTACTTCAGCTAGGCGCCCAGGCGTTACTGGAGCCGCTCTTCCGCGCGCGGACCGAAGAGGAAGCATCCCGTCTGTCTCGCGGCGTGGGCAAGGTCATGGCAGGGCTCGTGCATCGGGCCCGCGCGTCCGCGCCCCGATCCATGCTGATCGTGCACACCGTCGCACCTCCGTCTACCTGGCCTCCCGCGTTGACGACCGACACATGGGCGAGCATCTGGGCGTCGATGAACTCCGCTATCAAGGACGCCGCCGCAATGCACAGCGCCGTCGTCCTCGATGAGCAGGCTCTCACCTACAGGTACGGCGCATCGAACCTTTTCGATGACCTCCAGTTCCCATGGTCCCACCACGGAGGGCGCACCGATCTCGGCCGGGAGGAGCCGAACCAGACCGCCGTCTGGCATCGGGCGATCGCCGCCGAGCTCTGGGACTGTTGGGAGAGCGCGCACCTCCCGAGCCTGAAGGCTATCGTCACCGACCTCGACGGAGTCCTTTGGCCCGGTGTCCTCGCAGAGGGGTCACTCGAGTGGCTGGACTCTGACTCCAACACCTCTTGGATGCATCTCGGCATCCAGGAGGCCCTCGCTGGTCTCGAACGCGCCGGGCTCGTGCTTGCCACACTGAGCCGCGGCGACGAAGAAGTGACGCTCGGCGACTGGGCTCCGCAGGCCCGGCGCATGAGAATCGGCCCGGACGACTTCGCTCTCCACTCGATCACATGGGAGACGAAGGTCACGCGCATGGAACGGATCCTGCAACAACTGCAGACCACACCGGACCGCGTGCTCTTCATCGATGACCACCCCGCAGAACGGGCCGCAATGCGCAGCGCGTTCCCAACAATGCCGATCGTCGGTGACGACCTGTACGATCTCCGCCGTCTTCTCCTGCAGCATCCCCGCCTGCGGCACCTATCGCCGTCGCCACTCGGGTCGCGCACCGCCTCGACCCGCGCCGCCATTGCTCGCGAGGACATTCGGGCGCAGGTGTCCGAGGAAGAGTTCTTCAGACACCTCAAGGTCCAGAAGACCCTCCGCGCCGCCACGGCTCAAGATGTCCCGCGCATCGTCGAACTCCTGGAGCGAACAACCCAGTTCACCCTGGCGAACGGGGAGCGGTTCGATTCGCGCATGCTGCCGCACACCATGGTCATGGAAGCCGTAGATCGATACTCCGACTATGGGTTGATCGGCGTCTCGGTGCTCGATCCGGAATCGAGCATGCTTACGATGTATGCCGTGAGCTGTCGGGTCATCGGACTCGACATCGGCGCGGATCTCCTCAGAGCGCATGCACAGACCCTGGGCATGGCGCGGGTGAGGGTGGCACTGACGGCCACGGATAGGAATCGGGTGCTGCGCGATGCCCTCGCAGCCTTCGACCTCCGGCCGACGCCGGATGGCCTTCTTTTGAACCTCGGAGGTGATGACGTTGCGGTGGACTACGCTCCTCGATGAACCGACGCAGCTCACTGGACCGGCGAAAACGGTGTTCCGGCAGGGCGAAGAGGTCATCGCCTCCCAGCCGACGGCCGCGCGTCTCTTCGAGACCTGGGAGAAGAACCACTGGAACCCGTTCGAGATCAGCTTCGAGCGTGACCACGCCCAGTGGCAGAGGATGCCGGAATGGCTTCGCGCCCGGTTGAGCACGGTCATCCGCACCTTCGTGATCGGCGAGCATACCGGACTCGACCTCCTCTCCCCGGTCCTCGCGGGCGCGACCACGGAGTCCGGGCTGCGCTTCCTCGCAACCCAAGTGGCCGACGAGGCGCGGCACTCCGCATACATGCTCCGACTCGTGGAGGCGTTGTGGGGCAGCATGGGCTCGGAGTCGGTGCTTCTTTCCGAAGCCTGGGAAGGTCTTTCGCCCAGCTACCGACGCCTGAACGAGATCGAGAGCAGCCTCGCCAGAGACACGCTCCAAGGCCCTGGGAACTACGACAGTTGGATCCGACAGGTCACCATGTTCCATCTGGTCACGGAGGGCATGCTCGCCTATTTCGGGCAGCATTCCCTGACCGATGCACTCGAGCGCTCCCGCGTCCTTCCGGGAGTGAAGCTCGGCTTCCTCGCCATGGGCAGAGACGAAGCCCGGCACATCTCATTCGGCATGGAGGCGATCCGCACGGCTATGGACGAAGGTCGAAGAGACGAGGTCCTGCACACGCTGACCGAGATTCTCCCGTTGGCAATCACCGTCGACTATTTTCCCGACGGCACCCCCGGTGCCAGCGACGACGATGCGCTACGTACACGGCGAGCGCTCTCGACGCTCGCCGCCCGTCGCCTCACGCAGATTGGACTGGAGCGCCCGCTCGTGGAATCGGTAATGAAGGACGTGCAGACCCAAGCGGATCGCCACCTCGGACAGTTGAGAGCCTCCGACCGCTCATGAGCACATTCATGATCACAGGAGCTCTGGGCTTCCTCGGAAGTTCCCTCTCCCAAGCCCTCCTAGATCAGGGCCACGCGGTAATCGGTGTCGACGACCGGTCGAGCGAGAGCCCGGATGCGGTCCGCGTGGAAGAGCGGGCCGGATTCCGGCTCCTCGTGCACGACATCGCCGATCGCGACCGTATCGATGTGATGCTCGACGCCATCGACGGGGCGGAGGTACACCAAATCTTCCACCTCGCCTGCCCCGCCTCGCCTATCGACTATCTCAGGGCGCCGACTAAAACTCTCGCGACCTGCGCCGATGGCACCCGGGCGGTCATCGAGGTTGCTCAGCGCGCATCGGCGACACTCGTGTTCACCAGCACGAGCGAGGTGTACGGCGATCCGCTCCAGACGCCCCAGCCCGAGACCTACTTCGGCAACGTGAACCCCGTCGGACCCCGTGCCGTCTACGACGAGGGCAAGAGATTCGCGGAGGCAATGATCACCGCATTCGGTCGGGCCGCAGGCCTCGACTATCGGATCGCGAGGATCTTCAACTCCTATGGCCCCGGCATGCGCCTGGGCGATGGGCGGCTCCTCCCTTCCGCGATCTCGGCCCTCACCCGGGGAGAGCCGGTGCCGGTGTATGGGGATGGGTCCCAGACCCGGAGCATGTGCTACGTCGACGACACCGTCTCGGGGCTCCTCGCCCTGGCACGCAGCACCGCAAGCGGACCGGTCAACATCGGCAACGACGACGAGCGAACGGTGATGGACCTCCTCATCGCGACGGCACAGGCGATGGGCTGCGAGCTGCGCGTCGATCATCGTCCCGCGCGGCAGGACGATCCCGCTCGCCGTAGACCGGACACTGCGCTGGCCCGCTCAATATTGGGCTGGAGCGCTCGCGTACCCTTCGAGGTCGGTATCGAGAGGACAGTCGCGCAGATGAGACACCGTGCCCCCGAGTCCGATGCCTCCCGCTCCCCCGCGTCAGACAGCTAAGGACTTGCTCCCGAACTTCATCCTCCGCAACCCTGACAAGAAGGCCCAACGTGCGATTTCTCTCGCTTCTCTGGAACGGTGTGCGCGGCAACGTAGGTGATCTCCGTGCAACCATGACACCGTCGTTCCTGCGGCTCGTGACCGCGATGTTCGTGATGAACCTCGGCTCATCGATCACGGTGGTCGCGCTACCTATCCTCGTCGTGCAGCGGTACGGGTTCGGCAGCGAGCTCGCCGTGACCGTCGCGATCCGTCTCGTGCCGATGATCCTCGCCGGTGGGGTCGCGGCGTGGATCCTGTCACGCTTCGACGCACGATGGGTCGCCGCAGCCTCGATCGTCGCCGCCGGACTCACGACGCTCGTCATTCCTCTGACGACGGAACTGTGGCAGTTGAACGTCGTGTCGGTGTTGAACGGCGTCGCCGCGGTGGGCGCCGGACCGGCCATGATGGCCCTGCGGGCGGGTACAGTGCCCCCCGACAGAATTATGAGCGGGAACGGCCTCATCGTCTTCGCGGAGCGAGCTCCTCAGGTGCTCGGTCCGCTCGTCGCCGCGATCGTGCTAGCGGTCGCATCGGTCGAGACGCTGTTCACCGCCGAGGCCGTGGCGATGATCGCGGCCGCCGCGCTGCTCACCAGGCTGAAGAAGGTCGCGCTGGAGCCCGCTGGCCGCTTCTTCTCCCGAGAGAACGCGCGCACGTGGCTGACGATCGTACGTCAGCCACGGGTGCAGGGGTACGTGATCACTGGTCTCTTCTACACCGTCGCCGTGAGCGCGATGCGAATGATCCTGGTCGCGCTGGCGACGTTCGCGTTCCCGGACAACCCGGCCGCCCTGCCGCTGCTACTCGGGTCGATGGCTCTGGGGGCCGTGGTGGGAGGGCTGATCGGAGCCGGGCTCCCGGTCCGGTGGATCGGCCCTATCTACGTGCTCGGCAACGTTATTGAGGCGATTGCACTCGTGGGCGTCGGGCTCAGCACGTCTTTGGCGTTGAGTATGACCCTGCTCGTTCTCGGCGGCCTGTTCGAGTCAATGGCCACCACGGCCTTCTTCGCCGACGTGCAGCGCCTGATCCCGGGGAGCTCAGTCGGACCGTTCTTCGCGTTGTACATGCCTGGAATCGACAGCGCCGCCGTCGTCGGCACGATGGTCGGACCAGCGCTGGTCGCCGGTGGCCCGTTGGTGGGCACCGTGGTCGTCGCCGCCTTGATCGCCGTCCCGTTGCTGCCCTACCTCAAGGCGTTCCTCCGTTCGACGCCGAACGCACCTTCCCCAGCAGGAGTCGAGAATGCCTAAGCCGACCCTTTTGCCAGTCTCGAAACCCGCCGCGTACGCCTACCAGTTCTACGCTTTCCCCCTCTCGATCATCGCGCAGTCACCGGGGTCGGAGCAGTGGCTCTACAGCAACTACATCCAACTCGCCTATGACCCGCGCGGCCAGGCCTGCCACGTACCGTTCTGCTTCTACCTCAATGACTACGCGCGCAGCCCCTGGCTGTCGAGTCATCGCGTCCGACGCGAGTGGTTCGCGGGGCCTCGCCTCCTGCAGAACATAGCCGATGCGGTCGCGGACGGATGGTATGTCTATCTCATGTGGGACGAGTGGCACGTCGAGCGCCGGAGGTACCACCGCGAGGAAATGTATCCACACGACGTACTCATCCACGGATTCGATCCCGCCGCCGGCACGATTCAAGCGTTCGGATACGACGAGCGCTATCAGCTGTCCTCGCTGGCGATACCAGTCGAGCAGTTCGAGGCGGCGAGCGCCAGCCTCGACGAGAATGTCGACTTCGAGACCCCGATGATCCTCTACAAGCCGCGTGACGGATCGGAGTACGGTGTCGACGTCGAGCTCGTCGTGAGGACGCTGGGGGAGTATGTGGAAGGTTTCAACACGTCCACGCACTTCGCGATGGAGACTGCCCCGATGGAGCGCTTCTATGGCGTCGAGACCTACGAGCCGCTCGCCGACTACCTCGCCGGCTATCTTCGAGGCTCAATCGAATACGACATTCGGCACCTCCAAGTGCTGTGGGAGCACAAGCGACTCATGGCGGCGCGGATGAAACACCTCGCCTCGACGTTCCCCGCGCTTGACGACCTACTTCCGGAGTTCAATAGACTCCAGCGCGCGAGCCTCAGACTTCGAAACGACCTATTGCGGATCGAACACCTCGGTCACCAGCGGACTCTCTCTCCTCGCGATGCGCTGCTCTCGTTGCGCGATGCAGAGATTCCGCTGCTGCAACGATCGATGTCGATCCTGCAGGCGTGAGAACCTGCAGGAAGCGGAGAGAGGAGACGACATGAACGCGGCCGTCACCGCCCACGGGCTAACCGTAGGCAACGGGCAGACGCAGTTGTTCGCGGGACTGGACCTGAGCGCTCACGACCGCGAGGTTGTCGGGGTGATCGGCCCCAACGGCGCGGGCAAGTCGACGCTTCTGCGAGTCCTCGCCGGCGAGGTCCCTCCGTCGAGCGGAAGCATCAGCTACTCTCGGCGCAACGCACGGATTGGATACTTCGCGCAGAGCGCCGACTGGAGTGCCGACGAGAGCATCGAAGACTACCTCGCGCGTCGCACAGGGGTGGACGTGGCCCGACACGATCTCGAGACGGCGGCCGCGGCGCTGGGAACCGATGTCATTGGCGCGGCCGATCGTTACGAGGATGCCCTCGATCGGTTCTTAGCGTCCGGTGCGTCTGACTTCGAATCACGGATCGGCCCGGCTCTGAGCGCCGTGCGCATGGAAGGCCGTCACGCAGAGCACATGTCAGAGCTTTCCGGTGGCGAGGGGAGCAGGATCCGGCTGGCGAGTCTGATGCTGAGCAGGTTCGATCTCTTCCTTCTCGATGAGCCGACGAATGACCTCGATCTGGCGGGGCTCACCCTGCTTGAAGCGTTCATCGCAGGCTCAACGAGCGCCATCGTCCTCGTCAGCCACGACCGGGAGCTGCTGAGCCGCGTCGTCGATCGTGTGGTCGAGATCGACAGCGGACAGGACGAGGTTAACGTCTACGGCGGCGGATACGACGCCTTCCTCCACGAGCGAGGTCACCGGCGCGCGCAACGGCGCGAGGCCTTTGAGTCCTACACCCGGACTAAAGACGATCTGCTGGCGAGAGCTCGGACGCAGCGGGACTGGGTGAACCAAGGTCTTCGTCGCCAACGGACCAGCAGCCAGAGCACCGACAAGATGGCACGCAGGGCCGCCGTTGAGGGCACCGAGAAGCAGGCGCACAAAGCGCGCATCGCAGAACAGAAGGTCGAGCGCCTGGAGGTCGTGGAGGAGCCGAGGAAAGAATGGAGCCTGCAATTCTCGATCGCAGCGGGGCTGCGTCCACCGACGGTGCTCGCGACCTTGGATGACGTAGTGGTTACGCGGGAGCTCGGCTTCACGCTGGGCCCCATCCGCGCTGAGATCCGTCGAGGCGATCGCATCGCCGTTGTAGGCGAGAACGGGTCAGGGAAATCCACTCTGTTCGACGCCCTCCGCGGGTCCGTCGTGCCAACTTCGGGACGAGTCTCGTTCGGGACTGGGCTGTCCGTAGGCGTCATCGATCAGCGGCGGCAGACACTCCCCGAGGAGCTCGACCTGGTCAGCGCCGTGTCGCAGACGCTGCCCGGCTTGGAAGCCAGAGAGGTGCGCACGCTGCTTGCGAAGTTCCAGTTGGGCCCAGAGGATATCCGCCGCCGCACCGGCGAACTCTCCCTCGGAGAGCGGACCCGTGCAGCGATGGCAGTGCTTCAGGCCATGGGCGTGAACCTGCTGCTGCTCGACGAGCCGACCAACCATCTCGACCTCGAGGCAATCGAGCAGTTGGAGGCTGCTCTCGACGCCTACGACGGAACGATGCTCGTCGTGACTCACGACAGGAGGATGCTCGAAGCCGTGAGCTTCACGAGACGCTGGGTACTCGACGGCGGGCTGCTGATGGAGTCGGCGCTCTAAGCCAATCCCGACTTCAGCGGCCGACCGCTGCGTACCGCCATCCGGCATCGATCCATTCGTGCGCGGTCAGGCAGTTGCGCCCATCGATGATCGTCCTCGCGGGCGTGCGCTCCATGACGGACTTCGGCGACAGCTCCTGAGAGAACTGCGGCCAGTCGGTGAGCACGAGGATCACTTCTGCGTCGTCGAGAGCGTCGTCAACCTCTTCGACGATCCTCAGCTCAGGATGATGGCGACGAGCATTCTCGACAGCTGCGGGGTCGGTGACGACGACGACGGCGCCCCGCCGACGCAAGTGATGGGCGACCTCGAGCGCCGGAGAATCGCGCACGTCATCGCTTTGAGGTTTGAAGGCGGCCCCGAGAATGCAGATGCGCCGTCCCTGGACGCTGCCCCCCAGCTCATCGACCACAATGTCGACCAACCGAGTCCGCGCGCGAAGGTTTATCTCATCCACATTGAGAAGAAAACGCTCCACCACGGTGGCCTTCAACTCCGACGCCCGCGCGGCCAGTGCGCGCAGATCTTTCGGTAGGCAGCCGCCTCCAAAACCGATGCCCGCATTCAGGTTTTTCCGTCCGATTCTGATATCGTGCCCCATTGCGTCTGCCAAGGTGACGACGTCAGCGCCGGTCGCGTCGGCGATCTCAGCCATTGCGTTGGCGAATGAGATCTTTGTCGCGAGAAACGCGTTTGCTGCCACTTTCGCAAGTTCTGCAGTCTCAAGTCCCGTGAGGACGAGCGGGACGTCAGCTGCGAGCAGTCGCTCATATGCCTCGCGTAGAGTGCGGATCCCCGCTTGCCCGGCCGTAGTCGCTGGGGCGCCGATCACGATGCGATCCGGTGCAAGCGTGTCGTCCACCGCGTGCCCTTCTCGCAAGAACTCCGGGTTCCACAAGAGGGACACCCCGAGAACGGACAACCGCTCCGCGAGAGAAGAGGCAGTCCCGACCGGCACAGTAGATCGTCCGACGACGACATCACCCGGGTTCACGTGAGGGATCAGATCGTCGATTGCTCTGTGCAGATATCGCAGGTCGGCGGCGTTGGTCCCGTCCTGCTGCGGAGTGCCGACGCACACGAAGTGAATGCGTGCTCCTTCGACGGCAGCGATGTCGGTAGTGAAAGACAGTAGTCCCGAGGCATGTCCTTCTTCGAGAAGGACCTTCAACCCGGGCTCATAGAAAGGCGCGCGTCCCCCGGCGAGGGACTCGATCTGTGACGAGTCAATGTCGACGCCGATCACCTCGTGTCCCAAAGACGCCATCACCGCTGCATGCACGGCACCGAGATAGCCGCAGCCAATGACCGACAACCGCATTCGTCCCCCAAAGACGGATCGATAGGAGGCCGATCTTCGCCCCCTCCAGCGTAGGCCAATTGTGTAGCGCCGCCCCGACAGTG
Organism: Microbacterium sp. MYb54; assembly: GCF_002979515.1. Taxonomy (GTDB): domain Bacteria; phylum Actinomycetota; class Actinomycetes; order Actinomycetales; family Microbacteriaceae; genus Microbacterium. The sequence goes on along the minus strand of NZ_PCPA01000017.1, from coordinate 39,141 downwards.
CGCACCAGCTCCCCGGTTGTCGGAAACGTACTGTTGTGCGCGACGCACGATGCGCGTCCCTGGTCGGATGCTCCGGCGTCGACGGCGCGCAGACGTTACTCAACGACGAGGCCGATGCCGCTGCCGCTCGAGGCCATGGCGACGCCCGGCACGTAGCCAACAATTCCGGCGAAGACGACCGTCGTGCGGACGACGCGCAGCGCCCAGTATCTGCCGCACCCGCTCGTCCTTGTCTTCGTCTTCTTCCTGGCGCTGCTCGTCGTGGCGATGGTCCTCACGCTGCTCATCCCGGAGACGAATCCACGCACACCAGGACATCGAGTGGATTGGACGCCGCGCGTGGGGGTTCCGAGAACGGCGCGAGGAGTCTACGTGCGATCCGTCCTCGTCGTCGTTCCCACGTTCACACTGCTCGGATTGTTCTCCAGCTTGACGCCGCGCTTCATCCACGATTCTCTTCACATCGACAACCTCGCGATCGCCGGCGCCGCCACGTTCGTGCTGTTCGTGGTCGGGACCGTCGCACAGCTCATCTTCCGGGGGCGAGAGAGCCGTACGCTCGTGCTGGTTGGGCTCCCGCTGCTGGCGGCATCCCTAGGGCTGGTGCTCTCGGGACTGCTGGCGACGAATCTCCTGGCCTTCTCGCTCGGCACGATCACAGGCGGAGTCGGCGCAGGGATGGCATTCATGGGAGGGCTCGCCCAACTGGTCGACGCCGTGCCGCACGAGACCCACGCCAGGTCCGTCGCGGCGTACTTCATCGCCGCTCAGAGTGGTCTCGCCATCCCGGTTCTCACCATCGGCGTCCTGGCCCCGATCATCACGCTCCAGACCGCGACGGTGATCGTCGTCGCCGGCGTCGTGGCGCTCGCGGCCGTCGCGTTCTCCGCGAACCTGCGGGCGCCACAGAGGTAAGATATCGGTAGCCCGGTCCGCGGGGCGGGTTGCTCCTGACGACGCCTTCCACCGGAATCGCAGAGAGGTCGGCTGATGTCCGCGCCGAATCCGGTCACCGTGACAGACGCCGACTCGATCGAGCTGTGGGGGACGATCTTCAAAGGCGTCGAGCTGACCAACAAGCGGCTTCACGGAGCGCTCAGAGCGGCGTTCTCCCTGAACGAGGCCGAGGTCGACTCGATGGTCCTCCTCGGCAGCGATCCCGACCGCCGCTCCTCCATGGCGGCATTGGCGAGGAGCGCAAGCTTCACCTCCGGTGGATACACGAAGGTGGCGGACCGACTGGTGGCACGAGGGCTCGTCACCCGCACCACGATCCCTGAGGATCGCCGGATGGTCTACCTCGAGCTGACGCCCGCCGGGGCGGAGATGGCGGCGGAAATCCGATGCCTCATCGCGGACATCAATCGACAACACGTCTTCGAAGTCCTCGGCGAGGAGCAGGTGCGAGCGGTCGCTGCGGCGATGGAGCTCCTCCGCACGGCGAACGCTTCCTGATGCCTGCAGCACACCGCGTTCGCTGTTTGTCCGATCGCATCGGTCTCGGTATCGGCCTCACTTCTCCCCTCCTAGTCAGGGATGCGAAGGCCGCGATCACTACAGCCCCTCGGCGACGGCAAGGCGGGTCACCCGGTCTCGGTGACCGGCTGCCAGGGCGTAGCCCACGATCATTCCGAGGTCGTATCCCGCCACCGCGAAGTCATCATGGCCGAGCTGGGTCATCAGCCCGGCCATGTCGTCGGCCAGGGTGGCGGCGTCGTAGCCGGTCGGCGGCTTGTCGCTCGCGCCGACACCACGAAGATCGGCGGCCACCACGGTGAAGTTCTCGGCCAAGCGTCGGCATCACCTGGCGCCAGCCGTACCAGAGTTGTGGCCAGGCTGGCAGGAGCAGCAATTGTGGCCCGTCGCCGACGATGGCATGCAGGGTAAGGCCGTGCAGTTCGACGAAGCGGCTCGTGAACATCGCGGTGAAGCCGGCCGGAAGGTGCGGCACATTCTCCACCATGGGCAGGGGGTGGCGCGGGGCAGGGGTGTTGGCCACGGTGTCCTCCTCAGGACGGCGTTCGGGTCAGCAGCTCGGTAAGGGTGCGCAGGACGTCCTCAGCCTCGGGGATCGGCAGCAGCATCCAGTCGTGAACGAGATCGGGATACTCGTGCACCGTGACGACCGTGCCGGTCTCGGAGTTCGCCCGGTCGTGGAAAAGGTGGGCATCGGGATTCAGCAGGTCGCGGGTCCCGGTGAACACCTCGACCGGTCCAAGATCATTCAGGGGCGCGTCGATCGGGTTCACCTGCGGGGCTGACAGCCCCAGTTCGCCGGCGTAGAGCTGCGAGAGCTCGCGCAGGTGGTCCGCGCGCAGCAAGGGATCGCGCGGTGCGACCTGGTCGATACGGGGGTTGGTCAAGGTCAGATCGATCAATGGGCTGAGCAGCACGACCCGGTCCGGACGGGGATCGTCCTGGGTCAGCCCGGCGACCAGACCGACGGCGAGTGCGGCACCGGCGGAGTCCCCGACGACCGCGGTGCCGTCCGACCGGGCCAGGGTGGAGAACAGCCGCCGCAGCACCGGTTGGACGTCGAGATGGGTCGCGTTCGGAACCAGGGGGTAGATCGGCACCGTGACGATCCGCCCCGTTCGCTCGGCCAGTCGTGCCGCGAAGCTCCAATGTGCGTGCTGGATCTCGGCGGCGAAGGCGCCGCCATGCAGGAACAGCACGTGTCCGCCCCGGACGGCTGCGGGGGTGAGGGTATAGACCGGCCAGGAATCGAAGATCGTCTGGTCCATATGCACTCGACGTCGAAGTCGACCCGGCGGTCGGTACCGCCTCGGATCCGGCGCCGGCCTCGTCCGGAATCGGGCGGGGTCGAACTGGGTGTCCCGCAGCCGGACGAGCCGGACGGCGCCCGTCAATAGGCGGCTGCGCAGACTGACCACGAGAACTCCCATCGGGAACGGATGATGTATCCCTTTCACCGTAGCGCGTTCCGGATGAGCTATCCAGTTACACTGCTGGAGTGAACGCCGAACCCACTCGCCGCGACGCCACCCGCAACCGGAAGCGGATCGTCGATGTTGCCCGGGGCCTGGTCGACGACGGCTCCGCGGTGCAGCTCAACGAGGTCGCTCGGCTCGCCGGGGTCGGTGTCGCGACCGTGTACCGCAACTTCCCGTCGGTCGAGGCGCTGATCGAGGAGCTGGCCACCCCGAGTCTGGAATCCCTGATCGGCCATGCGAAACGAGCCCTCGACAACGAAGATCCGTGGCAGTCCCTCGCGGACTTCCTCGGGCACACGATCGAGGCGCAGGTCAACAATCCGGCGTTGTCGACGGTGAATGCGGCTCTAGTGAACGTTCTGCCGCGCACGGTCGAGTTGAAGGCGACTTTGGGCCCGCTCGCCGGGCAGTTGCTTGACCGCGCTCGGCGGTCGCGTGCCGTCCGGTCCGATCTGACCAGCGAGGACGTGATTCCGCTGATGTGCGGGATCGCCTTCGCGGTCACCGCGCACGACGTCCATCGCCGTGCCGATCGCGACAGCCGGGTCCGGACCGCCCACCGCTACCTCACCATGCTGCTGACCGGCCTGCGCGCCTGACGCCTCGCCCCGGAACCGAACCCGCGCAGAGTGCCCTTCATGTGCTCTCGACGGAGCCGACTCTCAGCCGATCAGCGACTCCAGCCGCACGTGGTCTCGGAACGCGGCGTCGGGATAGGTGACCAACAGTGACAACAATCTTGCGTCAGGGTGGGAGCTCGGCGGCGATCTGGCTCATGGCGACGGTGGCGCCTTCCTCCATACCCAGCTCGAAGGATTCAGGCCGCAATTGCATCCTCGATTGTGAAGAGTCGACTTACCCTCGTTACGCAGCTTCTGCCAACAGCCAGCCCACCACGCCTCTCGGGGGATCGTCACGTCAGGCTTGCAACGTTTTACTCGATGTCAGCATGGCCGAACGCCGCGTTCCGCCAATGCTCCCACTCTCCCGTCGGCAGCGCCGGAACACGCACGGACATCATCCTCTGAGCCTGCCTCGCCAGCGCCGCCGCCACTTCAAAACACTTGAAGGGGTGGATTCACAAAGTGTGAATCCACCCCTTCGAGTGTTTGCCTGGTGTCCGCCCTAGTCTGACGACGGTTCGAGGAGTTGCTCATCCCGGTGTCTACGATGCCGTGACGCTACGAAGATCCCAATCCCGATTGCACTGAGAACCGTGGCGACGAGCGTTAGCCCAATTGGCAGCCCACCCCCGGTGATCGCGAGCGGCGTCATGCCGGTAGCCATCCCACCTGAGTTCGTCGACGGAGGCGGCGGCACCACGCCCGTCTCACGAGCGTTCGTGATCTGCGCGAGATCGACCGTCAACGCGGTCGCACCCACTACAAACGTGTGCGCACTGGTATCGAGAACATATCCCGCAGGAGCAGTCACCTCCGTGAGGGTGTAATCCCCCCCCATCCGAGACCCACGACCTGGAAAGCACCAACCGCAGGATCCGCATCGCCAGCGGCATTGTCCGTCACCGAAACCGTGCCCGCAGGCCCCACCAGCTCCCACACCGAACCCGCCAACGCGGCACCACCAACCGCATCCGTCTTCTCCCACGTAACCACGCCCGTCTCACGAGCGAGCGTGTTGGTAAGGATGACATTGATCGTGCCGCCCGCGGTGACCTGGAAGTCGTTACGGCTCAGCGTCGGCGTCGCCCAGTTCGTTCCAGGAATCGGAGTCGGGGTCACTTCTTCAAGATGAACCGTCGCCCCAAGGGGCAGTACGGGGCTCTGCACGAAGGCCCCACCGACGACGTTGAGTGTCCCGCTTCCCGTAGTACCCCCGGTGGCCCAACAGCCGAGAGGCGTTCCTCTCCGCGGCCCGCGAGCTATTCGCCCGAAACGGGTACGAACGGACGACGACGCGAGCAATCGCGGAACTCGCCGGTCACGACCAAGCCCTGATCCGTCGCTACTTTGGCGGCAAACAGGGACTGTTCATCGAGGTCACGACCTTAATAACGCAGTTTGGCGACGGTCCGAGCGCAGGCGAGGACTGGGTGGATGACCTCATCTCGACCTGCTTTCGAACGTGGGAAGATCAGCCAACGGCGCTCTCGTTGCTCCGGGCAAGCGCAACCAACGAAGCAGCCCGATGCCGCTTCAAGGACAACTACTACGGCAACGTGTTACCCGTACTGCGACAGTACGCAATCGATCACGTCGATGAACGTGCATCCATATGGTCGGCCATGGTCATGGGCACAGCCTTGAATCGCCTCCTCTTCGAATACGAACCACTCGCAAGCATGTCCCGCCACGCTCTGGAGTCATACCTCAGACGCGTCGCGCAAACAATGTTCCTCGAGCCCCTCGCATCAACATCGGGCTGACGCGCAAGGAAACGATCGACACTAGCCCTCCAGTGGTAGTGTCGCTGCACGATGATGGTACAAATAGGTGTCATCAAATGATGACACCGGTGGGGGCTAGTGTCATCATTTTGTGCTCCGATTCGGGTTGAGGATGCACAACACGTGATGGTCTCGGGCTGGCCGCGTGCCAGCCCGAGAATCCCGACCTACGAGGTTCATCCGTAGCCACGCCAGGAGTGGAGCGCTCGTACAGAAACTGCCTCGGCTAGGATCTCCCCCCTTACGCCGAGGTGAGGCCCCGCTTGCAGCTCAGGCTGCTCCGCCGGCGAGGCCGGTAGAGGGGCGGGTTACCCACAGTGGTTCCGCCCCTCTATTTCTGAACCCGTCGCATCATGTCCTCCGACGATCACAAAGATCTGTGACCGGCATCAGTTTCAATGAACGTTATGACACATCCGCCAGGAGGGTGTCCGCCAGGCACGGGAGGAACCGTCGGACACAACCGATAGAGCCCAATGAGCGCGCATCTCCGATCGCAGCTTCGCCTATGACCGAAGGACGCCGCCGCCCAATCCACGTCGCAGCGATCAAAACACGACATGCACGCAAGCGCGGGTCAACGATTCAGTCGAGCCACCGAAGCCCCCGGATTGCTGAAGACCACCCGAGCCAACCTGTCTGCGTCGCAAATGCCGAACGTCGGAACGCAGGCCACCCGCCGAGGGCCGAAGGTCCACCGGTGCAAGGCCGGGGCCGATCGCCCTGGGGAGTGACCGGCCCTTCGGCCTCGCCGTCTGAGTTGCTCGACCGACAAGACACAACAAATCAAAAGTTGCCGACACGAGAAAAACGGCCGTGGGGTGTGCGTTCCTCGTGCATATTGATTCTGAACCACAGCGTCCCACTCAGTAGAGGACCTGTCAAGAGGGTTCAGCACAGACCGTTTGCGTCGCGCGCAGTAAGGTGAAGCCCCCGTACCCCACCGCGCGTACCCACCTGTACGCTGTAAGCCTTTGCGAGGCTAGATCAACGGTCATCGCGATGTCGTTCGCTGCGATGGCTGGTGGCGGTGGTGCGGGAGCACACGCGGAAAGCGCCAGAGCCAGGAAGACGGCGATGCCCCGCCGCAGACGGTCGTTTCACTGTTCATCCCATCCGCGTCTCGTCACGGCTATCGCTCCCGCCCGAGCGCCGGGGGGGGGTCCGAACGATCGATACTCCGTCCGTCCGTCCGTCCGAACGCCCGCACAGCTCGACGACTACCCGCCAACACGAGCGAGGCTCAACGTGTCGCAGAAGCCGACGTCGAGTCCGTTCTCCTTGAGGCAGTAGACCTTCGCCTCCTGAACGTGGGGCCGGCAGCACGGGCGCTCTACCGCTGGAAGAGGAGACGACGCCCCACGAGATCGCCGGCTGGATGCGTACACAACGCGACAGCGTGATCGGTGCTCGAGCAGGACTCGAGCCCCGGCAGTTCTGCGGACCGACGACCAACAACGCCGACAATCTGTACCTTCACCTCATGCATGGCCGGACGAGACCGCCACCATGCGCGGCACTCGGCCCCGTTCTGCGCTCGGCGTGGACCTCCTGACGACGGGGAGAACCTCCCCTTCCGAGCCATCGTCGATCCCGCGGACGCGAGACGATGATCCAGTGGGTAACCTGTTCATCACGATTTCCCCGACTCGACCCGTGATACCCCTTCCGTTCGTCCGAGTGCGGTTCCGGACAGGCGCACAGTTGAAGTTGCCGCCGGGAGCCATGTCCACGAAGCGCGAGCATTGGGAACAGCTCACTCGGCAGCCAAGGGTAGCGAGCGGTGTCAAGTGAAGCGCCCTGAGTTTGTTGGAGGCTCTTGACCTTGAAAACGAGGATGGAGTCATGGTGTCGAATCAGGGATCTGGGAAGCCGACGGCACGTCGGTATTCTCCGGAGGAGAAGGCTGCGGCGGTTCAGATGGTACGGACTCTGCGAGCGGAGCTCGGGACGGAGCATGGAACGGTCCATCGGGCCGCGTCACAGCTCGGTTACGGGGTCGAGTCGGCCCGGATGTGGCCAAGCAAGCCGACGTTGATGACGGCCACGTCGCCGGCGTGAGCACCGCGGAGGCTCGCCGGGTGCGGGAGCTCGAGCAAGAAGTGCGTGAGTTGCGGCGGGCGAACGAAATTCTGAAGAGGGCCGCGTCTTTCTTCGGGGCGGAGCTCGACCGCCAACACTGGAAGTAGTCGCGTTCATCGACGCGAACAAGACCGACGTCGTCGAAGATCGCCCGCTCGGAGTCGAGCCATCTGCAGCCTGTTGCAGGTGGCTCCGAGCACGTACTGCGCCGCGAAGAACCGTGCCCGTCAGCGCGGGCCGTGAGCGACGCGGTCCTCACCCTGGAACTAGTGACGCTCTGGAAGACCGCCCGCCGCAACGGGATCGATATCGGCCGGGACCAGATCGGCCGGCTCATGCGTGCTGCCGGTATCGAGAGCGCGACCCGAAGCAAACGAGTGAAGACAACTCGCCCCGGTCCCACGGCCGCGAGGCACCCTGACCTGGTGAAGCGGGAGTTCAGTGCGACGGCCCCGAACCGGCGCTGGGTCACAGATCTGACGTTCATGCCGACCTGGGCGGGCGTCGCCTAGGTCTGCTTCATCATCGACGCGTACTCCCGGATGATCGTCGGATGGCGGTGCGCGTCACACATGCGCACCGCCATGGTCCTCGACGCGATCGAGATGGCTCGCTGGTCGAGGGGCCGTCATCATGAGGATCTCCGCTGTCACTCGGATGCGGGCAGTCAATTTACGTCCATTCGCTACGGCGAACGACTCGCTGAGATCGGCGCGACACCGTCGATCGGGGCCGTCGGCGATAGCTATGACAATGCCCTCGCCGAGACCGTCAACGGCTACTACACGACCGAAATCGTCCGTGGACCCGCACGCCCGGGCGCCTGGAGAACCGTCGAGCTCGCGCCCCTCGGGTGGGTGCACTGGCACAACATGCAACGACTCCACGGCTACCTCGGCGACTCCCGCCGGCCGAGTTCGAGCAGACGTTCTATGCTGACCAAACCACCGCAGATCAGCTGGTGGGAATCAAATAGCGCGAGTCTCCATCAAACCCAGGGCGCTTCAAGACCGGCGTAGTCGCGATCAAGATAGATGTGGAAGCGCTGGATCTGGAAATCCCAGACCTCGCAGACGCGACCAGTGCCCCATTCCGAATCACCGGTAGCCCATGTGCCATCCTTGTGCGCTCCGCGCGTCATCCCCTCACACGCGACAGTCGTGTCGCTGACGACGACGCTGAAGTACTCCAGGACGATCGCCTTCTTCTGATCGTCTGTCATGGTTCCGCATTCAGCCGACGAAAACCTGGCGAATGGTGCCGACTCCCTCAATGGTGGTGACGAGCGTCTCACCGGGTCGGATGAGGCGTGCGGGCTCGCGCACGAAGCCCACCCCGGAGGGCGTGCCCGAGTAGATCACATCGCCCGGATGCAGCGTCACGATTCCGGAGAGCCGCTCGACGAGCGTCGCCACGTCGAAGATCATCTGGCTCGTACGGCCGTCCTGCACCCGCTCGCCATCGAGTTCGCAGAAGATCGCGAGGTCGTCGCGGTCGGGCAGTTCGTCGGGGGTCACCAGCCAGGGACCCTGAGGGGAGTAGCCGGGGAAGGACTTCCCGAGACCGAACTGCGGTGCCGGACCGTCGAGCTGGGTCGTCCGTTCCGAGAGATCCTGTCCGACCGTCACGCCTGCCACGTGATCCCAGCCGGATCCTTCCGCGATGCGGTGCGCCGTGCGTCCGATCACGACGACGAGCTCGGCCTCCCAGTCGGTGCGGCCTCCCGGCACCAGCTCGACGGTCTCAAAGGGTCCCGAGATGGACGACTGGAACTTCGGGAAGACGGGGGGAAGCTTCTCCGGCCGGCCGAAACCGCTCTCCGCGACATGCTCGTCGTAGTTCAAGCCGATTCCGAACGCCTGGAAGGGGCGTGGTGAGACCGGGCCGAGTTTCGACTCCTCGATCGCGATCGCAGGTCCGGAGGCCTCAGACCCCCACTCCGAGAATGCCTCCCACTTTTCGTAGACGTCCTGAATGCTCGGACCGAATCGGCCCGAGCTGGCGTCGAAGACGTCGAAGCCGCTGGCATCGTCTGTGAGGATGACAGCTCGGCCGTCAAGGTTTGCAAGACGCATATGTGATTCCTTTGATGGTGAACTCAGGGTCGGGGAGTGTCCGTGTGCGTTTCGGATCATCGCTCTATGGGGACGACACCGTGGTCGAGGATGCCGGGCGGCACCTGACCATCCCACTGATTGATCCAGTAGAGATCGTCGGCATCGAACCGACGCTCGGGTCGCTCCTTGTCGCGGATGGTCTCCATATCGCAGTAGTACTCGATCACCGCGCCGTTGGGTTCGACGTAGTAGACCGCGACGTTGTCGCCCGCGCCGTGGCGCACCGGCCCCCAGGCGAGGCGCGATCCGCGACGGGCGAGCCGGTCGCCGAGACGGGCGAGATCCATGATGTTGCCAGCCTGCCATGCGTGATGGTGCATCGCAGCGCGGGTGGATTTGAAGACCGCGATGCCGTGGTGGTCGTTGTTGCAGCGCATGAAGAAGTTCTCGTCGCCGATGTTGTCGGAGACGACGAAATCGAACACCTCGCCCAGGAAGTCGCGTTGCGCCTTCGAGTCCCTCACCTGGATGTTCGTGTGCCCCAGGCGATCCGGCGCGAGCGATCCTCGCTTGAGCATCGAGTAGTCGATGCTCTCGGTATAGATCTGCCAGGTGAACCCTTCGGGCCCGACGAAGGCGAAGCCCTCCTCGATGTGGTCCTCGATCGGGTGCTCGGAGACGATCCGATATCCGCCGCGATCGACCTTCTCGCGGATGGCCTCGAGCTCCATCCGGTTCTCGACCACCAAGCCGGTGTGGTCGAGCGCATCCTCATCGGCTTGCGCGTAGATCAGTTCGTGGTGCTTGTTCTGGGCGGTGATGAACGCCTTCTGGGCATTCGAATCGGTCACCGCGAGACCGAAGACATCGACGGCGTTGGCGATCGAGGCAGACAGGTCTCGCGTGCGCATCGACACGTAGCCGATCTCTGAAACGGCGCCTTTTGCGCTCATGGTTCGTCCTCTCGGTTCGTTCTGGCGAAGTGCTGGTGACTGCGGGTCAGGCGCGCGCGAGCACGGCTCCGAGCGCGGTACGCAGAGCAGTGACCGCGTCCTCGGGCTCCTCGGTCGCACGCCACGAGACGACGCGATCGGGGCGCACGAGCAGCGCACCGGCGTCACTCACGCCGCGAACCCTCGCCCAGTCGCCGTAGACGTCGTCGTACTCCCCTCGCACGGCCACCTGAGCGACGCGGATGACGACACCGAGCTCGTCGCTCACCGTCGCGGCGGCTTCGCGCCACGCTCCATCTGCGATGCCGGTGACGAGCGTGAACACGCCGTCGCCGACGAGGTCGATCGTCGACAGCAGCGCGGAGTCGCGCTGGACCCGCGCATGCGCGAGCGGCGCGCCCGGATGGGTGGAGGGAGTCGCGTAGAGCGCCGGGTCCCGCTCGTTTCGCGGCCAATCCGTGCCGTCGTCGACGACGGCCGCCGACTCGTATCGCAAGTCGAACTCGAAACCGTGCGCGTTGAACTGGTAGTGCTGAAGTTCGATCGCGGCCTCGAGTGCAGCTCGGCGATCGGCGCCGTGGGGAGTGGCCGAGAAGAGATCCTCGAGGTTGTCCCATCCCTCGGCGATCGACTGACCGGGGGCGAAGCCCAGCGCGTCAGCGATCGGGCCCATGTTGCCCACACTCTCGATCGCGCGGTCGACGACCTTCCGACCGATCGGCTGCCGCTCGGCGTCATACGTGGCGAGGAGCTCGGGACCTGCGAGCCCGCGGATCACGTATGCAAGGCGCCAGGCGAGGCTGAAAGAGTCCTGCACCGAGGTGTTCGAGCCGAGGCCCCCGGCAGGTGGGTGCCGGTGGGCGGCGTCTCCGACGAGGAAAGCCCGGCCGCGCTGATAGCTCTCGGCGACGACGTGATTGATCTGCCACTTCGACACCGACTTGATCGTCACGTCGACGGTGTCATCGCCGATGGTCGAGCGCACGCGCTCGATGAGCGCGCTCTCGCTGAGGTCGGGTTCGCCTTCCGCGGGGTCGTACATCGAGAGGTTCACCCATTCTCGGAAAGGTGTCACGCAGATCCAGGTGCCCGAGCCCACCCAGTAGTTGTTGCCCGGCTGGGTCATCCAATAGAGCACGCCGGGACGGTGCGCGCAGTACTCGGAGAGGTCAGCCTCCAAGAAGATGTTGAGCGCAGCCCCCAGCCCGCTCTCTCCCGAGAATCTGAAGCCGAGCTGTTCCCCCACCGTGCTCCGCGCCCCATCGGCGCCGACCACGTACTGCGCGCGGATCAGCGTCTCGACGCCGCTCTCATCGCGCACCACTGCGCGCACCCCGTGCTCAGCCTGGGTGATCTCGATGAGCTCGACCCCGAAGCGCAGGTCCGCGCCGTGTTCTTCTGCTGACGCGCGCAGCACGGGTTCCAGCCGATGCTGCGGCGCGTTGCACATCCGGCTCGGACTCACCGCGTCGTAGTCGGCCTGCCGCTCGATGCTCGTGCCCCACGTCTGCAGGCGTGCGATCTCCGTGCCCGCGAAGCTGGTCGCCCAGACGTTGTTCGACATGAGCTCGCTCGGGGTGGCGATCCGGTTCACCTCGTCTTCGATCTTCAGATCGCGATAGACCTCCATCGCACGCTGGTTGGTGATGTGGGCGCGGGGAGTGCGGGCGGTACCGGCGAACTTCGACACCGTGATGGCATCGATTCCGTATCGGGCGAGCAGGGCCGCGAGGGTGAGCCCCGCCGGTCCGGCGCCGACGATGAGCACATCGGTCGCGACCTCTTCCGGCGTCATGCGCAGGCCTCGTCGACGATCGCGAAGGGAATCTGCGCGCACGGCATCTTCTGTGACATCTTCGTCTCCTCATGCGTAGCGACCGCGGTGTGCGACCCGCTCGCGCGAACAGCACTCCGTCATGCTTTGGCCCAGCTTGCCACTAACTTTCGAAATACTCAATGAATTTCTAAATTCTGCCGGGAGCGCTCCGCGACACCGCGCTCGCGCCGGCGCGCGGGACGCTTCCGGCCCCCATGCCCCGCGAGCCGGTGGTCGGATCCCACCGTCGGCCACCTTCCCGGAGATGGTCGGAGGTTCAGACCGAGAGGCGGCCCGACTCCAGCAGCAAGCGCGTCGTGGTCTCGATGTGCTCGGCGAGTCGACGGCTGGCGAGTTCAGCGTCGCGCGCCAGCACGGCGTCCACGATCGCCGCGTGTTCAGCGGGAATGTCCCGAGGATGCGTGCGATCGGACAGCGGCACCGACCACCGGCGGTAGAGTTCCGCTGATGCCCGCAGGTGGTTCGCGATCTCGGTGAGTCGCGGGTTGCGGCATCCCGCGAGGAGTACTCCGTGAAACTCGTTGTGCACCTCCGCCCAGGCCTCGCTCAGCCGATCAGGATGTCCGGGGGCATACACCGGCGTCACTGCGAGGCGGTGGTGCACCGCGACGAGGCGACCCTCCCAGTCGAGGTCGCCGTCACGGATCGCCTGGCGCAACGTCAGCGTCTCGATGTGGACGCGCGCCTCGGTGAGGTCGCGCAGATCGGCTTCACTGAGAGGCATGACGACGAAGCCACGTTGCGGCTCCGAACGAACGAGCGACTGCTCGGCGAGGCGCTGCAAAGCCTCACGCACAGCACCGACGCTCACGGAAAAACGATCGCAGAGTGCGGCGAAGGCCAGACGCTCGCCCGGCTGAACGCGGCCCGACAGAATGTCCGCCCGGAGCAGACGATACACCTCTTCCTGGCGAGTCCTCGAAGCGGGCATGTTCGAAACGCTAGCACCGGGGAGACGATGCGCCCGCCCGCTGGCGAAGAGGCGGCCGCATCTCTTCGGCGCCCGGCGATCAGAACCCGCGCACGCCCGTTGCATCGTTGGTGATCTCCCCAACCGTTGTGCGGAACCCCCATCCGAGAATCACTCCCTCCCCGCAAGACATGGACACGCCGATCGTGCGTACTCTGTCTGAACGTCTCGCTGCGTGTACACGGGCATCGTGACACCGGTCCGTCGAGTACCGGAGGCGGCAACCATCGTGTGTGCCATCCTTCGCCGACCTCAGGCCTGGTCGCCGTCGTGAACAAGAACCAGAACGATCGGGAATACCTCTTGTGAAGACCGATAGAGAGATCATCCGCGGCTCGGTCCGTGAGGCGTCCATGTTCTCCGAGCTGTTCGAGAGACACGCCCAGCGAGTGCGTGCGTATGCGTTCCGGCGGGTCGGGTCGGACGCCGCAGACGACATTGTGAGCGAGACGTTCCTGATCGCCTTCCGCAAGCGCAAGACCTTCCGGAGCGATGCCGATCCGGCTCGCCCGTGGCTACTCGGCATCGCGACAAAGGTGATGCACCGCCACCGCGAACGTGAGGCGAAACACCTCCGCGCACTCCTCGTCGCTCTGCACCAGGACATAGGTATGGCACAAGAATCACCGACGGAGCTACTCGCGGATCAGCTGGACGCGCAGGCGGATCTGCAGCGGATCGCACCGCTGATCGCGGCGCTGTCATCACGGGATCGCGACACGCTGCTCCTTTACGCCTGGGGCGACCTCGGATACGAGGAGGTCGCAGCAGCACAATCGATCCCCGTCGGGACAGTCAAGTCCCGGCTCAATAGAGTCCGGCGGCTTCTCGCCCCGGCCCGCGAACAGATCAGCACGAGAGAAGACAGGAAAGAGGCCGGTCATGGATATCTTGAATCGCGTTCGTGAATGGAACACCGCACCACACGGCGAAGACGCCGACGTGACCGGATCACGGGTCCAACTCCAGCGCGAGATCGCCCGAGAAGCCCGACGCCGGCACCGCAGGCGTTACGGGTTCACGGTCGGGGCAGTCGGCGGTGCACTCGGGCTGTCTGGAGTCGCAGTCCTCGCAAGCGGCGTGCTCACCGTCGGAACTGTCGCGGATCACGCCGCGCCTCCCGCTCCTTTCGTGCCCGCGGCCGCGGATGAGATCGTGACCAGGGTCGCAACACAGCTCGCCGACAGCACGATCCCCGCGGGAATGTGGCGGAAGGCCACGGTCACGTTCGAGCAGACCCAGATGCTGCAGCCGCCCGGATCACCAGAGCCCTTCGATTGGGTTCGCACCGGCGCCCTCGGTTCGATGACCACCCGGTGGATCACTTCGTCGTACATCTCGGCAGACGGCGCCCAGCCGATCATCCTCGAGTCGAGTTCGTTCCAGCCGATCGAGGCGAACGGCGACAAGCAGGCCGTCCACGATGCATGGGACTCCTACTACGGAGCGGCCTACGGCAACTGGCGCGACATCATCGACACGCCTCGCCCACCGACGACCACCGACTCAGGGCTCCGCTCCGACCTGCAAGGAGCCACCGATCCATCCCGGACCAAAACGACACCATCGGAGATGACGGGTTTGGATGGGAAACCACTCGTCGAGGGTGAAGGGGTGCTCAGTTCGGATCCCAGCGAGTACCTCGATGCCCTCGCCGCCGGCCTGGGAGAAGATGCAACCCGAGAAGACGCCATCGGGCAGGTGTTCTCTCAGCTCATGCAGTCCGCACTCACCAGCCCCGTGCCCATCGACTCCCAGCAGCTGTCTTTCTACCTGCAGGCGATCGCCCTCTCCGAGAACGTCCACATCGAATCGGTCACCGGTGGCGTCACAACACTGCGATACGAGAACGACGACGCCGTCCGCCGTCTCGTCGTGAACACCGACACACTTGTCGAAGCGTCCGAGCAGCTGAAGAGAACATCCGGTGTGTACGCCGAAAGAGAGGCGATCGGAGAAAGCCCCTTCCTCCCCGCCGACGCACCCACATCCGTCTTCCGCTTCACACAAGAGATCGTCGACGCCGCGCCTGCTGTCGCCCCAGGGGGCTGATCCACACGAGCGTGGCGCTCTGGAAACCTCATCACCATCCGAGTCGACGGTGATGAGGTTTCCGACGCCACGCCAAGCGTCTCGTGCGGACAGAGGCCCCCAAGGCGACATCACAACGCCGCCTATGCGCTGGGCCGCGCGAGTTTACCCACGATCGTGGTTAACGGATCGCTACGGGTGTGAGACCACGCGTGTGATATGGGGGTGAATCACGGGTATCAAGAGTCGTCTCCGAGAGGCCCATCAGTACCCGTCACTCCGCCGGCGCCGACCGACGTCGGCAACGTGGCGGGTGAGATGGCTGGCTGTGGAGATTCATCCTGTGCAGGTGCAGCTAGTACGGTTCCGTTGCGATCGACCCAGACCCGTCGATGGTTGTGGATCGCTTGAGCGATCGCGGCGATTTCGCGAGCATAAATTGGGCGTGTGTAGACGCTGGTACGGGCCCATTGTTGCCGTAGCGCGCGCTCGATGATATGACAAGGGCGACCTGCGTGCTGGGTAAATGTGAGCTCTAGCATCCGGCTTAGTCGCTCCGCGTCTAGGCGGATGTGTCCAGATCGGTTTATCTGCGACTGTTCTTTCATCCGTGTCTCTCCATGTCTACAATGCTCCACTCTGGAGCGCCTCCCTGGATACGGGCGAGGGGGTTCAGCTCTCCTAGTGGCTGGCTTGATCACCCGACTGTGCTGCCCCCGTCGCCGACACCCACCTCGGCGTCGGGCCCCCACAAGGCGAGTCGTTCCTGACAAACCCCGCACGGCGCAAGGACAAAGGAGTCGCCGTCGCTTGATCGTCCGCTCACACAAATCAACGCCACCACACGCTTCCCCAACGAGCAAGCCTCACAGATGGGTCCCGTCTCCGCACAGAGGCTTATCACCGCATTGAAGTTGTCAAACGACACCCTGTGAATGAGGAAACGTCCTCGAGATACACCGAGGCAGCCACCGCTGGCGCTTCAGGCCACCGGCGGCGCAGGGGAGCGACGGCGTGGTCGAAGAGCGCTTGGTCGCCCCCATGTGCGGGCCCTCTCAATCGCGGATAAGGGACGGCAGTTCAGACTCCCACTTGCGGTATTCGAGATCATCCCTGTCTTGATGTCCACCACACGCTCTCTGGTCAGATAGCGGGGTGTAGCGCGCCGGAACGCACTACACCCCGGGCCTCGGCTTGGTGAGCAAGCTCGAACCTTCACGGGGGAAACCGCGAAGCCGAAGCCAGGCCGGGCCCCGAGGGGAAAATCGAAACACCGGCCAGCCTCCACACTCGTAAGCTCTAGGGCCCCCGCCACAGCGTCGTAATGTCGTCATCCGTACGGGCTAGCCACGCACGCACACACGGCGCGAGGAGGCCCCACACTCCGGCAACCAGGGAGGCACCGAAGATCACCGACGCAAGGTCCATGGTGTTCATAGTGCTCACGCTAAAACGCGCAATTCCCAGACACCTCCCCCCTGCGACGGACTCTACGGTCGACTTCGGTCCCTCGTCCGACGGACCCCCAGCACTCGCAACAATGCGTGGCACGCAATGTCACTCTCCACCGGTCGCGGTTCTGGAGGTCCGCACGTTGCCGATCAGGGCGACCAACAGGCCAAGGCCGGCTAGTAGCGGCATCCAGATACCCGGTGCTCCTAGCGCAAGCCATTCCTCCCCTCCTTCGCCGAGCTCCAGAATCGACCGCCCCACAAATAGCCCGCCGAGGATGAGGAACCCGCGAACCATCCTGAGCCCGGCGACTGCCAGACACAATGCCGCAGTCGTTGGAATCGCCGCTGCCATCAACGCCCCGGCGCTGCCTTCCATGGCAGCCGCGACGCCGACGAGTCGGACAGCCGCGACGAGGTCGGCATAGGCGAGGGTGCTGAGCGAACCGAGTACGGTGAGCAGCGCGACAGTGCCGGTGAGCGCGGTTACCCATGCGGGGCGAGTGCTCCACCGTGAAGGCAGGTACTCCTCCGCCTCTCGAACTGCTCTCAGGTAGCGCGATATCCGCCAAGTTGCACCTGCGTACCACCAGATTCCTGCCAGAATCGCAATGCTCATAGCGACGCCGACCGCAATATAGATGAATGCCGCAGATGCCGCAAGCAACGACCGCCCAATCGTGGCAACGGGGACGAGGATCAATAGGAAGATGAACACCATCTGAACCGTCAAGCGTAGACGGTAGGAACGTTCGGACAGGTGCGCAAGGTCGTCGGTGACGGCATCCAAACTGGCGAACTTGGCTGACCGCACCGCTGGGCGAGCAATCCATCGAGCCACTTCCAGACGAAAGGTGGAGCGACGGGATAGATACGAACCCATCAAGTGATCACCGACAGGCTGCCGAAGGCTAGGGATTGTGCGGCGCAACACTGTCGAGGGGATCTCGGGTATAGGCATGCTGCCGACGATGTCATTTGGGGAGGTGAGCTCCTCCCAGATGACACGGGATGGTATCGAAGGGATCATTGACATCGATCGTCTGTGCCTTCTGCCCGTCCATGCTCCGGCGGCGAGCAGTGTAATCCCAGCGCCGAGCAACGGAAACATCCCCCATTGGGTTGGTAAGGCGTTGCCGAAGATGAGCGTGGGCACTTCGCTCTCTCCTAGCGTCGCCAACGGTTGAGCCAGACCAAGCAGCATCGTCTGAGAGAGCAGGCGGCTGCCGGCGGTGTTAGCGAAACCGCCGGGCTCGTACCCCCAAACCATTGCGGCCATCATCATCGCGACGCCGGTGAGCATCAGCCAGCCGCTCCACCCCCACCGGTGCTCCCGCACCATCGAGATGAGTCGTATCGGACGCAGACCAGATGCAAGCCCCGTGAACTTCTTCACATTCAACCATCGCCCGCGCCCTCTCTCGGCGAGAACTCGATGGGCGAGATACCCACCTTGCGAATGACCAACGATCCATACTTCATCGCAACGCTCCGAAACATACTCAATATCGCGGACCAGTCGCTCCTCCACCGCTGTCCTCGCGTCGGATTGAATGCTCACCACTCGAATGTGCTCGATGACATCCCATCTCCACCGCAGAGTCACCCACAGCACAGCAGGAGTCAAGGCGAGGACTGACAGCAACGCCCACAGCGGTAACAGGCTCAGGCTAACCCCGACCAGCAACGCAATCCCGATCACAGTCACGGTCCGCCACAACGCCGGGCCCAGCTCTCGAACCCAGCCGAAGTTCCACCACGCAAGTCGCGTGTCGGGTACATGCTTCTCATGGGCACGCGGAGACACCACAGCTGCGAGGAGAAACGGGAGAACAGACACAACCATCCAGCAGCGGGCAAGAACATCACGCGACCCGTTCTTCCGCCTCTCACGAATGATAGATGCCCAATGGCTTTCCGCGATGAGCACCGGGCGAAGTCCCGGCATCGTCAGCTGATGCGCCCGAGGGGTGCCAGCCAACGCAGGAAGCGGCACTTCTCTCGCTTCCTCCCCCACATCGACGAGCGCCCGCGCCGCACGCGTCGCGGCGAACCTCGCCGTAGCCCCCACCCGTTGGTTCCCCACCCCGTGAACGATAAGGATTCCGGCGCGATACGCCCGCCCGTCCGTCTTCGTCGAGACAACCCGTCTCTGCTTCTTGCCCTTCTTGCTGGCTCGCCCCACCTGCTCCCCCTAATCCACCGCAACACCATCCGGCTTGAAGGAACCAATATTATTGACACTCGGGCCCCTCGCGCCCCAACGAAGCTCCATCACGACAGAGCCCTGATCATGCGCCCAGACCAGGCCGAAGCGGCCTCGGGCACTCCCCAGCTTCCGCACGCGAGCGACGCCGCAAGTGGGAGGACGACAGACGAGAGCACCTGCGGGCACCTGCGTATCCCTCCGGATGTGCCGTATTCAAATCGCGCACGATCAGGTCCGACAGGACCCGTTGTGTGAGGATCCGAGCTTCAAGGGCCCGGCATATGGAACCTCAAAGACCCCTTAGCTGTTTCCAGGCAAGGCCCGACCCCCTCTGAGGACGGGTCGGCCTTCTGTCTCGTCGCGTCCATCTTCTGACAGCGACGGGTTGTGAAGATGCGAGCGTTGCCGGCATGAGAACACTGGTTGCGTCCTTCTCATGCATCTCATCATGATCGGTGCTGTCCGCCGCTGAGCACCACACCGTCAACGGGTTCTGGATGAGACTCGGCGAGTTCGAATCACTCGTCATCGCTCTCCTGCCGGCACCGTCAGGATGGGCGAGAACGCGACATCGACCTATGCTGCTCCCAAAGGAGGACGTCTGGTGAATCATTCGTTCATGCAATCGATAGGCAGTAGCGACCTCCGCGCGTACGGTATACGCCCCGTTTATGGCGACCCCGTGCTCCGATCTCGTGCGTGCCGAGCTCGAGATGTCCTGCTGCTCAGCATCAGCGGTCCATCAACAGAACTCCATATCGATACGACCTCGATGTACCCTGAACATGCGCTTTTCGCCTTCATCACGGCACGAACGATCTGGTCCCGACCTCCACACGGCCCCTGGGCGAGAGATTCATTGCGGCTTGTCATCGCACCGCACGGGCTAGTCCGCGACGTCCACTGGCACGGGCCCTGGCAGATCACCGCCATACTTATCCCTCGCTCCGCAATTGATCCGGGCGCGTCCCCTCTGCCCCAGAAGGCGATCGCCTTCGCCAACCGTAAAGTGCTCGACGCTTCGGTGCAACGATTCGCAGATGTGCTGTTGAACTCCGACCTCCAGGCATCGGTTGTCGAGCAGTGCGCCCTCGAGCAGCTACTGCTGGACATGTGCGGAGCGCTACTAACAGACCGGATCGGAGAACAGGTTCCCCAGAGCGCAGCCCATGCGGCGCTGCGGAACAGCGCGATATCCGTCATTGCCCACCAGTGTGGCGATCCCACACTAACGCCCTCTCGCGTCGCTCGGCAGGTCCAATTCTCGCTGCGTCAGCTGCAGCTTGTCTTCACCGAATCGGGGAACACCATCGCCGGTGAAATCCGTCACCAACGGGCACGCCGTGCTCACTCATTCCTCATCGACCCCCGGTACGCCCACCTCAGCATCGATCAGGTAGCGCAACACGCCGGATTCCCCTCCACAACAAGCCTCCGTCGAGCCATCAGCCAGGCCTATGCGACCACTCCAAGGACGCTGCGCACGCAGGCAGGCATCCCACGAGATGCGGCGTCCAGGTTGAGGGCGACTCAAAGGACTCAAAGGACTCAAAGTGAGCCTCGCAACAGCGACAAATGAGATGTACGGGTTGACCGGTGCGGGACCGCGGACGTGGCAACTGGGTCTTGTGCGAGGGCGGCGTCATCCGTGTACCCCTGGTGGTCACCGCCGAACGCCTTGCTCATGTCGGCTCGCTGCCGGTGAACGAGTTGAGGATTGAGGCGCTCAGCCAGGCTTCGACCTTCTGTTTCCGGTGCAAGACGGGGCGTAGTGCACGCATGTGCACTACGCCCCGCAGCCTCTGCGATGACGAGCGCCTTCACTCGGACCAACACGACCGGGGAGGTGGGGTGGTCGAGGCCGATTCAAGTATTTCCGCCAGCCCTCTACCGGCGCATCCCCCGCAAGGGGGATAGCCTCGTCGAGGCCGGCCCATTAGCCCAATGTCATCCAACCCGCGCCGTACGCGTACGGCGGCGAGCCACAAGCGCGCTGCCCACGAAAGCCGCAAGCCCGCCGAGAACGGCAAGGGGGAAGATACTGTCCGAGCCCCCCGTCGCTGCTAGCCGTCCCGGGGTAGCCAAGGACTCCGATGGGGCCGATGTCACCGGCGGACGGGGGCTGACGACGTTAACGAAAGCGCCTAGGTCTGCGTTCAGCCCAGCACCAGATATGGTGACCGTTCGCACCGCGGAGTCGAGGACATACCCCGATGGAGCGACGGTCTCGACCAGCGCATAGTCACCCCAAAGCAACCCGCCGACACGAAGAGAGCCGACAGCAGGGTCCGCGTCCGCAGTCCCGTTGTCCTGCACCGCGATGATGCCAGACGGGCCATCGAGACTCCATCCAGAGCCAGCGAGACTGCCGCCCACGGTGTCGGTCTTCGCCCATGACAGGGTTCCGAATCTCGCGGTGTTCGTGACCGCACACACGACGCTATCGCCAACCGTGATCGCCGTTGATACCGCCTTACCGTCAGCGGCCACGGTGAGTTGCCCCAAGGGGATCGTTGCCCCGTTTCGCGTGCACGACCACGTGGCGTCGTAGTGAGACAGATCAGAGGAACCGCCTGACGCCGCTGCTTCCGAGAAGGTAGCTGTCGACCCCGCGGTGCTGGCGAGAAGTGTCGCTGATCCCGTCGACACGTCGGTGTCGGCACCCGAAGTGGCTGCCGATGCGAGTACTGTCGCGCCTGCTTGCGCCGTTACAACGAACTGGTCACCCGGCAGATAGCGGCTCGCGACGATCTTGCTCACTTCAGCATTCGCGAACATGACACCAAAAGCGATGCCCTGTCGCGACGAATCGGTGCCATTGTTGAGGCCGATCGACACTCGTGTCGGCGACTCTGCGGAGGTCAAGATCGCGCCCGCCGGGGTGGAAGGTCCATTCTCCGAGATATCGTCAGGGTCTCCCGTGCAAACGACCGTTGTGGATCCAGCACCGGTGAGACCACCACCACATGCGGGGAGCTTTCCCGCCGGCTCGATGAGGGAGAGGATCTCCACCGGAGAATCCGAAGTGAAGGAAATGATCTCGTTGTTGTTCGTCGATTCCGCGTCCGCCATGATGAACGAGAATCCCGAAGTCACGGATGCTCCCGACGGTGCGGTCACCGAGATGTCAGAGAGTTCAACTGACCCGGTGTCCCCTTGAACACCATTCTGCAGCTGATACAACGCGACAGCCCCAGGGACGTTCAGATAGGCATCGTTACCGAAGACGGCGCCCGAGTATGTAGGAGTCGGTGTCGCCTGAAGGCTCTTCGTCCCATCTGCGCCTTCGACGTGCCGAATCGTCGCCGAAACAAGGTAGCCGCCGACATCCAGCGAGAGCTGCTGGCCCGCGGGTGAAGTCGCCGCTTGCTCATCATACGAAGACATGTCGATCCAGCAGATCGTATCCGCATGCGGCCCGCCAGCCCCATAACCACAACCCTCTTCAGCAGCGGCGGCGCCCAGCGCGGGCGTCAAGACGCCCGCGACGCCGGCCACTGTCGCAATTAGCAGAATCCCACTCGCCTTTGAGAACTTCATGCCCGTCTCCCCGGTTAGTAACGAAGCGGCACCATCGCCATTCGCAGCCCTCACTATACGCCCACGGCACGTGGGCCGGTCAGGGTGTTCTGCGTCATCGGCGGGCCAGGTCCTTTCAACAGCGGGAGCTGCGGGCCGCAGAAGCGGAACATGAGCCAGAAGCCCTTCCCGCCGGCCGGGATCCAGTTCGAGGCGAGACTCTCAGGAGCAGTAGGGCCGACATAGACGTCGGCCGGTCGATCCATCCGAATTGAGGGCCACTCGCTCGGCGTCTTGAGAGCGCGATCAAACTGAGCCCCTGGTACATCGCGCCGGGCTTCACGACTTCCATCACACTCGCTCTGTTGCTGCAGGGTGAGGAGAAATCGCTGTTGGCGCGATCGCTCGAGACGGTCCTCGGCGTCAGCCTCGCCCTCGTGTTCGGCTCACTCGTCCTGCCGCGATCCATCGTGGTGAGATTGTCGCCAGGCCCGCACTACCCATTGACGGGCGGATCACAGCAAGGCCTTGCCACGGATGGTCTCAACGGTTGCCAGCGGCCCGGGCAAGCTCACCGGCATACGACGCAATCGAGCGACAAGGTTGGGGCCAGCGCAAGTAGCGCCACGCTGAGTGCCTCATCGTGGCGTCCTTCGTCATAAAGTGCCAGGGCGAGGAACGCCTGCCCGGCGGAACCCGTGGATGGGTCATCGGGGCGACCGCCAGGGAGAGCGATGGCCACGGCCGCCTGCCCAACATTTCTTAGCGGACTTGTCAGTTGCACGACACCCTGGGACTCCTTGTCCCCTCCTACTCCCGCACCCAGCGCCACCCGGCACAAGGGAATCACTTCAGCTTCACGGCCCAAGAAGTCATGGACAGATGCCCACTCGTAGAGGGCTTCGGGGTCGCCCGGTAGCCGTTCCGCCACCAACTGATGCATCGCCTCGAGTGTTTGCTCTGGATCCCAGGAAGAGTCGACGCGGTCGTTCCAAGAGTCTCTCATATACTGCCGCTCCGATCGTGATTCCACCTTCTCGCCGTCCGGCCGGTGCCTCACCACCCTGGCCGGTGGCCCGAACAGGCCTGGGCCAGATTCGATGCTTCTTCACCACATCGAAGGACCGTACGGTCCCGTTGCGAAGCCGCGCCTCGCAACGGGACCGACGTAGTAGCAGCCCCGCTGGTCGCGGGCTGCACGGCGCCCCAGCGCGCTATTGGACTCGTCGGCGCAACAGGAGCGCTGCCCCCACGAGGATGACACTGATGCTGCCAATGGCTACAAAGGCAAGGGCTATGGGATCGGTGCCTGTCGCCGCGAGTGCGGTCTGGCCGACCGACGGCGGGCTGCTTGGCGCTTCTGGGTCGACGGGCACTTCTGGATCGACAGGCACTTCTGGGTCGACAGGCGTAACGATGGGCGTGTTGACGATTTGTCCGACACTCACATCAAGATTAGCTTCGTCGATTACAACCGTCCGGTCGGTCTCATCCCGCGTGTAGCCGGCGGGGGCAGTGGTCTCCGTCAACACGTACTCGCCCCACAGCAGACCGCCCACCCGAAGTCGACCGTCCGCCGGATCCATATCGGCCGCTCCGTTGTCGGTCACTGCGACGGTTTCGTTCGGACCGACGAGTGCCCACGCCGACCCTGCGAGCGTGGCGCCCTGGGGATCGACCTTTTCCCAAGCGATCGCGCCAAACCGGGCCGTGTTGGTAACGACGCATGCGATGCTGTCGCCCACGAAGATGGATGTCGTCACCGAAGCACCATCACCACTCGTTGCCAGTTGGTCGGCCGGCACAGACGCACCGTTGCGTTCGCAGGACCATGCCGGAGTGTAATGCGACATATCCGTCGTAGACCCGGGAGCGGCGGATTCCGTAAACGTGATGCTCGAACCTGCCGTACTTGTCAGCAGCGTCTGCGGCCCCGCAGTCACCGTTGTCTCGGTTCCCTGGGTAGTCACCGTATCGATCGACGTAGACCCCAGCCGCGTGGACACGACAAATTGATCTGTTGGAAGATACCGACTTTCCACCAACTTCGTCACCTGCGACTTCGCGAACATCACACCGAATGCCACACCCTGCCGAGAGGAGGATGTGCCGTTGTTCAGCCCAATCGCCACCTGCGACGGAGAATCAGCGACCGTAACCAAGGCGCCTGCGGGAATCGACAGCCCCACCGCCGACTCATCGTCCGGATCTCCCACGCATGTCACCGTCGTGGTCCCCACGCCCGTCAGCCCCCCCCCACACGCCGGCAGCTTCCCTTCCGGCTCAATCCGGGCAAGAACATCGACCGGGACATCCGAGGCGAACGAGATGACCTCATGATTGTTGGTTGACTCCGCGTCGGCCATGATGAACGAATACCCCGACGTGACTGGCACGCCTGTCGGAGTCACCACCGAGATGTCGGTGAGCTGAATCGACCCCGTGTCCCCCTGGACCTCGTTCTGGAGTTGATACAGCGCCACCGCACCAGGTACTTGCGTGTACGCATCATTTCCAAAGACGGCACCCTCATAGGTCGGCGTCACAGTCGCGGTGACGTCTTTAGTCCCATTGAAACCAGGTACATGACGAATTGTCGCACTCACCACGTAGCCGCCCACGTTCAGCGTCAGCTGCTGCCCGTCCGGTGATATCGCAGCGACCTCGTCATAGCTGGACATATCAATCCAGCAAATCGTCTCCGCGTAGGGCCCGCCCTCGCCGTAACCGCATCCTTCCTCCGCTGCCACCGCACCTGAAAAAGGTAGTACTACCCCAGCTACGGCAACAACGGCCGCAGCTCCCACAAATGACACACGTCTCATCAGTCGATTGCTTTCTACTAGAAGGAAAACCTGAACCCGCGTATCGAGCGGCTGGTGCAGCCGCTCGGTGCGCGGGGGCGTCTCACGGGAACCCTCATCCCCCCGGCTCCCCTCGGGCACGACACCCGGACATCTAAACACATCCATTCGCATGCAAATAAGAGGAGACCGGTATATTGGGCCCGCCCGCCAACGGTGGAGTGTAGTGCGCGGGGTACCGCGCGCACTACACCTCGGCCCCGACTGGGAGCACAGCTCAACCCTCGCGGATTAACGCGAGGCCGGGGCCACAGCCAGACTCGGCCCGAATACCCTGCCCAGCCGCGTCCACATAGCTGTCAGCGCGCGCCACCCGTCAAGCGGTGTCCCTAAATGTACGGCGACACACCAAGTTGCAGGAAGCGCTGGGGTGACTCCCCATGCACCAGCCCCGGCGCAGAAGCCCGGGGCTGGTGCATGGGGCCGTCCAGGGCGTTCTCTCGCATACATCTAATATATGAATCCTCCCGCCCTGGCACATCCCCCGCGCGACGGATTCCTGATCCCTCACACGACGGACCCCCCCCCACGCCCCGGTGCACGGCAGCATGCCATGCACAAGGGGTCACCCGCGCAATGCGCTCACGATGTCGGGGAACGCGGTGGGCACGTAGCCGCCGCGGGCCGGCTCTCCACGCACGAGCTCACCCGAGCCCGTCTCGGCACTGCCGAGCACACCCCACGGGTCCACGATCCGCACCTCATGGCCATCGAGATGGAGGCGGCGGATGCCCTCGAGGAGCATCCGCCGAGCGATGTCGTTAGTGCGATGAACTCGATCAAGGTCCACGACTACCGGTGCGTCGCCAGCAGGGTCCTGCGCGAAACCGCGCAGGACCCGCTCCGCCTCGACGAAGTGGAGATCGCCCATCACTTCATGCACGGCGACACCCTCGCGCTCCCACCGACGCGCTACCGAACGCGTGGAATCCGTCGAATCCATGAGATGGAGCCCTAGATCGCGATTCATCCGCTCGAACATGCGGACACCGCGGGTGCTGTTGCCGTGAGGGTCGAGTCGGGGCGAAAACACGGCGATACCGACCTGACCCGGCAGCACGCCCATGAGTCCCCCCGCGACGCCACTCTTCGCGGGGATACCGACCGACGTCAGCCAATCACCCGCAGAGTCGTACATACCGCACGTCGCCATGACACTCAACACCTGCCGGTTGATCGCGGGAGCGATCGCCTGGTCACCGTCCGGCGTCCTCCCACCCGCTGCCAGCACCGACGCCATGCGTGCAAGATCACGCACAGTCACCGACACGGAACACTGTCGCGTATACCCGCGCACGATATCTGTGGGCTCACCGTGGAGGGTGCCGACCGTGCGCAGCATGTACGCCAGCGCCATATTGCGATCAGCGGTGGATAGCTCGGATTCGAAGACGTCTTCGGCGATCGACAGTTGACGGCCTGCCAACCGGCTGCATAGGTCGAGAATGCGTCCGACTCGCGCGTCAGCGTCCTCACCGCGAACAAGTGCGTGCGAGGCGATCGCACCCGCATTGATCATCGGGTTCCGCGGCCTGCCTGTTTCAGGGTCCAGAGAGATCTCGTTAAACGCATCGCCAGACGGCTCGACATCAATGTGTTCGAGCACGACGTCAAGCCCCTGGTCGGCAATCGCGAGCGCATACGCGAACGGCTTTGAGATCGACTGGATCGTGAACTCGGCGTCCGCATCACCAGCGACGTACACCACACCATCGGGCGACGCTACTGCGACCGCAAGCTTGTCCGGATCCGCGTGCGCAAGCTCGGGTATATATGAAGCGACGGCGCCCGCATCTGTACCGACGGAATCAAGCAGGAAGTGGAGGTAGTCGATCATCGGCGTCTGCATGCCCACCATCGTTACATGCATCAGCATGCCTATCCTCCTCCCCTGCGACTGGAACCACACCCCGCATCATCCAGACAACGCGGGCGGAAGACCTCACACCTTAACCCCTCACAACCAGACACCGGATTCGACCGCAACCTGAGACGCCCACGACAGGTCCTCCTTCAGGGAAGACCCCCGAGTACGCGCGTCGCGTCACAGGCAACGACCCACAACCCACTGACGCCTCGAACATACTCGAAGCGCTGCCACCGCTTCTCACGCGCTCGAACAAACTCGGCCTAGGACGTGTCTGACAATGTTTTCGTCCAGGTGATGACGGCGTTGAGGAGCACGGCAGCGCGGTAGACGGTGGCGTCCTTGTCGTAGCGGGCGGCGAGGCCTCGCCATTGTTTTGAGGTGGCAGTACTGGCGTTCGATCACGTTCCGGTTCTTGTAGTCGGCGGTATCGAGGCTGACCGGCCGACTACCCCGGGCTGCGCGCCGCCTGCGGTGTCCTTTCTGGACGTCGGGCTCGGGGATGACGACCTTGACCCCGCGGGCGCGGAAGTGAGCGCGGATTGCGCGTGACGAGTACGCCTTATCGCCACGCACCGCATCTGGCCGGGTGCGCGGGCGACCCTGATAGCGCGTGACACGCAACTGCTCCATAGCGGCAGGAACACCGGCGAGTCGCCGGCCTGGCCCGGGGCGATCAGGGTGACCAGCGGACGCCCGTTGCCATCGACGAGCTGGTGGATCTTGGTCGACAAGCCGCCCCTGGAGCGGCCGACTCCGTGGTCAGCCAGCTCTGCCCGCAGATTCTTGCAACTCGATCCAGCCCCCGGTGAGGCGCTTCGTGTTCGTCGCGTGCTGATGCGCGCGAGTGATCGTCGAATGCATTCGCGAGGATGTAGAGGTCGGTTCCGGTCAGCCCAGAAGCCAAGCGATCCGGCGTCCGATCTGTGAGCTCGATCATCATTTCTTCTAGGCAGTCGCACGTCTCACGGAACGTGCTCGGAGAGGAAGCGCCGAGCATATATGAGCGGAGAGCCCACGGTAGGTCGATGAGAATGCCACGAGCCCTCGCAGCCACGCGACCAGCGCCCCGGCCGATCATCTGCCGCTCGGAGGGAGGCATGGGGTGCACTGAGGCCGAGGCAGCGCAGGTGGCGCTACTCGAGCTCGCGGAGACCCTGCCGATGTACGGGCGTGCCGCGACCGTGTATGCCGCTGAGCTCACGGATTTGCGGGGCCCACAGGTTGTTACACCAATGCGAACAATCAAACTGAATACGTTATAGTCGGCGAGGGTGTTGACGCGTCGAGCACTGAAACGCGATCCGGTGGCCCGGCCGGGCGGCGGGTTTCGACGACTTCTGCGGTGGGAGGCGCAGAAATGCATCTCCCACGCGCGGACTTCGTGGGTTGATTTGGGAGAGCCAATTTTTGGAGCCTGATGTTGAAGACAGCGGATGTGCGGCGGCGCTTGGCG
The DNA here is from genome assembly GCF_002979515.1 of Microbacterium sp. MYb54. Lineage (GTDB taxonomy): Bacteria > Actinomycetota > Actinomycetes > Actinomycetales > Microbacteriaceae > Microbacterium. The sequence goes on along the minus strand of NZ_PCPA01000017.1, from coordinate 10,484 downwards.
CGTGTATTTGCTGCAGTGGTCAGCATGGCTGCTCTCGTTCCGGGGTGGACGGTCCCGGCGCCCCCCGCCGCCAAATGCGACGACGGCTTCGGGCGGCTCCATCAGGGTCACGGAGATGCCTGTGGAGTCGGGAAAGGATGCGCAGCTCGTCGCGACCTAACCCGATTCTCCCCGCCGACTTCGTGGTTTACCTTCCCGCGGGCCTTCAGTGGCCCTCGCATACGTTCACGCTGGATGCCCCGAACGGAGCGGTCATGGGGAACTGCATCGTGACCTCCACGCAGATCGTGTGCGACGAGGAGACCGCCGACATCGCCGCGAATCGGAGGAAGATCCAGGGGGCATTTGAGTTCTGGACGCGGACTACCACCGTCGTTCCGGAGAGCACGGTAACCACCTATAAGTTCGGTGGCGTGGTGGCTGCAGCCCCGTCGGCTGATGCCTGCACGCAGAACTGCGAGCTCACCGGACGCGAGTCATCGAATGATGGGTTCTACGATAACGAGACCTACCAGATCGACGGGGTGGTGAAGGTGGGGGCTCCTGCCAGCAGCTTGGTGGGCGGAGAGAACGTCACGATCGTCTACACGCCCGGCCCGCAGCAGCAGCAGCAGCAGCAGATCATCGCCGGTGGCCCGACCAATGGCACGGACACGTTCACGAACCAACTCATGACCGCGGCGGACGGTACGCAGGTGCCGATCAGCCGTCCCCGAGCCGGTCGGGCGCAGACTCCTCGGACGGCGGATCCACGATGAGTTCCCGACTCGGCGGTGATCAGATTGGGGCTGATGGCGCCCATCCGGGTGACGTCCGAGACCCGACGCGAGCGGGCGATGCTGAGGAGGCGGTGAGCGGTGAGCTGCGGTCGACCCGAAAGGCGCGACTCGCAAGCGAGCAGCTCACCGCAGCTGTCGTCGATGAGTCACCTGCGGTTGTCGATGAGTCACCTGCGGTGAAGGACCAGGCTGACGAGCCTCGGCCGAGGCGCCGAGCACTCCTCGCCTGGGGGGCGACCGGCATCGCGGGGGCTCTCGGGGCGTGGGCGCTCGCGAGCAGACCTCCCGAAGAGTCCGAGGCTGCGGCAGGAACGGGGCCTGTGCGGCCTCGGGGAGGCGAGTCGAGAAAGGCGTCCTTCGATGGCACCGAGGGAGCAGAGTCGGGGTCCCCGACCCCGACGCCGACGCCGACGCCCGTCTCACCCGGGCGTCACCCGTTCGATCGCGATCGGAGCCTGGTCGAGGCGGGGCCGAGGACGCCCGCGTCTCGTGTCGATCTTCCTTTCGAGTCTGCGCCGGTCGATGGAACGGGCCCGCACCCGGCTGACGGCGTGCAGCTCCCGGTCGCCGACACACGGGCTGCACGATTGCACCTCCTCAACCGCATCGGCATCGGTGCGGGAAAGACGGTTCTCGCAGAGATGGAGGAGCTCGGACTCGCTGGGTGGCTGTCTGTGCAACTGGATCCAGTGAATCTCGAGGATGCGGGTGAATCGAAGGCGCGAAGCTGGTTTCCGCTGGGGAGCATGGACATCGCAACGACCCGTCGATCCATCCCGGAATTCAGTTGGGATGCGATGGGCCAGGTCCGCGATCTCTATCTCGCACGCTTCCTGTTCAGCAGGCGACAGGTGTTCACGGTCGTCGCCGACGTCTTTCATAACTTGCTGCACGTGACCGTTCCGAGCGAGCGAGTCTGGGACAGCGCCGGCGACTTCGTCGAGAACGTGATCCGACACCACGCATACGGACGGTACGCCGACATGTTGCGTGACGCGATGAGACATCCGGCGATGCTGCGATTCTTCGACAATGCGAGCTCGCGCCGAGGTGCGGTGAATGAAAATCTCGGTCGGGAACTGCTCGAACTCCACAGCGTCGGCACTGGCGCAGGATATTCGGAAGACGAGGTGGTCGCGAGCGCGGGCATGTTGACCGGGCGGACGATCGACGGGCATGGAGCTTTCGCCTTCGTTCCGGACGACCACAGCACCGATGCGGTCGAGGTTCTCGGGTTCTCTGAATCTCGACACGGCGCGCAGTCGGGGCTCGAGGTCGGCGATCGGTATGTGGAGTACCTCGCCAGGCACCCCTCCACCGCGCGAATGATCGCCAGCAAGCTCGCGGTGCGATTCGTCTCCGATGATCCGACGCCCGAATTGCTGGACGCTTTGGCAGAGGTCTATACGCGCAACGACACGAGTATTCTCGCCGTCGTCGTCGCCATCTTCGAGAGCCGCGAGTTCTGGTCGTCGCTGGGGACAAAGATACGACGACCTCTGGAGGACGTCGCCAGCACAGTTCGCTCTCTCGGCCTTCCTATGGACGACGTCGCCCCATCCGCCATTGGCGGATTGGGCTGGGTCCTCGGCGCTATGGGCCATCAGCCGCTTCGCTGGGATCGACCAGACGGCTACCCCGATGTCGCCGCGGCGTGGAACTCGTCGGGCCAGATGATCGCCAGGTGGAACATGCACCGGGCCCTGGTGTCGGGGAAGTACCCAGGTCTCCCTAGGGGGGAAAGCGTCCTCGCCGAGCTTCGGCCGGATGCCGACGAGGGCAAGGAAGAGTGGGTGCAGCGAATCGCTGAGACTTTGCTCACCACGTCACCCGGCGAATCGACCATTCAGGGCATGCTCGCCTTCCTCGACGGTCTCGAGCCGGAGAGCCGGCACCTTGAAGAGGTTGCTGCGCTCGCTTTCGACTCGCCCTCGCACCTCATTCGCTGACTTCTGAAACCGCCTCGAGGAGATCCATATGGACGATCGCTATTCGCTTCACCCCGACCGTCCGAACTGGCGACGTCTCGGCCCGACCGATGGTGACGCGGCTGTTCGCGCGCTCGGAGATGTAGTGAGCGAACAGGCCGCGTCGCGTGGAGAACGCTGGTCGCGAGGCTTCACCCGTCGTCGCCTGCTCCAAGGTGGTCTCGGGATGGGGGTCGCGCTGCTGGGTGCTCAGATGGTGACCACCCGTGTCAGTTACGCGGCTGCGAGCGAGGAAGGGGCGAATGGCGCACTCGTCGTCCTGTTCTTGCGCGGCGGCATGGATGGGCTGTCCGTACTGGTCCCTTTCGAGGATCCAGTGTTGCTTGCCGCGCGACCAGACATCGCGATCCGGGGGGCGCAGTTGCTCCCTGTCGATCAGCGGTTCGGGCTTCATCCTGCTCTCGGTGGTCTGGCCCCTTTGCTCAAGGCGGGGAAGGTCGCCGCGGTTCCAGACATCGCGACCCCTGAGCTCTCGCGGAGCCACTTTCAGGCTCAGGACTGTCTCGAGCGCGGCGGAGTGAGCAATGGCGACAGCCGCGGATGGCTTGACCGTGTCTTAGAGGCGTCGGGAGCGGGCACGACGTTCCGATCCCTGTCGGCGACCAACCCGTTGACTCGTTCGCTGGTCGGATCTTCTCAGTCTCTCGTGGTGCGCAACCTCGACAGTCTCACGATCGACGCGGACGGTGACACGCTCGACCGCACCCGCCGGGCGCTCGAACTTCTCTACACAGGCATCGATCACCCATATGCGGTGCAATCATCCATCGCCCTCGAAGCAGCCGCAGCCGCGGGACAGATTCCCCCCTCGAGCGCGGAGTCGACGTTCCCGGACGGAGGATTCGGAGACGACCTTTCCATGCTCTCGTCGATCATCCGCGCCGACCTGGGGATGCGCGTCGCCACGATCGATCTCGGAGGCTGGGATATGCATACCGGCGTCGGTAACGTCGATGCCGGCGACATGACGATGATGCTCGCAGCGCTTGGTGACGGGATCGCGGCGTTCTTCGACAGTCTCGGCGATAAGGCTGCCTCGACGACGATGGTCGTGATGAGCGAATTCGGTCGACGCGTCGAGCAGAACGGCACCGGGGGCACGGATCACGGGCACGGGGGTTTGGCGCTTGCGATCGGGGGTGGTGTGCGCGGCGGCGTCCACGGGGCTTGGGAGGCCCTCGATGCAGGCATGCTCGAGAGGGGCGATCTGCCCGGTCGGAATGACTTTCGCGACCTTCTCAGTGAAGTCGTGGCGGCACGATTGGGCCTCTCAGCGTCACAGATGTCCGGTGTCTTCCCCGGCTGGAAGGCATCTCCGATGGGACTGATGGCCACGGGGTAGGAACCGCCGACAGATAATACACATCTGGGTCAAACGGGGCGTTCTATGTAATACGACTCTGGATCGCTCGTCGATCGACGGAGGGGGCGCCTCCGCCTCGCAGCGCATGGCATCTCCCACCGGTGTTGCTCGGGATGGCAGAGGGCCGCCGGGGCGTTGGAATACCGCTTCTGACGCCCACATTCCTGCGTCCGGCGCACACAAACAGGAGCGGTCGTCTACGTACGCTCGTGAGACGGGTGTGGTGCCGCCGTCTCCGCCGACGACTCCAGGTGGGATGGTTACTGGTGGGACGCCGCTCGCGATCACCAGGGATGGGCTGCCGATTGGGCTAACGGTCGCTGCTACGGTGCACTGCAATCGGAATTGGGATCGTCCTAGCATCGCGGCCTTCTACACGCCGCGATGAGCACCTCCTCGAACCGTCGTCAGACCAGGGCCGGTCACCCCTTCAGATGCTTGCCGAAGGCGACAGGCGTTTCGAGGTGCCGCAGCTGGCCTGCTCTTCTCACCGGTGATGATCGTGGCCTACTTCGCCGCCCACCAGGCCGGCGGAGAACACCGCCAGAACTCGGCAACGACCTGGGTCAACTCCAGCCACAACGTCGGAGCATCACTCGGCAGCGCCCTGGCAGGCATCATCATCATCCAAGCTATAAGCGTCCCCGCCGCAATCATCGGAATCGTTGCTGGTGCAGCCGCTCTGCTCATCGCGAGCGCCGTGTGGGGCAGAGGACGCGCGACCGAGAGACGGTGAGCCACGTGCGGGGGGAATGGCGACATTCGTCCCCGCATCCGCGAGTCTCTGATCCCCTAGCTGGACCTCTCGGGTGACAGTGCCGGGATGCAGAAGATCCAATGACCGGTACGAATCGTGAAGTCACTGCCGCAGTCGAATATGGAGGTCGACCCGCAGCCTCGTCATCGAAGACGAACGCCACACAACGATCACAAAACAACGCCACGGAGCGATCAGCTCCACAGGCCCGTTCGCAACGCCCCACCGCCTTGATCCCCGTGAGAACATTTTCGGGTGACTGTCTTGAGAGAACTACACCCCGAAAGCCTCGGGGATATTACCGGTCTGCAAAGGCTACTGGAAGCCACCCCCGAGTACGCGCGTCGCGTCACAGGCAACGACCCACAACCCACTGACGCCTCGAACATACTCGAAGCGCTGCCACCGCTTCTCACACGCTCAAACAAACTCGGCCTAGGGACTTGGGACGAGCCCACTGACACGCTCCTCGCCTTCTGTGACGTTCTACACAACTGGCCCCACCCAGGCGTCGCCCACGTAGGCCTCCTCCTCGTCCATGGTCAGCATCAGGGCAAAGGACTCGGGAGGCTCTTACACGACCACGTCGTGGAGCGAGCTCTCGCCTGGCGGGACGTCGACACACTGCGCCTGAGTATCGTCGCGACGAACGCCGAGATCGCAGAACCGTTCTGGCAGGCGCTCGACTACCACCCCACAGGTGAAACCGCCCCCTACACCGCAGGAAATGTGGAAAGCACTGCTGCCATCTGGGAGCGCCCCCTTCCCCGCTGAGAGCTCCCCTGGCCAGGGGGATCGAGGACATGTCGATCCCCCTGGCACTCGTGTTGGAAGCACCCAATGCCACCAAAATCAACGGGTCAGGCCACCGCCAATCCGCACCACCGCCGTACGTCAGGCCCCATCACCCCAGGCGTAGCATCGCGCTCCGAACGGCAAGGAACAAGCGCTCCAGCGGAGGATCGCTCAACGGAATCCACGCGAGCCCCCAGGGGAGAACCCTCGGGCACGGGGTAAGTGCCACAGTGTCCCGGCTTCGCCGAAGCGCGTCCTCAAAGATCTGGGCCCCCGCCGGATCGAGTCGCCGAGTCTGCGGAGTCCACCCATGCGTGCGACAGCACTCCAGCAGCCATTGTGCGAAGTCCGGAGCTCGTCGATCGTCGAACCACAGCAGCGTCTGTCCGTCGAGGTCCTCCCAATTGATCAGTCCACGGCCTGCCAATTCATGACCGCTGCCGTGCAGGACGCCCAGCGGAGCCACACGGACCTCGCTCAGCTCCACCCCGGGTTTGAGGGAAAGTACGGGGCCTCTGAGCAACGCCGCGTCAACCTCCCGCCCAATGGCATGCAAGGCACGCCCAGAATCCAGTGCCACGATCTCCACCGCGTCCCCGAAGCGATCCGTCAGCATCCCAAGGACCTCCGCGTCAGTGCCACGGGGGACACCGATGCGGCGGATCACGCCAGCGACCTCCGACAGCTCTTCCAGCTCACGCGTCATCCGTTCCGCGATCTGCCCCAGCTGCTCCCCTCGCTCTGTCGGTCGCATACCCGCTGGAGACCTCTCGAACAGTCGAACACCGAGCCGCTGTTCAAGCCGAAGTAGTTGTTGACTCAAACTGGGCTGGCTGATCCCGATCCGTCCCGCCGCGGCACGCACTGTCCCCTCATCAAGAACAGCAAGAAAGTATCGCAGATGCAGGACAGACACCTGATCGTATGCCATAGCCCCGTCCATAGCCTCTACCCTATTCACGTAGTCTCATGCTGGACCTTCCTCCACCCGCCGGATGCGTGTTCCGATGTAGGCATGTATGTGATCACCCTCGACTACCTCGCCCCCGCTGATGCCGTCGATGCCGCTCTCGAGGCCCACAACGAGTGGCTCAATGTCCACTACACGAGAGGGCTGTTCCTCATCTCAGGCCCAAGAGAACCACGCGTCGGCGGCGTCATCATCACCGCAGATCGACCACGCGACGAGGTCGAGGCAGCGATCATCCGAGACCCGTTCGCCTTACGTGGCATTGCCCGACACTCCCTCATCGAGTTCCGACCGTCTCGGGTTGCGAGGCTCAAGGCCTGGCCAATCCGTGAGTGAGCGTCATCCAGCCCCCATCGATCCGCTATGTTTCGGCCCGATGAGCCGAATCTCCAATGCTCACGTCGAATAGATCGAGGCACTGATGCGCTCTGCGAGCTTAAGCGACGGGACCCACCTTCGTCGGCGAGGTTCTCGATACACCTGCCGCTGAGGGTGGGTCCCTAAGTGCCTATCAGCCGCCATCACATTGTCGTGTCTGAGCTGCGAGCTTGCTAGAAGCTGCCGATGCCCTTGCCGATCATGGAGATTCCGATGACGAGGAGCAGGACCGCCATGATCACGGGGTTCTCCCTCTGGAGCCAGCTGCGCAGGCCGTCGAGCGGGCTCCGCAGCTTCTCCGCCGCGATCAGGTAGCCGATCACGGGGACCGCGACCGTGCAGGCTGCGATCAGAGTGAACACGACGATCACCAGAATGGTCGTCCCGGTCTCCAGCGCCGCGGATCCGATTGCCACGCCCGCACCCGCCGCCATGATCAGGTTCTTCGGGTTGAGTGCCGACATGAGGAAGCCCAGGCCGAGCGCGACGGGGAAGGTGACCTTGTCAATCGCCTGCATCCACTTCGGAAGCGCCGGTGTCTCGCCCTCGCGAGGTCGCCCCCGCCACTGCTTGACGGCGAGGAGGAGCAGGAGCGCACCCAGCAGGAGTTGCACAATCCCCTGGATGGGTCTCGTCGCGTCGGGGTCGTCCTGCGGGAGGACCGATGACAACAGCGTGAATGCGACGACCGCGACGACGATGCCGACGATCCAGCCGAGAAGGAAGCCGACACTGGTAACTCGCGCTTTCGGCGACAGCAGCATCAGGATCGTGGCGATGATCGGGATCGGGCTGATCGCGATGCCGAGAGCGAGGGGGAGGATCTCTCCGATGGCCCCGCCCATCAGCCGACCATCTCGATCTCGCCCGGGCGCCAGGTCTTGTCGAACCAGGGCTCGAGTGGCCCGTAGAGGCGGAGGATAACGAACCATCCCTTGCCAGGCACGGTCTCCAGCCAGTTGTCCTGGCCATCGCCGCGCTGGGGTGAAAAGTGAATGACGGTGCCGCCGTCGGCTTCAGCAGGAACGTCGCCATGGAAGCTGTTGATGCTGGGCCACGGGTTCGACGTCTGCAGCAGCGAGCGGGTCTGCGGATCATAGATGTCGATCGACCAGAACGTCTTCGCCGGGATCTCTGCCGGCAACCGCAGCGTGTAATGCTTGCTGCCATCGAGCCATTGGCCGGTGGAGTCGACGAACGCATTCACATACTGGGAGCCGATGCCCACGCGTGCGACAGCCATTGCGGGGGTGATTCCGGTGCCGATGTACTGCATCACGGAACGCGCATCCAGCAGACGCACGCCGTCGGCGAGGAACTCTGAGCTGCCGCCCACGAACGCTGTGGTCCATGACGCGTCCGGATAGTAGTAGAAGGCCGGATCGCGCGGCTTGTAGGTGATGGTGCGGGCGATCCCGCCTCCGATGCGCGCTCCGGCGTCCAGGATGCTGCGCATCCGCTCATCGGGTGCGAACGGGCGTCCCTTCATGATTCCGAGCGCCGCGATCTGTCCAGCCCTCTCCGGGTCGAGGCACCCGACGGGTTCTTCCTGGACGATCGTGTCGATCTCTTCGTAGAAAGAGCCGTCGTTGGCGTGCACGCCGATGAAGCTGGCGCCGGCCATGTTGATGAACTCCATCTCCGGCGGGGTCGCGGCATCGGCGAGAGAGTAGATGCGCGTCGTGAGGAGGTCATCTACGCCGCCGAGAGCGCGGATCACCAACCAGTTCGAGAACGTCAACGACCGGCGCACGTAGTACCCGTCCGGCACCTCACCGTCGAAGCCGGGCGGCACGAAGAGGTACTTGCCGCCCACGCCACGATCCTCACCGGCGTTGCCCATGTCACTCACGTATCGCTGCCAGATGTCATCGACGAACGACAGCGAGTTCGGCGGCACCTCGACGACGACCGGCCCGACACTGAGATCGATGAAGTTCGTGCCGTACGCCGTCACCGTGTTGGCTGTCAGCACGATCTGCGCCGAGTCCGCCTTCGGATCCGTGTAGATCAGCTTGTGGTTCGCATCGCCTCCGATGCTGCGGAACCCTTTGCGCATCGCCACCATGGACGCCCCGGGCATCGCGTTGAGGAAGACGTCCACCGCTCGCATGAGATCTAGCGAGTCCCACGCTCGATCGATGGTGTCCGGCAACGGCATCCCGTCGAAGAACTCGAAGACGCCCAGCGGCGTCTCGACCTTCGCCGGGATGCTCACCGCGGCCAATGCCTCCGCCGACACCACAGCCGAAACAGCCTTTTTCTTCAACATATGAATCTCCGCTTCTCTGCCGATACTCATCGTGGCAGACGACGTCGCAGTTACCCAGCAACCGCTCACTCTGGGGCAAAGGACGGTGGCCTATCCGGGGCACTCGACGGGATCCGCGGTGAGGGAATGTTAGCTTACGAGCTGCGACGGGTGTCGAGTCTGCTGGGCTGACGATGAGCTGGTCCTTCTTGCCAGTGGGGTCCTCCTAGCCGGGGATTCACTACACACCGCATGATGGCAAAATGCGGGTTCTGCCTGCGACGTATCCTTGCGTTGCGCCGACAGCACTTCACGCAGACTGTCCCCGCCTCGGTCGGCGACCACATATTCAGCGTCACGACCATCACGGCGCGTCGACGCAGCAGTACCGAATCCCACAGCCCTTGAGGGCCCAAAACCCACATCCCCGGAGTACATGCGCTCGGTGGGATGCCTACCAGGTTCATGCCACACCTCACGGCTCCCCGTCTCGGCGTAGCTCATGTCCTGGATGAATACGGGTCTGGCAGGGAGGATGTACTCCCGTTCCGGCGACCGCCAGATTCTCCTGGCAATTGCGGTCACCCGAGCCCGTGGAAATGGTCGCCGTTCCCAGGTCTGCGCGTCCCCATCGTCTCGGATCAGAGTGCTTTTGGCTCGATCGGTCATCCAGGATGCCACCAACGCCGGAGCGTGGACAAGCCGCCGCAATTGTCCCGGGCGCTCCTGCATCAGCTCGTATCTCTCGTGGTGCGAGACAGCACTTCATCGACGCCGCCTCGCTGATTCGCGACGTGCAGGCCGAGGCCAGTCCGCCACTGACGTGTGATGACGGAAGCCACCTCGTCAGGGGTTGTCAGGGCAAACGGCCGCCGTGTCTGCGTGACCGCGCATCACATCCGCACGGCAGCGTCCTTCCGCGACGAGCGCGGCGAGGTCATGCGTGAACGTTTCCGGAATCGAAGTCGCGAGCAAAACTCGAGGAGCTCACCGTCGAGGTCGCCGACCACCTCTTCGAGGAGGTAGTTCACGACCACGGGTTCGTTGCCCCGCAAATGCACACCCAACTTGCGATGCGAATCGGCCGCGATGTGCATCATGAGAACGAGCCCAGCCGCCCATCCCTTGGTTCTCTGAAGGATGCGGTCGATCTGCTTCTCAGACAGGTGGTCACCGCGTGAACCGAAAAGAGCGCGTGCTTCG
>NZ_PCPA01000016.1 GCF_002979515.1 Microbacterium sp. MYb54 | reverse complement strand
CGCGCACCTCCTCGAAGACACTCAGCCCCTGGACCGGCTCGATCTGCCCTAGGAAGGCCCGCTCCATGAGGCTCGCGACCTCGCTCGAGCTCCACGAACGACGGGTGCTCATTCCTGCGGCCGCTCGTAGCTGAGTGCTGCACAGCGGGCTCAGGATGCAAGTTGCGCACAGCACGCGGCGCTCCCTGAGACCACGTAAGACGCAGGCCTCAGCATCCGCCTAGCCTCGGAACCCCTACGAGAAGGAGTTCCCATGTCAGTCTTCACCGTCGACACCGAAGCCGTTCATGCAGCCAACGGCGCGACGCGTGCCACCATCGAGCGGCTTCAGGGCGAGTCTGCGACGCTCATGGCGCAGCTCCGGCAGCTGCAGTCGACGTGGTCCGGCACGGCGTCCAACGCCTTCCAGAGCTGCGCAGAGCAGTGGCAGGGCGCACAGCTTCATGTGGAGCAGGTGCTCGAATCGATCGGCACCTCACTCGGCTCTGTCGCCACTCAGTACGCAGATGCCGACCAGTACTCGGCCAGCCTGTTCCGCTGACACGTCCGAGGTGTCAACGCAGAACGCCCCCGGCCGGAGCCGGGGGCGTTCTGTCAGGAGGGTTGGATCAGAAGTCCATGCCGCCCGACGGGTCACCCATCGGAGCTGCAGCCTTCTCCGGCTTGTCAGCGACGACGACCTCGGTGGTGAGGAAGAGTGCCGCGATCGATGCTGCGTTCTGCAGCGCCGAGCGCGTCACCTTCGCCGGGTCGATGATTCCCGCAGCGAACATGTCGACGTACTCGCCCGTTGCCGCGTTGAGGCCCTGGCCCGAGGGAAGCTCGGAGACCTTGTTCGCGACGACACCCGGCTCGAGACCGGCGTTCAGCGCGATCTGCTTGAGCGGAGCCTCGATCGCGACGCGGACGATGTTCGCGCCCGTCGCCTCGTCGCCCGTGAGCGACAGAGCGTCGAGAGCCTTGGTGCCCGACTGGATGAGCGCGACGCCACCGCCGGGGACGATGCCCTCTTCGACGGCTGCCTTCGCGTTGCGGACGGCATCTTCGATGCGGTGCTTGCGCTCCTTGAGCTCGACCTCAGTGGCCGCGCCAGCCTTGATGACGGCGACGCCACCCGCGAGCTTCGCGAGGCGCTCCTGGAGCTTCTCGCGGTCGTAGTCGCTGTCGGTGTTCTCGATCTCGCGACGGATCTGGGTCACGCGACCCTCGATCTGCTCGGCCTCGCCAGCACCCTCGACGATCGTGGTCTCGTCCTTGGTGACGATGACCTTGCGGGCACGACCCAGAAGGTCGAGCGTGGCGTTCTCGAGCTTGAGGCCGACCTCTTCGGTGATGACCTGACCACCGGTGAGGATCGCGATGTCCTGCAGCTGCGCCTTGCGGCGGTCGCCGAAGCCGGGAGCCTTGACGGCGACCGACTTGAAGATGCCCTTGAGCTTGTTCAGCACGAGGGTGGCGAGAGCCTCGCCCTCGACGTCCTCGGCGATGATGACGAGTTCCTTGCCATCCTGGATCACCTTGTCGACGATCGGCAGAAGGTCCTTGATGCTGGAGATCTTCTGGTTCGCGATGAGGATGTACGCGTCCTCGAAGACCGCCTCCTGGCGCTCCGGGTCGGTGACGAAGTACGGGTTCAGGTAGCCCTTGTCGAAGCGCATGCCCTCGGTGAGCTCGAGCTCGGTGCCGAACGTCTGCGACTCCTCGACGGTGACGACGCCTTCCTTGCCGACCTTGTCGATCGCCTCGGCGATGAGCTCGCCGATCGCGGGGTCTGCAGCGGAGATGGATGCCGTGGCGGCGATCTGCTCCTTGGAGTCGATCTCCTTGGCGCTCGCGAGGAGCTCCTCGGTGATCGCTGCGACGGCCTTCTCGATGCCGCGCTTGAGCGAGATCGGGTCGGCGCCGGCTGCGACGTTGCGCAGACCCTCGCGGACCAGAGCCTGAGCGAGGACCGTGGCGGTGGTGGTGCCGTCACCCGCGACGTCGTCGGTCTTCTTGGCGACCTCCTTGACGAGCTCCGCGCCGATCTTCTCGTACGGGTCGTCCAGCTCGATCTCCTTGGCGATGGAGACACCGTCGTTCGTGATCGTGGGGGCTCCCCACTTCTTCTCGAGAACGACGTTGCGGCCGCGCGGGCCGAGGGTCACCTTGACCGCGTCGGCGAGAATGTTCAGGCCGCGCTCGAGGCCGCGGCGGGCCTCCTCATCGAAAGCAATGATCTTTGCCATGAGTTTTTTCGTCCCTCCTGGACGTAGACGTTGGGTTTAGCACTCAGAGTGAGAGAGTGCTAACGCCATTCTGGCACTCGACACCTTCGAGTGCAAGCCGCCCGATGCGGGAGGAGATCCCGATGTCAGGGGGCCGGAGTCTCCTCCGAGGTCTCAGGCGCCGAGGTCGATCGGTCGAGCCCGATCACGACCGTGAACTGCTTCTGCCCGTCCTCCGTCTGGCCGGAGTAGTAGTCGCTCTGCTGGACAGCCGCCCCTCCGAGAAGGTTCGCCAATCCGATCGCGGCGAGCTCGTCCTCGTCGTTGACGTAGAAGACCGTGGTCGTGGCGAAGTCCTGGGAGGAGCTGTCGCCGGCGAAGGCCGCGTCCGACGCCCACCCGTTGTTGATGAGCACGTCGCGCATCTGCGTGTCGAGCCCCTCTTCGGGCGTCCCGTTGAGGATCATCACGGAGATCGAGGTGTCGACCACGCCCGTCTCCACCGGTGTCGGGACAGAGGTCGGCGCCGCCTCGGGGAAGAGCGAGACGCGCCCCATCACCACGAGAGAGCCGAAGATGCCGGCGATGATGAGCACGAGCGCGGCGACGAAAGACCACAGCAACACGACCCAGCCGTTCATCCCCGGGGCTTCGGCGCGATGCGCTCCCACTCGTCCGGAGGAACGGGGAACGTCATCGAAGCGATCGCGGGAGGGCTTGGACACCCCTCGATGCTAGCGGCACCTTCCTGTCAATCCCTTCCTCGGCGCGGGATCGGGCCGGCAAGGAGCATCCGCTCGGGCGTCAGCCGACGAAACCGGGTGTTCGTGCCGAGCGCCGTCGTGCCCGTGAATCTCGGATCCGACGCAGCCTGCGCACCAGCATCGGATCGTACTCGAGGGCTGCATCCGACTCGATCAACCTGTCGAGGAGCTGGTAGTAGCGGGCGGCGCTCATGCCCAGCTGGGCGCGGATGACCTCTTCCTTCGCTCCGCCGTGGCGCGGCCAGGCGACCTCGAGGGCGAGGATCGCGCGATCGCGCTCCGTGAGGTCTCCGAGCATGGCTCCAGGTTAGGACGCATCCGCCGGAAGAGATGCTCGCCACTCCCACCAGCGCCCGAGCGGATCCGCTGCCGCACGCACGCGCCCGTCGAGCGCGACGACGAACCCCGGCCAGGTGCGCGCATCCACCGCCGGTTCCCAGACGTCGAGAACGCCCGGTGGGTCGATCGTGATCCATCGAGCATCCAGACGCGAGATCCGCTCGACCAGTTCGTTCCGGTCTGCTCTCGGAACATGCACCAGCACGCCGGGCGTCGTGACCAGGAGAGTCGCATCCTTCGGCGCGAGGGCCGCGACGGCGTCGACGCGCGCCAGAGCATCACCGGCCACGAGAAGCGGAGGGTCGGCTGCTGCGATGTCGAGTGCGGCGTCGATACGTTCCTCCCGCCCGCTCTCCCCCGGCCACACAAGCCCTCGCAACCATCGTCGGTCTCGCCCGTTGGCCGCATCGAGCGGCGCCAGATCGATACCGGCGCGCCAGACGATCTCCGGCATCCGCAGCGGCGGCAGGGGGCCGGTCACCCGGCTCTCCAGCACAACGGTCGAAAGCCCGTCCGCCGGATCGAGCGCGAGGCGGAGTCCGCCGTCCTCGCTCCTGAACCGGTAGGAGTACCGGTCGGGATAGAGGCACAGCCCGGCGGATGCTCCGACCTCGAGCAACGCGATCGGGCCGTCGATCTCGGAGAGCACCGGGAGCAAAGCGGCGAGGCGGAGTGGCTCGTTCGTCTGCAGGCTGCGGCTCGCGCACTCCGCGACCACCTCTTCTGCGTTGCGAAGCACGAAGGCTCGCCACTGCGGATACCCGGAGAGCTCAGCGCCGAGCATCCGGGTCACCGCGAACACCAGGGGCGGCTGCCTGCGCGTCTCGGGAATACGCCGCAAGACGCTTCGCACCTCGTCATCGGCGGCGACTCCGGCAGCCCACTGCGCATAGAGCGGGCTGCGGCCCGGGGCCTCGTCACGAGCGAAGCGCGCATAGCGCTCCTGCACAGCATCCGTCATCCGTCCATTCTGACCCGGCGCACCCGAGGTACCGCTGCAGGAGGGAGAATGGATGCGACTCAGGAGGACACATGTCGTACAGCGTGGACAAGACCGAAGACGAATGGCGCAGCGAGCTCGGCGATGAGCAGTACGCGGTGCTGCGCCAGGCCGCGACCGAACGTGCCTGGACCGGCGAACTGCTCGACGAGGAGCGCGCCGGCCTCTACACCTGCGGCGCGTGCAACGCAGAGCTCTTCAAGAGCGGGACGAAGTTCGATTCCGGATGCGGATGGCCGAGTTTCTACGAGTCGATCCGTCCAGATGCGGTCGAGCTCATCGAAGACGACAGCCTCGGAATGGTGCGCACCGAGGTGCGCTGCGCCAACTGCGGCTCACACCTCGGTCATGTCTTCCCGGACGGGTTCGGCACGCCGACCGGCGACCGCTACTGCATGAACTCGATCGCGATGAACTTCACCCCCGACGCCTCGTGAGCGCCCTCGACGCCGTCCGCGCACGGCAGTCCTGGTCCAAGGTCGAAGACACGGCTCCCACGCGCGACGAGCTGCTCACGTTCGTCGCTGCGGCCGGTCGCGTCGCCGATCACTCGTCGCTCCGGCCCTGGCGGCTGATCGAACTGCGCGGTGCCGATCGTGAGGTGCTGGGTGCGGCCATCGCAAAAGCCCAGGACGATTCCTCCCCCTCGTCGAAACCGCTGCGTGCCCCGCTGCTCATCGCCGTCGTCGCCAGCTACCAGAAGAGCGACAAGGTCCCGCGGTGGGAGCAGGAGGCCGTGGCGTCCGGTGTCGCGCACACGCTGAGTCTGCTCCTCGACGAGGCCGGCTGGGGCGTCATCTGGCGCACGGGCCACTACACACGCGCGAAAGCCGTCGCCAAGGCTCACGGCCTCGGCAAGAACGAGGAGCTCCTCGGCTGGCTGTACGTCGGCGGCAAGCCCGAGGGGAAGAAGGCGGGGCGACGCAAAGCTGTCGACGCCCGCAAACTCGTCACGCGCATGCCCAAGGCGAGCGCGAAGAAGACCAGCGAGAAGAAGACGAAGAAGAAGTAGTAGCTCGTCAGCGTCGTCGACGCCACGGCACGGCGACGACGACGGACGCCACGGCGACGACGACCATGGCGAGCACCTGCCACAGCGCTGGCCCGGCGGCCGGCGGCCACATGAGGTCGATCACGACCGATGTGACCAGTTGCCCGAGCACCGACCCCAGGCCCATCAGCAGCACACCGGTCTGAGCCACGATGAACGTGCCGAGGAGGATGTACGCGGCGCCGAGGAAGCCTCCGATGTACAGCCAGGGCTCAGCAGGCAGCGCCGCAGGTGCTCCGCGGAATGCGATGCTCACGCCGGACGCCAGTGCGAGGACCACGGTGCCTGCGATGAAGCTCATCAGGGTCGCGGCCAGCGGCGAGCGCGCACGCTGAGCCAGACGGCCGTTGGTCGCCGCCTGCCACGCTATGCCGACGCCCGCCGCGAAAGGCAGCAACAGCATCCACAGGGGCGCGGAGGCCAGCACATCTCCGGAGAGCGATATACCGACCGCCGCGAGTGCGAGCAGACCGCCGAGGACCCGTCCGGGCGTCACCGCGACGACTCCGGCCGGCCCGAACCCGATCCGATCGAGCACGAGGCCGTGAAGGGTCTGCCCCGCCACCACTCCGACGGTGAAGAGCGAGACGCCGAGAACACCGGCCGTGAGGCCTTGGGTGGAGACCGTGAGCGCGCCGCAGGCGCCACCGAGCAGCATCCAGAAGGGGATCGTCTGCTGCCGGATACCGCTCCAGAGCCGCGCCACTCCCCGCCGGGCCGATGGGATGCAGGAGATCACCAGCGCCAGCGCCAGGAGACCGACCGAGAAGGAGATGAGACCCGCGACGATACCGTCGTCGACACGCACGCCGAGCACACCGTTGATCCGCGCCTGGATCGCCGTCATGACACCGATCGCGACTGCGCCGCCGAGCGCGACGGGGGCGGGAAGTCGGCGGGTCTCTGGCACCTGTCGACCCTACCCGAGCAGCAGCTCGCTCCTCGAAGCGCGGATGTCGGCGCCCGGGTCTACGCTGGCGGCATGTGCGCGAGCTACGGTCTCGATCCCCGGTTCACCGATGCGGAACTCCTCGCTGCCGCCGACGACGCGGTGCTCGAGGGCCTGCGCGTGTGGGCGCGCGAGAACGCGGGCGAGACCGTCCGCCCGACAGGTAAGAACCTGCGCAACCTCAATCCTCTGATCGCGCAGCCCGACGCGGCTCCGATTCTGGAGCCGGCGTGGTGGGGCTTCCTCGTCAACGGCGAGCCGGCGAAGTTCCCGTCGATCAACACCCGGTCGGAGCGCCTGCAGGAGCGTCCAGGCGGCGCGAAGACACGAGCGATCGTCCCGGCGACGAGCTGGTACGAGATGCAGAAGCCCTCGCGGCAGTGGAACGAATTCATCGTCGACGACGGCACCCTGTTCGGCATGGCGGCGGTCACGCAGCGCGGACGCACTGCCGACGGCGAATGGTTCACGTGCTACTCGATCGTGATGCGCCCGGCCCCAGCCCACCTCGCCGACCTGCACGATCGCATGCCGCTGCTCGTCCCCGCCTCGCTGAGCCATGACTGGCTGACGGCGCCGCCCTCCAGAGAGATCGTCGACGAGGCTGTCCTCGCGTCGGACGAGATGGCGGCACGCGTGCGGGCCCGGCCTCGTCCCTGAACCGATATATCCGCCAGCAGGTGGATCTCTCGCCAGGATATGTGTACCTGAGGAGGACGCGCGGTTCGGGGGTCGGTCCGTAGCGTTGACCCCATGATCACAGCAGAAGGCCTCACGAAGAGATTCGGAGACAAGACGGCAGTCGATGACGTGTCGTTCACCGTCAAGCCGGGTAGCGTCACCGGCTTCCTCGGCCCCAACGGCGCCGGCAAGTCGACCACGATGCGCATGATCGTCGGCCTCGACCGCCCGACGTCCGGGCGCGCCGCCATCGCGGGCCGCGAGTACCGCAAGCTTCGCGCGCCGCTCACCGAAGTCGGCGTGCTGCTCGACGCGAAGGCAGTGCACACCGGCCGGAGCGCACGCAATCACCTTCGCGCGATGGCCGCGACCCACGGCATCCCCTCGTCCCGCGTCGATGAGGTCATCGACCTCGCGGGCATCACCTCCGTCGCTCGCAAGCGCGCGGGTGGGTTCTCGCTCGGCATGGGTCAGCGCCTCGGTATCGCTTCGGCCCTGCTCGGCGATCCGCACACACTGATCCTCGACGAGCCGGTCAACGGCCTCGACCCCGAGGGCGTTCGCTGGGTGCGCCAGTTCGTCCGGCACGCGGCATCCGAAGGACGCACCGTGCTCCTCTCGAGCCATCTGATGAGTGAGATGGCGCAGACCGCCGACCACGTCATCGTGATGGGTCGAGGCCGCGTGCTTGCGGACGCTCCACTCGCCGAGCTCGTGCGCTCCTGGACGCGGAACACCGTGCGTGTGCGCACTCCGAGACCGGCAGATCTGGCTGCTGCCATCGGCGGCCCGGATGTGGAGATCGTGAGCTCGGCTCCCGACCTGCTCGACATCGTGGGGCTGCCCGCCGCTCGCATCGGCGACCTCGCGGCAGATCGCGGCATCCCTCTGCACGAACTCACCCCGACCACCGGTTCGCTCGAAGACGCGTACCTCGCCCTCACCGGCGACTCCGTCGAGTACCGCACCAAGGAGATCTCATGACCACGGCACAGGCTTCCGCTCCCACGCGGCCTCGCGTCGACACCGGTCGACGGCTGACATTCGTACGCGCGCTGCGCGGCGAGTGGATCAAGCTCGCCACCCTGCGCTCGACCTGGTGGTCGATCGGGATCGCGGCCGCCCTCACGATCGGCATCGCCGTGCTCATCGCCCAGGCGGTGGACATGCCGGGCTTCGACCCGATCCAGGCGGTCATCATGCCGATCCAGTTCACGATGCTGCTCGCCGGCATCATCGGGGCGATCTCGGTCACCGGCGAGTACTCGACCGGGATGATCCGCTCGACGCTCACCGCGAACCCCGTCCGCGGCTCGGTGCTGGCGGCGAAGTCGACCGTGCTGGCCGTGTTCATGTTCCTGTCGTCCCTGGTGACCTTCGCCCTCGCGGCCGTGGCGGTATCGCTCATCGTGGCGCCGCGGGATCAGAGCATCGACTGGTCGGATCCGTCGGCATCGATCCTCCCGATCGTGGTGGCCTCTCTCGCCATGGCCGTGTTCGCCCTGATCGGTGTGTCTTTCGGATTCATCCTGCGCTCCGGTGCCGGAGCGATCGCCGCGACCGTCGGAGTCCTGTTCGTGCTGCCCATCGTCGCGAACTTCTTCTCCTTCGCAGGTGAGGCATGGGCATGGGTTCTCGAAGCCTCGGCCTACCTTCCGGTGGCGGCCGCGCAGGCTGCGATCATGCCCAGCGAGACGGCGGCTCTCAGCGCCCCGGTCGCGTTCCTGACGCTGGCCTGCTGGGTCGCAGGTGGAGCACTCGCCGCCTGGGCCATGCTGCGTACCCGTGACGCGTAAAGTCGGCCTGTGAGCAGAACGCGAAGCCGCAGCGACTCGATCCGTGAGGACGAGGAGCTGCGGCTTCCGCGTGCGCCGGGCCTGTTCCGAAGATTCTGGACTCGGCACCCGCTCTTCGCCGACATCCTGCTCACGCTCATCTGCCTTCTCCTCTCCTTCACCGAGGCAGTGCCCATCACCGCTTCATCGCTTCCCGAGCCCACGTCGGTCGCGCTCAACATCGCGGCAGGTGTCGTGGTCGCAATCGGATGCAGCACACTCTTGTGGCGCCGGCGCGCACCGCTCGCGCCCTTCGTCGCAGCAGTCGTGCTTGGTACGGCCGGTCTGTTCTCCGGCACGCTCGCAGGCCTCTTCCTGCTGCTCCTCGCGTGCTATGGCCTCGCGGTCTACAGGTCGTCCCGGGCTGCCTGGACGTGCTTCGGGATCGGCAGCGCGTGGTTTCTCGGTCTCACGACTCTGCTCATACTCACGGGCTCGACCATGCTGCAGGCCGGGATCAACACTGCACTCGGATACGTGGCGCTCGGCCTGATCGGAACCCTCGTCGGAGTCAATGTGGGCGGCCGCAAACGCTACATCCTTGCCGTCATCGATCGCTCCCGCCAGCTGCTGATCGAGCGCGACCAGCAGGCTCAACTCGCCGCTGCGTCGGAACGAGCCCGGATCGCTCGAGAGATGCACGACATCGTCTCGCACTCGCTCACCGTCATCGTCGCCCTGTCCGAGGGCGCAGCGGCCACTCCGGATCGCGAGCAGGCACGCAAGGCATCGACGTCGGTCGCCGATACGGCCAGGGCCGCCCTCACCGAGATGAGATCCATGCTCGGGGTGCTGCGAGATGACGAAACGCCCCTGCCCCTGGCGCCGATGCAGCCGGTGCCCCCACGCGACACGGTCGAAGCCGCGCAGCGAGCCGGCTACCCCGCGACGCTCACGGTCATCGGACGGACAGATGTCTCCCCCGCTGTCGCTCATGCGATCGGACGCATCGTGCAGGAAGGCGTGACCAACGCCATGCGCCATGCGTCGGCAAAGGCGATCACCGTGCATGTGGAGTACACCGACACCACCGTGACGATCGAGATCGTGAACGACGGTGTCACCGGCGAGGTCGGATCCGACGGATTCGGAGTGCGTGGGCTCTCCGAACGCGCACTCCACGTGAACGGCACGGTGCGATCCGCGCCCGCCGATGGAGGACGATGGGTGCTGCGGGCAGTGCTGCCCGCATCGGGGAGCGCGCCCGCTACTCAGGCTGAGACGATGGAGGACGACGGATGACACAGGCGATCAGGGTGCTCCTGGTAGACGATCAGGAGCTGATCCGCGTCGGCTTCCGCATGGTTCTCGAAGCGGAGGACGACATCGAAGTGGTCGGCGAGGCCGGCGACGGGAAGGACGCGATCGCGCAGAGCGCGAGGCTCGCTCCCGACCTGGTGTTGATGGACATCCGGATGCCGGAGCTCGACGGCATCGCCGCCACCGAGGCGATCGTTCGCGACCAGCCGCAGACCAAGGTGCTCGTTCTGACCACCTTCGACCTCGACGAGTACGCGTTCGGCGCGATCCGCGCGGGTGCGAGCGGATTCCTGCTGAAAGATGCGCAGCGCCACGAGATGATCTCCGCCGTCCGGGCTGTGCATCGCGGCGACGCGGCACTGTCCCCTCGGATCACCAGGATGCTGCTCGAGCACGTGACGCCCCAGTTCGGAGCTCCCGCCGCTGCTCCGGCTCCCGCGGAGAGTGCCGCAC
This sequence comes from Microbacterium sp. MYb54, assembly GCF_002979515.1. GTDB lineage: Bacteria > Actinomycetota > Actinomycetes > Actinomycetales > Microbacteriaceae > Microbacterium. Next base: position 63,810 of record NZ_PCPA01000016.1, on the reverse strand, counting down.
TCGCATCCCTCACCGAGCGTGAGCGCGACGTGTTCCTGGCGATCGGCCGCGGCCTCACCAACGCCGAGATCGCCCAGACGCTCTACGTCGGCGAGTCCACGGTTAAGACCCACGTGGGTCGCGTGCTGTCGAAACTCGGCGCACGCGACCGGATCCACGCGGTCATCCTGGCCCACCGGCTCGGACTGGTCGGAGACTAGTCCTGCGGCGTCATGCGCGCGCGGGCGTCCACTCCGAGACGCGGTTGAGCCGCTGCACCTCTTCGCCCGAAAGCTCCAGGCGAGCGCCGGCGAGGAGGTCGGGCACCTGCTCGACCGTCCGTGCGCTCGCGATCGGCGCGACGACGGTCGGCTGCGCGCGAAGCCAGGCGATCGAGGTCGCAGCGATGGAAGCGCCATGCGCATCGCCGATCTCCGCGAGTGCGTCGATGATCTGCAGCCCGGCTTCCGTCGCGTACTTCGCCGCACCTTGAGCCCGTGGTGAGTTCTGCCCGCCGGCATCCGTCGACCGGTACTTGCCGGTCAGGAAGCCACTGGCCAGGGAGTAGTACGGGACGAGTCCGAGCTCGAACTCCTCCGCGACCGGAATGATCGTGTCCTCGACCTCGTTGCGGTGCACGAGGTTGTAATGCGGCTGCACCGCCACCGGCAGCGCCGCACCCGTGCGACGCGCGATCTCGATCCACTCCCGGATGCGGTCGGCGGAGTAATTCGACACGGCGACGTGTCGGACCAGACCGTCGTCGACGAGCTGCCCGAACGCGGCGACCGTCTCCTCCAGCGGGACGGTCTCGTCGTCGAAGTGTGCGTAGTAGAGGTCGATCTCATCGACGCCCAAGCGTCCCAGTGAGGCCTCGGCGGCCTTTCGCACGTTGAAGGCTGCCAGCCCGCGGAACTGCGGGTGCTGGCTCACCTTGGTCGCGACGACGACGCCGGAGGGCTTGCGCGATGCCAGCCATTCCCCCACGATCGTCTCGCTCTCGCCGCCTTCGTTCCCGGGCACCCAGGAGCTGTACGAGTCCGCGGTGTCGATGAAGTCGCCGCCCCCATCCACGAAGGAGTCGAGGACGGCGAAGGAAGCATCGCGGTCGGCTGTCCAACCGAACACGTTGCCGCCGAGAGAGAGCGGGAGGACGTCAAGATCACTGGTGCCGATACGAGTCATGTCGAGAACAACCGCTGACGACGCCTCGGGCATTCCCGCATGACGCCGTGTTGCGGCAGCGCGCTAGTTCGGCGTCTCGCCCTCGTCGTAGATCTGCGAGGGGCGGCCGACGAGACGCGCGTCTGGATCATGAGCGATCAGAGGATCTTTGCCGGGGTAGTCGAAGCGCGCGAGAACACATCTCATGGCTTCGAGACGCGCACGCTTCTTGTCGTCCGACTTGATGACGATCCACGGAAGGGCGGGCGTGTCGGTATGGAGGAACATCGCCTCCTTCGCTGCAGTGTAGTCATCCCACCGATCGACGCTCGCCAGATCCGTCGGGCTGAGCTTCCACTGCTTGACGGGATCCTCTCCACGGCGGGTGAAGCGGCGTCTTTGTTCCGCCTCGCCGACGGAGAACCACAGCTTGATGAGGCGGATCCCCGAACCGACGAGCATCCGCTCGAACTCCGGCGCGGTCTGCATGAACTCCTCGTATTCGACGCAAGAGCAGTACCCCATGACGTGCTCGACTCCCGCGCGGTTGTACCAGGAGCGATCCATCAGGACGATTTCGCCCCCGGATGGAAGATGTGCGACATAGCGCTGGAAGTACCACTGAGTCCGCTCGGCATCAGTCGGCTTATCGAGCGCGACGACTCGTGCCCCTCGAGGATTGAGGTGCTCCATGAAGCGCTTGATCGCGCCACCCTTACCCGCGGCGTCCCGTCCTTCGAACAGGATGAGCACCCGCTCGGATGACCGCTTGATGTGGGCCTGGAGCTTGAGGAGCTCGATCTGCAGGAGTCGCTTCTCTTGTTCGTACGCCGCTCTCGAGAGCTTGTCCGAATTCAGGTAGCCGTGCTGCCACTCCGGTGCGATCGTCTCGATATCCGATGCACTGCTCATCACACGACCTCCGCGGCTGTACCGGACTCCCCGTTTCACAAGGCAAGCGCAGGTGGCCGCGGCGGGGAGTCGGCCACCTGCGCAGTCATCGACCCGGTGCGAATCCGCAGACCCACCAGGAAAACGTTGGTCCAAGTAACATATCACCTTCTATAGCGATACTCTGGAATCCGCTTGATCCGGACCCGCGCCGCCGCAGCGATGAAGCACCGTCGGTCGCGGCTATCGTTCAGATATGGGAACGATCCAGTACGGCAACGGCGAAGAGATCCACATCGAAGACCGCGCGCTCGCGCACCTGAAAGTGGTCATCGCCACGAAGCTCCGACGCAATGAGAGCTTCACCCTGTCGTGGCGTCACCCCGAAGGCGACAATCCCGGACGTTCGACGATCTGGTTGCACCCGTCGATCCCGCTCCGCTTCACCTTCGACGAGCCCGAAGCGCCCCAGCTGAACCCGAAGTGGATTCAGGACCTCATGCACTCGGCGAGCTCGACGGGCGGCATCAGCCTCATCGACGAAGTGCTCGACACTCCGCAGGACGACGAAGCGGGCTGAGACTCACGGCCGACCAGCTGGCGGGTGACGACGCTCGTCGCTTGCCGGAGGCGAGTAGCTCGAGAACTCCTAGGCTGTGCGTATGCGCAACTCCCCCCGCCTGTTCAGGCTCGCTTTGGTCGCGACCACGTCGGTTGCCCTCGTGGCGTGCTCAACGCCCAGTACCGAGCCGTCACCGTCTCCGACAGCGACGACGAGTCCCAGCGCGGTCCCGAGCCCGAGCCCATCGCCGACTTCGAACTTCGACGCGGCCGACACCTCGACCTGGCGCATCACCGAGGCCGGAATCGGCCGCGCAGAGCTCGGCTCGGAGTCGATCGCCGATGCGTTGAGTCCCACGTTCACACTCACCGACCGATGCGAAGGGTTGGAGTACTACGAGACGTCGGAAGCTGCCCCGGCCGGCTTCGGCGTCATCAGCCACCCCGGCGAAGGCGGTGTGAGCGGTATCAGCGTTCGCGTGCCAGGCAACGTCTCCGTATCAGGCCCACTGGCGACTTCGCCTCTCACGGAGAGCGGTATCGGGCTGGGAACGACGCTGGATGAGTTGACTGCAGCAGAACCGGGCGGATCATTCGATGCTGCGACCGAGAGCCCCGACTACGTCGTCGTCGCAGGCACGCGATGGTTCGTGTTCGAGGTCTCCGAGGCAGAGCCGTTCGTTCGGGGCATCACCGTCACCGACGCTCTCCCGCCGACGGGATTCTGCGGTTGATGACGATGCACCTCTTCTGCTCAGGTGCTTCTTGAGCCGACTACGGGACTCGAACCCGTAACCCCCGTATTACAAGTACGGTGCGCTACCAATTGCGCCAAGTCGGCGGATGCCACCCATCAGCTTAGCGATGACATCGACCCCGTTTCGACTTACGGGGCAGGCGTGGAGGACGCCGTCGGCGTCGGTGTGGGCGTCGCGCGCGACGCGTCACTCGCCACACTGAGCACGAACTGCGAGAACTCGGCGGGATCGTCGAGAGCACCGACATAGGCTTCGCCGTTCGCGACGATCATGGGCGCCGTGTTGAGCACCAGATCCTTGGAACCGGCGAGCGGACCGTCCAGGGCGCGCGTGGTGGCTTCCTTCGCCCAGCTGACGAAGTCACCGTTCTCGATGCACGAACGGACTGCCTTGGTGTTGTCGGTGCCGACGGCGCCGGCGAGATTCGCCAGCTCCTCGTCGGAGAGCCCGTCACTGCCGACCTCGGGCTGGTCGTTCAGCAGATCGTGATTGAACGCATAGAACTGCGCGGGCGAGTGGGTGGCGACGCACGCGGCGGCCGCGGCGGACCGCAGCGAGTACTTGGTGCCGTTCGAGCTCGCGGTGAGCAGCGCGACGGGGTGGTAGCTGACCGTGACCGCACCCTCGCTGATCCAACCGGCGAACTGACGGGCGTTGGCCCGCTCGAACTTTCCTGCGTCCGGCGAGAGATAGTCGACATAGACGTGGATGTCGACCTTCTCCGAGGTGGTCGCCTCGGGCGTCGGCTCCGTCGAAGCACCCGCATCGGTCGGCTCCGCTGAAGGCGTGGCCGGAACCTCGTCGGGTCCTGCGACGGCGGTGATGTCGGTCACGACGACGCCGTCCGACTCCATCCCGGTGGGGGTGAGCTTCGGCTTCGACACCTGCGCCGACACGGCAAGGGTCACCGCAGTGCCGATCGCCCCCACGGCGACGATCGCGACAGCACCGATGATGATCCGTCGCATGAGACGCGCCCTCGACTGCTGGGCGTGCACTTTCTGAGCCTTCTCCCGTACGACCTCGCGGGAATTGCGAGGCGTGGGGACGTTCGGCGTTTCGTCGCTCGACATCGTTCCTCTTGTGAGTCTTCGGGGGTCCGGGTTGGCCCCTACCGCCGCTTGGCGACGATCGCCGCTGCGCGCGGCCGAGTTCGATGCTAGCCATTGAGGCTGAGAAATACCCAGGTACCGCTGTTCATGTCATACTGATTCCGACCCAATGACGGGTCACGGTGACTCATCTCACCGCTTCATCACTACGGATCGTCCGGCACGTACCTGCCGGTGAAGGAGAAACAAAAATGGCATCTGTGACTTTCGACGACGCCACCCGCCTCTACCCTGGTGGAACTCGTCCGGCCGTCGACAAGCTGAACCTCGAGGTCGGTGACGGCGAATTCCTCGTCCTCGTCGGTCCCTCCGGTTGCGGTAAGTCCACGTCCCTCCGCATGCTCGCCGGCCTCGAAGAGGTCAACGCCGGCCGCATCCTCATCGGCGACCGCGACGTGACCGACGTCCCGCCGAAGGACCGCGACATCGCGATGGTCTTCCAGAACTACGCGCTGTACCCGCACATGACCGTCGCCGAGAACATGGGCTTCGCGCTGAAGATCGCGGGCGTCGGCAAGGAAGAGCGCGCCACCCGCGTGCTCGAGGCCGCCAAGCTCCTCGACCTCGAGGACTACCTGACCCGCAAGCCGAAGGCACTCTCGGGCGGACAGCGTCAGCGTGTCGCGATGGGCCGCGCGATCGTCCGTCAGCCGCAGGTGTTCCTCATGGACGAGCCGCTGTCGAACCTCGACGCCAAGCTCCGCGTCCAGACCCGTACGCAGATCGCTTCGCTGCAGCGTCGCCTCGGCGTCACCACGGTCTACGTGACCCACGACCAGACCGAGGCTCTGACCATGGGCGACCGCATCGCGGTCCTCAAGGACGGTCTGCTCCAGCAGGTCGGCTCACCGCGCGACCTGTACGAGAAGCCGAACAACCTGTTCGTCGCCGGCTTCATCGGCTCCCCTGCCATGAACCTGTTCGCCGCTGACCTGGCTGACGGCGGAGTGCAGTTCGGCACCGAGGTCGTACCTCTCGACCGCGACACCGTCGGCCGCGCGACCGGCTCGCAGGTCATGGTCGGCGTCCGCCCCGAAGACATCTCGGTCGGCCCCGCCGACGGCAAGGGTCTCTCGGTGACGGTCGACCTCGTCGAAGAGCTCGGCGCCGACGGCTACCTGTACGGTCACACCGAGATCAACGGCAAGCGCGCCGACCTGGTCGCACGTGTCGACGGTCGCAGCCACCCGAATGCAGGCGAGACGGTCACTCTGGCCGCGAACGCCGGTCACGTGCACGCGTTCGACGTCGAGTCCGGCGAGCGTCTCAACGACAAGCCGATCGTCTCCGCCTGATCGGATCCACAGACGCGGCGCAGGCTGACTTCGGTCGCCTGCGCCGCTTCTCGTTTTCCGCCTTCCACACAAACAGGGAGCATCATGCAGGATTCTCTGCGGATCACCGCCAGCAAGATCGATCCGGGGCTGCTCTCCCTGCCTTGGTCCACGACCCTCGCGAAGTGGCCCTCCGAGCACATCGTCTCGCTCCCCAAAGGTCTCTCACGCCACCTCGTGCGTTTCGCCGATCTCTCCGGACGCGTCGTCGCCGTCAAAGAGACCACGGCAGAGATGGCGCAGCGCGAGTACGACATGCTCGGCAACCTCACCCGCCTCGACGTGCCCTGCGTCGACCGGGTTGCTGTGATCGCCGGTCGAACGGATGCCCATGGCGACCCCCTCCCCGCGGCGCTGGTCACCTCGCACCTCCGATTCTCGATGCCGTACCGCGCCCTGTTCACCCGCGTCCTGCGCCCTGACACCGCGAACCGCCTCGTCGACGCACTCGCCCTGCTGCTCGTGCGCCTGCACAACGTGGGCTTCTACTGGGGCGACGTCTCGCTGTCGAACACCCTGTTCCGTCGCGACGCCGGAGCCTTCGCCGCCTACCTGGTCGATGCCGAGACCGGCGAGCTGCATGAGGAGGGCCTGACCGACGGCCAGCGCGCCTACGATCTGGATCTCGCCCGTACGAACATCGCCGGCGAGATCATGGACCTCGCCGCGGGAGGACGACTCGAGCACGGAGTGGATGCCGTCGCTATCGCCGACGGCATCGTGTCGTCCTACCGGTCGCTGTGGGCAGAGCTCACCGCGCAGGAATCGTTCTCCGCCGCCGAGACGTGGCGCATCACCGAACGGGTCGAGCGCCTGAACGCCCTCGGATTCGACATCGACGAGATGTCGATGTCGACCACCGCAGACGGCACCGTCGTCGAGATCCAGCCGAAGGTCGTGGATGCCGGGCACCACCAGCGGCGCCTCATCCGCCTCACGGGGCTCGACGTCGAGGAGAACCAGGCGCGACGCCTGCTCAACGATCTCGACGAGTTCCGGGCACGCTCCACGAAGCAGTGGGCGGACGAGGAGATGTACGCGCACGAGTGGCTGACCCGCGTGTTCGAGCCCGTCGTGCGTGCGATCCCCTACGAGCTGCGGGCCAAGCTCGAGCCGGCTGAGGTGTTCCACCAGGTGCTCGAGCACCGCTGGTACCTGTCGCAGGCTGAAGGGCGATCGATCCCGCTCGCCGAGGTGCTGACGAGCTACATCAACGAGGTGCTGCGGCACCGGCGCGACGAGGCGACCATCATGGGACCGCCGACCGAGACCATGAGCCTGCCCGTGATCACCGGCATGACACCGGTCGCCGACGATGACGAGGACGTCGACTGGCGCGATCTGGTGTGACCGCTCCGCCAGGTCGGGATCGGGAAGGCGTCAGTAGCCGACGGTGAACCGTTCGCGGTGATGGTTGCCCTGCTCGATCTCGTCGACCACGGCGACGGCGAAGTCCGCGCCCGAGATGTACGACTTCCCTTCCGCATCGCGGACGATCACGTCGCCCCCGTCGCGGTAGTGCCCGGTACGCTCGCCTTCGGCCCAGGGACCGAACACCTCGGCGGGGTGGATGAAGAACCAGTCGACGCCGACATCCGTGGCCTCGAGGAGCGCGAGGGAGTCGATGCCGACCTGCGCCTCGTGCTTGTATTCCTCGGGGAAGCCCTGATCGAACAGTCGCGGACCGCCGGGGGCCACCAGGCTGCCGCCGGCACCGCCGACGACGCCCAGACGAGTGGCCGTGCCGGCGATCTGCTCGACGACGTTCGACAGCGCTTCGAGCGCCCGGTCCTCCATGTCACCACGCGGCGAGAGGGCTGAGACCACGGCATCCGTCCCGACGAACGCTTCCGCGAGCGGCGCGAGGTCGAGAGCAGAGCCCTGCAGGTACGCGGCTCCCGCCACCGGATCGGTCGGCGCCGAACGCGAGATCGCGATCACCGCATGATCTCGGCTCACCGCCTCCGCGACGATGTGGCGTCCGGCATAGCCGGTCCCTCCGAGCACGATGATGCGAGCCATGGTCTGCCTTCTCTCCGTGTGCTACTTCTTCGCGGCGCGGAGCGAAGCGACCTGGTAGAGCGCGACAGAAGTCGCGATGCCGGCGTTCAGCGACTCGGTGGCCGCAGAGATCGGGATCGAGACGATCTGGTCGCAGGTCTCGGAGACCAGACGTGACAGGCCCTTGCCCTCAGAGCCGACCACGATCACGACGGGACGATCGGCCAGCTGCAGCTCGGGAAGCGACACGTCGCCGTCGCCGTCGAGGCCGAGCACGAACACACCCTGCTTCTTGAACTCCTTGAGTTGCGTGGTGAGGTTGGTCGCCAGTGCCACGGGGGTGCGGGCGACGGCTCCGGCGCTGGTCTTCCAGGCGGCGGAGTTGACACCTGCAGAGCGACGCTGGGGAAGGATGATGCCGTGGCCGCCGAACGCCGCGGTGGAGCGGATGATCGCGCCCAGGTTACGGGGGTCGGTGATCCCGTCGAGCGCCACGAACAGCGGCACCTCGCCACGGTCGATGACCTGCTCGAGCAGATCCTGCGGGTGCGCGTACTCGTACGGCGGCACCTTGATCGCGACGCCCTGGTGCACGCCGTCGAAGCCGGCCATGCGGTCGAGCTCCGGACGGGTGACCTCCATCACGGGGATGCCGCGATTCGTGGCGATCGCGAGCATCTCCTTGACACGGTCATCCATCTCGACGCGCTGCGCGATGTAGAACGCCGTCGCGGGGATCTTCGCCCGCAGCGCCTCGAGCACGGAGTTGCGACCCGTGACGTTCTCGGTGTCGTCCCCAGCCTTGGCCTTGGGCGCTCGGTTCGAACCGCCGCCGGATCCCGGACGGCTGCCGCCGGGACGCCCCTTGCCGCCGGACGCCGCGTAACGCTCGGCAGCGGCCTTGCGCTTGCCTGCGGGGTGCCAGGCGCGGTCCTCCGCCTTAGGCGTCGGTCCACGGCCTTCGAGCGCCTTGCGCCCGAGTCCGCCGGTGCCCTTGGTCGGGCCCTTCTTGTTTCCCTTGTTCGCGCCGGGGCGCTGTGGCTTAACCATCGATACTCCAATGAGTTCCGGCCGGAGTGTCCTCCAGCGTGATTCCTGCAGCGGCGATCGCGTCTCGGATGCGATCCGCCGCCGCCCAGTCCTTGTCAGCGCGTGCCTGAGCGCGCTGGGTGATCATCGTCTGGACGAGGGCGTCCAGAGTCCGGTGCTCAGCGAGGTCTCCCCCACTGGACATGAGGTCGTCGAACCCGAGGAGACGGATCATCGCGTCCACCTGGACGAACGCATCCCAGGCCTCCTCGTCCGCTCCGGTGTCGATCGCGGTGTTCCCTCGTCGCACCGTCTCGTGCAGCACGGCGAGCGCCTGGGGTACGCCGAGGTCGTCATCCATCGCGACCGCGAACGCCTCGGGGATCTCGCCGATCCGGGCCTCGTCCGGCGCGCCGGGGAGCGAGCGGCGAACTCGGGCGATGAACGTGCCGATGCGCCCGAGCGCAGCCTCCGCCTCTATCCACGACGACTCGCCGAGGTCGAGGCTGGAGCGGTAGTGTGCGGCGGCGAGCGCGTATCGGACGACCAGCGGATCGTGCGCGGCGAGCACATCGACAGCGAGGGTGAAGTTGCCGAGCGACTTCGACATCTTCTGCCCGTCGACGGTCACCAGCCCGTTGTGCACCCAGTATCGGGCGAATCCGTCGCCGGCCGCGGTCGACTGCGCGAGCTCGTTCTCGTGGTGCGGGAAGCGCAGGTCGAGCCCACCGCCGTGGATGTCGAACTCGGCGCCGAGATAGCGCTTCGACATGGCGGAGCACTCGATGTGCCATCCAGGACGCCCGGCACCCCAAGGCGACGCCCAGGTCGCATCGGCCGGCTCCTCGGGCTTGGCACCCTTCCAGAGAGCGAAGTCCTGCGGGTTGCGCTTGCCTCGGGGGTCGGCGTCCTCCGCCGCCTCCATGGCATCGAGCGACTGATGGGTGAGCGATCCGTACTCGGACCAGGAGCGCACATCGAAGTAGACGTCGCCTGACGCGTCGGGCGCGGGGTACGCGTGACCACGCTCGATCAGCAACGCGATGAGTTCCTGCATCTGCGGCACGGAGGCCGTGGCTCGGGGTTCGTACGTCGGTGCGAGGATGCCGACCCCGGCGTACGCCGCGGTGAACTCCTGCTCCATCCGGTAGGCGAGCGCCCACCACGGCTCGGATTCCGTCGCGTTGGCGAGCACCTTGTCGTCGATGTCCGTGACGTTGCGCACGAAGGTGACACGACCGTAGCGGTGCTCCAACCATCGGCGCAGCAGGTCGAAGCTCAGGGCGGCCCTGACGTGCCCGATGTGGGGGCCGGACTGCACCGTGGGTCCACACACGTACATCGTGATGCTCTCGGGATCGAGAGGCACGAAGTCGCGCAGCGAAGCAGCGCGGGTGTCGTAGAGGCGGAGTGTCACCGCTCAAGCCTACTCGGCGACTGCTGAGCGCCCGCCCCCTGGTGACGATTCCCGATCACGCGGTACCACCGATGCGACCGCGGTCACCGCGATGCCCTCTCCCCGACCGGGGAAACCGAGCCCGTCCGTCGTCGTCGCCGTCACGGATACGGGGGCGGCGAGGACCGCCGACAGGGCCGCCTCCGCCTCCGCGCGCCGAGGGCTGAACCGCGGACGGTTGCCCTGCAGCTGCACCGACACGTTTCCGATCTCGAACCCGGCCTCGGCGAGCAACTCACGGGTACGAGCGAGGAAGACGTCGGCGTGCGCACCCGCATACTCGGGATGAGAGGTACCGAAGTGCTCTCCGATGTCGCCGAGCCCTGCGGCCCCCAACAGGGCGTCGACGATCGCGTGAGCGACCGCATCTCCGTCCGAATGGCCCGACAGCGGCTGCTCCCCCGGCCATTCGAGTCCGGCGAGCCAGAGGTTTCCCTCGCCCCCGAAAGCGTGGACGTCGGTGCCGATGCCCACCCGCGGGATGCCGACACGGTGGGCGGATGGGGCGAGCAGATTTCTGGCGCGCTCGAGGTCTGCCGGAGTCGTGATCTTGAAGGCCCGCTCCGACCCGGCGATGTGCCGCACGGGATGGCCGGCTGCTGCGAACAGAGCCGCGTCATCGGTGTATTCGATCCCACTGGCCAAGGCCGTCGAATATGCGGCTTCGAGCAGTGGCCGCGGAAAGCCCTGCGGTGTCTGGGCCGCGGCGAGCACCGAGCGGTCGACGGCGTCGATCACAGCGCCGTCGGCCACCTTCTTGAGCGTGTCGACGACGGGGAGCGCGGGGATGACGCCGGTCTGCGCCGTCACGGCAACAGCTACGGCATCGATCTGCGACGGAGGCGTGAGCGCACGGGCGGCATCATGGACGAGGACCGTCTCGACGTCACCCCAGAGCGCTGCGAGCCCTGCGGCCACCGACTGCTGCCTGGTCACGCCGCCGGTCACCACACGGCCGAGATCGACTCGGTCACCTGCCGCCGCACGCAGCTCGGTCTCGGCATCTCCCTCGAGGCCTGCCGGCGCGACGACGACGACCTGGGCCGGGGCAGCGGCGAACACGCCGTCGAGCGCATGGCGGAGGACGGAGCGGGCGTCGATGCCGACGAAGGCCTTCGGAGCACCGGCTGCCAGGCGGGTGCCGGAGCCTGCGGCCACGACGATGATCGCTGTGTGCGGGACGGGGAGGATGGTCACAGCATCACGTTACCGGCGAAGACGACGAAAGGCGGATGCCGAAGCACCCGCCTTTCGTCGTGAAAGAACTCAGGAAGCGAGGACCTCGTCGAGCATTGCGCCCGCCTTGTCCTCGTCGGTCTTCTCAGCGAGAGCGAGCTCGGAGATCAGGATCTGACGGGCCTTCGCGAGCATCCGCTTCTCGCCGGCGGAGAGGCCGCGGTCCTGATCGCGACGCCACAGGTCGCGGACGACCTCGCTCACCTTGATCACATCGCCGGAGGCGAGCTTCTCGAGGTTCGCCTTGTACCGGCGCGACCAGTTCGTCGGCTCTTCCGTGAAGGGGGCTCGCAGCACCTCGAACACATTGTCGAGGCCCTCTTTGCCGATGACATCACGAACGCCGACCAAGTCGACATTCTCTGCGGGAACCTCGATGATCAGGTCACCCTGAGTGACATTGAGCTTCAGGTATTTCTTCGCCTCACCCTTGATGATGCGCTCCTTGACCTCGATGATGGTCGCAGCGCCATGGTGGGGATAGACGACGGTCTCGCCAACCTCAAAAAGCATAAAAACGTGTCCTTTCGGCAACCTCAAGGATACCACAGGGGGGATGCGCTAAGGTTCGCGCTCCTCGGGCCACGGGCACCGTCACGACTTACCCATAGAATGGATGCGGATATCCCGCCGGACCTCAGGAGGACCCGTGAAATCGCGCCTTGTTGCGTCTGCAGCCCTCAGCGCCCTCGTTCTGCTCGGCGCCACCGGGTGCACGTTCATCACCCCGCAGTCGACGAAGATCGAGTACGCCGCCTCTGACGGCGTGAACATCTCTGATGCCGACGGTCCGATCGACGTTCGCAACGCGCTCGTCATCGCCAACGAAGACGGCTCCGTCGGCAACTTCATCGCGGCGATCGTGAACCCCACCGACGAGAAGGCGACTCTGACGATCACGGTCGAGGGCCTCGAGCCGTTCGCCGTCACGGTCCCCGCAGAGGGCAGGGTCAGCCTGGGCGCCGACGAGGAGCCGCTGCGCATCGTCGGCCTCGACACCAAGCCGGGCGCGACCGTCGAGATCCACTTCCAGTCGGGCGACTCCACCGGGGTCAAGAGCGAGGTTCCCGTCCTCGACGGGTCGCTCCCCTACTACGCCGACCTGGTTCCTTCCGAGAAGGTCGAAACGCCCCGGCCGACGCCGCTGCCGACCGACACGGCGGCTCCGGCCCCCTCGAACTGACACCACACCACACCGCACCACCGAGAAGAGGCCGGCTCCCCGCGGGGAGCCGGCCTCTTCCGTGTTCGGACCGAGCGTCAGCCCTCGAAGCGGTATCCCAGACCGCGCACGGTGACGAGCATCACCGGCTCGCTCGGGTTCTCCTCGATGCGCGAGCGGATGCGCTTGATGTGGACGTCGAGCGTCTTCGTGTCACCGAAGTAGTCGCTCCCCCATACCCGATCGATGAGCTGACCACGGGTGAGGACTCGTCCGGAGTTGCGCATCAGGACCTCGAGCAGCTCGAACTCCTTCAGCGGCATGTTGATCTGGTCCCCGGCGACCGAAACCGTGTGCCGGTCGATGTCGAGCGACACGCGTCCGCCGTCGAGCACGCGCTCGTCGAGCTCGCTGTCGGCCTGCACGACTCGGCGCAGCACAGCGCGCATGCGGGCGAGCAGCTCACGCGACGAATACGGCTTCGTGATGTAATCGTCGGCGCCGAGCTCGAGCCCCACGACGATGTCCACCTCGGAGTCCTTGGCCGTGAGCATGATGATCGGCACCGCCGAGGTCGAACGGATCTGCCGGCACACCTCGGTGCCCGGCATCCCCGGCAGCATCAGGTCGAGCAGCACGATGTCGGCGCCGCGCTCCCGGAACGCTGCGAGCGCCCCAGGGCCGTCTTCGGCGATCTCCACCTCGTACCCCTCGCGTCGCAGCAGGTATGCGAGGGGATCGGCGAGGTCGGGCTCGTCTTCGACGAGAAGGATACGGGTCATGCTCTCTCTCCGTTTCGAACGCGTGCAGAGGCTGCGGCCTTGGCCGCCTTGCGCACACGCTTCTTCTTGCTCTTCTTGCCCGTGTCGACGTTGTCAGGGGCATCGATCCGAGGAAGCCGGATCGTGAACGTAGAGCCGCGCCCAGGACGGGACCACAGCCGCACCTCACCACCATGACGCTGGGTGGCGTGCTTGACGATCGAAAGTCCGAGTCCCGTGCCCCCTGTGCGTCGGGAACGAGCCTCGTCGGCCCGGTAGAACCTCTCGAAGATGCGCTCACGGTCGGCCTCTGCGATGCCGATGCCCTGGTCGGACACCGCGATCTCGACGACGCCGTCCTCCGCTCGCACACCGACTCCGACGCGGGAGCCCTTGGACGAGTACACGATCGCGTTGGCGATGAGGTTGCCGACCGCCTCGATCAGGATCTGCGCGTCTCCGCGCACCCAGACACCGCGGTCACCACCCCTGGCGAGCTCGACGCCCGCGGAATCGGCCTGCACGACATGGGCTTCGATGGACGAGGCGATCACCTCGTCGATCGAGACGGGACCGACCTTGGTCAGCCCGTCCTCTGCCTGGAGCCGGGACAGACTCATGATGCGACCGGTGAGCTGCCCGAGCCGCCCCGCCTCCGCAGAGATGCGCGCCGCGAAGATGCGCACCTGGGCTGGGTCGTCGGCGGCGGACTCGATGGCTTCGGCGAGAAGACTCACCGCCCCGACCGGAGTCTTCAGCTCGTGACTCGTGTTCGCCACGAAGTCCCGCCGCATCTGGTCGAGGCGCTCCTGCTCGGTGACGTCGCGGATGATCAGCAGCACCAACCGGGCGCCGATCACGCTCGCCCTGGCCGACACCAGACGCGGGTCGAGACTCAGTCCGCCACGGGTGATGCGCATCGATTCGGTGACGGAACCGCCGGCTTCCCTGACGCCACGCACGAGTTGGCGCAGCTCCGGGTTGTCGAGAGTCGAGCCGACCTCGATTCCGAAGCGGGTGGCGGCCTGCGATGCTGCCAGCACCTGACCGGAGGTGTCGACGATCGCGGCGGCGTCATCCATGCTGCGAAGGACATCGGTGATACCGGCCGGAATCGCCAGCGAGGTCTCTTCCTGCACGCGTGCCCTCGCCCGATACGCCCACACCACCAGCAGGGACAGGCCGACGCCGATCACCAGCCCGATGGCGAGCGAAGACAGCGCGAGCTGCGGCAAGGTCATAACCTAAGCGTAGAGTGCGTTCACCGTCTGTCCGGCGGGTTTCCGCGCCCTGGCGGCAACGGGAGAAGTACTATTCACGTGCTGGGCACCGTTCGTTAACCTTCGAAGCAGACAATCGCTTCGGGCTTGTGCGGGAGCACAGACCTGCTCTCGTGCGGACGACCCGCCGTCTCGTGCTGACACAGCCGAGATCCGAATGAAAGGTTGCGCCCCAACATGCGCGAAGTCTTCCACCAGTCCCTCGAGGACCTGCAGTCCCGCCTCGTCGAGATCGCCGACCTCGTCACGGTCTCGATCGACAAGGCGACCAGAGCTTTCGCGACCAGCGACGTCGCCCTGGCCGAAGAGGTCATCGCCGACGACGCGAAGATCGACGAACTGGCCGTCGCACTCGACGAGCAGGCCATCGAGATCCTCGCCCGCCAGCAGCCGGTCGCCCGCGACCTGCGCATCGTCGTCTCAGCGCTGCGCGTCAGCGCGTCTCTGGAGCGCATGGGCGACATGTCGGAGCACATCGCCCAGCTCGCCCGCCTCCGCTTCCCCGAGCGCGCCATCCCGAAGGGCCTCAAGGGCACCTTCGTGAAGATGGGCGAGCTCGACGTCGAGGTGGCTCGCACGCTCTCCGAGCTGCTGCGGACCCAGGACCTGCGCTACGCCGACGCGATCCGCAACGCGGATGACGACGTCGACGAGCTGCACGCCACGGTCTTCGAGAAGGTGCTCAGCGACAACTGGAAGGGCGAGGCGACGGCGACCGTCGACGCCACGCTCGCCAGCCGTTACCACGAGCGCTTCGCCGACCACGCGGTGGCCGTCGCCAAGAAGGTCGTCTACCTCGCGACCGGCGACTGGGCTGTCGGCGAAGACGACATCCCCCTCGCCGTCGAGCAGCAGGAGCTCGAGCAGCAGGAGCTCGGTCACGCCTGACCCGCAGCACGAATGCAGAAGCCCCCGATGCGAGCGCATCGGGGGCTTCTCCGTTCGAGCGGAAGCTCTTACTTCTTGCCCTGGGCAGCGACTGCGGCGGCGCCGGCAGCAGCGGCCTCCGGGTCGAGGTAGCGGCCGGGGCCGGTGGGCACGTTGTTCTCATCCAGCTCGTAGATCAGCGGGATGCCCGTGGGGATGTTGAGCTCGGCGATGTCGTCGTCGCTGATGCCCTCGAGGTGCTTCACGAGACCGCGCAGCGAGTTGCCGTGCGCCGTGACGAGGACCGTCTTGCCGGCATCGAGGTCGGGAACGATCGCGCTCTCCCAGTAGGGCAGCAGGCGGTCGATGACGAGCTTGAGGGACTCGGTGCGCGGCACCTCGCCGTCGATGTCCGCGTAACGGACGTCGTTCACCTGGCTGAACTCGCTCTCATCGTCGAGCACGGGCGGCGGCACGTCGAACGAGCGACGCCAGAGCTGGAACTGCTCCGGACCGAACTCCTCGAGCGTCTGCGCCTTGTCCTTGCCCTGGAGCGCACCGTAGTGACGCTCGTTGAGCCGCCAGGAGCGGGTCACCGGAATCCACAGCCGGTCGGCGGCGTCCAGGGCGATGTTCGCCGTCTGGATCGCGCGGCTCAGCAGCGAGGTGTGCAGCACGTCGGGCAGGATGCCGGACTCTGCCAGCAGCTCGCCACCACGGCGGGCCTCCTTCTCGCCCTGCTCGTTGAGGCGGACGTCCACCCAACCGGTGAACAGGTTCAGTTCGTTCCACTCGCTCCGGCCGTGGCGGAGCAGGATGAGGGTGCGCGTCGCAGTCATGCCGTCAGTTTATCCGCCCAGGGCACGGAGCCAGAGTCGGATGCTGGGAGGATGGAGACATGGCGTCATCTCCCCTCGGTCGGCCGACCCGCGGCACCACGGGGACGAACCGGCTGCGGCGCAACGATCGCTGGATCGCCGCGAGCGATGCCCTGCGCCGAGCATCCGATCCCCTGGTCATCGACCTCGGATACGGGGCGAGCGGTGTGACCGCCTTCGAGCTCGCGACACGACTTGTACGGGTGCGCGGCGACGTCGAGGTGCGCGGTCTGGAGATCGACCCGGCGCGCGTCACAACCGCCGACACCCAACTGGCTGAGGTGCGTGCGGGGCGAACGTCCTTCGCTTCCGACCTTCCGGTCTCGTTCGCCCGCGGAGGATTCGAGGTGCCGCTCCCCGACGGGCGGCGGGCCGCGGTGATCCGCGCGATGAACGTGCTGCGCCAGTATGACGAGAAGGACGTTCCGGATGCCTGGTCGCGCATGGCCGCCCGGCTGGCACCGGGTGGCCTGCTGTTCGAGGGGACCTGCGACGAGATCGGTCGGGTCGCGAGCTGGATCGACGTCGATGCGCAGGCCTCGCCGCTGCGCTTCACCATCTCGCTCCGCCTCGCCGATCTCGAGCGTCCGAGCATCGTCGCGGAACGCCTGCCGAAAGCGCTGATCCATCGGAACGTCGCCGGCGAGCGTATCCACGCGCTGCTGGTCGACTTCGACCGCGAGTGGGATCGTGCGGCGCCGCTGTCGACGTTCGGTGCCACTCAGCGCTTCCTGGCCGCAGTGGCGGCTCTTCGCGATCAGGGGTGGCCGGTGCTCGGCGGACGCACTCGCTGGCGTCTGGGTGAGGTCACGCTTCCCTGGGCGGCTGTCGCGCCCCGCACCGATTGAGCTCAGCTGCCGATCGAGCTCAGCGGCCGATTGCCTCAGTTGCCGGCGCTGCGGGGGTCTGGCGCCGAGGGACGCCGCGAAAGACGCGTGAGGCGCGGGATATCGGCGGTGGCACCGGCATCTGCCGGCACGATCACCTGCTGGGATGCGGCGATGTCGATGCCGTCGGCGCGCACCACGAGGTCGCCGATCGGAGCGCGTCGGGAGAGGATCGCGAGGGCGATCGGACCATCTTCATGATGACGCGCCACCGAGGTGAGGTGTCCGACCTCGTCGTCGCCGGCGAAGACCGGAGCACCGGGCTCCGGCAGGACCGCATCGCTGCCGTCGAGGTGGAGCGCGGCGAGACGGCGCGGAGGGTGCCCGAGGTTGTGCACCTTGGCGACGGTCTCCTGCCCGCGGTAGCACCCCTTGTTCAGGTGCACCGCGCTGCGGATCCAGTCGGACTCGTGCGGCAGGGAGCGCTCATCGACCTCTGTCGTCCAACGAGGGCGCCAGGCGGCCACGCGCAGCGCCTCGGCGGCGAGCAGACCCGCCAGCGCATCGCGATCGAGCGAAGCGGCGAGCGCATCCGCCGCTTCATCGGTCAGGATCGCGACCCGCCAGGCGAAGTCAGCGGCAGGATGCTCGGCGACCTCGGAGTACTGGTGTCCTCCGACGCTGATCCGCTGCCAGGGGTCGGCCCAGACGAGGGGCAGGCCGTTCGGTGCGAAGGGCGCAGCGGATGCTGCTGACGCGACGGTTCCGCCATCGATGTAACCGACCAGCATGAGGTCTGATCGAATGCCGACCGTGGCCTGGGTGCGGAACTTCATCCGGGTCAGCCAACCGGCGAGCGCCTCGGCGTCGCCGGCGTCTGCGATGAGCCAGGTCGACGCACCGTCGTCGAGGACACCGGCTGCGTGTTCGACGCGGCCCTGTGGGTCGAGCACCAGGAGTTCGGTGCTCTCTCCGGGAGCCAGATGCCCCACCGCCTGCGAGGTGATCGAGTCGAGCCAGGTCAGTCGCTCGGGGCCCGCGACCTCGATCACGGTGCGATCGCCGAGGGGGGCGAGAGCTGCGCCATCGGCGAGACGTCGCTGCTCGCGGAAGGCGTCGCCGAAGTGCATGATCAGGTCGCCGTCGGAGACGACGCCGTCGATCTGGCTGAAGCGGGTCATGTCAGACCTTTGCCAGCCGCGCCGAGGCGTGCGAGCGCAGCGGGGTGCCGAGGGCGGCGATGTCCCACGCCCACAGCAGGTGACCGTCGACGAGCCCGTACATGCGCGACGAAGCCGTGTGCACCTTGGCGCCGGCGCTGCGCACGACGGCGTCGGAGCCGATATCGATGCGCGGACCGTTGATCTCGCCGATGTAGAGCTCGAGGGCACCGTCGGAGTGCGCGAGCGAGACCTCGATCGGGAATCCGCCACTCGGAGCGCGGAGCTCCTCGACATCGTCGACCGTGCGCGCGACTGCAGGCCCGGTGGGCGGGAGCAGTGCCGGACCGGGATCCGCTTGCGTCGCCGGGCGCGCGAGCCGCCAGAAGCCGGTCTCGGCGAGCAGCGCCGCAGCCGGGGCACCGTCTTCGGAGAGGAACGTCGCGGTGCCCGAGTAGTTCAGGAAGGGGCCGCCGTCATGGCTGAAGCTGACCCGGTGCGTGAACTCGCCCTGCAGGCGCTCATCGCCGACGGGATAGTCGATGACGCCGGTGCCCTCCCAGACGCCGATCAGCCAGGCGAAGGGGACGAGATCGGCCGGAAGGTCGACGGGCAGTTCGAGCACGATCGCGTCAGCGCTGGCCGCGGAAGAGGTTGCGCAGCACCACTGCCGAGACGAAGACGATAGCGAGGCTCGCGAGGCCCAGCAGGCCGATGAAGAACATTTCGAGCGCCATGAGGTCCATGTGCTCCACCTTACCGCGCCATGCCGCACTCAGGTCGGGATCAGCGCCGCGAGGCCGAAACCGATCGAGACGAGCCCCATCAGCAGCAGGGCGCCGATCACGCTGCCGGCCACCCGGAAGATGAAGCCCTGCGTGCGCCCGTACCGGAGCTGCACGGCGAACGACAGCAGCACCGCACCCCCGAAGCCCACCAGCAGCCACGGAACGCGCCATTCCTCCGGAACGAAGATGCCGATCGCGACGGTCGCGACGAACGCCGCGACCCACACGCCGGCCACACCGACGAACGCGTTGCGTGGTGCGAGTGCTGGATCCGTCATGTCACCATTGTTGCGCATCCGCTCCCGGTATCATGGCGGCACGGCGTCGATCCGCGTCGGTGAGGAGTGCGCGTGGCCCAGGTGCTGGTACTTACCAACGCTTCGCTCTCGGAGCAGGTGCTGCCCGCCCTTGAGTTGCTGAGCCATCGTGCTCGCCAGATCCCGGCGGAGCCGGCACAGCTGGTCAGCGCCCCGGACTACGACGTCGTGATCGTCGACGGCCGTCATGACCTCGTCGCTGCGAAGTCGCTGTGCCGCCTGCTGCGAACGGCCGGCCAGGACGCACCTCTGCTGCTGGTGGTCACAGAAGGCGGCATGAGTGCACTGTCCGGCGACTGGGGGATCGATGACGTCCTCCTCGCCACCGCGGGACCGGCCGAGATCGATGCCCGGCTCCGCCTCGCACTGGCCCGCCGCGACGAGGTCGCCGAACCCGCGCGGGTGCAGGCGTCCGGCGTCACGATCGACGAGCAGTCGTACTCGGCGAAGTTGCGCGGCAGAGCCCTGGATCTCACCTATAAGGAATTCCAGCTGCTGCATTTCCTGGCCACCCACCCTGCTCGCGTGTTCACGCGCGAGCAGCTGCTCAGCGAGGTCTGGGGTTACGACTACTTCGGTGGCACCCGCACCGTCGACGTGCATGTGCGAAGGCTCAGAGCGAAGCTCGGCGACCAGGAGCAGATCATCGGCACGGTGCGCAACGTCGGCTACCGCTTCAACGTCAACGAGGACGAGAGTCTCGTCAACGCCGGGTGACGATCGTCTCCGTTCACACACGCGTCACCTCACGGTGATTAGATGTACCCCATGATCGATCCCGCACTCGCCGACGCCGGCCTCGGTGACGCCGAAGACGACGACTTCGACGCCATCGAGTCGCCCGACTCCCTGCTCCCCGACCACCGCTACCTGGATCGCGAGCTCAGCTGGCTCGCTTTCAACCAGCGTGTGCTGGAGCTCGCGGAGGATCCGTCACTGCCCGAACTCGAACGCGCCAACTTCCTGGCGATCTTCGCGAGCAACCTCGACGAGTTCTTCATGGTGCGCGTCGCCGGCCTCAAACGTCGCATCATGACCGGGCTCGCGGTGCCGACCAACATCGGCCGCTCCCCCGTCGACGCGCTCGCCGACATCTCCCGCGAGGCCCACGCGCTGCAACTGCGCCACGCGGATGCCTGGATCTCGCTGGTGCGTCCCGCCCTGGCAGAGTCGGGCGTCGAGATCACCGACTGGTCCGAGCTCACCGACGGCGAGCGCTCGGCGCTCTCCGAGTACTTCCAAGCTCAGGTCTTCCCTGTGCTCATGCCGCTCGCGGTCGACCCGGCACACCCGTTCCCCTACATCTCGGGCCTGTCGCTGAACCTCGCGATCCGCATCCGCAATGCCCGCACCGGTCGCCAGGAGTTCGCACGCCTCAAGGTGCCGCCCATGCTCCCGCGGTTCGTCGAGGTGCCGGGAGGCGGCGAGATCAAGCGCTTCCTGCGGCTGGAAGAGCTCATCGCCAACCATCTGGGCGATCTGTTCCCGGGCATGGAGGTGCTCGACCACCACGCCTTCCGCCTCACCCGCAACGAAGACGTCGAGATCGAGGAAGACGAGAGCGAGAACCTCATCCAGGCGCTCGAGGCCGAGCTCCTGCGCCGACGTTTCGGGCCGCCGATCCGCCTCGAGATCACCGACGACATGGACGACGTCACGATGGACCTGCTGGTCCGCGAACTCGACATCACCGACCTGGAGGTCTACCGCCTCCCCGGGCCGCTCGACCTGCGGGGCCTGTTCGATCTGTCGCGCATCGACCGCCCCGACCTGCGCTACCCGCCGCATCTGCCGACCACCGCCGTGGCCTTCCAGCCGGCAGGATCGAGCACTCGAGCCGACATCTTCAAGGCGATCCGCAAGTCGGATGTGCTCGTGCACCACCCGTACGAGTCGTTCACCACGAGCGTGCAGGCCTTCCTCGAGCAGGCCGCGCGCGACCCGCACGTGCTCGCCATCAAGCAGACCCTGTACCGCACCTCCGGCGACAGCCCCATCGTGCAGGCTCTGATCGACGCGGCGGAGGCGGGCAAGCAGGTACTGGCCCTCGTCGAGGTCAAGGCCCGCTTCGACGAGGCCAACAACATCGTCTGGGCGCGCAAGCTCGAGAAGGCCGGCGTGCACGTGGTCTATGGCCTCGTCGGCCTGAAGACCCACTGCAAGCTCGCACTCGTGATCCGCGAAGAGGACGGCAAGCTGCAGCATTACTCCCACGTTGGTACCGGCAACTACAACCCGAAGACCAGCCGCATCTACGAGGACTTCGGGCTGTTCACCGCCGACGCGCAGGTCGGCAAGGACCTGACGCGACTCTTCAACGAACTCAGCGGCTACGCGATCGAGAAGAAGTTCAAGCGCCTCCTGGTCGCACCCCTGCACCTGCGCAAGGGCCTCGTCCGACAGATCGACGCCGAACGCAAGAATGCCGAGGCCGGGATCCCCGCGCACATCCGCATCAAGGTGAACTCGATGGTCGACGAGGAGATCATCGACGCGCTCTATCGTGCGAGTGCGGCCGGAGTGAAGGTCGACGTCTGGGTGCGGGGCATCTGCAGCCTTCGCACCGACCTCGACGGCATCAGCGACAACATCACGGTGCGCAGCATCCTCGGTCGATACCTGGAGCACTCGCGCATCTTCGCCTTCGAGAACGGCGGCGACCCGCAGGTGTACATCGGCAGCGCCGACATGATGCACCGCAACCTCGACCGCCGTGTCGAGGCCCTGGTGCGCGTCACCGACCCCGCACACCTCAAGGAGCTCGAGGCCTTCTTCGACCTGGCGATGGATGCCGGAACCACCTCGTGGCATCTCGGCGCCGGCGGTGTCTGGGAGCGCCACGCCGTCGATGCGGAAGGCAAGCCACTGATCGACCTGCAGGATAAGACCATGGGGTTGATCCAGCGGCGCCGTCGCGCACGGGCCGTTCGATGAACACTCGGCAGCTGCAGCTCCCCGCCGACACGACGACGAACTCGAAGTGGACGGACAAGGCGGTGTACGCGGCGGGGGCCGTCGTGTGGCGCCTCGTGGAGGGCAAGCTGCGGATCCTGCTGATCCACCGCACCAAGTACCGCGACATCACCCTCCCCAAGGGCAAGGTCGACCCCGGCGAGATGCTCGCGGAGACGGCCGTGCGGGAGGTGCACGAGGAGACCGGCATCCGGGTCTCGCTCGGAGTGTCGGTGGGCGTGAGCCGCTATCACCTCGCCTCGCAGAAGCAGAAGGTCGTGCACTACTGGGCGGCTGAGGCCACCGATGCCGCGATCCGGGAGTCGACGTTCGTCCCCAACCGCGAGATCGCCGCGCTCGAATGGGTCAGCGTGAAGAAGGCACGTTCGCGTCTGAGCTACCCCGTCGACCTCGAGATCCTCGACTTCTTCTCCAACCTCGTCGACGACGGCGTGCTGCGCACCTTCCCGGTGATCGCGCTGCGGCATGCGAAGGCCACGCCCCGTTCGGAGTGGGACGGGTCGGATGCCTCCCGGCCACTCACCGAACGCGGACGGAAGCAGGCGAAGTCGATCGTCGGACCGCTGCGTGCCTTCGGTGTGCGCCGGATCGTGACGAGTGACGCCGTGCGCTGCGTCGAGACGATCACTCCTCTCGCGCGCGCGCTGGATCGCAAACCCGTGAAGACCGAGAAGATCAGTCAGGACGCGTGGGAGGACGGCGAGTCCGACCTGCGATCGGTCGTCGGCCGCCGCATCCGCGCCGGCAAGCCGACCGTGCTGTGCAGCCACGGCCCGGTACTGCCCGGCCTGCTCTCGGAGATCGCGCTGGCCACCGGGACCATCCAGGGGTCGTATCTCAGCAGTGCGTCGGACCTCGAACCGGCGGCGTTCTCGGTCGTGCATCTCTCTGCCACCAACCCCGGATCCGGCATCATCGCGATCGAGACGCACATCCCCAAGGTCTGACGCACCCTTGATTTCTCGCGGGAGCACCCCAGAGAGTCGCCCGTCGTTCACCTGCCGTTCACCTGCTCGGGAGAGTCTCGTTAACCGTCGCCCATAGCGTCACTGTGTGCCCTGCACCGGGCCCCACCCATTCCAGATCGAAGGATCCACAGTGAAGATCTCCCGAATCGCACGAATCGGCGCCATCGGCGCCGTCGCCGCTCTCGCCCTCGCCGGCTGTGCCGCGAACGAAGGCGGCACCGGTTCCACCGACGAGCCCACCTCCAGCTCCACGGCCGTCAGCGGCTCCCTGGTCGGCGCCGGCGCCTCCTCGCAGCAGGTCGCCATCCAGGCATGGACCGCCGAGTTCCAGAAGACCAACCCCGACGCCCAGGTCGAGTACGACCCGCAGGGCTCGGGCGGCGGCCGCGAGTCGTTCCAGCAGGGCGCAGTCAACTTCGCCGGCTCCGACCGCGCGTTCAAGACCGACGAGATCGCAGCCGGCGGCTTCGGCGCGTGCGTCGACGGCTCCGACCTCATCGAGATCCCGGCCTACGTCTCGCCCATCGCCATCGTCTTCTCGCTCGACGGCGTGGACGAGCTGAACCTCGACGCCGAGACGGTCGCATCGATCTTCGCCGGCAAGATCAGCAACTGGAACGACCCGGCGATCGCCAAGGACAACCCCGACGCCAAGCTCCCCGACCTCGCCATCACGCCGGTGCACCGCTCCGACAAGTCGGGCACCACGGGCAACTTCACCGACTACCTCGCGCAGACCGCGGGTGACGTGTGGACCGCCGGCAGCGTCGAGGAGTGGCCGGCCGACCTCGCCGGCGAGTCCGCCGAGAAGACTTCGGGCGTCGCCAACGCCGTCAAGGGCGGACAGGGCCTCATCGGCTACATCGACTCCTCGCAGGCCGCCGACTTCTCGGCCGTCAACGTCAAGGTCGGCGACAAGTTCGTGCCGCACTCGGCCGAGGGCGCTGCGGCAACGCTCGACGCGTCGAAGATCGAGGAAGGCCGCACCGACGGCGACCTCGCCTTCGCGATCGACCGCACCACGACCGCCGACGGCGCGTACCCCGTGCTGCTCGTCAGCTACCTCATCGGCTGCGCCGAGTACGAGGACGAGAACGTCGCCGCACTGACCAAGGCGTTCTTCACCACCGCGATCAGCGCAGAGGGCCAGGACGTCGCCGCGACCAACGCCGGCAGCGCTCCGATCTCGGACGACCTGCGCACGCAGGCCCAGGCTGCGATCGACCTCATCAAGTGAGCCAGTGACGGTCTCCGGGATGCCTCGCGGCATCCCGGAGACCGTCTGCTCGCGTCAGACACCCGATCTCCACTGAGCAGGAAGCAGCTCCCATGACAGCCACGACCTCGCCGGCGTCGACGCGCATCGTCGCGAAGAAGCGCGCCGGTGACCTCTGGTTCTCCGGAACGGCGGTCGCCGCCGGATCCATGATCATGATCACGCTGGCCGCGGTCGCGATCTTCCTCATCGTGCAGTCGGTCCCGGCTTTCACCGCCACGGCCGAGGATGCCTCGCTCCTCAAGACGAACTTCTGGGATTACGTCGGCCCCCTCCTCTTCGGCACCGTCTGGGCGGCCTTCCTGGCTCTCCTCCTGGCCGTGCCGCTGTCGCTCGGCGTGGCGCTGTTCATCACGCACTACGCGCCGCGGCGCCTCGCCCAGGGCCTCGGGTATGTCGTCGACCTGCTCGCCGCCGTCCCCTCGGTCGTGTTCGGCCTCTGGGGCATCCTGGTCCTCGCCCCCGCTGTTCAGCCCATCTACGTCTGGCTGAACACGAACGCCGGCTGGATCCCCTTCTTCGGCGGTGTCGTCTCGCCGACCGGGCGCACGATCCTCACCGCCGCCATGGTGCTCGCGGTCATGGTCGTCCCGATCATCACCGCCATCTGCCGCGAGATCTTCCTGCAGACCCCCCGCCTCCACGAAGAGGCCGCCCTCGCACTCGGTGCCACCCGTTGGGAGATGGTGCGGATGGCCGTACTGCCCTTCGGCCGCTCCGGCATCGTCTCCGCCTCCATGCTCGGCCTCGGCCGCGCGCTCGGTGAGACCATGGCCGTCGCGATGGTGCTGTCGGTGAGCAAGGCCGTCACGTTCGAGCTGCTCACCTCCACGAACCCCTCCACGATCGCGGCGAACATCGCGCTGACGTTCCCCGAGGCGTACCAGGTCAACATCAACATCCTCATCGCGACCGGTCTGATCCTGTTCGTCGTGACGTTCGTGGTGAACGCTCTCGCACGCTGGTTCGTGAACCGCCGCAAGGAATTCTCGGGAGCGAACTGACATGACCGTTACCGCCCCTGAATCCGCTCGCACGGCGAGCGCGGCTCCTTCCAGCCTCTCGCTCAGCTCGGGACACCTCCCCCGCTGGTCGCCCTGGGCTCTTCTCGGCCTCTCTCTCCTCATCGGATTCACGCCTTTCGCCATCACGGCGCTCGCCAGCGGCTCCGACCTCAACATCGCCGGCTCCGTCGTCTTCGGGGCCATCATCTACCTCGTGCTCATCTACGTGATGTCACGCATCATCGAGAGCCCCCGCAAGGCGCTCGACCGCCTGATCACCGGAATCGTCACCTCGGCGTTCGCGATCGCGATGGTGCCGCTGGTCTCCGTCGCGGTCACCGTGGTCGCCAACGGCCTGGCCCGCTTCGACGGACTCTTCTTCTCGTCATCGATGCGCGGAGTGCTCGGCGAAGGCGGCGGCGCACTGCACGCCATCATCGGCACACTCCTGGTCACCCTCGCCGCAGCGGTCATCTCCATCCCGATCGGCCTGATGACCGCCGTCTACCTGGTCGAGTACGGCAAGGGCGGGCGCATGGCCCGCACCATCACCTTCCTCGTCGACGTGATGACGGGGATCCCCTCGATCGTCGCCGGCCTGTTCGCCTACGCCGTGTTCGCACTGATCTTCGGCCCGGGCGTGCGGATGGGCATCGCAGGCTCCGTGGCCCTGGCTGTTCTCATGATCCCGGTCGTCGTGCGCTCCACCGAGGAGATGCTGCGCCTCGTGCCCAACGAGCTGCGCGAAGCGGCTTACGCGCTCGGGGTGCCGAAGTGGCTCACGATCGTCAAGGTGGTCCTTCCCACCTCCATCGCCGGAATCACGACGGGCGTGATGCTCGCCATCTCCCGCGTGATCGGCGAGACGGCGCCACTGCTTCTCACGGCGGGATTCACCGACGCCATGAACTACAACCTGTTCAGCGGACGCATGCAGACCCTCCCGGTGTTCACCTACTCTCAGTACGCGTACCAGGGCATCCCCGCTGAGGCGTACGTGGAACGGGCCTGGGCCGCCGCCCTGACACTCATCATCATCGTCATGCTGCTCAACCTGATCGCGCGGCTCGTCGCGAAGATCTTCGCCCCCAAGTCCGGCCGCTGAGCCCTCGATCCGACAAGCAAGGAACTGCAGTGTCCAAGAGCATTGAAGTCAACGACCTGAACGTCTACTACAGCGACTTCCTCGCAGTGGAGGGCGTCTCCCTCGACATCCAGCCGCGCAGCGTCACCGCGTTCATCGGCCCCTCCGGCTGCGGCAAGTCCACGTTCCTGCGCACGCTCAACCGCATGCACGAGGTCATCCCCGGCGCCCGCGTCGAGGGAGAGGTGCTGCTCGACGGCAAGGACCTCTACGGCCCCGGCATCGACCCCGTGCTCGTGCGCCGCCAGGTGGGCATGGTGTTCCAGCGCCCGAACCCGTTCCCCACGATGTCGATCAAGGAGAACGTCCTCGCGGGCGTGAAGCTCAACAACAGCCGCATGTCCAAGAGCGATCAGGACGCCCTCGTCGAGAAGTCGCTCACCGGCGCGAACCTGTGGAACGAGGTCAAGGACCGTCTCGACAAGCCGGGCTCCGGTCTCTCCGGCGGCCAGCAGCAGCGTCTGTGCATCGCCCGCGCCATCGCCGTGTCGCCCCAGGTGCTGCTGATGGACGAGCCGTGCTCCGCCCTCGACCCCATCTCGACCTATGCGATCGAGGAGCTGATCGGCGAGCTCAAGAACGAGTTCACCATCGTGATCGTGACGCACAACATGCAGCAGGCGAGCCGCGTGTCCGACAAGACCGCGTTCTTCAACATCGCAGGCACCGGCAAGCCTGGCAAGCTCATCGAGTACGACGACACGACCTCGATCTTCACCACGCCTTCCGTGCAGGCCACTGAGGACTACGTCTCCGGCCGCTTCGGTTGATCTGAAGCGCACGAGGAGCGGGCCCGGGAACTTCGGTTCCCGGGCCCGCTTCGCGTGTCGGCGGCGTCGAGGCCTCAGTCGCGGGGTGAGAGCAGGTAGCGGTTCAGGTCGGCCGTGAGGGTGTGGTCGACCGGGAGGGAGACACCGTCGAGGGCGGTGATCGCCGCGGCGAGGCGGACACTCGACACCAGCCAGGCCGCATCCGCGCGGGCAAGATCCGTCGCCGGGATTCGGTCGTAGCCCACCTCGAAACCCCGGGCGGCGAGGTGTTCGTACACGCTGAGCTGCGTCGTGCCGTGCAGGATGCCGCCGTTCGGTGCCGGTGTGACGAAACGGTCGCCGAAGCGGAGGATCAGCGATGCCGTCGGCGCCTCCAACACGAAGCCGTCGCTCGAGAGGAAGATCGCGTCGTCCGCCCCACGGCGGTGCGCCTCGCGCAGCGCGGCCATGTTCACGGCATACGACAGGGTCTTCGCCCCCAGCAGCAGCCACGGTGCCCGCTCGGCCGCACCCAGGTCGTACCCCCTGTCGAGGGTGACGACGCGCACCCCGTTTTCGCGAACTGCCGAGAAGTCGGATGCCGGTGCCGCCGTCACCCACGCGGTCGGGGTGGGCCCGTGCTCGACGCCACGGCTGAGGATGAGCTTGATCACGGACTCGCCCGCACCGAGCTGCTCTGCCGCCCGATCGACAGCCTGACGCCACTGCACGAGATTAGGAGCCGGCAGGTCGCAGAGCCGAGCCGAGTGCGCGAGCCGTTCGAGGTGCGCGACGACCTCCTGCGCGTGTGCGTCGACCACGCCGATCGATTCGAACACCCCGTCGCCGCGCTGCGTGCTCAACTCGCCGACACTGAGCGCCGGGGCCGCCGCATCCACCTGCGTGAAGGTGTCGCCGTAGTCGGTGCGCTGCTCGTCGGCAGCGACAGGATCGATCATCAGGGCAAAGCGCCGGGTCATGATCCGAGCCTAGAGGGCGGGAATACCCACGGCCGCATCGCGTTACAATTGAACGGCCGGGCCGCATAACCCCGGGCTCCATTTTTTGCCGCTTTGAGCGGCCTTCCGCCGTGAGGCGTTTTTGCGGCCCGGTCTTCTCATGCTCGGGCGATACCCACGACGGCCCGCAGGCTCAGGACAGGGCGTCCGTCCGCCAGAGCACGGCAGCGGCCGCGAGGTCTTGCCCGTAGCTGCTCAGTCGCAGCGCCCTCGTCGTCAGCTCGCTGGCTCGCGCGGGTTCGGTCAACTCGTAGTCGTCAGCGGTGTGAGTCGCCCCCGAAGCCTGCACGCGGCAGAATGCGGCGGCCCGGTCGAGCGCCACGGCGAAGTCACCGCGGAAAGCACCGCGCAGGATCGTGTCGATGAGCGCGACGAGTTCGTCCGGGCTCGCGGGCACAGGTGCCCCGGCGATGACCGCATCCGCCGACCTCAACTCGACGCGCCCCCGGTCGTACAACAGCGCGGCCGTGTGCGGATCACCATGGATCGCGAGCTGCAGCACGTAGAGGCGCCAGAGTGCACCGGGCAGCGTGCGCGAGGGCGCCTTCGACCACAGCTCGGCGATCTCGTCGATCCCGTGCTCGGAGGTGAAGGCCACGAGCCGCTCGGCACTCGCTCCGCTCTCGTCGGCGCGGACGCGAGCGAGCAGGGCGGATGCTGTCGCATGCGCGATACGCGTCTCCTCGGCAGGATCATGCGATCCCACGATGTTGTCGAAGGCACTCGTCGGACGGCGCACAGGTCGGTGGTACTGCTCGGGCATCACACCAGGCTACGCGCGATCCGTGACGCTCACGCCGTGGGGATGACGATGACCGGATCGGAGGTGGGCTGTCCCGTCGGGGATCCGCCGGCCTGCTCGACGGTCACCGCGATCGCGTCACCGGCCTGCATGTCGCCGGCGAGCAGCGCGGTCGCGTCTCCCCCATCGACGTCGAAGACGCCTGCAGAGACCGGGGTGTCTCCCCGCACGAACCAGAGTTCATAGGTCTCGCCCTCACCCGGGCTCGGGATGCCGTCGGCGACCAGTACGACCTTGCCTGTCGAAGGAGACCAGTGCGCCGTAGCCGTTCCTCCGTCGAGAGCGACAGTTGCCTGTGCAGCATCTCCCGCTGCTTCGATCTCCTGCAGGGCGACCACGCTCGCGGGACGATTCAGCTGTTGGTTCAGGGCGACGGCACCGATTCCGACACCGACCAGCACGGCCAGGCATGCCGCGAGGGCGAAGACGGTGCGCGCCCAACGGCGCTGCTTCGGCTTCGGAGTGGATTCGGGCTCGGAGTGGCTCGAGACGGCCTGGCTCTCGTCGACCGAAGAAGCCTCCGCCCCGGCGATGCCATCGGTGCCCTCGCTGCCATCCTGAGGCGTGCCGGCGATCTGCGCGAGCAGTGCGGAACGGATGTGCGCCGGAGCGACCACGGGCTCGATCGGATCGGCGAGCAGCGCTGCCGCGGCCGCATCCGTCTCGATCACGGTCTGCCACTGCGGATGCGCGGCGAGGGCCGCACGATAGCGGCGCTCGTCTTCTGCGGAGAGCGAGTTCAGCGCGGCACCTGCCGCGAGCTCCGCGAACTCCTTCTCGTTCATGCCGTCACCCCCATCGCCGTGCGCAGACGGGTGAGCCCGTCTCGCATCCGTGTCTTGATAGTCCCCAGCGGCGCTCCCACGAGGGCCGCGATCTCGTTCTGACTGTAACCGCCGTAGTACGCGAGGACGAGTGCTTCGCGCTGCGCCTCGGGAAGCCCCGAGAGCGCTTGCACGACCTTCCCTCCCTCGATCCCCAATTCGACCTGTTCCGCGACACTGTCGTGCGCGACGCCGATGTCCTTGAAGCCTGCTCTCACGTCTCGGTCAGCGCTCGACTGCGATGCTCGCACCCGATCGATGGCCCGGCGATGAGCGATCGTCATGATCCACGCTCGTCCCTGACCTCTGTTCGGAGCGAAGCGCGAAGCGGATTGCCAGATCTCGAGAAAGACCTCCTGGAGCACCTCTTCGCTCTGGGCACGGTTGACCAGCACCCGGAGGATGAGGCCGAACACCCGGGAGGAGAGGGTGTCGTAGAGCGCCGCGAAGGCAACCTGATCACCGGAGGCGACGCGGACGAGGAGGTCGGCGACAGCATCCTGCGTCGCCCCGTCCTCTGGAACGTCAAACCCATCGATGACCATCTCCACCAGCATGCCGCATCTCCTCCCCGATCACGTGCAGACGTCACCCGAATGTGAAGGAATAGACCTCGACGCCGGCGGGCACCTCGATGTCGAGAGCGCCTTCTGCGATGTCGCCCTGTTTGAGGAGCTCGTAGGAGCGGGGCGTGCCGTCGATCGCGATGGTCTCCGTAGACCCGTCATCGCGTCGCACCACGATGTCGCCCGACCCTGCGACCACCACCCGGACCTCCGCCGCGTGATATTCGAGGTTGATCCTCCCCTTGTCGCCGTCGGGCGTCGCGAACTGCGTCTCGATCTTCCAGTCGCCGTCGAGCGCGAAGCTGTCGGCCGGCTGGTCCTTCGGGAGCGCGTAGGTGCTCGTCCCCTTACGGTATTCGCCGTCTCCGCCGTAGTTCACGTCCTTGGAGGACCCGAGGAACGTCTCCCGTGTGGTCGATCCCACGTCGGGTGTGTCATCTTCGACATCCGTCGCAGCAGGCAGCTTCACCGACGGGTCCGCGTCCTTCAACAGCTCGCGGATCATGGACTCGGTGGCGGCGTAGTTGCCCTCGCCGAACGAGATGTGACGCACAGTGCCCTCGGCGTCGATCAGATAGTGGGCCGGCCAGTAGCGGTTCCGGTAGTTCGTCCACGTCGACAGGTTGTTGTCGAGTGCGACGGGGTAATCGATACCGAAGTCGCGGGCTCCTGCCGCCACATTGCCGGGATCCTTCTCGAACGCGTACTCCGGAGAATGAATGCCGATCACATCGAGACCCGCGTCACGGTAAGCCTTGTCCCAGGCGACGACATGGGGAAGAGATCGCTGGCAGTTGATGCACGAGTAGGCCCAGAAGTCGATCAACACCACCTGGCCCCGTAGGTCCTTCAGGTCGATGGCCTCGCCGTTCGGGGTGTTGAGCCACTCCTGGATGCCCTTGATCGAAGGCGCGGTGCCGCACGATTCGAGTTGCTCCGCACCGTTCGTGCATTTGTCGAGGTCCTTGTTCTCGTCATTGACCAGCCCACCGAGGTCGAGCGCGTCCTGCACCTGGTCGGAGTCTGCGATCTGCTCCTGCAGCGGCGCCGTGTAGTCGGGCAGCAGCCGCTGCAGGGTCTGCGGCACGTTGAAGACCAGCCCGACGGCGAGCGCGATCATGGCGATGCCTGCAGCGATGCGCAGCCCTCGCTCCTTCGACCGGAACGAGCGGATGCGCTCCACGACGCTGCGCCCGGCGAGCGCGAAGATCAGCAGCGGCACGGCGACGCCGATCGAGAACGAGACCGTGAGCAGTACAGTGCCGACGCCGATCTGTCCGGTGGACCCGGCGACGATGATCGCGGCCAGCACAGGACCTGCACACGGAACGAACACCGCGCCGAGTGCGAGACCGACGCCGAAGCCGCTCCCGCGGTTCTTCACCTCGCGCTGCCCGAACCTCTGGAAGGGACGTTCGAGGATGTGCTGGAAGCGCGGCACGATGAGGCCGACGCCGATGATGATCAGCACCGCGATGCCGACCCAGCGGATGATGTCCTGCGGCAGGTTCAGCAATCCGAGCAGCAGCGAGCCGCCCAGCGTCACGAGCGTGAAGCTCAGCACCAGACCCGCGATCACGAAGTAGGGCCTGCTGCGTCGTGCCGGCACCACTTCGTCTTCGTACCTCGCGGACTGCGCGCCTCCGGTGAGGAAGATCACGGGCAGGACGGGCAGGATGCACGGCGAGATGCCCGTGATGAGCCCGCCGAGCAGGCCGATGATGATCAGGTCCATGAGGTCCCCACTTCTGTCAGGAACTGTTCGCTCCACCCTCGTCATCGGATTGGATCGACCCGTCCGGAAGATTTCTCAGATTCCTTCCATCCGATCCCGGGAGTGCTCCGAACAGATGTCGACGCCACGGAGAGGCCGTGGCTCAGTTCTGAAGGAGCTCGACATGTTCAGCACCAAGAAGAAGGTCACCGCGGCAATCACCCTCGGCCTGGCGAGCGCATTCCTGCTCTCCGCCTGTTCCATGGGCAGCACCACTGCGGACGAGTCGACCGAGCCCAAGGCTCCGGAGACGTCGGAGTCGACGCCCACGGAGATGGACCCGGCGGCCAACCTCGTCGGCCCCGGCTGCGCGGCATACGCCGACGCCGTGCCGGACGGCGCAGGATCCGTCCAGGGCATGTCCCAGGACCCGGTGGCGGTCGCCGCATCGAACAACCCGCTGCTGACCACGCTGGTCGCGGCAGTGAGCGGAAAGCTCAACCCCGACGTCGACCTGGTCGACACGCTCAACGGCAGCGAGTTCACCGTCTTCGCACCGGTGGATGACGCCTTCGCGAAGATCGACCCCGCGACCATCGAGGCGCTCAAGACCGACAGCGCCACGCTGAGCTCGATCCTGACGTACCACGTGGTCCCCGGCCAGATCGAGCCCGCTGACATCGACGGCATGCACACGACCGTGCAGGGTGCCGACCTCGAGGTCACCGGCAGCGGCGACGACCTGAAGGTCAACGGCGCCAGCGTCATCTGCGGTGGAGTCCAGACCGCGAACGCGACCGTGTACCTGATCGACTCGGTCCTGATGCCCCCGGCATCCTAAGCCGGGACTGCCGGGTGGAGGACCCGGCACACGCCCTTCTCGGAGGCAGGGGGAGGAACTCCGGGAAGGATTGGGGCCGTCGGCGGTGCTGTGTCGCCGACGGCCCCTCGTCGTGCGCACTAGACTTTGATGAGGGGCCTCTAGCTCAGTTGGCAGAGCATCGGACTTTTAATCCGCGGGTCGTGGGTTCGAGCCCCACGGGGCCCACCGCATAGGCAGCATCTCGTCAGCCATGGCAGGGGCGCAGCGGACCCACCTGCTGGCGTTCGGCACCAGGTTTCGGGTCTTCTCTCCTGTCCCACCGGCTCGTCCCTGTACCACCGGCGCCTCGCATCGGCCACCCCCTTCACACCCGGCACGGCTCGGGAGAGTGTCGAGTCACCCCCGCACAGCGGGCGACTCTCCACGAAAGGACGAACGATGGCTCTCACCGGAAACCGAGTGGCATTCCTGGCGACGGACGGATTCGAGGACAGCGAGCTCACCAGCCCCTGGGAAGCTGTGACCGCCCAGGGTGCGAGCGCCACCATGATCGCCCCGGCCGGCGCGGCCATCACGGGCAAGAACGGCCACGAGCAGGCCGTCGATCTGTTGGCCTCCGACACGACGGCTGACCAGTTCGACGCGTTGGTGCTTCCGGGCGGCGTCGTCAACGCGGATCATCTGCGCCTCGACAAGGCATCCATAGTCTTCGCTCGCGCCTTCTTCGAACAGCACAAGCCCGTCGGTGTGATCTGCCACGGTGCCTGGATCCTCATCGAGGCCGACGTCGTCGACGGACGCACGCTCACCAGTTATCCGAGCCTGACCACCGACCTGCGCAATGCGGGCGCGACCTGGGTGGATGAAGAGGTCGTCGTCGATGACGGCCTCGTGTCCAGCCGCACACCAGACGATCTGCCCGCGTTCAACGCGAAACTCGTCGAGGAGATCGGCGAGGGGAAGCACTCCGGTCAGACCGCCTGAGATCGATGCTCAGGCACGCGCCCGGTGCCGACGGACTGCCGCGCGATTGGCGCAGCGCACGGAGCAGAAGCGCTGGCGACCGTTGCGGGTCACATCTGCGACGACGTTCGTGCACGGCGCGGCCTGGCAGCGTCCGAGCCTGCTCATCCCCCGCGTGACGAGGTGCAATGACGTGCCGAGGCTGATGATCGCCCTGAGCACATAGGGCAGCGACGGGACGTCGTCGCGATAGTGCAGGTGCCAGCCTTCGCCGTCGTGGTTGGTCAGGCGCGGGTAGGCGGCCGCACCGGCGAGCTGCGCGTTCAGAAGCTGCGCCCTCGCGTCGGGGTCGGCCTCGTCGACGATCAGGAGCCAGTCGTCGATGACGGCCCTGACCTTCTCGTGGTCGTCAGCGGCCGGCGGGAAGGTCTGCGTCATGCCGAGTTCGAGGGTGCGCTCCTCGATTCCGGCGCGGTCTCCCGGCCAATCGTTGGCCAGCGATGCGGCGAGCAGCACCGCATATTCACCGTAAGGGTTGAGATGCATAAGACCATTACATCACGCTGGACACATGACATCGTCGAACACGCTTCCGATCCCCCGCGTCCGCCCCGCCACGAAGACGCACGAGCACGCTTGGCTCGTGGAGTCGCGGCATCCGACGAGCGAGGGCATCGTGCTCTATGTGCAGTGCTCGGGCTGCAGCACCCGTCGTGTCGATCTGCAGCCGCACCCGAACATGCCGCCTCGGGCACTGAGCGCCGAGTCGGGAGGCGTCACTTCGTCAGTTCGATGAGTTTGCGGGTCGTGCGGAGGTTGCGAGCAGTGCCCGCGACCCCCAGTGCACGGTCCAGCACGGCCTTGGTGAGCTTGGTCGAGTGCACGCCGCCGCTGCCGTAGTCGATCCACAGATCATTCCCGACGAGGGCGAGACGCTCTTCCGGGAGGAGTCGCTGCTCCAGCGCCTCCAGCGCGCCGGCCGACGGTGTTCCTGCCAGGAACATCGCGTGCACGAACTTCACATCCCCTTCGGGGAACGGCTGTGCGGACTCGGACGCGACCAGCTGCGCATGGGCCCGGTGGATGACCGGGGTGTCGACGCCGAACTCCTCATGGATCGCGGTGCGAACACCGGCGCACGCGACTTCCGGATGCTTCGGCGTCTCGCAGATGATGTTGCCGCTGGCGATATACGTGGAAACGCCGGCCACAACGGTCTCGGACGCGAGCACCTCGCGGAGCCGTGCCATCGGCACGCTGTTGCGCCCGCTGACGTTCACGGCCCGCAGCAGCAGCACGCTGCGAGTCATGCGCCTGCACTCTCGGCAAGCTCCGCTCCCGCATGGACGAGCTCCGCCAGCGCCGCCTCACTCGGATCCTTCGCGACGCCTGCCACGAGGTCGGTCAAGATGCGGACGTGGACTCCGTGCGCGATGGCGTCGAGTGCAGAGGCACGGACACAGTGGTCTGTGGCGAGCCCCACGACATCGGCGCTGAGCACGCCCGCAGCGGTCAGGATCGCGCCCACGGTCTCTCCCGCCTCCGTCTCGCCCTCGAACATCGAATAGGCGGGTCTTCCCTGCCCCTTGCGGACGTGATGCGTCACGGCAGCAGTCACCAGGAGCGGATCGTATGCGGCCCCTTCGGTTCCCGCGACGCAGTGCACCGGCCAGGAATCGACGAAGTCCGGTGTCTCGGCGAAGTGCCCTCCGTTGTCGCCGTCCGCATCATGCCAGTCACGCGAGGCGATGATCACCTCGTAGTCGGCGGAGTTCGCAGCCAGGAAAGTGGTGATGGCGGTGGCGACCGCGTCACCGCCCGCGACGGCGAGCGCGCCACCCTCGGTGAAGTCGTTCTGCACATCGACGATGAGAAGTGCTCTGCTCATACTCCGAGCGTACGCCGCGGGGAACGGGAAAGGCCCCGTGATGTTCTTCACATCACGGGGCCTTCGGAGCCGCCTGTCAGAATCGAACTGACGACCTTCTCATTACGAGTGAGATGCTCTGCCGACTGAGCTAAGGCGGCGTGCGACGCGTGAGCGGCACGATCACCGATATTACCCTGTCTCGTGCTCGCTCGCGAATCGAGCCCGCCTCACTCGCAGCGGAGGCCGTCTTCGGGCACCACGTCGTCGAGCAGGAACGCTTCGACGGCGTCATCGACGCAGGCGTTGCCCTTGTTGTAGCCCGTGTGCCCTTCGCCGACACGAGTGATGAGGACACCCTCCTCGAGCTGCTTCGCCAGCGATTCCGACCACTCATAAGGCGTCGCCGGGTCGTTCGTGGTGCCGATCACCAGGATGGGCCCGGCACCCTCGGCCTTGATCTCGCCGCGGGTGCCCGTCGGCGGGTAGGGCCAGACCGAGCAGGAGTCGGGGCCGGTCCAGTACGGCGCGATGGTCGGGGCTCCCGCGGCGATCTTGGCATTCGTCGCGGCCTCGGCGGCCGGGTCGTTCTCCACCGGGTAGTCCATGCAGTTGTAGGCGCGGAAGGCCTCGGCGGAGTTGTCGGTGTAAGCCCCGTTCTCACGGCCGTTGTAGAAGTCGGCGAGGAAGAACGCCGAGGTGGGGTCGCCCTGGAGCGCCTCATCGAGCGCCTGGGTGAGATAGCCCCAGCTGTCCTGCGAGTAGAGCGCGGCGATGATGGCCGTCATCAGAGAATCCGCACCCAGCATGCGCCCGTCACCGCTCTTCAACGGCGTGCTGTCGACGCTCGCGAGCAGTGCCCCCAGGTCGGCCATTGCTTCATCGACCGTGCCGTTGAACGGGCACTCCCCGGAATCGAGGCAGTCCTGCATGTAGGCACGCAGCGCTGATTCGAACCCGAGAGCCTGAGTCGCGCCCACCTCGAGTCCGGGAACGGCGGGATCGATGGCACCGTCGAGGACCAGTCGACCGGCCTTCTCGGGGTACAGCTTCGCGTACGTCGCCCCGAGGAACGTGCCGTACGAGTAGCCGAGGTAGTTCAGCTGCTTGTCACCCAGCACCGCGCGGATCAGATCCATGTCGCGGGCGGCGTTGATCGTGGTGATGTACGGCAGGATGCCGTCGCTGTTCGCGTCGCACGCCTCGGCGAAGGACTTGTGCGAGTCGAGCAGCTCCGATTCCCACTCCGCCGTGCCGCGGGCGGCAGACGGGATGCCGTAGAGGTAGTCGTCCATCTCAGGGGCGTCATAGCAGGTCACTGCGGTCGACGCACCGACTCCGCGCGGGTCGAAGCCGATCACGTCGAAGTTCTCGATGAGGTCGGCGCCGACCGCGAAGTCGAGGCTGTTGAGGATCAGGTCGACGCCGCTGGCGCCCGGGCCACCCGGGTTCGTCAGCAGCGAGCCGACGGGTGTGCCCTCGGCGCGGTGCCGAACCACGGAAAGCGTGATCTCGCCCTTGCCCGGATCTTCCCAGTCGAGAGGCGCCGTGACATCGGTGCAGTCGAAGCCGACACCGCACTCCGTCCACTCCAGCTCCTGCGAGTAGAAGGGCAGCAGGTCTTCGGCAACACCCTCGGTGTCGGGGGCGCTGGTCGTCGCCGGCTTCGACGACTGCTCGGGGATCATCGCATACAGACAGCCAGAGAGGGCGACGGATGCAGCGGCCAGGCCCGCAACCACTGCGGCGGCGCGACGGAAGCGGGAAGTCGGTCGATTGTTCACGGTTTCCTCCCGCTCGTGATCGTCACGAGCAAGCTCTCCAGTGCGAGCAGAGGGGCGACGTTGCGCTCCAGTGACTGCCGCGTCTCGGCAAGGTGGTCAAGTACGACAAGAGTACGGGTCTCGGGCCAGGCGGATGCGAGGTCGGCCAGCTCGGGGCGCAATTCGCTGTTGATCAGGCCATCGCCCTGGCCGAACTGCAGCATCACGACGTCTCGGAACAGCGATTGCAAGTCGGTGAGCACACGGTCGATGCCGTCGCGAAGGCTGCGCGTCGCCCGCTTCTTCTGGTCGTCTTCGAGCGCGGACAGCTGGGTGCGCAGTGCCGGTGGAACAGCCTGCCCCTCGGCGATGCCGATCATGCGCAGCAGCGATGCCCGCTCCTGCGCGTCGCGCTCGGCCGTGAGCGCCTTCGCATCCTCCGTCGCTGCCTGGATGATGCGCCCTGCGACATCGACCGCGTCGCCGACGCCACGGACCCCGAGAACCGAGCGCAGAGTCTCGTCTCGCCGACGCCGAGCCGCGTCGTCGGTGGCGAGACGCTGGGCCATGCCGATGTGACGCTGTGCGTGCCTGGCGGCCTGCTCAGCGACACCCTCGTCGACGCCCGTGCGCATGGTGATGAGCCGTGCCACATCGGCGACATCGGGCTCACGCAGTCGCAGAGAGCGCACGCGAGAACGGATCGTCGGCAGAAGATCAGCCTCGCTGGGCGCGCACAGGATCCATACGGTCTGCTCCGGCGGCTCTTCGAGCGCCTTGAGGAGCACATTGGAGGTGCGCTCGACCATACGATCGGCGTCTTCGATCACGATGACCCGGTAGCGGCCGACGGATGGTGCGAAGTAGGAGCGTTCGACGAGACCGCGTGCCTCGGCGATCGTGATGATCACCTTCTCGGTGCGCAACGCCATGACGTCGGGGTGGGTGCCGGCGAGTACCTGACGCATGGCGGCCTCGTCGTCGGGCCTGTCGGCCACCAGAGCTGCCGCGAAGGCGTAGGCGAGCGTCGAGCGCCCCGATCCTGGCGGGCCGGTGATCAGCCACGCATGCGAGAGCGCGGAAGGATCGGATGCCGCGGCACGGAGCGTGTCGACGGCAGCGTCCTGCCCCCACACGTCCGCCCACGGGAACGGGGCGGGAGCGATCTGGGGCATGCACTCAGCCTAATCGGGACTGCCGACACCCCCGCACGGACCGGTGCGCACGTCGCCGACGGATCTCGCCGGTCAGGCGAGCAGCGCGTCGACCCGGGCGCGGATCAGCTCGGCGATCGCCTGCGGAGATGCTGCGGCATCGAGCACGAGGAACCTGGCGGGCTCGGCCTCCGCCAGAGCGAGGTAGGCGTCACGGACACGGCCGTGGAACTCCGACTTCTCAGCCTCCAGCCGGTCGAAGGGCTTGTCGGCCGAGTCGAGACGGGTACGCGCCGTACCCGGATCGAGATCGAGCAGTACCGTCAGATCAGGCAGCGCACCTTCGGCCGCCCAGAGCGAAAGGTCGCGGATCTCGGTCGCGTCGAGCACCCGACCTGCACCCTGATAAGCCACGGACGAATCGAGGTAGCGGTCCTGGAGAACGATGTCACCACGACCGAGCGCCGGTCGAACGACAGTCGCGACGTGGTGCGCACGGTCCGCCGCATACAGCAGGGCTTCCGCGCGTGGTGCGATGTCGCCGCGATGGTGCAGCACGATGTCGCGGATCAGCTGCCCGACCTCCGAGCCGCCGGGCTCGCGCGTGCGCACCACGGTGCGTCCGGCGCCTTCGAGCCACTCCGCGAGCAGATTCGACTGCGTGGTCTTGCCGGAGCCGTCGCCGCCTTCGAGCGTGATCCACACCCCGTGACCTGAGGTCACGAGTCCGTCTTCTCTGCCGCCTTCGCCGCAGCATTCGCGGCGCGGGTGGCCGCAGCCTTCTTCGCTGCCGCGGACCGTGCCGCCGACGTCGCAGCCGTGGCCTTCTTCGCCGGGGCCTTCTTCGCGGTCGCCGTCTTGGCCGCAGGCTTCTTGGCGGCGGGCTTCTTGGCCGGGGCCTTCTTGGCCGGGGCCTTCTTGGCCGCCGCACCGCGCTTGGGGGCAGGGCCCTTTGCACGCTTGTCGGCGAGCATCTGCACCGCGATCTCGAAAGTGATGTCTTCGACGGTCTGACCGCGCGGGATCGTCACGTTCGTCTCGCTGTCGGTGACGTATGCGCCGAAGCGGCCATCGCGGATCCGGATGGGCTTCCCGCTCACCGGGTCGGCTTCGAACTCGGCGAGCGCGCTGGAGGCCTTACGGCCCGCACCGTACTTCGGCTGTGCGTAGATCTCCAGAGCCTGTTCGAGCGTGACATCGAAGATCTGAGACTCGGACTCGAGGGATCGCGAGTCGGCGCCCTTCTTCAGGTAGGGCCCGAACCGGCCGTTCTGCGCGGTGATCTCGTCACCGGACTCGGGGTCGACGCCCACGACGCGTGGCAGGCTCAGCAGCCGCAGCGCGGTGTCGAGGTCGATCTCGTCGACCGACATCGAGCGGAAGAGGGACGCGGTGCGCGGCTTGGGCGCGGTCTCCTTCTTCGCCCCACGCTTCGGCTTGGGCTTGTCGACGACCTCACCCGTCGCCTCGTCGACCGCGGCGTCTTCCGACACCGGGTCGTTCTCCTGCACGTACGGTCCGAAGCGGCCGTCCTTGACGACGACGATCTTGCCGTTCTCGGGGTTCTCGCCGAGCACGCGGTCGCCGGCGACCGGAGCGTCGATGAGCTCCTGGGCCTTCTCTGCCGTCAGCTCATCGGGGGCCAGGTCTTCCGGTACGTTGACGATGCGCGGCTTGGCCTCGGGGTCGGGGTTCTCGGGGTCGGTGACCTCGAGGTACGGGCCGTACTTGCCGAAGCGGAGCGTGGCCGTGTCGGTGATGCGCGTGGAGTTCAGCGCACGGGCGTCGATCTCGCCGAGGTTGTCGACGACCTGGCGGAGCCCGACGTGGGAGTCGGAGCCGAAGTAGAACGACTTGAGCCACTCGACGCGGTTCTGCTCACCTCGCGCGATCGTGTCGAGGTCGTCTTCGAGCGCCGCGGTGAAGTCGTAGTCGACGAGCTCGGCGAAATGCTCTTCGAGCAGCCGGACGACACTGAACGCGAGCCATGTCGGCACCAGTGCCTGGCCCCGCTTGACCGCGTAGCCACGGTCGAGGATCGTCTCGGGGATCGAGGCGAACGTCGAAGGACGGCCGATGCCCTTCTCTTCAAGAACCTTCACGAGCGAAGCCTCGGTGTAGCGCGGCTTCGGGTTGGTGCGGTGCCCCTTCGCCTCAGCGTCGGAGACCGCGAGCTCATCGCCGACGGCGACGGCCGGCAGCGACTGGTTCTCGGCAGCATCCGCGTCGCCGCGCTTCTCATCGCGGCCCTCCTCGTAGGCCTCCAGGAACCCCTTGAAGGTGTACACGGTGCCGGATGCGGTGAACTCGGCGTTCTGGCCATCGGCAGCGACGGCGATCGTGACCGTGGTGGTCTCGTACTTCGCGTCGGCCATCTGGCTCGCGACCGTGCGCTTCCAGATCAGGTCGTAGAGACGCTGCTCATCGCGATCCAGCTCGGAGGACAGCGACGCGGGCGTGCGGAAGGTCTCGCCGGAGGGGCGGATGGCCTCGTGCGCTTCCTGGGCGTTCTTGCTCTTGGACTTGTACACGCGAGGCTTGAGCGGCACCGCGGCATCGCCGTAGAGCGCGACCGCCTGGCTCCGCGCCGCCTGCACCGCCTGGGTGCTCAGCGACGTGGAGTCGGTGCGCATATAAGTGATGTAGCCCTTCTCGTACAGGCGCTGGGCGACGCCCATCGCCTGCTTGGCTCCCATCGAGAGCTTGCGACCGGCCTCCTGCTGCATGGTGGAGGTCGTGAAGGGCGCGTAGGGGCTGCGGGTTCCCGGCTTGGCCTCGACCTTGGTGACCTTGCCGGCTCCGACTGCGTCGACGGCCTTGGCCAGTGCTGCGGCCCTGGCCTCGTCGAGGATGACGACGGCCTTCTTGAGCTTGCCGTTGTCGTCGAAGTCGGTGCCGCGAGCGAGCTGTCCGCCGTCGACGCGGACGAGACGGATCTTGAACGAGGTTCCGGTCGCCGCAGCGGCGGCGTCGACATCCCAGTACTCCGCGGACACGAACGCCATGCGCTCACGC
This sequence comes from Microbacterium sp. MYb54, assembly GCF_002979515.1. Classification (GTDB taxonomy): domain Bacteria; phylum Actinomycetota; class Actinomycetes; order Actinomycetales; family Microbacteriaceae; genus Microbacterium. Next base: position 21,625 of record NZ_PCPA01000016.1, on the reverse strand, counting down.
TCACGGTCGACGATGAGCCGGGTCGCGGCGGACTGCACGCGTCCTGCCGAGATGCCGGTCTTGACCTTGTACCAGAGCACGGGCGAGACGTCCCAGCCGTACAGACGGTCGAGGATGCGGCGGGTCTCCTGCGCGTCGACGAGGTCGTGGTCCAGCTCGCGGGTGTTGCCGACGGCGGCCTGGATCGCGTCCTTCGTGATCTCGTGGAAGACCATGCGCTTCACGGGCACCTTGGGCTTGAGAGTCTCCAGCAGGTGCCAGGCGATCGCCTCGCCCTCGCGATCCTCATCAGTGGCGAGCAGGAGCTCGTCGGCGGTCTTCAGAGCACGCTTGAGTTCGGCGACCGTCTTCGTCTTGCGATCGGAGACGACGTAGTACGGGTCGAAACCGTTGTCGATGTCGATCGAGTATTTCCCGTAAGCCTGCTTGTCCTCGGCCGGGATGTCCTTCTTGTCGGCGAGATCACGGATATGGCCGACGGAGCTGAGCACCTCGTAACCGTCGCCGAGGTATCCCTGAATAGACCGCATCTTCGTCGGGGACTCGACGATGACGAGCTTCTTGCCTTCAGCCAAGGGTGCGTCCTTTCTTCGAAGCACACCATACACACCACTGTGTGGGGTTGTTCACAGTGAGCGAGGTAGCACGGGCCGTCATTGTCCCTCGGGAGGCCCGGCACGGGCTCGGGAGACGGCTGCGAGTCCAGCGTACGCCGCCTGCACCTCGACGGTCGCCACGAAGCCGTCGAGGGAGCACTCGGTGAGTGCGGCACCCGCGGCCGCCGCGACCCGCGCGGCGAGATCACACGGCCTCTCGCCGGTGGGAACCGCGCCGCTCGCGGCATCGGCTGCGGCGAGCGCCGCGGCGTCTGCTGCACCCGCAGCACGTTGCGCCGTCACCGACGCACCGCCCACTGCGGCGAGGCCCAGGGACAGCGCGGCCGCGACGGCCAAGACGCCGGCGGCGAGTGCTGACCCGGCCATCAGAGACCCCCGGCGAGCGCGCAGCTCGACGCCCGCAAGGGGATCCGGATCAGCGGCCCGACGGAGACTTCGAGAGACGCCGTGACACACGCGAGGTCGTCCGTGAGTGATGACGACGCCTTCGCACCCGAGACTGCGGCATGAACGACGCTAGCCGCGGCGGCGTGTCCTTCACCACGTCCGAGCACACGCGCCGCGTCGGCGGACGCATCCTGCAGAGCCACTTGGCGTGATGCTGCTCCGAGCGCACCCGCACCGAGCAGAAGTGCCAGCACGACAGCGGGGAGGGCGAGGGCCAGCTCCGCTGAGACGGAGCCTCGGTCTCCCGTGCGGCACGAAGCCCGGGAGACCTCCCCCGGCTCACGCAGAGCCCTCGCCCCCTTCGCGCTGCGCATCACGACACCGTCAACGCCCGCCGCACGAGATCGGTGAGGATCCCGCGGACCTCGTCCGACCGCATGATGACCACCAGGAGCCCGGCGAAGGCCACTGCCGCCATGGTCGTGATCGCGTACTCGGCGGTGGCGGCGCCGGTGTCATCGCCGAACAGAGTCGCAGCGCGATGCCGGTCCAGCCGGGGGATGTCGGTCATGGTGTTCCTTCTTTCTCTGGGATCTTTCTCTGGGATGCCTCGGCATCGGGTGGCGTTGGCTGCATCGGGGCAGTCACAGCGACAGCGGGGTCGAGGCGAGGACGCTCAGCAGCAGGGGCGCGACCCCGAGCAGGAGGAATGCGGGCAGGGTGCAGACGCCGAGCGGGAACAGCAGACGCGTCGAGAGCTTCGCGGCACGAAGCCGCCCCTGCACTCTGGCTGCGTGCCGGTCCTGGGCGGCTGACGCACGGAGCAGTTCCGCTGCGGGCACACCGGCCGCGCGGGACAGATCGAGTACGGCACGCACGCGCTCATCGCTCCCGCCAGACGCGGAGCTATCGGAGACGAGCTGGAGCGCACGGTCGATGGATGCACCACCGGCGAGCGCGATGGCGACCAGCTCCGCTCGCATTCCGGGGGTTCCAGGTGCCGGTCGCGCGCGTCGAAGCAGCCGCCCGGTCCAAAATCGCGCCGCCAGCACGAGGAGCAGGCCGGAGATCACGCAGGCACCGCCGAGCGGGTTCCCGAAGATGACACCGATGGTGTCGAATCCGAGGGCGAACCCGAGGAGCAGGCCGGCGAAAGGCATCCAGAGCAGCAGTCGCGCCGTCCCCGCGGGTTCGGCGAGCGCGATGCGCACGTCGTCGGCAGCGGATGCCGCATCTCGCAAAGCCTCGGCGATCATTCGGAGGACTTCTGCAAGCGGCGCACCCACCGTCGTCGCGATCTCCCACGCGGCTGAGAGGTCGACCCATGCGCCATCTTCAGCCTCGATGGCCGCGAGCAGCGGGACGCCCCGATCGACCCGCTCGATCACGGCGATCGCGTGCGGATCACCGGTATCGGCCAGATGCCGCCAGGCGACGAGCGGCACGGCACCCGCCTGCAGCAGCACGGCCAACGTCTGCACAGAAGTCGCGGCATCGGCCGAGCCGGTCGTCGCTCGCTCCGACGCGCGACGCCGCCGGATCACCACGGCTGCACCTCTTCGATATCCAGTCGGTCGCCCACGATCACGAGCCGCCCTGCTTGACGGATGCGACGGACCCCTCCAGGAGCACGGTCGAGGTGCAGCACGACCGTGAACGCGCTGACCGCCTGTCGGGCGAGCGCGACCGCATCCATCCCGGCGAGCGCGCCGAGTGCCTCGAGCCGGGCGGGAACGTCGCGAAGCCCGCTCGCATGCAATGTGCCCGCTCCCCCGTCGTGTCCCGTGTTGAGAGCGGTGAGCAGTTCGCGCACTTCCTCACCGCGACACTCGCCCACCACGAGCCGATCGGGTCGCATCCGCAGCGACTCGCGCACCAGTCGGGCGAGAGTGATACCCCCGGCACCCTCCAGATTCGCCTGCCTCGCCTCAAGCGCGACGTGATGGGGATGACGCGGTCGCAGCTCGGCGACGTCTTCGATCGTGACGATGCGTTCGGTGGGCGAAACCTCGGAAAGCATCGCCGACAGCAGAGTGGTCTTGCCTGTTCCCGTGCCTCCCGTGATGAGGATGTTCGCCCGTTCGGCGACCAGACCGAGGAGCCAGCTCTGCTGACGTGCGTCGAAGGAGCCGAGGGCGGCGAGCGCTTCGAGATCGGCCGCACGTACCCGGGGGATGCGGATGGAGAGGGCGGTGCCGGTGGTCGAGACGGGCGCGAGCACGGCATGCACCCGGATGCCGGAATCGAGGCGGACATCGACGCAGGGCGCCTGGTCGTCGAGGTGACGACCGCCGAGTCCGACGAGCGCGACCGCGAGGTCGCGGACCTCTCGCTCCGAGGCCCGCCAGCCGACCGCCGGTTCGGCCCCGTGTCCACGATCGAGGAACAATCCGTCCGCGCCGTTCACGAACACATCGGTCACGACCTCATCGATGTGCGCGATGAGGGGACCGAATGCGGGATCCATCCGCAGGGGCTCTGGCGCGGCATCTGCCGCCGCCCCGGCGGGCCGCGATCCTCTGGGTTGGATGACGAAGGAATCAGGCATGACCCGACGGTAGGCGGCACCCCCACGGCGAGGATCCGTCAGCTTCCGGCTGGGCCAGAGGCTGTGCAGAAGACACCCCATCGGCTCGCCGTGCAGGACTTGAACGTGTCCGCAGTCGGCGATGCCAGGGAGCGCTCCCAAAGGAATGGGCGGCATCTCACGGGGGGAATGAGATGCCGCCCACGACGGTCCACGATTGGGGGAATCGGGGCACGCCAAGGCCGGAATGAGAATTCGGCTGTCGTCGAGTGTACGCAAGGCGACCGTCCTGACAAAACCGGCAGGTATACCGACTTTCGGCAGTATGCGATGAGGGGCCACGGGGATAGATTCACCGTGACCAGGTCGTCCCACCCCCACGACCTCGCTCGCAACACCCGTATGCCGCAAAGGAGCGCCTGCCGATGAGCAGCCAGATCGACCACCTTCTCGACGAGACCCGGAAGTTCCCGCCGTCGGAGGAATTCGTCGCCCAGACCATCTCGTCGCCCGAGCTGTACGAACGTGCCGCGGCCGATCGCGAGGCCTTCTGGGGCGAACAGGCCCGAGAACTGGTGCACTGGCACAAGCCGTTCACCCAGGTCCTCGATTGGACCAACCCTCCGTTCGCGAAGTGGTTCGACGACGGCGAGCTGAACGTCGCCTACAACTGCCTCGACAGACACGTCGAGGCGGGAAACGGCGACCGCGTCGCCTTGCACTGGGAGGGTGAGCCGGGCGACTCCCGCCGCATCACCTATGCCGAGCTCACCGACGAGGTCAAGCGCGTCGCGAACGTGCTCGAAGACCTCGGCATCGGCCAGGGCGACCGCGTCGCGATCTACCTGCCCATGATCCCCGAGGCGATCGCCTCGATGCTCGCGGTCGCGCGCCTCGGCGCCATCCACTCCGTCGTCTTCGGCGGATTCAGCGCCGACAGTCTGCGCTCGCGCATCGATGACGCCGGCGCCAAGCTCGTCATCACGGCGGACGGCGGATACCGTAAGGGACGCGTGTCCGCACTCAAGCCCGCGGTCGACCAGGCGCTCTCCGACCGCGGCGACGGCGAACAGCAGACGGTCGAGCACGTGCTGGTCGTGAGGCGCGGCGAGAACGAGGTCGACTGGACCGAAGGACGCGACATCTGGTGGCACGACGCCGTACCTGCGGCATCAGCCGACCACACCGCGCAGTCCTTCCCCGCCGAGAACCCCCTCTTCATCCTCTACACCTCCGGCACCACCGGGAAACCGAAGGGCATCCTGCACACCTCCGGGGGGTACCTGACCCAGGTGGCCTACTCGCACAAGTACGTCTTCGACCTGCACCCGGAGACCGACGTGTTCTGGTGCACGGCAGACGTCGGCTGGATCACGGGGCACAGCTACGTCGCATACGGCCCGCTCGCGAACGGGGCGACCCAGGTGCTGTACGAAGGGACGCCGGACACGCCGCACCCGGGCCGCTGGTGGGAGATCATCGAGAAGTACAAGGTGTCGATCTTCTACACCGCGCCGACCGCGATCCGCTCGTTCATGAAGACCGGGCGCAGCATCCCCGCGAAGTTCGACCTGTCGTCGCTGCGCCTTCTCGGCTCGGTGGGCGAGCCCATCAACCCCGAGGCGTGGATGTGGTACCGCGAGGTCATCGGCGCGGGCAAGACACCCATCGTCGACACCTGGTGGCAGACCGAGACCGGGGCGATCATGGTCTCGGCCCTCCCCGGTGTCATCGCCACCAAGCCCGGCTCCGCACAGGTGCCTCTTCCCGGCATCTCGATCGACGTCGTCGACGAGCAGGGCGTGGAGGTCGGCAACGACAACGGCGGACTCCTAGTGATCACCGAGCCGTGGCCGAGCATGCTGCGCGGCATCTGGGGCGACCCCGAGCGGTACCGCGAGACCTACTGGGAGAAGTTCGAAGACCAGGGCTACTACTTCGCCGGCGACGGCGCCCGACTCGATGAAGACGGCGACCTCTGGCTGCTGGGCCGCGTCGACGACGTCATGAACGTCTCCGGGCACCGCCTGTCGACCGCTGAGATCGAATCCTCGCTCGTCGCACACGAAGCGACCGCGGAGGCGGCCGTGGTCGGCGCCTCCGATGAGACGACCGGACAGGCCGTGGTCGCGTTCGTCATCATCAAGGAGAGCTACCTCTCGGAGCACGACCCTGCGGGGCTCGCCCAGCTGCTGCGCCTCTGGGTGGGCGAGCAGATCGGCGCCATCGCGCGTCCGCGCGACGTGTACATCGTCGGCGAGCTGCCGAAGACACGTTCCGGCAAGATCATGCGACGTCTGCTCCGCGATGTCGCCGAGGGGCGCGAAGTCGGCGACACGACCACGCTCGCGGACACCGCGGTGATGAGCATCATCTCCGCGCAGGTCAAGTAGCAGTCGTATCCGCGAACGGCGCGGTACCCAGCCCTCGACTTCTCGAGCGTGCGGGTACCGCGTCGTTGATGCGAGCGGGATGGAGAGACCGATGTGTGGACTTCCTCCATACTGAGATCGATCCCCTGAACCGGAAGGCCTCCCCCATGCCTCGCCCTCCCCGAATGTCTCCGTCGACACGCGCCCGTGCAGATGCGGCCCGACTGCAGATCGCCGGCGCGATCGCCGCTGTGACCGGCCTGACTCTGCTCGCACTCCCCCTGCCTGCCAACGCCGTTGAGCCGACGACATACCCGGTCACCATCGACGTCAGCATCGATGACGGCGCGTCGTCGGCCGCACTCTCCGGCGCGAACGTCATCATCCGCACCACCGATGGATCGGATGCCGTCGTGGCGAGCGGAACCACCGGCTCCAACGGAACCGTCACTCTCGACGTCGCGGGCGAGCCGACGAGCTACATCGTCGATGCCGTGTGGCCGGGAGCGCTCGGTGACCTCGAAGCGACAAGCGCGCGCAGGGAGTTCCTGCTCGGGAACCCTGCCCCTGTCTCCGTGCCGCTGCGCGGAACCTTCGGCACGGTGACGGGCGTGATCACTGCCGCGATGGGAGTCGATGGCGGTGTCGTCGTGATCTCCAGCGGCGGTGTCGCCGTGCAGCGGATTCCTCTCGCGGCGGGCGGCGGCTTCACCTCCGGAGCGCTGCCCACCACCAGCGCTGAAGACTACGCCGTCTCGCTCGTCCCTGCCGCCGGGTTCGAGCTCGCCGCACAGCAGCCCTCCGGGAGTCGCCCCTTCTCGGTGCCGGCTGGACAGTTCGTGTCGATCGGCCGTCACTTCGACGTCGTGCCTCAGGGGGCGACACCCACGCCGACCCCCACCCCGACACCGACACCGACTCCCACTCCGACTCCGACCGATCCGGTGATCGTCTCGCCCGTCACCTTGCCCGCAGGGGCAGACCTCGGCACCGCGATCGGGGCCAGCAGCGAGTCGCAGCTGACCGCACTTCTGGCCGCGACGGCCGGCGCCGACAACAACCCGGTCCTGGTCACCAACGAGCTGAACCAGGTACTCGGATTCGCGCAGCAGCCCACCCCTCAGCAGGCGCAGCAGCTCAATCAGGTGCTGTCCCCCATCGCCACACGCACTCCGGCACTCACCGTCGACTCGATCGGCTTCGCGTCGATGGACATCGAGACCGCGCTGATGATGGTCCAGCGCAACAGGACGACACTGCTCGACCAGCAGCTCGCCGCACAGATCGAAGGCGTGCAGCAGCGCAATGGTCTCATCGGAAAGCTCAATGACGCCCGAACCGCTCTCAACGCCTACATCAAGTCCCCCACCGACGCCGGCCTCGCTGCAGCGAAGACGGCTCTCACCGCCACGGGGGTCAACCACCCGTTCCTGTCCTCTTCCGCTGAGACGGGACCGAGGCTCGCGAGCGAAGCGGTGGCGACTATTCCGGGCCTCCTCGATGCACTGTCGAACAGCCAGCAGATGGACATGCTGCGGCTGCAGTCCCTCACCAACAAGCGCAACGAGGCCTTCGACATCATGACGAACTTCGTCAAGAAGATGCAGGACAGCCGGACGAGCATCATCGGGAACATGCGCTCCACCCCGGTCGGGATCGGGACGGTGCAGTGGGACGGCGGCACGATCACCGACCGTTTCGACCTGACGAACGTGCCGAACGGCCAGCACCACCTCATCCTGAACTTCGCCGAGGAAGGGACGACTCTGGTCGCGGATGCGGCAGTGCAGCGCGGGCGACTCGCAGCCACCGGCGGCGAGCTCACCCCTGCGCCCTGGATCGGTGTGGGGCTGGTGGCGCTCGGCCTCGTCGCCGTCCTCGGCGGGCCGGTGCTGCGTCGCCGTGGAGTCGCTGCCGCCTCCCGCGAAGCTCTCGACTGATCGGCACTCTCCAAGACGTGAAAACGCGCCTCCCCGCTTCGGGGAGGCGCGTTTCGCGTTTCAGGACGGCACCGGATGCCGCGATTCGTGTTCAGGCGAGGATGAAGGCGACCTCGACCTCGACCGGGCTGCCGAGCGGGAGCTCCGCGACGCCGACGGCCGCGCGGGCGTGGCGTCCGGCATCACCGAAGATCTCACCGAGGACTTCGCTCGAGCCGTTGATGACACCGGGCTGACCGGTGAACCCGTCGGCCGAGGCGACGAAGCCGCCGACGCGGAGCACACCCACGATGCGGTCGATGCCGCCCGCGGCATCCGCTGCCGCAGCCAGGGCGTTCAGGGCGCAGGTGCGTGCATAGGACTTCGCGTCCTCCGCGGAGACCTCGGCTCCGACCTTGCCGACGGCAGGAAGCGCACCCTCGACGAAAGGCAGCTGCCCCGAGGTGTAGACGAGTCCACCGTGCACGACGGCCGGGACGTAGGCGGCGACGGGGGCGGCGACGGGGGGCAGCTCGATGCCGAGTTCGACGAGACGGGCGGCGATGCTCATGCCTGGCCTCCCTCGAACTGCCGGGCGGCCTGTTCTGCGGCCGCGAGGCCGGCGTTCGTCGACGCTTCAGAGGTCACGGGGCGCTTCAGATACGCGACGAGTCCGCCCTCGGGACCCTGTACGACCTGCACGAGCTCCCAGCCCTGCTTGCCCCAGTTGTTGAGGATGGCTGCCGTGTTGTGGATCAGCAGCGGCGTGGTGAGGTACTCCCACGTGGTCATGGCACTCCTGTCGATCGGGGCACGACACCGGAATTCCGGGGCGAGCTCGTCAAAGGCGGTATTCAGGGAACTCCCCTACGATCAAGCGTATGCCCCAAAAGAATCGCACGGTGAGAGGCGTGCTCGGCGGTCTCGTCGGGCTCGTCGGTCTGAGCGCTGTAGCCGGTCTCCTGGTCACCGCCAGCGTCACCCCCGTCCTCGCGATGACCGGCCTCGCCGGCACCCAGGCCCTCACCCTCTTCGACCAGCTCCCGGAGAGCCTCAATCCGAGCACGCCGATGGAGCAGTCGACCATCTACGCGACCGCCCCGGATGGATCGACGGTCGAACTCGCCTCGTTCTACGAGCAGAACCGCGTCCCGGTCACCTACGAGCAGGTCTCTCCTTCGCTGTACGACGCGATCCTCTCGAGTGAGGACAAGAACTTCTACAGCCACGGCGGCGTCAACATCGGCGCCACGGTGAAGGCTCTGGTCGACAACGTGCGCGGCACCTCCAGCCGCGGTGCATCGACGATCAGCCAGCAGTACGTGAAGAACGTGCTCATCCAGAAGTGCGAGCAGGAAGTGGACACCAGCTCCGAGACGTACTCGGAAGACCTCCAGCAGTGCTGGCTCGACGCGACCAACGCGACCGGCGCGAAGGGCATCGAGCGCAAGCTGCAGGAGATGCGCTACGCGATCCAGATCGAGAAGGACTTCTCGAAGAACGACATCCTCCTCGGCTACCTGAACATCGCCAACTTCGGTGGGACCGTCTACGGCATCGAAGCGGCCGCGAACTACTACTTCTCGACGACGGCGGCGAACCTCACCGTCGCGCAGTCGGCCACTCTCGCCGGTATCGTGCAGAACCCCAACACGTTCCGGATCGACAAGCCGGAACAGGGCACGGCCACCAGCGCCGAGGGCGTCGCGCTGAACACCGCCGCGGACGGCTACTCCCTCACCTTGGACCGCCGTCACTACGTGCTCGGCCGCATGCTCGCCGACGGCAAGATCACTCAGGCGCAGTATGACGAGGCCGACGCCTCTTTGATCACGCCCGCTCTGAACCCGCCGACGCAAGGCTGCGCTGCTGCGGGAACGAGCGCGTACTTCTGCCAGTACGTGAAGTCGATCGTGCTGAACGACAAGGCCTTCGGCGAGACCGCGCAGGAGCGGACCGACCTGCTCCGCCGTGGCGGCCTGAAGATCTACACCTCCCTGGACTACCGCATCCAGAGCCCCGCCGCCGAGAAGATGTCCGAGGTGGTCCCGGCGAACGCCGACAACCAGTACTTCGGCGCTGCCGGCGTCTCCGTCGAGGTCGGCACCGGGCGCATCCTCTCGATGACGCAGAACACGACATTCACCGAGACTCCCACCGACGACCAGGCCTACACATCTCTGGTGTTCGCCGGCGACAAGCAACACGGCAACTCCGGTGGCTTCCAGGTCGGCTCGACTTACAAGCTCTTCACTCTGATCGACTGGCTGGAGAAGGGCCACTCCGTCAACGAGGTGCTCAACGGAACCGTACAGACGAACCTGAAGATCCCCGTCTGCGGCGCCAAGCAGAACACCAACACCAAGGAGATCGGCAACTTCGGCGGTGGCGGTGGCAGCACCGGATCCGTGCTCAACTTCACGAAGAACTCGCTCAACAGCGGCTACTTCGCGATGGCCTCGAAGCTCGACATCTGCGACATCAACCTGGTCGCTGACCGCATGGGCGTCACGCTGGCGAACGGTGACAAGGTCACCGACGAGAACGTCCCCTTCGATGTCCTCGGGCCGAAGAACATCTCCCCGCTGGCCATGGCGAACGCCTACGCGACCGTCGCGAGTGGCGGCAAGTACTGCACGCCCCGCGCGATCGATCGTGTGGTCGGCGCCGACGGCAAGGAGCGCGAGCTGCCCGCATCGTCGTGCACCGATGGCGTGCTCCAGCCCGAGGTCGCAGCGACCGCAGCCTTCGCCCTGCAGAGCGTGATGGGCGGCGGTGGCACCGGATCCCGGGCCAACCCGAACGACGGGACGCCCCTGATCGGCAAGACCGGTACGCACGACACCTGGTCGACCATGATGATCGAGTCCAGCACCAAGGTCGCGACCGCCGTCTGGGCCGGCCGCTGGCAGGGCCAGGAGAACATCTACCGTAAGAGGGCCAACGGCTGGAACCTCAACGACATGCGCTATCCGGTGGCACAGGCGGCACAGGCCGCAGCCAACGACGCCTACCCAGCGGGCGCCTTCCCGAAGCCCGACGGCAAGCTGACCCGACAGCAGCTGGCGACGGTTCCGAACGTCGTCGGCAAGTCGGTGGAGGAGGCGACCGCGATCCTGAGGGATGCGGACTTCCAGGTCTCCGTCGGATCAGCGGTGGACAGCGATCTCGCGGTCGGTCTCGTCACAGCCCAGGACCCGAATGGGGAAGCGGCGGTCGGGGCGACCATCACCCTCACGACGAGCAACGGACAGGGGACGACCGTTCCGGCGAATCTGGCAGGAATGTCGAGAGCCCAGGCGACAGCCGCCCTGGGGGGAGCCGGGTTCACATCGATCGAATTCGACAACTCCTGCAACCCGCCGACGGCAGTCGTGAGCAGTTCCGACCCTGCCCCCGGAACCGCGACGAGCAAGGCCACAACCGTCCGAGTGACGTGCCAGTAGGCGCGCGCCGCACGGCACACCCGGCCCTCATCGCGCTCGGCGCGATGGGGGCCGTAGGTGCGGCCGCAGCTGTCTGGGGAATCGGCATCGAGCGATACCTGTTCACGGTGCGCGAGGCCACGACACCAGCGCTCCCCTCCGGTTCGGCACCACTGCGAATCCTGCATATCTCCGACGCGCACATGGCGCCGTGGCAGCACCGAAAGCAGGACTGGCTGGCGTCGCTCGCGGAACTCAAGCCCGACCTCATCGTCAACACCGGCGACAACCTCGGACATGAGAACGGCCTGGACGGCATCCGCCGCGCCTTCGCCCCTCTCGCAGGCATCCCCGGCGTCTTCGTGCACGGATCGAACGACGTCGCAGCGCCGTCGCCGCGAAACCCGTTCCGCTACTTCCTCGGCCCCTCCAAGAAGCGCCATGAGCCGGCTCTTCTCGACACGGATGCGATGGACCGGTATCTCACGGACGAGCTCGGCTGGACGGGCCTGAACAACGCCGCCGCACGGCTGATCATCGGCGGCACCGAGGTCGATCTCTTCGGTGTCAACGACGCCCACCGCGACTGGGACCGCCTCGCTGAGCTCCCGGATGCCATCGCCGCGCTCGGACCCCGCACGGCCACGACTCCGGTGCTGGGGGTGACACACGCGCCGTATCAGCGCGTGCTCAACGGCTTCACCGATCTCGGAGCCGACGCGATCCTCGGTGGCCACACGCACGGCGGTCAGGTCTGCCTCCCCGGATTCGGTGCACTCGTGGCGAACTGCGACATCCCCCTCAAGCAGGCCAAGGGGCTGAGCACGTGGTCGCACGACGGCCGCACCGTGCCGCTCAACGTCAGCGCCGGGTGCGGACACTCCATCTACGCACCGGTGCGCTTCGCATGTCGCCCCGAGGCGACTCTGCTCACGCTCACCGCACGGAACTGATCGTCGCCGCGTTTCGGCGCTCGATTCGGCGCGGGGAGCATTTCCCTGTAGACTCGGAGGGTTGCAAACGGGGTGTGGCGCAGCTTGGTAGCGCGCTTCGTTCGGGACGAAGAGGTCGCAGGTTCAAATCCTGTCACCCCGACCAGTGACACCGGAAGGCCGCCCTCAGGGGCGGCCTTCTCTGTACCGGGTTCGCGTACGAAGGGAACGTATGAGCTCTCTGCTCCCGCCGCCGCGCCGTTTCACTCGTGCTTGGGCTCTCGTCCTCGGCATCCCGTTCCTGGTCGGTCTCGCCGCCTTGACGCTGACGCCGTCGAAAGTAGAGCAGTCCATGCCGAATCTGCTCGATCTCGTCCTCACCGCTGCCCACCGTCTCGGCTGGGATTCGCTCGACTTCACCCGCCTCGAGATCATCGCGAACGTGCTCGTCTTCGTGCCGGTCGGCATCCTCGCCTTCCTGCTGATCCCTCGTCGGGTCTGGTTCCTCGCCCTTCTGGTCGGCCCGCTGCTGTCCGTGGCGATCGAGACCTCACAGCGCCTGGCCCTGCCCCACCGCGCAGCGACCCTGAACGACATTCTGGCGAACTCGACCGGGGCTTTCCTCGGCGTGGCCTTCGCCGCGCTGTGCACCCTGCTGTTCGCCTCGCGATCCTCCCAGCATCCACCTCCTAGGCTTGAGACATCATGACTGCGCCCACACTCGTCGCCTTCGATCTCGATGACACGCTCGCTCCGTCCAAGGGACTGATCGACCCGCGGATCGCATCATTGCTGCGCGCCCTCCTGCGCACGGTCGACGTCGCCATCATCTCCGGCGGGAACGAGGCTCAGTTCCGCTCGCAGGTCGTGGCGCGCCTCGGCGACGCGGATGCTGCCGACCTCGCGCGACTGCACCTGCTGCCGACCTGCGGCACACGCTACCTCCGACACGACGGCACGGACTTCACCTCCGTGTACGCCCACGACCTCAGCGACGCGGAGAAGCAGGCAGCGCTCACGGCACTGCGCGAAGAAGCGGAGCGCCTCGGGCTGTGGGAGACCGAGCCCTGGGGCGAGATCCTCGAGGACCGCGGCTCGCAGATCACCTTCTCGGCGCTGGGCCAGCGCGCCCCTCGTGAAGCGAAGCACGACTGGGACCCGACCGGGGCGAAGCGCGAGGCACTGCGCGACGCTGTCGCCGCACGCCTCCCCGGCCTCGAGGTGCGTTCGGGTGGTTCGACCTCGATCGACATCACCCAGGCCGGCATCGACAAGGCCTTCGGGATGCGTCAGCTCGCCGAGCGCACCGGCATCGCCCTCACCGACATGCTCTTCTACGGTGATCGTCTCGACGAGGGCGGAAACGACTATCCCGTGCTGGCGATCGGCGTGCCCTCGGTAGCCGTCGAGGGCTGGGAAGACACCGCCGACAAGCTCGATGCCCTGCTGCTGACGCTCTGACCTCCGCAGTGTCGCGCGACGCGACGTCATAGGAGGGTCCTAACATGGCGTCATGGACGCCCTGCTCATCGTCGTCATCGTCGCCGCAGTCACGAGTGCTGCGTGCTGGCTTCTCTCGCTGATCACTCGCGACACCTCCTGGGTCGACCGCGCCTGGTCGATCGTCCCGGTCGCCTACGTCTGGATCTTCGTCGCCGGCGCGTTCGCGAACGGCGACGGTTCCGCGCGCGTGGTCCTGATGGGTGTGCTCGCAACCGCTTGGGGAGCACGCCTGACATTCAACTTCGCCCGCAAGGGCGGCTACACCGGCATGGAGGACTACCGGTGGGCGATCCTGCGCAAGCGGATGCGTCCCTGGCAGTTCCAGATCTTCAACCTGCTGTTCATCATCGGCTATCAGATGACGCTGCTCGTGCTCATCACGTTACCCACCGCGGTCGCCGCGCAGCATCCATCCGCCCTCACCGGGTGGGATGCGCTGTTCATCGCCGCGTTCCTCGCGTTCCTGCTCGGCGAGACGATCGCCGACCAGCAGCAGTGGATCTTCCACCAGCGCAAGAAGCAGGCGGGCGGCACTCTCGCTCCGGGCTTCGCAACCTCCGGGCTGTTCCGTTACAGCCGCCACCCGAACTTCTTCTTCGAACAGGCGCAGTGGTGGGCGTTCTACGCTATCGGCGCCACCGCTGCCGTGACCGGTGGCGCCGGTGTCATCGGCGGGGTGCTGAACTCCACCATCGTCGGCGCCGCGCTGCTGACCGTGCTGTTCATCGGCTCGACGATCTTCACCGAGTCGATCACCGCATCGAAGTACCCGGCATACGCCGAGTACCGCCGCACGACCTCGATGCTGTTCCCCTGGCCGCCGCGCGCCCGCGCCGTCGCCCCGCAGTCCTGAGGCACATCGGATCGTTCGGCGCGGGCGGCGTCTCGGTCAGAGAGCGCGTGCCTCGGCGGCTGCGCGCATCACCGGCACCAAGCGCGTCAGCTGGGTGACGTGGCCCGGCTCGAGCTCGGCGAGCGAGGCGACACCCAGCAGTCGCATCGTGCGCTCGATCTCACTGCGCAGGATCTCGATCGTGCGGTCGACTCCCTGACGTCCGCCGGCCATCAGGCCGTAGAGATAGGCGCGTCCGATCAGCGTGAAGTCGGCCCCGAGGGCTGTGGCCGCGACGATGTCGGCACCGTTCATGATGCCCGTGTCGATCATGACCGTGAAGTCGTCGCCGACGGCCTGCCGCACCTGGGGCAGCAGGTGGAACGGGATCGGTGCGCGGTCGAGCTGACGGCCGCCATGGTTCGAGAGCACGATGCCGTCGACGCCCGCATCGCGCAAGCGCAACGAGTCCTCGACGTTCTGCACGCCCTTGATCACGATCTTGCCCGGCCAGATGTCGCGGATGACGGCGAGGTCGTCGTAGCTGATCGTCGGGTCCATCGCCGCATCCAGCAGCTCTCCCACCGTGCCGCCGGTGGTGCTCAACGAGGCGAACTCGAGCTTGGGCGTGGTGAGGAAGTCGTACCACCACCAGGGCCGCGGAATGGCGTTGATGATGGTGCCGAGCGTGAGCTGCGGCGGAATGCTGAAGCCGTTGCGCTTGTCACGCAGGCGCGCACCGGCCACCGGGGTGTCCACCGTGAACTGCAGGGTGTCGAACCCCGAGGCGGCAGCACGACGGGTGAGCTCGTAGGAGATCTCGCGGTCTCGCATGACGTAGAGCTGGAACCAGTTGCGTCCGTGCGGGTTCGCAGCCTTCACTCCCTCGATCGACGTGGTGCCGAGGGTGGAAAGCGTGAACGGGATTCCTGCGGCCGCCGCGGCTCCCGCACCGGCGGTCTCCCCCTCGGTCTGCATCAGGCGCGTGAACCCCGTCGGCGCGATTCCGAACGGCAGAGCGGATGGACCGCCGAGGATCTCGACGCTCGTGTCGACCGTGGGAGCCGGGCGCAGGATCCCCGGGTGGAACTCCACGTCCTGGAAGGCCTGGCGCGCACGGGTGAGCGACAGCTCGCCCTCTGCAGCTCCGTCGGTGTAGTCGAAGGCAGCCTTCGGCGTGCGGCGCTTGGCGATCAGACGCAGGTCGTCGATCGTCAGAGCGCCCTGCAGCCGACGCTTGCGACCGTCGAGCTCGGGCTTCTTGAACTTCATGAGCTCGAGGAGTTCGACGGGATTGGGTACCTGGCGCTGCACCATGATGTGCCTCTCAGTTCTGGGGGTCGATGTCACGGGTGAGGCCCGCAGACGTGTAATAGCCGGTGATGTGCGTGTGGACGAGGGATCGAGCGGTCTCGGCATCGGCGGCATCGATCGCGGCGACCAGAGCGTGGTGCTCGGCGCGGAGCCGGGTGGCCATCGCGTCCCAGTCCGGGATCGCAGAGACACCCGCCTGCACGTACGACTCGATCGAGGAGCGCAGGCCCGCCATCATCGCGGCGATGACCGTGTTGCCGCTGGCCTCCGCGAGCGAGAGGTGCAGCTGCGCGTCGAGGGCGAGGAACTCCGCCGGTGCGAGCCCTGCGGCATCCATCGCCTCGAGCAGCTGATGGGCACGGGTCGTGTCACGATCCGGAGAAGACGCCATCGCAGTGACGACCGCGTCTTCGAGCACGAGTCGGGTGCGTACGACATCGTCCAGCGGGAATCCCTGAGCTGCGACCTGCAGCCGCAGCAGTGCCGACATCCCCCCGGTCGGGGTGGCGATGACGATGGCACCCGACTGCGGTCCGGAGCCGGTCGCCGTGCGGATGAGCCCCATCACCTCGAGGACGCGGAACGCCTCGCGCACGCTGGAGCGGCCGACTCCGAGCTCGGTCGCGAGCTCGCGCTCGGACGGCAACCGATCGCCGGGTCCGAGTCGTGCGTCGAGGAGGTCGCGCTCGATGTGCTCGAGCACGAGTCGCCATGCGCGCGCGGGCTGGTCGGTCATCGATCCTCCTGTGGTCTGACCACAGGCTATCGGGTGTGGTCAGACCACGCAAACAGGATGCGTTCGCGCACGACTGCGCGACGGTTCCCACCGACCGGAGGGCGGCGGGAACCGGCGAGCCGACCAGGCTCAGCCCAGGCGTCCGCCGGACTCCTCGAGATAGCAGGTACCGCAGAGCGACTCGTATGTGGTCAGCTCGGGTGATGCCGATCCGGTCGCACCCTCATCGATCGCGACCTGGTCGCCGTCGAACACGAAGCGTCCGCCGACGACGCGGCCGTTGAACACGGCCTTGCGCCCGCACCGGCAGATGGTCTTGAGCTCCTCGAGCGAGTGCGCGATCGCCAGCAGGCGCGCGGATCCGGGGAAAGCGTGCGTGAGGAAGTCGTTGCGGATGCCGTAGGCGATGACCGGGATGCCGTCGACCACCGCGATGCGGAAAAGGTCGTCGACCTGGGCCGGCGTGAGGAACTGTGCCTCGTCGATCAGCAGGCAGGCCACGTCGCGTGGCCCCTCGGGGAGCAGCTCGTCGTCCGACGTATGCAGCATGCGTCCACGGTGCTCGGCGAAGATGACGCGCGCGTCGTCTTCGGGAGCGATCAGGAAGTCGACAGGGCGCGTCACCCCGAGCCTGCTCTCGACCTCCGATGCCCCCTTGGTGTCGATCGCGGGCTTCGCGAGCAGCACGCGCTGGCCGCGCTCCTCGTAGTTGAAGGCGGCCTGCAGCAGTGCGGTCGACTTGCCCGAATTCATCGCGCCGTAGCGGAAGTAGAGCTTCGCCACGGTGCCGCCTCAGACGTTGATGCCGAGGGCGGCTGCGGTCGCTTCGGTCGACTTCTCCGCGAGCGTCGGGTTCTCGTTCAGCTTCTCGCCGAACGTGGGGATCAGGGCGCGCAGCTCAGGTTCCCAGCTCGGGTACTCCGCGGGGAAGCACTTCTTGAGCAGGTCGAGCATGATCGGAACGGCGGTCGAGGCTCCGGGAGAGGCGCCGAGGAGTCCCGCGATGGACCCGTCGGCGGCCGCCACGACCTCGGTGCCGAACTGCAGGATGCCACCCTTCTTCGGGTCCTTCTTCATGACCTGAGCACGCTGACCCGCGTCGATGAGCGTCCAGTCCTCATCCTTCGCGGTCGGCATGAACGTGCGCAGGCTGTCGACCTTCTTGGCGTGGTTCTTCAGCAGTTCGCTGACGAGGTACGTGATGAGGTCGGGGTTCTTCACGGCTACCTGCAGCATCGGCAGCAGGTTGTGTGCGCGGACCTGCGACACAATGTCGAGCATCGAACCGTTCTTCAGGAACTTCGGGCTGAACGTCGCAAACGGGCCGAACATGAGCGAGGCCTCGCCGTCGACGACACGCGTGTCCAGATGCGGCACCGACATGGGCGGAGCGCCGACCGACGCCTGCGAGTACACCTTCGCCTTGTGCTGCGAGACGACCGTCGGGTTGGTGGTCTTGAGGAACTGTCCCCCGATCGGGAAGACGCCGTAGCCCTTGATCTCGGGGATGCCGGAATTCTGCAGCAGCTTGAGAGCCCAGCCACCGGCACCGACGAACACGAAGCGCGCCCTGACCTCGTTCGGCGTGTGGCCGATGCTGTTGCGGTACTTGACCAGCCAGGTGCCGTCCTTCTGCTTCTTCAGGCTGCGCACCTCGTGGTTCGTGCGCAGCGTGACGCCCGAATCGGTGAGGTGATCGAAGAGCTGGTGCGTCAGCGCACCGAAGTCCACGTCGGTGCCTGCGGGAACGCGGGTCGCAGCGAACGGCTCGCCCTTGACTCGCTGCTGCATGAGCAGCGGCGCCCACTTGTTGATGACGCGGGAGTCTTCGCTGTACTCGATGCCGGCGAACAGCGGCTGCTTCTTGAGTACCTCGTAGCGGTTCTTGAGGTACGCGACATCCTTCTCGCCGCGCACGAACGTCATGTGCGGGGTCGCGTTGATGAAGGTCGACGGCGCGTCGAGCACGCCCTTGTCCACCAGCGAAGACCAGAACTGGCGGCTCTGTTGGAACTGCTCGTTGATCGAGACGGCCTTGGCAGGATCCAGCGGAGCATCGCCCTGCTGCGGCATGTAGTTCAGCTCGCACAGAGCGGCGTGCCCCGTGCCGGCGTTGTTCCACGGATTCGAGCTCTCCTGAGCCACCTCGGAGAGTCGCTCGAAGGCGACGATCTTCCACTCCGGCTGCAGCTCGTGCAGGAGAGTACCCAGGGTGGCGCTCATGATGCCACCGCCGATCAGGACGACATCGACGTTTTCAGTCACCGAGCCAGTCTAGTTCGCGGGCGCGCCATCGCAGACCATGGGGCCTGGTCCGACCAGACCGCTTCCACATGGCGGGGATACCGTCAGGCTATGACCGCCAGGCGCTCTGCCAGGATCTCGGCGATCTGCACAGCGTTCAGTGCTGCGCCCTTGCGCAGGTTGTCGTTGCTGAGGAACAGCACGAGCCCCTTGCCCTCGGGCGCGGACTGGTCGGCACGGATGCGACCGACGAAGCTCGGGTCTTTTCCTGCGGCCTGGAGCGGCGTGGGAACCTCGTCGAGCACGACACCGGGGGCGGCGCTCAGCACTTCGCGCGCACGCTCAGGCGTGATGTCGCGGGCAAACTCGACGTTGATCGAGAGGGAGTGCCCGGTGAAGACCGGGACGCGCACGCAGGTGCCCGCGACGCGAAGGCCCGGGAGCTCGAGGATCTTGCGGCTCTCGTTGCGGAGCTTCTTCTCTTCGTCGGTCTCGTTGTCGCCGTCGTCGACGAGGTTGCCGGCGAAGGGGATCACGTCGAACGCGATCGGTGCGATGTACTTCTCAGGTTCCGGGAAGTCGACCGCCGAGCCGTCGTGCACGAGACGGAGAGTGTCACCCTGCGCGAGCACTCCCTCGACCTGGCCGAGGAGCTCCTGCGCACCGGCGAGACCCGAGCCGGAGACGGCCTGATAGGTCGACACGATCAGACGCTCGAGGTCGGCCTCGGCGTGCAGAGCCTTCAGCACGGGCATCGCAGCCATCGTGGTGCAGTTCGGGTTCGCGATGATGCCCTTGGGGCGCTCGTCGATCGCGTGCGGGTTGACCTCGCTGACCACGAGCGGCACCTCGGGGTCCATCCGCCAGGCGCTGGAGTTGTCGACGACCACGGCACCTGCCGCGGCGAAGCGCGGAGCGTACGCGCGGCTGGCTGTGGCGCCGGCCGAGAACAGGGCGATGTCGATGCCCGCGGCATCCGCCGTCTCGACGTCTTCGACGATGACCGTCGCGCCGCCGTACTCGATCGCGGTGCCAGCCGAACGTGCGGAGGAGAACAGTCGCAGGTCGCGGATCGGGAACGACCGCTCGGCGAGAATCTCGCGCATCACGGTGCCCACCTGGCCGGTGGCGCCGACGATGGCGACGGAGAGTCCTGATTCGGAGATGCGGGTCATGATGTTCCTTGGCGTCGTGCGGTACTGCGTACGAGGCTTCAGGCGCGGCGTCGGGATGCTGAGGCTGCGCCTGGCGCCGGTGTCAGGGTTTCGGCGAGTCTACCGCGCTCCGATGAGGGCACGGGCCACCGGCATCCGCGGCGTCGGCGGTGGCGTTCGGGCGTGAGAACAGGCCATCACGCGGCATCAGGCGGATGCTGTGCGTGATGGCCTGATCCGGCGTGACCGCCTGATGCGGCGCGGGACAGCCGGCGGGACGAGCGTGCGGCTCAGCGGCCGGTGCCGGCGTGGATCGTGGCCTCGGCGTCGCCGTCGAGGCCGTAAGCGGTGTGCACGGTGCGTGCGGCCTCGGTCAGGTCGGTGTCGCGCAGCACCACCGAGATACGGATCTCGGAGGTCGAGATCATCTCGATGTTGATGCCGCCGGCCGAAAGCGCCTCGAAGAGCGTGGCGGAGACGCCCGAGTGCGTGCGCATGCCCGCACCGACGACCGACAGCTTGCCGATCTGGTCGTCGTGGATCAGGTTCTGGAATCCGACCTCGGTCTGCTCTCCGGCGAGGGCCTTGAGCGCTGCCGCAGCATCCGCCTTGGGCACGGTGAAGGAGATGTCGGTGCGACCGGTGGCCGAGACGTTCTGCACGATCATGTCGACGTTCGCACCCGACTTGGCGACGATCTTGAAGATCTCCGCGGCCTTGCCCGGCACGTCGGGCACACCCGCGACCGTGATCTTGGCCTGGCTGAAGTCGGTGGCGACCCCGGCGACGATCGGTTCTTCCATGACTGCTCCCTCGGCTTCGCGAGGGTTCTTCATACCCTCGCCCAGAACGTATGTGCCCTCGGCCGACGAGAAGGTCGACCGAGCGTGAATGAGGACGCCGTGACGGCGTGCGTACTCGACGGCGCGGATGTAGAGCACCTTGGCGCCGTTGGCTGCGAGCTCGAGCATCTCCTCGCTGGAGACGTGGTCGAGCTTCTGCGCCTTCGGGATCACCCGCGGATCGGCGGTGAAGATGCCGTCGACGTCGCTGTAGATCTCGCACACGTCGGCGTCGAGGGCTGCGGCGAGGGCGACAGCCGTGGTGTCGGAACCGCCACGACCGAGCGTGGTGATGTCACGAGTGTCGCGGTTGAAGCCCTGGAAGCCGGCGACGATCACGATCGCTCCCTCGTCGAGAGCTTCGCGCAGACGCACCGGAGTGACGTCGACGATGCGCGCGGCACCGTGCTGCGAGTCGGTGATCATGCCTGCCTGGCTACCCGTGAACGAGCGCGCTTCGAAGCCCATCGAGTGGATCGCCATGGCCAGCAGCGCCATCGAGATGCGCTCTCCGCTGGAGAGGAGCATGTCGAGTTCACGCGGGGCGGGAATCGGCGCGACCTCGTTCGCGAGGTCGAGCAGCTCGTCGGTGGTGTCGCCCATCGCGCTCACGGCGACGACCACGTCGTGGCCCGCACGACGCGTGTCGACGACGCGCTTGGCGACGCGCTTGATGCTCTCTGCGTCGGCGACAGACGAGCCGCCGTACTTCTGCACGATGAGGGCCACGATCACTCCCTGGGATGACGGGCGGATCCGCCCACGCTCATTCTACGATCGGCGCGTATGCCCCGCAGCGCATGTGACACCCCCCTCCCCCT
>NZ_PCPA01000015.1 GCF_002979515.1 Microbacterium sp. MYb54 | reverse complement strand
GGGGACCCTGTGGGAGAGTAGGACACCGCCGGACTCCTTTTAGTCAAAATGGCCACCCATCGTTGGGTGGCCATTTTGCGTTCACACGAAGAGTGCCCGAAACAAGAAGAAGAGCCGCCCCGACCAGGGCGGTTCTTCTTCGTTAAGGCCCATGTTTGGCCAGGGCCAGGGCCAGGGCCGGTGCCAGCGCCTACGCTTTCGCCAGGGTCCGCGCCTCGCCAAGGCACACGCCTTCGCCAAGACCCATGCTCACCGCTTCATCCGGGACTCCAACACCGCCGCGGTGTCGATCACGGCGTCCGCGAGCTCACGCTCATCGAGACTCTCGTCGGCCCAGGTCACGGCCACGGCAGCGACCGGCCACCCGGTGTGGTCGAGGACGGCCGCGCCCACGCTTCGCAGTCCATCCGCGATCTCGCTGTTCTCGGTGGCATAACCACGCGACCGCACCTCACGCAGCAACTCCCGCAGCTCGCGCGGGGTCCGGGGGCCGAGGCCCGTGCGATCGGGGAACGCCGACACATCGGGATAGAGCGCCCGCACCTGCTCGCGGGGAAGGGCAGCGAGCATCGCGCGGCCCGATGCAGTGAGGTGCGCTGGCAGCCGGACGCCGACGTCAGTGACCAGCGCGGGCCGTCGAGGTGCACGTTCTTCGACGATGTACAACACATCCCCACCGCTCATCACGGCGAGGTGCGCGCTTTCGCCCAGCCTGTCCGATAGTGCAGCGACCAGCGGCCGACCTCTTCGCGCCAGGGGTTGTTGACGCGTGTACCCGCCGGCGAGTTCGAAAGCCGAGGTTCCGAGGCCCCAGCGGCGCTCTTCCCTCAGGTGCAGCACGAATCCATGCGCAGCCATCGTGGTGAGCAGGTGATAGACCGTCGACCGTGGCAGCTCGAGCTCGCGCGCGATCGCCGACGCCGCCACCGGAGTAGGCCGCCCGGCGAGATAGCTCAGGATGTGCAGCGTGTTCTCCGCAGCCGGCACCTGCGTGGCAGGCGCCTGTGTGGCCGGCACCTGAGTGGCCGGCACCTGCGTGGCAGGCGCTTGAGCGGCAGGAGCCTTGGAGGTGCCAACCTGCATCGCCTCGGGCTTGTCTGGGATCACAGACACAGCATCGCACGAACGGGTGTCCCCCACGACACGTCGGGTGTGGAATCGAACCATGACCGAACTTGCCCCCGTGCTGGTCGGAGCGGCTCCGCTGTCTCCCGCCGATGTCGTCGCCGTCGTCCGCCACGACGCTCCCGTCCAGATCGATGCCGACGCGCTCGTTCGCGTCGCCGACACCCGACGCGTGATCGACGGCCTCGCGGCAGACCCGAACCCGCACTACGGCGTCTCCACCGGGTTCGGCGCCCTCGCGACCACGTTCATCGCCCCCGACCGGCGACTCCAGCTGCAGGCCAGCCTGATCCGCTCGCACGCCGCGGGCACCGGTACCGAGGTCGAGCGCGAGGTCGTCCGCGGTCTGCAGCTCCTGCGCCTGCAGACGCTGGCCTCCGGACGCACCGGCGTGCGCCCGGTCGTCGTCGAGACCTATGCGGCATTGCTCAACGAAGGCATCACGCCCGTGGTTCGCGAGTACGGCTCGCTCGGCTGCTCGGGCGATCTCGCCCCTCTCGCGCACATCGCCCTGGCCGCGATGGGCGAAGGCGACGTCCGCGATGCATCCGGCGCTCTGGTGCCCGCAGCTGAGGCTCTCGCCGCCGCGGGCATCGAGCCGCTCACCCTCGTCGAGAAGGAGGGCCTCGCCCTCATCAACGGCACCGACGGCATGCTGGGCATGCTGGTGCTCGCGCTCCACGACCTCGAGACGCTCCTGCTCACCGCCGACATCGCTGCGGCCATGTCGGTCGAGTCGCAG
Organism: Microbacterium sp. MYb54; assembly: GCF_002979515.1. GTDB lineage: Bacteria > Actinomycetota > Actinomycetes > Actinomycetales > Microbacteriaceae > Microbacterium. The sequence continues at coordinate 85,617 of NZ_PCPA01000015.1, read as the reverse complement.
CTGGGCACCGACGCCGTGTTCGCCGCCGACCTGATGGCGCTCCGTGCCCAGATGGGTCAGGCCGAGTCCGCCGCCAACCTGCGCGCCTTCCTCGGCGACTCCCCCATGGTCGCCAGCCACAAGGGACCGGACGACGGCCGCGTGCAGGACGCCTATTCGCTGCGCTGCTCGCCCCAGGTGCACGGCGCCGCACGCGACACCCTCGCCCATGCGGCCATGATCGCCGGCCGCGAGCTCGCCAGTGTCATCGACAACCCGGTCATCACTCCCGACGGGCGCATCGAGTCGAACGGCAACTTCCACGGCGCTCCGGTCGCTGCTGTCCTCGACTTCCTCGCGATCTCGGTCGCTGACGTCGCCTCGGTCTCCGAGCGCCGCACGGACCGCGCCCTGGACCCCGCCCGCAGCCACGGCCTCCCGCCGTTCCTCGCCGATGAGGTCGGCGTCGACTCCGGCCTCATGATCGCGCAGTACGCGGCCGCCGGAATCGTCTCCGAGCTCAAGCGCCTCGCGGTGCCGGCATCCGTCGACTCGATCCCGTCCTCCGCCATGCAGGAAGACCACGTGTCGATGGGATGGGCGGCCGCCCGCAAGCTGCGTCGCGCGATCGACGGCCTCGGCCGTGTGCTCGCGATCGAGATCCTCACCGGCGCCCGCGCTCTCGACCTGCGCGCTCCGCTGCAGGCGGGACCCGCGACCGGGGCCGTGCGCGACCTGGTCCGCACGGTTGCCGAAGGCCCCGGCCCCGACCGCTTCCTCTCCCCGGAGATGGAAGCTGTCACGGCCCTCGTCCAGTCGGGCGACGTCGCCCGCATCGCAAAGGAGCACACTCATGGCTGAGTCCACCGCATCCGACACCACCGCATCCGGCACCACCGCTCCCGCGACCAGCGCATCCGATGCTCCGGTGTCCGGGCCCCGCGTCGTCCGCGCTGCACGCGGCAACCAGCGCACCGCGAAGAGCTGGGGCGCCGAGGCAGCCAAGCGCATGCTGATGAACAACCTCGATCCCGAGGTCGCCGAGCACCCGGAAGACCTGGTGGTCTACGGCGGCACCGGCAAGGCCGCCCGCAGCTGGGAGGCGTACGACGCGATCGTGCGCACCCTCGACGAGCTCGAGCCGGATGAGACGCTGCTGGTGCAGTCGGGCAAGCCGGTCGGAGTCTTCCGCACCCACGAGTGGGCACCGCGCGTACTCATCGCCAACTCGAACCTGGTCGGCGACTGGGCGACGTGGCCCGAGTTCCGCAAGCTCGAAGAGCTCGGGCTCATCATGTACGGGCAGATGACCGCCGGGTCATGGATCTACATCGGCACGCAGGGGATCCTGCAGGGCACGTATGAGACCTTCGCCGCCGTCGCCCGCTCGCTCGGTCGCGACTCGCTCCGCGGAACGCTGACTCTCACGGGCGGTGCCGGCGGGATGGGCGGCGCCCAGCCGCTCGCCGTGACCATGAACGACGGGGCGGTGCTGATCGTCGACGTGGATGAGTCGCGACTCGCCCGCCGGGTGGAGCACGGCTACCTCGACGAGTACTCGACCGATCTCGATGCGGCCATCGCCCGCGTGGTCGCCGCCAAGGAAGCCGGAGAGGCTCTCTCGGTCGGTGTCGTCGGCAATGCGGCCGAGGTGTTCCCCGAGCTGCTGCGTCGCGGTGTGCCGATCGACATCGTGACCGATCAGACCAGCGCCCACGACCCGCTCGCCTACCTTCCGGTCGGCATCACCGTCGCGGACTGGAAAGCCGAAGCCGCGCGCGATCCCGAGGAGTTCACCCGCCGCTCGCGCGAGTCGATGGCTGCGCACGTCGAGGCCATGGTGGCGTTTCAGGATGGGGGAGCCGCGGTGTTCGACTACGGCAACTCGATCCGTGCCGAGGCGAAGCTGGGCGGCTTCGACCGGGCGTTCGAGTTCCCCGGATTCGTGCCGGCCTACATCCGCCCGCAGTTCGAGGAAGGACGCGGACCGTTCCGCTGGGCGGCCCTCTCCGGAGACCCCGAAGACATCTACAAGACCGACCGGGCGATCGCCGAGCTCTTCCCCGAAGACGCAGCCCTGCACCGCTGGCTTGAGAAGGCCGCCGACAAGGTGCACTTTGAGGGTCTGCCCGCTCGCATCTGCTGGCTCGGGTACAAGGAGCGGCACCTCGCCGGGCTCAAGTTCAACGAGATGGTCGCCTCGGGCGAGCTGTCGGCCCCGATCGTGATCGGCCGCGACCACCTCGACTCCGGCTCCGTGGCATCGCCCTACCGCGAGACCGAGGCGATGAAGGACGGCTCCGACGCGATCGCCGACTGGCCGCTGTTGAACGCTCTGCTCAATACGGCATCCGGCGCTTCCTGGGTGTCGCTGCACCACGGCGGTGGCGTCGGCATCGGCCGCTCCATCCACGCCGGCCAGGTCAGTGTCGCCGACGGTAGCGCGCTCGCGGCCGAGAAGCTCGAGCGCGTGCTGACGAACGACCCCGGCACCGGAGTGATGCGCCACGTCGACGCCGGCTACGAGCACGCCCGCGAGGTCGCCCGAGAGCGCGGGCTCAAGGTGCCGATGCTCTGACGTCGAGAAGCTCTGACGCCGAGAAGCTCTGGCGTCGACAAGCTCTGACGTCGACAAGCTCTGACACACTCGAACCGGCGTCGTCGGGCGATCCGCCTGGCGACGTCGGTCCCTCGGAAGGATGCGGATGCGCACGCTCATCACGAACATCGCGGAACTGACCACCAACGTCGCTACCGGCGGCGATGTCGACGGCGACCGCACCGGAACCCTGACCGACGCGGCCGTGCTGATCGACGGCGAGCGGATCGCATGGGTCGGGCCAGCCGCAGACGCTCCCGCCGCCGACGAGGTCGTGGATGCCGCCGGACGCGCGGTGATCCCCGGGTTCGTCGACAGTCACAGCCACCTCGTCTTCGGGGGTGACCGCGCCGTCGAGTTCGAGGCGCGCATGGCGGGGCAGAAGTACGCCGCCGGTGGCATCCGCTCGACCGTCGCCGCCACCCGCGCCGCGACCGATGACGAGCTGCGCGCACGGCTGCGGGGCTTCCTCGACGAGATGCTCGCCCAGGGCACGACGACCGTCGAGATCAAGAGCGGCTACGGGCTGAGTGTCGTCGATGAGGAGCGCCTGGTGCGCCTGGCCGCCGAGGTAACCCCAGAGGTGACCTTCCTCGGAGCGCATGTCGTGCCCGCGGAGTACGCCGACCGTCCGGACGAGTACGTCGACCTGGTCACCGGACCCATGCTCGACGCGTGTGCCCCGCACTCGAAGTGGATCGACGTCTTCTGCGAGACCGGAGCCTTCACCGTGCCGCAGTCACGGCGGGTGCTCGAAGCTGGCATCGCCCGCGGACTCGCACCCCGCGTGCACGCCAGCCAGCTCGGACCGGGAGAGGGTGTGCGTCTGGCCGTCGAGCTCGGTGCGGCCTCCATCGACCACGGCACCTATCTGACGGATGCCGACGTCGACGCGCTCGCCGGCTCCGACACCGTGCTGACCCTGCTGCCGGGCGTCGAATTCTCGACGCGCCAGCCGTATCCGAACGCGCGCCGCCTGATCGACGCGGGAGTGACCGTGGCTCTGGCCTGCGACACGAACCCGGGGTCGAGCTTCACCTCATCGATGCCGTTCTGCATCGCCGTGGCAGTGCGCGACATGGGGATGACCCCGGCCGAAGCCGTCTGGGCGGCGACCGCGGGCGGCGCGAAGGCGCTGCGCCGCGAAGACGTCGGCGTGATCACGCCCGGCGCCAGGGCCGACCTCGTGCTGCTGGAGGCACCGACCCGGATCCACCTCGCCTATCGTCCCGGCGTTCCGCTCGTGCGGACCGTCTGGAAGGACGGTACGGCGATCGGCTGAGGCCACCCGGCACTCAGCCGATCGACCGGCTCATCTGATCGACCGGCTCACTCCAACGCGTGCGCGACCACGACGGCCGCCGCTGCCGACCACGCCTGCGGACGGCAGGCTGCGGGATACGGGAGGGGTGCGCCGCCGGGTACCAGAGCATCTCCGGAATGCAGCTCGGGCACGCGATAGTCGAAGCCCTCCGCGAGGTCGAGCAGCTGCCCGGCGACCATCCGCGCCTCGGCGTCGAGCCCGGCACGCATCATGCCGTGCACGGCGATGGCGGTGTCATGCGCCCACACGCTGCCGCCGTGGTAGCTCAGCGGCCAGTAGCCGGCGGCTCCGGTCGACATCGTGCGGATGCCGTAGCCGCTCGACATGCTCGGCGCGACGAGGAGCGCGGCGCAGGCCCGCTCTTCCTCGCGGTCGAGGATGCCGGTGCCGATGAGGTGTCCGATGTTGCTGGTGAGGGTGTCGACCGGGGCGCCGCGCGCGTCGAGGGCGATCGCGGGGTAGTGCCCCTCGGGCGTTGTGACCCAGTACGCCGCGCGGAAGCGTTCGCGCAGATCTGCGGCCCACGTCCGAAGCTCCGCGGCACCGGATTCGCCGAACGTGTCGAGCAGGTCTGCGCCGCGGACGGCCGCCTCGTACGCATACCCCTGCACCTCGCTCAGTGCGATCGGACCCTCGGCCAGCCGCCCGTCACGCCACTGGATCGAGTCGCCGGAGTCCTTCCAACCCTGGTTCGCGAGACCGTGCCCCGACTCGTCCGCATAGTCGATGAAGCCGCTGCCGGATGCGTCGCCGTGCACCGTCATCCAGGTCAGAGCCGCCCGCAGCGCCGGGAGCAGTGCCCGCACCTCGCGCTCCGGCATCCCCGCGGCATGGGCGTCGGCGAGCAGGCAGATCCAGAGCGGGGTCGCATCCACGGTGCCGTAGTACAGCGGCGGCAGGTGCACGCCTTCGTTGGGAACCGAGAGGGTGCCGCTGCGCAGCTCGTGCGCGATCTTGCCCGGAGCCTCGGCTGTCGACGCATCGTGCGTGGTGCCCTGGAGCCGGGCCAGCACGCGCAGGGTGGATGCGGCCATGTCGGGGTCGAGGGTCAGCGCGAGCCGCGCGGCCCAGAGCGAGTCCCGGCCGAAGAGCGTGAAGAACCAGGGAGCGCCCGCGGCGTAGAACGCGTCATCCGGATGCGCGGGGAGCGCGAGGCGGAGCGCGGCGAGGTCGGCCGTGGCCTGGTCCATCCAGCGCGCTGCTCGGGAATCGGCGGGGACGGCCGGCTGCGGAGCGAGCGAGGGCAGGGCGGGCGCGACGACGAGGGTCGGATCTTCGAGGTCGAGCAGCCACCCCACGGCGACGGATCCCCGTGGCGGAACCAACACGTCCCACCGCAGCACCAGAGCATCGCCGTCACGCGCCACGTCGGCCTGGGGCGCCGTGAGGGCGAAAGAAGCATCTCCCGCACGGCAGACCGATCCGTCCCAGCTCCAGGTCGCTTCGGCGGCGAGCCCGGCCTTGACCTGCTGCATCGGCGCGAAGTCCGGGACGACGCGCACGGTGATGCCCGCCGCGATCGCGGTGTCGAGGTGGGAGGCGATCGTGATCCGCTCCGAGAAGGATCCGGCGGCGACCCGTCGATGGCGATCCAGCCGCACCTTCGGATCGGCGGATTCGTCGTCGAGCCCCCGGAGCACGTCCGTCAGAACGGTCTGCTGCGGCACGGGCGAGGAACAGCCGATCGACTCGAAAGCAGTGCCGTCGACCGAGATCTCGATGGTCCGGACGTGCCGGACATCACCGTGGTAGATGCCGTGGATCGAGGCGGTGCCCATGCGGCCGACGTCGTCGGACCATGCCTGGGTCGGCGCCTCGAGCATGATCACGGCGTCGTCCAGCAGTGGCTGGAGGGGCGGGGTGGCGGTCATTCCTTGACGGCTCCTTCTGTGGAGTTCATGATGCGGCGCTGGAAGACGAAGAACATCACGGCGACGGGGATCGTCATGATGAGCGCGGCCGCCAGCTTGAGCGGATACTGGGTGCCCTGGCTGAGTCCACCGCTGGCCAGCGACGCGACGCCCTTGGTCAGGGTGGTCAGGGCGGGGTCGTTGGTCGACACGATGAAGTGGCTGAGCTCGTTCCAAGAGCCCTGGAACGACAGGATCACGATCGTCACGAGCGCCGGCGTCGCCATCGGCAGCACCACAGACCAGAACAGTCGGAAGGTGCCGGCGCCGTCGATGCGCGCCTGCTCTTCGACCGACTCGGGGATCGACTCGAAGAAGTTCTTCATGATGAACACCCCGGCCGCATCGACGAGCAGCGGCAGGATCATCCCGGCATAGGAGTTGAAGATGCCGAGCTGGTTGATCACGAGGAACTTGGGGATCAGCAGCACAACGGTCGGCACCGACATCACCGCGACCAGTGCCGCGAAGACGACACCGCGCCCACGGAAGCGGAGCCGGGCGAGCGCATATCCGGCGAGCGAGTTGAAGAACACCCGCCCTGCGGTGACGAAGATCGTCACGATCGCACTGTTCACGAACCACGACGGGAAGTCGGAGTTGCGGAACAGCCGCTCGTAGGCCGCGAAAGTCCATACGTCCGGGATGAGGGTGATGCCGCTGGACGCGGCATCCTCATCGGTCTTGAAGCTCGTCGCGACCTGGATCAGGAACGGATAGATGTAGATGATCGCGAGGATGATCAGCAGCGCGTAGAGCGCGATCTGCCAGGTGAGCTGCTTGGAGGAGAGCCATCTCATGACGATGCTCCCTTCGACGAGGACTCGTAGGCGCGGATGCGGCGCTTCGACACGGGGCGCTCACGCAGCACCCAGCGCTGCAACAGCGTGAAGATCACGATGATGACGAACAGGATGAACGCGATCGCCGCTCCCTGTCCCCACTCCTGGTTCTGGAATGCGGTCTGGTACGACAGGTAGGCCGGGGTGAGCGTGGTCTTGCTCGGCGCTCCTCGGGTACCCGTGTAGATCTGGTCGAACACCTGCCAGCAGCCGATGAGGCCGAGGGTGAGCACGGTGAACAGGGTCGGACGCAGTTGCGGGAGCGTGATGCGCCAGAACCGCTGCCACCCGTTCGCGCCGTCCATCATGGCCGCTTCATCGACGTCGGCGCCGAGGTTCTGGAGACCGGCGAGGAAGATGAGCATGAAGGTGCCGGAGGTCGTGAAGATGGCCATCAGGATGTAGGCGCTCATCGCGACAGAGGGGCCGGCGAGCCACTCCCACCACGACACTCCGAGGGTGCCGCCCTGGGTGAGGGCTGCCGGACCGGCATCGAGGCCGACCGTGCCGAGTGCCAGATGGAAGATGCCGCGCGGATCGTTGAACCAGTTGGGACCGTTGATTCCGAACCAGGAGAGCACGTCGTTCACGGCACCGCTCGAGGTGAAGAGGAACATCCACAGCACGGTGATCGCGACCGTGCTGGTCACCGAGGGGAAGTAGTAGGCGGTGCGGAAGAAGCCGCGACCGCGGAGCATCGCACGGTTCACGAGGATCGCGAGGAACAGTGCGAGTGCGGTCTGCAGCGGGACCACGAGTGCGACGTACCAGGCGTTGTTGCGTAGCGACGTGCCGAAGTCCTTCGTCGCGAGACCGCCGTCGGTGAGCACGGCTGCGAAGTTGTCGGCGCCGACGAACGACACCGATCCGGAGAGGGGGCTGCCGCGGCCGGCCCAGTCCGAGACGCTCACCCAGAGCGCCATGATCACGGGGATCAGGAGGAAGACACCGAGGATCACGATCACCGGCGCGGTGAACAGCCACCCGGCTGCCGCCTCGCCGCGGCGGAGCCCGGAGGCCCCACCGCGGCGAGGCGTTGCCTTGACCGTCATGGTTACTTGACGACCGCTTCGAGGTTCGACTGGACGGAGTCGAGGATCGTCTTCGGGTCGGCGGTCTTCAGCGACTCCAGCTGCGAGTTGAAGTCGGCGATGACATCGGCGGTTCCGGCCTGGTTCGGCGGGAACTGCGCGTACTCCGCGCCGGCGAGGAACGGCTCGAGTTCCGGGTTCGCCGAGGTCCAGTCATCAGCGGCCGACTTGATCGAGGGCATCGGGCCGAAGGCCTTCGAGAACGCGAGCTGGCTGTCGGCGCTCGTCAGGTACTCCACGAGGTCGAGAGCTGCCTGCTGGTTCGGGCTGTCGGCGGCCATGCCCCAGCAGTTGGTGAACTGCAGCGTGCCCTTGCCGCCCGCACCCTCGGGGAGCTCAGCGACCGTGTACTCGAGGCTGCTGTAGTCGTTCGACAGCGCGCCGGTGATCCAGTTGCCCTCGATGACCATCGCGGCGGACTGCTTGCCGAGAGCCTCTCCGCCCCAGCCGGCCCCGACATCCTTGGCGAAGGCGAACGTGCCGTCGGCGAGGTGCGACTTGACGTAGTCGAGCGCTTCGACGTTGGCGGGGTCGTCGGCGATGGCCTTGCCGTCGCTGACGAGACCGCCACCGGCCTGCGCCATGAACACCCCGACGCGCTGGTACTCGGCACCGAAGGCGAGACCGACGTGGTCGGCCGTCGTGAGCTTCTGCGCGACGGCGGCGAGGTCGTCCCACGTCTTCGGGAGGTCGGCGTCGGTGAGTCCGGCGTCGGTCCACATCTGCGTGTTGATGATGAGGGAGAGCGTGGAGAAGTCCTTCGGCGCGCAGTAGAACGTACCGTCGACGGTGAAGTTCTCCACGAGTGAGGGGTAGAAGTCGTCCTTGTTGGAGAGCTCGTCGCCATAGGCCTTGAGCGAGCCGTTGGCCGCGTAGCCGGATGCCTGATCGGTGGAGAGGTAGAACAGATCTGCCGGGTCGCCGGCGGCGAAGCCCTGCGAGAGTTCCTGGTCGAGGTTGCTGGCGGTCTGGAGCTTCACCTTCGTGCCGGATTCGGCCGACCACGCGTCGACGGCCGACTGCACTGCTGCGGTCTCGGCGTCTCCGGAGGAGCCGATGAGCACTGTGAGCGCATCGTCGGAGGAGGTGAGCCCCTCGGCATCCGCCTTCTGGTCGTCTCCGGCGAAACCGGATCCGCAGCCGGTGAGCACGAGGGCGCCGGTGAGCAGCACCGCTCCGGTGCCGAAGACTGCGCGAGTGGTGTGCCGTGTCATGGTCTCTCTCCTTTGATGAGTCACTGCGGGCGACGGTCTCGGGGAGGACCGTGCGGGATCGTCGCAGAAATTTGAACGATCAAACTCTGCGTGGAATAGGCTAAGCGGGAGTCGCGGGAAGTGTCAACCCCGGCCCAGAGCGAGGAGGTTCGATGGCGAAGGCGCCCACCGTCGAAGACGTCGCCGAGCGCGCCGGCGTCTCGCGACAGACGGTATCGAACGTGCTCAACACCCCGGACATCGTCCGCCCGGCGACCAGAGAGCGCGTGATCACGGCGATCCACGAGCTCGGCTATCGCCGCCATGCGGCCGCACGACGTCTGCGACTGCGACGTAGCTCGACCATCGGCATCCGGCTCGATCCCTACGTCGGCGGCATCTCGGGAGTCGTCCTCGACCGCTTCGTGCATGCGATCACGGAGCGCGCGAGTGAGCGCGGAATGCGGATGCTCGTCTATGCGGCCCGCACACGCGAGGAGGAGATCCAGCGGCTGTCGGAGCTCTGGGAAGGGTCGGAGATCGACGCGGCCATCATCACCGGCACGTCGCGCGACGATCCCCGCGTACGCAGCCTCGACGACGACGGTTTGCCCTTCATCTCGTTCGGCCGGCCCTGGGGCGAAGACGACATCGCCGACCCGCGGCACCTCTGGGTCGACGTCGACGGTGCGGCCGGAACGCGAGCCGCGACCGAGCACGCACTGATCCGCGGCAGCAACGTGGCGTTCCTCGGTTGGCCGGGCGGTTCCGGAACCGGGGACGATCGTGAACGCGGCTGGCTCGAGGCGATGGCCGCGGCAGGCGCGCAGGGTATGCGGCTGACGGCGGAGGAGGGTGTTCCGTTCGCCCGCACCTGCATGGACGCAGCGCTCGCCGCGGGACCGGTGCCGGCTGCCCTGGTGTGTGCGAGCGACTCGCTCGCCGTCGGCGCGCTGCTGGCGGTCGCCGCCGCGGGGCTCTCGCTACCGGTGATCGGCTTCGACAACACCCCGACCGCGGAGGCGCTGGGCTTCTCGAGCGTCGAGCAGCGCCCGGAGGACGTGGCGACGGCGATCCTCGAGCTCCTGATGGGCCCGACGGGTGAGATCGTCGCGCCGCGCACTCTCGAGTCGGGCTCCGCACATGCGCTGATCACCCCGCAGCTGGTGGTGCGCTGAGGCGCATCCGCGCTTCTATGCCGCTCGGCGCATACGCAACCCGAACGCGATCCCTGCCAGGGCGATCACGACGATTCCGTAGCCGACGCACACCGCTTCGAGGCCGACGACCCCGACCAGCGCGCCCGCGATGACGGCCGGAACCCCGAACGCCAGGTACGCCAGCAGGTAGATCACGGCGAAGGTGTCGGCCCGCTGCGTCGCCGGGATCCGCGGTGCCAACGATGCGACCACTCCCGAGAACGCGGTCCCGAATCCCATGCCGGTCACCGCGGCGGCGACGAGGTAGAACGGCAGCGAGCCGAGGCCGAGTGCGATGAGCGACAGCAGGGTTCCGAACGCCAGCGCCGACGTGCCGAACAGCACCATCGAGCGCGCCGCGATCTTCCGGAGGGCGAAAGCCGTGATGGCCCCGACCCCGGCGAGTAGCACGACGCCGAGACCCTGCCAGACGTGCGCTTCTCCACCGAGCTCGCCCCGCACGATGTTCGCGCCGAGAGACAGGAACAGCCCGCCCGTCGCCCACCCCGCGATCACGGCCGGAGCGCCGCGCCAGAAGTCGGCCCGAATCGCGGACGGGATCGACAGGCGGAAGCTCAGGGATTCCCAGACGCCGGGCTTGCGGGGTGCAGTCTCCGGAACGAGGAAGAAGAGGGCTGCGAGCACGATGTAGGCCGAGCTCAGTGGTGCGAACACATCGAGCAGAGCCTCGCCGCTGACGTCGAGCATCACGCCGGACACGAGCGCCCCGAGCGCCAGCCCGATCCCCGGGCTCAGCGCGTTCCACAGTGCTGCGACCCCCGCGCGTCCGCCCGGCGCGAAGTCGAGCACCGTCGCCGACAGCGCCGAGATGAGCAGACCGCTCGCGACGCCCTGCAGAATCCGGGCGAGGAACAGCATCGCGACGGCATCCGCATGCCAGAACAGGAACATGCTTCCGGCGAGCAGCAGGAATCCCGCGATCACGACGGGGCGACGGCCGATATGGTCCGACAGCGACCCGGCGGTGAGGAGGGTGAGCAGCAGTGCCACCGCGTAGACCGCGAACACCGCGCTGATGACGATCGCGTCGAAGCCGATCTCCTGTGCGAGCACCGGGTAGAACGGCGATGGTGCACTCGCCCCGACCATCATCAGGATCTGCGCGACGATCGCCAGGACGAACCCGAACCGGGTGCGCGCCCGCGGGGCGGTCGTCGGCAGCGGGACGGCGACGATCGGCTCGGTCGTGGTCACGGGGTCTCCTCGTAAGGTTCGAGAATCATCGAACTATCGGAGCGTACTCGCCATCCGTCGATTGTTCAACTATTCTCGAACTATGCCTGGCGACCTTCCGCACCCGGAGCGCTCCGAGATCGAGCTCACAGACGTGCTCTTCGCGCTCAGCGACCCCGAGCGCCTCGCGATCACGCGCCAGCTCGCCGATGGCCCCCTCGACATGGCCGCCTGCCACGCCACCGACCCGAACCTGCCGAAGTCGACCAAGTCGCACTTCATGAAGGTGCTGCGCGAAGCCGGCGTCATCCGCAACGAGCCGAACGGGCGCCGTCGGATGCTGACGCTGCGGCGCGACGACCTCGACGCGCTCTTCCCCGGGCTGCTGGACTCGGTTCTCTAGGTCACTCGATGCGCGAGAGCGAATTGACAAAAGCTCCTGGTCTTGTAAGTGCATAATCACAACTAAAAGTCCCGATGAGGTTTGCACTCTGCTCTGCGATTTGGAGCGGACGCCGCGACGGGCGGATACTTCTGCCATCCGAACCGCCTCTTCCGGCTCGGGGAATCGACATGCAGACCTCTCCTTCGCTCACACCAGGAACGACCATCGCCATCGTCGGCGCCGGCCGTCTCGGACGTGTACTCGCGCGGGCACTGCGCGCGGCGGAGCTCGAGGTTCTCGGCCCGTCCGGGCGCGACGAGCAGATCCCTGATGCAGACGTCGTGCTGCTCTGCGTCCCGGATGCCGCGATCGCGGAGGTCGCCCACGAAGCCCGATCCCACGCGCGCTTCCTCGGGCATGTCTCCGGCGCCACCCCGCTCGCCGACGTGGACTTCAGCCTCCATCCGCTGCAGACCTTCACCGGCACGGAGGCGGCCGAGGCGTTCAACGGCATCGGCGCCGCGATCGCCGGCCGCACGCCCGAAGCCCGCGAGGTCGCGGAACAGCTCGCCGCAGCCCTCGGTGCTCGCGCTTTCGAGGTCGACGACGCACACCGCGCGACCTATCACGCGGCCGCATCCTTCGCCTCGAACTTCGTCCTCACCATGCTCGACGCGGGCGAGAGGCTGGCCTCGGCTGCGGGCATTCCCCACGACGAAGCGCGGGCGCTCCTGGCCCCGCTCGTCCGTCAGACCGTCGAGAACTGGGCGACGAGCGGTGCCGCCGCTGTTCTGACCGGACCCATCGCCCGGGGGGATGAGGCGACCGTCGCGCGTCAGCGGGCAGCTGCCGGAGAGGTCGCACTCCATGACCTGTTCGACGCTCTCGCCGAAGCCACCCGCACGATCGCCACCCACCCCGCTATTGCCCGCCCCGATACTGCAACCGAGGAGTCGCCCGCATGAGGATCCTCCGCACGATCCCCGAGGTCAGAGCAGCGATCCGCGAAGCCAGGGGTGCGAACAAGACGATCGGCCTCGTCCCCACGATGGGCGCGTTCCACGACGGCCACCTCTCGCTCATGCGTGCCGCGCGCGCGGCATCCGATCTCGTCGTCGTCTCGCTCTTCGTGAACCCGACCCAGTTCGGCGCGAACGAAGACCTCAGCGCCTACCCGCGCGATGAGGACCGCGACGCCGCGCTCGCCGAAGCCGAGGCCGTGGACATTCTGTTCGCCCCCGCCGCGGCGGAGATCTATCCCGACGGGTTCGCGACGAACATCCACGTCGACGGCCTCACCGACGTGCTCGACGGCGCCAGCCGCGGAGCGCACCACTTCGACGGCGTCGCCACGGTCGTCACGAAACTGTTCGGGATCGTCCGACCGGATGCGGCGTACTTCGGACAGAAGGATGCGCAGCAGGTGCTGGTGGTCCGCCGCGTCGTGCGCGACCTCGACCTCGACGTGCGGATCGTCGCGTGCCCGATCGTGCGCGAGGCCGACGGGCTCGCCATGAGCTCACGCAATGTGTACCTCGACCTGGAGGCCCGCGCGCGGGCGACCGCCCTGAACCGCGCCCTCGAGGCGGCGGCCGTGGTGTTCGACGCGGGGGAGCGCGAGGCCGACAGCATCCTGTCGGCCGCACGCAGTGTGCTCGACGACGCCGGAATCGGCCCCGAGTATCTCGAACTCCGAGATGCCGAGACGCTGCAACCCGTCACCCGCATCGAAGCCGACGCTCTGCTCGCGGTCGCCGCGCACGTCGGGGCTGCCCGGCTGATCGACAACCACGTCTTCTCCGTCACAGATGCATCTGTCGCAGACGCATCTGTCCCAGACGCATCTGTCCCGGACGCGAATCCCCACGACCCGAAGGGCGACGTCTGATGCGACGCACCATGCTGAAGTCGAAGATCCACCGAGCGACCATCACTGCCAGCGACCTGAATTACGTCGGATCGATCACGATCGACCCCGACCTGCTGGAAGCCGCCGACATCCTCCCGCACGAGCAGGTGCATGTCGTCGACGTGGACAACGGCGCCCGGTTCGAGACCTACACCCTGGTGGCCGAGCGCGGATCCGGTGTCGTCCAGGTCAACGGCGCGGCCGCTCGCCTCGTGCACACGGGCGACACCGTCATCGTCATCTCCTATGCCGACTACTCACGCGAAGACCTCGCGAGCTACGAACCGGTCGTCGTGCATGTCGACCGCAGCAACACGATCATCCAGGTCGACGACGCCGTCGACCGTCTGCTGACGGAGGCCAGCGCATGAGCGCCCACGCCGCTCCCCGCAAGCGCGTCACGCTCGCTGCTCTGACCGCGAAGAAGGGGGCTCGCGAACCGATCGTCATGGTCACCGCCTACGACCACCCCAGCGCGCAGATCGTCGAGACCGCCGGCGTCGATGTCGTGCTCGTGGGCGACTCGGCCGCGATGACCGTGCTCGGCTACGACAGCACAGTTCCCGTCACGATCGACGAGATGCTCATGCTGACGAAGGCTGTGCGGCGCGGACTGACCGCTCCACTGCTCGTCGGCGACCTGCCGTTCGGCTCCTATGAGGCCTCCGACGAGCTCGCCATCACCACGGCTCAACGCTTCATCAAAGAGGCCGGCTGCGACCTCGTGAAGATCGAGCGCGGCGGCACGACCGTCGACCGTGCGCGGGCGCTCGTGCGGGCCGGAATCCCGGTCGTCGGGCACGTCGGACTCACCCCGCAGACGGCCACAGCGCTCGGCGGCTACCGTGCGCAGGGACGCACCGCCGACGCGGCGCTCGCCGTGATCGACGACGCCCTCGCGCTGCAGGCTGCCGGATGCTCGATGCTCGTGGTCGAAGCGGTGCCGTCCGAGGTCACCGCCGCGCTCGTGCCGCTGCTCGACATACCCGTGATTGGCATCGGAGCCGGAGCGGATGCCGATGGACAGGTGCTCGTCTTCCACGATCTGCTCGGCCTCTACGACGGCGGTTCAGCCAAGTTCGTCAAGCGCTACGCCGATCTGCGCAGCGCCGCGATCGCCGGCGTCGAGGCGTATGCGGCCGAAGTTCGCGGTGGCGAGTATCCGGCCGCAGAGCACGGGTACGCGATGCCGGACGGTGAGGCCGGGCGGTTGCAGGAGCTGCTTGCGGGGCGCATTCCCGAAACTCGTGGATAAGTTCTATATAAGCGCTTCTTGTGCAGTCCTTCGGATGGCCGCGATCGCTTGATCTGTGCGGAATTCCGGCATGCGATTCGTGCAAAGCTACGAATCTGGCGTGTATGCGGGATAAAATGAAGCATGTCGACATTGACCGGTTTGCACGAGGCGATGGCTCGCCTTGACGCGGCTTGGTCGGGGGCCGTCGATTCCGGTGACCTCTCCCGCGCGCAGCTCATCACGGTAAACGACGCGATAGGTATGGTCCAGCGGCGACTTGATGCGGTGCATGTCGATGTGGCCGCGGGCATCTCGCATGAGTCACGACCCGAGCTGGGAGCGGAGAGTCTGGCGAAGCAGCAGGGCTTCCGCACTCCGGCCAAGCTGATCGCCGCGACAACGGGTGTGTCGACGGGAGATGCCTCTCGCCTCGTCAAGGTGGGCGAGGCGACGGCGCCGCGCACCGATCTGATCGGATCGCCATTGCCGGCGAGGTACCCGCTTGTCCGCGAGGCGCTCGGTTCGGGGGCGCTGAGCGCGCAGGGCGCGGCGCTGATCATCGCGGTGCTGGATCGCTGCCGCGTCGCCGCCGGGGTGGAGCGCATCGCCGAAGGGGAGCGGATGCTGGTGCAGAAGGCGGCAGGATTGGCGCTCGATGACGTGCGCAAGCTCGTGGTCAGGGTGGAGGCGTGGCTCGATCCTGATGGTCTGGAGCCTCAGGAGGAAGACCGCCGCAACAAGCGCGCACTGTCGTTGTTCGAGCGGGATGGGATGGTGCATCTGAATGCTGTGCTCGATGTCGAGACCGCGGCACCGGTCGTGACGGCGATCCGGGGGTTCGTGACGGCGGCGTTCGCTGCGCGGAAGGATGCTCCTGACGCGGGTGCTCCGGATGCGGATCGGCGGACGGTGCCGATGATTCAGGCTGATGCCCTCGCTGTGTTCTGCGCGCATGTTCTCGGGTGCGAGCGGCGGGTTCCGGTGGCGGGCGCGACCGTGATCGTACGGATGAACCTCGACGATCTGGAGGCCGGCACCGGGTCGGCGACTGTGGACGGTGTCGATCAGCCGGTGAGTGTCGGAGCCGCGCGGAGGATGGCAGCTGGGGGTGGCGTGATTCCGTGTGTTCTCGGTGGGGATAGTGAGATTCTCGATTGGGGGCGGGAGAGACGGTTGTTCACCCGAGCCCAACGGTTGGCGCTGGTGGAGCGTGACGGGGGATGTGCGATGTGCGGATTGCCTCCGGAAATGACGAAGGCGCATCACATCCGATGGTGGAAACGCGATCACGGACCGACCGATCTCTCCAATGGGGTGCTGCTGTGCGAGACATGCCATCACCGCATCCATGACAACGGGTGGGAGATCCGCATCGATGCTGCCGGGAGCGGGAGCGGGAGCGGGAGCGGGAGCGGGAGCGGGAGCGGGAGCGGGAGCGGGGGTGCGGCGGCGCGGGTCTGGTTCATCCCACCCCGATACGTCGACCCCGCACAGACCCCGCGGCTCGGCGGCCGAGCGCGCTTCGATATTGCCGCCTGACGCTGACGCTGACGGCCGTGACGCAAGTGGGTGCGAGGCAGCCGCGGCACTACGGCACTACGGCACCACGGCACCCACGGCATCACGGCGCCACGGTTGTCCAGGATCGAAGTTGTCCTCGGGTGGGCACGCCGCAGGCGCTCCGTGATCTTGTATTTACTTCTCCCTCGAGTCTTCTGCGCCCCTAGGTCAAAGTTGTTTACCTAACGTTCCTGCTCCCGCCCTTCCGCGTCTCCACTCGCTCCCTAACGTCGCTTTCGGGCGCCGAATCGCGCGTCGTAGATATACACGTGGAAGAGGATCAAGTGAAGAGACAGATCGCAGGGGTGTGCACGCTCGCGGCCGTCGCCGCCGCCGTCGCGTTCCCCCTCGCAGCGGCGAACGCCGCCGATGAGTTGGCTGCTCCGACGTTCAGCCAGGAGGGTGGACGATTCACCGAGTCGACCACGGTCGCACTCACCGGGCCGCAGGGCGCCGAGATCAGGTACACCCTCGACGGATCGACGCCGACCGCCAAAAGCCCGGTCTACAAGAAGCCGCTCGTGATCGGCGAGACGACCAACCTCGCCGCGGTGTCGATCAAGGGCGGTGCCACATCGCCAGCCGAGATCGAGGGCTACATCATCAAGACCGCCGAGGAGCCGCTGCTGTCGTTCTTCGTGATGAGCGACGTGCACACGTCGGCCCTCACCGAGAAGAACCGGGGCATCTGGGCGAGCCACTTCGACACGCTCGCATCGATCAACCCCGACCCCGACCTGATCATCTCCAACGGCGACCAGATCAACGACAACAACAACAACACCGCGCCCGACCACCAGGTCGTGAAGACGATCTTCGACGAGAACATCGACCGCCTCGGCCTCGACGACACCCCGATCCTGATGTCGCACGGCAACCACGACGTGGGCAACGCCGACATGGCCAAGTACTACGGCGAGTGGTTCCCGAACGCATCCGGCGGCTACTACGAGAAGACGGTCGACGACCAGACGTTCCTCGTGATCGACACCGAGCGATACTCGGGGGCGCAGCGCGCTTGGCTTCAGGGACGCCTCGCCGCCCTCTCCGCGGAGCCCGACGCCCTCAACAAGCCGCTCTTCGTCGTCGGCCACCGCCCCACCGCCAACACGGTCTACGACGGGGCCCAGGCCTCCAACGCTGCTCTCACCGCCGACCTCTCCGGCTACCCGCAGGCGGTCTACTTCTCGGGCCACTCGCACCTGAATCTGAACGACGAGCGTTCGATCTGGCAGGGCGCGTTCACCGCGGTCAACGACGGATCGATGTCGTACACCGAGACCCCGCACGACGCGTACCAGATCTACGGCAACGCCCTCTGGGACGAGTTCACGATTCCGACCGCTCAGGCGCTGTACGTCGAGGTCTACGCCGACCGCACCGAGGTCGACCGCATCAACTTCGCGGCCGATGACGAGCGCACCTACACGAACGGTGCGTGGGGCTACCAGTCCGGTTACCCCTTCGCCAGCGCGGGCACGCTCGCTGGCCCGACCTGGACGGTCCGCCTCGACGGAGCCACGCCCGAAGAGGTGCGCGCGAACTTCGATTACACCTCGGCCGCTCGTGACAACGTCGCCCCGGTGCAGCAGGGTGCGCCGGAACATGTCGTGACAGCCGCTGGAGCCGACGTGCTCCGCGTCCCCGCCGCGACCGATGACGAGTCAGTCTACGGCTACGACGTGCGGGTCCGCGATGCGGCTACCGGTGTCGAGGCGCTGCCGATCCGTGCCGGCGCGAAGGTCCTCGCGGACTTCCAGATCGCCCCGCGTCCGAGCGTCCTCGAGATCCCGCTCGCCATCCGCAACGGTCGACAGGCCGATGCCCCGCTCATCACCCTCACGAAGGGCACACGCTACATCGCCGAGGTGACCGCCGTCGACATGTACGGCAATCGCTCCGAGAAGACCTCGGTCGCCTTCGTCGCAGGTCAGGTGCCGGACACCACGCGTCCGCAGGTGACTCTCGTCAGCCCGACCGCGGCCGGGCCGTCTAAGACCATCGACATCCGGGTCGACGCGACCGACGAGGTCGGCCTCGCGCGCATCGTCGCAAACATCTACCAGGGCGGCAAGCTCGTCAAGAGCACGCAGTCGCCCGTCGCGGGCACGAGCGGCTCGCACGTCGCGACGGTGACGCTCCCCGACGGGGCATACACGGTCAGGTACAACGCGCAGGATGCCGCGGGCAACATCTCGAAGACCTCGACCTTCGATGTGGTCGTCGATGCCACAGCCCCCACCGTGACCGTCAAGACGGGCGACTCCTTCACGGTCGGCGACGCGGCGGGCTACGACAAGGTGAGCTACAAGCTCAACGACGCGGGCAAGATCGACCGGGTCGAGCTCAACGGCGTGGTGAAGGACCTGACGAACAACGCCTGGTCAGACCTCAACTTCGTGAAGCCGGGAGCGTTCGGAGGCGTCAAGGGTGCCAACACGCTGCACGTCTACGACGTGGCCGGCAACGTCACGACGGTGGAGTTCGTGCTGCGCTGATCGGCGGAGGCCAGGCCCTGCGGTGCGGTGAGGATGCTCCTCTCGTGCGGCAGGGCCTTCGCTTCGCGGTGACTGATCTCAGGGGGCTCGCGCGAGCTTCCCTGCACGATCTCGGGTTCCGATGAGTTCTCGACAGATCGTGTTCTCGGGGCACAAGGCGGGGTCAGCCGCGATCTAGCGTTGCCCGGATGAACCTCTCAGAGCACGTCCACGTCACGCGGGCCCTTCATGTCGAGATGTCAGTGGCCGATCGTCCCGAGTTCACCCGTGTCATCGGTGTCCCGCGCGATGCGCCCTCCTATTGGGTCATCGAGGCGTACCGGCTGAGCCTCGGGCTCGAGCCCGAATGGTCTGAGTTCGAATGGGCGGAGTCCGACGACGGCGCCGACTCGTCGCCCCTCATCGACCTCACGCCCTGGAGGTCAGAGGCGCAGCAGGTCGCGATTCCCGGTGTCGCCGATGTCGTCGACGTGGTTATCAGCGGCCCGTTCACAGCCATGATGGGCGATCCGAGGGTCACGGTCGTCGACATCGGACGAGCGGTGCCGAGCGAGCGACGGGCTGAGCACGAGGGATCGGTGGGGTGGCAGGTCCGGCGCCCGCCGTTCCGCGCCGAGCATGTCGAGTTCGAGCTCGCGCAGCGATTCGGGTTGGTACAGCCGCACTTCGACTCATCGGTCGGGGTGCAAATCGGCCAGGGCCTGCAGCCGTCCTCGCCGATCGCGACGCTTTCCGAGACGCTGACTCCGGTGCGGAGACTCGCGCTACTCGCGCACCTCGAAGAAACGGGGCTCGTCGCAGCGCCCCCTCCGGAGGCGGCGGCAATCGAGTCGGCGACGGCCAGCCTGCGGATGCTGGTCGCGCGGATCGGCTCCGACGGCGTCGAGCAGGATCAGGCCGATGGGTGGCTGCCCCGTGCGGTGGTGTCCGAAGTCGTCGAGGCCCTCGACTGGCCGGATGCCGCGGTGGATGGGCTGCCCGATCCCGTGGATGCGCTCATGGTGCTCGCGCGACGGACGAAGGCGGTGCGCCGCCTGCGCGGACGCGTCGTCGTCACGCACCGGGGGCAGTCGTTGGCGGTCGGAGAGGCTCGCGCATTCCAGCGGATCGTCGAGGTCGTGCGAGAGGCCGGGCGGGCGGGCCCGTATCTCAGCGGGCAGTCTCGGAAAGCCACCCTCGCCCTGCTCGCCGTCGCCGACCGGTCCGCGGCCACCGTCGACGAAGTGGCTGACGCGGTTGCTGCCGGAGAGGGCGTGCTCGCTCCAGGGCGAGACGACGTTCGTCGGTTCTCGGAATGGACGCTGCGGTCGCACTGGGAGGGGGAGTGGGGGCGAGGAGTGAGTGACACGCACGCGGTGCAGCACGTGGTGGAGGTGCTGTGTGCGCTCTCATCGCCCGGAGCGTTCGGTGTGGTCACATCCGCGATGCGTGCGGTCGCCTCGGCGGCGCTGCGGTGAGAGGAAGGTCAGTCCGCGTGGGCGGATGGGGTGCCCGGCTCCGGTTCCCATCGCAGCAGGTCGCCGGGTTGGCATTCGAGGGCCACGCACAGTGCGTCGAGCGTCGTGAACCGCACGGCCTTCGCGCGACCGTTCTTCAGCACGGCGAGATTGGTCGGAGTGATGCCGATGCGGTCTGCCAGCTCGCCGACACTCATCTTCCGCCGCGCCATCATCACGTCGATATCGACTACGACGGGCATCAGATCACCTCGTTGTCGAGCTCTGAGCGCAGCGACCGCGCCTCGGCTTCGCGGTCGATCGCCTGCCGCAACAGCGCCTTCATCACGACGACGAGCAGCGCCATCCCGGCGAGCACCACCCCGGCGCCACCGATCAGAGCCACGACGCCGGGAGCGATGTCGGTCGGCGCGAGGAGTGCGGCCAGGGCCCAGGTGAGCGCCGCCGCGACGAGGATCGCGCCGATGATCACATTGACGTACCGGAAGGACGACTCCGAGAAGATCGAGTCGCGCCGCACCTTCGTCAGCAGTCCCCACACGCACACGCCGAACACCTGGAGCGTGCCGACCCCCAGCACGACCAGTGACACCAGGAGGATTCGGCCCCACAGCTCACCTTCGCCGAGGTCCAGCCACAGCAACGGCACGATCAATGCCTGCACCGCCAGTGACCCGAGCAGTGCCACCGCGATCACGATGCGCAGCACGACGATCGTCGCTTTTCCCATGGCTCAGCCTTTCATCGAAGAACAACTGAAATCTATCGTTATTCGTTCGATGTGGCAAGATTCACGACCCCGCTCCGGCCCGACGACGCGTGGATGGGAGCCGGGGAGGCGAGGTCAGCCTCGCCGGAGGAGGCCGCGGAACTTCCGGACGCTCCGACCGGCGAAGTCCTTCACGCGTCCGCCCGGCCACTGGCGGTGGAGTTCTACCGCCTCGCCTTCCGTCACCGCGAGGGTGCAGGTGCGACCGGCCAGAAGCGGCGAGCGTCCGGCGCTGGCGAGAACAGCCGGAGTGGCCTCGAGGGGGGCCTCGAACGTCCAACCGGCACGGCGGACCTTCACGGCGAGAGCGCCGCCGCGAGATTCGTCGTTCGGTCCGAACGCCTTCAGCGGATCGATCGAGACTCGGGTGGCATCGAGGTTGGCCAGGCGTCGACCGCCGAGGCGGCGTTCTGCGCCGGTCGCCGCGTCGCGGAGGAAGACCTCGACTCGGTCGTTGCGAAGCTCGCGGTCGACGACCAGGAGGTTTGCCGGCAGACCCTCGATCGTCGACACGGGCAAGGAGGTCAAGCGCGTGATCTTCTTGGGGCCGCGGCTCTTCGTGCGAGAGTCCCCCGCGCTCGAAGCGTCGATGCCGGCGGGCTCCGTCTCTTTCGGGGCGGGGAGCGATGACTCGAAGACGAAAGCGTCCTTGCCGTCTCGCGCGAGAGTGATGCGGAGCGTGAGGTGCAGGCCTCCACCGCGAGACCAGCGCGCGGCCGTGACGACGGCTCGACAGGTGATGTCGGCTTCGAACTCCGCGAGGCGCAACAGGTCGTCGCGACGGTCTGCGCGCAGCAGCGCTGCGCGGACCCGGTGCGGGAAGCCGAGGCCTGCATCGACGCCGGGCCCGAAGTGCTTCTGTACCAGCGGCGTGACCACGTCGAGCAGGCGTTCGCGATAGTCGTCGGGATACCTGACCATCTGACGCCCGGCGAGTCGTTTCAGCACCTTGCCGCGGAACCAGTGCCGCAGAAGTCGGTCGCGCAGCTTGCCCGGCTCGGTGTTCGTCTCGACCACGTCGAGCACCGTCTCCAGGTGTGGGAAGTAGGTCTCGGGATCGATGCGCGAAGAGCTCGCGCTGCCGGGCTGCTTGACCCACGCGTAGCAGGGCTCGCTGGCGAGGACCGAGATCGTCGAAGCTGCGAAGTACGCCTGCATCACGAACAGGTGGTCCTCGAGCCGCACTCGGCCTTCGGGGAAGCGGATACCGTTGGCACGCAGGAACGCCGTGCGGAACATCTTGTGCGGCGTGAGCATCTCGAGAAGCGGATCGGTTCCGAGAATCGCACGCGGGATGTCGTGGCTGAAGATCCGACTCGGAAGGCGACGGCCGATGCCGACCTCTTTGCCGACGATGGCGTCGGAGCCGTTCAGATCCGCGTAGTCACACAGCTTCTCGAGCGCTCCATCGAACAGGTAGTCGTCCTGGTCGACGAATTGCACGTACGTCCCCCGCGCGGCGTCGACCCCGTGATTTCGCGGCATGCCCGGCCATCCGGAGCGCTCCAACGAGAGCACTCGCACGTTCGGCCGGTCGCGGGCGACGTCGGCAAGACGAGCACCCGTCGGCTCGCCGGAACCGTCGTCGCAGAGGAGCACCTCGAACGACGCGGGGTCCAAAGTCTGTCTGTCGAGAGAGGCGATGAGGTCATCGAATGACGGCCCTGGTGCGAACACAGGGACAATCACGCTCACTCGGATGGACCCCGACGTGCTCTTGCTGCTCTCCGGTGGATTGGTCTCCGGTCGATCGCTCTGTGCCAAACGTCTCACTCCCCCAAGTCGACAATTCCCCGAGCTAAACACGACTTCCTGTGTGCGTCACCGGGCTTGCGCGGCGCCCGGGCGTGTGCACGGATCAGGCAGTGCGACGGGGTGGGGGAACAGCCCGGTGGGTCTGCCGAAGCACAGCCCGGAGGCGACGGGGCCGGGCGCGCCCGCCCGGAGCTCAGGAGGCGATGCTCTGTGCGCGGGTGTCGTCGGTGCGGGTGTCGTCGGCGCGGGAGCCGACTTCGGCCCACACGGCATCCAGCGAGATGTGCAGCACGTCGGCGATCGCCGCGATCGTCGAAAATGCGGGGGTTGCCACGCGACCGGACTCGATCTTCCGCAGGGTTTCGGGGGAGATGCCGGCATCGAGCGCGACGGTCAGCATCGACCGCTCGCCGCGTGCCTGTCGCAGCAGGGCTCCGAGGCGCTCGCCGCGTTCGATCTCAGCGAGAGTGAGCGGCATCCGAACCATCATGATGCCCATACTAATCCCGGGATAGTATTACCGGGATAGTTATTGGATCCTACGAGGAGAGCCCATGATCGAGATCTTGAACGCCGACGAACTCGGCCGTGCGCGAGCGGCCGGCGCCCTTGTCGGCGACATCCTGCATGCCTTGAAGAGCCGCGCTGCGGTCGGTGTGAACCTGCTGGACCTCGACCGTTGGGCGCGGGAGCTGATCGAGGAAGCCGGAGCCGAGTCCTGCTACGTCGACTATGCGCCCTCCTTCGGTCGCGGCCCCTTCGGTCACTACGTCTGCACCGCAGTGAACGACGCCGTGCTGCACGGCATGCCCCACGGCTACCGGCTCGTCGATGGCGACCTGCTCACGCTCGATCTCGCCGTCACTCTGCGCGGTATCTCGGCCGACGCGGCGATCAGTTTCGTGGTCGGCGGAAACCCGGCGCCTGGCGACCTCGCGATGATCGCCGCGACCGAGCGTGCGCTCGCGGCCGGCATCGCCGCAGCCCGCCCCGGCGCCCGCATCGGTGATCTGTCGCACGCGATCGGCTCAGTGCTGAGCGCGGCCGGATACCCGATCAACCTCGAGTTCGGCGGTCACGGCATCGGCTCGACCATGCACCAGGATCCGCACGTCGCGAACGACGGGCGTCCGGGCCGCGGCTACAAGCTGCGGCCGGGTCTCCTCCTCGCGCTCGAGCCGTGGGTGATGGCCGACACCGACGAGCTCCGCACAGACGCCGATGGCTGGACGCTGCGGAGCGCGACCGGATGCCGCACGGCCCACAGCGAGCACACGATCGCGATCACCGAGGATGGCGCGGAGATCCTGACGCTGCCGTCGCGCTGACGGGGCTGACGGGGCTGACGGGGCTGACGCATCGAAAACTCCCACCCAACCTCCAGACTGAACGATATATCGTTGAGTATCGTTCACCGCAGCAGGAGGTCATCATGAACAACGCATTCCCCTCCAACCCGTTCGGCGGCAACGGCGGCCCCGGGAGCAACGGCGGACCCGGCGGACTCTTCGGCGGCTCCGGTTTCGGCACGGGCCCCGGCGGTCCGGCATCCGCGATCTTCGAGGCGATGGACCAGCTCCGCAAGTCCTTCGAGTCCCGCCCCTCCGGAGGCTCCCGCATGGCCCGCGGCGACGTCCGCGCGGCAGTGCTGTCGCTCCTCGCCGAGAAGCCGATGCACGGCTACCAGATCATCAACGAGATCGCCGAGCGCAGCGGCGGCACCTGGAAGCCGAGCGCCGGCTCGGTGTACCCGACGCTGCAGCTGCTCGCCGATGAAGGACTCATCGAGGCCGAGGAGCAGAACGGCCGCAAGACCTACTCGCTCACTGAGGCCGGTCGCGCGATCGCCGACGAGAGCTCCGAGACTCCTGCTCCGTGGGAGTCGTCGTCCGGCAAGGACGGCCATCGCGACAGCGCCCGGTTCAACGCACTGCCCAAGGCAGGCGTCGACCTCGCAGCCGCTGCCGCCCAGGTCGGTCGCAGCGGTTCGCCCGAGCAGGTGCAGCAGACGATCGAGGTCCTCGACGAGGCCCGCCGTAGGCTGTACTCGATCCTCGCGCAGGACTGACCGCGCAGTGCGGCATCGGGTGGGGACCTGCGAAGGAGCCACGCGATGACGGATGCTGCGGCACAGGGCGTTCACCGCGCCAGGTACCGCCGCATCCTGTCGTTCGCGGGGCGAGAATTCCTCAAGATCTGGTGGTTCGAGCTCGTACTCCCGCGTTTCGGGATGAGCAGGATCGCGGAGCGCACGCGCGGGCAGCGGATGCAGACGTTCGCGCGTCGCTTCCACGTTCTCGCGGTCGAGCTCGGCGGCCTCATGATCAAGGTCGGACAGTTCATGTCGTCGCGCCTCGACGTGCTGCCACCGGAGATCACGAAGGAGCTCGAAGGGCTGCAGGACGAGGTTCCGCCCGTGCCCACGCCCGCGATCCGCGCGCTCGCCGAAGCAGAGCTGGGCATCCCGCTCGAGCGTGCCTACGCGTGGTTCGATGACACCCCGGTCGCGGCGGCATCCCTCGGCCAGGTGCACCGCGCCAGGCTCTCGGCCCTCGATGCGGCCGATACCGGGCTCGAAGACGTCGTGGTCAAAGTGCAGCGACCGGGCATCGACGAGATCGTGGCGGTCGATCTCGCAGCCCTCCGCCGGGTCGCGCGGTGGCTGACCCGCGTGCGTATCGTCGCCGACCGCGTCGATGCGCCCGCGCTGGTCGAGGAGTTCGCCGCGACCAGCCTCGAGGAGATCGACTACCTGCACGAGGCCGCGAGTGCCGAGAGGTTCCGCGAGAACTTCGCCGACGACCCCCGCGTCGACACCCCCGAGATCGTCTGGGAGCGTTCGACCCGCCGGGTGCTCACGCTTTCGGACGTCACTGCGATCAAGATCAACGACACCGAAGCCCTGCGCGCGGCCGGGATCGATCCGTCCGAGGTCGCAGCGGTGTTCGCCGAGGTCATGTTCGACCAGGTGTTCACGCACAGCTTCGTGCACGCCGACCCGCATCCGGGCAACATCTTCGTCACTCCCGCCCCCTCGGGCGCAGGAGAGTCGGGCCGGAACTTCCGCCTCACCTTCATCGACTTCGGCATGATGGCCGAGATCCCTGCGAGCCTCCGCGACGGCCTGCGCACGCTGCTCATCGCAGTCGCGGGCCGTGACAGTCATGGCCTCGTCGCCGCGGCACAGGAGATCGGCGTCCTGCTGCCCTCCGCCGACACCGGTGAGCTCGAACGCGCCTTGACCGCTCTGTTCGCTCGCTTCGGCGGCATGGGTTTCGCCGAGCTGAGCAAGGTCGACCCGCGGGAGTTCCGCGACTTCGCCGAGGAGTTCGGCGACATGGTGCGCACGCTCCCGCTGCAGTTGCCCGAGAACATGCTGCTGCTGATCCGCGCCGTCTCGCTGACGTCGGGCATGTGCAGCGGCCTCGACCCCGCCTTCAACGTGTGGGACGCCGCCGAGCCCTATGCCGGGCGTCTGCTGCGTGACGAGAGCGGCAACATCGTGCAGGCGTTCGCGAGTCAGGCGATGGGCACGATGAGCACGACCTGGCGTCTGCCCGGTCGTATCGACAAGATCATCACCCGCATCGACGACGGCACCGTCTCGTTCGACACCTCGCGCCTGGAGCGTCGTCTCGACCGGCTCGAGGGCATCGCCCGGCGCATCGCCTCGGGAGTGCTCTTCGCGGCGCTGCTCATCGGCGGTGCGCTGCTCGTCCCGTCAGTGCCGCCGTTGGGCATCACTCTGATCTGCGTGTCGGTGCTCCCGCTGCTGCACTCGCTCTTCGCCGGGGTCGGCCGCCGCCTGCGCTAGCCGCCTTCCGGGCAGGGCATGCTCCAGGGCCTGATCCGGGCGGGCTCCCGTCTTCCGGGGGCGCGCCCGTTTCCCGGGGGTGCTCCCGTCTGCGTGCTCGGGTGTGTGAGGTCAGGCCATCACGCCGAATCAGGCACTTGGCGCGGGAATCGGCCTGTTCTCGAGTGATGGCCTGAAGCGGGCGCGCGGGCGGTCATGGTCGAAGCGGCACGCCCGAGAAACCCAGACCGTCGGGCATCCGTGAGGCGCATCGCGCCCCGACTCGCCGCGGATCGCAACGATCGTCTGGGTTCTCGCACCCCTGCGCGCAGACACCTCACATGACAGGATGGGATGCCATGGAGACCCCTGACGAGAAGCCCGACGCACGCTCCGCAGGAAAGAACCCTCCGCGCCCCCGCACGGATGCCACAGGCACGGGCGTGAACCGCCTCCCTGCGAAGGCCGGCGAGGCCGCACGCAAGATCGTCCGAGAGATCGCCGTGGTGCCGCCGCGCAGCGTGCATCCGGCACTCGTGCCCGGTGTCTCGGTGGAAGAGACCGGTCGCACCTACCGCACCGACCCGCTCGTGTTCGGTGTCGCACTCACACTCGTCGTCGCGTTCATCGCCTGGGGTGTGTTCGCCGGCGACAACCTCTCGGGCACCACCTCGGCAGTGCTCGCCTGGGTCGTCGACTACTTCGGCTTCTTCTTCACCACCGTCGCCACGATCGTCCTGGTGTTCATGCTGTTCGTCGGCTTCAGCCGCTACGGCCGCATCCCCCTCGGTCGCGACGACGAAGAACCGCAGTTCTCGATGTTCTCCTGGATCTCGATGCTGTTCGCCGCCGGAATGGGCATCGGGCTCGTCTTCTGGGGTGCCGCCGAACCGCTGACGTTCTTCGAGAACCCGCCGCCCGGAACCGTCGAGGCGAACACCCTCGAGGCCATGCACACGGCACAGGCGCAGGTGCTGTACCACTGGGGCCCGCAGGCGTGGTCCTTCTACGCGCTCGTCGGTGGGGCGATCGCCTACGGCGCCTTCCGCCGCGGGCGTGCGCCGCTGATCTCCTCGATCTTCGCGCCGCTCCTCGGCGAGGGCCGCACCGCCGGTCCGATCGGCCGCACCATCGACATCTTCGCCATCATCGTCACGCTCTTCGGCACCGCGGCCTCGCTCGGTCTGGGTGCGCTGCAGATCGGGCACGGCGTCGAGCTCGTCAGCGGCATCGGCGAGCTCGGAAACGGCGTGTTGATCGCGGTCATCGCTGTTCTCACCGCGTGCTTCATCGCGTCCGCGGTCTCTGGTGTCTCCAAGGGCATCCGCGCTCTGTCGAACATCAACGCGGTCATGGCTCTCGTGCTCGCCTTCTTCGTGTTCTTCGTCGGACCGACGATGCTCATCCTCAACGTGATCCCCTCGGTCGCGGTGCAGTTCGTCGGCGATCTGCCGCAGATGATCGCGCGCTCGGCATCTCAGGGTGACGAGGCTCAGGCGTTCCTGTCGGGCTGGACGATCTTCTACTGGGCGTGGTGGATCTCGTGGTCGCCGTTCGTGGGAATGTTCATCGCGAAGATCTCGCGCGGCCGCACGCTGCGTCAGTTCGTGTCGGTCGTGATTCTCGTCCCTTCGGCCATCTCCCTCGTCTGGTTCGCGATCTTCGGGTCCACCGCCATCCAGCAGCAGATGGACGGAGCGGCCCTCACGGTGGATCCGCCGGAGGAGGTGCTCTTCGGTGTGCTGGAGAACCTGCCGTTCCCGCTGATCACCAGCATCCTGCTCATCCTGCTCATCTCGATCTTCTTCATCACCGGCGCGGACTCGTCGTCGCTCGTCATGGGCACCCTGTCACAGCAGGGGCGACCGGAGCCGACCCGCTGGGTGACGATCGTCTGGGGATCGCTCGTGGGAGTCATCGCCGCGGTGCTGCTCGTCTCCGGCGAGGAAGGGAGCGGGCTGAAGTCGCTGCAGAACGTGACCATCATCGCCGCGCTGCCCTTCGCGATCATCATGGGGTTCATGATGATCGCCTTCATGAAGGATCTGCGGCGTGATCCGTTGATCCTGCGTGAGCGCTATGCCAAGGCGGCCGTTCGGCACAGCGTCATGGCGGGCCTCGAGGAGTACGGCGACGACTTCGCGCTGGTGCCGGTGGAGTACGACCACTCCGAGGACGACCTCGACTGGATCGACGAGTCGACCGTCGACGACTCGCTCGCCGAGGTGTACGAGGCCGCGACGGAGGCGATCGACATCATCCCGCCGGCGGAGGTCGATGCGGTCGTCGACGCGGCGCTGGATGCCGGCGCCACTGAGCCCACGGACCCCGATGCGACGGATGCTCCGGAGCGGCCGCGCACGGACTGAAGCGCGAGGTGGCCGGCACCGGCCCGCGCGGGATCAGGCCGTCAGGCGGGATCAGGCAGTTTCGCGTCGGATCGGCCTGATCCCGCGCGATCGCCTGACGTCGCCGTGCCTGCCTGCTCCGCCTCGGCCTGCTCCCCGCCGGCCTGTTCCGCGGCGCTCGTGATGCGCGCCGCCATGCCCGCGAAGATCAGCCCGTGGAACGGCAGCACTGCGAGCCAGTAGAGGCGTCCGCTGAGCCCGCGGGGGAAGAAGACCGCCCTCTGCTCGTACCGCGCTCCGGCCTCGTCGGGCACGGCGCGCAGTTCGAGCCAGGCCTCTCCCGGCACCTTCATCTCGGCACGGAGCCTCAGCAGGGATCCGGCATCCGTCGTCTCGACCGCCTCGACGCGCCAGAAGTCGATCGCGTCGCCCACTCGCGCGGCGGTGCGACTGCGGCGTCCGCGGCTGAGGCCCACGCCGCCGACGATCCGGTCCATGAAACCCCGTACCGCCCACAGCAGGGGGGAGGAGTACCACCCGTTCTCGCCGCCGATGCCCAGGATCACGCGCCACAGCTCCGCGGTCGAGGCGGTCGTCGTGACCGAACGGGAATCGGTGAAGACGGTGCGACCGGCCCACTCCGGGTCACTCGGCAGTGGGTCGCTGGGGGCGCCGGAGACCTCCGCATCCTGCCAGCTGGTCTCGATCGTGTCGGCTTCCAGTCGCCCGAGGGCCAGATCGACGGCCTTCCGGTAGGGGGTCAAGCCGTCTTCGGGACGGGGGATCAGCTCGTCGACCGCGTGGTCCTTCATGATGCACTCGTTCTGCAGCGACGCGACGAGCGGCCGGGCGATCGACCGCGGCACCGGAGTCACGAGGTTCACCCAGTGCGAGGCGAGCCCGGGAGTCAGCACCGGGAGCGCGGCGATGGCGCGCTGCGGGAGACCCGCCTCGACCGCGTAGCCGTTCATCATCTGGCCGTAGCGCAGCACATCGGGACCGCCGATGTCGACGGCCCTGTTCACGTCTGGTTCCACCCGCGCCGCCCCGAGCAGGTAGTGCAGCACGTCGCGTACGGCGATCGGCTGGATGCGATTGCGCACCCACTTCGGCGCCGGCATGTACGGCAGCACGTCGGTGAGGTGGCGGATCATCTCGAACGATGCCGACCCCGAACCGATCACGACGCCGGCCTGCAGCACGAGCGTCGGCACCCCCGACCGCAGGAAGATCTCCCCCACGTGCACCCGCGAACGCAGGTGCGGCGACAGCTTCACATCGTCGGGATGCAGGCCGCCGAGGTAGACGATGCGCTGCACCCCGGCCCGGGCCGCGGCTTCGGCGACCGTCGTCGCCGCGCGCTCGTCGCTGTCCTCGAAGCCCTTGCCCGCCGACATCGAATGGATCAGGTAGTACACGACGTCGACGTCGTCCATGGCTGAGGCGACGGCATTCGCATCGTCTGCCGAGCCCTCGAAGATCTCGCAGTCGGCTCCCCAGGGGAAGGATGCCGCCCGCACGGCATCCCGCGCCAGGACGCGCACGCGGTAACCGGCGTTGAGTAGCCGAGGCGTCAGTCGTCCGCCGATGTATCCGGTGGCGCCGAGAACGAGGGCACGCGGGGCGGACCCGTCGTCGCGCGGGATGGCGCGCAGCCCCTCTTCGCGGCCGGTGGGGTGGGTGAGTTCGGGCATGCCACGAGCGTAGGCCGGGCGGAGGACGCGAGGAACGGGGTTGCGGGGTGTGACGGCGGTCGCTAAGGGAAGGCTGCTGAACGGTTCGAGGGCACCGGCGAGGGCGTGGCGAACCGACCGGAGGACTCGTGTCGGCGAGAGCCCCCGCGGCACCGTACGATCGTAGGCATGGCTTCCATCGAATCGATTCGACGACCGGCGCCGGACCAGGCATCCCGACGCGCGCGCATCGCCGTATCCGCCCTGTTCCTGACCAACGGGGCCCTGTTCGCGAACATCCTTCCGCGCTATCCGGAGATCAAGTCCGCGCTCGGGCTCGACAACCTCGGCTACGGCTTCGCGATCGCCGCGTTCCCCGCCGGTGCGATCGCGGCCGGGCTCCTCGCGGCAGTGCTGATCCGCCGGTTCGGCTCGGCGCGCATCGCCGTGATCGGCACCGTGCTCACGAGCCTGGGGCTGCTGTCGGCCGCGCTCGCGCCGTCGGGCGTGTTGTTCGCCGTCGCGCTGTTCCTCGGCGGGGCCTCCGACGCCATCACCGATGTCGCGCAGAACGCGCACGGACTCCGCGTGCAACGACGCTACGGACGCTCGATCATCAACGGCTTCCATGCGATCTGGTCGATCGGCGCGGTGCTGGGCGGGGTGATGGCCGCCGTCGCGATCGCGCTGCAGCTGCCGCTGGGCGTGCACCTGGGTATCTCGACCGCCGTCTTCGCCACGGTCGCTCTCGTCGCCCTGCGATTCTGCCTTCCCGGCCGCGACCGCGAGGTCGATGCTGAGGGCGACGCCGAGACGACGGCCGAGCCGGGAGAAGTCGCCGGAGCGCTGCGCCGTGGCGTGACCCCGCGCACCGTGATCGCGATCATCGCCCTGACCCTCATCGCGATGGCTGGCGCTGTCGCCGAGGATGCCGGGAACTCGTGGGCGACGCTGTATCTCTCCGAGTCCCTCGGCGCCGCGGCCGCGATCGCCCCGCTCGGCTTCATCGCCCTGGTCGGCGCGCAGTTCATCGGCCGGATCATCGGCGACCCGCTCACCGACCGGTTCGGGCAGCGCTGGGTCGCCAGGATCGGCGGCATCATCGCCGCCGCCGGTATGACTCTCGCGCTCGCCTTCCCCACCGTGCCGGGCACGATCCTCGGATTCGCGGCCGTCGGCTTCGGCATCGCGACGCTGATCCCCGCAGCCATGCATGCAGCCGACGAGCTGCCGGGTCTGCGGGCGGGCGTCGGGCTCACGATCGTGTCGTGGTTGCTGCGTCTCGGCTTCCTGCTGTCTCCGCCGTTTGTCGGGTACATCGCCGAGAACGAGAGCCTGCGAGCGGGACTTCTCGTCGCCCCGGTCGCGGCCCTCGTGGCCGTGCTGCTGGCCGGCTTCCTCGAGAAGCGTCGGCCGCGGGACTGAGCCGCCGACCCGCATCCGCTCGATGCAGATGTCGGGTGGATGGACGCGCGTCGGGGGCCGGCCCGGCGTTTCGTCCTGCATCCGTGAGATCTCCCGACGGATGGTACGGCGGGCGGAAGCCTCTTCTGCAACCCGGGGGTTGCGCTAGCCTGGGCCGTGTGCAACTCTGGAGTTGCAGCTGGTCGATCGGCCGGCGGAACATGCGGGAAACCAGGAAAGGACCCATCATGGTGAACATGACCCATAACGAGGCATCCGTCGTCGACGAGGAGACCTTCTCGGTGCGGCGGAGCATCCAGATCGCAGCGTCCGTCGACAAGGTGTGGCGAGCGGTGGCTGAGCCGGAGCACGTCTCCCGCTGGTTCGGGCGCACTGTGCTCGACGGCGTCGGTGTCGGTGCGACCGGCACGATGAGCTTCCCCGACTACGACGTGATCCCGCTGCGGGTCGAAGAGTACGACGAGCCGCGGCGCATCACGTACCGCTGGAACAACGACGACGCCCTCGGGAAGCTGCCGGACGCCGTCGACGAGTCGACCTCGACCGTCTTCACCTTCACGCTCGAGGAAGCCGACGGCGGCACCCGCCTCACGGTCGTCGAGAGCGGATTCGAGCGCACCTCGGACCCGATCGGGAACCTCGAGTCGCACCGCACCGGCTGGGACCTCGAGCTCGACAAGATGGTCGCCCTGGTCGAGGGCGAAGCGTGACGACAGCCACGCTCATGCCCATGTTCGCGGCGCTCGCGGACGAGACGCGCTGGAGCATCCTGACGGCTCTCGGCGAGGGGGATGCCTCGGCATCCGCCCTCGCCGGGCGCCTTCCGGTGTCTCGCCAGGCGATCGCGAAACACCTCGCCGTCCTGCAGGAGGTCGGACTCGTCGAGCCCGTGCGGGTGGGGCGCGAGGTGCGCTTCCGCGTCGTCGGCGCCGAGCT
Organism: Microbacterium sp. MYb54; assembly: GCF_002979515.1. Lineage (GTDB taxonomy): Bacteria > Actinomycetota > Actinomycetes > Actinomycetales > Microbacteriaceae > Microbacterium. The sequence goes on along the minus strand of NZ_PCPA01000015.1, from coordinate 52,541 downwards.
CTCCGCCACGGCGGCGACGCTCGATGCGATCGGACGCGAGTGGGACCGTCGCCTCGCCGCGATCAAGGAGATCGCGGAAGGGCTGTAGGCACCATCCGGTCGGTGAGGCCACCGATATACGGCGGAGCCGCAGTATACGTATTCAGTCCAGCGTCTTTCTGAAAATATAGGCTTCCCTAAGTCCACTGCATACGTATACCATCGGCGTCATGGGACACATGAAGCATCGGACACTGCCGGTACTCGCCCTCGTGGCTGTGGGCATGGTTGCCCTCTCCAGCTGCGGCGCCGGGACCCGCACCGACAACGAGAACGCGACAACGGTGTCGTGCGACTACACCGCTCCTGAGGGCAAGACCACGGTCAACGTCCTCGCCTACAATTCCTCCGCCATCGACCCCTTCACCGACACCATGGTGTCGAGCTGCACGACTGACGACGTGCAGCTGAAGCACGACCCGATCGACTTCGGCGGGCAGGTGACCAAGACCACCGCCACCCTCTCCGGTGAGACGGGCACCTACGACATCGTCGAGACCTACGGGTTCGTGATTCCGAGCCTCGCGCAGGAAGAGAAGCTCGTTCCCCTGAACGACCTCTTCGACAAGTACGCCGACGACTACGGCCTCGACGCGATCAGCGAGTCGATGCGCGAGGGCATGTCCTTCGACGGCGAGCTCTACGCCCTGCCGATGCAGGCGCAGATGTTCGTGATGGCCTACCGCACCGATATCTTCGACGACCTGGGGCTCGAGGTGCCGACCACCTTCGACGAGATGATCTCGGCGGCCGACGCGATCAAGGCGGCCGGCCTCATGGACTACCCGATCGCCCTGCCCTGGCTCGCCACGAACGACGTCACGACCAGCTTCCAGGCCGCGATGAACTCGGTCGGCGGCGACTTCGTCGACGAAGGCGGCGACGTGACGCTCGATTCGCCCGAGGCGAAGCAGGCCGTCGAGGCGATGCTCGCCCTCAAGCCCTACATGGACCCGCAGGTGACCACCTTCGATCAGCCCAAGGTGCAGCAGCAGATGTTCAACGGCACCGCCGCGATGTCGATCATGTTCTCGGGTCGAATGATCGACCTGACCCTGCCCGCCAACTCCAAGCTCGCCGACTCGTTCGGGTTCGCGGGTGCGCCGAAGGTCTCCGACGATGCGGAGTATTCGTACAACCGCCTGTCGATCGACGGCTGGTCGATCCCGTTCAACACCAAGCTCGACCACGAGATGCTGTTCGTGATGATGGCCTCTGCCGTGAGCGAAGACGCCTCGAAGGCCTCGGTCCCCGCCGCCTACCCCGCACGGGAGGGCATGGTCACCGAGAAGAACTCGCCTTATGGAGCTGCCGCGAACGACTCGCTCGCCTCGGCCAAGCCGCCCATCGTATCGCCGGTGCTCGCCGACATCACGACCGGGATCCGTCCGATCCTGGTCGAGATCCTCAACGGCAACGTGTCCGTCGACGAGGGGCTGGCGCAGATGCAGGCCGCGGGCGAGAAGGTCGCCGGCTGATTCACACCCGCCAGTCGATGACTGTGGCCTGAGCATGACGTTCAGGCCACAGTCCGTCCAGGAAGGACGCACATGAAGGCCCGTGAGTTCTGGTTGCTCTTCGCCCCGAGCCTGCTGGTGATGTCTGCACTGCTGGTGCTGCCGCTGGTGCGCACGGTGCAGTGGAGCTTCGAACAGGTCCGTTACGGCAGTCCCGGCACATTCGTCGGGTTGGCCAACTTCGCGGATGCGCTCACCGATACGCGCTTCCACAAGGCAGTTCTGTTCACGGTGACCGTCACCGTGATCACCACGATCATCCTGCTGGTGGCCGGGTACATCATCGCCACCGGCATCAACCGCATCACCACATCGAGGCCACTCGTGCTCGGGATCATGCTGGTCTCGTACGTCTTGCCGAACCTCGTCGGCGCCGTCGCGTTCTCGTGGCTGTTCGACGACAACTTCGGCGGCGTCGTGAACCGGCTGATCGGCTTCTTCGGGGGCACCCAGGTGCTGTGGTTCACCGACCAGGTGCCCAACGCCATCCTCGTCATCGCGAACACCGTCTGGCACATGCTCCCGTTCGCGATGCTCATCATCCTCGCGGGACTCCAGGGCGTGCCTGCCGAGCTGAAGGAGGCGGCGAAGATCGACGGCGCGAACGCCTTCCAGACGCACCTCAACGTCATCATCCCGACGATCCGCGGTGTGCTGGGGTTCGTGACGCTGATCACGATCATGGACGTGCTGAGGATGTTCGACAACCTCATCCCGCTGTCGCCTCAGGCGCAGTCGATCGGGAACGAGTCGATCATGCTCTACGTCTACTCCGTCGCATTCGCAGACGGAGCCGAGAAGCTGGGGCTGGGCAGCGCGATTAACGTGCTCACGATCCTCCTGATCCTCGTCATGCTGATCCCGTTCATCCGGGGCATCTTCAAGGAAGCGAAGGCGGAACGATGAGTCTCCTGACGCCCGATCTCTCGACCAGGGCCATCACGACCGGCGGCTCTTCCAAACGTCGTCGTCGCGGTCCCTCGCGTCCTCCCGTCGTGACGGGTCTGCTGCTGGGTGTGCTCTGCATCGTGATGCTGAGCCCGTTCATCTGGATGACTCTCTCGGTCACCAAGCCGACCGACGTCGCGTTCGCCAATCCGCCGGTGCTGTGGGACTACGAGCCGACTTTGAAGGCGTTCGTGGACCTGTGGGAGACCACGTACTTCGCGGACTACCTGGTGAACACGGTGGTCGTCGCCGTGGTGTCCACCGTGATCGCACTGATCATCGGCATCCCGGCGGCCTACGCGCTCTCGCGGTTCCCGAGCTACATCTCGGCGCTGCTGCTGGTGGTCGCGCTGATCTTCCGGGCGCTCCCGCGGTTCGCCGTGGTGCTGCCCATGTACGACATCAGCCGTGCGCTGGGTATCTACGACACCACGTTCGCCCTGGCCATCGCCCTGGTCGCGATCAATCAGCCGTTCACCATCTGGCTGCTGCGCAACTTCTTCGCCGAGATTCCCAAAGAGCTCGACGAGGCGGCCATGATCGACGGTTGCACGAGGATCGGGATGCTGCGACGGGTCATGATCCCGCTGATGGGTCCCGGCATCCTCACCGCGGGCATCTTCGTCTTCCTGTTCGCGTTCCAGGAGTACCTCACCGCACTCGTGCTCACCGACACCTCGTCCAAGACGGTCCCGGTGTTCATCGCCACGCAGCTGGGGCAGACACTGCCGATGCTGCAACAGGCGGGAGCAGCGTCCATGCTGCTCACGATCCCGGTGTTCGTCATCGCGTTCATCGCACAGAAATACCTCGTCGCAGGCCTCAGCGATGGGGCGGTGAAGGGCTGACATGCTGCCGCTGGTGCTGCTCGCCGGCATGAACTGCACGCCCGATCTGTGGGCGGATGCCGGGCTGGGTCCCGTCATCCGCCCCCTGCTCGATCGTGGCGACATCGACGAGCAGGTGGATGCGCTGAGCGCTGTCTTGCCCGAGCGTTTCGTGCTGGTCGGGCATTCGCTCGGGGCCATCGTCGCGATGGCGCTCGCCGTATCGGCGCCGGAGCGTCTGGGCGGACTGTGCCTGGTGTCGACCAATGCCAAGGCTCCCACCGGCGCGCAGCGTGAAGGCTGGCGAGATTGGATCGCGCGGCTCGACGGAGGGGAGGACGCTCGTCAGCTGCAGTCGAGCATCCTGCCGGCGCTTCTGGGCGATGATGCCGTGCGCGAGCACCCCGACCTGATCGAGCGCACGCTCGCGATGGGCGATGACACCGGCGCCGACCTGCTGCGCTCGCAGCTGCACCTGCAGCTCAGTCGCCGCGATCTGCTCGGTGCGCTGCCGGGGGTGGCGACGCCGACGCTGGTCGTGTCCGGCCTCGACGACGTGATCTGTCCGCCGCACTTCCACACCGAGATCGTGACGCAGATGCCGGATGCGAGGCTGGTCACGCTCGACGCCGGTCACCTGCTGCCGCTCGAGCGTCCCCGGGCGTTCGGAGAGCTGCTGCGGTCGTGGAGGCAGCAGCTCTCGGGAGTTGGATCCCGCTGACGCCGTGCTCATCGCGTGGGGCGGAGAACTCCTCGTCGGGAGGACGGATGCTTCGCAGGCATCCTCCCGACGAGGAGAACTCCGCCTGACCCGGCGCGGCGGGCGGGCGGGCAGCGGCGGTCAGCGTGCGGGCGACGCCAGGTCGGTCAGGTGCACGAGCAGTGACGAAGCCAGGTTGTAGACGACGAGGTCGGCGCCCGTGGCGAAGGCGGCATCGGCCGCGGCTCTCGTGCCGACGATGTCCATCCGCAGCGAGCCGGCGGCAGCGAGGGCCGCGTGCACCGTGGAGATCGCCTCCGCAACAGGCCGGTCGTCGGGGGTCGAGCTCGCGGCGAGGTCGGCGGGGCCCACCATGATGCCGTCGAGTCGTGGCGTCGCGACGATCTCCTCGACGTTCGACACGCCCCGCGGCGACTCGATCATGCCGAGGACCAAGGTGTTCTCGAGCCACCAGTCGCGGTGCTCGGCGGGGTCGACCTGGCCGAACCGCCCGGCACGGCTGTAGGTCGCGAAGCCACGACTGCCGACCGGCGGGTACAGCGAGGCGTCGACGAGGGCCTCCGCGTCTTCGGGGGTGTCGAGGTGCGGGGTGAGAACACCCTCCGCACCCTGGTCGAGCACCCGCAGGATCTGCCCACGGTCGCCCTCCCCGACCCGGACGACCGTCGGCACCCCGTGCACGGCCGCGACCGCGATGTGCTGACGCAGCGCGACGATGTCGGCCGGCCCGTGCTCGCAGTCGATCAGCACGAAGTCGAACCCGGCGACGGCGAGCATCTCGACGAGCTCCTCCGACGGCATCCGCAGCAGCGCGCCGATCAGCTTCTCGCCCTCGTTCGCTCGCTCCCGCAGCGAGGCGCGATCGCGCGAGGCCATCACGCCACCATCCCGGCCGAGAGATCGACGTCAGCGCCGCACATGCCGGGCATCCCGAGCATCGCGACGACGGCCTGGCCGACCTCGGCCTCGGTGACCATGCGTCCGAGCGCGGCGCGCGAGACGAAGGCCTGCTCGGCGTCGTCGATGCTGGAGCCGGAGCGTTCGGCCTCGAGGCGGAAGTTCCGTTCCATCCGGGGGCCTGCGACCGGACCAGGCGAGAGCGAGTTCACCCGGACACCGGCGGGGCCGACCTCGAACGCGAGCGTCGAGGTCAGTCCGATCACGGCCATCTTCGACGCGCAGTACGGGGTGCGGTGCGCGAGCGGGCGCTTGCCCGAGACCGAGGCGACGTTGATCACGTCGCCGTCGCCGCGCGCGATCATTCCCGGCAGCAGCGCTTTGCAGAGCAGGAAGGTGCCGCGCACGTTCACGTCGAACACCTCGTCCCAGTCGTCCACGTCGATGTCGGTGAGCGCGGCGACCGGGCCAGGGATACCGGCGTTGTTCACGAGGATCGAGACGTCGGTGCCGTCGAGCGCTTCGCGCAGGGCCTCGACGGAGGCCGCATCCGACACATCGCACGACAGCCCGCGCGCCCTCGACCCGAGCTCGGCCGCGACCGCGGCGAGCTTGCGCTCGTCGCGGCCGACCAGGATGACCTCGGCGCCGGCGGCGTGCAGCGACCGGGCGATGGCCGCCCCGAGTCCGCTGCCGCCGCCGGTGATCACGGCACTGCGGCCGGTGAGGTCGGTCATCGTGATTCCGCGCCGACCGCGTGGCTCTCCTCGATCCAGGCGAACTCCGTGCCGGCGTGGCGCCAGGCGCGGGCATCACCGGAGCGTGCGTGCCCCTCGAACAGCTCGACCCGCGCAGCGCGACCGCAGACAGCGCCGAGCTCGGCGGACGACGCGGTGTTCTGCACCTCCTGGTAGGTCACGGTGCGCAGGTACTTGCCGACCCACAGCCCACCCGTGTAGCGGGCGGCGCCGAGCGTCGGCAGCACGTGGTTGGTGCCGATGACCTTGTCGCCGTAAGAGACGCAGGTGTTCTCGCCGAGGAAGAGCGCGCCGTAGTCGTGCATCTTCGTGAGCGCCTCGCGCGGGTTCTCGGTGAAGATCTGCACGTGCTCGAAGGCGAAGCCGTCGGCGATGCGGTACGCCTCGTCGAGGTCGTCGGCCACAATCACCTGGCCCCAGTCGCGCCAGGCGGGACCAGCGTAGTCACGCGTCGGCATGCCGGGGAGGATCTTCTCGATCCAGTCGATGACCTCCTCTGCGAGCTGCTGCGACGTCGTCACGAGCACGGCGGGGGAGTCGGGTCCGTGCTCGGCCTGCGACAGAAGGTCGACCGCCGTGAAGAAGGGGTCGGCGTGCTCGTCGGCGACGATCAGGATCTCGGTGGGGCCGGCGAACAGGTCGATGCCCACCTCGCCGAACAGCTGACGCTTGGCCTCGGCGACATAGGCGTTGCCAGGGCCGGCGATCATGTTGACGGGCTCGATCGAGTCGGTGCCGACGGCCATCGCCGCGACCGCCTGCACGCCGCCGAGGAGGTAGATCTCGTCGGCGCCGGCCATCTTCATGGCGGCGACGGTGGCGGCGGGGATCTCGCCGCGGATCGGCGGGGTGCACGCGACGACACGGGGGACGCCGGCGACCTTGGCGGTGATGATCGTCATGTGCGCGGATGCCGTGAGCGGGTACTTGCCGCCGGGGATGTAGGCGCCGGCGGCCTGAACAGGCACGTGCTTCTGCCCGAGGAAGACACCGGGCAGCGTCTCGACTTCGATGTCGACCAGCGAGTCGCGCTGTGCCTGGGCGAAGCGCCGCACCTGCGACTGCACGAACTCGATGTCGGCGATGACCTGTTCGGGGAGGGTGCCGATGATCTCGGTGATCTCGTCCTCGGACAGGCGGTACGAGTCGCGGCTCCAGTTGTCGAACTGCTCCGCGTACCGCCGAACGGCGACGTCGCCGTTCTCGCGGACGTCGCCGATGATCGTCCGAACACGCTCGGCGACATCCTGCTGAGCGGTGTCCGCGAACGTCTTCGTCGGCGCGGTCTTCAGATGCAGGGGCATGGCCCGTCCTTTCATTGCATACGTATGTGCTGATTATGACCGCGTATGCATTCCGGCGTCAAGGGCAGTAGAATCCCCAGGAATCGAGGGGGAGGCGTCGAATGGTCGTCACGAGTCGTGATGTGGCCCGGTTGGCGGGCGTCTCTCAGCCGACGGTGTCGCGAGCGCTGCGCGACGATTCGCGGGTCTCCGACGCCACCAAGCTCCGCGTGCGCGAGGCCGCTCAGCTGCTCGGCTACGTGCCGAGCGAGGCGGGTCGGGCGCTCTCGTCCGGTCGCACGCGGCGCATCGGCCTGCTGCTCACCGACCTCGACAACCAGTTCTATTCGCACATCATCGCCCCGGTGCACCGCGAGCTCGAGGAGCTCGGCTATCAGCTGATGCTGCAGACCGAGAGCGCCGACAACGACACGGTCGTCGAGAGGCTCGTCGCGAACGGACTCGACGGCGTGATCCTCGCGACCACCACGGTGGATTCGGTGGTGCCGCTGCGCCTGCGGGACCGCGGCCTGCCCTTCGTATACTTCAACCGCACGGGCGCGATGGTCGATGCCGACGCCACGGTCGTCGACCCGGTCCCCGGGTATCGGGAGGCGGTGGCGCGGGCGGTGGAGCTCGGGCATCGACGCGTCGCAGCGGTTCTCGGCCCGAGCAATACCAGCACGGCACAGAGTCGGGAGGCGGCCCTGCGCGACGCCCTTCTCGCGAACGGCCTCGCGTTGAGCGAGGGCGACACGCGCCGGGTGCCCTACGACGCCGCCGAGGGCGAGGCGGCTGCGGCCGAGCTCCTCGCGGCGGACCCCCGCGCGACGCTGCTGTTCTGCGGCAACGACGTGGTCGCATACGGCGCGCTCAACGCCGCCCATCGTGCGGGGCTGCGGGTTCCGGATGATCTGTCGATCATCGGCTTCGACGATCTGCCTGAAGCGGCCTGGCCGCTGATCGACCTCGCGACCGTCGGCTACGACATCGCCGGCATGGCACGCGCCGCCGCCGGCCTCATCGTGCGTCGGATCGAGGATCCGACGGCAGAGCGCGAGAGCACCCGCTTCGGGTCGGCCTTCGTTCCGCGGCGCACTCTGGCGGCCGCGCCCTCGCACTGAGCTCGCGACCGCGCGCCCCGCGGCGTTCGGTCCAGCGATGATCACGTGTGCGCTGAGATGGCTCTTGCGCCTCGCTGTGCATACGCATACACTGACGAAAACGAGGCCTGCGATCACGGATGAACCGCAGACTCTGATCTCGAAGGAGCGAAAAGCGTGTCTCTCGACCCGGTTGCCTATCTGCCGTACAAGGACCCCGACGACTTCATCCGCGAAGTCACCGACCTCATCTGGGTCGATCGGTCGATCCACTACATCCGTGAGAACTACGAGCCCGACTCGATCGTGCATGGCGGTCTCGGTACGTCCTCGAACCGCGATGAGGTGATCGAGGGATCGCTCATGCGCATCTCGGCGACCCCCGATCGCACCGGCCAGGCCGAAGACGTCATCTGGGAGCAGCGCGGCGACGACGCGTTCCTCAGCTCGCACCTCGTGCTCTCCGGTCACCTGCAGACCTCGGAGTTCAGCCGTACGATCGCCAACTGCCTGTACCGCCGAGGCCGCATGGTCGAGGAATGGGTCGTCCGTGACACCCTCGCCGGCCCGCTCGCCCGGGGCGAGGATCTCGACGAGGTCGCCAGGGCGCAGACCTTCCGCGGCTTCTCCGGTTCTTGGAACGAGCCCGCCCCCGTCGACCCGATCGCGAAGGGCGACTCCGGTGTCCGCCCGGATGAGTACCGCTCCGAGGTCGAGACCGTGATCGATCTGATCAAGACCGTGTGGAACGACCGAGACCTGCAGAAGGTCGAGAAGTTCTTCGAGCGCGACCTCGTGCTCCTGACGGTCGGCAACCGCCTGGTCATCCGTCCGGAGGGCTACCGTCGGGCGCTGTTGCGCTTTCTCGAGTCGTTCCCCGGCGGACAGTTCGAGATCCGTGACGTCCAGACCAACTACGACGTGCGGTACGCGGGCCTGCGCGTCGCCGTCGTGTGGAAATTCGTCGGGGACTACAACGGCGCCCCGAACTACGGTCCCCTCACCGGCAAGCCCGTCGACGTGCTCGGTATCTCGCAGTTCACGTTCCACAACGGTGCCCTCGTCAAGGAGGTTCGCCTGTGGGACGACATCGCCCTTCGAGCCCAGATCCAAGGCCAGCGAGACGACGAGCCCGTCGCTTTCGCCAACATCTACTGATTTTCTGAAGGAGAAAAAGAAATGAGCAACGCCATCGTCGACGCGGGCGACGTCATCGTCGACGCGAACGAGATCGATCGACGGACGATCCGCCGCACCGATTGGGTGCCCTGCAACTCGGCGTTCATCGACTGCCGCACGCCGGGGTCCGACCGCAAGGAGAACTACGCCTTCATCGGCGCCGGGGTCTCCCAGAACGCGAACCAGTACGTGAACCTCGAGGAGAACCACGGGTTCAACACGGGCGCGGCCGGCATGCCCAACGGCATCTCGAACAACCTGCACCTGCACTTCACGGCCGAGGTGTTCATCAACCTCGGCGGCGAGTTCCGCCTCCGTTGGGGTGTGGACGGCAAACAGGGCGAGTACATCAGCCACGACGGCGACATCGTGACCATCCCGACCTGGATCTTCCGCGGGTTCACGAACGAGGGACCGGACGAGGGCATCCTCTACACAGTGCTCGGTCGCGACGACAACGGTGGCATCATCTGGGGCCCGTCGGTGCTGCGCGAGGCGGAGTCCTACGGCCTGCACCTCACCGCCGACAACCAGTTGATCGACACGGTCGCGGGCGACGTGCTGCCCGACGACGTCGCACTGATCACGCCGATGAAGCAGCACTACATCGACGAGCTCACGACGTTCACGGTCGAGGACATGCGCTCGCGCGTGATCCAGCCCGGTGATCGCAAGTACTCCGCAGCCGCGCTGCTGTGTGCAGCGGTCGAGGGTGGTCGCGTCGAGCTCGCCACTGCGATCGGCTACGGCATGAGCGAGAACCGCCGCCAGGCGCCGAACGTGCACGAGCCCCACTCCTTCAACCTCGCGTGGGTGAAGGCCGAGCCCGGCCAGGGCGTGCTGCGCCACCGTCACGACAAGACGCAGGCGCTGCTGTTCAAGACCGGTCGCTGGGAGGTCACGCTGAACGACGACTCGACGACGACCGTGAACCTCGGCCCCGGCGACGCCTTCTCGGTGCCGGAGGGCGCCTGGCGCTCGTACACCTGCGTCGAAGGCGACGAGAGCGGCACCGGCACGGTGCTCGTGATCAACGGCGGTGACGACCGCGTCTACCTCGAGTGGGCACCGGAGGTCGTCGAGGCGGCCGCTGCGGCCGACTGGACGATCGACCCCAACGGCTACCTCGCACCGCTCGGAGTGATGGTGACCGCCACCGAGGATGACTGAGAACCACGGAGCGCGAGGGGCCGATGGCTCCTCGCGCTCCGGCGTCTCCACTGCCACCGTGTCTACCGCTCCACTCTCAGCCGTCGAGATCAGGGCCATGGCCCTTTCGCCGGAGATCGTGCTCGGCGACGTAGACGGCAACCTCGCCCGCATCCGGGATGCTGTCGCGGCAGCCGCCGCGCGGCGGGCTCGGCTCATCGTGCTGCCCGAGCTCGCCACGAGCGGCTACGTGTTCGCCGATCGGGATGAGGCGTGGGAGGCGGCGATCGCCGCCGACGATGATCGTTGGGATGCTGTGCAGGAGGTCATCCCCGACGATGCGGTCGTCGTGGTCGGCTACGCGGAACGGGCCAACGACGAGCTCTTCAACACCGCCGCCGTGCTCACGCGCACCGCGCGTCTGGCCGACTACCGCAAGTCGCATCTGTGGGGCACCGAGACCCTCGTCTTCGACCGCGGGTCGGAGGCCGGCATCGTGGTCGACGCTCCCTTCGGCCGGCTCGGTGTGGCGCTCTGCTACGACAACGAGTTCCCCGAAGTGCCGCGGAAGCTCGCGCTCGCCGGGGCCGACGTCCTGGCGCTGCCCGTGAACTGGCCGCTCGTGTCGCGGCCGGAGGGGGAGCACGCCCCCGAGCTCATCCAGGCGATGGCCGCCGCTCGATCGTCACGGCTCCCGGTGGTGATCGCCGACCGTTGGGGGTCGGAGCGGGGCGTCGACTGGACCGACGGCACCGCGATCATCGATGAGCAGGGATGGATCGTCGCCTTCCGCGCCGTGATGGGTGCCACCGCGCAGCTGTCGCTCGCCGCCGCCCGGGACAAGGCGCTGGCTCCGCACAACCACCTCTTCGAGGACCGTCGGGCCGAGCTGTACTGAGTCTCTGCGTGGTGCGGAGTCTCTGCGTCGTGCTGAGTCTCTGCGCGGCGCGTCGTCTTTGCGTCGTGCGTCGTGCGTCGTGGGAGGAGAACTCGGCGTCGGGAGGAGCCTCCGGACGCCAAGCTCCTCCCAACGGCGTGAAGTCCTCCTGACCGTGAGGGGTGTTCAGCCGAGCGGAGTGCGTCCACGGTGCTCGGGAAGCCGCTCGCGCAGCATCCGTTCCGCCAGTTCGGCGAGCCGCTGCGTCGCCGGGGACAGCAGCATCCCTTCGCGTTGCACGAGCGCGATCGTGTCGTGCATCGGCTCGGCGAACGGGAATGTGCGGATGCCGGCGGGGAAGCCTTCGGCCTCGGCGATCGAGCGCGAAACGATCGTGTCGGCCGTGCCGGCGGCGACCAGGTCGAGCGCGGTCTCGACGTGCTCGACCTCGATGGCCGGCTCTATCGAGAGCCCCTGCAGGCGGGCGCGTTCGAGCAGCTGCCGACGGGTCGGGTCATCCCAGCCGGCGAACGCGTCATAGAGCACGAGCTTCGCCTCGACGACCTCGTCGATCGTCACGGAGCCGGCGCCCGGTTCGCGCGTGGCTGAGGCGTAGAGCACCTCGTCGCGGAACAGCGGGCGAACCTCCAGTCCGTCTTCGTCGACCGGCAGCACGAGCAGTCCTGCCTCCAGCTCGCCGTTCGCGATCGAGCGCGCGACGTGCGCGGAGTTGATGCCCACCAGGCGCAGTCGCACGTTCGGGTGGCGGTGATGGAAGGTCTCGGCCAGGTCGGCGAGGGCGTAGTACGCGGCGTTGCGCAGCACCCCGAAGGTGCAGGTGCCGCGATCGAGCGAGGTCAGCGCCTGGATCGTGTCGATGCCGTTCTGCACCGCGCTGACGGCCTGGGTTGCGTGCGGGCGCAGTTCGAGCGCGGCCGTGGTGGGCACGAGTCGGCGGCTGCCGCGTGTGAACAGGGCGACGCCGAGCTCGCGTTCCAGGCGTGCGACGAGCTCGGAGACCGACGCCTGCGTCATCTCGAGGTGCACGGCCGCGGCGGTGAACGAGCCGTGTTCGAGGGCTGCCAGGAAAGCGGTCAGCTGGGTGATGGTCACAGCCAATGGTAAACCCGATGGAAAGGTATGTATCATCAGGCTTGTCGGATGGCTGCGGCGGATCTAGCCTTCCTGCATGCGTTACTCCTCAGCAGTGCTCGCCCGCTTCGACGGCGCGTTCCATCACCTCAAGACTCCGCTCATCGACGCACCGGCCGCCCAGAGGGATCCGGCCGTGATCGACACGGTCACCACGATGCTCGCCGACATCCGCGAGCGCGGCATGGACGCCGTGCTCGACTACGCCCGAAAGCTCGACAACTACCAGGGCGCCGACATCGAGCTCACCGCCGAGCAGATCGCGACCAGCGGCGACCGCCTCGCCCCCGATCTCCGTGCCGCGATCGAGCTGGGCGCCGAGCGCACACAGTCGTTCGCGCGCGCCTCACGGGAGCACCTCACCGACTTCGAGACCGAGTTCGTGCCCGGCATCGTCACCGGTGCCAAGTACATCCCCGTCGCCCGCGTCGGCGCGTATCTGCCGGCCGGACGCTTCCCGCTCACCGCGAGCGCATTCATGACGGTCGGTGTCGCGAAGGCGGCCGGCGTCCCCACGGTGATCGCCTGCACGCCGCCGCAGCCCGACGGGGGAGCGAACGATGCGGTCGTCTATGCCGCGTACCTCTCCGGTGTCGACCGGGTGTTCGTGATCGGCGGCGTGCAGGCACTCGCCGCGATGGCGTACGGGCTGCTCGGTGAGCTGCCCGTCGACATGCTCGTCGGGGCAGGCAATGCGTTCGTCGCCGAGGCCAAGCGGCAGCTGTTCGGCACCGTCGCGATCGACCTGCTCGCGGGGCCCAGCGAGGTCGCCGTGATCTCGGACGAGACGGCCGACCCCGAGCTCGTCGCGGCCGACTTGCTCGGTCAGGCAGAGCACGGGCCGAACTCGCCGGCCGCTCTCGTCACCACTTCGGAGGAGCATGGTCGTGCCGTGATCGCCGCGATCGACCGGCAGCTGGAGACCCTGGCGACCGCCGAGATCGCAGGAGCCGCATGGCGCGACTACGGCGTCGTGACCGTGGCGAAGGACCGCGAGACGGCCGTCGCCCTCATGGACGACCTGGCTCCCGAGCACCTGGAACTGCTCACCGCCGACGACGACTGGTACCACGAGAATCTGCGCAACTACGGCTCGATCTTCCTCGGCCCGTGGAGCACGGTCGCCTACTCCGACAAGGGCATGGCCGGCACGAACCACGTGCTGCCGACGGCGGGGGGAGCCAAGCACAGCGCCGGTCTGTCGGTCTCGCGGTTCCTGAAGCCGCTGACCTATCAGCGCATCACCCGGGAGGCGACGCCCGAGCTGGCCAACGCCGTGCAGGTCATCTCCGACTCGGAGGGCATGGCGGCGCACAGTGCGACCGCGACCCTGCGCCTGGCCGCGCTCGATGCGGCCTCGGTGGTCGGCTGACCCATGCGGCATCTTTGATGCCGCATGCCCGTCGCAGAGCGGAGTTCCGGATGGCGGATGGGGATCCACGTCGCTCACTGCTGTTGTTCGAGCAGACCCAATCTCTGTGCGCGCGCCAGCGCCGATGCCCGGTCGCTCACGCCGAGCTTCCCGTAGATGCTCACGGTCTGCTTCTTGATCGTGTTCACCGAGAGGGTCAGCGCCTCAGCGATGACGGGAATGGTGTCGTGGAGGAGCATCTGCCCCAGCACCACCTCTTCCCTCGATGTGAGGGCGATGAGCTCGCCGCTTTCCGGGTAGCCGCCTCGGACCGTGCCGAGCAGCGCCTCCTCCTCCGGCCGCAGCGTGATTCCGCTGAGCTGGAGGAGGAGGTCGCGAATTCCGGCCGGCATCCGTGCGTGGGGCGCGAGCGTGTTCGCCTTCTCTGCGAGTTCATGCGCATGCGCAAACGCCTTCACGGCATCCGCGGGGTGTCCCAGAGCGAGGTCAGCGGTCGCGGCGATCAGAAGCAGGTCGATCCGATCACGGGGCGTCGTCCCTGTCCGCCACGCGCCCGCACCGGCGAGGCTGTGCGCCCCGGCGGCGTTCCCGGCGATGAGTTGGAGGCGCGCCCTCGGTACGGCGAGCCATGGCCCATCCGTTTCCACCTCCGCCAGATGCCTCTGGGCGCGGTGGAGCTCCCCGAGTGCGAGGAGGAGGTCAGCCGTGCATCTGTCGACGATGCGTCTTGCGGCGCTGTCAGCCCGTAGCACCTCAGGATGAGACGCCGCGAGGCTCTTCAGCGTGGCCAGTGCCCCCATAGGCTCGCCGAAGAGAAGGGCGTGCTCGACCATCGCACTCGCGAGAAAGGCCCACATCTCGATCGGCTGTTCCGGATCCCCCGCCAGCAGGAGCGCCTCAGCGGCCCCTTCCTCGTCCAGTCTGTCGAGCGCACGATGGATGCGGGCTATCCGTGCGGGGAGCGCGACGAGGTGCGCGACCCACTGGTCAGCCATGTCGAACCGGCTGTGCTGGACGAGCCAACGTTCTGCCTTGATGGGTTCCCCATCGAGCGCGTGGATGAGCGCGAGCTGTGCGGAGGCGTTCGCTGCGACGAAGTTCGTCTCGACCCGGGCGGAGGCGCTGAAGGCGCGCGCCGAGATTTCGGTGGCGCGCGTGGTCTGCCCCGCCAGAAGGCACGTCATCGACCATTGCATGAGAAACCATGCGAGCTGCGCGGCCGACGGCTCGGGCTCGCCCAGCGTCCGCCGAGTGATTCGCTCGGACTCGACGCGCAACGCGACCTCGAGAGCCTCGCGGAGGAGGCCGTCCGAGCGCAGTGAGACCATTCCGGCTGAGGCCGCTCCCAGAGCATCATCCACCGAGGTCGTCGAGCTCAGTTGGTTCAGCCTCCGCTGCCCCGCCGTCGCATATGCGCGGATCAGGACCGATCGTTCCTCCTCATCGGGATGATTCATCAGACTGCTCACGACCGCTACGGGAATCACCAGCGAGGGGAAGGCATCCACGACCTTCGTGGGGATATGGCCGTACGCACCGATCGCCGCAGCCCGGAACTCGAACGTGAGCCGCAGCGCGTGCTTCGCGTAGAGATGGGCGAGGAAACCCCAGTCCTCCCCGCGCCGAGCGTGCAGGAGCGCCTCACCGAGCGACTGCGCCTCCCCCTGTTCTGCGAAATGAACGGCGAGTTGCCGATGCACCTCTTTCGCCTCACGCGGGTACTGCGCCTCGTAGGAATCGACCAGCTCGCGGCGAATCGGGGCTGGGAATGCCCACCTTCTCGCACCTTCATTCCGCATCGGTTCAAGAAGCCCCGCACGCTCCAGTCCGTCGAGCATTTCGCGCGTCGGCATCGTCAAGGGAGCGCGCTTGTGTACCGTCACCTTCAGCCCCAGAAGGAGTTCGGCCCGTGCGGCCGTGATCGTCTCGGGGAGGGACAGAAGCCCGAGCTGTACCGGGAAGGCGGCCTCATCGACGTCAGGCAGCACGACTGCGCGAATGAAGCGACGCGCGCGCTCGCTCAGCGAGACCGCGTCCCCTGTGCGTCTGCTGTCGAGGGCAAGCTTTGCCGGGGTGAGCCACCCACCCACAAGGCCATGGAGCTGTCGTGCCTCATCCACACTGAGAGGGTGCCCCCAAGCGCGCGCGAGTTCGACGAGTTCGAGGGGGTCCGCCGCCAGATCGCCCGCAGACAGCACATCGATCTCGATTCGCCGGCCCTCCGCAGCGGCGATGAGCGGATGCCGAACTCGGCTGATCACGACGACGTGCAGCATGAAGTCATGATCGAGCAGCGCGCAGAGATCGTCGATCGCCCGGGCATGCGTCAGGTGGTGGGCGTCGTCGATGACGACGATCAGGCGTGCTCGCGCCGTTCGATGGGCTTTCGCCTCCTGCAGCACGGCATCGAGCACGTTCTCCGAATCGCCCGTGGCGGTTGCCGTCACCCACAACACGGTCGCCCCACGCGACTGCTGACCCCGCGCCCAGGCGCCGACCAGAGCAGTCTTCCCGAAGCCGCTCATCGCATGCAGCACCGTAACTGCGGCGAGCCGGTCGAGCCTCTGAACCAGACGCTCACGCGTGACCAAAGCGGCTGCCAATCGGGGGACCCGAAAAGGAGGAAGACCGCGCTCCTTCGCGTCGGTGGCTGCCTCGACCACCGACTCCGGCATCGCCGCTGACATTGCTCTCCCCGCCTGCACGCCGTCCAGCGCCGCTCGCCACTTTCCACGCTCAGAGTAGCCGAACCGATGTCACGCTCAGCGCCGCCCGTCCCGGTTCACCGCCCGGACTTCCCATGGTTCGGTCCGACCCGACTCGCGGCAGCACCTCTTCGTGATCCGCGGGATGGACCAACCCGTGGACCAAATACGAGCAGAACCCTCTTCTGGCATTCATCCCACCCCTTTGATGGTGACTGGCTCCCTCATCGGAGGCCGCACATTTCTCTGAGGGAGACCACGCTCATGCGCGCGCACAGATCGATACCGACCGGTAGCAACGGGGTCTGGGGGCGTTGGGTGAGGCTCATGGCCGCTGTGGCCACCGGTGTCGTCCTCGCGACATCACTCACCGGGATGGGCCTTCTCTTCGGAGGGCAGAGCGCACAGGCCGTAACTCAAGGCTCCAGTGGCGCGAACCTCACCGGGTTCGGTGACGAGACCGCCCGGTTGGGAACCAACACGTTCTACGCATACGTGAAGGCCGGAGAGACCATCAACGCCAACGCGACGAGATTCTCCGGCGCTGGACTCAACTCCACGTTCCGTCTGGTCGATCAGGCGGGCACGAACCGCGCACTGAACACGAATCACACAGCGACCGCTGATGGCGTCTGGGCGTTCACCGCCTCCAACCCCGCCGGCCAGGTCGGCGACCGCTATTACAACTGGTCCGTCACGGTCCGCGCGAGCGGAGTCGAGAAGCCCGGACGCGTGTGGTCGAACGAGTACAAGATGAACAACGTCAACTCGGCCGCCAGCCCGCTGCTCAATTTCTGGGCCGTGAACAACGTCGGCTACGTCTACAAACTCGACCTCACCAACTACAACGGCATCAACTCGGCTGTCCAGGCGAGCGCTTCAGGCAACCCCATCTCGGCAGCCGACTGCGCGGTTCCGAGCTACCAGTCCAGGGTCACCGCGGGCCTCGCTGCCTCGTGTTCCGAGCCCTACAGGCTGTTCTTCGAAGCGCCTGCAGCCGACCTGCCGCAGACTGCCGTCAGCGCGTCGGGCCCTCTCACCGTGATGCCGACACCGCTCACAGAGGCCGAACTCACCGTCTCCGACCTTGCCTTCACCGCGACCTCGGGCGGTTCGAATGCCGGCACGTTCGGCTGGACGATGCCTGCTCGCTTCTCCGGCTCCTACACGCTCGACATCGACACGAACGGCAACGGCATCTACGGCGAGCCCGTCGACCGCTCCATCCTGATGGGGGCCGACGGCAAGAACTTCGCCGAGACCTACGATTTCGACGGCCTCGACGGCACGGGAGACGCGATCGCCGACTGCCAGCTCATGAACGCGCGAGTGCACTTCGACAAGCTCGGCGAGATCCATATCCGGCAGGAGGACGTGGAGGGCCGTGACGGCATCCGGCTCACTCGTCTGAACGGACCGAATGCACCGAACTCCACGCTCTACTGGGACGACACCGCGCTCGCCGAGCCGCGCGCCAACAGCACTCCGGTCAAGGACGGTCGTGCCGGGACGAACAGCAATGTCGGCCAGGGCGTGCACGGTTGGGCTTTCAACGGGAACTCGTGGGGCAACAACACCTCGATCGACGACTGGAGCTATGCCGCCGTCGACACCACCGGCCAGGAGATCGCCATCGGCGGCCGTTGCCTCGAGCTCTCGAAGACCTCTTCCGCACCTGCACAGGTGCACCCGGGCGACACCGTCACCTACACGATCACGGTGACGAACGCCGGTGTCGTCGACTATACGGATGACGCCCCGGCGCGCATCGAGGACGACCTCTCCGGCGTGCTCGACGACGCCACCTACAACGACGACGCCTCGAACGGCGCGACGGTGGACGGCGCGCTCCTCCAGTGGTCCGGCGCACTCGCCGTCGGAGAGACGAAGACCATCACGTACACGGTGACTGTCAACGACCCGGCGACGGGAGACCGCATCATGGGCAACACCGTGGTCGATCCGACCGGGGGCGGCACCTGCACCACGGTCGACGGGTGCACGACGAACAACCCGGTCCAGACGTACACGGTCAACAAAGCGGTCGACAAGACCGACGTCCTGCCCGGCGACGTCCTCACTTACACCGTGACCGTGACCAACACAGGTCAGGCCGCGTATACGACGGCCGCACCCGCGACGTTCACCGACGACCTGGCCGCCGTGCTCGACGACGCCACCTACAACGAGGATGCGACGGACGGTGCGAGCGTCACGGCAGAGAAGCTGATCTGGTCCGGTGCCCTCGACATCGGCGAGACCAAGACGATCACGTACTCGGTGACGCTCGGCGACCCGGTGCCAGGAGACCGTACCCTCACCAACGCGGTCCTGCCCGACGCCACGATCGGCGGGAGCTGCGACGTCACGTGCGTCACCACCACGACCGTGAGCTCCTTCCAGGTGCACAAGACCGCGTCGACCTCGACGACGCTCCTGGGCGGCGTCGTCACCTACACGGTGACCGTCGTCAACACCGGCACCACGGATTACACGACCGACCGACCGGCGAGCTTCAGCGACGATCTCGGAGCAGTGTTCGACGACGCCGCGTACAACGACGACGCCACCGAGGGTGCGACCGTCAACGGCAACACACTCACCTGGGCGGGTCCGCTCGCGATCGGTGAGACGAAGACGATCACGTACTCGGTCACGGTCAACAGCCAGATCACCGGCGATGCGATCCTGACCAACGTCGTGGTTCCCGATGAGACGGGTGGCGGCACCTGCACGACGACCGCCGAGTGCACGACGACGACCACCGTCAACGCATTCACCACAGCGAAGTCGGTCTCTGCGACCTCGGTCGTCCCCGGTGATGCGCTCACCTACACGATCACCGTCACGAACATCGGTGGCGGCGCATACACCGATACCGCACCGGCATCGTTCGTCGACGACCTCTCGGCTGTCCTCGACGACGCCGTGTACAACGACGATGCCGACAACGGTGCCGTCTACGACGCCCCCTCGCTCTCCTGGGCCGGCGCCCTCGCCATCGGCGAATCGAAGACGATCACCTACACGGTGACGGTCAACGACCCGGCGACCGGTGACGGAACCCTCAGCAACGCGGTGGTTCCCGACCCCGCGACCGGCGGGCAGTGCGCCACGGCCGAGGACTGCGTCACCAACACGCCGGTGCAGTCGTTCAGCGTCTTCAAGGAGACGTCCGCGACGAGCGTGGTCGCCGGCGACGTCGTGCCTTTCACGATCACCCTGACGAACACCGGTCAGACCGCCTACACGACGGCTGCACCGGCATCGTTCACGGATGATCTGAGCGACGTGCTCGATGATGCCGTCTACAACGGCGACGCCGACAACGGTGCTCTCTACACGGCGCCGACGTTGTCGTGGTCCGGTCCGCTCGCTGTCGGAGAGACCATCACGATCTCCTACTCGCTCACGATCAACGACCCCGTCACCGGCGATCAGCGGCTGAAGAACACGGTCGTCACCCCTGACGGTTCCGGCGGCAGCTGCCCCGCGGACGGCAACAACCTCGACTGCACAGCGCAGGTCCCCGGGCAGTCGTACACGGTCGCGAAGAGCGCATCATCGAGTTCGGTGCACCCGGGTGACGATGTCACCTACACGGTCACCGTCACCAACTCCGGTGCCGTCGACTACACGGACGTGGCCCCCGCCACGTTCACCGACGACCTCTCCGCCGTGTTCGACGACGCGACGTACAACGACGACGCATCCGGCGGAGCCACCATCACCGGTACGACGCTGGCCTGGTCCGGTGCTCTCGCGGTCGGTGAGACCGTGACCATCACGTACTCCGTGCAGGTCAATACACCGCAGACCGGCGACGGCATCCTCACGAACGCCGTCGTTCCCACCACCCGCGGTGGTACCTGCGACCCCGAAGCCGAATGCATCGCGACCACCACGGTCGCCTCGTACACCGTCGCGAAGAGCTCCGACGTGGCATCGGTCGTCCCTGGTGGTGTGGTGACGTACGCGGTCACCATCACCAACACGGGCCAAGCCGATTACACGACGGCAGCACCCGCGACTCTCACGGATGACCTGTCCGGTGTGCTCGACGACGCGGTCTACAACGATGACGCCACGAACGGTGCCAGCGTGACCGGGTCGACACTCACGTGGTCCGGTCCGCTCGCGATCGGTGAGTCCGCGACCGTGACCTACTCGGTGACCGTCGGCACCCCGCCTGCCGGAGACCGCACACTGCACAACGTCGTCGTCCCGGGCGACAACGGTGGCAGCTGTGCCGCGGAGGGCGACTGCGAGACCACCACACCGGTCAGCTCGTTCACGGTCGCCAAGACGGCGTCCACCGCGACCGTGCTTCCGGGTGCGACGGTCACCTACACGGTGACCGTGACG
Source organism: Microbacterium sp. MYb54 (assembly GCF_002979515.1). Taxonomy (GTDB): domain Bacteria; phylum Actinomycetota; class Actinomycetes; order Actinomycetales; family Microbacteriaceae; genus Microbacterium. The sequence continues at coordinate 31,649 of NZ_PCPA01000015.1, read as the reverse complement.
AACACGGGACAGACCGATTACACGGAAGCGGCACCCGCCGCATTCGCGGACGATCTGTCGGCCGTTCTCGATGACGCGAGCTACAACGACGATGCCACCGGCGGCGCGACCGTCACGGGCACGACCCTCGCATGGTCCGGCCCACTCGCCGTCGGCGCCACCGAGACCATCACCTATTCGGTGACGGTCGGATCACCGGCGACGGGAGACCGGACGATGACCAACGTCGTCGTCCCCGACCCCACTACGGGCGGATCCTGCACCACGGCCGACGAGTGCACGACGACGACTCTCGTCCAGAGCTACTCGGTCCTGAAGACGGCCTCGGCCACGACTGCGGTGGGCGGCGACACCGTCGTCTACACCGTGACCGTCACCAACACGGGAGCCGTCGCCTACACGACCGCGGCGCCCGCCTCGATCACCGACAACCTCGCCGGTGTGCTCGATGATGCGACGTACAACGACGACGCATCCAACGGTGCGACGGTGGACGGCAACATCCTCACCTGGACCGGTCCGCTCGCTGTGGGCGCTTCCACGACAATCACCTATTCGGTGACGGTCAAGGCCCCCTCGTCCGGCGATCACAGTCTGGTCAACACGGTCACCACGCCTCCGGGCAGCGGCGGCGAGTGCGAGACCTGCGGCACCGTCACGCCCATCGCAGCCTTCACGGCGCTGAAGGCTAGTGATTCCGACGCGGTCATCCCCGGAGCCGTCGTCACGTACACGATCACTCTCACCAACACGGGAGCGGTCGACTACACGGAGGAGAACCCCGCGTCCTTCACCGACGACCTGTCCGGAATCCTCGACGACGCGACGTACAACGGCGATGCGACCAGCGGTGCCGCCTACACGGCGCCCGTGCTGTCCTGGTCCGGGGCGCTGCCGATCGGCGAGACGGTGACCATCACCTACTCCGCGACCGTCAATGCACCCGCAACCGGTGACGGAACGATGGCGAACACCGTCGTCACCCCGCCCGGCATCGGTGGCTCGTGCGAATCGGGTTCGACGAATCCCGAGTGCTCCGTGAGTCTCCCCGGCCCACGGCTCGCTCTCGCCAAGACGCAGTCGACGGACTCCGTGCTCGCCGGCGACACGGTCACCTACACGGTGACCGTCACCAATGTGGGAGACGCCGACTACACGACGGCATCACCCGCGGCCTTCACGGACGACCTGTCTGCTGTCCTCGATGACGCCACCTACAACGATGACGCGAACAACGGCGCGACTGTGACCGGTGCCGTGCTCTCCTGGACGGGGCCGCTCGCGGCCGGGGCGACGACCACGATCACGTACTCCGTGACGGTGGACGCACCGCTCAGAGGTGACCGCGTGCTCACGAACGTGGTCTCCACGCCGCCGACGATCGCGAGCAACTGCGTGATCGGCTCGACGGATGCCGACTGCACGACGACCGCCCGGGTCGCATCGTTCACCACGGCGAAGGTCGCCGATGTGTCAACGGCAGCCCCGGGCGACACGGTGACGTACTCGGTCACGGTCGTGAACACCGGCCAGGTCGCCTACACGGGCGCTGCTCCCGCGGCCTTCACAGACGACCTGTCTGCGGTGCTCGATGATGCCACCTACAACGAGGATGCCTCGGGCGGCGCGACGATCTCCGGGGCGACGCTCACCTGGAGTGGCCCGCTCGCGGTGGGGGCCAGTACCGTCATCACCTATTCCGTGACGCTCACGACACCGGCGACGGGCGACCGTTCGCTCGTCAACGTCGTGCTCCCGGATGCCTCCGCCGGCGGCGAATGCGCTACCGAGGGTGGCTGCACCGTGACGGTCCCTGTCTCGTCCTACGACGTGACGAAGGTGGTCTCCGTGACGAAGGCGAAGGCCGGTGGTGTCGTGGCCTACACGATCACCGTCACCAACACCGGTCAGGTCCCGTTCACGGACGCTGCTCCGGCGACGTTCACCGACGACCTCGGCAACGTGCTGCGGGCGGCGGATTACAACGACGATGCCACGGCGACGACGAACGGAAAGTCGACGAACGCGGGGACGACGAGCTACAGCACGCCCGTGCTGGCATGGTCCGGTCCGCTCGCGGTGGGCGCAACCGCCGAGATCACATACTCCGTGACGGTCAAGAACCTGAAGGACGGCGCGAACCTGCACAACCTCGTGGTCGTGCCGGCGAGCTCCGGTTCCGGTTGCGTCGTCGGATCCGGTGATCCGGCGTGCGCGGCCGACACCCTCGTCGACCCCCCGGTGTCGACCAACCCGGGCGGTCCGCTCGCGATCACGGGTGCTGAGTCCGGTCTGCTGATCGCGCTCGCCACGATGCTCCTCGCCGCAGGGGCGGGCATCCTGTTCGCTCGCAACCGCAAGCGGGTGAGCGCCAGCTGAGCGACGAGCAGGCGGTGAGGTCGACGACCTGACCGACGGTCTGGCGTCGCGCCCCCACGGCGACGGCGAACGACCAGACGGGGCAGAGCCGCCCGAGGCTCTGCCCCGTCGCAATGCCCGCAGGGCGCGGATGCAACGAATGCGGCCGTGGAACACCACGGCCAGGACCAGGAGAACACCGATGCGCATCGTGACCCGAGTCATCCTCAGCCTCTGTCTGTTCGGCACTTCCTTGCTCGGAGTGGCGAACAGCGCCGCCGTCGCGCCGTCGGGGCTTTCGGTCCACATCGACGACAGCGTCACGGAGGTCGATGCCGCACAAGAGCTCGTCTACACGGCCCAGCTGCGAAACACCGGCGCCGCAGCCGTCGATGCGACGGTGGTGGTGACGGTTCCCGACTATCTCGAGGTGACGTCTGTCGAAGGAAGCGATGCCGAGGGCGTCGTCGACGGCGGCACGGCCACCTGGCCCGTCTCTGTGGGGCCGGGTGAGACCATCACGTTCGTGACAGCCGCCCTCGTGGGGACGATTCCGTCAGAGGAGCGCCGGGTCACGACGATCGTCAGCGTCTATCTCCCCACGCCGAACGGGGAAGACCGGGGCGCGCCCCTGATCCGCTCCGCCGACTCGAATCGGATCGTCGGGATCGATGACGCCGGTATGCGCACGGATGCTGCCGATCCCCCCACGTCGGGGGTGGCGACGTCCACAGTTCTGTTCGTGTCGGTCGGAGCCTTCTGCGTTCTTCTCGGGGCCGCCGCCTTCTTCTACGTCGCGTACAGGCGGAGCCGAGCGCCGCGGAAGTGACGCGTGACGCGGGAGGGAGGACGCTGCCGCCCACCCGTCGAGGAGCGTGAGCCGCGGCATCCGTTCCCCGGGTGCCGGCTGTGCAGCGAAGCGCCGGATGACGTGTGGTCATCCGGCGCTTCGCCATGCGTGCAGCCTGTCGTCAGAGCGCGGTGTATCCGCCGTCGACCAGGTGGTAGCTGCCGGTGACGAAGCTCGCGGCGTCGCTGGCGAGGAAGACGATGAGGTTCGCGACCTCGTCGGCCTGGCCCAGGCGTCCGATCGGGTGCTTGCTCACGAGGAAGTCCTTCGCCTCGTCGCCCATGTTCGCCAGCAACGGGGTGTCGATGAAGCCGGGGCCCACCGAGTTCACGCGCACGCCCTTCGCGGAGTACTCGAGCGCCGCCGACTTGGTCATGCCGACCACGCCGTGCTTGGCGGTGACATAGGCGGGGGAACCGGCGAAGCCGACGCTGCCGAGAATCGATGCGATGTTGACGACCGAGCCGCCGCCGTTCGCGAGGATCGAGGGGATCTGCGCCTTCATGTTGCGGAACACCGCGTTGAGGTTGATCGCGATGACCTTGTCCCACGCCTCGTCCTCGTACTCGGCCGTCGGGGCACTGGCGCCGCCGATGCCGGCATTGTTGACGCCGATGCGCAGTGGGGCGAGAGAGTTGGCGAGCTCGATCGAGGAGGCGATCCATGCGGCATCCGTCGCATCGCCGACCGATGCCTCTGCGGTACCACCGGCGGCGCGGATCTCTTCGACGACCGCGTTCGCGTGCTCCGCATTCAGGTCGTTGACCACGACCGATGCGCCGTTCTTCGCCAGCAGGAGGGCGGTCGAGCGTCCGATTCCGCTGCCTGCTCCCGTCACGATCGCCGAGCGGTTCGAGACGTCGTACTGAGCCACGAGTGACTCCACTTCCGGGCGGGCACGGTGCCGGGAGATCTTCTCGGACGGTCCGTCCTTCTCTCCAGCCTACGCCTGGAGTCGGGTGGTGGATTCACTTGAATGGAAAGCGCCGACGCCTATCGGGTGGGAGTCCAGAGCGGTTCGGGGGTCACCGCGCTGGAGATGCGTCGACTGGCGGAGCCCAGCTGTCGAGCCTGCGCGGTGGTGAGGTTGTCGAAGATCAGACGTCGCACCAGCGCGTGATGCCCTGGAGTGGATTCGGCGACCTTCGCGTGGCCTTCCTCGGTCAGGACGCCGAGGGTGAACCGACCGTCCGTCGCGTCGACCTCACGGCGAACCCAACCTTTGGACTCCAGCCGGGAGACGGCTCGGGAAAGCCGGGACAGTGTGCAGCTCGCGTAGGAGGCGAGGGTGCTCAGTCGCAGGCGTCGATCCGGAGCGGAGTCGAGGGCGAAGAGGATGCCGTGCTCGAAATGCGTGAGGGCGCTGTCTTCCTGCAGCTGGGCGTCGAGTGCGGTGGGAAGGCGCTCGAGCAGGGTGGCGATCGATGACCAGATCTCCAGCTGCTCCGGGCTCAACGGGGAGTCGGTCGGCTGCGCGGTCATGGGATCAGGATACGTCACCTGCACCGTTTCGCCCACGGGTTTGAGTTGCTCAAGCAACTGAAATAGGCGTAGTCTCACTTGCTTGAGCAAGTCAGAAGGCATCGATGCTGTCGGGAATCGGGAGTGGATATGGATCTGCAGTTGCGGGGTAAGACGGCGTTCGTCAGTGGTTCGAGTCAGGGGATCGGCTATGCCATCGCCTCTGCGCTCGCCGCAGAAGGCGTGAGCGTGGTGGTCAACGGACGCGACCGGGCCCGTGTCGATGCGGCGGTCGCGCGACTGAAGGGGGAACACCCGGAGGCGGACGTGTCAGGGCTCGTCGCCGACTTCGCGGAACCGGAACAGGTGGAGCGTCTTCTGGCAGAGATCGGCGAGGTCGACATCCTCGTCAACAACGTGGGGCTGTTCGGCCTCGCGGAGTTCGATTCGATCGCCGACGACGAGTGGGCGCGATACTTCGAGGTCAACGTCATGAGCGGCGTGCGGCTGTCCCGGCAGCTGCTCGGAGGGATGCTCTAACGAGGATGGGGGCGTGTGATCTTCATCAGCAGCGAGTCCGGCGTGAACGTCCCGGTCGACATGGTGCACTACGGCATGACCAAGGCGGCGATGCTCGCTCTGGGAAACGGTCTCGCGAAGCGCACCCGCGGTACAGGCGTGACCGTCAACTCTGTGCTGGGCGGCCCTACGTACTCCGACGGCGTCGCGGCGGCGGTGACGGCCGCGGCGGAGGATCAGGCGGTTCCGGTCGAGGCCATGAAGGCTTCTGTCATCGGTCAGAACACCACGTCTCTGATCGAGCGCTTCCTCGAGCCGGAAGAAGTGGCTGACCTGGTCGCATTCCTGGCGAGCCCTCGCGCGTCCGCGACGAATGGGGCGGCGCTGCGTGCGGACGGCGGGGTTCTCACTGCGATGCTCTGACGGCTGCGGCTGCGGCTGCGGCTGCGGCTGCGGCTGCGGCTGCGGCTGCGGCTGACCGCTCGACACTGCTCGCCGAGCGTTCGGAAGCTTCCCAAACCGATTCGTGAGGAATTCCGTCCCTCGTACGTCCTATCCGTGGAGCCCAGTAACGCTCCCCGGATCGCCTCATACGAGTGGTGCTTCCGGCCACACGAATCAGATAGGACCAGTCATGGCAACCGAGGACCAGAAGAACAGCACCGCCGCCACCGACGCTCCGGCAGCGCCGAAGTCGGCAGCTTCGACCGGACGTGTCGACCGCTCGTTCGCGTCGTCGCGTCTTCCCGGCGACGAGAACGCCGCAGGCAAGACGGTGATCGCCGATGGCGTCGTCGCCAAGGTCGCCGGAATCGCCGCCCGTGAGGTGCCCGGTGTCTACGCTCTCGGCGGCGGCGGAGCCCGCGCGTTCGGCGCCATCCGCGACGCCATCAACGCCACCGACCTGACGCAGGGCGTCAAGGTGGAGGTGGGCGACACCCAGGCCGCTGCCGACCTCACGATCGTCGTCGAGTACCCGGCGCCGATCCAGGATGTCGCGAACAACGTCCGCGCCGCCGTGGCCGGAGCGATCAGCCGTCTGGTCGGCCTGGAGGTCGTCGAGGTCAACGTCGAGGTCAACGACGTGCACCTGCCCGGTGACGACAACGATGACAACGAGGAGTCGCGAGTCTCATGACCCCGACCGTCGTCGGCGCCCTGAGCGGCGCCATCCTCGCCGTCTCCGCCCTCGTGTTCGGCTTCTGGGGATTCCTCCTCGTCGCCGTGCTCATGGGCGCCGGCGCCCTGATCGGTCGGATCGTGTCGGGCAAGCTCGACATCCGTGGCCTCGCCGACGCCTTCACGGGTCGGCGCACCTCGTAATGGCGATCACGACCGCACCCGCCGGCGGCGGCCCCTCGGGGGCTGCCGCCGGGGAGGCGCATCCCTACGCGGGTCGCGTCGACGTCGCCGAACGAGTGCTGCGGAAGGTTGCTCACGAAGCGGTCGCGACGACGGTCGGAGTGGGTCGCGGTGATGTGTCCGTCGACGTCGCCGAGTTCCGTGGCGGCATCGCCGTCCGCGCGAGCACTCCGCTGCCGATCCCGAACCTGGAGGACACCGCGGCGGTCGAGAACACGAAGCCGGTGCTGGAACGCATCGGCGACCTGCAGATCGAGCTCCGTGACGGCCTGTCCCGCCTTCTGGGGCGAGACATCACCCGCGTGAACGTCACGATCACCGGCGCGGTCATCCCCGAGCGAAAGAGAGTCTTATGAGCACCCCCGCACTGCGGAGAGTCGTGCGCCGAGAATCCCACTCTCCGCGGACCGTCGCGATGTTCGTCGCGGTGATCCTGCTGATCCTCGCCCTCATCTACGTCGGCGTCGAGATCGTCCTGTCGCTCCTCGCGCAGCCTGCGCTTCTGCTCGGTCCCGCCGACGCTGCTGCGTGGCTGGTCGGGATCCCCACTGCCACACCGCCGGCGCTCGTCGCCACGGGGGGCGCAGTCGTGGCGCTGATCGGACTGATCTTCGTCATCCTGGCAATCACCCCCGGGCGCCTGCCCAAGCACCAGATGACCTGGAACGACCGGGCAGTGCTGGTCGACAACGGCGTGCTCGCCGCATCACTCGCGCAGCACCTGAGCGCGGAGACCGGGCTCGCCCGCAATCAGATCACCGTCGGTGTCGCGCATCGCAGCGTCGATGTCACCGTTCGACCCGCAGGTGGCGAGCCGATCGAGCAATCCCGCGTGCGCAGCCTCGCCGAGGCGGAGCTTGCCACGTACCGGCTCGTTCCCCCCGTGAAGACCCGCGTCCGGGTCAACCGTCCCAAGGAAAGCGAGTTCGACTGATGAACAACACGAATCGCGCGGTGAATCGTCTCCTGCTGCTCATCATCGGGATCGTGCTGCTCGGAATCGGCGGTGCGGTGATCGCGGTCGGCGTCTGGCCTCAGGCGGCCGACGTGTGGACCGGCGCCGCACGGACCGCGGAAGGATGGCTCGGCCAGGCTCTCGAGACCACCCGCATCGGTGCGACCACGCTCACCTGGGTCGCCGTCGCAACCCTCGCAGCGCTCGTGCTGCTGGTGATCCTGCTCATCGTCGCTCTTGCCAGGATCGGTGGTCGCCGCTCGCACGCCGTGCTGCGCTCCGCCGGTCAGGAGAACCCTCTCGGGCGAGTGACAGTCAAGGATTCGTTCGCCTCCGATGCCCTGAAGAACTCCCTCGGGGTCAGGGGAGACATCCTCTCCACACATGTCGCGGCCAACGACATCCGCCGCGAATCCGTGATGCACGTCAGCATCACGCCACGGCAGAACACCTCGCCCAAGGACGTCGTCGAGCACGTCGACAGGCTCGTGACCAACCTCGCGACGCTCACCGGCCGTGATCTGCCGACCTACATCTCCATCCACTCCGGTCTGCGCGCGCGACTCGCCGCAGATCAGTCGCGCCTGTCCTGACCTGACGTCGGGCGGTGACCCGTGCTTCATCGCGGCCTCACGAGCTCAGGCGAGCTCATACACAGAACGGAAACACCCATGGGATTCTTCGGATTTCTCCTTCTCGGCCTCATCGCCGGGGCGATCGCAAAGCTCATCCTCCCCGGAAAGCAGGGCGGCGGCTGGTTCATCACCCTGCTGCTCGGCGTCGTCGGTGCGCTGCTGGGCGGATGGATCGGCGGCGTCATCTTCAACGCGCCCCTGCAGGAGTTCTTCTCGATCCAGACCTGGCTCCTCGCCATCGGCGGATCGATCGTGGTCCTGCTGATCTACGGCCTCATCGTCGGCCGCAAGTCCAGCAACAAGTAATAGACCGGTGAGGGGCGGGACTCCCCAGCGTCTGCCCCTCACCTTCCCGCGGATGCCGTGATGACCTTGCGGCACCGGCTCAGTCACGAAAGGGAGGCTCGCCATGAGCGCAGTCATCGCCGTCATCTGGAACCCGTCGAAGACCGAGAAGGGCGTGCTCGAAGCGGCCCTGGCCGAGTCTGTCGGCAGGCGCACCGCCAGGGAGACCGTCTGGTTCGAGACCACGGAGGACGACCCGGGGCAGGGCGCCGCAGCGCGAGCACTCGCCGCCGGGGTCGAGCTGATCGCCGTCGCCGGCGGAGACGGAACGGTGCGCGCGGTGGCCGAGCATCTCGCCGAGAACTCGGCTGACGTGGATCTCGCGATCATTCCGCTCGGGACAGGGAACCTCCTCGCGCGGAACCTCGATGTTCCCCTCGGCGATGTTCCTGCGGCGTTCGCCCGCGCTGTCCGAGGCGAGCCCAGGCCCGTCGATGTCGGTTGGGTCGAGGTCGCGCTCGATGGCACGACCGCACGGCACGCTTTCGTCGTGATGGTGGGCTTCGGCATCGATGCCCAGATGATCGCGGAGACCGATGATGACCTCAAGGCAAAGGCGGGCTGGCTCGCCTACGTCGAGTCTCTCGGCCGGGCGGTGTCGAACTCCGATGTCCTGAGCTTCCACATCACCCGAGACGACGAACCGGCGACCGACGAGGAGGGCCATACGCTCCTCATCGCCAACTGCGGCTCCATCCAGGGCGGGATCACCCTTCTGGCAGACGCCGACCCGTCCGACGGCGAGCTCGACTACCTGATCGTGAGCGCCGACAGCGTCGGGCAGTGGGCCGAGACGGCGAAGAGCATGCTCTGGGACAACGGCCTCAAGAAGCTGTTCACCAAGAGCGACGAGACGGTGAGCACCGAGACCATCGGCTACGGCCGGGCCAAGACCATCGACGTCACGCTGCCCGAACCCCGTGCCTTCCAGATCGACGGCGAGCACATGGGGGAGACCCGGGGATTCACCGTCACCATCCAGCCGTCGGCTATTCGGGTGAGGTGAGGAGGCCGGCCTCCGCAGCATCTGCGGCATCCGAGCGCGTTCGGGGCCAGGTCCAGGCAGAGCGCAGGATGAAGGCCAGGATCAGCACCTCGATTCCGATCGAGAGGATGTAGAAGAACGCCCAGTCCCAGGACTCCCCTGCCGCGTTGAACACCGAGTAGGGGATGTAGAGCGATGCGACGATGAGGTTCGTGGTGCGGCTGACACGGGCGGGCAGCGTCGCGGAGAGCAGCACCATCAGGGCGGGGATCGCCACGGACGTGAGCATGAGCGTCAACAACGGTGGGCTGATGTCGAACTCGAAGACGACGCCGGCGCGGAGGTTGTCGATGACGCCGGGCTTGTGCAGGTGGAAGTAGTCGACGTAGATGTACAGGAACATGAAGCTGGTCCAGGCCGCAGCGAGCGCCGTGCGCACCGGGATGCGCTGTTCGTCGAGTGGGGTGGGGCGTCGATGCGTTCTCATGGGGGACTCCTAGATCTCATCCTTACGACCGTAAGGATGAGGGCGATGCTAGCCTTACGCCCGTAAGGAGTCAATGCCCTCATGAATGCCCGCGCAGTGCTCAGCAAGGATCGGATCGTGGAGGCGGCCGCAGCAGTCGCGGACCGAGGCGGTATCGCCACGGTCAGCATGCGGTCCGTGGCGGCCGAACTCGACGTGGAGGCGATGTCGCTCTATCACCACGTCGCCAACAAGAGCGCGCTGCTGGATGCGCTCGCGGACTGGGCGTTCGAGCAGATCGAAGCCCCCGAAGTCGACGCCCCCTGGCGGTCGGCAATGGCCGGCCGGGCCCGATCGGCAAGGTCGGTGCTCGTGCAGCATCCGTGGGCGCTCGGCATGATCGAAGCACGCCCTCGGCCTGGGACTCCGCTGCTCCGGCACTTCGATCGGATCTACGGATGCCTGTTGAACTCCGGCTTCTCTGCCGCGCTCGCCACGCACCTGTTCTCGGCGATCGACGCCTATGTCTACGGCTTCGCCCTCACGGAGTCCACCCTTCCCTTCGTGCCTGCCGAGGGGGCGGAGAAGTCATTCGCCGAAGACGTCGCGCCGAGTCCGGAGGAATACCCGCATCTCACGCGGGCGCTGGGCGAGCTCATGGGCGAGCTCATGGGTGACGAAACGTACTCCTTCGCCGATGAGTTCGATGTCGGCCTCGACCTCATCCTCGACGGGTTCGAGCGACGACTCGCGCAGGACTCCTGAGTTCTTGTGGTGTGACGGGAGGGGCCTGTCGTCAGGCTCTCTCGGCAGTCATTGCCGCATCGATGCGCCGCGCTGACGGCCTCAGGTGACTTGGAACGTCGGGCTGGTGGCGAGCAGCGTGAACCCGTCGTCGGCGAAGAAGCGGAAGTTGTACGTTCCTCGTGTCGAAGGCGCGGTGAACGCGATCGTCGCCGACGTGCGGCCGCTCGAGGGTGGGGTGGTCTGACCGTTGAGGTACTTCTCGTCGACTCCGCCGGCATTGTCGGCATCGTTCGCGCGGTAGAGGCCGACCCAGTCGCGGCGGCCACCCGGGCCGTTCGCGACGGTGGCGCGGATCGTGCCGCCGCGGCTCACGGTGGTGCGGTCGGCCGTGACGGTGGCGCCGGTGGGCGTAGGCGTAGGTGTAGGCGTCGGTGTCGGCGTTGGGCCCCCGGAAACGAGAGGCTCCTCCATGGTGACGCAGTGCGCGCCGCCCCCTCCCTCGCCCATCAGGACGTCGAGGTTCAACTGCACACACGGACGGCCGAATGCAGCGGAGAGGGCGTTGCGAGCCGCGGTGTCGGTCGTGGCGTCGCCGAACTGCGCGGTGATGACCGATCCAGAGGTGACGATGCAGTTCAGGTACCCGTCGAAGAACGTCGCCTGCGCGGACGAGGGAATACGGGGGAGTGAGGCGGGGCCGTAGATGGTCGTGACCTGCAGCTGCCGACCTTTGGCGTCGGTTGCCGCAGCGAGCAGATTGCGGGTCGCGATCGCGGACTGCGACCAGATGGTCGACGGCCGCGCGGGATTGCTCAGTTGAACGAGCACCTTGCCCGGGCCCGTGTACAGGACGGTGGCGTCGATGTGGTCGTCGGTGATGTCCTGACTCGAGATGCCCTGGCACCAGATCATCTTCGACGCACCGTACATGCGAAGGAGCTCGGTCTCGATCTGGGCTGCCGTCTTGCCGGGGTTGCGGGCCGAGTCGACCCAGGAGCTGCGGTTCGCGATGAGCGTCCCGTCGCCGTCGGTGATCACGCCTCCGCCTTCTCCGACGACGTTCGCCGCAGTGAAGGCGAAGTCGTTGTATTGGGCGATTCGCTGAGCGACCAGTGCGTCCTTCGCATGGGTCTGCTCGTTGCCCCAGCCGTTGAAGTTGAGGCCGATCGCGTCGATGCCGCCGACTCCGTCTGTGCGGAACACCGCACCGGAATCACGCATCCAGCAGTCGTTGACCGGAATGGAGCTGATCACCGTCACGTTGGAGCTGACGCGGCTGCGAGCCGCGGCTGCGGCGCTCGCTCCGTCGGCGCACATGACGACCGGCGTCGTCTTGACGATCTCATTCGCGATCTTGGCGATGTCGCCCTGGATGCCGTTGAGGAGGCTGCCCCAGATCGAAGTACTGGAGGGCCACGCCATCCAGATCCGCTTGAGTGGCCCGGCCTCTCCTGGCACGGCGAAAGACCCGGCGGCTTGGGCCGCGTCTTGGGTGGTGATGGCCCGGATGGTCGGGCCGGCGACCACCAGGCCGGCGGCGGCGATCCCCGCAAAGGCCAAGAACTGCCTGCGGGGATAGCCCGCGGTCATGATGCTGCTTCGTTGCTCGCTCACGTCTGGTTCCTTCCGTCGTCCACGCCAGTGTGGAGGTGGGCATTGCGTCCATATTTGGACAAGATCCAATTCCTTGGCCACAGTCTTCACCCCGGTGTGCTGGATGTCAAGGGCTCGATGGAGCGGCGCATCGAGGAACCCTGTCGCCCGCGGGGACATCGGGCCTAGGATTCGATCCAACGGAAGTCCGGCGGTACTATTGGATGACATCTAATTTATGGAGGTCGGACATGGCTGCGTTTGAGGTCACGCGGAGAGGGCTGCTCACTGCCACGGGGCTCGGGGTGCTCGGCACGGCTCTGATCGGGTGTGCACCGGGCGGATCCGTCGCCACGGGTGCGCCTTCGGGCGGCACGGAGGCGCGCGCCAACAGGCGAATGGGTGCTGAGTGGGACAGTCACGCCCTGACGGTCATGTCGTGGCCGACCGCGCTGATCTGGGACGAGGACACCGCCTACGTGCGTGAAGACATCGCGAACATCGCCCGTGCGATCGCGGAGTTCGAGCCGGTTGTGATGCTGGCCTCGCCGGTCGACGCCGAGGATGCGGCTCGCGAATGCGGTGCCGCGGTCGAGATCGTCGAGCTGGCGGTGGACGATCTGTGGGCGCGCGACACCGTTCCCGTGTTCGTCGAGGGGGCGAGCGGCCTCGAAGGCGTCGACTTCAACTTCAACGGCTGGGGTGACAAGCAGGTGCATCCGAATGATGCCCTCGTCGCCCGGGAGTTCCTGCGCGAGTTCGAGATCCCGCGCATCCAGGCGAACCTCGTCGGCGAGGGAGGCTCGCTCGAGACCGACGGCCTCGGCACCTTGCTCGTGACCGAGAGCTCACTCGTGAACGACAACCGCAACCCCGGGCTGAACCGCGACGAGATCGAGAGCAGGCTCAAGAAGCTGCTGGGCATGCAGAAGGTGATCTGGTTCGACGGCGTCTACGACGAGGACATCACCGATGCCCACATCGATTCGCTCGTGCGTTTCACGGCGCCGGGGGTCGTGTTGCTCGACACCCCTGGCGAGGGCGCACCCGATGATGTCTGGTCGCGTTCCAGTGCGCAGGCTCGATCGGTGCTCGCGGAGGCGACCGATGCCAATGGCGACGGCTTCGAGGTCGTCGATCTGCCGCAGCCCGACTTCGGTGAGATCCGCGGATCCGGGGACGACTTCCTCGCCTCTTACGTGAACTTCTACGTCGGGAACGGCGCGGTGTTCGTTCCCGAGTTCGGCGACCGCCGCGCTGATGATCGCGCCCAGGGCATCTTGCAGGACCACTTCCCCGACCGGGAGATCGTGCCGCTGGACATCGATACGGTGGCGTCCGGTGGAGGCGGCATCCACTGCGCGACGCACGACATGCCGGGGGATCCAGAGGAGTGAGTATCCGTTCGCGACCATAGCGAACGCCATCGTTCGAGTTCGTTCGGACGGGAAGGAGGGCGATGGTGGACGGGATGAGGACGCGATCGAGACGGTTGCGCGTGATTGCGGCGGTAGCAGTGCTCATCGCGCTGGTCGGCGGCGTGGCGGCATGGTCCCAGCTCAGCAACACGATGGGCGGTGGCGGCGGTGTGCAGTCGGGTCCCGGTGACGACCCGGATCGTGTCGATGTCACTGCCGCGGTCATCCGCGTGGATCCGTCGAGCGGCGAGCTTCTGTTGCGCCTGCTCGTCGTGCCGCGGGGTGATCTGACCACCGAGGGCGGGCTCTCTCCCCGCGAGGATCTCGAGATCCTCACCTCGGCGGCGATGAAGACCGATCCCTTCTTCCCGGCGCTCGAGCGCATCGGCAGCGTCGATGTTCCTGTCGTGCTCAGCGGCACCGGAGTCACCGCCTATCCGTTTGATCGGTACATGGCGACGATCGAGTTCACGGCGAAGATGGGGGGCGAGACCGTGCCTGTTCACTTGACGCTCTCCAACCGTGACGCCCTGTTCGGTGCGGCGATCAACGCCCACCAGGATTCGGATGCGGCCGTCGCCGAGCTCACTCTCACGCGGTCTGTCGGCGTGCTCACCTTCGCGGTGTTCATGATCCTCGCGATGTGGGCGCTCGCTATCGCCGTCGTGACGGGTGCATGGCACCTGCTGTCACGTCGTCGCGGGCTCGTCTGGCCGGCACTCGGCTGGATGGCGGCGACGCTGTTCGCGATCGCCGGGTTCCGCAACGCAGCCCCGGGTTCGCCGCCGATCGGTTCGCTCATCGACTACCTCGCGTTCTTCTGGGCGGAGGCGATCATCGCGGTGTGTGTGTTCGCCGTGGTCATGATCGGGGTGCGAACCGAGCGCGCTGTGGAGGAGAGTGCGGCGACTGCGGCGGCTGAGGTGCCAGCGCAGTCCCCTGCCCCGGAGGGCGTCGTCCCGGAGGGTGTCGCCCCGGATGAACCCGATGAACGGGCGACGGACGCGGGCGCAGGATCGGCGCGCTGAGGTCGGGAGCTCAGCCGCCGGACGATCGCGCGCGGCACTCGGGCGCGCCCGACATCGTGCGCTGTTCGTCGAGCGTGCCGGGGCTTCGGAGGTCCCGCGGTTGACAAGCAGGACGAACAGCCTCAAGATAATTGGATATCATCCAAATCCGCTCCGGTGACGCTGTAGTCCCGGGAGACAGGAGGAATCATGGCTCCCGTCATGAAAAAGACGCTGTCGCTTCTGACAGTCGTGTTTGTGGCCGCCGGACTCAGCGCGTGCAACGGTGAAGGCTCGAGCCCCTCGACCGACGCCGAGAGCACGCTGCACGTCGCGCGCTCCGAATCGTTCGATGGGTGGGACCCCGACAAGGCCGCGGCGTACTTGACATATCAGACCCTGCAGGGCGTGCTCGAACCGTTGCTGCGTTTCGCGCCGGAGGGTGATCAGGTCGAAGCCGGGATCGCCACGGAGTGGACTTACGACGCCGCGGCGCTCACCTGGACCTTCACGCTGCGCGACGACGTCATGTTCAGCGACGGCACGCCGCTCACCTCGGACGACGTTGCCTTCTCGGCCGGAGTGTGGGCGGAAGGGTCGAACTACGGCGGTCTTTACGCGAACATCACCGACGTGTCGGCACCCGACGAGCACACAGTCGTCTTCGCCCTGGCCGAACCCGACACCACCCTCCCGGTGCTGATGACCTGGTCGTCGTCGGCGATCTTCCCCACCGACTTCGGCGGTCTGAGCAAGAAGGACTACTTCGCCGCCCCCGTCGCCGCAGGAGCCTTCACGGTCGCCGACTGGTCGCCCGGTGGTCGGATCGTCCTCGACAAGAACCCGCACTACTACCAGGAGGGGCGCCCGTATCTCGATCAGATCGTCATCGAGGTCGTCCCTGACGCGACCGAACGCGGCGCGCAGTTCCAAGCAGGACAGATCGACATCTCGGAGTACATCTCCCCGATCGACGCGAAGCAGTA
Source organism: Microbacterium sp. MYb54 (assembly GCF_002979515.1). Lineage (GTDB taxonomy): Bacteria > Actinomycetota > Actinomycetes > Actinomycetales > Microbacteriaceae > Microbacterium. The sequence continues at coordinate 15,962 of NZ_PCPA01000015.1, read as the reverse complement.
CGGCGACGCCCTGGTGGCGCTGCCCGCGAGTCAGATCGAGCATCTGAGCTTCAACACCACCGGCGGCCCACTGGCAGATCCGACTGTGCGACGAGCCCTCGCCCATGCGATCGACTACGAAGCGATCGCGGCCGGCCCGTTCCGGGGGATCGGTGCCGAACCACGCGGCATCATCCCGCCGAACCTCGCGAACTGGGCGCCGCCCACCGAGCAGCCCTTCACGAAAGACCTCGACGAGGCCGAGAGCCTGCTCGCGGAGTCGGGCGCGGATGTCGCCTCGCTCGAGCTCATCTACGACGCGGCGAACCCGACCGACCACCTCGTCGCCCAGATCCTCAAGGAGAATCTCGCCGAAGTGGACGTCGATCTCAGCCTCACGGCGCTGGAGACGGGGGCCTTCCTCAGCCGCGCCTACGGGCTCGATGCCGACATGGTCCTCTGGTCGTACGGTGCCGTCTCCCCTGATGTGGTCGATCCGCTCGGCTGGATCACCGGCACCTCCTGGCTGTTCACGGGGTTCGAGACCGACACGGTGACCGCGCAGTTCTTCGCCTACGGGGCGACCGAGTCGGCCGATGAGAAGCAGGCGATCGTCGCACAGGTGCAGGACGATGCGCTGCGCAACGTACAGGCGATCAGCCTCACCGAGTTCCAGGTGCAGCATGCGGTGAGCGACCGTGTCTCCGGATTCGCCTCGGCACCCTGGGGCATGTACTACTGGGACACCATCCAGGTGAGCGAGTAGAGCCGTGGGACGCTACCTCTTCATCGTCAAACGGCTGGCACTCGCCGTCCCGCTACTGCTCGGCATCGTGCTCCTGGTCTTCCTGATCCTCAAGATCACCCCCGGTGATCCCGCGCGCCTGATCGTGGGACTGCGCGCGCCGGAGGCGGAGCTCGAGCTCGTCCGTGAACAGCTCGGGTTGAACGACCCGGCGATCGTGCAGTACTTCGCCTACGTCGGGCGCCTGCTCACCGGAGACCTCGGATACTCGTTCAAGTCGAATGAAGCGGTGTCAGCCATCGTGGCCGAGCGGCTGCCCGCGACTCTCTGGCTCTTGGGGGCTGGTGCGCTCATGTCGCTCGCGATCTCGGTGCCGCTCGCGATCCTCTCGGCTCGCCGTCCGGACGGACCGATCGATCACGGGGCGAGGGCCTTCGGGCTCGTGGCGTTGTCGATGCCGTCATTCTGGGTCGGGATCGTGCTGATCCTCGCTGTCGCGGTGCCGACAGGGTGGTTCCCCGTCGGCGGATTCGGATCGACACCTGCTGAGCACCTGCATTCCGTCCTCTTGCCCGCATTCACTCTCGCTCTCTCGATCGCCCCGCTGCAGATCCGGAGCCTGCGGACCAGCATCATCGAGGTGCTGGGCGCCGAGCATGTCACGACAGCGCGCTCACTCGGTCTCTCGAACGGGCGCATCATGTCGCGCTTCGTGCTCCGCAACGCTGCACCACCGACCGTCTCGATCCTCGCACTCAACATCGGCTACCTGCTGTTCGGTGCGGTCGTGGTCGAGACCACCTTCGCCCTCCCCGGCATCGGGCAGGGTATCGTCCTGGCCGCTCGTCAGCGCGACATCCCGACCATCCAGGGCTACACCCTGCTGTTCGCGCTGGCAGTCGTCGTGGTGTTCCTCATCGCCGACATCGTCACCTCGATGGCCGATCCGCGACTGGAGGTCGAATCATGAGTGCCATCACCGCCGACACGGTCGGAGCGCTGTCTCCGAAGACCCGGCTGATCGTCGCTGCAGAGCGGACCCGTCTTCCCCGGCGGGTGTGGGTGGGGATCTCGATCGTGGCTGCATACGTGCTCACCGCTGTCTTCGCCCCGCTCATCGCGCCGTACGATCCGCTTGCGCAGGACGTGGTGAACTCCCTCGCCGCTCCGAGCGCTGCGCATTGGCTCGGCACCGACGAACTCGGGCGCGACGTGCTCTCCCGACTCATCTACGCGTCACGGATCGACCTGCTCGTCGGTTTCCTGGGTGCGGCGCTGCCCGCCGTGCTGGGCACGTTCCTCGGGGCCGTCGGCGGCTTCCGCGGCGGGTGGCTCGACGGCGTGATCATGCGGGTATCGGATGTCGTGCAGGCGTTCCCCACCTACATCCTCATCATCGCCCTCGTCTTCGCGCTGGGCCCCGGGGTGACGTCGATCCTGGTGGCATTCACGCTGATCGCATGGGTCTCCTATGCGCGGCTGATCCGCACCGAAGTACTTCGCGAACGAGGGCTCGACTACGTCTCGGCGGCGAGGGCATCCGGCCTCTCAGGTCGCCGAACACTCTGGAGGCACGTCTTCCCGAACTCGGTCGGTCAGACCCTGGTCTATCTGCCGTCGGACATCGTGGGGGCGACCCTCGGGCTCGCGGCGCTGTCGTTCCTCGGACTCGGCATCCAGGCTCCGACGCCGGAGTGGGGCGCGATGATCGCCGCCGGCCAGCCGTATATCCGCGAGCAGTGGTGGCTCTCGACCGTGCCAGGGCTGGTGGTCGTCGGCTTCGGGCTGGGACTGAGCCTGGTCGGAGAGGGAATCGAAGAATGGACGAGGAAATGACCCGGAACGTGATCAGCGTGCGAGACCTGCACGTCTCGCTGTCGCTGGGAGGCAACATCGTGACACCGGTCGATGGGATCTCTTTCGATGTCCGCGCCGGGGAGTCCTTGGGAATCGTCGGCGAGTCCGGGTCGGGCAAGAGCCTGTCCCTGCGTGCGGTGCTCGGTCTGCTGCCGCGCGACGGGACATCGACCGGATCCGTGCGGTACGCGTTCGCCGACGGCAGGATCGGCGCGGATGCCGAGCGTGTGCGCGGACGGGGAGCCGCGATGGTCTTCCAGGAGCCGATGACCGCGCTGAACCCGACGATGCGCGTCGGCGACCTCATCGGAGAGGCAGTGCGGGTCACGGGCGTACGTTCCCAACGAGCGGTCAAGGCGCGGGTGATCGAGCTCATGGCGAGCGTCGGCATCCCCGAACCGGCGCGCCGCGCCCGCATGTGGCCGCACGAGCTGTCGGGAGGACTGCGTCAGCGCGTGATGATCGCCGCAGCCCTCGCCACGGGGCCGGAGATCTTGTTCTGCGACGAACCGACTACCGCGCTCGACGTGACGATCCAGGACCAGATCCTCGGACTGCTGCGCGGCCTGCAAGAGGAGCGCGGCATGGCGATGGTCTTCGTCTCGCACGATCTGGCCGTCGTCTCCGAGGTGTGCGATCGCATCGCGGTGATGTATGCCGGCAGGGTCGTCGAGACCGGGCCCGTCGCCGAGGTGCTGCGTTCACCGCGGCACCCCTACACGAGAGCGCTGCTGGCATCTGCGCCCTCGTTCGCCGGCGGAACCGATGAGTTGGCGACGATCCCCGGTACCCCACCCGACCCGCGTGACTTCCCGAGCGGATGCCGATTCGCTCCGCGCTGCGCGTTCGCGCAGGAGGAGTGCCTCCGGGCGCCGTACACCCTCGACGGAGATGGCGAGAGAGCGACCGCCTGCATCCGCCCCGAGGTGCTCGAGGCGGTGGCGGCATGAGCGTCCTCCTGGAGGCACATGACCTCACCGTCAGCTATCGAGTGGGATCGGCGCTCTGGGCGCGCGTGCGCGGGCACGCCGTTCCCGAAGTGCATGCGATCGAGCAGGTCGACCTGGTCGTGGAGCGCGGCTCGGTGGTCGGTATCGTCGGCGAGTCGGGCTGCGGCAAGTCGACGCTCGCCAAGGCGTTGGTCGGACTTGCGCCGCTCGCCGGTGGGTCGATCACGCTCGACGGTGAGGCTCTGAGCCCGCGCCGCACGCCGCAGCAGACGCGACGTGTACAGATGGTCTTCCAGGATCCGAGTGCATCGCTCGACCCCTCCATGACGATCGGGCAGACGTTGCGCGAGCTCCTCCGTGTGCACCGCATGGTGGCGCCCGCCGATGTGCAGGCGCGGGCAGAGGAGCTCCTGCGACGGGTCGAGCTTCCGGTGTCGCTGTTGCAGGCGTACCCGCGTCGGCTCTCCGGAGGGCAGAGGCAGCGCGTCGGAATCGCTCGCGCGCTGGCGCTCGAGCCGGAGGTGCTCGTCGCCGACGAGTCGGTGGCGGCGCTGGACGTGTCGGTGCAGGCAGCGATCCTCAACTTGCTGCAACGGCTGCGCGCGGAACTCGGGCTGACGATTCTCTTCATCTCGCACGACCTCGCTGTGGTGCGACATCTCTGCGACCGCGTCGTGGTGATGTACCTGGGAACGGTGGTCGAAGACCGGCCGACGGAAGAGCTCTTCGAGGACCCTCGGCATCCGTACACGGCGGCGCTCCTGTCGTCCGCACCTCGGTTGGGCTTCGAGAAGCTGTCGGGAGGATCTGCGCTCAGTGGCGAACCCGGCAGCCTGCACTCGGTGCCGTCCGGCTGCCGGTTCCATCCGCGCTGCCCCGTCGCCAGGGACGAGTGCGCCGACCGAGTGCCGGCTTTGGCGGGGCCCACACCGGATCAGCGCGCGGCCTGTCATTTCGCATGGGACCCCGACGTCCTACCGCCGGAACGTACGGGATCACTGACACGCGGCGTGGATAGGATGGAGCCACTATGAGTGGGGTGACCGGTCGGCTGGCGAAGGGTCAAGCGCGCCAGCAGATCGTGGTGGATGCCGCGGCGAAAGCCATCGCCGATCTCGGGCTCGCGAACGTGCGGGTGTCGGATATCGCCGAACGGGCAGGAATGACCTCCGGCCACGTGACCTACTACTTCCCCTCGAAGACCGATCTGCTCATGCTGGCCATCCGTCGAAGCGAGGAGTCGCTCGTCGATCAGGTGGACGTCGAGCTTGACGGCGTTGAAGAGCCTTGGGCGCGGTTGAAGCGCCTCATCGAACTGTCGGCATCGAATGGACGCGGCGACACCGGCTGGATCCTCTGGTTCCAGGTGTGGTCGGATGCGGCGACCGACGACACCGTCGCGGACGTGCACAACGAGCTCGATGACCGCTGGCGGCAGATCCTGCGCAATGTCCTCACCTACGGGCGAGAACGCGGGGCCTTTTCCTTCGACGACCTCGATGACGTGTCGCAAGTCATCTCGGCGTCGATCGACGGCCTCTCTGTGCAGCTCACCGTGGGTGCACCCGGATTCGACCATGAGCGGATGCTGCAGTTGTGCATGCGCGTCTGCGCCGCCTTCTTGGGGGCCGGCTCGGGCTCTCCGGCCTGAAGCCGGATGACGGAATAGCGCTCCCCTCGAGGAGCGCTATTCGTCGTGCATGGCGATGCTCCTTTTTCGTAGCGGGCGGATCGTCCATCCGGGTTGCGAAAGAATTGGATGAGATCCAATATGGTGTGAGTACACGAAACCAACGGAGGTCCGCCGTGATCGACACGAACACCACCCCGGCCGATGCCGGCTTCTCGATGCCCGCCGAATGGGCCCCGCACTCCGGCTGCGTAATGGTCTGGCCGGCTCGCGTGGCGCTCTGGCGGGACCGACTCGATGAGGCCAAGCGCGACTACGCGACGGTGGCCAGGGCGATCGCCGCGTTCGAGCCGGTGATCATGCTGTGCAACCCCGGCCAGTCCGCCGAGGTCATCGATCTGTGCGGTGCCGGGGTCGAGCCACTCGAGGTTCCCGTCGACGATTCCTGGGCACGCGATAGTGGGCCGGCATTCGTCACGAACGCTCGCGGCGAGCTCGCTGCAGTCAAGTTCGGCTTCAACGCCTGGGGTGAGCGCTGGCATCCGCACGACCAGGACGCACTGATTCCCGACCGCCTCGCCGCGCACCTCGGCATCCCGCTGTTCCGTGCGCCGTTCGTGCTCGAAGGTGGCGCCTTCTTCGTCGATGGTGAGGGGACGCTGCTCACGACGGAGCAGTGCCTGCTCAACCCGAACCGCAACCCCTCGATGTCGAAGGGAGAGATCGAGCAGGGGCTGCGCGACTACCTGGGTGTCTCCACGATCATCTGGCTTCCGTACGGCCACAGCCTCGACGTCGGGCCGGCGGGTACCGACGGACACGTCGACGGAGTCGCCCAGTACATCGCACCCGGACGCGTTCTGCTCGAAGTGCCCAGCGACCCCGCATCCACCGAGTATCTGCGTTCGCGTGCCAACCTCGCCCGACTCCGCGAATCCCGTGATGCGGCCGGCCGCGAGATCGAGGTGGCGCTCCTCGACCCGCATGTCGACTCCGAGGTGGCGTTCGCGAACCACTACCTCGCTGATCGCGCCGTCATCGTGCCCGTCGGCGGCGATGCGCACGACGAACCGGTGCTCGAGTTCCTGCGCGCGACGTATCCCGAACGAGAAATCGTCGGCGTTCCCGGCGCGACCATCGCGTTCGGCGGGGGCGGCCCGCACTGCATCACTCAGCAGATTCCCGCCGCGACAGGCCGGAGCGCGAGGTGACAACCCAGGCGTCAGGCGTCGACGTGGTCGAGGCGTCGATCGCCGAACTGAGGGCAGCACTGGAGGAGGGGCACGCGACGAGCGAGTCGCTCACTCTCGCCTACCTTGCACGTATCCAGGCGTATGACCGACCGGGAACCACCACCGCCCTCAACGCTGTCGTGGTCATGAACCCGGACGCGATCCTCGACGCCCGTGCTTCCGACGACCGCCGCGCGCGAGGAGCGACACTCGGTCCTCTCGACGGGATTCCCTACACGGCCAAGGACAGCTACCTCGTGCGCGGCCTCAGCGTCGCGGCAGGCAGCCCCGCCTTCGCCAACCTCGTCGCTCAGCGGGATGCCTTCACGATCGAACGTCTGCGCGCGGCTGGCGCGGTTCTGATCGGGCTCACGAACATGCCTCCGATGGCCAACGGCGGCATGCAGCGCGGACTGTACGGACGAGCCGAGAGCCCCTACAGTGCCAGGTACCTCACGGCTGCTTTCGCCTCGGGCTCGTCCAATGGGTCGGGAACGGCGACGACCGCATCGTTCGCAGCATTCGGGTTGGGCGAGGAGACGTGGTCGTCGGGTCGCGCGCCAGCCTCGAACAACGCGCTGTGCGCCTATACGCCATCGCGTGGCGTGATCTCGGTGCGCGGCAACTGGCCGCTCGTCCCGACGATGGATGTCGTCGTTCCGCACACCCGTACCATGGCCGACCTGCTCGAAGTGCTCGACGTGATCGTCGCCGACGATCCGGAGACGCGCGGCGATTTCTGGCGTGTGCAGCCGTGGGTGAGCATCCCGAGCGCATCGTCCGTGCGTCCTGCTTCCTATACGGCGCTGCGCCCCGCAGGCCTGACGGCCGCGCAGGATCGATTGCGGGGTGTCCGGTTCGGCATCCCCCGCATGTACATCAATGCGGATCCGGATGCGGGCGTCGCGGAGCCGGAGCAGAGCGTCGGAATCGGGGGTCCCACGGGGCAGCGGATCGAGACGCATCCCGCGATCGTTCGACTCTGGGAGGCGGCGCGGCGCGACCTGGAGGCGGCAGGGGCGGAGGTCGTCGAGGTCGACTTTCCCGTCGTGTCGAACTACGAGGGGGACCGCCGCGGTGCGCCGACCATCGCGACACGCGGGCTGGTCAGTCCCGAGTACTTACGGCGCGAGATCGTCGATCTCTCCGCCTGGTCGTGGAACGAGTTCCTCGAGGCCAACGGCGACCCGGTTCTGCACCGGCTCGCGGACGTCGACGGCTCACAGATCTTCCCGCCGGACGAAGGCACGCTCCCGGATCGCTACACAGGGTTCGATGACGACGTCTCCGACTACCCGGATTGGGCGCGCGCCCATCCGGGAATGACTCTGGATGATATGCCGGAACTCGCTGAGGGCCTGCGCGGACTCGAGGAGACTCGGCGCGTCGACCTGGAGCAGTGGATGGACACGCTCGGACTCGACGTGATCGTGTTCCCCGCCGCTGCTGATGTGGGCGCTGCGGATATGGACGTGAACCCGATCTCAGCGGCGCGAGGCTGGCGCAACGGCGTCTGGGTCGCGAACGGCAATCTCGTTCCGCGACATCTCGGCATCCCCACCGTGACGGTGCCGATGGGCACCAGGGTGGACATCGGGATGCCGGTCGGGCTCACCTTCGCCGGACGCGCCTATGACGACACCGCGCTGCTCGAGATCGCCGCCGCCTTCGAAGCTACGGGTCGCCGACGCACGTCACCATCGCGCACTCCGCGGTTGGTCCACGCGTGCCAGGGCGGGTCGGATCAGCTCGTGTTTAGCGAGGGAAGTGCTCTCTGAATCGCTCTTGACATCCGCTCCGCTCAGGCATAACGTACAACCAAATGGTTGCACAAAGAGAACTGAGCGAAGCGGAGGTCGACCGTGTGTTCCACGCACTGGCGACGTCGACCCGGCGCGACATCCTGCGCCGGACGATCGAGCGTGAGCAGTCCGTCTCGACCCTCGCCTCCGAATACGAGATGTCGTTCGCCGCGGTGCAGAAGCACGTCGCCGTGCTCGAGGCCGCGAACCTCATCGTCAAGCGCGCCGAGGGACGCGAGCGGCTCGTCCGCGCGAACCCCGAGATGATCGCCCGCGCCAGGGCGCTCCTCGCCCGATACGAAGAGCTGTGGCGGTCGCGCATCGCCCGGCTCGACGATCTGCTGGCCGAGACGCCTCGGTCCGGCTCAACCGACAACAGCGACACCAAGAAGAACGAACAAGGAGACTGAACATGCCTGTCACCGACGTCACCACCGATGCCGAGAACTTGACGATGACCGTCGTCGCAGACTTCGCCGCCCCCATCGAGCGGGTGTGGAGCGCATACTCCGACCCGCGTCAGCTCGAGCGCTTCTGGGGTCCTCCCGGATGGCCGGCCACCTTCACCGCCTGGGACCACACCGTCGGCGGGCGTGCCGTCTACTCGATGAACGGACCTCGCGGCGAGAAGTCGTCGGGGGCGTGGGAGTTCGTGTCGATCGACGCACCGAACGGCTTCGAGGTCATCGACTCCTTCGTCGACGAGAACGGCAAGCCGCTCGACGGCTTCCCCGCCCAGCGGATGTCGTTCGCGTTCGAGCCCACCGCAGGCGGCACGCGCATGGTCACGACGAGCCATTTCGACTCGGTCGATGCGCTCGAGCAGGTCGTCGAGATGGGGCAGGTCGAAGGCATCAAGATGGCGATGGCACAGCTCGACAGCGTGCTGCAGGATCTTCGCGACTACGCACAGGGCAAGGGCACGCGGGTCGAACTGCTCGACGACACCCACGTGCGCATCACGCGTCTGGTCGAGGGGCCGCGCGAGCTCGTCTGGCGGGCGCACTTCGAGCCTGACCTCATCCGCAAGTGGATGCTCGGACCCGACGGCTGGGAGATGACGGAGTGCGTCTCGGCCACCGAGGTGGGCCAGTCGTACCGGAACTCCTGGGCGCCGGTCGGCGACACCGAAGGACAGCCGTTCGGGTTCGAGGGTGAGGCGCTCCTGATCGACGCCCCGCGCCGCGCCGTCACCACCGAGCGGATGCAGGGCCTGCCGACCGAGACCCTCAACGACCTGAACCTGTACGAGGAAGACGGCGCGACCCTCGTCACGCTGCTCATCGAGTACCCCGACCTGGAGACGCGCGACATGATCCTCGCCACCGGCATGGCCGACGGCATGGAGTCGTCGTTCGCTCGCCTGGAGCGGGAGCTGCTCTCCGTCTGAGCGTGCACGCGTTCACGGCTAAGGATGGACCGGCCGGATCCGCGCGGATCCGGCCGGTTCTGCCGTGTGCGGGCTGCTTCTTCCTGAGTTGTGAACGCGCGCGACGGCGGCACCACACCGCGCGCCGAGGCAGAACCCGGCCGCTCGGGATAAAGTGGCGACACGATGAGGATCACGCGCCGCACTCTGCTCCTCGGCGCCGGAGCCGGTGTCGCTTCGGTGCTTCTCGCCTCCTGCACCCCGGAACCGGCCCCCACGCCGACGCCCACTCGCACGCGTGAGCCCGAGCCTCCGCCCGGTGTCCCGGCCGCAGCAGGCAGCATCCGCAGCACCTGGACCACCGATCCGTACGCCCTCGGCGCGGCCAGCTTCACCCCCGTCGGTGTGCTCGCCGGCACCCGCCTCGCGCTGGGGAAGCCCGTCGACGGACGCCTGTTCTTCGCGGGCGAGGCGACCGATGAAGACGCCCCCGGCACGGTGCGCGGTGCGATCAGCTCGGCTGCGCGCGCGGCCGAAGAACTCCTGATCCCGGCGACCTCGGGCGAGCGCGTCGCGGTCGTGGGTGCAGGGCTCGCCGGCGCCACCGCTGCCGCGCTGCTCGCTGCGGGCGGGCTGGAGGTGACGGTGTTCGAGGCCAGGGACCGCGTCGGCGGACGGGTCTACTCCCGCGTCGACGACTCGTGGCCCGTGCCGGTGCAGCTCGGCGCCTGGCTCTTCGGCGCGGATGACGCCGAGGTGCTCGACCGGATGAGCCGCGGAGAGGTCGGCATCGTCGATCTCGCCGGTGAACTCTGGCGCGGACCCGACGGAGACCTCGACCCGGTCGACCCCCAGCCCTTCGATGCAGCGATCACGACGGCACAGGCCGCCCCGGAAGACTCCTCGGTGACCGACGCCCTGGCCGCCGCCGGCATCGACCCCGCCGATCCCGCGACGGCTGCACTGCTCGCGATCCTCGCCGCCCGCACCGGCGCCGGAGCCGACGAGCTGTCGAGCTGGTTCGCGCCGCCGCTGCCCACGGGCGACCCGAAGGCTGCGACGGAAGACCTCGCGCCGTTCATCGAGCAGGCGCTCGACGGCGTCAAGGTGGGGCTCAACTCTCCGGTCGCCCGCCTCGCGTACGACGACTCCGGGGTGAGCGTGCGCCTCGGCACCGGTGAGGCCCTGTCATTCGACCGCGTCATCGTCACGGTGCCGCTGGGCGTTCTCCAGGACCGCAGCATCGAGTTCGACCCGCCCCTGCCGTTCTCCAACCGCGGAGCCGTCTCGGCGCTCGGCATGGGCGCGATCGAGACCGTCTGGCTCCGTTGGGAAGAGCCGTTCTGGGAGAACGAGGAGGCGATCTGGCACGCGGTCGGTGCCGACGTGGCGATCCCGACGTGGATCAACCTGCGCCCCGCAACCGGCGAGAACGTGCTCGTCGGCATCGTGGGAGGGGCGGCGGCCGCCGAGTTCGCGAAGCTCGATGAGGACAAGGCCATCGAAACGGCCCTCGCCTCTCTCGCTCTCTACGTCTGAGCGACCCGTTCGCCGACCGTCGCCTGCTGCGATGACGCCGCATCGGACGCGTCTTCGCCCTCCGTGCGCAGCCGCCGCGGCAGCGGCATCCGGCTGATGAGCACGAGCAGGGTGGCGACGGCGGCGAAGGTGCCGAGCGCGATCGCCGACGAGACGAGGAACTCCGCAGGGCCGCTCACCTGCCGCGGGTCGAGGAAGTAGTACGGGTACCAGCCGATCAAGGGACCGCGGATCATCGTGGCGATGCCCCAGATCACGGGGTACGCGAGTGTCACCGGGATGACCCGCCAGGGCACCGAGCGGTGACCGGGCGCGAGGGCCCACGCTGCCACGGTCACGGCGGGAAGCCAGAAGTGCAGCACCTGATCCGACCAGGGCACATCGATGCGGATACCGCGGATCCCGGCCTGCCAGACCAGGATCGCGAACACGAGCCCGGCGGTGATCGTCCAGGTCAGCACGAGCGCCAGGGCCACGGTGAGCCAGCGAGGATCCCGCACCCGGCGCAGCGCGATGATGCCTGCGACAGTCAGCAGCACCACGAAGGCGATGTTGGACTGGTTGGTCAGATACGCGAAGAAGTTCTGGCTCGCGATGGTGTTCGACGCGAGGCCCCAGGCGAGCCGATGGATGAGCGCCACCAGGCAGACGGCGGCCGCGCCGAGGCGGAGCAGGCCGAAGACGGTGCGGGCCTTCACCGCTGCGTCACCGCCCATTCCGTCATCAGCCGAGTCTACGGACCTCAGCTCGGAGGGCCCGTCGTGCCTCAGAGGGCATGCTTCAGCGTCGGGGTTCGCGGGTCGACCACAGCGCCAGTGCGACGAGCGCGGGCTGGAAGAACAGTCGCAGGAAGCGCTTCATGTCCGTGTCGAGACCGAAGCCGTCGCGGTGGTGCATCCACTGCGCCACGTTGCCGGGGAACACGGCGACGAAGAACAGGGCGGCGATCGTGCCGACCGTGCGCCGACGGCGTCGTGCCAGCAGCAGGGCGGATCCGAGTGCGACCTCGGCCACGCCGGAGGCGAGCACCGTGGTGTCAGGGTCCAGCGGCAGCGAGTCGGGAACCTGCGCCTGGAACTCCTCGCGCGCCACCGTGAGGTGGGAGACGCCCGCGAAGACGAGGGAGGCGCCGAGGAAGATGCGGCCGATGGTGCGGGCGGGAGTCGACATGGTGCGAGTGTACGCCGCAGTCGCCGGGCTCAGATCAGGCGGCGGAGGGCCTCTTCGAGGGAGACCCCCTGAGCCTCGGCGCGATCGCGGAGGCGGGCGTGCTCGTCGGACGACAGCGGGATGCGCAGCTCGATCGGGTCGTCTTCCGGTGCATCCAGACCGTCGAGGAGGTCGGATGCCTCGGCCCACAGCGGCTCCGCGACCGAGGTCGACGCGGCGGGGGAGGTGGATGCTGCGGGACCGGCCGCGGATGCGGCGACCGGTGCCGACGCGGCGACCGCGGCTCCGGCACCCGTCGCGAGGGTGAAGCCGGGGCCTCGACGCGGCTCCTGCTTCGCCTGGTAAGCCTTGGCCGCGGCGTTCGCGCGCTCGTCGGCGGCCTCGTTCAGAGGGTGCCCCGCGTGTCCCTTGACCCAGGAGAACTCGACGTCGCGGCCGCGGATCGCTTCGTCGATGCCTTCCAGCAGGTCACGGTTGAGCACGGGCCCGCCGTCGGACTTGCGCCAGCCTTTGCGCTTCCACCCCGGCATCCACTTCGTCACGGAGTCGATCACGTAGCGGCTGTCACACTCGATCATCAGCTTTTCGTCGATGCCGGTCGTCGCGAGCAGCAGTTCGAGAACGGCCCGCAGCTCGCCCTGGTTGTTCGTGCCGTGCGGGGAACCGCCGGCCGCCCAGTTGTCGTCGTCGATGTACCAGGCCCAGCCGTTGGGGCCGGGGTTGCCCAGGGCGGAGCCGTCTGCGGCGGCGGTGATCGTCATCCCTCAACCGTAACGGTGAGCGGCCTGCGGCCCAGCCGCCGTGAGTTGCCGAGATCGGTCAGTCGTCGACGGGGTCGTCGTTCTCGGGTTCGCCGTTGCCGGTCGAGGCTGCCTCGGGGACGGGAGGCGCGACCGGGAACAGGATCGAGCTCAGGTCGCCGCTGGTCTCCGCGCCGAGGCCGATCGACAGCGGATCGACGACGGGCGCGGTGTCGAGCACCTCTGCCTCAGGGCGCTCAAGCGGCTCAGAGGGCAGCACCCACTGGTTCTCTTCTTCTTCAGACTTCTGCTGGAACAGTCCCATGGGTCCATTGTGAACCCGTGTGCGAGCGGCCGGGCCGGATTCACACGCGATTTATCGGATGCCGTCGGTCGAGGCGTGCCGCTCAGGCCGAGGCCGCGCGGCGGAAGGTGAAGTATCCCGAAACGGCTCCGTGATTCACAACGCCGGCGCCCGTGCTCAGCACTCGTTCTGAGGTCGTGGCTCCTGACTCGACGAAGGCGTATCCCGTGTGCTCGAGCCGCCAACCGACCCGCTCGACTTGGCCGAGGAAGTACCCGATGCTCTCGTTCTGGAGGTAGTCGTTCGCGGCCGAACCCCACGACGAAGGCGCTCCGATGAGGCGGCTGACCTCGACGTGCAGGTGAAGCAGCGGGTCGCCTCGGGTGTGCGCTTCGCGCGCCGCGCCGAGCAGTCGTTCTGCTTCGTCGGATGTCAGCATGATCCCCCTTCGCGCCGGTGTCGCCCGGAGCTTCACCTGAGAGCGTACGTCGCCTGATGGCGTCAGGCCGATGCCGCGCGCACAGCTTCGACGAGGGTGAGCCAGGGGCCGTCGAGCGCGGAGTCCGGCAGCTCGCGCTCTCGGCGCTCCGATGGCGTGCGTGCTCTGATGCTCCACACGAACCGGTCGGCGCCGACGCCGGCATCCGTCTCCTGGTCCCACGGGCACCGGTCGATCAGGTCGATCCACTCCACGGCCGCGTCGTCGGATTCCGCCTCGACCTGCCACTGGCGGCGGATCCCGGCGATGCCGCCTGTGCGCACCACCGCGATCACGACCTGCGCGTCAGTCGGTGGAGGGGACTCGCTCATCTTCATAGACTCCCACGGTCGTCCACGCCCGTCGAGCCGCTGCGGCTGTGGCGGCATCGATCGCGGTGGCTGCAGCGACCGTGGCGTCGGCGAACTGCGTGAACGTCGCGGTGCTCGACAGACCGCCGGTGAGAGCGCGGTACCAGACGGTTCCCGCGCGCTCCCAGGCCTTGCCGCCGAGGTCGATGGCGAACAGGGCGAACGCGCGGTTGGGGATGCCGGAGTTGATGTGCACCCCGCCGTTGTCCTCGGTCGTGCGCACGAAGCCGCTCATGTGGTCGGGCTGCGGGTCTTTGCCGAGCTCGTCATCGTCGTAGGCGGTGCCCGGCGCGATCATCGAGCGCAGCGCGGCACCCTCGACGGCGTCGGTGAAGATCTCGGCGCCGATGAGCCACGTCGCCTGATCGGCCTTCTGCCCGAGGGCGTACTGCTCGGTGAGGGCGCCGAACACATCGGCGATCGACTCGTTCAGAGCGCCGGGCTGCCCCTGGTACTCGAGGTTCGCGGTGTGCTGCACGACGCCGTGGGCGAGCTCGTGGCCGATGACCGTGAGCGAACCGGTGAAGTGCTGGAAGACCTCGCCGTCGCCGTCGCCGAAGACCATGCGCTCGCCGTCCCAGAACGCGTTGTCGTAGTCGACGCCGTAGTGCACGGTCGCATCCAGCGGTGCGCCGGCATCGTCGAGGGAGTTGCGGTCGAAAGCGGCCAGCAGCATCTCGAACGTGGCGCCGAGTCCGTCGAAGGCCTCGTTCACCGCGGTGTCTTCGACCGGGGCGTCGTCTTCGCCGCGCACGACGGCGCCGGGCAGCTGCTGCGTGTTGCCGGCGTCGCTGATCGTGCGGTTCGGAGCATCCGACAACTGCGCCACGAGGTCGCCGTTCTCGTCGATCGACAGATCGATGCGGGCGCGGAACGGCGGACGCCCGGCCGTCAGCGTCTGCCGTGCGGCGGCGGCGGCCTTCGGGAAACGGCCCGACTCGGCCAGGCGTGCGAGCAGATAGGAGGGGACCACTCCATGACGTGTTTCGGATGCTGTGCTGCTCATGCTGCGACCCTACGCCGAGGGGCGGACGTTCGCGGCGGTCGCGCGCGCGTTCCGGGGAGAACCGCGCCGGGCGGACTTGGCGTGGGGCGGAGTTCTCCGGGTCGGGAGGAGCCGTGAGGCGTGGCTGTCCGCCCGAGGCCGAGTTCTCCGCCTGACACGTCGACCCGAGGTCAGTCCCGTTCGATGCTCAGCACGGTCGTCCGCAGGCCGTCGGACTCGTATTGCACCGGCATGCCCGGATGATCGATCGAGAACCAGAAGACGCCGTCGTCGGTGTCGTACCTGCGGCAGGTGAGGTCGCCGAGCGGTGTCGACAGGCGCACGGTCGACACACTCGTCGTGTCGGCGTCGAACGCCGCGTGGCCCTGGAGCTCGGCCCAGGTCACGCGGTTCGAGACGACGGCACTCGGGTCTTCGGCCGCCCACCGCGCGAGGGTCGCGCCCTCTTCGTCGGTGTCGCTGAAGCGGTTGACGTGTTCGCCCATCGGGCCGTCCGGTCCCTCCAGGAGGAGCCGGATCAGCCTCCCGGCTCCGGTGGCGTCACGGATCTCGTCGGCGGTGAACGGTGTCGGCAGGAGCCCTGGTCCGAGCAGGTGCGGGTCGGAATCGGTCATGAAGACAGTCTGCGCCCTGGTCCGACTCCTGCACGGTCGACTTCGTCCGGTTCGGAAGGTCGGGTGCACGGCTTGGCGTCGAATGCACGGGCTCTGCGCGCGAAGATGCCGTGCACTCGGCAGCATCCGGTGCACCCGACCTTCCGAACCGGACGAAGTCGACCGGGCAGGAGTCG
>NZ_PCPA01000014.1 GCF_002979515.1 Microbacterium sp. MYb54 | reverse complement strand
CCGTCGCGGTCGGCTCAGGAGTCGGGGTCGGCTCGGCCGTGGGCGTCGGAGTCGGCGTGGGCTCGGCCGTCGCGGTCGGCTCGGGAGTCGGGGTCGGCTCGGGAGTCGGCGTCGGTGTCGGCTCGGGCGTGGGTACCGGATCCGGCACGGGAGCGGTGACGACGACATCGTCGATACCGATCGGCACAGCCGTTCGAGCGCCCGATGAGGTGTAGAGCGCGAACGCGTAGCCACCGGCGTTCTGGATGCGGGCGTCCGAGGCGTCGCTGTACGTCGTCTGCCACTCACTCGGCTCCGTAGCATCCGAGGCCCAGGCCTTCGCGCCGAGGTTCACGGGACTCGCACCCTCGACGCTCAGCGCGACGTTCAGAGTCGTACCGCTCGACACGGTCACCGGCAGCCTGCGCTCGCTGAGGTTCTGCACGCGCATGAGGTCGGTGAGCCGCACGATCGACACGTAGGCCGAGCCGTCGGGATGCACCCGCACCCGCACGGCGTAGGAGTCCTTGCCGGACACCCGGACCGCCTGTGCGAGGTAGAGCGGTCCGCCGACAGGAAGCGTGGGGACTGTGAGCGAGAAGCGGCTGCTCACATCTGACGCCGCGACGCCATCGAGACTCGCTCGAGCGGTGATACCGGGCTTGCGGCTGGCGAGCAGAGCCTGATCGCCAGTTACGCTCGCGGTGCCTTCCACGACGCGCCAGGCCCCCGCAGAAGATGCGCCCCATCCGACCCCGACCGAACGGTCCATGTCGTCATCGACGACCGGAGTCGGCGTCGACGCCGCGACGTTCACGGAGGGAACGGCGTCGTCGGCCAGCGCAGACGCGGGAACGGCCGTCAGCGCAGTCGTGACCGCCAAGACGGCGGTCAGAGTGCCTGCGAGGACTTTGCGTCGGCGTCTAGCCGGAGACGTGGTCTCGCGAGATGCGAGCGCGAGAAACGGAATGGACAAGATGTCACCGTTTTCTGGGGCAGATTCATGATCACCAGCACCTCTGCCGCAGTTTAAACCCCGGCAGCAAAGAGCGAGTCCCCCTCGCAACTCATGAAGACTAACCGGCTCTCGTGGCAAAGACAAACCGACACTGCGACATAAACCGATATACTCCAGCCGCTCGGGCCCACATCACGCCGGGCCCGGCACCACTTCAGTCGCTGTAGTACTCGCTGCGGTGCCGATCAGGACGCGCCCGGTTCAGCACCGTACCGAGGATGCGCGCACCACCCGACTCGAGCGACTTGATGCTCTTCGCCAGCGCCGCCCGACGGGTCTTCGTCGCGTCGACGACGAGGATCACGCCGTCGGTCTGGGTGGCGAAGAGGTTCGCATCGGCGACGCTGAGGATGGGCGGTGAGTCGATCACGACATAGTCGTACTCGGCCGCGGCGAAATCGAGCAGCTGCGCCATGCGCGCCGAGGTGAGCAGCTCCGCAGGGTTCGGCGGAATCGTCCCGGCCGGCAGGATGTCGAGCGTGCTGTCCGCAACACTGTGCTTGGCGACCTCGAACTCGACCTCATCGAGCAGCACGCTCGTCAGACCGATCGATCCGTCGATGCCTGCGTGCTCGTGCGCACGCGGGCGGCGCATGTCTGCGTCGATCAGCAGGACGGAGTTGCGCAGACCTGCCAGAGTCATGGCCAGGTTCACCGAGATCGTGGACTTGCCTTCCGCAGGCATGCCGGACGTGACCAGGAGCACCTTCACCCGCGACGAGACATTCGCGTAGGCGAGCGCCGAGCGGATGCGGCGGAACTCCTCCGAGGTATGGCCCAGCGGCTCCTGCGCGACGGCGATGCCCCTCATAGCCAGCAGCGGCGACTGCGAGACGACGCCGAGCACCGGGTCGCCACCAGCCTCGGTCAACGTCTCCTCGTTGCGCATACGCGTGTCGAGCACGCCGATCAGCACTGCGATGGCCAGGCCGAGAACGCCGCCGAGGAAACCCCCGAGAAGGGCGTCCCGCGGCTTGCTGGGTGTGAACTGGAACTCCGGCACGACCGCGTCGTCGATGACCTGAGCCGTGATCGTGGATTCGCCCTGCGGGTCTTTGGGGGCCACGTCTTTGACCACGATGATGAGCTGATCGGCCACTGCATCCGCCAGCTCGGCGGACGCCTTCGCATCATCTGCAGTCCCTGTCACGCGGAGGGTGACGGTGCTCTGCGGGATCGTGACCTCGATGTCACGCGCGAGAGCGCGCGGAGTCGTGTCGAGACCGAGTTCCTCGATGACCGGGTCGAGCACCCGCGAACTGGTCGCGAGCTGCGCGAAGGAGAGCATCTGGCTCTGCGTGTACACCGATCCCTGATTGAGGTCGGAGGCGCTGGTGCCCTGGTTGAGAGCGAAGTAGAGCGAGGTGGTCGCCTGGTAGAGCGGCGTCTGGAGAGAGGCGTTCACGAAGGAGCCCGCAGCGCCGACGACGCCGCAGAGCACGATCACCCACCAGAACTTGCGCAACGAACTGGCGATGGCCCGCAGACTAACCCGGCTTTCGCCCATGACTCCCCATTCCCCCTGAGACTTCGATTCTAGAGGAGTGTCCGATTCGGCACCCTCACGACTGTGCACGTGGCCGTCTACCGCCCTCCGGCAGGCGCAGCGCATCAGGCGAGCCGAGTCGTGCCTCCGACGGCACACCGGGCGATCCGTTGAACGCATCGGCATCACGGGCCCACGTGATGGCGAGCCCCACGCAGAACCAGAGGAACATGCTGTACTGCGTGATCAGCGCGACCACCACCAGGCTCGGCAACTGTCCGACGACCGCGAGCGACGCCGGGCTTCGGGTCGAGCGTCGCACGGCCAGCAGCGCGGCGCACACGAGAGCGGCCATGATGAGCAACGTCGGCACGTAGCCGTACCGGAGCAGTGTGAGAACGAGGGCGTTGTCGACGGACCGGGCGAAGTAGCCGAGGTAGTAGTCGCCCGAGACCAGCGAATGCCAGTCGCCGGGGTTGCCGAAGAGCTGCACCTGCTGGAGGAGGACCAGGAGGTCGGTCCGATAGTCCGCGCTCCCCCCTGCTTCCTCGCCCGCAGCACCGAAGACCGTGTCGAGGATCGGGATGGCGATCGCCATGCCGACCACGCCGGCAGCGACGACCGTCACCCGGAACCGGGTGGAGACGCCGACGATCAGGAATGTGGACAGCACGAGGGTGAGCACGAGGGTGAGCTGTCCGGCGCGGCTGAACGTGAGGACGGTCGCCACCGCGATGATCACCACACCGCCGATCTTCGGGAGCAGCCGCCACTTGGTCGCGACGATGAACGCCGAGGACATCGCCAGCGCGGCACCGAGTGCGATCGAATGCCCGAAGGCCCCCTCCGCTCTCAGCACGCCACCGCGCTCCTGAAGCGGGCTCCAGGTGTCGTACACGACCCCTGATCCCGGGATGAGGACGAACGGATTGAACGAGGTGGCGAACTCCACGATCGCGAGGGCCGCCGCGACGATGGCGACGACCGCGATCGTGGAGTTCACCCATTCGGGGGCGACTCGTGCGAGCACCACGCGCCCCCAGATGTAGGGGATCACCCACTCCAGAAGCGCGGCCACGAGAGAGGCGAGATCAACCGAGCCGAAGCCGTACAGACCGACGATGACGATGATGAACGCAACGACCCACGCATCCGCCGCGCGCAACGGGACGACCGACCAGTTGACGAAGATCAGCAACGCCGTGAGCAGAGTGATGGCGGCCCAGTAGAAGCCCACGTTCACACCGACCCAGATCGGGACGAAGAAGAGCACACACGCCCACACGACGAATGCCGCACGCGGCATCATCCTGAGCCCGAACACGACGATGGCCGCTGCTGCGATCCCTCCGACGGCGAGGAGCACGATCGGAACAGCAGTGGCCATGCGTCAGGATCTTACTGGGGTGCGGTGACGCGGAACGAATCGAACGACACACCGAGTGCCGCCGTCGCGCTCCCCGACCGGTTGCCGCTCAGACCCACAGAGCCTGCGGCCAACGGCGTCGCATCCGTCGCGTTGATCTGCCAGTTCGCCGGCTCCGTGGTGCCGGTCGCCCAGAGCTTCGCCGAGATCGCGGTCGATGCGGAGCCGGTGACAGACACCTTCAGGCTGTACGACGTGTTCGCCGCCCACACGAGACCGGGCACGGCCTGCGTCAGCAGCACCGTTCCCTCACGGTGGACCACGAGCCACACGGTGCCGTCAGGACGCAGCCACGCGCGGACCAGGTACTTCCCCGCGGCCGAGTTGCGGGCGATGACGCCGATGTACGCACCGCCGGCGGCCGGAGCCTGGTCGACCCGGAACTGGGTCTCCAGCACCGCGTCGGCGATCGCCGTGGTGTTGAGCGTCGCGTGACGGGTGTCACCGGCGATCAGGTTCATCTTGCCCTGACCGTCTGCGACGGTCGCCGCCGCTTGGGATCCACCGGCGATCGTCCACGCTCCGCCGACGACCGCGTTGCCCCAACCGGGACCAGAGGTCCGATCGAACTCGTCGCCCGCCAGTGGGGCGGGGTTGGGCTCAGGCTGCGGGTCGACAGGAGGTGCCGTGACGGTCACCTGCTGGGTGGCGGTGTTGGTCGCACCCTTGTCGTCGGTCACCGTGAGAGTCACCGTGTAGGTACCCGCAGCGGCATACGCCCGAGAGGTTGTCGCTCCGGTGCCCGTCGATCCGTCACCGAAGTTCCAGGCGTACGACGCGATGGTGCCGTCCGAATCGGTCGACGCTCCGCCGTTGACGTTGACGGTCAGGCCCGTTGCCGCGGCCGTGAACGCAGCCGTAGGCGCGACGTTCGTGGGCGTGGGCTCCGGCTCCGGCTGCGGGTCCGGCGCAACAGCTCCGAGGTTCTTCAACGTGTAGTCGTCGAAGCTCGCGATGTTGGTGCCGGTCGCGCTGCCCGCACGGTACGAGAACACGGTGGGTGCGCCGGCGACCTGGAGGGCCGGAGTCGCATCCGTCGTGGAGAGCTGCCAATTGGCCGGCTCCGATGCTCCGGCGGCCCACACCTTGGCGCGGATCGTCGTGGTCGAGGAACCGGTCGTCTCCATCGCGAGGTTGAACGTGCTTCCTGCCGTCCAGGTCAGACCAGCGACAGCAGTGCTGGCGATGGCCGTGCCGTTGCGGTGGATCACGAGCCACGTGGTCCCGTCCGCACGGTGCCACGCGAGTGCGCGGTAGCCGTTCGAACCGGATCGACGTGCACCGAGACCCTCATAGGCGACGCCCGTGGACGGACCGGAGGACAGCGTGTAGGTGATCCGCGCAGAGGTGTCGAGAAGAGACGTCCCCTGCAGCAGCATCTCGCGGGTCTCGCCCGGCGTGATGTTCACCTTGCCGACTCCGTCTGCGACGGAGGTGACGGCGGCCGAACCGCTCATCGGCGCCCAGGTGCCGCCGACATCAGCCGCACCCCAGCCACTCGAGACGACGCGGCCGAACGAGTCGGACGCTGCGAACACCTGTGCCTGAACGGTCACGGACTTCGTGACGCTCGCCGAGCCGCCGAGGCTGTCGGTCACCGTGAGGGTGATGTCATGCGCACCAGGCTGGGTGTAGGTGTGACCAGCGGTCGCACCGGTACCCGCAGGCGTGCCGTCGCCCCAGTTCCAGGAGTAGGAGAGTGTCGCACCGTCAGAGGCGCTCGACCCCGCAGCCGAGACGTCGACGTTCATCCCCGACGCCGTCGAGGTGAAGGTCGCGACCGGATTCGCGTGCGTCGTGACTGCCTCTCGCGTGGTCGTCGCCGTGCCACCGCGGTTGTCGGTGACGGTCAGAGTCACAGTGCGCGTGCCCGCCGAGGCGTAGACGTGACTGGCGACCTGTCCTGTCGAGGTCGATCCGTCGCCCCAGTTCCAGTCGTACGACGCGATCGTGCCGTCGGAGTCGGCGGAGGCGGAGGCGTCGGCCGAGACCGAGAGCCCTGTGCCGGTCACCTGGAAGGACGCGGTGGGCAGCACGTTCGCCGCTTGGACCACGACCGGGTTCTCGGTCGTGGTGGCCAGCCCATTGCTGTCCGTGACCGTGAGCTTCGCCGTGTAGGTACCGGCAGCCGTGTACGTGTGCGAGACGGTCTTGCCGGAGGCGGTCGCCGAGTCGTCACCGAAGTTCCAGCTGTAGCCGGTGATCGTGGCCGAGCCGGTCGGCGCGGATGCACTGGCATCGAAGGCCACAGCGAGATCGGTCGGCGTCGCCGTGAAGGCGGCGGTCGGCGGCTGGAAGCCCTTGCCGATGCCGTAGTGCGTCTGCACCTGAGCAGCGGTCAGCGCGTAGGGGTAGACAGCGACCTCGTCGAGAGCTCCCTTGAAGTACTTGGAACTCGGCGCGGAGGGCCAGCTGGTGATGTTGTCGCCACCGATGCGCCAGTACCCGACATAGTTCTCGGCGGTGGTCGCGCCGGCCGCAGACGAGACGAGCACACCGTCGACGTACAGCTTCATACCGTCCGCGCTCTGGGTCGCCACCGCGTGGTGCCACGCGTTGTTGTTGAGAGCGGTGGTGTTCTGGATCGTCTGCGTTCCGCCGTTGTAGGTACCGAAGATGAGACGACCGTTGTTCGTCATGTAGAGCTGACGGTCGTAGCTCGTGGAATCCCCGGAGGCCGCGGTTCCGTAGCCCAGGAGCTTGCCCCCACTGGTGGTGTTGGTCTTGAACCACAGCTCCGTCGAGAACTCTGCCGGTGCGGCGATCTTGTCTGTCGTCGAGACACGTCCCGTCGTCGTCCCGGTGAAGGTCGACGCTCCGGTCGCGGTGTTCTCGACTCCGGACGCCGAAGACGTGACTCCCGAACCGAACACGGGCGGGTTCGCCCCGGCCCAGTCCTGAGCAGAGGTACCCAGCGGGTAGTAGAGCTGCGGCGAGTCTGCCGAGACCGCGTTCACGTAGCTCGACACGGCCCCCGCCGTCACGGTCACGGTCATCGGCTGGCTGCTGACGGTGTTCCCGTTGCCGTCCTTCGCGACGACGGTGTACTCCTGTTGCGATCCGGGAGCTGCCGTCTTGTCTTCGAGGATGACGGCTGGCCGGTTCCACCACGTTCCGTTCGCGGTGGTCGTGGCGACCGGAGCGGTCGTTCCGGTGCGACGCAGCTCATACGTGAGCGTCAGATCGTCGCGGTCCCAGTTGGCCGGGATCGAGACCCGCACGCGGCCCGGGATGAACGACTGCGCCGTCCCGGTCCAGTTGGCAGCGGACAGGCGAGGCCCGTCCTTCGCTCCGCCAGGAGGGTTCGTCGAGAAGCGCACGAGTCCCTCGAAGCGCCCGTTGTTCACGGATCGGAATTCTCCGCCGATCGAGATCATATTGCCGGCGCCGGTGATGGAGAGACCGGCCTGACCCATGCCCGTCGTCACGCCGACGGCCCAGTCGGGCGTCCATGCGTAGGGCGACGGCGCAGGTGTTCCGGCCCAGTTCTTGTAGGTGCCACCGGCGGCGGGCTGGTTGCCGAGCGATCCGCGAGCATCGGCCGTGTACGCCTCGGAGTAACGGTGCGTGCGCGGGTTCTGCTCCGGGTGCAGGCCCATGGTGCCGCACGCGTGGGTGTGGCTCGTCGTGTAGACGACCTTGCCGGTCGAGTACACGCCGTAGTGGTCGCCCAGGCAGTCGGAGATCCAGCGCACCTGTCCGCTCCCGGCCTCAGCCGCGAACGTGCCTTCCAGGTTTCCCGTGGCGGCGTCGGCGTAGACCCAGCCGGTGCCGTAGACGGCCGTGGCGTCGGCGGCCAGGCCGAAGATGCCGGCCTTACCCGAGTTGGCCCCCGTGTTCGAGCCGTTCTTGACCGTCTGCGGGAGCGCCCAGGACGCGTCGACAGCACCGCTCGTCTTGTCGAGCGCGACGGTGCCTCGCATGGTCAGGTCGCCGTTCACCTGCGAGAAGCGACCGGCGGCGATGACGTTCTGCCCCGCGGGGTCCATGACCATCGCGTCGACCTGGAGGTCGGTCTGCGGCGCCCAGCTCAACAGCGCGCCGTTCGTGGAGCTGAAGCCTGCGAGGTTCTTGCGTGCGGTGCCGTTGCCCTGGGTGAACAGACCACCGACGTACACGCTCGATCCCGAGGTGGCGAGGGCGTAGACGCCGCTGCCGCCGATCGACGGTGAGAATCCTGGGACGAGCTGGCCGGTGACGGCGTCGAGCGCCGCGAAGTTCCAGCGCGACTGCCCGTTGACGGAGTTGAACGATCCGCCGATGTAGATGCGGCTGCCGTCGGGCGATGCGGCGACGGCCTTGATCACGCCGTTGACCGTCGGTGCGAACGACAGCAGCTGACCGGTGTTGATGTCATATGCGAGAACGTTGGAACGCGCCGTCAGGCTCGTACCTGGCACCGCCAGAGGTGCGCGGGCGTTGTCGAACTTGCCGACGGCGTACACGGTCGAGCCGATGGTCGTCTGGGCCCAGACGTAGCCGTTGTCGATCTGCACGGTCGGGATCGGATCCGACGTGACGACGTTGTCGTCACGCTGCAGCAGAGGTGGGGGTGTCGACGGCACGTCCGCCGACGCCGCCTGCGCGCCCAATGTCGTCATACCTGCGACGAGCAACGCCGCCGTCACGACAGACGCGAGCGCGCTCAGCGCCCGCCTCGTGGTCGATGTTTTCCCCATAGTGACTCCCCAGCCGCCTAATTTCTTCTTTGAAAATATGAAAGTGCGAAAAACGAAACAGAACTAGAACTAGATACGAAAGTGCGTGTGCGTCAGGAAAGCTGGCCGGCGAAGGACGCCACCGGCTCTCCTGCGGCATAGTTGACGCTGATCTTCACCGAGCGCCCCTGCGTCGGATCGAGCATGAAGACGTAGGTCCCCGTCGTCTCGGCACCCGCAGCCAACTCGCCCTGCAGAGGGTTGTTGGGACCAGCAGTGGTGGAGACGCCGATATCGCCGTCATCCGTGACGAGGCTGACGACGGCCGAGTCGACACTCTGCGCCCGCTTCGAGTCGTTGGCCACGGACACCGTGACCACGACGGCGGTGCCGGCGTACTCGCCAGGCGTCTCGGGCTTGATGGTCGTCGTCGAGATCTTGTCGATCTTGACGACCATTTCGGTGGAGAGCGATATGGGGGCGTCGAGCGCCCCGCTCTCTTCCGGCAGAGCCGGCCCCTCAGTGGGCCCTTCGGTCTCTGCGTCGGCAGGTGGCGTCCAGTCGGTAGTGCTGGTGCCTTCAGGCGCCGGCGTCTCCGATGCGTCGGGGGCTGCGGTGCAGCCGGCCGTCACGAGTGCGAGCGCCACCAGCGGCGCGATGAACATCGCCCGCCTCGAGCGCGAAGAGCCGTCCCCAGAACGGCATGATGAAACATTGAACACTGTAGCTCCCCAGAACCCAGATCCTCGTTCCCAAGGCCCCCTCGGCCTTGGAATCCCCTCAACCGCGTAGAACGCGGCATCGGCTAACAATAGTGCAGGGGAAGCGAAAGCACAAGCACCCGGTCAGGACGAGTGCCGACGGTGGCCGCCGAGCTGGGCGACGATGGTGGCGACCGACTCCTCAACCTCGCGGATCGTCTCGAGATGACCACGGCCACCGTGCCGATCGGCGATGCTCGACGGATCGACGGTGGCGCGCCCTCCGAAGAGGTGCCGCAGACGGTTGCCCGCCCCTCCCCGTGATGCCAGAGGAACGGCGCGCGAGCGCGCCCGGTCCAGATGCGCGACGTACTCCGCCACACGGTCCGGTGCCGACGACGAGAAGCCCTCGCCGAGGTGGGCGGCCTCTTTGATCGTGAACATCCAGTCACGCGAACGTGGTGCGAGGCGCACCAACTCGCCGCGGATGTCGCGAGATGCTGTGAGCACGATGCTCGACTGCTCGATCAGATCGACCGTCACCGGTCTCGCCCGGTGCGCCCGGCTCTGGGCCTGCCAATCCTCATCGTCATGGAGCGACGCGACAAGGGTGCAGATCGGGTCATCCTGGTTCGCCCTGACGCCGGCGCTGCGCACGGAAAGCGGGGAGTCAGCGCCAAGCGCCCGTCGCAACGCGAGCTCTGCGAGCGGCGACCTGCAGACGTTGGCGGCGCACACGACCAGGATCTTCTCATCGGTCATGCGGTCGTACCGAGCTTTCCGATCTCGCGGAACCACTTCACCGCGGCGAGCGCGAGGAACAGGACGGCCGCTGCGCACAGCGCGCTGTAGCCGATGAGGAACGCAGGGGTCCACCCCCAGAGAGCGAAGACCAGGCACACGAGACCGAAATCGGTCGGCAGCAGGATGAGGGATCGCCGCAGGGTTCCGCCGCCGCGCTCATGAGTCGATGCCACCGCGTGCTTGCCCTTGAGCAGGTCGTTGAGGAGCATTCCCGAGAAGGTCGTCGAGGCTACGATGCTGAACACGATGGGGATGAGCAGCAGCGCCGGTGTCTCCGGAAGGACGCGGTAGAGACCGATCAGCACCGCCAGGTGCAGCGAGGCGATCTTGAGCGTGTCGATGAAGTGGTCGAGCCACTCGCCCTGCGGGCTCCCTCCCCCGCGCAGGCGCGCGACCTGCCCGTCCGCCGAATCCCAGGCGTAGCCGAGGACGAGCAGCAGGGCGATCAGCAGACCCATGGGCACGTTGACCGGCCCGAAGGCGATGAGCCCGATCGCGACGAAGGAGTGCACGGCGCTGATGATCGAGACCTGGTTCGGGGTCAACCCGATCCGATACGCGACGGCCGCCAGAACCCTTCCGATCCGACGGTTCACGTACACCGAATAGGCGGGCGCGCCTCGAGCATGCCCCTTCTGCGCACGCGCGAGACGGTGATAAGCGTCTACGACCATTTCCTGCCCTTCTGGTCGGTCCCCTGAGTCCTGGCGATGCGGCGAGCCTCGCGCACCCCGCGGAGGTAGGCGCGGATCGGGGCTGCCGACTGGATCAGCTGCCGGCGCCCGCCGCGGAGTATCACCTCGCGAGCGGTGCGAGGAATGGAGCGGCGCCATCGCTGCACGGCCGCGTCGTCGAGATGACGCACGGCGAAAAGCATCCGGTTGCGGATGTTGTAGTAGTAGTAGCCTTCCGACTTCGCTCGGGACACCTCGGGCTCGGCGCGCTGGGTCCCGCCCTCGTCGTGCACCGCGCTGGCGTCTTCGACGAGAGCCAGGGCGCCACCCGCCGAGACGACCCGTCGCGAGAAATCGACGTCTTCCCAATAGAGGAAGTAGTCGTCGTCGAAGCCGCCGGTGAGTTCCCACACCTCGCGCGTGATCCACAGGCATGCGCCGCTGAGCCACGGCTCGAACGGCTGCGTGTCGCCGTCGACGCGCTTTCGTCTCGCGCGCATCGTGCCGTCGTCGAGCAGGAGGTCGATACCCGCGAACCAGGTGCGCCCGTCGGAGTCGGAGATCACGGGCGAGGCGAGCGTCGTGCGCGAAGCCGCCGTGGTCGCTGCCAGTCGGCGCAGCGACTCGCGGTCGATGTGCGCATCCGGGTTGATGACGAGGACGTCGGTCGCACCCTCGGCGAGCGCGCGTGTCACTCCGATGTTCACGCCGCCGCCGAAGCCCGAGTTCGACTCCGGCTCGATCAGCAGCCAGCCGTGGGCCGCGGCGACCTCCCTGGCGGCGCGGCGCTCGTCTGCACCGGACCAGTTGTCGACAACGATCACCAGCGCGTCCTGGTCGATCGTGCGGGCTTCACGCTCGACCATCACCAGGTTGCGCTGCAGCAGCCCTGCCGACGCGTAGTTCACGACCACCACGGCAAGTTGTCCGTGCTCGTTCGACACGCGATCCTCCCCCCGGATCCGGGAAACGGATCACTTCGGGCGCCGGTCGAATCCCCAGAGTCGCGACCGGCGTCGACTCCCAGGAGAACGACTATACGCGAGAGCCGCCTCCGGACAGCGGCATCAGGGGATCACGATACGATGAGCCGGCGTCGGAGTCGAGGCGCACGACTGCCATGGGGATGGGGCGGATGACCAGGGGACCGGAATCGAACGACATGATCACTGTGACGATCGGCGTACCCACCTATCGGCGTCCGGAGCTTCTGGGCGCCCTGCTCCGCACGCTGCCCGCACGCATCGCCGAGTGCGCCGAGCTCGGGGTCGACATCGACGTCGTCGTCGTGGACAACGATCCCGAGGGGTCTGCACGCGAGGTCGCCACGAGCGCCGGGCTTCCGGTCCGCTATGTCGTCGAGCCGACGGCGGGCATCGTCGCCGCCCGCAACCGGATCCTCGACGAGTGCGCCGATCGCGACCTCCTCGCCTTCATCGACGACGACGAGATCCCCCGGGAAGCCTGGCTCTCATCTCTCATCACGGTCTGGCGCGAGCATGGAGCCGATGCGGTGATGGGACGCGTCATCTCGGTCTTCGACGAGGACGTCGACCCCTGGCTGCTCGCTTCGGGGACGTTCCGCCGACCGCCGAGGAAGACGGGCACCGTCCTGCACGTCGCGGCCGCGGGGAACCTCCTGCTCGATCTGCGCTCCATCCGCCGGCTCGGTCTGCGCTTCGATCCGTCGCTGGGATTGGGCGGCGGGGAGGACACTCTCTTCTCTCGGCAGCTCGCCCAGCGTGGCGGCCTGATCGTGTGGTGCAACGAGTCCGAGACCGAAGACCTCGTCGTCGCCGCGCGACTCAGCAGGGCCTGGGCGGCGCAGCGCGCGTTCAGCTCGGCGAACGCCGGCACCCGGATCCAACTGCAGCTCACCGAGGGGCGGGCCCGACGAGGGGTCCTGCGCCTTCGCGCCCTGGTCGGAGGCATCGCCAGGATCATCGTCGGAAGCCTGCGGCGAGCCTTCGGCGCTCTGACCTCGAACATCACGCACCACGCCAGAGGGACCCGCCTCGTGCACCGCGGCCGCGGCACGATCGCCGCCTCCCTCGGCCGCCGCTACGACGAGTACCGTCGCCCATCGGAGGATGACACGACCATGACCGATCCCGGATCGACCATCCGCGTGATGCAGTCGCTGGGCGCACCGCGTCCGACGACCAACCCGTACAACAAGATGCTCGACGAGGCGCTGGGCTCCACCGAGGGCCTCACGCGTCTGCGCTTCTCCTGGGGGACGGCGCTCTTCGGTCGCTACGACGCCTTCCACTGGCACTGGCCGGAGGCGAAGCTGCACGGCTCCAACTGGTGGAAGTCCACGGGCAAGTTCCTCCTCACCACTGCGCTCGTGTTCCGGCACCGCCTGTCGCGACGGATCGCCGTCGTACGCACGGTCCACAACATCGAGCTCCCCGACGACAACGCCCCACGGCTGTGGCTGCTGCGCTTCATCGACCGCCACACCGACTACCGGATCGTCATCAACGAGACGACTCCGCTCGCGCCAGGCACCCCGCACAGCCTGATCCTGCACGGCGACTACCGCGGCTGGTACGCGAAGTTCCCCTCCGCCGAGCGAGTGAAGGGCCAGCTCGGCTCGTTCGGCGGGATCCGCCGCTACAAGGGGCTGGAGGGATTCATCGACGCCTATGCGGAAGCCGTCGTGGTCGAACCCGCGCTGAGCCTGCGGATCGGCGGACGCCCGTCCACGCCCGAGCTCGGAGACGACCTCCGGGCGCGGACGGCAGAACTCCCCGGAGTGGGACTGCATCTCGACTTCCTCAGCGATGCCGAGCTCGTCCAGCTCGCGACCTCTTCCGACCTCATCGTGCTGGCCTACCGCTTCATGCACAACTCGGGCAGCGTCCTCGCCGCCCTGTCGATGGACACACCGGTGCTCGTCCCCCGCAACGAGGCGAACGAGGCTCTCGGACGCGAGGTCGGCCAGGAGTGGGTGCTCATGTACGACGGCGACCTCGACGCACCGACGGTCGTGGAGGCCTGGCGTGCTGCGACGACGGTGACAGGCTCGCCCGATCTGTCCCGACGCGACTGGGCCGACGCCGGCAGAGCGCACGCCGACGCGTTCCGCGCGGCCGTGCGGGTCAAGCGACGCGGCTCGAAGCACTAGAACAGCCGGGCCGCCCCAGGCCAGCCCATCACGCCGTGGGCAGCAGCCCGCGCACCAGCGACGCGACCATGATCTGCGTCGTGAAGTGCTGCTCCACCTCGACCCGACCGTTCTGACCCAGTTCGGCGGCGCGTGCCGGATCATCGAGCAGTCGGAGCAGTGTGAGCGCGAGCTCGGCGGGATCATCCGGGGGAACGAGGTAACCGGTGCGCCCTTCGCTCACGTACTGATGCATGCCCGGCGTGTCCGTGGCGACCACCGGACGGGCGGTCGCGAGAGCCTCGAGTGCGACGGTCATCCCGGAGGCATGCAGATTCGGCCTGGTCGGCACGACGACCACACTCGCGGTCACGTAGAGATCCCGGAGCTCGGCGTGCGGGATGTGCCGGACGACCTGCACACCCTCCGGCGGGGCGAGCTCCGACCGCGTCTGCACCACCACCTCGGTCTCCGGACTGATGGCGAGCACCCGTGCGAGCGCTGCGAAGAGGGTTGCCGGATCACGATCCCTGTCGTTCCCCACGCTGACGATACGCGGCCGCGCCGGGTATGGTCTCGGGACGAAGAACGCGCTGTCGATGCCGAACGGCACTGCGAACACCCGTGTCGATCCTGTTCCCAGCATCAGTCGCAGCGGCTCTACCTGCGCCTCACTGAGCACCCACGCGGCCTCTGCCCTGCCCAGCATCGTGATCATCCGTGTCGGCGCATCGCCGGTCTCGGCCATGTCCGTGAGCCAGATCACACCGGTGGCGAATCGGCTCCGCGGGTGGGTCGTCTGCATCCGATAGGCCGTGTTCTCATCCCAGGTGAGCGCAAGGCCGTCGACAGGCCGCGGCCCCATGGCGAATCGCGCACGAGCCCGCGCGACGCGACCCGGCGGGGCGAGATCGACCAGATCGACGGCGGCATGCTCACGCAGCGCGTCGAGGCCGTACGGCCAGACGCTGGGCACCTCTCCCCTGGCGTGGCTCTGCTCCCAGGCGCGCGCCGACTGTTCGGCACGATGCGCCCAGGTGAGAGACAGGGAGGGACCGCCCTCGGATTCCACGAGCCAACTATGGACCTCCCCTGCGCATCATGGCAAGAGAGGAGTTGCCGAAGACACCGCCACGCTGTTCCGGCCGAGCGGTTCCCGACGAGCCCTAGAGCTCGCCCGGCTTCATCACCTCGACATCGATGGCCCGGATCACACGCTGCGCGGCCGTGTCGGTGGGCGGCTCGGCGCCGACGACATCGCTCTTTCGACGCCGCTGCGGGGCGTAGACGACGAGCGAGTGGAACAGGAATCGGGCGAAGAACGCCACGATGAGCGAGAGCCCCGTGGCGACCACGCTCGAGATGTGCCAGGACTCGACCATGAGGGCCATCACCGGGATACGCAGCGCCGCCTCGACGTTGTTGAAGGCGAAGGAGCTGGCGAAGCGGATGCCGAGCGCGCGGGCATCCGTGCGCATGTCGGCGAACACGAACCGCTCCTGCAGCACGAAGTTGCCGATGATCGTCACCTCGGCGCCGATGATCGCGGCCCAGATGTACGGCACCCCTGCGGCGGTCAGCGCCCACATGATTCCGAGGTTCGCGGCCGCGCCGATCACACCGATGAGCGCGAACAGGGACATCTTGCCGAACCGCAGGCGGGTGAGGTGCTCGAGGAACATCGCCCCCTGGCGAAGGCTCGCCTTGGACGTGCCGTGGCGACGCTCGGCGAACTCCATCGGCACCTCGGCGATGCGCAGATCGTTGCGCGCGAGGATCTCGAGGAGGATCTTGAAGCCCCGAGGCTGAAGCGTCGAGAGATCGAGCCGACCGCGGTCGACGAGGAAGAAGCCGGTCATCGGGTCGGTGCTGCGAGCGAGCCGGATCGGGAACATCGCCCTGGTCAGCCAGGTCGCCGTGCGCGAGACGCCGAAGCGCACCGCCGTGCCGAGACCGCTCGTGTCTCCCCCGCCGATGTAGCGGGATGCTGCGACGACGTCGGCGTCACCCGTCGCATGCCGGGCGAGCAGCACGGGGAGGAGCTCGGGCGGATGCTGCAGGTCGCCATCCATCACGATGCAGAGGTCGGCGACCGCGGCCTCGAGTCCGACGACGACGGCGCCGCCCAGCCCACCCGTGTTCTCGGTGCGGTGGATGACCCGCACCGGGAGCGGGGCGTCGACAGCCACACGCGCGACTTCGGCAGCGGTGTCGTCGGTGCTGTCGTCGACGAAAAGGATCTCGGCATCCCACCCGGCGAGCGCGGCCGATGTCCGTGCGACGAGTTCGGCGACGTTGTCGCGCTCGTTGAACGTCGGCACGATGACCGTGACCGGTGTCCCCACGTCCGCCCCCTGTTCCGCATGCGCATCGCCTGCGGCCTCCATCGTTCCATGGGTTCCTATGGGGAACGAAACTCAAACCTGCTAGACTTTCGAACCGCGGCTGTGGGAGTCGCGAAGCGGATGGGGATCCGCTTACTGGGGAATTACTGATCTGGGGAGATCATGGGGACGCGTATCGGCTATGCCGTTGGTGCTTTCGACCTGTTTCACGTCGGGCATCTGAATCTACTTCGTCACGCCAAGCAGCACTGCGACATTCTGATCGCAGGCGTCGTCAGCGACGAGATGCTGCGTCAGGTGAAGGGCATCGAGCCCGTCATCCCGACGGCAGAGCGTGCGGAGATCGTGAAGCACATTTCGTTCGTCGACGAGGTCTACGTCGAGACGACGCCGTCGAAGATGGACTCGTGGCGCGACGTGCAGTTCACGCACTTCTTCAAGGGCGACGACTGGCGAGGCACCGACAAGGGTCTGCGCCTGGAGCGGGAGTTCGCCGAGGTCGGAGTCGAGGTCGTGTACTTCCCGTACACGGCGCACACGTCGAGCTCGTCGCTGCGACGTGCGCTCGACGCGATCACGGCGGGTGCGAGCGCTCCTGCCGTCGCCGCGGCGCGCTGAGCGTCGGGCCGGCCGCTCAGCCGATCGGTCAGTTCGCGACGCCGAGCAGGCTGCGCGCCATCCGCGCCACGTGCGGCGGCGTGTGCGGCCCGAGCCAGACGGTCCACTGCGACGGCGGTTCACTGCACGCCCACTCGACACACCACGCGTGCACGGCATTCGCGAGTCGCTCACCGCGAGTATGCGCCCTGATGCCGTCTCCGCGCACCAGCCAGCGCACCGAGACCCCGTCGGGGACGTCGATGTGACGGAACTGGATGCGCGCCGCAGCCTCGAGGATCACGACGCCCTGCGCGTCCCACGGCAGTCGCGCAGCGATGCTCGCGATGAAGCCGGCGTCGGCCGCATCGCCGGCGACGAGCACGGCACCTTCGATGTTGTCCCAGTCGGGATCTTCCAGGTGCTCGCATGCGCTGCTCATGGCATTCAGTATAAGTAAGGGTACCCTTACCGGCAAGAGGTGAGCGCGGATCCGGGTTTCCGATCGGCACCACTAGCGCTCTCGCCCCCACCACGTCAACGGCTTTGCCGCGACGTCGTGGGGGGGAGCATCCTGCCCCTGTGAACAGGTCATCGGCACGCCGTCTACACCTCCATCGCCGCACCTCCTCGGCTGCCACCGCACTGCTCGTCACCATCTCCCTGAGCGGATGCGGGCTTACGATCCCCGCAGATCCCGACGGGACGTTGAACACGGTCACCGGCGGTGAGCTCCGGATCGGCACGGCACCAGACGGCGACCTCGTCCGCCTCGATGACGGCGAACCGACCGGGAGCGTCGTCGACCTCGTCGACGGTTTCGCCGCCAGCATCCACGCCGAAGCACAGTGGACCGTCGCCTCGGAGGAGACCCTCGTGACGATGCTCGACGCGGGCGACCTGGATCTCATCGCCGGAGGCATCACCACCGACACACCCTGGGTTGACAAGGCCGGTGTGACGCGAGGCTATGCCGACATCGAAGGCGCCGACGGCCGGGAGATCGTCATGTTGGTGCCTCTCGGCGAGAACGCGTTCCTCTCCTCTCTCGAACGCTTCCTCGACGAGGAGGCCGGCGGGTGACCGAGACCGGACAGTTCGGCCGTACGACCCTGCCACCGGAGCAGCAGCGGGCGATCCGGAGCGCCGTGCGCTGGGAGATCTTCACGATCGTCTACACCTCGATCACGATCACGGTGATCGCCCTGGTGGTCGGCGAGTCGCAGGCCATGCGTACGGCCTGGATCGAGGACATGCTCTCCCTGATCCCGCAATTCGCCTTCCTCGCGGCGCTCCTCTTCGTGCGTCGTCGCCCCACCAGAAAGCACCCCTACGGTCTGCATAGGGCGATGGGCATCGGGCATCTCGTCGCGGGTGTGGCGCTGCTCGCCGTCGGCCTGAACCTCGCCATCGAGGCCGTCACCGGGCTGATCGCCGCCGAGCATCCCACGATCGGGACCGTGCAGCTGTTCGGCCAGACCCTCTGGCTCGGCTGGCTCATGGTCGCCGTGATGGCGGTCGTGATCGTCGGACCCGTGTTCTTCTATGGACCGGCCAAGTCGAAGCTCGCTCCCGTGCTGCACAACAAGCTGCTGTATGCCGACGCTGACATGGCGAAGGCCGACTGGCAGACGACGGTCGCCTCGATCGTGGGAGTGCTCGGCGTGGGCGTCGGCCTCTGGTGGCTCGACGGAGCGGCCGCCCTCTTCATCTCACTGGGCATCATCTGGGACGGCTTCCGCAACACCCGCACGGCCGTGGTCGATCTCATGGATCAGCGCGCACGCACCTACGACAGCAAGGAGCCGCACCCTCTGGCCGCCGACATCGTGTCGTATCTGCGGAGCCGCCCCTGGGTCGCGCAGGCGGCGGTGCGCATGCGCGACCAGGGGCAGGTGTTCCACATCGAGGCGTTCGTCGTGCCGCACCGTCGCAAGGTGAAGGTGAGCGACCTCAGCACGGCCGCGGAGGGGATCGCCGACATCGACTGGAAGATGCAGGACGTCGTCGTCATCCCGGTCGAACAGCTGCCGGACGAGGCGGACACCGGGCGCTGAGCACCCAGTCGACACTCAGCGCCACCTCATCAGAGCGGCCGTAGGCTGGATGCATGACTTCTCCTGCCACCGACACCATCACGATGTTCGGCGCCGACTGGTGCCGCGACTGCATCCGCACCAAGAAGCAGCTCGACGAGCTCGGTGTCGAGTACACCTACATCGACCTGGTCGCCGAGCCTGCTGCCGCGGACGTCGCGAAGGAGATCTCGGGGCGCATGAACATCCCCGTCGTTGTCTACCCCGACGCCTCGCACCACGTCGAGCCGTCGAACGCCGACGTCGAGTCGAAGCTGCGCGAGCTCTCGCTGATCTGATCCGTCGGCATCGCGCCGCTACACTGGCGCGATGAGCACCGAGGCTCGGCCCGAACGAGCATCCGTCCGCCTTTCTCCGCGCACGATCCTGCTGTATGCGATCGGCTCGCTCGGGACCGGCGGCTATGCCACGCTGCCCGGGCTCGTGCTGACGTACTTCCTCACGGACAACCTCGGGGTTGCCGCGCTCGCAGCTGGACTCATCGTCACGGCAGCGAAGATCTGGGACGTGCTGATCGACCCGCTGATCGGCGCCGCCTCGGATCGTCAGCTCGCACGCACGGGGTCACGCCGCGGGTTCATGGTGACCGGCGCGCTGGCACTGCCGCTGTTCTTCGCCCTCACCTTCGCAGTCCCTCCGTCCTGGGGGCCCGTCGCCGGCGCGATCTGCGTGCTGCTGGCGTTCCTCGCGACCGCGACGGCCTTCAGTCTCTTCCAGGTGCCGTACGTCGCGCTCCCGGCGGAACTGACGAGCAGCTACGACGAACGCACGCGCCTGCTCGGGTGGCGGGTCGTCGTGCTCACCGCGTCGATCCTGCTCTTCGGTGCCGGCGGCCCGGCGTTGCGCAACGCCGGTGACGATCCCGTCATGGGTTACCTCCTGATGGGTATCGCCTCGGGTCTGGTGATCGGCATCGGGATGCTGATCGCATCGAGAACCGCAGAAGTCGCGGCACGAGGCACCGCGACAGCCACTGCCGCGGCCGTCTCCTCCACCTGGCGCGATCAGTACATGTCGGGCTTCCGTGCGCTCGGACGCAGCCAGCCGTTCCGAGCGCTGCTGGGCACCTTCGTGCTGCAGGCGCTCGCGACGGGAACGATGCTCGCCGGCGCCCAGTATGTGGCGACCTGGGTGCTGCGCTCCGAAGACGCCGTGACCTTCGTCTTCGTCGCACTCGTGGGTCCGGCGCTGCTCGCCACTCCGGGGTGGACCGTCATCGCTCGACGGGTCGGCAAGGAGCGGGCGTTCGCGATGGCCAGCATCCTCTTCACGGCAGCTGCGGCATCGCTCATCTTCGCCGTCTGGACGCCCGGTGCCTGGATCTACGTCTCGGTCGCGGTCGCCGGCATCGCCTACGCGGGACTCCAGTCACTGCCGATGGCCATGCTGCCCGATGTCATCTCCCACGACGAGCGCACCAGCGGGCCCGGCCAGGCCGGTACCTTCACCGGCATCTGGACCGCGGGAGAGACGGTCGGCTTCGCACTCGGCGCGACCGCGGTGTCGCTCACGCTCGCGATGACCGGCTACGTCTCGACCGTCGCCGGCGCCACGGTCGAGCAGCCCGAGGCAGCCGTCACCGGCATCGTGCTCAGCTTCAGCATCCTGCCCGCCGTGCTGATGGCCGCCAGCCTGCTGACCCTTCGCCGTTACCGTCTGCGCCGTGACGACATCGACGCCTTCGCAAGCTCCGACGCCTAAGCTGGGATCCCGTCCGAAGGAGACGCCGATGACTTCTGCGAGCACATCCGCCAGCCCCGCCACGACCGCGAAGCCCGCGCCGAAGGCTGAATCCCCGGCGCTGGACGAAGGTGAACGAGAGCGACTCGACACGGCGGTCGATGCCCTGCAGATCGGGGCACGTACCTGGACCGCCCTCACGGTCGCCCAGCGAGTGACCCTGCTGCGGGCAGTGCGCACGAGCGTCGCCGCGACCGCGGAAGACTGGGCGAGCACGGCTGCAGCCTCGAAGGGCCTCGACGCGAAGCACCCGCTGCGCGGCGAGGAATGGCTCAGCGGACCGTACAGCGTGATCGGCGCGCTCGACGCCTACATCGAAACCCTCTCCCGCCTCGCGAGCGGCGCCAACCCACTCGACGGCATCACGGTCGACCGTGCTCCCGGTGGACGCACCAGGGTGCACGCGTTCCCGCTGACCGGGATTGACAAGTTCCTTCTCTCCGGTTTCACGGGTGAGGTCTGGTTGGAGCCGGGCATCACGCCCAGTGCCGCGCGCGCATCCGCCGGCCTCGCCCAGCGCACGCCCACCGAGTCCGGCGGCGTCGGGCTCGTGCTCGGCGCGGGGAACGTGACCTCCATCCCGGTGCTCGACGTGCTCTACGAGCTGCTGGCCCACAACCGCACCGCGCTGCTCAAGGTGAACCCCACGCAGGACTCCCTGGTGCCGGTGTACAAGCGTGCGCTCGCTCCGCTCATCGAGCCCGGTTTCCTGCGCATCGTCCGCGGCGGGCCGGCGGTCGGCGCCTACCTCACCGGTCATCCCGGACTCGTGCACGTGCACATCACCGGCTCGGCGGCGACCTTCGACACCATCGTGTGGGGCCCGTCCAAGGGCGAGGGCGCCGCCGCCACGAAGCGACGCCGGCGCGAGAACCGGCCGCAGCTCAAGAAGCCGATCACGGCCGAACTCGGCGGCGTCTCCCCCATCATCGTCGTGCCCGGAGCGTGGACGGACGCCGACATCACTTACCAGGCTGAACATGTCGCGACCATGCGGCTGCAGAACGGCGGCCACAACTGCATCGCCGGCCAAGTCGTCATCATGTCGTCCGACTGGGATCAGGCCGATGCCTTCCGCGCCGCGTTGCGCCGCGCCTATGCCAACGCCCCGGAGCGTCCGATCTGGTACCCGGGCTCCCCCTCGCGCATGGAGCTGGCGACCGACGCATACCCGGATGCGCTCGTGCTGGGCGACCGACTGCTCGTCGAGATCAATGCCGACGACGACCCGACAGCACTCGAGACCACCGAGTACTTCTCTCCCGTGCTCG
Source organism: Microbacterium sp. MYb54 (assembly GCF_002979515.1). Taxonomy (GTDB): domain Bacteria; phylum Actinomycetota; class Actinomycetes; order Actinomycetales; family Microbacteriaceae; genus Microbacterium. Next base: position 67,321 of record NZ_PCPA01000014.1, on the reverse strand, counting down.
GCGTCGTCACCGTGCCAGGCACTGGTCAGGATTTCCTGGATGCGGCCGTGGCCCACGCGAACGACAAGCTCCAGGGCACCCTCGGCGCGAACCTGCTGATCGACCCCGCGACCGAGAAATCGCTCGGCGCGGGTTTCGAACGGGCGATCGCCGCGCTCCGCTACGGTTCCATCGCGATCAACAGCTGGACGGCGTTCGCATTCATCACTCCCACCCTCACGTGGGGCGCTTTCCCCGGCGGAACGATCGACGACGTGGGCAGCGGCATCGGCGTCGTGCACAACGCGCTTCTGCTCGACGGGGTCGAGCGCTCGGTGCTCCACGGCCCGTTCCGTCCGCTCCCGCGGTCGCTGCCGATCGCGAACGGCGGCGGGCGCTTCACGATCCTGCCGAAGCCACCGTGGTTCGTCTCGGCACGCACCGGGGCAGCCGTGAGCGAGGGGCTGACGCGCTACCGGGTGGACGGCAACGTCGTGGGTCTCCTCAAGACGCTGACGAAGGCGCTGCGGGCCTGACGGTCAGCGCGCGGCGCGTGCGAACCTGTCGGTCGCTGCCCGGAGCGCCTTCTGCGTGCCGGGCTCGGTGGCCGCGTGACCGGCGTCGTCGATCACGACGAACTCCGCCTCCGGCCACGCACGATGCAGGTCCCACGCCGTCATCATCGGCGTCGCGACATCGTGCCGCCCCTGCACGATGACCGTCGGGATGTGACGGATGGCGTCGACACCGGCGATCAGTTGCCCCTCTTCCCACCAGCCGCGGTTGACGAAGAAGTGGTTCTCGATGCGCGCGAACGCCGTGGCCTTCTCGGGGTCGGACATCGCCTCGATCTGCGCCTCATTCGGCGTCAGCGTGACGGTCGAGGCCTCCCACGTCGACCAGGCGACCGCTGCCGGCACATGCACAGCGGGGTCGGGGTCGAACAGCCGCCGGTGGTACGCCTCGATCATGTGCGAGCGCTCCAGCACCGGGATCTGCGCGATGAACCCCTCCCAGAGGTCAGGAAACAGCGCCGCGGCACCGCCCTCGTAGAACCACTCGAGCTCGACACGGCGCAGCGTGAAGATCCCCCGCAGCACCAGCTCGGTCACGGCATCCGGATGCGCCTGCGAGTAGGCGAGCGCCAGGGCGCTGCCCCACGATCCACCGAAGACCTGCCACTTCTCGATGCCGAGGTTCTTGCGCAGCAGTTCGATGTCGGCGATCAGATGCGCCGTCGTGATGTGTCGGAAGTCGGCGTCGGGCACGCTCGCGTTCGGTGTGCTGCGCCCGCACCCGCGCTGATCGAACAGCACGATGCGGTAGCGCTTCGGGTCGAAGAACTGCCGCTGCCAGGGCGATGTCCCGCTGCCCGGGCCCCCGTGGAGGAACACCACCGGCTTGCCGTCGGGGTTGCCGCTGACCTCCCAGTAGACGCGGTGGCCGTCGCCGACGAGCAGCTCCCCGGTCTCATACGGTTCGATCGGTGGATACAGTGCATCCGTCTTCTTCATCTTCGGCCCCCCAGCCGTCGTGCTGACTACTTCGTCAACGGTAACGGACGTTCCGCTCCTCCGCCGGGATCACGGATCCAGCTGCGCGGCGGGAAGCGTCAGCACCTGCCCGCAGACGCCCAGTCCGTTCTGATAGCCCTCGGCGAACCAGCGCGTGCGCTGTTCGCTGGAGCCGTGGGTCCAGCTCTCCGGATTCGAGAACCCGGACTGCTCCTGGATGTGGTCATCGCCGACCGCCGAAGCCGCGTTCAGAGCATCTTCGATCTCGGTCTCCGTCGGCTTGAGCAGATAAGGGTCGCCGTCCGCATCTTCCTGCTCGGTCATGCGACCGAGCCAGGCCCCGGCGTAACAGTCGGCCTGCAGCTCGATCCGCACACCGTTGCTGCCCGGACCCGTCCCGTTGTTCGGGTACTTGTCCATGTCGCCGGTGATGTTCTGGATGTGGTGGCCCCACTCATGGCCCACGATGTAGAGCTGCGCGAGGTTGCCGGCGGAGGCACCGAACTGCTGCTGCATGAGCTGGAAGAACGTGGGGTCGACGTAGACCCCTTCCTCGGGCGGGCAGTAGAACGGTCCCACCGCGTTGGATGCCGTGCCGCATTGCGTGGGCGTCGATCCTTCGACCACGATCATCTGCGGCGCACGGTAGCCCTCGACGTTGTCGGACCAGAACGCATCGAGCGCGAGCTGCGCCCCGCCCATCCGGCAGTCCACGTTCGCGTTCGCGTCGGCGCCGGTGTCGCAATTCTCGAGCGCTGATCCGCCAGCCGGCTCGTTGCCCCCGGACGGCGCTCCGCCGCCCAGCAACCCGGTCAGATCGATGCCGAGCAGCGGTCCGGCGATGAGCGCGATGATGCCGAGCACACCCACGCCGGCGCCGCCCGCGATGGCCGCCGTGCGTCCGCGTCGACGCGTGGTGTTGCCCGAGATGTCGGCATCGGGATTGAAGGTCATGCGTCGAGATTACTCCGAGCAGAAGCATGTCGAACGGACGTAGGCTCGGGGCATGACGACCACGATCACCATCACCGGCGCGGGCGGACAGATCGGCTATGCACTGCTGTTCCGAATCGCGGCCGGCGACCTGCTCGGACCGGACGAGAAGGTGCGGCTGCGACTGCTGGAGATCCCGCAGGGACTCGGCGCCGCTGAGGGTGCGGCGCTCGAACTGCAGGACGGCGCGTTCGGCCTGCTGGAGCACGTCGAGGTGACGGATGACGCCGCAGTGGGCTTCGACGGCGCCGACCTCGCGCTCCTCGTCGGCGCGCGTCCGCGCGGGCCCGGTATGGAGCGGGCCGACCTGCTCGCGGCCAACGCCGGCATCTTCGGCCCGCAGGGAGCGGCCATCGCGGCGAATGCCGCATCGGGCGTACGGGTGACGGTGGTCGGCAACCCCGCCAACACGAACGCACTGATCGCCGCGGCCTCGGCCGACGGGGTACCGGCCGAGCGCTTCACAGCCCTGACGCGGCTCGACGAGAACCGCGCTCGGGCTCAGCTCGCGCAGACGCTGGGCGCCCCTGTGCACACCGTTCGCCGCGTGCCCATCTGGGGCAACCACTCGGCGACGCAGTTCCCTGACATCTCGCACGCGACGGTCGGCGGCAGCCCGGTCGGAGAGGCGCTCGAGCAGATCGTGGGCGACGTGCCCGCCTGGCTCGACCAGACGTTCATCCCCCGCGTCGCCAAGCGCGGAGCGGAGATCATCGAGGTGCGCGGATCCTCCTCCGTGGCGTCTGCGGCGAGTGCGACCATCGACCACGTGCGCGACTGGGTGCAGGGCACCGATGACTGGACCTCGGCGGGCGTCGTCTCGCACGGCGAGTACGGAGTTCCGGAAGGACTGATCTCGTCGTTCCCGGTGCGCGCGGTCGATGGTGAGTGGCAGATCGTCGAGGGTCTCGAACTGACCGACTGGGCACGGGCCAGGGTCGACGCCTCGGTGGCGGAGCTGCTGCAGGAACGGGAGACGGTGCAGGGCCTCGGCCTCTTGTGAATCCGGTCACCGCTGCGCACGACGACAGGGCAGAATGGATGCCGGAGGTGCGCGATGAGCGAGACGATTGATCCCACGAAGACCACGGCATCGGTCGAAGAGGCTCTGACGAGCCCCCTTCACCTGCCGCACGACGCGGCGACGTGCCCGAAGTGCTTCACCGAACTGCAGCAGAACCGCAACTTCTGGACCGCACGCCCCGACGGCTCACGCCTGGTCGGTCTCGTCGTCGCACGCGAAGGAATGCCGTCGGTCGTCGAGCAGCGCGACGACCTCACCCGTTTCGGAGTGCCGATCGAGGGATTCCGTCACCCGGCGCCCGACATCCTGGAGAGCTGGAACGACCGCCTCGCGCGTCTCATCTCGACCCTCAAGCACGGCGACGTGCTGGTGGTCGTGAACATCAACGCTCTCGGCCGCGACGCCGATGAGGGTGCCCGCACGGTCTCCGAGCTGCGCCGCCACGGCATCATCGTGAAGGTCCTGGGCCACGACGCCCGACACCTGGCCGACGCTGCCGCCGCGCGCTGACGCCGGCCCGCGCGCAGACGCTACGGCGTCGTGGTGGGCTTCGGCGTCGGACCGAAGGCCGGCTCACCCGGCGTCACACCGAAGAACAGCGGATCGCTCGGCGACTCCTCGCGCGGAAGATATCCTTCCGAGAGGTTGGCATCGCCGAACAGCTGGTCGCCCAGTTCGTAGCGATCTCCCGGCCAGCACTTGGTCGTCGCCGTGACCGACACGGAACCGTTCGCGATGAAAGTCACCATCAGCAACGAGAAGTCACCCTGCTTCCGCACGATCACGTCGGTCGACTTCGACTCGCCCGATCCGAGTTCCTGTCCCTCGACGTCGTAACCCGCGTCGGTGAGGTGTTCCCGCACCGACTCGCTCAGTGCCGAGTGCTCGGCCGGATCCACCCCGGTCGATCGGGCGAGGTCGAACTTGTACGAGCCGTCCGGGCATCCCGCCCCCGACGGCTGCATTCCAAAGGTACCGATCTCCGCCGACCACGGACCGTCGAAGATCAGCGCCTGCACGTCATTCGTCACGCCCCGGTAGTCGAGGTAGTGCTGCTCGGCCTGAGCCACCAGCTCATCGCCTGTGTGCGTCGCCCGCCCGTCTCCACCCGCGCATCCCGGGAGGGCGAGTGCCAACACCGCCGTCGCCGCAAGCATCTGCCAGCGCTTCTTCATCCGTGACCCCTGCCTCCCGCATCCTCGCTCCTGCTCATCTCAACGGTCCGCCATGTCATCGCTGCCCGCTGCGCCTCAGTCGCCGTAAGGCGCCACGGGGAACTTGGTCTGGGTCGGCTGCGGATCGACCGGCGTGCCGTCTTCGTTGTAGTACACCGGGCTCCCCCCCTCGGGGAAGTAGAACCGCGGCTGCCAGTCCGGCCCTTCGAACGCAGGGAAACGCAGCGATTCGCCCTCGGACAGCTCACCACCGAAGACCATGTCGGAGAGGTCGGCCGCATCGCCTGGGATGCACCCCGGCGTCGCCGACGCCGAGATCTGGTTCCGACCGGGCCGGATCGTCACGACACCACGACCGACATCGCCACCGGTGCCGATGACATTCACCTCCTGCCGATCGCCCTCGCCGAACGTCGCGGTGCTCGCCTCCACCCCGGCTTCCTCGAACGCAGTCGTCGCTGCGGCGACGACCGCGTCAACATCGATCTCCTCGGTGGGCTCGAGCACACGTGCCCAGGAGAACGTGTACCCCGACACCTCGCCGTTGATGCGGCAGGGAATCGGCGAAGCGCCGAAAGAGCCCTGATCCACCACCCATTCGCCCTCATGAATTGCCATGATCACGGAGTGCATGACCGTGGAGTAGGCGACGTAGTTCTTCTCACCGTCGCGATACAGCGCATCGCCCTCAGGCGCTGCCGTGGTCCCGCAGCCCGTCATCGTCATCACCAATCCGACGGCCGCTGCCGCCATCACTCCGCGCTGCCATCTACGGCGCATTCGCAGTCCTATCCGCTCAGAAGTCGATGAGAGCATACTCATCGCTGATCCACCAGTTGTTCGCATCCCAGAAGCCCTGGGTACTGCCCTCGCCCCCGCGCTCGGTGCCGGGCTGTGCTGTCTGAATGATCTCCGACACGTTGTAGAACGATTCAGAACCCTGTTCGAGGTATGCACCGGGACCGAGAGCGTCGTGTCCGGTCGCAGCCGGAAGGCTCTCCCCGGATGCACTCACGCCACCATCGCTGTCGAACACGGTAGTCCCAGGCAGACGCTCGGGGCTGACAGGATGCTCGGGAGCGGTGCCGCGACCGACACGAGCGACGGCATCGTCTTCCGAGATCGTCGCGTAGATCTGCGGCGGCTTGCCGTTGGTCAGGTTCTCGACCACGATCGGATCGTTCGGGAAGCCGGCGGAGCCGACCGCGACGAACGAGGTGACTCCGAGGCCATCGGGCTGCGAACCGATCGCGAGAGCTGCGGTTGTACTGCCATACGAATGCGCGATCACGTTGACATCTGCCGTGGGCGAGAGCGCGCGCACGGCGAGCAGATACGAGCGCAGCGACGCCGCACCGTCCTGCGCCCGATCCATCGCGGGCTCCTCGAAGAATCCAGGCGTGTCGTAACCGAACCAGACGACGGTCGCGGATCCTGGACCGACCGAGGAGTTGAGCGCCTTCGCCGACTCGCCCCAAGCCTGCAGATCGTGGACATTGCCGTTCATCCCCGGGATGAGGGTGTTGATCTCCGACGCCGTCGACAGGTCGCCGTAAGCGATCGCCGCGGTCACCTGCTCCGAACCGTCCGGATCGAAGGTGATGAGATTCGGAGCAGGGACGCCACCTCTCTTGAGCGCGGTCCGGATCGCGAGAAGGTCGTCGCGGTGCGGCCCCTCGGGCTCGGTCTCGAGCAATTCGTCCAGCCGCGCGGCATTGACCGCCGCCCGCACGTCCCAGGGGATGCCGTCGAGGTTGCCAATGATCGCGGGATGGCTACCAGCGAGTTCCTGCTGCAACTCGGGGTTCTCGAGCCAGAGGCGAGCGACCTCTTCCGGACTCGTCGCGGCGAGGAGAGCGTCGAGGAAGTCGCGCGCCTCGTTCGTCAACGCCGCGCCGCTCGCGCCGGCGAGCTCCGAGAGGGCGACAGCGTACGCGGCATCCCAATCTCCGTAGCAGCGCTCGTACTCGGCCCAGAGCTCGTCGAGTGCGTCTTTTGCCGCCTCCCGCTCGCCGATCGCCTCCGACACGGCATCGTTCGAGTCATCGATCTCGGCCTGATCGTCGCCGTAGGCGGCAGCCATGGCTGCACGACCCGCATGATCGGCGGCGAGATCAAGCCGCGACCACTTCGCATGAGCGGTCTCGATGTCATCGATCAGATCGTTGGCGGGCTTCGCGTGCAGGTCGAAGGCGTCGGCATAGCGCTGCAGAACGCCGGCGAGTAGTTGCGCCTCGGCTATGTCGCTGGGGAGCGTGGCGGCCAGGTCATTGGCGTCCGCGCGCACCGCTGTGACCGAGCGACCGACCCCGGGGAGCTCATGCGCGGAGTGCGCGGCGGTGCGCAGATCGCCGAGCCGGTCGGCCACGCGCGTGAAGAGGTTGCTCCAATATGCCATGGAGCCGCTGCTCCCCTCGAGACGTTCGAGCGGATATCCCCGGTTCGGCGACGTGAGGCTCACGGTCGGTCTCCACCGGTGAGCTCGACATCGAGCTCGGAGTACTTGCTCGCGATGGCGGAGATCGCCGCCGCAAGAGAGTCCCCCGATTCGACGCGGTCGTAGGCGCTGTCATGCAGAGCGGTCAGCCGCCGGTGCATCTCGAGGCGGAGACCCGAGCGCTGCGCGGGGTTCTCGACGCCGGTCTCTTCACCCTGGAGATTCGCCGCCTCTGTCAGGACCTCGTAGGTCGCGTTCGTGAGAGCGCTCGCGGCGTCGTTCAACTCCGCATAGAAGATCTCTACATCTGGCAAGGACAACCCCCCGGTTCCACCGACTTCACCCTACCCCGATCGTGTGCCCGGCCGACGGAGAGAACTCCCCATCTCCCGGGGACGAGAAAGGGGCCGACGGCGAACCGTCGACCCCTCTCGAGAAACTGTGTCGGCTCAGCTGCCGGCGAGCTGCTGGTCCAGATCCTGGATCGCACGCATCATGCCGAGCAGCGACTCGGACATGTCGTTGATGCCATCGACCGCGGTCTTCAGACCCGTCGTCAACTCCGTGTAACCCTCACCGAACTTCCCCGACGCATGCTGCGTCTTGAAGTCCTCACCCAGAAGAGTGTCGACCTGACCCTTCAACGTGTCCAACTGACCCTGAATGTCATCACGAGCCTGCGACAGCGACGACGCCACCTGCTCCATCTCTGCATAAGACGCACCGAAATCGGCCATCGTCCACACCTCCGCAAATCGAAAGAACCGGACCCCTCCGGCCCGAATACCCCCACACTACGGGCCCCCACCGAAACCCGTCGATGGGGACAACTCCCCATCCCCCACGACACGACACGACACCGTCGTCGACGGTGCGCGAGCAGCCGGATCTGCTGGTCAGCGTCGGGGCAGCAGCTGGTCGCGCAGCGATTCCGGCCGACCAGCGCTGAAGTACGCCACGGCGATGAACTCGTCGAACAGCGCACGCATGACGTTCTCGAGCTCCCCGAGCGGGGTGGAGAACCGCACCATCAGCACGTGCTTCGAGTCGGGAACGGGAATCCAGTAGTCCACGACGAGCCGGACGATTCCTTCGAGCTGTCCTTCATCGAGGAGATCGACGCGATGCGTGCGCAGTGCGGGGACGCCGGGTCCACGGACCTTCGCCATCGTCTCGTAGGCTGCGGGGTCGATCTGCTTCAGGCTCTCGCCCATGACTTTCAGGACGGCATCCGCAGACGTGCCGATGGCCGGACTCATGCGCAGGTCTTCGGGTTCGAAGACCACCAGAGTCACGGGCAGCGGCGTTCCGGGCGTGATCTCCGTGGAGAACATGATCGCGCGCGCGCCGCCACGATCGCCTGCTTCTGCAGCCTGCTGGAGTTGCTGCCGCACGCGGGCGCGCTCAGGCGCGCGATCATCTGCGGGTCCGATCGCCTCGCGCGCGATCGTCCGGATCGACGAACGCGTGGCATCCTCGCTCGACAGGTCGACCGAGAACCACCGCCCCGGCAGTCGGAAGCGCAGCTCCGGACGACTCATTCCGGTGCGGTCCACGCGCCGTAGCGATCCTTCATGCCGGTGAGGTTGACGCCGCCTTGGCCGGCGTTCGTGGTTCCCAGGGGGCTGAGTTCTGCGGCGGCTGCCCGAAGATCCACGGGATCGCCATCAGCCGTCGTCTCACCCGCGTAGAGAGTGATCGTGTTGGGCTCCCACGGCAGCGACTGCCAGATGGCCTCGACGGTCGCGTCCAGTTCGTCGCTCGTGAACGGCTCGGCGGAGTCGGTCACGAGCGAGAACTCCGCCCCGTACCCGAAGCCGTTGCGCCACCGGCCGGGATCCTCCACGGCAACGATCCTCGGGACCGCCGTCGTCACGGCGCTCGCCACGTTTCCGTACTCCACTGTCGCCTCCTCCGTCTTGTCGGGCTCCGGCGGCAGGATGCCGCACCCCGCCAGCCCACCACTCAGGAGCGAGCCTGCCAGCAGGATCGCCAACAGTCGTCGCCTGCCGATGTCTCGTCGCGCCACGTTCATTCCTCCAGATCCTAGGCCGCCACGTCCCCGCCCGCGGGCGAACCGGTCATTCGGTCCAGTGGTAGTAGGAGGTGTCCACATATCCATCCCCGTTGAAGAAGTTCGCGAGGTCGGGATGATTCTCCTGCACGTCGCCGATGTGGTCCTGGTAGGTCTGCGAGTAGTCAGCAGAGTTGTGGGCTCCCGCATCCACTCCGAGGATCGGATCCGGATTCGGCGGATCGACGCGGATCGACGTCCAGTTGGAGCCGTGCTCGATGCTGTCGAGATCACCGGCGATCGCATCCAATCGCGGTACCGGATCTCCGTTGTGCTGCACCGAGACCACGTCGACGTCGTCCGGGATGGGCATGTGGTCGATCGGAGCACCCGACACCACGACCGCCTCCCAGTTGTAGTCCGAGTTGTACGCGGCGAGGTGGCCAGCCATGATGCCACCCTGGCTGAAGCCGACGAGCATGACCGGATCGTCCGGGCCGATGCCGGCCTGATCCATGGCCTCGAGGATGGCACGCTCGTACTGGGTCTGCAGCGCGGGGGTCAGCATCAGGGCGAGGTTGCTGTCGAGGTCGTTGACGGCCCCTTGATCGCCGAAACGCGAGAGCCACTCCTGTGTGCTGGGGAGCGTGACGGTGTAATACCACCCGTCAGGGCCCAGCACCTTCGTGATCTTGATCACGGAGTCGGTTTCCCCGCCGAGCTTGTCGACTTCGGTCGTACCGTCGAGTACCGTGCTGAGGCTCGGGTCGTCAGGGGTCTTGTTCTTCGCGTCTGCATACGGATCGGTCGCGCTCACGGTCGGCGTGGACTTGAGCACGTCGGACAGCACGCTCCAGATCAGGAAGGCTGCCAGGACGGTGGCGATCACGGCACCGATGATGAGGCCGATCGTGCCGAACAGCGCTCCGATCGCGACGATCAGCAGCAGCACGACGAGCGCGCCGAGGATCGCGACGATCGTGTCGGCGATGGCCTTGAGCAGGTCGACCACGCCTTGCAGGAAGTCGCCGATCCATTCGCCGATGCCGGCGAGGAAGTCGCCGATGTCGGCGAAGAAGTCGCCGACGCCGTCCCAGAATCCCTCGTTGGTCGAATCGATCGCCGCATCGATCCTGCGGATGGCGGCCTCGGCCGCGTTCTCCATGTCCTGCCTGGCCGCATCGATCCGGGCCTGAGCGGCCCCGACCGCGGCGGCAGCGTCGTCGGCCGCGCGCTGCGCGCCGGGAACCCGGTCGGTCAGCGATGGATCCGGCGTGTCCGCGGCATCCGCCTGATCGGTGAGGCCTTGGAGCGCGCTGGCAGTGCGCGACCGTTCTGCGACGGCGTCGTCGAGGTCTGCCTGCGCGCTCTCGGCCCGGGCATGGGCATCGGTCAGCGCCACCGCGTACTCGGTGATCGCGGCGGCCGTGCCCTCGTAACGCGGATGGATGCGCTCGAGATCGGACGCGATCTGCTCGTTCTGCTCGTGCAGGGCGCGAACGGCCTGACCTTCGTCATCGTCGACGATGCCGCGCAGCTCCTGGATGACGGTGAGGATGACCTCGGCGGAGGACACGAGTCCTGCGGCCCGGGACGTCAGAGCCTCGGGCTGACCGGGAAGAACTGTCATTCGCTAGCCCTCGCCTTCCTGTGCCATCTCGACGTCGAGATCACGGAACGTGTCGACGATCGCCTGCATGAAGTCCGCCTGTGAACGCAGGTTGTCGCGCAGCTCTTCGCGCGCGATGTCCCACTTGCCGCCGAAGTCCTCGATCTTGTCCGCGAGACCGCCGTGTCCGGTGAGGACGCCGATGTCGTCGGCGAAATCCTCGGCCTCGTCGAACGTCGTGGCGAGACCCCGCGCTGTCTGCGCCGTGGACTCCAGACGTGCGAGATCCATCTTGACGTCGGTCATCGCTCTCCTGCTGTCTGACGCGGGGACCCTGCGTTCTGCCGCTTCTCCGCAGCGGCGCGCAGAAGCGACCCCACGGCAGCATCGGCCTGCCGGATCTCGGCGCGCAACACTTCCAGATCCGCCTCGGACGCGGGCACGCGAACACGCAACCCGTCCAGCGCGGCTTGCAATGCACCATCAGACGTCATGGGCTCCCCCTCCCTCACGGGCATGAGAACAGGCCCGAACACGTCCACACTATGGACGAACCCGTATCACCGTCGATGGGGACAACTCCCCATCCGAGGCGACACGGAGTCAGATGTTGAGCACCCAGTCGTCGCCGGGACGCACGACGGCGGAGACGAGCTCGTCGAGACGCTCGGGGTCGGCCCGCGGGACGAAACCGCTGAGCGACGCCGACGCGAGTGCTGCCTCGGCGAAAGGCTCGACGAACGCCAGCCCGTACGGCACGACCGGGCCCAGCATCGCGCACACGGTCGCTCCCTCGCCGAAGAAGATCCAGCGGCGGGTCGCGAAGTCCAGATCGTTCTCCCGCTGTGCGAGCGTGGCCGAGAAGCCGGTGCCGAGCGCGTCGGTCTCGGTGAGTCGGGGTGTGACCGGCAGGATCGCCGTGGGAGACCAGAGGAACTCCGCCTGCTCCTGTCGGGACAGCTCGTGCGTGATCACCGAGATCATCAAAGGTGCGACCACTCCGCCATCGACGCCAACCACGAGCAGCAGTCGCCGGTCGTCGTCCGCCTGCGCCGCAACCGCGACCAGCGCGGTCTCGACCTGCGCGGCGACGTCGGAGTGCGCACCGGCGTCACGGGTGAAGTCGGCCGCCGCCTGACGAGCCCAGGCCGCCTGCTCCTGCGGTGAGAGACGTTCGGCGGGGACGGGGATGACGCGATCGGGGGCGTGGCCGATGGCGAGTTCCATCAGCGCACCGTCCACGTGAACGTGCTGATGTGCGTGTCGAAGAGAGCCGTCCAGAGTGTGAGGTTCGGGTGATCCGCCGGCAGGTCGGCCTCATGCGTGACCGTCGCCGTCCACTGCACCGCCTCGGTGAGCCGCGTCCCCGGAACCGGGATCAGATAGTTGATCAGGAGCGACGCGACATCTTCGCCGTCGACCGACACTTCGCGGCGCTCGGTCCACCGCACGATGCGCTGGCCCTCGCCGATCGCGATGCCGTCATGATGCCGGATCGCACTCTCGACGAGCTGCTCCAGAGTCGCTTCGGGTGTCGAAGAACGCTTGAGCCCCACCAGGGTCGCCGCACCGATGGCCCAGGACGGTGCCCCCTCGCCCGCGAAGGCGTAGGCGAAGCCCTGACGTGCACGCAGCCCCTCGAGCACCTCGTGCACCTTGCCGGCGAGCACCGGCCCGAACGTGGGATTCTGCGCGCCCTGCAGCCGTGCTTCGGCTCGACGGATCAGATCGCGTTCGGTCGTCTCGCTGAGGTCGAACGCCTCCCACCCCGGAGGGAGGAGCATCCGGTAGGGCGGGATGATCGTTCCGGACTTTCCCGTCAGTTCCGCGCGCAGGCTGCTCATCGTCTCAGTCTTCCATGGGGGCGGCTCGCGCCGCGGTCGGTCAGGAGAACGGGTTCTGGTCCGGGTCGAACGTACCCGACCACGCACCGCCCGCGCTGTCCTTGATGCCGCCGGCGATCGCGAAGTGCGAGGCGAAGACGTTGCCCACCATGTCGAGGGTCTGCACCCCGGTCATCTGCGCGGCGAACGCCGCGGTGCCGTTGCCGGTGAACAGCCGCGCCGAGAACTCGCCGAAACCGGTTGTGAAGCCACCACGGATCTGACTGAGCGTGCTCAGCGGAGCTCGCCCGGCGAATGCGCTCACGAACCGCATGCCGTCGGCGCCGAAGTCCGCACCCCGGATCATGGCCATCGGACCGCGGGCGAACTTGATCGCCGGGCCGATCAGGGGGATGACCCCGATGACGCCGAAGACCACATCGATGACGGAGCCGTTGCCCCTCGCCAGTCTCGCGACGGCGACGATCAGGGTGGCGATCGCCACGATCGCGGCGAGCGCGGCGATGATCGGGCCACCCACGATGATCGCGAGCACCGCGAGCACGATGCCGGCCACTGCGAGGAAGTCCGACATGAACTGCAGGAAGCCGTCGACGTTGTCCCAGAAGCCGTCTTCGATCTTGTCGGAGGTGTCTTCGCGGATGTTGCTCGCCGCGTTCGTGAAGGCCGTGTGCCAGGAGTTCCACTCCCGGTCGTAATCGCCCGCCCGCGTGTCCCAGTCGCCACGTGCACCGCTCGCTGCACCCGCTGCCGTCTCGGCCGCGTCGTCACGGGCATCCTCCGCCGCCTGTCGGGCCTGGTCGTCGTCGGCATCCGCGCCCGTCGGATAGTCGGGGCTCTGCGCAGCCGCCGACGATGCGGCATCCTTCTTCTGCTGATACGTCGCCCACAGCGTCTCGAGATCGTCGAGAATCGGCTCGATCGCGCTCTTCGAGGTCTCGAGGTCTGACGCATACTGCACGATGTGCGGCGCGACCGCGTCGTACAGGTCGGCGGCGCGACCGAGCTCGGCATGCACCTTCCCGGAGATCTCGGCGAGCTTGTCGACCGAGTCCCCCTGCATGTCGGCGCCGTTGTCGACCAGACGCTGCAGCAGCGTCGCGGAGTTGCTCATCGCATTCGCGAGAGTCTGCAACGAGTTCCCCCGATCACGGATCGCCCCGACGTCACCGGTGAGAGCGCCGATCGGGTGGCCCGCAGGCGAGGTCATTGGCATGTACTCGTACACGGTCAGCCTCCGCTGTTCTCGGACTTGGATGCGGCGTCACGGTCGAAGTCCTGGAACCCCTTGATCACCGCGGCCACATACTCTTCGACCGTCTTGCAGTCGTCCATGAGTCGCTTGCGACGGTCGTCCCAGCGTCCCTCGAAGTCGGATGCGGCGTCGCGCAGCGCGCGCTCCCCGTACGGCGAGCCCACCGAGCTCTCGAGATCGTTGCTGCGCGAACCGGCATTCTCGAACTCGTCGATGATGTTCTTCAGCTCGGTCTGCAGCGGCTCGAGATCGCCGTACTTCAGCTTGACGCCGTCACCCATGTCAGCCCCCCTCGTGGAATGTTCAGATCGAGGGGACCGGCGGTGAAGCCGGTCCCCTGAAAGCGTGTCGTCGGTGGCGCCGATCCAGTCGGCCCCGCCTAGGGAAACTCTACGAAAAGGACGCCCTCCGGTCGATGGGGACAACTCCCCATCCCCGGCGCCGACGCCCGCGCCGCTAGCCCGTCGTGATCTTCGTGATCAGTGCGGCGGCGGCGAGACCCACGAGAAGCGGGACGAGGCAGCCGACGGCTGCAGCCCGTCCGCCCTTCGGAGCGGCGAACAGCGCATCCCGACGCGTGCGACGAGCGGGATCGGTCTCCGCGACACCGGAGGTCTGCTCGGCACGTCCGCGCGCCTCCAGGAGCCCCACGAGGGTGGCGAGGTCTGCGACCCATTCCCAGTACGCGGGCTCGGTCATCGGCAGGTGCCGGCGGGCGATGACGTACACCCGGTCGCCGACGACCTCGATGTCGCAGCGTTCGGCGACGGCCGTCAGTGCGGCCTGCACATCTGGGGAGAGCAGGTGACGCACCGGCTCCTCCGTCGCCCTCGTCGTGAAGACCTCGAAGTGGGACGCGAAGTCGCCCTCGATCTGCACGCGCTCCTGCGGCGCGGTCGGCTCCCATCCGGATGCCGCCGCGTCTTTCGCCTTTGTGACCAGGGTCATCGCCGGCAGCGGGCTGCGCAGCTGGAACTCAACGTAGTTCGCCACTCGCGGCATGCGTGCCCTCGCGACCCACACATCGAACGAGTAGTTCGCGGCCTCGAACGGGCGCGGTGAAGGCCCGGCGACGATGTCGCTCGCGATGCGCGAGGTGCCGATGCCGAACAGCGCGGCCGGCCGCTCCGGGTCGAGCTCGCCCGTGCGGTAGGTCAGCCCGTTCGCCGCCGTGAACCTCGTGAGACGGTACTCCTCGGCCTCGCGGTCACGCGGGCCGCGGAGGTGGGAGCGGATGCGGGCTACCGCGAGCGGCAGCACCATGAGTACCGCCAGCACGACCGTGGTGAGATCGGCCCCGTCGGCTCCGAACATGAACTGCACGGCGACCACGGCCAGTGCGGCGAGGACTCCGGCGCCGACGACGAGCACCACCGACTGGAACACGATCCAGCCCGAGCCGAGGACGACGCCGAACTGGCGGCCTTCCCTGGCGACGCGCTCGCGGCTCTCCTGCCGGGCGAGCGCCGGTTCCACCTTCGCGCGCAGCTCGGTGTCATCGAAGGTGACGGTCATCGTGCGCCCTTCCCTCGGAATCGTGGCGTGTGCGCGCTCGCGCTCAGCGGACGGGCGTCCATGTGTCTCCTTCGATGAGTGGCAGCTGTACCGTGACCTGGCGTCCCGCTTGCACGAAGATGCCTCGGCCATCGGGGAAGTCGGTGCGCTTGACCTTCGGGAACGGGACCTTGAAGATCGCGTCGCCGTCGAACGCATCCGGCTTGAGGATGATGCCCTTGCGACCGGCCTTGAAATCACCGATGAAGCCGAAGCCACTGGTCACCTGCGTGACGTCGGCGTCGCCCACGAGCAGGTGGTCGCTGCGGTTGATCGCCTGGAAGAGCGCCTTCATCTCGCGCTCGGCCGGGCCGTCCGCGAACTGGGGCACATCTTCGACGACGATGAGCATCCGCACCGGCACGGTCTCGTCGACGGCGATCTCGGCGATCTCCTTCGCGAGCTCCTTCGCGTCCTCCGGTGTGACCGCGCTCCGCGTCCAGTCGACATAGCCCTTGAGCTGGGCTCGCCGCCCGCCGAAGTGGAACAGCTTGATCTCGGGGTCGAGCCTTCGCATCGACGTGATGATCCCCTTGAGGGCGGTCGTTTTGCCCGACAGCGGCGGCCCGGCGACCACGAACGTCCCGACGGGATCGAACTCGCGCGGCGCCAGCGTGTCTTCCGCGACGCCGAGCACGGGGAACTCGCCGATCCGGTCCGGGAGGTCGCGCACGGAGAGTCGCGTCGGCAGCGCGCCGATCTCGGCCACCTCCCGCGCACCTCCGGCGCGGAGCTCGGCCGCGAGCTGATCGAGGAGCTTCGTCTGCTCAGCGACGTTGGGCGTGCCGCCGAGCGTCGCGATCTGCGTCTCGAGACCGTCGACGATCGCGCGCCCAGGGGCCGAGCGCTCATCAAGCACGTCCTTGGGGGCGTTGAGCATCGCGTAGCCGGACTCGTCGGAGAGCCGCAGGACCACGCGCCGTGACACGTTGGCGCTGACCGCCGTCGGCACGGAACCCGAGCGGTCGGCGCTCGCGATCACGTGCACGCCGAGCGGGCGTCCCTCGCCGAGGATGCGCATGAAGGTCTGGTAGAACGGCATCCGCGCCGTCGTCGACTCCCACTCGCCGCGGAACTGCGGGAAGCCGTCGATCAGCAGCAGGATGCGCGACTCGGCCTTCCCGGTGATCTCGCGGTACTCCGTGAGGCTCGACGCGTTCGCCGCGCTGAACCGCTTGCCTCGATCATCGAGCACGCGGGCGAGTGAGCGCAGGATGCGCTGCACGCGCTCCGCGTCGTCGCCGGAGATGATCGATCCGACATGCGGAAGCACCTCCAGGCTCTTGAGGGATCCGGATCCGAAGTCGAGTCCGTACACCTCGACGTTCGAGCGGGCCCCGTCGAAGCCGGCCGCGATCGCGAGCGTGCGCAGCACCGTCGACTTGCCGGAGCCGCTGGTGCCGTACACGAGCAGCGAGCCGTCCTTGTCGGGGTGGAAGTACGCCGGCTCCTGCAACTGCCGCTCGGGGACGTCCATCTTGCCGAGCAGGATGCGTCCGTCGCCGTGGACGGGCAGGTCGCGGATGTCGACGGCGCGCTCCAGGTCGTCGAGCCACGGCCGACGGGGCGCCGGAATCGACGCGTGAGCGGCGGCGCTGACGAGGGCGGCGACGATGCGCTTCTGATCGTTCGGCCCGAGGTCCTCGTCGTGGGAGTCCGACTCCGGAGCCTGCTCGGCCTCCCAGGTCTGGATCGACCCGAACCGCAGCTCCGCCACCCGCACCTCGGCGACCTGGGCCTCATCCGTGGTCCATCCGCCCGCATACGCCGACTGGAACGGCACAAGGCGTCCAGGACCGGTCTTCGCGATGCCGCGCCCCGGAAGGGACGGCGGGAAGGATGCAGCTACCGGGTCGTCCACCACGTCCTTCGAGTCCGACTCGTCGGCCATGCGCAGAGCGACGCGCAGGTTGGTGTTGGCGCGCAGATTGTCCTTGATGACACCGGCCGGACGCTGCGTCGCCATGATCAGGTGGATGCCGAGGGAGCGGCCGCGCTGGGCGATATCGACGACGCCGTCCACGAACTCCGGCACCTCGCCGGCGAGCGCGGCGAACTCGTCGATCACGAGCACCAGGGCCGGCGGCGTCTCGGGGTCGCGGCGCTTCTCGAGCTCGAGGAGGTCTTTGGCCTTCTTGCGGTTGAACAGGTGCTCGCGGTGGTGCAGCTCGGCCCGCAGGCTGGTCAGGGCACGACGCACCAGATGCGGGCTCAGGTCGGTGACGAGACCCACCGTGTGCGGCAGGTCGACGCAGTCGGCGAACGCGGAACCGCCCTTGTAGTCGACGAAGAGGAACGTGACGCGATCGGGGCTGTGCGCGGCCGCCATGCCGAGCACCCAGGCCTGCAGGAACTCGCTCTTGCCGGCACCGGTCGTACCGCCGACGAGCGCGTGCGGACCCTGCGTGCGCAGGTCGAGCGTCATCGCATCGGTCTGCGACTGGCCGATGATGGCGCGCAGGTTGCCGGCCTTCTTGAGCCGTGACTGCGGGGCGCCGGAGCGGTCGATGATCGTGTTGTTCTGCCGCCAGCGGTCGATCACCGCGTTCGGATCCTCCGCGACCTCGGAGCCGACGAGCGACAGGAAGCTCACCGAGTTGGGGATGTCGGAGGAGTCCTCGATGACGGTGCTGGAGTCCACGACCGGCGCCAGGCGCTTGGCGAGCATCGTCATGTACGCGTGCGACACGCCCTCGACCTGCACGTCGGAGTACCCGACGCCGCTGCGGACGGTGCCGACGGTGGCGTGGTCGAGCCCGGCGCTGACGTCGACGAAGGTGCGGCACGCAGCGGGGAGGGCCGCGACCACCGGGGCGACGAAGAGTCCGTAGACGCCCACGTCCGCTCCGCGTTCGAGGATCTGCGTCAGCCGGGCGCGGTCGACCGGGGCGTCGTTCGTGACGATCACCAGGATCGCCGTCTGCCCGGGGAACGTCGCATCCTCGGCCGCGCGCTTGACGTCGGTGCCGTACAGCATCGGATCCCAGTCGTCGCCGTAGGGCGGGCGCTGCGACTTCGCCTCGCGCGACCGCCGCAGCACGATCTCCTCGAGACCGCTGAGCAGGGCGGCGCCTGTGGAGGCCGAGTCGGCGAGCGACACGTCCTTGAACGGACTGCGCTCGCTGGAGGTGTGCGGAAGCCACTTCAGCCAGTCGAGCTCGTTCGCCCAGCCCGGCTCGGTGAGCGCGACGGTGACGAGCTCGTTGGGCGAATGCATGCCGAACAGCTGCACCGCGATGCCGCGCAGGGCATCGCTCGCGAGCGAGGTGGGCCCGGCGACGCCGATGGATCCGACGCTCTGCAGCGACTCCAGGATCGGTACGTCGGGGATCATCTTGTAGCGCTCTTCGAGACGGTCGACGCGCTCCACGTACTCGACGAGCGCCTCGGGGGTCTCGGTGCGCTTGATGCGCGTGCGCGCCTCGTCCTCGCACACGCCGAGCCGCAGCGAGAGGAAGTTCCAGTGCTCGGGGCGGCGCGTCCACAGCAGCGGTCCGAGCCGCATCGCCTCGTCGAACACGACAGCGACCGCCGGCACCTCGTTGTGACGGACCTCCCGCTCGCGGGGGTGCGCGTGGTAGAGCTTCTCCTCAAGACGCTCGAACTGCTCCTCGAAGGACTCCTCCTCCTTGCGCAGCCGCTGACCGAGATTGGTCTTCTGCGAGATGAAGTTTCCGAACATCATCAGCGGCGACATGAAGACGATGAGCAGCGAGCGCGGATTCTCGCTCATCGCGAAGATCGCGAGCCCGAGCAGGATCGGCGCCACCAGCATCGGCCAGGGGAACAGCCGCTGCACCTGATCGCGCGGGTAACGGGGCTCGTCGAGGTCTTCGCCCGCGAACCGCTCCTCGACGCGCGGGCTGCGGTTGAACAGCAGCGCCCCGCCGCGTTCGAGCACCGGGTCGCCTGAGGCGGAGCCGTCGAAGTCGCTGACCATGTGCACGACGAACTCGCAGTCGCCGAGCGCGAAGGTCTGACCGGGAATCACCCGGAGCCGCTGCACGAGGCCGCCGTCGACGAGGATGCCGTTCGCCGAGTTCAGGTCGACCAGCTCGACGAATGTCGACGCGACCTCGATCCTCGCGTGCCGCTTCGAGACGAGCGGATCGGCGATCGTGACATCGTTCGCCGCATCCCGACCGATCAGGAAGTGGCCGATCGGCAGGGGGAACTCCTGGCCGGCCGCCGGACCGGCGACGACCGTGAGCACGGCGGCCGGACGGGCACCCGCGCCCCCCGCCGATGCCCGGTTCGGTCCGACATTGACCACTTCGGCGAGGAAGCCGGAACCGATCGGAGCGTCACCGACGAGCAGGTCGGGATTGAGCATCGTGAGCTGCTCGCTGGTCGGCGGCGCCACAGACAACGTGAGCACATCTGCGGGCCCCGCAACGATGCTGCGTGCCGGATCGCTCGTGGCGATCTGGCGGGCGACGTCGGCGATGGTCGCCGTCGAATCCGCCATCACGACGACGTCGGTCAGGGGTGCTGCGGGTCGACGCAGGGTCAGCTTGACTCTCATCGGTCGTCCTCACCGCGCCGAGGGCGCATC
Source organism: Microbacterium sp. MYb54 (assembly GCF_002979515.1). Classification (GTDB taxonomy): domain Bacteria; phylum Actinomycetota; class Actinomycetes; order Actinomycetales; family Microbacteriaceae; genus Microbacterium. The sequence goes on along the minus strand of NZ_PCPA01000014.1, from coordinate 47,368 downwards.
TCACTGCTCAGGGTCATACCCACTCCACCAGCAGGGACCGGTCGCCGAAGCGCACCGTGTCCCCGGTCTGCAATTCGGCGGGGTGTCCGGCCGACAGCGCCGTCTCGGCGCCTTCCCGGACGATCGCGCTGCCGTTGGTCGAGGCGCGGTCGACGATGAAGACGCCGCGTCGAGCGGGCATCACCGCGATATGCGTCTTCGACACCGAGCGCGTGTCGTCGACCACCGGCACCAGGAGTGCTTCGCCCTCGCCCGCCGCGGCACTCGGTGCACGCCCGAACAGCGTCGTCCCGCGCACTTCGATGCGCTCCCCGGTGTCGAGCACGAGGATCGCGCGCACCCCTGCGGGTGCCTGTGGACGAGGCTCGCGTGGGGGCGCGGAAGGATCCTGGACTGCGGGTGCCGGAGCGGGCGCGGGCGCGGGCGCGGGCGGAGCCTGGACGGCAGGCGCCGGCGCGGCCGGTGCTGGGGCCGGAACGGCCGGCGCTGGAGCAGGAGCCGGAGCGGCCGGAACAGAAGCAGGAGCCGGAGCGGCCGGCGCAGGAGGTGCGAACGCGGCAGGGACCGGGGCGCCCGTGGCCAAAGAGGGCGGCACGGCAGACACCATCGAACCGGGAGCGGGGGCATCCGGTTGCTCGGCCGCGGGGCCCGAGGCGGAACGGTGCGCGCCGATGACGCCGCCGGAGAGACGCGCCCTCGGGACATACTCGGCCGGAGCGTCACGATGCATCGGCGTCGCGAGCGAGGGCAGCGGTGCCTTCTCCTCGTGCTCGGGCGTCTTCACGCGCTTGCGCGCGATGCGCATGCGCTTCTGGTCATAGGGGTTCAGCCCACCACGAACATCGACGAACCAGGTGGCGGCGGCGAGATCGAGCCATCCCCGCCCTCGTCGCTCGATGTCGAAGAGCGGTGAGAGCATGATCACCAGCACCGGACCGATGAGCGGGACGATGAACGACGCCCAAGCGACGAGATACCGGACCACTGCACCGCGCCAGAAGCCGGGGCGCTCGAGCGTGCGCACGTTGATGGAGCGGATGCCGCACACCGCTTTGCCGAGCGTCACACCCTTGCGACCGTGCAGCACGAGCTGAACCACGACGTAGGCGATCATCAGGCCCTGTGAGACGGCGGCGGCCACGATGAGCCACACCAGGTCATCCCGTGCGAAGAACTTCTCCGGGTCGAACTCGCCCGACGCCGCCTGCACGAGCACCGGTGTCAGCGCGATGATGGCCGGGAGCGCGATGACCACGGCCACTGCGAGCTCGATCAGCGACGCCAGCACTCGCGGGCCCCGCCCCGCTGCACGCAGCCCCAGCGCCTCCGCATACGCGGGGTCGGGACGACCGTGCGCGTCGAGTCCTTCGACCTCGGGAGTGTGGTCGTCGATCTCCCAGATCACTCCTGCTCTCCCTCGACCTCGTCGACGGCGTGCGCGGTGTCGAGCAGCGGCAGGTCGCTCTTGCCGACCAGGCGTGAGGCGATCACGTGCTCGACCAGGCGTGCACGTCGGTTGGTCGCGAAGCTGCGCTGTCCGCCGCGCATGCCGGGCACTCCGATCCGGTCGAACTTGTCGCACACGTTGTCGAGCTTGCGGTTGAACCGGGTGACGGTCCATCCGAGCCTCTCCGCAGCCTTCGCCGAGGTGGGGATCTCGCTCATCCCGGTGCCGTCCCTGCGCAGCTGCGGCTCCGCGAGCGCGAGGATGAGGAGCTTCTGGCTGAGGGTCAACGGAACATCGCCGATCGTCGAGGCCCCGCCATCGTCGTGCTCGCGCCTGGTCGCGCGGAACGTCGGCTCCGCCGCGTGCAGTGTGAGCTCGTACGTCGTCGGCCCCGCGCTGAACACGACCGTGGTCGTCTCGAACACCAGAGGCAGTCGCGCCCCGGGGGCGAGCCAGGCCTGAACGCCGCCTGCGGAGTCGGTGACGGTCGCGGTGAGCCGGGTGCCGACGTTCGACAGCCACCACAGCCCGTCGGCGTCGGAGATCTCCAGGAAATGACGGTGCAGGAACAGGTTGTCGTCGAGTTCGAGGTCTCCCTCGCGCCCGACGATGAACCGGCCGCCCCGACGGATGGGGAAGTACTCCCCCGCGAATTCGAGGGTCACACCACCTTCAGCACTCACTCCACGCACCCCCGTACGATCTCGGATGCGCGGCCGTCGTCGCGCCGCAGCATCACATCGATGCAGACCGTGCCGGCTTCCGCGGCAACCGTGGCGGTCGGATCCGTGGTCTGCTGCTGCTCGACCTCGCCGGAGACGACGACCTGCGACCAGATGTACGAGTCGCCGTCGAGCGGGCTCGGATTGGTCCAGGTGAAGACGATCCGGTCGCCCTCGCGCGTGCCGGCGACCTCGGTGACCTTCGGCACGACATCCGTGCCGACATCCTTCGGATCGACCGCCTGAGCGGTCTCCTGCGCTTCGGGAGCGATCCCGGCAGCAAGGAAGTTCAGTCCGACGATCCCGCCGACCACGAGCACGACGCCCGCAGCGACGAGCGTGATCCACAGGCCCTTGCGACTGCGTGGAGGCTCCGGCACTGCCGGGCTCGCGACAGGGTCACCCGGCACCATCGGCGGCGGCACGGACGCGACAGGTGCGACGACCATCGGTGCGCGCGCGATCGTCCGGTCATCGGCTCCGGGGGCGGGCGATGGCGCCGCAGCGGAGGTCGGCACACGCAACTGCGTCTGCTCGACCGGCGGTTCCTCGGCAGCCGGCGGATCGAAACGAGGCATCCCCGACAACGGTGCAGGGGGATCCTTCCGCTGCGTGGTCGCCGAAGGGCGCGTGAACGACGCCATGTCGGGATCGATGCTGACGATCTCCCGCACCCGGGTGAGACCGTCGCCGTCGTCGTCCAGGTCTTCTGCGGGCGGGTGATCGTCGACGATGTCGATCGGGGTCACCGAGTGGGAGAGCTCGATCTGCACCTTCTGCAGCGCCCGCGCGAACGCCACGGCGCTGGGGAAGCGGTCGTCCGGGTTCTTCGCCATCGACCGCTCCAGCAGTCGCTGCAGGCTGTCCGGCGAATCCGGCCTCTTCATCGAGGGCAACGCTGCACGCTCGATGCGTTCGATGAGGTCGGCGCTCGAGTTGCGCTCCCCCGGTCGCTCGAACGGCGAGCGTCCGGCGAGCAGGGTGTACAGCGTCGCCCCCAGCGCCCACACATCCGTGCGGGGTCCGCTCTGCGGCGGCTCGGCGAACGACTCGGGCGGCGACCACGGGATGGACATGCCCGATGCCTCGCCGGTGGCACCCGTCGTCGAGGCGATGCCGAAGTCGGTGAGCGCCGGCCGGTTGTATTCGGTGACGAGGATGTTGGCCGGCTTGATGTCGCGGTGCAGCACACCGGCGCGGTGCGCCGTCTCGACGGCCCCCGCCACCTGCACGCCCACCCGCAGAGCCTCGGCGACCGAGAAGGGATCCTTCCGCGCGCGGAGCTGGAGGTTGGGCCGCGGGCAGTACTCCATCACCAGGTAGGGGCGACCGTCGCCGGCGACACCCGCCTGGTAGATCGTGACGATCGCGGGATGCGTCGACAGCATGGCCATGACGTTCGCCTCGTCGGCGAACTCCTGCGCCGAGGCGCTGGAGATGCGATCGGCGAGCAGCACCTTCACCGCGACCCGACGGCGCGGCATCTCCTGCTCGTACAGGAATACGTCTGCGAAACCACCGGTGCCCAACGGCTCCACATAGGTGAAGCCGGGAAGGTCCGGCGGCGGTGAGGGGCGACGCGTCACGGGAGGTCCTCGAACGCGACGGTCACGCCGTCGCCGAGATCGACCACATCGCCGGAGAGCACGAGCGTCTGCTCGCCGGGGTGCAGCCGAACGGGGTCGGCCCCGGGGCGGAGCAGAGTGGATCCGTTCGTGGTGTGCAGGTCGATGACCACCACGGTGTCGCCCTCCGGCCTGACCTCGAGGTGGCTGCGCGAGATGTCCTGCTGCGGGCTCTCGACGGCGATCAGGTGCGGCAGGTTGGCACCCGAGGCACGCGTCGATCGCGGGCGGCGTCCGATGATCACGGTGCGATCGAGCGAGGCCACCTGACCGGTGGACAGCCGGATGCGACCGACCGATGCCGCAGCCACCGCCGCCGGGGCGACATCGAGCACCTCCGTCGGGGCGTCGTTCGCGGCGGGCGGCTGCTGGCGGAGCGCGCGGAGGTCTGCGGCCGAGACGGTCGCGCCGTCGTGGTCGCCCTCGACCACGATCGGTACGACCGGTGCAGGAACCGCGGCACCGGCGGAGTGCACGGTCGCGCCCCACAGCTGGTCGAAGTCGTCGTCGATGGGCGGAGCGAGCGTCGCCTCGTTGGGCGGCAGGAAGGCGTCTTCGATCACTGGGAGCGGCTCGGGCTCGGGCTCGGGCTCGGGCTCGGGCTCGGGCTCGGGCTCGGCGACAGGCTCGACGACGACCTGCTCGAACACACCAGGGGCGGCGACCACGACCGGGGCCGGTCCGAGTGCGGCGGGCAGCGGATCGGCGTCGCTCAGTTCGAGCTCGGCACTCACAACCGCCGCCCGCACGATGCCGCTCTGCACGGGGAGGCCATCAGCGTCAGCCGTGGTCTCGACCGTGATCTCGACCTTCGTCGCACCCCCGATGAAGCGCTCGTTCCAGGTCGTGACCTCGGCACCGGAGAGCTCGAGCGACTCGGACGGGGTGGTGACGTGTGCGGACACTTCACCGCGGAGGGCGATGCGGACATCGGCACCCTCGGCGACCGCAGCGACGAACGACGGCAGCGACGTGAAGGAACCGCCGACGTGCGTCGTGAGCACGTCGACGACGGTCGCGAGGGTCTTCTCCTCCGGCATCCGCTCCCACAGCCGTGCGACGACGTCGCCGGGAACATCGGGCGGCAGGGCGACGAGCGCTCCGGGGATGACGATCAGGTACCACTGTCCCGGTCGGTAGATGGTCTGCATCAGCGAACCCCTCCTGCTGCGGCTTCTCGTGGACGCGTGTCCAGATCGATGTCCGTATCGGTGGCCATCAGTGTGCCCGGTCGCGAGGCGACGGAGACGGCGTCGATGACGAGCACGGTGATGTTATCCCTGCCTCCGGCGCTGACCGCATCGGCGGTGAGCACGTCTGCGGCCTTCTGCGGATCCGACTCGGCTTTCAGGACCTCACGGATACGGACGTCCGACACCTCGGAGGTGAGCCCGTCCGAGCACACCAGGATCCGGTCGCCGAGTTCGGCGGGGAACATCCAGTAGTCGGCGTCTCCCGTGCTGCTCGCCCCGATCGCCCTGGTGATGATGTTCCGGCGGCGGTCGGAGACGGCGTCCTCGACGCTGAGCTCACCCGACTCGATCAGCTCCTGCACCACGGAGTGGTCGACGCTGATCTGCTCCAGCTCGCCGTCGGCGAAGCGGTAGGTGCGCGAGTCGCCGATGTTGAGCGCGAGCCAGTAGCCCATGCCGTCGACCGAGGCGATGACCACGCCGCTGAGCGTGGTCCCCGCGCGTCCGTTGCCGGACGTGGACAGCTCCTCGACGCTCTCCCTCGACAGGGAGAGCGCATGACGCACATCGTCGAGCACGAGCGACTCGCGTCCGATGTAGCGCGCGAACTCGGCGATGACGGCAGCGCTCGCACGCTCGCCGGCCTCGTGCCCGCCCATCCCGTCGGCGACGAGGAAGATCGGAGCCGACGCCAGATGCGCGTCTTCGTTCAGTGCGCGGCGCAGTCCCGGGTGCGTCGCCGACCCGGTGGAGACGAGCAGTCCTGGCCTCATGCGTATCCGCCGATCGTCACGATGCGGTCACCGATCTCGATGGCATCTCCCAGACGCACCGGCACGCGCTGGCCCGCGGGGCAGGCGATCCGCTGCCCTTCGCGAACGATGGTCATCCCGTTCGTGGAGTGTCGATCCAATACCCACCCGCCGGAGGTCTCCGCCGCTGCTTCGAAGTGCGTCTTGGAGAGCGAGAGCGTCTCGTCGCGCACCGGAACCAGGGTCGCACCCTCTTCGGGCGCGGGGTTGCGACCGAAGATCGTGCGTCGTGAGACCGAGACGCGTGTGCCGTCGTCCCACGTGAAGACGAGACGGTGCCCCGGCACGCTGATGCGGGTGTCTTCCAGGTCGTCCTCATCGAGTGCGACCGGCGCTGCCGGTTCTGACGACGCTGCCGGTGCGAGAGGCGCCGGCTCGACGGATGGCGCCGAGGCGGGGAGCACGGGGGCAGGAGGCACGGGCGGCGCAGACGGATGCTGCTGGATGGTCGCGTCGAGCGCGGGCTCCGCAGCCGGCGCCGGGCGGACAGGTGCGTCCTGTGTGATGCCGGGCACGAAGGCGATGAGCGACCCCGCATCGGCCACCGGAGCCGCCGGAGCCGCCACCGGCTGCGGAATGCCCGGGATCGCCGGCGCGGCCGTCGGCGTCGAGCGGCCGGCCGGAACGGCGGAAGCAGGCACAGCGGCGGGTGCGACAGCCGTCGACTCGAGGGGGCCCGACACTCGCGCATCCAGCATCAGGGCGCCGGCGACCTTGTCGTGCCACCCCTGAAACCGCCCGGATCCGTCGAAGAGCGGGGTGAAGTAACCGACGACGACGGATGCGGCGAGGCCGAAGATGACATTCCGCAGCAGCGTGCGTCCGAAGCCGAGCGGGCTCCCATCCGTAGCCGAGACGAGTCGCAGGCCCTGGGCCCGCATGCCGATCGAGCCACCACCCGCCTGCATCACCGTGTAGACGAAGAACCAGCCGAGGAGCACCAGGCTCACCAGCGGACCGCCGATCATCAGGATTCCGAGGCCGCCCTCGACGCTGCCGGCGAGGGGCACGGCGACGAGGAGTCCGCCGCCGAGCACGATCGCGAGGCCCCCGGCGATCAGGGCGTCGATGATGTAGGCGACTGCGCGACGGGAGACCGGCGCGATCTGGTCGGGCGCGGGCTGCGTCATGGGGTCTCGCTCTCGGAGGACGGGGGCGTCGTGCTGTTCTTGATGGTGCCAGGTTCGCGGCGAACGCGCACGGCCGCAGCTTCCTTCAGATTCTGGAGTCCGCTCGAGATCGCGGTGCCGCCGATCAGGGACCGCAGGCTCAGTCGCGCCTTGATGCGCTTCCAGAAGCCGGCATCCTTTCCGAGCCCGCCGACGATCTCGTCGACCTCGTGCCAGAACGACTCGACGTCGTTCGGGCTCGGCTCGGCCGGTCCGAACACATCGGCGTCGGCGCGTTCGGCGAGCGCGGTCACCTGCGGCACCGTGAGAGCAGTGGCCACGACCGCTGCCTCTTCGGTGCGGGTGCCGCCGGGGGTGAGGCGCGCGCCGTAGTCGACGGCGCGATCGGTCAGCTCGTCCCATCCTCCGCTGATGCGGTCGGCGGTACGCGCGGCAGCACGCCGGGAACGACGCTTCGCCGCCTTCCACGCACCGATCACGATGAACGGCGATGCGAGCAGGGCGATGACAGCGAGCGAGATGCCGCCGATCGCGAGGATCGCGCCGATGATGCCGGCGATGTTCAGGGACTCGTCTTCGCCCTCGCGGTCATCGGGCAGGGTGGGCGGCAGGTCGACGGGCTCCTGCGGCGGAGGCGGCGGCTGCAGCACCTGGGGCTTCGGATCGACGCGCGGCTTCGTGTTCTGGTCGTTGGGCACCTGGTCTTCGGGAGGGGTCGGGTTGAAGGTCACCCATCCGATGCCCTCGAAGTTGACCTCGACCCAGGCGTGCACGTTGTCGCCGGTGGCGGCGAACACGGCTTCGCCCGACTGCTCCTCATCGGGGTAGTAGCCCATGACGACTCGAGCAGGGATGCCGATCTGTCCGGCCAGCAGCGCCATGGCGACCGCGTACTGCTCGTCGTCGCCGATCATCTGCTCCCCGCCGATCAGGGTCGAGATGCGCTCGGCGGTGTGTCCGGCTCTGGAGATGACCTCGCCCTCCAGCCCGTGGCTGAAGAAGCCTTCCTTGGCGAGGAGGTTCTCCAGCGCCCGCACCTGCTCGATCGGCGTCTCGGCGCCCGACACGGTCTCGGCCGCGAGTGCGGTGAGCTCCTCCGGCACGTTGCTGGGCTTCGGCATCGACACCTTGCCGAACTCCACCTCGGCCAGCTGCTCGTCGTCCGGCACGGTGGGTATCACGGCGTCCACCGTGTACTCGTCGCCCTTGGTCAGCTTCGTCGTCGCGACCGCGGTACCCGTCGCGGTGTTCACGTAGGTGCTGCGGCGCAGCTGCTCCGCGTCGTCGCCCGAGAAGCTGATCTCCGACAGCTCTCCCGCTGTCGGCACCCACACACCCCGGTACGTGTCGATCGCGATGTTGAGCGTCACCGGCACCCCTGCGGCATCGGGTGACATGTTCGAGCGCAGCGGTGTGAAGGCGCTCGACGAGGTGGCTCCGCCGTCGGTGACGTTGTAGACCATGCCGTCGAACTGATCCATCACAGCCGTGCGAACACGCGCACCCTTGGGCAGACCCTGCACCGTGAAGAGCGTCTTGTCCGCCTCGTCGCGCACGTTCTTGCGGAATGCCTGCAGCGGGCTCGGATAGTCGCGGATGTCGAACGGGGGGATGATGACGTCGCGGAACACGTGCCGAGGCTGCGTGGGAGTCGCGACCGCGCTCGCGGCGACACCGGCGCCCCCAGCGATGGCCAGCACGGCGACACCGGCGAGCAGGCGTCGGGTGCGCATGTGTGCAGCGCGGGAGGGATCGACCTCGCTCACCGAGACGGCCGTGTTCTGCGGGGCCCACAGCTGGCGCAGCGCGAGCCACGACATGCTCACGACCGCGAACACGAGCCCCTGCACGAGGGGGAAGGCGGGTTCGGGGGTGCCGAGCGCGATCACGAGCATGAGCAGGACGCCGGCCGGGATCAGCGCCCAGGCCACCTGCGACAAGCGCAGCGCGAGCGAGGCGGTCAGAGTCGTGACCACGAGCGCGAGCAGGAACGGGACGATGAGGTGCCCGTCTGCCGCCGCCACCGGGGCGACGGTCGTGAGCATCTGCTTCCAGGCGGTGACGGTGCCCAGTGCGAGCTTCTGCAGCGTCTCGAGCGTCGGGATGAATCCGAGGATCGCGGTCTGCGGCAGTGCGAGCGCGCCACCGAACACGAAGTACGCCCCGACCGTGAGGGCGGTGATGATCAGGATGCCCCAGCGCCGCCAGGTCGCGACGGCCGCGATCGCGAGGCCGATCAGGATGCCGCCGACGACGGCCGGGAGGAAGGAAGGACCAGCGAACGTCGGCCAGAAGCCGATGAGGGCGGTGACGACCAGGAGCGCCGTCGCCCCCAGGTCGAGGATCCAGCGACGCAGGCCGAGAGCGCCGGACGCGGTGGAGGGCGCGGTCATGCGAGCACCTTCTGCAGAGCGAGCGGAATCTGTTCGAGCGCACCGATCGTGACGACGTCGGCATCGCCGATGCGTCGAAGGGCCGGAGCGGACGCGGTGGTGTCGGCGACGACGACGAGAACCCTGGCGCCGAAGGGCAGGCGCGCGCAGGCGAGACGGAGGTCTTCGGAGCGCACACGCGCGCCGCACACCAGGACGACCACGCTCGCCAACGGCATGGTGGCGGACACGACTCCGGCGAGCTCGGCGATCCCGCCCTCCTTCGCCTTGCTGTTCTCGACTGCCGAGAGGGAGTCGAGCAGCTGCTTGCCGGTACCCGAAGGCAGCTCACGGCCCTGCACGCGGATGTCGACGCGCTGCGAGTCGCGGAGCGCGCGAAGACCGATCGACCCCGCAGCCGAGATCCCGAGCTCGAAGTCATCGGCCGTCGCGTATTCGGCGATCGACCGCGACAGGCCGATCACGAAGTGCGAGCGCCGGGTCTCCTCGTACTGGCGGACCATCATCGTGCCGGTGCGGGCAGTGGAGCGCCAGTGCACATGGCGCAGGTCATCTCCCGGCTGGTACTCCAGCAGCGCGTGGAACGAGACGTCGTCGCGAGACAGGTCGGCCGCCGGCAGCCCCTCGAGGTCGCGCAGGTACCCGAGCGACTGACCGTCGAACAGCACGGTGCGCGGGTGCACGAAGAGATCGACCGGGTCGTCGCGGCGGTGCGCCCGTTCGAAGAGGCCGAGCGGGTCGCCTCGGACGACACTCACCGGCCCCACCTTGACCACGCCGCGCTTCTGGGTCGGGATCGCGAAGAGCTCCTCCGCCTCCTCCCCCGGCGCGAGCCGCTGGATGCCGAATTCACCGCGACCGGAGCCGACCGGGAGCACGACCCGCGAGGGCAGGATCGCCCTGGTGCCGCGGTTGGCGAGGGTCAGGGCGCCGACCGCGCGCTCTCCCACGACGACGCGGGTGCGAGCGAGGTCGAGCGCGACGTCGTAGGCGGTGCGACCGATCAGGAACAGCGCGCACAGGGCGACGGCGATCGCGATGACCACTGCGGCGATGGTGAACTCCGACCATCCGGCAACCTGCCCGAGCACCCAGAACCCGACGGCGAGGGCCATCAGCACCCAGGCCAGTGGCCGGATCGCCGAGGCGATCTTCCGGAGACGCGTCAGGATGCGCGCACCGACGACGGCCGCGATGTCACGCCATCCGGCGTCGCGTTCCGTCTGGGGCGTCGACGCCTGAAGGGCCTCCGCGGTCATCAGGCCGCCGCTCTGGCCTGAGGCGCCGCCACCCCGTCGAGCACGCGAGCGATCACGACGTCGCTGCTCGTGCCGGCGAACTCGGCCTCGGCGTCGAGCAGCAGACGGTGCTGCCAGACCGGACGCGCGAGCGCCTTGATGTCGTCGGGGAGCACGAAGTGGCGTCCCTGCGCCGCAGCCCACACCTTCGCGAGGCGGATCATCGCGATCGCACCACGCACCGAGACGCCGAGACGGATCGCACCGTCCTCGCGGGTCGCCTCGGCGAGCTCGGCGACGTAGCGCAGCAGCGCGGGCTCGACGTGCACGGTGGCGGCGAGGTCGGCCATATCGGCGACGGCGCTGGTCGTGATGATCGCGGAGAGGCCGGCCGACGGGTTGCGGTCGGATGCTCCGGCGAGAATGCTCTCCGTGACGGCGAGGTCGGGGTAGCCGATCGAGGTCTTGATCAGGAAGCGGTCGAGCTGAGCCTCGGGCAGCTTGTACGTGCCGGCCTGCTCGATCGGGTTCTGCGTGGCGATCACGAGGAACGGACGCCCGGCCTCGTGCGTGACGCCGTCGACCGTGACCCGCGACTCCTCCATGACCTCGAGCAACGCCGACTGGGTCTTCGGCGACGCGCGGTTGATCTCGTCCGCCAGCACGATCGACGCGAAGATCGGGCCCTTGTGGAACTCGAACTTGTGCGACTGCTGGTCGTAGATCGTCACGCCGGTGACGTCGGACGGGAGCAGGTCGGGCGTGAACTGAATGCGCGTGCTGGTGCCCTGCACGGTCGCCGCGAGCGCCTTGGCGAGGCTCGTCTTGCCCGTACCCGGTGCATCCTCGAGGAGCACGTGCCCCTCGGCGAGCATCGAGGCCAGCACGAGTCCGACGATCTCCTGCTTGCCCTGCACGGCCTTGTCGATGTTGTCGACGAGACGCTGGAAGGTGCCCTGGAACCAGGCTGCCTGCTCGGGGGTCATTGTCATGAGTGTGTCGTTCCTTGTTCTTCGGATGTAGAGAAGGGTGAGCGCGTCATTGCCAGACGCGATGTTCGAAGGCGTTGCCGTTGACCATCACCCAGGCCTCGATCACGCCACGGCGGTTACCGAGGTAGCAGCTGAGACGGCCACCGTAGCTGCCGTTGCCGTCCATCGTGATCGAATACGGGCCACCCCAGACGCCGCCGTAGGTGCCGTCGTTGTTGTTGCACTGGACCGAGATCGTCTGCCCCGGATCGAAGTCCTGCGCATTGAGGTAGAAGTACGCGCAGGTGCCGTCGTTGCAGTTCGGCTGGCCGTTCGCGTTGCCGGTCGAGGTGACCCAGGCGCGGGGGTTCGGCTTCGCGCCGGAGGTGCCGGCCTCGGACCGGGTGATCTTCTGCCCTTCGGTGTCCGTCACCTCGACGTCGATCGTGTGGCGCTGGCTGTAGCCGTTACCCACGGTCTCGTTCCCGGTCGGGCCGACGTGCTGCCAGCTTCCCCCATCGATACGGATGCGCACGACCTGGATGCCGCGTCCGTTGGCCGACACCCTCGCATCCCACCCGAACGTCACGCTCTTCGCATTCGAGTTCACGGTGACCGACGGCTGCTTCAACGGACCGTATGGGTTGCCCGACATCTGGTTCGAGGCGTCGCTCGCATATGTCTGCCCCTCGACCGTCGAAACCGCACGGACCCGCACGTTGTAGTTCGTGCCGTTCGAGAGTCCGGTGATGACGCTGTTGCCGGGCATAGCTGCCCAGTCGCCGCCGAGGGAGTACTGGTACTGCACCTCGTTCCGCGACGCGCCGTTGAGCGCGCCGGGAGACCAGGTGAGCGTGAGCGACCGGTCCCCTTCAGCGACGTTCGACAGCGACGGCGCACCCGGCTTGTTCACACCGCGGCGCGGTGCTGACATCGGACTCCATTCGCCCCAGCCCGCCTTGTTCTGCGCACGGATGCGATAGGTGTACGGCGTCTCCGACGTCGGGACCTTCACCGCCTGCGACCTGGCACCGGCTCCCGGCGTGATGGTGTTCCGCAGCGTGCCGCCCTCCCACACCTGCAGCTCGAACGAATCGATCGGGTCGCCGTTCGCGTTGCCCGGCACCCAGTTCACCTGCATCTGTGCCTCGGTGCCCACCGCCGGCAACTGCGTCACCGTCGGCGCGGCCGCGGGCATCGGAGGTCCTGCCGGCACCTCGACGGCCGACCAGCCGCTCCAGCTCGACGGCTCGGGGGCGCGGTTGTGGGCCTGCACGCGGATCTGATAGTTCGATCCGTTCTCGAGGCCTTCCCAGGTCATCGAGTTGCCGGTGGCCTGCTTCTGCGAGACGCCGGACGGCGGCGCAGGAGAGATCTCGAGCGTGTAGCTCTCGACCGGCGAACCCGGGGTCGTCGGGGTGACCCAGGCGACCTTAAGCGACTTGTCGCCGAAGGCCAGGGTGGGCGGGTTCGGTGTGTCGGGACGAGCGTCGGGGCGCGCGACCGCCGAGGTGCCCGACGGCTTCGACTCGCCGACGCGGTTCGTCGCGGTCACCTGGAAGGTGTACTCGACGTTGTTGGTCAGACCGTCGAGCGTGCACGTCGTGGAGCGGCATTCCTTGGAGTACGGGCTGCCGCCGACCGATTTGACGGTGTACTTCGTGATCTCGGCGCCGTTGTTGGAGGGCGCACCGTACGAGACGACGACGGTGCGGTCCTGCACGCTCGAGACGGTCGGAGTTCCGGGAGCCTCCGGCACGCCCTGCACCGTGACGACGATCTGGCCGTTGGCCTCGCGGTCGGTATCCTTCGTCGCATCCTGGATGCGGTAGCGCACGACCATGGTGCCGACGAAGCTCGGGTCGGGTGTCACGACGACCTGATCGCCCTTGACGGTCGCACCACCGGAGCCCGATTCGGTCACGGCCGTCATCACCTTGAGCGGCTTTTCAGGGAAGGGGTTGTAGTCGTTCGCCAGCACCGGCACCGTGATGCTCTTGCCCTGATCCGCTTCCGAGATCGTGTCGGTGTTGGCGGCGGGCAGCGGTCGGGTCGAGGCGCCGACGCGCACCGTCACCGTACCGCTGACCGGCTCGGTCGTCCCATCGGTCACCTCGATCTTCAGAGAGGCGACGGTGCCCTTCTCGACATCGGATGACGCTTCCACGAGCAGCTCGGAACCGTCGACCTTGGCCGTGATCCCCTTGCCGGCACCGCTGACGTACTTGTACTTGTGCTTGCCGTCGTCTTCCGGATCGGGGTCGGTCGTCAACGCGGCGAGGTCGAGCGTCGAAGCCTTCTCCCCCGGTGCGACGATGACCTCCGCGCCGATGAACTCGGGCTGCTGGTTCTCGGGCGGCAGCACGTTGATCGGAATGCTCAGCGTTGCCTTGCGTCCCTCGGGATCGTCGGGGCCGGTGCCGTCGGTCACCTCGAAGGTCAGCGAGTCCTGTCCGAAGTAGCCGTCTGCCGAGGTGTAGACGAGCGTCGTCTCGTCTTTCACGAGGTCGTCGCCGTTCGCGTACACGGCGTTCACCTTGGCGTGCTCGGTGATCCGCGCGGCTCCTCCGCCGGCGACGGTGACGAACTTGGAGAGCGGGATCTCCTTCGTCTCGCCGCTCATGACCTCGAGCGGCTTGGTCGAGTCGAGGATCGGCCGCAGATCCGACTCTGCGGGGACGAAGATGAAGGCGGACGCGGCAAGGTCGTCCTGGTCGGTGACGGTGTAGCGGATGAGCTGGAGGTTCTCCGTCACCGTGACCCGCACTTTGCCGTTCTCGAGCTGCGTCGCGCCTTCGCCGAGTACGAGCTTGAGCCGATCGGTCGTGCCGTCCGGGTCCTCATCGTTCTTGAGGATGTCGAGGTCGGCGCTCAACGTGCCGTCGGTGAGGTCGGTCGGACGCACCCGATCGTCGCGGGCGATGGGCGCCTGCAACGGCACGTTCTCGTCGACCGTGATCTGCAGCGCTGCGGTCGCGGTCGCTCCTCGCGCATCGCGGATCGTGTACTGCAGCGAGGTCTCGAGCTCGCGGTTCGGCGCCTGCACCAGCACACGGTCGCCGGAGACGCGGGCCGTGATCCCCGTGTCGGTCGGCACTTCGAGACCGTCCTTGACGAGGGTGATCTTGTCGCCCTCGGGGTCGGAGTCGTTCGCCATCACCGGCACCGAGATCTCACGGCCCGGACGCACCACGACCGCATCCTTCACTGCGAACGGCCTCTGGTTGATCTGCTCGCCCGGCGCGATGCCCACGCGGATCGTGGCGATGCCCTCTTTACCGAGACGGTCGCGCACCCGATAGCGGAACACGTCGACGCCCGATGAGTCGTCGAACGCCTCGTAGGTGAAGTAGTTCTGCGCGGTCTCGACGATGCGCCCCTTGGTGGGGCTCGAGGTGATGTCGATCAGCTCGACCGAGTCGCCATCGGCGTCGATGCCATCCAGCGGAACCGCGATGTTCGCGGTCGACCCGGCGAGCACGCGCGCCACCAGATCCTGCGGGCGAGGGGCGGCGTTCGTGTCCGCATCGACGGGAAGGATCTGGATCGTGACGTACCCGGCGTCCTTCTGCTGCCGGGAGTCGACGGCCTCGTAGGTGAGGTAGACGGTCTTCGCCACAGGGCCGGCCTTGAAGCGGATCGTGTCCTGCGAGACGAAGGCCTCGCCGTCCTCGGGATCGATGAGCGGCTCGACCAGCTCGGGGACGACATGCATGACATCGTCGTTCGGATGCGTGTCGTTGTCGAGCACCGGGATCGTGACGACATCGCCCGCACGCACGACCGCCGTGTCGTCGTTCACGACCGGTTGGAGGATCTTGTCCGGCGCCGGGATCGGGATCACCACGACCTCGCCCTCGGCGGATTTCGAGCCGTTCGAGATGCGGTACTTGATGCGCGCCTGATCGGTGAGCGAACCCTGGTCGGTGATGCGAAGGGTCTCGTGGTTGATGACCGACACCGAGACGCCGGCGTCGTCGTCGATCGAGACCGACTGCACGACGAGGATGCCGCCTGCGGGGTCGACGTCGTTCGCGAGCACGCCGATGAGCACATCGCCGCCCGTCGGCAGCAGCGCGACATCGCGGACCGCGACCGGAGGCAGATCGGTCTCCGATGCCTCCAGCACATCGATACGGACGATCCCCTCACCGCTCTCGGGACCGGCGGTCGCGAGATACAGCACGTAGTACGTGCCGGGAGCGTCGGCCATGAAGCTGAACGTCTTGTTGGGCGCGTCCGGCAGCACGGTCGCACCGGGGACCTCGTTCACGCGGCCGAGACGCAGCAGCTCTCGTCCGGAGCTGGTGTCGTTGGCGAGCGGTGCGACGGTGACCTGTTCGCCGACGCGGGTCACGACGTGGTCGGCGTTCGTCTTGGGCTTCGTCGACCCTTCCGGGCGCACATCGAGCATCACCGTGGCCGTGGCGGTCTCGCCGTATCCGTCGGCGACCGTGACCTGGACCTCCTTGCGACCCTGCTGGCTCGCCGTGGCCTTGTACGTGATCTGCCCGTCGGTGCTGAAATCGACCTCGTCGCCGGGGGCGGGCACGACGTCCTTGAGGTAGACGTCGTCACCCTCGGGGTCGATCCAGTCCGGAAGGATGTTGTACGAGATCGTGCCGCCGGTCTCGACCGTGAGAGTCGTCGTGCGCTTGGGCACCGGAGCGGTGTTGATGCTCTTGTCGTAGACGGTCAGCGTGACCGCAGCGGTGTCCTTGCCGCCGCGTCCGTCATCGGCCTCGTACGTGAAGGTCGTCGAGCCCGAGGCGCCGTCCTCGGCAGCGATCTGCAGCGATCCGCCGTTCTGGACCTGCTGGATCGTGCCGATCGAGGGCTGCGCCTCGGCCAGCGTCGCGACCAGGACGTCGCCGTCCGGGTCGTTGTCGTTGTCGAGCACCGGGAGCATCGTCGTCACGCCGGGGCGCACACCGAACGTGTCGTCTTCGGCGATCGGAGGAGTGTTCTCCTCCTTGCGTTCGGGGAGCGTCGTCTCGACGGTCTCCTCGGTCGAGTCGTCTTCGTTCTCGGTCTCGCCCTCGGGTGGGGTGAGGTCGTTCCAGTTGTCGACGCGCTGCAGGCTCTCATTCGCCAGCCACGCGGCACCGCCCACGGCGTCGTTGAGGATGATGACGTCACGGTTGACACGGAACACGAGGCTCTTGGAGTCCTCGGCACCGTCGACGTGTGCGTTGACGTCGTTGGTCGTCCCTGGGCACTCGCGGATGAACGTCGCCGTTCCCGCCCACGCGCCGTAGGTGCATCCACGCAGCCACACCGGAGCTGCCGGTGTTCCGTTGCCGCCCGCGTCGACCTCGGTCGGCTCGCTGCCGTCGAGGGGCACGCTCACGAGGGCACCGGCGGTCGAGATCGCCACCGTGCCCGCGTCTTCGGACGCCTGCTGCAGCACGGCCTTGTCGGCGCCGGGGATCTCGGTGCGCAGGCCGCCTGGCGAGGTCACGACGCCCGCCTTCCGGTCGAGCACGACCGGCGTGCGGCCGACCACCGTGATCGTGGGCTTCGCCGCCCCGTCGATCTCGCCGACGGACGCGGTCGACGCATCGAGCGCCTCGCCCTCCTTGTCGACGGGGACGGTGACGACCTCGCCGCGTTCGGAGGACAGCCCGTAGACCGTGCCGTCCTTGGCGACGGCGACATCGGCATCGGCGCCGAGCTCCGCATCCGGGTCTTTGACCTCAGGCTCGAACGACGCGACACCCTGAGCAGGGACGACCCACAGCTCGCCGGTCTTCTGGTCGAGGATCGCCGCCGTGCGGTTGCCGAGTGCGACCTTCGAGGAAGACGGGATGCCGGCGGAGTCGCCGAGCGAGACGCGTGCGGGATCGACGGCGGTCAGGGTCGAGGCGTTCTCGTCCACGACGAGGATGTTGCTCGTGTCCTGCAGGATGTCGTAGTTCTCGCCCGTGGTTCGCAGACCGCCGTCGAGAACCGTCGACTCGTTGTTGAAGTGCCCGACGAGCAGGCTCGACGTCTTGGTGATCCAGACGCCGCCGTCGTTCAGATCGACCTTGGTGGTGGGGAAGCCCTCATAGCTGAAGGCCATGGTGGTGATGGCGATGACGCCGACCGTGACACCGGCAGCAGACGCCAATGTCTTGGGTCGTGCGCGCATCCATGACAACGCCTTCATACCCGGTTCCCCCCAGGGTGACAATCTCGGATTGACTCGTTCGCGGGTCCGACGGACCCACGGAGCACCCGTTCATACTAACTGCGTCCTGGAATACCGCTCGATGGGGAGATTTGCCCATCGAGCGGTACTCGATCAGAACCGCTCAGCCGCGAGCTCTGCGGCGCCGGATGAGGAGGCATCCACCGAGGGCCAGGAGCAGCAGACCGCCGCCGAGGAGATACCAGCCAGGCTCACCACCCGTGGTGGCCAGGTCTCCACCCGTGGCGTGCTCACCGGCACCACCGGACCCCGGCGTCTGCCCACCCGATCCGTCCACGGCGCGCGTGACGGTGATCGCCGTCGTCGACTCCGTGCCGTCCGGCAGGATCACGGCGAGCGTGTGCGCACCGGCCGGTGTCGCGGGCGGGATCGTGACCGCGGTGCGGAAGCTCCCCTCTGCGGTCGTCGTGACCTGCCCCAGCCGCACGGGCGTGGAGCGCAGTTCGACGACGAGCTCGGCGGCGGCGGGGAAACCGGTGCCTGAGATGGTCAGCTGCCCACCCGCCTCGACCGTCTGCGCACTCAGCTCGAGAGCCGGGTCGACGGGATCGACCGGATCGACGGGATCGACAGGATCGACGGGATCGACGGGAGCAGCGGTCGGCAGCGGAACATCGACGTGCTTGATCTCGGTCGCCCCTGCGGTCGAGAAGGAGTAGGCCGTGACGCGGACCCGGTCGTCGTACAGCGCGGCGCGGAGACCGACCGGGTCGGCACCGCCGACGGCCTTCTCCTCCCAGTCGCCGCTCGGTCCGTACATCGTGGTCACCGCTGCGGTGTTCACGACCGTCGGCACATGAGCGAGCGTCGGGTCCGTGCGCAGCTCGGTGCTCCAGTCGTTCAGCGTGGGCGACCAGTGCGTGTGGCTGTTGAACATGATGACGTTCGGGTTCTGCTCGAGGAGGGCAGCGAACCGAGCCTCCTCCTGCCCGTAGTCGTTCTTGTAGAACCGCGCATACGACCCGGAGACCGAGTACGGCAGCAGGTGGTGCGAGAAGAGGAGCACCGGCTTGTCCTGCGCACGCCAGTAGGCGAGGCGGTCGCGCAGCCAGGTGAACTGCTCCTGACTGAAGTCGACGAACGGGCCGGAGCCGGTCTTCGCCGCGTAGTCGTAGAACTCGCTGCCGATCCAGATCAGCGGAAGCTCACCGTCGACGAGCACCTCGCCCCACAGCCCGCCCTGCCCGCCGACGTCGCGCATGCCCGTCGAATCGAGGAAGCGCTTCTGATAGGTGCTCGATCCGTCACTGCCGTAGTACTCGTGGTTGCCGATCGTCGAGACGACGGTGTCGTATTCGCCGCCACCGCCCGCAGCGAGCGCTGCGAGGTAGGAGTCGTAGTTCGCGGTCGAGCCGTTGCTCACCAGATCGCCGTTGGACACCAGCACGTCGGCGGTCTGCGACATCGCGCGGAATCCAGGCAGCACGTTCTGGCTCAGCCGGGTCGTGGCACCCTGCACGTCGCTGAAGACGTCGACGACGGCCTTCGCATCGAGGCCGGTGGCGAGTGCAGCGAGCGGACGCACGACCTGCACGTCGTCGAGCATCCACGATCCCGCGGCGCCCGGCGCATCGAAGGCGAATCGGACGGTCATCGCGGATGCTCCGGCGGGAACCGTGACGGGCAGACGAAGCTGCGCGGACTCTTCATCGGCGTCGGAAAGTGCGCGCAGCACGGTCTCGGTCCCGTCGTCGAACACGGCTGTCACGGTGCCCTGCTGCGTTCCGCCGCGCTTGCGGTAGTGGCTGTCGAGGCGCACCTCCAGCGCGTCCCCCGACTTCACCGCGATGGGAGCCGACGCGAGAGTTCCGGAGAACGGGCCTGCCGTCGCCTCGGCCACGGCGATCCGACCGGACGCACGGGTGAAGGCGTGCCGACGATCGGTGCCGTACTGCGCGACCACGCTGTCGAGAGGCGACAGCGCCCATGCGCCCGTCGTGGTCCAGGTCTCCTTCTCGAACCCGTCGAACCAGAGCAGCTGTTCGGTCGTCGACGAGTCCGGATCCCCGGCGGCGAGCACGGTGATCTGGAGCGCCGTCGAGACGATTCCCGCCCCGGCGAGCGACAGCGGCACGTATCCGGCGGCGAGGTCGCCGGGCAGCGCGACGGCGAACGACGTCTCGCCGGCCGCATCGGCGACGGGGATGCCCGGGACGACGACAGCGGAGTCCCCCAGCGTCGCGATCAGCTGCTGGCCAGGGCGGAGTCCTCCCACCTTCACCGGCACCGTCGCTCCCGCCTTCGCGACGGGTTTGGCGGCAGAGAGGATGCGCGGCGTCGAGTCGGCCGGCGGTGCCTCACTGATCTGCACATCGTCGATCATCCAGAACCAGTTGTTGCTGCTCTCGGCATACGACCACCCGACCGTCACGGTGTCGACGTCGACCGGGACGGCGACAGAGACCGAGACCTGCTCATCGAGGCGGTTGCGGTCGAACGACTCGACCACCACTGGTGCGCCGCCGTCGAACCGTGCGACCAGCTGCGCGGTCTGCGGGGCCTGGCCCTGTTTGTAGTGACTGTCGAAGGTCACCTGGACCGCGCCGTCCTGGCTCTGCAGGTCCAGTGCCGGCGCCCAGAGCACCGAGCTGAAGCGCCCCTGGGTCGGGCGGTTGGAGTCGGAGTGCACGACCGCGGTCATCCCGTCGGCACGCGAGAAGGAGCCGCGATCGCCACTGTTGCCCCACACCGACACGACTTCCGCCGGCGTATAGAACGACCAGCCCTGCCAGTCGGCGCGCATCCCGGTGACGTTGGTGTTCTCGACTTCCCACCCGGTCGGAGGGCCGGCCGGTGTCGCCCCGGTGAAGCCTTCGGTCAGGGGGACCGCGGCGGCGAAGGCGGGCGTCGCCGCACCGCCGACGAGCAGGGTGAGGGCGCAGGTGACCGCGAGGGCACCGATACCGCGTCTGGTTCTCATGTCTCTTCCTTGGAGTTGGTCGACCGCCGATGTCGGCGGAAGCGGGGTGGAGGAATTCCGGGTCTCTTCCGAGCATGTTGAGAGAAAGTAGTCATGACAACTTTTTCGGGCGATATTCGCCGATTGTTCACTGAACTGCGGCAGAGTGAACATGTGCCGCTCGCCATGAAGGCAAGAAGTCACGACAACAGGAACCAGGAGCAGAGTGAGCAGACCACTGCACGAGCAGCTGTACGAGCAGATGCTCGAACGCATCCGGAGCGGCGAATGGCCCGAGGGCGAGAGAGTGCCGAGCGAGCACTCCCTGATCGCCGAGTTCGGCACCTCGCGGGGGCCCATCCGACAGGCTCTGGCGACGCTCCGCGCCGAGGGCGCCGTCGACGGCGGTCGCGGTGCGCCGCCACGGGTCAGGAGACTGGTGCCGACACAGTCGTTCCAGACCTTCGTCTCGTTCACCGACTGGGCGCGGTCGATCGGCCGACGGCCGGGGCAGCGCGTGATCGAGGCTGCCCGCCGCCCGGCATCCGAGGCCCTAGCCGAAGACCTCGGCGTGGAGCCTGCAACCCCCATCGTGGAGATCGTCCGACTGCGACTGCTCGATGACGAACCGGCGATGCTCGAACGGTCGGCCTTCCCGTTCGACGTGGGCATGCTCCTGCTGGCCGCCGATCTCGACACCGGAAGCATCTATCAGGCGATGAAGGAGCACGGATGCGCGCCCGTCCGCGCGCGCCACGTCTTCGACGCCGTGCCGGCGGACGACCTCGACGCGGCAGCGCTCGCGGTCTCGCTGTCGACGCCGCTGTTACGGGTACGTCGAACAGGATGGGCCGAAGACGGCTCTCTCGTGGAAGTGGCAGACGACCGCTACCTGCCGACGATGGCCAGCTTCGCCGTCGAGAACACCTCCGACGCGCGCTCCGCGCTCACCCGGGAGACCGGCGAGCGCTGAGCATCGACGGAGCCGACGTCACGCTCGCCAGCACCCCATGATGTGATCGTCGACCATCCCGCCCGACTGCATCAGGGCGTACATCGTGGTCGGTCCGACGAAGCGGAACCCACGACGACGCAGTTCCTTGCTCATCGCCGTCGACTCGGAGGTGACCGCCGGGACGTCGGCGAAGGATGCCGGCCGGATGCCCGACGCTGCCGGGGCGAACGACCACATCAGCTCGTCGAACTCGCCCTCGGCCATGCCCCGGACGATGTGGGCGTTGCCGATGGTCGCCTCGATCTTCGCGCGGTTGCGGATGATGCCGGCGTCGCCCATCAGACGCTCGACATCGGACTCGTCGTACTCGGAGACGATCTCGGGGTCGAAGCCCGCGAACACCTCGCGGAACCGCGGGCGCTTGCGCAGGATCGTGATCCACGAGAGCCCCGCCTGGAAGCCCTCCAACGCCATCTTCTCGAACAGCGCGCGGTCGCCGTGCAGCGGGGTGCCCCACTCCTCGTCGTGGTAGCGACGGTACTCGTCGTCGTCGCCCACCCAGGCGCAGCGATCGCGGGCGTCTGGGCCCGTGAGAAGAGAGGTCATCCGCTCAGGCTATCCGCGGCGACCGACAGCGCGTCGCGTGCTCAGCGCGCGAGGTACGTGTCGTACGACGAGAGCAGCGGCTGCGAGCGCGGGTCGGCCACCGCCGCGGCACCGACAGCGCAGGCCGCGGCGAGCGCGGTGGCGGCGGGGACCCCCGAGGCGAGACCGATCGTGAGGGCGGCGCAGAACGCATCCCCCGCACCGACGGTGTTCTCGACGGTCGTCTTGACCGCGGGAGCCGATGCGATCTCCACACCGGACTCGAACAGCCGCGCACCGTCCGCGCCGTAGGTCACGGCGACGCGCCTGGCCGTGCGCAGTGCCGGGATCAATGCGTACTCGGTCTCGTTCACGATGATCAGGTCGGCGCGCTCCAGAACGGCGTCGGGCAGATCGCGTGCCGGAGCCGCGTTGACGGCGAGGTACCCCTGCACCTGCTCGGCCAGCGCGACGACGAGGTCCATCGAGATCTCGAGCTGCGCGAGCACGGCTTCGTCGGCGGCGAACACGACACCGTCGAGGTCGATCTCGCCGTTCGCGCCCTCGCACACCGCGATCTGGTTCTCGCCCTCGCGATCGACGACGATCAGGGCGACGCCGGTGGGCTGATCCCGGGTCTGGATGCTGGTGGTGTCGACGCCGGCCGCATCGAGCTCCGAACGCATCCAGGCGCCATCCGCGTCGGTGCCGACAGCTCCGATCATGCGGACCGTCGCGCCGAGCCGCGCGGCGGCTGCCGCCTGGTTCGCACCCTTGCCGCCGGCCTCGCGGACGAGACGGCCTCCACCGACGGTCTCTCCCGCCTGCGGAAGACGGTCGGCGCGGGCGGTGAGATCGACGTTGATGCTGCCGACGATGATGAGCAGAAGAGATGTAGGCACGAAGGCTCGCAATCAGGAGGTGGTCTGGACGACGGAGAGGTGGCCGACCCGGGACGAGACGATGCACTTGGCGAGGTACACGGGTCGTCCGGCGGTGGTCACGGTCTGCGTGAGGATGAGCACGGGGTCGGTCGGCCTGAGGCCGAGGAGTGCTCCGCGCGAGGCACCGACGACGTTGACCGTGATCTCGCACACTGCCGAGTCGTAGGCGACGCCGGTCTGCTCACGCAGGGCAGCGAGCACGCTCGACGATGAGGCCGCGGCCGCCTCGAGCCCGTCGGCGATCTCCTGGCTGATGTCACTGAGGTAGCGCCCGGCCGGCAAGTGCTCCTGCAGGATCGCGACCGGCTCGCCGTGCCGTTCGACGACGGCCTCACGGAACCAGGTGTTGGCGGCGGGATCGAGGGCCAGCTTGCTGGAGGTGAAGTCGGTCGTGGACTGCAGGTCGAAGCTGATGGTGCGCACGACCACGTCGTCTTCACCGTCTGAGAGGGCTTGCTCCAGGGGACGGAGCTCCTCCAACCCGACGCGTGGCAGGTCATCGGCGACGAATCGCCCGATGCCGCGGCGCGTGATGATGAGCCCGTCCTCCTCCAGCAGCATCAGCGCCTCGCGCACGACGGTACGGCTCACACCGAGTGCGACGCCCAGCTCAGTCTCACGCGGCAGGGCGGATCCGAGTTCGAAAACCCCCGAGCGGATGCCGTCGGCGATGCGGGAGTACACCGCCACGCGGAGCGGCTGTCCGACGGTACTCGTCAGGCTGCGACCGAGGAACTGGTCGATCTCCTTCGTCATGCCGATACCCCTTCGTGTTCGCTCGAGCGGGAGCGCCTCTCGTATTCAAGCATGAGAACGCCCCTGTTGACGATGTTAGACCGGAGAGGTATAACATCGTACAAGCCTCACCCGAGGGCATCCATGACGAAGGAGTCTCCGTGCATACCCAGACCATCACTGCTTCCCCGGGCGCCGTCGCCCGCGAACCCGTGCGCGGAGGCCGCGCCGTCGGATTGGTCGCGACCCTCATCCTCGGCGTGCTCTCGTTCCAGCTGAACGCGAGCATGATCACGCCGGCGCTGCCGGACATCGCCGCGCAGCTCGGTGAGGACATCGGCCAGGTGTCGCAGGTGTCTTCGCTGTTCTTCGTCGCCGGCGCCGTCGGCGGTGTGGTCCTCGGCCGCTGGAGCGACTTCATCGGCCGCAAGCGTGCGCTGTTCGTCGTGCTCGGCATCCTCTCCGTCGGCACGCTGCTGTGCCTGTTCGCCCCCAACCTGACCGTCCTGCTCATCGGACGCGTACTGCAGGGTGCGTCCAGCGCCGCGTTCCAGCTCGCCTACGTGATCCTCAGCGAGTCGCTCAGCGCCAAGGTGTTCGGCACGACCCTCGGCATCATCACCGCGGTCAACGGCGGCGTCGGCGGCATCGACGGCTACATCGGCGGACTGCTGAGCCAGACGTTCGGCTTCCGCTCGATCTTCGTCGTCATCTTCATCGTCGGCCTCATCGCGATCGTCTGCGTGGCCCTGGTGATCCCGAACTCCACCACCGGAGCCTCCACCGGGAAGATGGACTGGTGGGGCGCCGCCGTTCTCTCGATCGCCCTGATCAGCGTGACCTACTTCGTATCGTCCGGCCCCAGCGCCGGCTGGCTGGCACCGATCACGCTCCTCTACCTCGCCGGCACCATCGGGGCGCTGGTGGCGTTCTGGTTCGTCGAGAAGCGCCGCACCACCCCGCTGATCGCCGTCGAGCACCTGCGCTCCCGCCAGGTCTGGCCCGTGGTCGCGACGACCGTGCTCACGCTGGCCAGTGTCTTCGCCGTCATCAACTTCACGGTCGTGCTGCTCAGCCAGGACACCGCGAACGGGTTCGGCCTGGATCCTGCGACCTCGGCGCTGCTCTTCCTCGCACCTCCCGCGTTGATCGGCGTGTTCGCCGCGCCGATGTCGGGCTGGCTCGCCGGCCGCAAGGGATGGATCCCGATCCTGCGCATCGGCATGATCGCCTGCCTCGCCCTGCTCATCGTGATCGCGATGATGCCGCAGAGCTTCTGGGTCGTCTTCGCAATGATCGCGCTGCTCGGTGTGACATACAACGGCATCGTGCTGACCACGATCAACGGCCTCGGCGTCGTGCAGTCCCCCGCCGAAGCTCCGGCCGCGCTCCCCGGCCTGAACGGCAGCGCTTTCGGCATCGGTGCCGGTCTCGGCATCGGCATCGTCGCGCCGTTCGCCGCGCAGGGAACGACCGGCGGCTACGTCACGGCACTGTGGATCTCCGTGGGGATCACCGCTCTCGCCCTCATCACCAGCTTCCTCATCAAGCCTCGGATCTCGACCGAGAGCTGAACCATCGGGCGGCCGCACCCGCGGCCGCCCTCCCGACCACCGGAGCACTTCATGTCCCACACCCCCGCCCGCCCCGTCTACTTCGACTGCGACACCGGCATCGACGACTCCCTCGCGCTCGCCTACCTGCTGGCCTCGCCGGAGATCGAACTTGTCGGCATCGGCACCGTCAGCGGCAACACCAGCGCCGCGCAGGCCGCTGTGAACACGCTCGGTCTGCTCGCGCTCGCGGGTCGCACCGATGTGCCCGTCGCCATCGGGCAGCACGACTTCCTCAGCCACCCCTTCGACGGGGGCGCCCCGCACGTGCACGGCGACAACGGCATCGGCAACATCGAACTGCCGGTGGCCGAGCGTCAGCCCGAAGATGAAGACGCCGCCCGCATGCTGATCCGTCTCTCGCACGAGTACCCCGGCACGCTCGAGGTGATCACGGTCGGCCCGCTGACGAACATCGCGACCGCGCTCGCACTCGATCCGACACTCCCCACCAGGGTCGCGAACCTCACCGCCATGGGCGGGGCGGCGCTCGTCCCGGGCAACATCACCCCGGTGGCCGAGGCCAATATCGGCAACGACCCGGAGGCCGCCTCCGCCACGCTGGCCGCCGGGTGGCCCGTCGTGCTCGTGCCGCTCGACGTCACGATGGAGAACGTGTTCGACGAAGACGACCGCGCAGCTCTCCTGGCCGCTGACGTGCCGCTCGCTCGGGCCGTCGGCGAGATGCTCGACTTCTACTTCGACTTCTACGTCGAGACCTATGGCGAGCGCAGCAGCGCCCTGCACGACCCGCTCGCCGCAGCGATCGCCGTGGGCGGTATCACCGCGACCAACGCACCGGCCGTCGACGTGGTGGTCGACACCTCTCAGGGACCGGCACGCGGTCAGGTCATCTGCGACCTGCGCGGCCAGCGCCGCGGACCGGTCGATCAGCCAGGAGCCACCGTGCGCGTGGTGCTCGGGACGGATGCTCCGCTCGCCCCCCACCTGGTCGCGCGCATGACCGCGGCCGAGGTGCTCGTCGGCTGAGGCTCCTCATCACCTGCGGGTCCGCCACACGGAGAGGGCGGGTCGAGCCATCCCGGCTCGGCCCGCCCTCTCTGCGTTCAGCCGGCGAAGGTGGACGCGTCGATCACGAAGCGGTACCGCACGTCGGAGGCGAGCACGCGCTCGTAAGCGGCGTTGATGTCGGCGGCCGGGATGACCTCGATCTCGGCCGCGATGCCGTGCTCGGCGCAGAAGTCGAGCATCTCCTGCGTCTCGCGGATGCCGCCGATGTTGCTGCCGGCGAGCGAGCGCCGCCCGCCGATCAACGACATCACACCGACCTCGAGGGGCTCGCCGGGAGCACCGACACACACCATGGCCCCGCCGACATCGAGCAGACTCAGGTACGAGCGCAGATCGATCACGGCACTCACGGTGTTGAGGATCACGTCGAACGACGACCGCAGCTCGCGGAAGGTCTCCCGGTCGCTCGTGGCGCGGTACTGGTCGGCTCCGAGCCGCAGGCCGTCGTCCTTCTTGCTCAGCGTCTGCGAGAGCACGGTCACCTCGGCGCCGAGCGCGTGCGCGATCTGCACGCCCATGTGCCCGAGGCCGCCGAGACCGACCACGGCCACCCGGGTGCCCGGACCGACGTTCCAGTGCCGCAGCGGCGAGTAGGTCGTGATGCCGGCGCACAGCAGGGGAGCTGCGACGTCGAGCGGCAGGGCGTCGGGGATGCGCAGGACGAAGCCCTCCGTGACGACGACCTGCTCGGAGTAGCCGCCCTGGGTGACGGTGCCGTCGCGGTCCGTGCTGCCGTACGTGAACACAGCACCCTGTATGCAGAACTGCTCTTCGCCGCGCAGACAGTTGCGGCACTCGCCGCACGAGTTCACCAGGCATCCGACGCCGACGCGATCGCCGACCGCATGCCGGGTGACGGCCTCTCCGACCGCAGCGACCGTGCCGGTGATCTCATGACCGGGAGCGAGCGGGTACTGCTGCGGCCCCCAGTCGCCGCGCACGGTGTGGATGTCGGAGTGGCAGATGCCGGCGAAGGCAACGTCGATCATCACGTCGAGCGGTCCGAGCTCACGGCGTTCGATGACGGCCTTCTCCAGCGGGGCCGCTTCGCTGGGGGCGGCGTATGCGTTGACTGTGTTCATCCGGTGCTCCTCATTCTTGGTCGACGCGAGCGACACTACCCAACGTTCCCGCGAGAACCGCTTTGTGAGGGCTGGCCGCTGCCCGCGGACAAGCAAGTGGGAATTTCCCCACAATCCCCAAGGTGGGTATTTACCCACAGTGGCAAATGTGGGACAATTCCCACATAAGGAGGCATGCCATGCCAACGCTCACAGCACGAAAACCCAACGACATCGCGGCCGTCATACGCGCAGCTCGCGAAGACGCCGGGCTCAGCCAGGCCGAGCTCGCGAATCGCTTGGCGTTCTCCCGCGACTACATGATCGACCTCGAGGCCGGAAAGTCGAATCTCTACATGACACGGCTGTTCCGCACACTCCACGAACTAGGGATCGCTGTCACCCTCGAGTACGGGCGCGATGATGACTCCGCTTGACCTGTTCCTCCATGACGCCCAGGTCGGCATCGTCTCACCGGCTCGCGACAAGACACGTGTGAGTCTCGAGATCGCCCGAGACTATCGGCAGAGCATCCTTCTGACGGAGTCGTTCGCAGCACTTCCCGGTCGACGCCCCGCGAACGACGACGTCTCCAATTTCCTCGGCGGGTACGTGCCTGAGGGCAACCACCGTGAGCGCATGGCAGCGAAACGTCGAATCGACGACGACAACCTGTTCGCCCTCCTCAGCGAGTTCGGAGGATCCATCGCCGGCGCCGTGACCCTGCGGCATCAAGACGAGCCGACAATACTCAGGCCCCGGTACGAAGCCTTGGATGACAAGACTCTTGGCGGAAAGCTGAAACAGGCACTCGAGGACAGCGACCAGGGCATACCCGACGACAGCCGCTCGACCTTGCCCGGGTACCAGCCGAAAGTGTTGGCCGCGTTGTTCGACGACGAGTGGTTTTACCCGCACGGTCGCGCTCACTCGACACATATCCTCAAACCACAGGTCCCCACCCGACCGCATCGGATATTCGACGAGCACTACAGCCACCTCCTCACCCGGCACATCGGGCTGTCCGGCTATGACAGCAGTATCCGCACCGCGGGTCGTATCACCTACCTTTCGATAGAGCGGTTCGATAGGACGATCGAGGGCCAGGACGTCCGGCTCCATCACCAGGAAGACCTCGCCCAAGCACTCGGGCTGGACTGGCGAAACACCGATGTGAAGTTCCAGGAACCTGAATGGCCGAATGACTCGAAACGAGCGAGCAACCGGCGCATCGCGGAGCTCCTCGGGTCGATACCCGGGGGCGACGCGGCCGTCGAAGCTTGGATCCGACAGATGACCTACAACATCGGCATCGGGAACAACGACGCACACGCGAAGAACGTCGCCCTCATGCACCTTTCGCATGGGACCGAACTCTCTCAGATCTACGACGCCGTCCCGAACCTCTTCCAACACGAGCTCATCAAGTGGGACCTTGCATTGGCCGTCGACGGGCAGTTCGACCACCGCAAGGTGTCCACCGAACGTCTTCTCGCCGAGATCGCGTCATGGGGGGTCATCAGTCAGAGCCGCGCTGCAGACATCATCACCGATACGCTGACCGCCATGAACGGCGCCCTGTCGGCGGTCAGTGTCCCCTCCGAAGCGTCTCCGGGAATGGCCGAACGGCTGCATTGGAATGTCAGCCGCCTCCTCAGCGGTGAGGAAGTCAGCGAGCCGAAGAAGCGCTGACCCGGCGCTGCTCGATCCACCCCGTGTCCGGCGCAGGGCACGCCCGTCGGCAAGCTCCTCAGCGACCGAGCCGACCGACTACGAAGGGGTTGGCTCGTGTGATCCAACCCCTTCGAGATGTCGTGCAGGACGCGCGCTCAGCGCTGCTTCTTCTTCAGCGCCTTCTCCTGGATCGGCGCCTGACCCGTCGCTTCGAGGTCTGCGTAGTAGGCACGGGCCTCGTCCTGACGCTGCTTCTCCAGCCCGCTCGCGATGGGCGCACGCACGTGCTCCGACTCATAGCCGAACGCGTTCACCAGGTCGAGCGAGTACGGGCGCAGTCGCGCGCACAGGCGGTCGATGTAGCTCGACACGGCCGCGGCGCGCTGGGTCGACAGGCGTCCGTTGATCAGGTGCCAGGCGAGGTGCTTCTCGATGAGCTGCAGACCGAACAGGTCGCGCAGCCAGGTGAGCAGCTTCTTGGTGTCGGCGTCGTCGATCTGGTGCACGGCGTCGGTGAACGCCTCCCACTGCAGCAGCTCTCCGTGTGCACGGGCGGCTTCGATGAGCTCGGCCTGGTTCTCGTTGAACAGGCGAGCGCCGAGTGCCTTGTCCTTCGCGCCGGGGCGCAGGCGGGAGGCGATGTCGGCCACCATCTGCTGCACGCGGCCGGCGAGCAGATCGTGCTGCTGCTCCTCGCGCAGGCCGCGCTCGACCGAACGGCCCACCTGACCGAAGTCGGAGACGGCCTGACCGAGCTGGCGGAGTCCGGCGCCGTGGAACAGCTTGCCCGCGGTCATCCCGACCGCGAACTTCGCGAGTGCCGCCGCGTCCTTGCCCTGGAACTGCTTGGCGTAGTCGGTCAGCAGACGCTTGCCGACGAGCTGCAGCAGCACGTTGTTGTCGCCCTCGAAGGTCACGTAGATGTCGAGGTCGGCGCGGAGTCCGACCAGACGGTTCTCGAACATGAAGCCGGCGCCGCCGGTGGCCTCGCGGGCCTCCTGCAGCGTGTCGAGCGCGTGCCAGGTCGACAGCGGCTTGAGGGCCGCGGCGAGGGTCTCGAGGTCTTCCCGGTCGGCCGGGGTGTCGGTGCGACCGGAGAAGACGCCGTCGAACTTCTGCAGGAACTCGTCGTGCGCGAAGATCTGCGCATACGTGGTCGCCAGTCGCGGGAGCAGACGGCGCTGGTGCTTGCCGTAGTCCATGAGCACGACCTCCTGCCCGTCCGCACCGTCGAACTGGCGGCGCTGGGTGGCGTAGGTGATCGCGATGTGCAGGCCGAGCGCCGAGGCCCAGGATGCTGCGCCGTCGAGCGACACCCGTCCCTGCACCAGGGTGCCGAGCATCGTGAAGAAGCGGCGGCCAGGGCTGTCGATCGCGCTGGAGTAGGTGCCGTCGACCGCGACGTCGCCGTAGCGGTCGAGCAGGTTGGTGCGCGGGATGCGCACGTGGTCGAACGAGAGGCGGCCGTTGTCGATGCCGTTGAGTCCGCCCTTGAGTCCGTCGTCCTCGCGGCCGATGCCGGGAAGGTCGACGCCGTCCTCGCCACGCAGCGGCACATAGAAGCAGTGCACGCCGTGGCTCACTCCATTCGTGATCAGCTGCGCGAACACGGTCGCTGCGACGCCGTGCAGCGCCGCGTTTCCGAGGTACTCCTTCGTCGCCGCGCGGAACGGGGTGTTGATGACGAATTCCTCCGTCTCGGGGTCGTACGTCGCGGTCGTGCCGACGGCCGCGACGTCGGAGCCGTGCCCGATCTCGGTCATGGCGAAGGCACCGGGGATGGAGAGGTCCATCACGCCGGGGAGCCACTTCTCGTGGTGCTCCTTCGTGCCCAGCTGCAGGATCGCCGAACCGAAGAGCCCCCACTGCACGCCCGACTTGATCTGCAGGCTGGGGTCGGCCACCACGAGCTCCTCGAAGCCCGCGATGTTCGCCCCGTTGTTCTCCTCGCCGCCGAGCGACTTGGGGAAGGCGCGATGCACGGCCTTGTTCTCGACCAGGAGGTGCAGCTGGCTGAGCACGCGCTCACGGTGCTCGTCTTTGCCGAGCTCGTCCTTGCGCCAGAACGCGGAGTCCTTGATCATCTCGCGCGCCTGACGACGCACATCGCCCCACGTGCCCATCAGGGCGTCGTTGATGCGGGCGACATCGACGTGCAGGTCCGCATCCGCGGCATCGGTGTGGGTTCGAGTCGTCTTGGGACGGACGGCGGCGTCGACCATGAGCGTTCCTCTCAGAGGGAAAGTGGGGATACTGCCATGGTAGGTCTGCCACAACCACAGACGAACTGCTCTGTCTGCATCCTCCAACGACCGGCGGGCACATCTCCCCGCCCCGTTGTCGTCAGACCACAGTCCGGACCGACGACGTCGGTTCCGGCGTCGCCGACGGTGGTGCGGCAGCCGCCTCCCGCCACCGCCGCTTCGTCCCGGCGCTCAGACGCCCCCAGGTCCGGTCGCGGATGAAGATCGAGTCGATCGCGATCATCGTGAGCGAGAACCAGGGCAGCCCCATGAGCACGGCGATGCCGATGTGGAAGGAGAGGATGCCCAGCAGCCCGATCAGCCGGGTCGGACGCGTCAGCAGCATCAGCGGGAACGCGACCTGCAGGATGATCGATCCCCAGCTCGCGACCGTGACCATCGGCCCCCACGTGGTGACGAGATCGCTCAGCACCGGCCACGTTCCGAACCGTGCCGTCTGCAGCGGGTTGTAGACCGCGTACCCCTCTTCCCACGGTGCACCGCCCGCCTTGTACAGCGCGCCGGAGGCGTAGACGAAGCACACCTGCGCGGTGAGGGCGACGAGAGTGAGGTTGTGGAACATCGTCCCCAGCAGCGCCGGTTGACTGTTCGGGGCGAACCACTCCCCCGACTTCGCCCGTCGCCTCGCGTCCAGCGACCACCGGGCCGCCGGGTCTGCGAAGAACAGGAGGAACAGGGCGATGCGGAACATGTTGTCGCCCTGGTCGCCCACCATGTCGTTGGCCTCGATGAAGCCCACCCAGAGGCAGAAGAAGATCGGGAGCACGATCCGG
Source organism: Microbacterium sp. MYb54 (assembly GCF_002979515.1). Lineage (GTDB taxonomy): Bacteria > Actinomycetota > Actinomycetes > Actinomycetales > Microbacteriaceae > Microbacterium. The sequence goes on along the minus strand of NZ_PCPA01000014.1, from coordinate 15,109 downwards.
AATCGCCAACCGAGGACGAACAGCACCGCGAGCACCCCGAGGAGCAGATAGAGCGCCGTGTAGAGGGCATCGTTGCCCATCGCGGCGTGGAAGGCGCTGAACACCCAGATCTTCGGGAACTCGCTCACCGGCTCCGCGAGCTCGCCGTTCCAGGCCGAGCCCGACCCGAAGGTGTATAGACGGGTGGTGAAGTTGGAGGCGAGCAGACCGATCGCGGTGACGCCGAAGAGGATGCGCGTGACGGCGAGCCCGTAGAGCGCCTTCTTTCCGTTGAAGAGCCAGTCGCCGACGAATGCCGAGATGCGGTCGACGGCCGAGAGCACCATCGCCCAGAGGCCGCCGATCATCGACGAGACGAACGTCAGCAGTCGGGTGACGAATGATCGCGGAGGCACAGTGTTCGCCGGGGCCGGGACAGGTTCGCGAGGAGGAGCGGGAGGGGTCGACACCGGGGAGGGCGCCGACGTCGTCGTGCTCCGCGGCGCAGCATCCTTCCTCTTCTTCGTCTCCGTCTTCTTCCCCTCGGCCTTCGACGCCGCGGTCTTGATCGGCGCGCTCACGGCTGGATCCTCTCGAACTGTCCGCGGAAGGTGTTCGCGAAGTTCTCGCGGCTCTGTCCTTCCTCTTCTATGGGGAGGCGCCATCCGGTGGTCGAGAACGTGGGATCGGGACGCTGGGCGCTCGGATCGTTGCGGTCAGCGTAGGGGACGACGTTCTGACGACTCACGCGGTACTGCACCTTCACCACGGCATCGGCTCCCCAGATCGCGTAGGCCACCTGGGTCGCGTATGCGGTGGAGAGGTGCTCCTCGGCCATGTACTTCTCGGTCGACGGATTGTCGCCCTCGAGCTCATCGAAGGAGCGCACCATCCACTCTTCCCAGTCATCTTCGGCGAAGTCGAGTCCGGCCACGGCCTGCTGGTCAGCGTTCAACTTGTTGTAGGCGTTCATCTGTCCGCTCGCCACTTCGCTCGACTGGATGCCGGCGCGCGGCGGGAACAGGTTGTAGCGGATCATCGAGAGTTCGACATCGGTGGCACTCACCCAGCCGGTCTCGACCTGCTCACCGTCTTTCTCGATGACGGCGCGGACGTTGAAGTGGTAGTCGCCGTTGATGGGCTCCGGCGCGAAGACGCTCCACGACTGGCCGAACATCGGCAGCATGTAGCCGGCGAGCACCTCCTGCGTGGGGATCTCCCGCAACGCCGAGTACGGCGCGATCCACAGGAACGAGGCGCCTATGTGCCACAGGGTCAGGAGGCAGGCCGCGAAGGCGATGAGCTTCACCCACCAGGTCGGACGCGGACGCGCTGCGGCCGCTGCCTTCGATGCAGACACATCGAGCTCCGGTGAGGACTCGGGTTTCGTGCTCATTCACTTCCCTCCGTACCGCCGAGGGTCGGGACCGCCGTGGGGAAACGGACCCGACCACTCAGCGTTCTTGCATCGCGATCACTCCGTCTGAACCAGTCGTCGTCGGGATCTCGCGAGTCTCATCGTCCCCAGGCCGAGTACCAGGAGCAGTGCGGCCAGAGCGATCCATCCGCTCTGCACCTGTCCACCGGTCGTGGCCAGGCCCGATGCCACCACCTGGAACGAGGCCGACACGCTGCCGGAGCTCGCACCGGTCAGCGTCACGGCGTGCGTTCCGAGATCGGTGGCGGACGGGACCGTCCAGGTGAAGGTGACCGTGCCCTGCGCGTTCGCGACCTGGCTGCCCAGCGCGATCGGGTCGGAGGCCATCACACCGGTGACCCTCTCGCCGGGCTGGAAGCCCGTGCCGACCGCGGTCTGCTGCTTGCCGCGTTCCAGCACCGGGGACTTGAGCGCGATGGCGATGTTCCCGGTCGGATCGGCCGCTGCGTCGGCAGATGCCGATGCCGTGGCCGAAGCGGATGCCGCAGCCGTCGCCTCTGCCGAGGCATCAGCGGCTGCCGATGCGGAAGCCGTGGCCGACGACGAGGCGTTGGCCGCCGCAGCCGCCGAGGCGTTCGGGTCCGCGTCGGCCGAAGCCGAGGCATCAGCCGCACTCGTGGAGGTCGCGTCGTTCTGCGCCGCAGCCTGCGCCGCCGCAGCGGCCGAGGCGTTGGCGGCCGTGGTGGCGGTCGTCGAAGCATCCGTCGACGCATCGGTGGTCGCCGCGGCCTGAGCTGCGGCAGTGGCCGACACATCCGCCGCAGCAGAGGCCTGACTGGTCGCGTCCGCGAGAGCCGCGGCCACAGCCGCCGCCTCAGCTGAGGCGTTGCTGTCGTCATCGGCCTGCGCAGAAGCCGACGCCGACGCCGAGGCGTTCGTGTTGATCTCCGCAGATGCGTCCGCAGAAGCGACCGCATCCGAAGACGCATCGGTCGAGGCGTTCGCGATGGCTGCCGCGCTCGAATTCGAGGCCGCACTCGTGCTGGCATCCGACGTCGCCGAAGCCTCGGCCGCGGTGTTCGTCGTCGCGTCGGCCAGTGCCGCCGCCTGGGCTGCGATCGCCGCACCGGCGTTCGCCTCCGAGGTGGCATCCGCTGTCGCCGCCGTCGACGACGTCGCCGTCGCTGCCGATTGCGCCGCGGCCTCCGCAGCCGGATCAGCAGCAGCCGATCCCTCGGCCGTCGCATCTGCGAACGCCGCCGCCTGGGCCGAGGCCTCAGCGACCGCATCGGTGGAGGCGTCGGCGTTCGCCGAGGCGGAGGCCGATGCTGCGGCGTTCGTGTTGGCTGCGGCCTCGGAAGAAGCATCCGTGGACGAATCCGTGGTCGCTGCCGATTCCGACGAGGCCGACGAGTTCGCGTTCGCCACGGCCGAGGCCGCGGCATTCGTGTCGTCCGAGGCATCCGCCTGCGCTGCCGCCTGAGCAGCCACTGCCGCCGAGGCGTTCGCCGTCGAGGTCGCATCCGTCGACGCGGTCGTCGAGGCATCGGTCGTCGCCGCCGCCTGAGCGGCCGCCGTGGCATCGGCCGTCGCCGCGGCAGAGGCGTTGGAGGTCGCATCGGCGAGCGCCGCAGCTTCCGCAGCGGCTTGCGCCGACGGGTCGCCGTCAGCGGTGGCATCAGCCGAAGCGGATGCCGAGGCTGCCGCGTTCGTGTTGACGTCGCCGGGAGTGCCCGCCGTCACCTCGGTGGTGTCCGATCCGGTGACCGCCCCCGCTGTCGCGGTGAGCGTGTACCCCGTGCCGGGCGTCGTGCCGATCGGGACCGGATAGCTCGCCGTGAAGGCGCCGGACGCGTCGGTCGACGCGGTCACCGGACCGCCGACGTTCGCCCCGCCGCCCGGTGCCGTCAACTGCAGCGACACCGTGGAACTCACCGGCCAGCCCGTGCCTGTGACGGCGAGGTTGGTTCCCGCAGGAACCGTCGGTGCCGCATCGACCACGACCGGAGCCGCGGTGACCTCCGTCGTGTCGGTCGCCGTCTGCGCGCCCACAGAGGCCGTGACCGTGTACCCGGTCCCCGCAGGGGTGCCCGCCGGTACCGGGTAGTCGAGCGTGAACGCCCCGAGCCCACCCGTCGTGGCCGTCCGAGGCGTGCCGATGACGGCGCCGCCGGGAGCGGTCAGCTGCACCGACACCTCGGTGTCCGCCGGCCAGTTCGTCCCTGCGACGGGCAGATCGCTACCCGCCTGCACGGTCGCCGCCGCATCGACGGTCGCCGCCGCGGTCACTGCCGTCGTGTCGGTCGCGGTCTGCGCGCCGACGTTCGCGGTCACCGTGTAGCCGGTGCCGGGCGTGGCTGATGCAGGCACCGGATAGTCGAGCGTGAACCCGCCGGATGCGTCGGTCGTGACGGTCTCGGGTCCTCCGACGTTCCCGCCGCCGGGAGCCGTCAGCTGCACCGACACTTCGGTGGTCGCCGGCCAATTCGTGCCCGTGACCGGAAGGCTCGCACCCGCCTGGACCGTCGCCGCCGCATCGATCGCCGCCGCGGCCGTGACCTCGGTCGTGTCCGTGGCGATCTGAGTGCCCACGGTCGCCGTCACGGTGTAACCCGTGCCCGGTGTCGCGGATGCGGGAACCGGATAGTCGACGGTGAAACCGCCGGAGGCATCTGTCGTGACCGTCACCGGGCCACCGATGTTCCCACCGCCGGGAGCCGTCAGCTGCACCGAGACCTGCGTCGTCGCCGGCCAGTTCGTGCCCGCCACCGGAAGACTCGTCCCCGCCTGCACGGTTGCCGCCGCGTCAACGGCCGCAGCGGCCGTCACCTCGGTGGTGTCGATCGCCGTGATCGCACCAGCCGTGCCCGTGACCGTGTAGGCGGTGCCAGGCGCAGCGGATGCCGGAACCGGGTAGTCGAGCGTGAACGCACCGGATGCGTTCGTCGTCACCGTCTCCGGACCGCCGATGTTCGCGCCGCCGCCGGGTGCGGTCAGCTGCACCGACACCGCGGTGTTGGCCGGCCAGTTCGCGCCCGTGACCGGGAGACTCGTGCCCGCCTGACCTGTCGCCGCCGCGTCGATCGCCGCGACCGGCGCATCCGTCACCTCGGTGGTGTCGGTGGCCGTCTGCGTGCCGACCGTCGCGGTGACCGTGTAGCCGGTGGCGGCGGGGGTGCCCGCCGGGACCGGGTAGGCCAGCGTGAACGTTCCGGAGGCGTCGGTGGTCACAAGCTCGGGGCCGCCGATGTTCGCACCGCCTCCGGGCGCCTGCAGTTGCACCGATACCTGGGTGGTGGCGGGCCAGTTCGTTCCCGAGACCGCGAGGTCGGTGCCTGCCTGCACAGCGGGCGCGGCGTCGATCGCCGCGGCGGCCGTGACTTCGGTCGTGTCGGTCGCCGTGACTGCCCCGGCGGTCGCCGTGGCCGTGTAGCCCGTGCCCGGTACCGCCGATGCGGGAACCGGGTAGGAGAGCGTGAGCCCACCGGACGCATCCGTGGTCGCCGTCACCGGATCACCGACCGCTGCACCCCCCGGCGCCGTCAGCTGCACCGTGACGTCGGTGGTCGCGGGCCAGCCGGATCCAGTGACGGGAAGGCTGGTTCCCGCCTGAACCGTGGCGGCCGCATCGATCGCGGCGACCGCGGCGGCTGCCGCCTTCACCGTCGAAGACCCGAGGTCGAGAGCGACTCCACCGCCGACAGCAGGGAGCAGATTCACTCCGAGGGCCCGCACGGTGAAGCTGCCTCCGGGAATGTCGCCCGTGGCCGGTTGTTCGTTGATCGTGATGGTCGCGACCCCCGCCAGCACGCCCTGGAGCACGGGGTCGAGCGTCGTGAGCACGGGACCGGTGAGCGCGGCGAGCGCCGGCTGCACGAGCGGGATCACGCTGTTCAACGCGGTGTTCACGAGCGGACCGGTCGTGGTGGCGACCGCATTCGTGACCGCGGCGACCACGGGATTGAGGAGCAGCCCGATGTTGAGGCCGGCGAGGGTGATGTCGGTCGTGACCACGGGGACCGGAGTGGCGGTGCCCGCGAACTGCGCGAGCGAGCCCTTGACGGTCACGTCACCCGAGACGAGCGGAGTTCCGGTGAGCGGAACCGTGAGGTCGACCCCCACGGTCAGCGTCACCTGGAGCGCATCGAGCGTCGACTTCAGGATCGTGGAGACCTTGCCGTTGAGGCTGTTCGGGTGGGTGCCGGTGAGGGCCGAGGTGATTCCCTGCTGGATCGCGGAGATCGTCGTGGCCGAAAGCACCGGGGTGTTCGCCGGCAGGGTGTTCAGGTTCGCGCCCGCACCCGTCTCGACGAGGATCTTGGCGAGGTCGACCGAGACCGTCCCGGTGCTCAGATCGACGAGCACCGAACCCGTCGTGTTCTCCAGCGGCGTCTGCAGCACCTGGGTCGTCACGGTCTGCCCGACCGTGTCGAGTCCGGCGATCCCGACCGTCCCTCCGGTCGCGGTGAAGGCCGCGAGGAGCGGCACATCCGGGATCGCGTTGATCGTGTTCACGAGGGTCGTGACGAGTGCCGTCAGCGCCCCGCCGGGACCGGCGAGGTTGCTCACGGGCGTCACCGTGCCCTGGATCGCCGCGGCGAGCGTGCCCGAGAGCCCGGCGACCAGGTTGCTGTGCAGATCGAGGTTCAGATCGGCGATGCGGTACTCGGACGTGACGGTGCCGGCGTTCGACTCGGCGCGCGATGCGAGCGCGCCGATGCCCACCGATGCCTGATCGAGGACCGCGTCGGTGAGGCCGGCCACGTTGAGCTGGTCGAAGAGATCGGTGAGTTCGAGGGTGCCGGGGTCCACGCTGCCGTCGATGGCGCCGGTGTCGATCGCTCCACCCGAGGTGATGGTTCCCGAGGATGCGATCGACTGCGTCTGCGTCGGCGACGAGCTGAAGCTCTGCGCAGCCCCCAGGTCACCGAGCTGCAGCAGACCGGGCGTGGTGCCGTCGGTCAGCAGCGCGATGTTCAAGGTCCCGACGTCGATGTTGAGCGCTTCGAGCAACCCGACATCCAGCCCGCCGAGCTCGGAGCCCGGGGCCGCGGGGTTGCTGGTCAGCGTGTGACCGAGCGCCGCGATGTCGAGTCCGCCGAGCAGTGCGGCGGGCAGCTCGATGATCTGCCCCTGCGCGACCGACGGATCGTTCGGATTCGCCGCGTCCAGCGCATTCGCCGCCGTCGGCACCAGCGCACTCGCGAGGATCACCGCGCCGACGGTGACGCCGGCGATGCCTCCTCCTACAGCTCTGCGTCGCCGCAGAGACCTCTCCTGCAATTCCATTCGCTACTCCCGTGTGATGCGATCTTCCGCGTCACATGGCCCCCCCACGGGTCGACATCTGTCGGCCGAGCGATGTTGCGCTCATTCTTACGGGATCGCGAATGAGAAGTCCAGCATTCGTCCAGAAATCATCCGGCGACCGCCATCGCGGGAGACATTTCGAAACTCGGCGACTGCATGGCGCGCTGAGTGCGGCCCGCGAGACCTCCCGGGGACGACGAAACCGCCCCGCACGCTGAAGCGTGCGGGGCGGTTCTTGAACGTGCTCCGCGGACTACAGCGAGAGCCCGTGGCCGAAGCGGAACAGCGGGTCAGCGGTGTCGAACGGCACGTCGGGACGCGAGGCCTCGACGGCGGCCATCGACCGCGGCAGGTCGAAGGGCAGCTTGCCCCGAGCCGCCACCGTGCCGCTCAGGACGTCGAGCAGAGCTGCGCCCGATGCACCCCAGTTCACGGTCACTGCGGCTGCGACCTCGGCGATCGGCGTCAGGATCGGCGGGCGGTCGGCGAGCACATCGACCACGGTCGGCACGGCGGCGGCGACTTCGCGAACATGCGCGATCACCTCGTCCGAGAACGCGAGCGAACCTGCGTGGAAGAAGTTCTCGAACATCGTCGCGCGCTCCTCGAACGGAGCCTGCAGGCGGATGATCGCCAGGTCTGCCTCGCTCGGCGTCTCGACGATCTCCCCGAAGGACGCAGCCACCTCGGCGTCGATGCCTTCGACATAGATCTTCCGGCCGCGGGCGAACGGCAGAGCACCGTCGTTCGCGAGCACCGTGATCGATGCGCGCTGGGCGTCTTCGCCGGCGGTGCGGAACTCGGCGCGACCGACGATGTCGTCGGCGGCGTCCTCGTCCACGTACGGGTTCTCGAACAGTCCGAGCTCGAACTTCTCGCGCAGGATGCGTCGTGCCGAGACGTCGAGACGGGCCTCGGTCACCTCGCCGTCCGCGATGAGCTCGAGCAGGAGCTCCGGGTTCGCCTCGCCGCCGAACTGGTCGGCACCGGCATCCAGCACCTTCTTCATCCGCTCACGCGGCGTGAGGTCTTCGACGCCCCAGGCACGAGCCGGGAACGGCTGGCCGAAGATCTCGGAGTCGCTGATCAGACCCCAGTCGGTGCACACGAGACCATCGAAGCCGTAGCGCTCACGCAGCAGGCCGGTGATCACGGACTTGTTGAACCCGAATCCCACCTCCTCGTACTCGGTGCCGACGGGCATCCCGTAGTACGGCATCATCTGCCTGGTGCCCGCGGCGAGCGCGTCTTCGAACGGCTTCAGGTGAAGCTCGAACTCGCCGCCAGGATAGACCTGCTCACGGCCGTAGGGGAAGTGCGGGTCTTCGCCGTCCTTCTGCGGTCCACCCCCGGGGAAGTGCTTGGTCATGGTCGATACCGAGCCGGGGCCGAACGATGCGCCCTGGAATCCCCGGATGTAGGCCGCACCGAGCTTGCCGGAGAGCTCGGCGTCTTCGCCGAAGGTCGCCGTCTGCCGCGCCCAGCGGGGCTCGGTCGCGAGGTCCACCTGCGGGTGCAGAGCTACGCGCAGCCCGACCGCCGTGTACTCCTGACGGGCGATGTCCGCGAAACGCTCGACGAGCTCCTCGTCACGGGTCGCGGCGAGGCCGAGGGTCTCCGGCCACTGCGAGAACGGGCCGGCCAGGATCGACGCGCCGGGGTTCTCACTGAACGAGTGCCGCGGATCGGTTGACAGCGTGACGGGGATGCCGAGGCGCGTGGATGCCGCGAGCCGCTGCAGCGCGTTCTGCCATGCCGCGATCTCCCGGCCGGTCGGCGCAGCACCGAGCAGGTTGAAGTGCGTCATCCGCTTGGTCTCGAGGAACTCGCGGGCGGAGGGCGTCGCGAAGATCGGGTTGGGCTCTTCGAGGTCGCCGATCGCGATCATGGTGTGGAAGAAGAGCCCGGCCTTCTCCTCGATCGTCATGGCGTCGAGCAGCAGCTGCACCCGCTCGTCGACGGAGAGGTCGGCGTCGAGCCAGGGGCGCGCGGTGGTGGTGTCGGTCATGGTCACTTGACTCCCTTGATGCGGTAGACGAGAACGGCGCCGGCCAGCGCGACGACAGCGCCGAACAGGTACCAGGTGGTGTATCCCCCGAGCGGGGTGGCGGCGCCGATGGCGATGATGCCGGGAGCGATGGCGGGGGCGATCGACTGCGGCAGGGCGTTGGCGATGTTCAGCACACCGAGGTCCTTCGCCACGTCGTCGGGGTTGGGGAGCACCTCGGTGGCGAGGGCGAGGTCGACCGAGAGGAAGGATCCGGCTCCGAGGCCGATGATCGCCTGCGCGATGATGACGGTCGTGACGTCGGGAGCGACGGCGAGGATGACGAGACCCACCACCATGATCACGCCGGCGATCGCGACGAACGGACGACGCTTGCCGATCTTGTCGGAGAGGAATCCGCCCAGCGGCGACGAGATCGCCATCGCGGCCATCGAGGCGAGGTTGGCGGCCAGGATGATGCCGACCGCGCCCTGCTCGTCGAGACCGAACTTGGTGATGAGGTACAGCGGCAGGAATGTGGCGATGCCGGCATAGCCGAACATCACGAAGAACTTGGTCAGCCAGGTCCAGCCGAAGTCGGGGTGCTTGCGCGGGTTGAACACGAAGGAGCCGAAGAACATCGCGACCGTGAACTTCTCGGCGGGCTTCTCGGTGAGCCGGCGGTCCTTGAGGGTGAGCACGAACACGATCACGAGGATCAGCGCGATCACGCCGGGCACGACGAAGCGCTCGAAGTCGCCGGGCAGGAAGTTGACCAGGAGACTGCCGGCGAGGATGCCGATCGGGGTCGTGATGCCGATGATGCCCGACACCTTGCCACGGCTGGTGACCGGCACCTGATCGGGCAGGGTGGCGTTGGCCGCGGCGAGCACGGCGTTCATCGAGGTCTGCACGAGGCACCAGGCGAGCAGCACCATCCAGACCGAGGTGGCGGAGCCGATGAGGACGAATCCACCGACACCCACGATCGCGCCGCCGAGGATCCACGGGCGACGCATACCCCACCGCGAGGTGGTGCGGTCGGAGAGTCGGCCCACGAGCGGGTTCGCGATGAGGGCGAAGATCGCGCCGACGCCCATCACGAGCCCGAGGCTGCCCTCGGTGTTGACCGGGTCGATGTGCTGGATCTTGAACGCCATCGACACCATGACGGGCGTGAGAAGGGCGAGATAGACGCCGAAGTTCACGGCGGCGAGGCCCGGCGTGTAGCCGCGCGGGGTCTTCGGCGGCGTGGTTCCGGGGGCCTTGAACCCGGTGGTGCCGACCGCGGCCGCAGCGGCGGCGGATGACAGCTCTGTCATGACAGTCCTTTCGATTCACCGCACGTCTTCGGGCGACGCGGTTCTGGGATGACGATACACCAATATCGACCATCTGGTAACTGAAAGTAGACCGGTTGGTAATGAGCGAGGATAGGATGCAGAAAGGAGGATGCGATGACGACGACGACAGCGACCGGCTCACGGCATGATCGCGCCGCGGCGACACGGCAGCGCATCCTCTCCGCCGCGCATGACCTGTTCGTCACCCGCGGCTACCGCTCGACCTCGCTGCGCGACATCGCCGCAGCCGCATCCGTCAGCCACCCCGGCCTCCTCGGCCACTTCGCCTCGAAGGACGATCTGCTCGCCGAGGTCGTCGCGGGACTCGAGGCCGACAACGAGACGGTCTTCAGCGCGATCGCCGCGGCATCCGAACCAGGCGAGCTGGTCTTCGCCGGCATCGCCGAGCGCAACGCACACACCGAGGGCTACCTCGAACTCTTCGCTGCGCTCACGGGCGAGGCCTCGGCCCCCGGCCACCCCGCGCACGAGCGGATGCGCGATCGGTACTGCCGGCTGCGTGCACTGAGCATCGACGTCCTGGAAGACGCGAAGTACCACGGTGTGATCGCGGCGGACCGCGACGTCGATGGCGAGACGGTGCGGCACACGGCAGGCTGGGATGGACTGCAGCTGCTCTCGCAGTACCTTCCGGATCGGGTCGACGTGGTGGAGATGCTCCAGGAGCGCGAGAACCTGTGGGCTCTGCCGCTCGCCTGGCGCGACCCGGACGACGAGACCGGATCCGATGCCCCGTCAGGGCCCATTCCCGAGCTGCGCACCGCCGTCGCACCGGACACCGACCCGGGATACGCGGTCGGCCGGCGTCGCCGCGCGCAGATCCTCGCCGACGCGATGCGCTTGTTCTCCCGCGACGGCTACGGCGACACCAGCTTGCAGGACATCGCGACGGCGGTCGGCGTCTCGAAGTCGACGCTGCTGCACCACTACCCCTCGAAGGAGGTGCTGCTCAGCGCCGTCCTCACCGAACGCGACAGCGCCATCAACGAGAACAAGGGGTTCACCGGCGCCGCCTCCGCTGGCGAGGTGCTCCGCGGAATCCCGGACGGTGCCGAGCTCGGCGCACACGAACAACCCGGCCTGATCGAGGTCTACGCCGTGCTGTCGTGCGAAGCCGTGCCCTCGACGCACCCTGCGCACGAGTACTTCGCCACGCGGTTCGCGAACGCTCTCGAGTACTTCACCGAGCTCTTCCGCCTCGCCCAGATCGATGGCGACCTGCCTGCGCACCGCGACCCCGCACACGAGGCCACCTGGCTCATCGCGATGTGGGACGGCCTGCAATACCAGTGGCTGTACGACAGGGAACGGCTCGACATCGCCGCCCAGCTGCGCGCCCACCTCGAAGACGTGCTGCCCCAGCACTGACTCGGCAGGGAGGCTCAGTCTGCGGCGATGACCGCCAGCACGCCTTCGCCATAGGCCTGGCGCTTCTTCTCGCCGATGCCGGTGATGCCCTCGAGGTCGGCGAGCGACGCCGGACGATGCTCCGCGAGCGCGCGCAGCGTGGCATCTCCGAACACGATGTACGCGGGAACGCCCTGCTCCTTCGAGGTCTCGGCCCGCCAGGCGCGCAGCGCCTCGAACAGACCGCGATCCCCCGCATCCAGAGAGTCGGCGGCGCTGGCCTTGCGAGCCCGCGTCGACGAGGCCGGGCGCCCGATCGTGTCCTTGCGCAGCGGAACCGCGGTCTCGCCGCGCAGCACTCCGGCCGCCTGCTCACCGGGAGCGAGAGTGCCGTAGTCGCCCTGCGCCACCAGGATGCCCCGGGCGAGGAGCTGCCGCACGATGCTGCGCCAGTCCTGGTCGGAGAGGTCATTGCCGATGCCATAGGTCGCGAGCTTGTCGTGCCCCTGCTGCCGGATGCGCTCGGTCGAGCCGCCGCGGAGGATGTCGATCAGATGACCGGCGCCGAACGACTGGTTGCGCTCGCGCTTAAGACGCACGATCGTCGAGAGCAGCTTCTGCGCCGGGACGAGTCCGTCGAAGGTCTCAGTGTCTTCGAGACACGTGTCGCAGTTGCCGCACGGCTGCGACTCCTGTCCGAAGTAGCCGAGCAGGTTCTGCCGGCGGCACTCCACGGTCTCGCACAGCGCGAGCATCGCGTCGAGGTGCTGCCCCATCCGCATCTTGAAGGTGCGGTCGCCGGGGCTCTGGTCGATCAGGCGGCGCTGCTGCACGACGTCACCGAGGCCGTATGCCATCCACGCCACCGCGGGCTCGCCGTCTCGACCCGCACGACCGGTCTCCTGGTAATACCCCTCGACCGACTTCGGCAGATCGATGTGCGCGACGAAGCGCACGTCGGGCTTGTCGATGCCCATGCCGAACGCGATGGTCGCGACCATGACCACGCCGTCTTCACGGAGGAAGCGCGACTGGTTGGCCGCACGCACTTCGGCGGGCAGACCCGCGTGATACGGCAGCGCGTCGAGCCCCTGCGCCGCGAGATAGGTCGCGGTCTGCTCGACCGACTTACGACTGAGCGCATACACGATGCCAGCGGGCTGCGCGCCGTCGTCGGTCACCGGGGTCTGCGACTTGATGAAGGTCACCAGCTGCTTGCGCGGATCGACCTTCGGCACGATGCGGTACTGGATGTTCGGGCGATCGAAGCTCGCGACGAAGTGCTTCGCGGCCGCTCTTCCCCCAGTACCGTCGAGGCGCAGTCGTTCGGTGATCTCCTTGTGCGTCGCGGCGGTCGCGGTGGCCGTGAGCGCCATGCGCGGAACACCGGGGAACCGCTCGCCGAGGTCGCCGAGCGCGAGGTAGTCGGGCCGGAAGTCGTGCCCCCACTGCGACACGCAGTGCGCCTCGTCGATCGCGATCACGCTGAGAGTGCCGCGTTGCAGCAGCGCCGTGGTCTGTGCGTTCGACAGCCGCTCTGGGGCGACATAGATGAGGTCGAGTTCGCCGGCGACGTACGCCCGCTCGACTTCGCGACGCTCATCGATCGCCTGCGTGGAGTTGAGGTACGCGGCGTTGACACCGTTGGCCCGCAGCGCATCGACCTGGTCGTGCATCAGTGCGATGAGCGGGCTGATCACCAGCCCCGTGCCCTCGCGCACGAGCGCCGGCACCTGGTACGTGATGCTCTTTCCGCCACCGGTCGGCATCAAGACGACGGCGTCTCCGCCCGCGATGACCTGCTCGACGATGTCGGCCTGATCGCCGCGGAACTCGTCGTAGCCGAAGACCGTGTGCAGGGCCTCGCGCGCGGTCGGGTAACGACTCGGCGTCGCTCGGCGAGCGGTCGGTGCCGCGGCCGTGGGTGCCACCGGCGTGACCGGCCCCTGGCCCCAGTCGAGCGGTGGCTCGAAGCCCGCGCCCTGCGGTTCCCAGTCCATCGGCTCCGGTGGGACGGAAAACTCCCAGCCGTCGTCGTAGGGCTCGTCGGCGTACGGCAGGTCCGCGTACGGGTCACGGGGAGTCTGCGGCATCCCTCCAGCGTAACGACCCCCGCCGACGCGGGAGGCGCTTCATCCACAGGCCGCCCTAAAGTGGGCAGCGTGAGAGGTGAGCGGGCGAAGGTCTCGGAATCGGGCATCTCTCTCGTGCTGATCGGGGCGGCCGTCGCGTTCCAGGTGAGCAACATCGCCCTGCCCGTGCCGTAGCCCCGCGCCCGCCCCACCCTTTGCACGCGGGCGTAGGTTGGAGGCATCCCGTTCGAAGGAGCATCCGATGACCGACATCACCGTGACCCGCAACGACGAAGAGTCGCGCTACGAGATCCGCTCCGACGACGTGCTCGCCGGTTTCGCGGCGTACGACCTCCGCCCAGGCTCCATCCGGTTCATCCACACCGAGGTCGACCCTGCCTTCCAGGGTCAGGGGCTGGCGGGGAAGCTGGCATCGGCTGCGCTGGCGGATGCCGCGGGTCGTGGTGACGCGATCGTCCCGCTGTGCCCGTACATCGCGAGGTACCTCGAGACGCACGAGGTCCCCGGCGCCGAGATCCGCTGGCCGAAGGCCCCATCGGGACCCGTCGGCGCCGCGGACGAGGACCCGACGGGCCGAGCGGAATGATCGGGCAGCACCGCCTCATCCTCGAGCCGCGCGAGGTGCCGCTCGGCGGGGTTCGCGGCATGAACGTGCTGCGCGCACTGCCGCATCGCAACCTGCCGACGATCGGGGCGTGGTGCTTCCTCGACCGATTCGGTCCTGCTGACACGAAGATGCGGGTCGAACCGCATCCGCACATCGGACTGCAGACGGTGACCTGGCCCCTCGTCGGCGAGATCCGTCACCGCGACTCGCTCGGCAGCGACGCCGACCTGCGCCGCGGGCAGCTGAACCTGATGACCGCCGGCAACGGCATCTCGCACTCGGAGTACTCGATCGGCGACGGACCCATCCCCCTCGATGCGCTGCAGTTCTGGGTGGTGCTGCCCGATTCCGCCCGCGACGGTGCCCCCGGCTTCGAACGGCACACCGACCTGCCCGCGCTTGCACTCCCCGCCGACGAGGGAGCGGATGCCGAAGCCACCGTCGTGCTCGGCGAACTCGCGGGCGTGCGCTCGCCCGCCACGGTGCACACCCCGATCGTCGGCGCCGAGATCGTCCTCGCCCCCGGTTCGCGCGTGCGCCTGCCGCTGCGTTCCGACTGGGAGCACGCGCTGATGCTCGTCGAGGGCGATGCCGTGGTGGCCGAGCATCCACTCGACCGGAACGGACTTCTCTATCTCGGCGACTCCCGCGACGTCGTCGAGGTGTCGAGCACCGAGGGCGCCCTGCTGTTCCTGCTCGGCGGCGAGCCGTTCGAGGACGACATCGTGATGTGGTGGAACTTCGCCGGCCGCACGCACGACGAGATCGTCGAGGCGCGCGAGGAGTGGGAGGCGGAATCCGCGACGGGCACGGCGCCCACGCGCTTCGGCGCGGTCGAGGGTCACGACGTGCGCATCCCCGCCCCGCCGCTGCCGCCCGTGCGGCTCATGCCCCGCAGCCGGAAGCTCTGACGCCCGGTCCCTGATCGGTTGCGGTCGCAGTTCCTGCCGCGCCGAACGCGTTCCGGACGGCAGCAAGTGCGACCGGAACGAGGTTGGCGTCGGCGGGCGGGCGGAGGCGGGGCGGACGGGCGTGGGCGGACGG
>NZ_PCPA01000013.1 GCF_002979515.1 Microbacterium sp. MYb54 | reverse complement strand
AGTGCACCGGATGCTGTCGAGTGCACGGCATCCGCGCGTCCGGCGTGCAGCACGGTGCGCACCACGAGCCCGGCGACGAGCGCCCAGAACGCGGCGCTGACACCGAGCACGGCGATCCCGGATGCGGCCACCAGGAAGGTCACGACCGCGGGGATGCGTTCGCCCGGGTCGTCGATCGCCTGCTGCACCGACGAGCCGAACGCCGCGAACAGGGCGAGACCGGCGACGGCCGGAATGACGGCGGCAGGCGCGAGCACCACGAGGGCGACGAACGCGGCCGAGAAGGCGCCCAGTACGAGGTACGACACCCCGGTCGAGACTCCGGCCACCCAGCGGCGCTTCGGGTCGGGGGCGGCATCGGGGGATGCTGCGAGTGCGGCGCTGATCGCGGCGAGGTTGATCGCGTGCCCGCCGGCCGTTGCGCCGAGCGCGGTGCCGACGCCGGTGACGAGCATCGCCGGACGCCAGGGCACCTCATAGCCGAAGCTGCGCATGATCGCGATGCCCGGTACGTTCTGCGAGGCCATGGTCACGATGAACAGCGGCAGGGCGAGACCCACCAGCGCGCCGACAGTGAACGTCGGCGTCGTGAACTCGAGGCGCGGGAGCAGGACGGCGGGGTCGAACGGCGCGCCGGTGCCGATCAGCGAGACGGCCACCACGACTGCTGCGGCGATGAACGCGAACGGCACCGCCCAGCGCGGAGCGAAGCGGGCGAACACCAGCCAGGTGAGTACGACCGGCACCACGCCCCACGGGTTCGCGACGATGCCGGTGATCGGGGCCAGGCACAGCGGCAGCAGGACGCCGGCGAGCATCGCCTGCGCTATCGAGGGAGGGATGCGGGCGATCAGGGCGCCGAGGGCAGGCCACAGGGCGGTGAGCAGGATCAGTGCGGCCGTGACCAGGAACGCGCCGACCGCCGCCGACCAGCCGCCCTCCACGGTGCCGGTCGCCACGAGGAGAGCGGCACCGGGGGTGGACCACGCCACGGTGATCGGCATCCGGTACCGCCAGGCGAGCACCACGCAGGCGAGGCCCATCGTGAGGCTCACCGCGAGCAGGCCGCTGGCCGCCTGCGCCGTGTTCGCCCCGACCGCGTCGAGCCCGGTCAGCACGACCGCGAACGAGCTCGTGAATCCGACGAGTGCCGTCACCACCCCGGCCAGGATCGGGCGGGACAGGGGCGCGGCTTCGGGCATGGCTCCGAGGTTAGCGCGGGGTGAGCTGCCCGGTGGACGGTCAGTCGCCGAAGAAGAGTCTCGTCGACTCGGCTACGAAACCCGACTGTCCCAGCCCCTCGCGCAGCCGCAGGTGCTCCTGCGCATCGATCCCCGCCACGTAGGTGATCTGATCGGTTCCGTCCGTGACGGCCACGTACGCGATCTCGGCGATCTCCTCGGCCGATGATCGGGTCGAGTCGCGGGAAGGGTCACGGAAGCGTCGGCCGGCCTTGGCGACGGACTCCGCATACTCCTCGTGCCCGGCCTGGTCGAGGCTGCGCCCGCTGAAGTCGGTGCGGATCCCACCGGGAGCGAGGGTCTTGACGCGGATGCCGAACGGTTTCAGCTCATAGGACAGGCTCTCGCTCCAGCCCTCCACGCCGAACTTCGCTGCGTGATAGACCGAGTTGAAGGGCATCGTCACGAGCCCGCCGATGGACGTGGTCGTGAGGATCACTCCCGAGCCCTGCTCTCGGAAGGCCGGGATGAACTCCTTGGTCACGCGAAGGGGGCCGAGGAGGTTCGTCGTGACGTTCTTCACGATCTGTTCGTCGCTGGTCGCCTCGAACGGTCCGGCAAGGCCGTATCCCGCGTTGTTGAAGAGGACGTCGACAGGGTGATCGGCGAGCGTCTCGGCCACGACGTGCACGATCGATGCGGGGTCGTCGACGTCGAGCCGCTTGAGGATCACGCCGGGCAGTGCACCGAGTTCCTGTTCCTGCTCCGGGCTCCTCATCGTGGCGATCACCCGCCAGCCTCGTTCGGAGAACAGCTTGACGGACGCACGGCCGAGTCCGGTCGAGGTGCCGGTGATGAAGATGGTGTTCATTTCTTTCCCCGCTTCGATGCGCTCAAGGGAGTTGTCCCGCGCAGGGTGTCAGCACCCGCGAGCAGTCCTGGCCGCCGGCGCGGAAGATGGCCTGGCGTGAAGAGCCCTCGGCATCGCCGCGCGGGTGGTCAGGCGCGGATCTCGTCTCATATGGTGCTGGCGCAGTCATTCTCATCCCTCGGCGTCGATGGTCTCTTACGTCGGAAGAGATCGGAAATCCGTGCATTCATTACGGGGAATGCACGAAATCCTTCGACGAGAGGGCAGAGAGGAGAGGGCAGAGACGAGAGGGCAGAGAGGCGAAGTGAGCGACGAGCGGGCTAGGCGAGCCCCATGCGGTGTGCGAGCACGACCGCCTGCACGCGATCGCGTGCGCCGAGCTTCTGCAGGATGCGCGACACGTGCGTCTTCACCGTGGCCTCGCCGATGAACAGCGCCCGCGCGATCTCGGAGTTGCTCCTGGCGTCGGCGAGCAGCGTCAGCACCTCGGCCTCGCGGTCGGTGAGCGGCTCGGCGAGCGCG
The DNA here is from genome assembly GCF_002979515.1 of Microbacterium sp. MYb54. Classification (GTDB taxonomy): domain Bacteria; phylum Actinomycetota; class Actinomycetes; order Actinomycetales; family Microbacteriaceae; genus Microbacterium. Next base: position 103,489 of record NZ_PCPA01000013.1, on the reverse strand, counting down.
GCCTTCGGGAGCACGCGGCTCGTGGCCGCCACCTCGGGTGCAGGGTGCGGAGCGGTCGTCGAGGCGAACCGTGCCAGCACGCGACGAGTCACCTCTGGGGCGAGCATCCCGTCGCCCGCGGCCAGGGCGCGGACGGCCGCGATCAGGTCCTCGGCGCCGGCGTTCTTGAGCAGGAATCCGCTGGCGCCGGCATCCAGCGCCTCGTACAGGTAGTCATCGCGGTCGAAGGTCGTGACGATCGCGATGGCCGCGCCGACGGCCGGGTCTGCGACGATGCGCCTGGTCGCTTCAATGCCGTCCATGTCCGGCATCTGCACGTCCATCGTGATGACGTCGGGGCGGAGCGCGGAAGCCTGTGCCACAGCTTCCGCACCCGATGACGCCTCGCCGACCACGGTGATGTCGGGTTGGGTGTCGAGGATCGTGCGGAAGCCGGCACGCAGCAGCGCATGGTCGTCGACGAGCAGCACGCGGATCTGGTCGCTCATCGGGCCACGCTCGATCCGGTCGCCGCGGCCAGCGGCACCCGCGCACGCACGCGCAGACCGCCGAATGGTCGTGAGGTCACCTCGAGGGTGCCTCCGGATGCGGCGGCGCGCTCCCGCATCCCCAGTTGGCCGAGCCCCGGACGGAGGTGGGCGACCGGGCGTCCGGTGTTCACGATCTCGACCTCGACCCCGTCGTCGTCGTAGCGCACGCGGACGTCGGCGGTGGCGTCGGGGCCCGCGTGGCGGCGGGCATTCGTCAGCGACTCCTGCGCGATGCGGTACAGGTTCACGGCGACGAGGGAAGGCACCGGCACCGGCACCCCGATCACCGCGTAGTCGGTCGGCAGTCCGGCCTCGGTCGACGCCTCCACGAGCTCGGCGATGTCGTCGAGCTCGAGGGTGGATGCGGCATCCGTCGTCTCTCCGCCGGGTGTGCGCAGGGTCTCCAGCAGTTGGCGCAGCTCGTGGATCGCGTCGCGCGCGGAACCCTCGATCCCGGTGAGGATGCGCGCCGACTCCGCGGGGTCTCGCTCGAGCACGAGACGTGCGGCGCCCGCCTGCACGCCCATGACCGAGACGTGATGGGCGACGACGTCGTGCAGCTCACGGGCGATGCGCACGCGGTCGAGGGCGACCGCCTGGGCGGCGGTGACCTCGCGCTCGCGCTCGAGCTCGGCGGTGCGCTGTTCGAGCACCGCGAGCTGCGCCGCTGCGGCCCATGAGCGCTCGCCGAAGTAGTACGCTCCGCCGAAGTAGAGCACGTTCAGCAGCAGCTGGATGAGCATGAAGGCCACGTACGGCGACATGGCCCCGGCGATGACATCCGCCTTGTCGGCCTCGCGGATCGCGTCGCGGTACATCGTGATCAGCAGCCACACGAACATGCTCACGATGATCCCGACGCGCACGATCATCGCCCGGCGGCGGTTGTTCATCCAGGCGCCTGCCGTGTAGATGGCGATGAACATCGCGATGTTTCCGACGTAGATCTCCGGGATGCGGATCGTCACCGCCGTGAAGTATGCGGCGACCACGATGATCGCGACCGTGCCGGGCCAGCGACGACGGACCGCCAGGGGCGCGGTCACGACGACCGCGTACACGAGTGCGGTCCACAGCGGCGCCTGTTCCTTCCCCCACACCTCAGCGATCGAGGAGAGCCCGGCGCTCAGCACGGCCCCCACGAACATGACGGCCGCGAGCACGATGTCGCTGCGCCGTTCGCGCTCGGTCGATGTGCGGATGAACGGGGCTGCGGGCATCCCTCCACCGTAGGGCGGGCGCCGTCGACATCGCATCCCCCGTGCGGGGGATCGGGAACCCACTTGCTATTGACAAGTGTGCTTGTTTTTTGCAAGCTTGTCTCGAAAGGGCTCACCGACCGATGGGCTCGCAAATCCGGAGGAGTCATCATGACCAAGGTGTTCGTCAACCTGCCCACCAGCGACCTCGAGCGCGCCAAAGCGTTCTACACGGCGCTCGGCTGCGAGATCAGCCCGCAGTTCACCGATGAGAACGCCGCGTGCGTCGTGTGGAGTGAGGACATCTACTTCATGGTGCTCAAGCGCGAGTTCTTCGCCACGTTCACCGACAAGCCGATCGCCGACCCGAACGAGGTCGCTCAGGTGTCCGTCGCCTTCAGCCAGGACTCGCGCGAAGAGGTCGATGCGATCCTCGCCAAGGGTCTGGCCGCCGGCGGTGCAGAGCCGAAGCCCGCACAGGACTACGGCTTCATGTACTCGCGCGACCTCGACGACCCGGACGGCAACTCGCTCGGCTTCCTCTACATGACCCCCGAGGCCGTCGAGAACGGCCCGGACCACGTGGCAGATACCGCCACGTCGGCCTGACATGGCGGCGCGCAGCTATGGCCAGTACTGCGGTGTGACGACGGCCGTCGAGCTGATCGGGGAACGGTGGGCTCTGCTCATCGTCCGCGATCTGCTCGTCGGGCCGCGTCGGTACACCGACCTCAAGCAGGGCCTGCCGCGCATTCCGACCAACATCCTGTCCACGCGGCTGAAAGACCTCCAGGAGGGTGGGGTCGTCAGGCGGGTGCCGCTGCTGAACTGCGGCCTCGTCTACGAGCTCACTCCCTACGGCCGCTCCTTCGAGCCGATCATGCTCGCACTCGGGCGTTGGGGCTTTCAGGCGATGGGAGACCCGGAGGAGGGCGACGTCGTCACGCCCGACTCCCTCACGATGGCCCTGCGCACGGCGTTCGTGGCGGATGCAGCGGCGGACGCCGAGTACGAGCTGCACGTCGGTGACGTGGCCCTGCGCGCATCGGTGCGCGACGGTGAACTCCTCGTCGCGCAGATCGCGCCTCCGGCTCCACCCGTCGGCGGGCGTCTCCCCGACGGTGAACCGGATGCCGTGATCGTCGCCGGTCCCGGCATCCGTCGGCTGATCGGTGGCGACATCACACCGGCGGAGGCGCTGGCGCAGGACATCGTCGCGGTCGTCAGAGGCGAGGAGTCGTGGTTGGACTCGTTCGCCACCACCTTCCACATCGCACGGCTGAAAGTAGGGAGCATGACATGAACGACCACGCATCCGGTCGCATCCTGATCGACCTCTTCACCTCGCTCGACGGCGTCGCCCAAGGCCCGGGCGGCACCGACGAAGACACCTCCGGCGGGTTCCGCTTCAGCGGCTGGCAGGCCGGATACCCGTCATCCGGCGTCGGCCCCGAGATCGAGAAGGGCATGCGCGGGCTCGATGCGCTGCTGCTCGGGCGGCGCACCTACGACATCTTCGCGTCGTACTGGCCGCATCACACCGAGGGAGAGTCGGGCGACATCGGCACGCTCTTCAACCGGGTTCCGAAGTACGTGGCGACGCGGGATGCCGATCTCGCGCTCGACTGGGACGGCAGTACCCGCGTGGGCGCCGACCTGGCGGCGGAGATCGCCGCGATGCGGGCGGCACACCGCGAGGTGCACGTGATCGGCAGCATCGACTTCGTCCACACACTGCTCGCCGAGGGGCTCTTCGATGAGCTGAACCTCTGGGTGTATCCGCTGCTGCTCGGCGCGGGCAAGAAGGTGTTCGACGACAACGCCCTTCCGTCGGTGCTGCGGCTGCTGGAGCCCCCGGTCACCGATGAGGCGGGCGTGACCCTGCTCCGGTATGGGCGGACGGATCGCGAGCCGCAGGTCGGGACGTTCGAGTGATCACGGGAGGATAACTCCCGCGTGTCGACTATTTTCTTCCTATGGCCTGACACTCTAGATTCGATGTGACGTTGCCGTGCGATCGGCACTGGCTCGAGGTCGACCGCGACACACTTCGCTGCGTCGGCCTCCTTCGGAGGGTGGGGACATGGCGCGACGACGCGCATTCATTCGTACGGTGCTCGGGGGAGCGGTGGCACTAGCCCTCGCTCTCGGCGGGGTGACGGCGGCCGCAGCTGTCGAGCCGGCTGCCGCAGCCGGCTCGATCTCCGGCACGGTCGTCCGGGAGGACGACGGGACTCCGGTCGTTGGGGTGACCGTCTCCGCGGATGGCCCGACATGGGCCTCGGTCACCACGGATTCGACGGGGGCCTACACGTTGCCGAATCTCGCCGCGGGCTCGTACATCGTGAGCTTCTTCCCGGAGGGAACCGACCTCAAGCGCGAGTACTGGAGGGACGCCTCCGACTACTCGCAGGCGGCCCCGGTCGTCGTCGGCGACGGGGAGGCAGTCTCCGCGATCGATGCCTCACTCGTGCAGGGCGGCGCCATCGAGGGCATCGTGACCCGTGAAGACGACGGCACTGCGATCGCGGGCGCCGACGTGCAGGCTCTCGACGGCAACAACGAGATCGTGGCGGCGACGACCGCAGGAGCATCAGGCGAATACACCCTCGGCGGCCTCCCCACTGGCTCGTACCGCGTGCGGTTCGCGTCGTCAGATGCTGAGCTGGCGGCGGAGTACTGGAAGGACGCATACGGGTGGGGCGCAGCGACGCTCATCACCGTCACAGAGCCGCAGACCATTACGGACATCGACGCCTCGCTCGCTGAGGTCGGCTACATCAGCGGCACCGTGACGCGAAGCGCCGGCGATGAGCCGCTGAGCGCGTCGGTGGCTTTCTATGCCGCCGGCACGGGACTCGACGTGTTCTTCGTCGACACGAACTCCGACGGCACGTTCCGCATTCCTGTCGTGGCGGGAACCTACCGGGTGCTCTTCCATGCGAACGAGCGGGGGATCATGGAGGAGTACTGGAAGGATGCTTTCCTGTGGGAGAACGCGACGCTCCTGACGGTCGCACCGGGTGAGGAGGTCGTCGGCATCGATGCGGCGCTCGGCAAGCCGGCCCGAATCACCGGCGCCGTGACGATCGACTCCGATGCTGCGGACGACGTCCGCGTGGAGGCGTGGAGCAACGGCACGATGGTCAACGACACCCGCGCCGACCCCGTCACCGGCGCATACTCGCTGGCGGTCCCCCATGGGACATACATTCTGAAGGCCAGCGCCACGTTCAGCGATGGTACGACGACCGCGAAGCCGCAGTTCTTCGACGGTGTTGCTACGGCAGCCGAGGCGACTCCGGTGTCAGTACCCGAGGGGGAGGCGATCTCCGGCATCGACTTCGCACTCACGGTCGACACAGCACCTGAGGTGAAGCCGGCCCTGAGCCTCGGCGTCGACTCGATCCGGGCCGGCAACGACATCGCGATCTCGGGCACCGGATTCGCGCCGGGAGCGACCATCGCCTTCGAGCTGCACTCCGACCCGATCGCGCTCGGCACGCTGACGGCCGACGCTGATGGCGTGCTCCAGGGCGCGCTGCGCATCCCGGCGACCGCGCCTGCGGGCGCGCACACCCTGGTGGCACTGTCAGGCACGACGGTTCTCGCCAGCACGCCGCTTACCGTGACAGCGGCAGCGGGCACGGGTGGGCAGACCGGTGGCGGTGTGGCATCGCCGGGTGGCGGGGCAGCAACCCCGGGCGGGCAGCTGGCGACAACAGGCGCGGACGCTCCGGTTGCCCTGTTGGCGCTCGGCGTCATCCTGGCCATGATGGGTGGGCTGCTCGTGCGTCGGCGCCGCGTGGAGAGCTGAGGCTTCACTGACTGGGGCTGGGTGCCCTGATCGTGAGAGAAGGGGCTCACCCCACGTGCTGAGGCTCAGGCGAGCAGCCGCTCGATCACCCGGGCCACACCGTCTTCGTCGTTCGAGGCGGCCGTCTCGTCGGCCGCATCCTGAACGACCGGCTCCGCGTGGGCCATGGCGACGCCGTGTCCCGCCCATCGCAGCATCTCGACGTCGTTGAGCGCATCGCCGAATGCCACGACCTCGGTGCGGTCGATGCCGAGGTGCTCGCAGAGTCGAGCGAGCCCGGTGGCCTTGGTGACGCCCTCGGCCATGACCTCGACGAAGGGTGCGCCGGACAGGGTGGCCTCGAAGCCGGTGAGACCGAGCGAGCGCACCGTGTCGAACAGCGCGGCGGGCGCGAGCTCGGGATGCCGGATCACGAACTTCAGGCTCGGCGCCGCGAGCACCTGCTCCAGAGGCACGCCGCCCATGGTCGCGGGGTCGCGTTTGTGGTCGGCGAGAGCGGCGATCGCGGCGTACCCGTCCTGAGCCACGAACGTCTCCCCGCCCTCGCGCACGCTCGCGAACAGCAGGCCGGGGATGCTCGCGCGCAGAGCCTCGGCGAGCGAGCGGATCGTGTCAGCGGGAAGCTCTTCGGCGAACAGCATCCGCCCGTCGTCGAGGCGCACCGCGTAGGCACCGTTGCTGCACAGTGCCCAGCCATCGAACCCGGCGTCGGCCGCGATCGCTCGCAGCCCGATCGGCTGGCGGGCCGTGACCGGTATGACGTGGATGCCGCGCGCGCGGGCTGCGTCGAGAGCTGCTCGCGTGCGCGGTGTGACGGCAGACGACGAGTCGAGCAGAGTGCCGTCGAGATCAGTGGCGATCAGCCGCACACTCACGAGATCGGCATTCAGGAGAAGATCATCGGCATGTCGTCGTCGTCATCGGCGCCGCCGAAATCGAGATCGACGACTACCGGGACGTGATCGCTGGGCTGCTCGCCCTTGCGCTCGTCGCGGTGGATGGAGGCACCCTTCACAGCCTCGGCCAACGTGCGCGAGCCCAGGACGAAGTCGATGCGCACGCCTTCGTTGCGAGGGAACTTCAGGCGCTGGTAGTCCCAGTAGGTGAAGCCCTCGGGGATGAGCGGACGCACCACGTCGGTGACCCCGGCGTCTGGGAACGCGAAGAACGCGTCGCGCTCCTGCGGCGAGACGTGGGTCGACCGGCCGATCACGATGTCGGGGTCTCCGTTGTCGACGTCGAACGGGATGATGTTGAAGTCACCCACCAGGGCGAGCGGCAGATCGGGGTTAGCCGACAGCTCGGCGGCCGTCGACTTCTTCAGCTGCTCCAGCCAGTGCAGCTTGTACGCGTAGTGCGGGTCTTCCAGGGAGCGGCCGTTGGGCACGTACAGGCTCCACACCCGAACCCCGTCGACCATCACACCGAGCGCGCGGGCCTCGAGCGGCGCATCCGGCCCCTCGTGTCCCTTGGCGAAGCCCGGCATGCCGTCGAACGACGTGCGCACATCGGTGATCGGCAGACGGCTCGCGATCGCGACGCCGTTCCACTGATTCAGCCCGTGCACCTCGACGTGGTACCCGGCTTCTTCGAACGGGCCGTAGGGGAACTGCTCCGGCTTGCACTTGATCTCCTGCATCGCCAGCACGTCGATGTCTTCGCGCACGGCGAATTCGACGGTGCGGGTGACGCGGGTGCGGATGGAGTTGACGTTCCAGGTGGCCAAGCGCATGCGTCAAGCCTAGGCCTTGCCTCCTACACTGGATGCCGTGACCGCACTCGACGCAGACCGCCAGACACTCCTCGACCTCATCAAGGATGAGGCGGTGTTCCACGGCGACTTCACCCTCTCCAGTGGCAAGCAGGCGACGTACTACGTCGACATGCGCAAGCTCACGCTGGACCACCGTGCCGCTCCCGCGATCGGCCGCATCATGCTCGACCTGATCGGCGACCTCGATGTCGTGGCGGTCGGCGGACTCACGCTCGGTGCAGACCCGATCGCGAACTCGGTGCTGCACGCCTCGGTCGCCGCTGGCGCTCCGCTCGACGCGTTCGTCGTGCGCAAGGAGCCGAAAGACCACGGTCGCGGCCGACAGATCGAAGGGGCGGACGTCAAGGGCAAGCGCGTCGTCGTGCTCGAAGACACCTCGACCACCGGACAGTCGGCGCTCAAGGCCGTCGAGGCCCTGCGCAAGGAAGGCGCCGAGATCGTCGCCGTCGCCGTGATCGTCGATCGCAAGACCGGGGCACAGGCCGCGATCGAAGCCGAGGGTCTCGAATGGCGCGCCGCCTTCGACCTCGACGACCTCGGACTCGACCCCCAGTGACCCGGTACGCGCTCGCCGTCGATGTCGGCGGCACGAAGATGGAGGCCGCGCTCGTCGCGGAGGACGGCCTGCTCGTGGAGGGCAGCCGGAGTCGGCAGGCGACCGGTCGCGAAGCCACGCTCGAGTCGCTGAACGCCTCGGTCGTCGCGATCGTCGAGCATGCGCTTGCGGCTCTGCCCGCTGACGCCGAGTTCGTCGGAGCGGGAGTAGGCAGCGCCGGGCCGATCGACCGCACAGCCGGTGCGATCATGCCGGTGAACATGCCGCTGGCGCGGGGTTTCGGTCTCGAAGAGGCCGTTCGCGCCGCAGCATCCACGGTCCTCGGGAGCGACGTGCCCACCGTGCTCGGCCACGACGGGGGTGCGCTTGCACTCGCCGAGTCGTGGCGTGGGGCCACTCAGGGTGCCGGCGCCTCGCTGTCGATCGTCGTCTCGACCGGAGTCGGTGGTGGTTTCGTCGCGAGCGGTGCCTACATCCCCGGCGCGACCGGCAACGCCGGCCACCTCGGCCAGGTGCGCCGCGAAGGTGGTCTGACGCTCGAGGAGATCGCGTCGGGGCCGGCGAGCGCCGCCTGGGCGCAGCAGCAGGGCTGGACCGGAGCCACCGGTGAGGACCTCGCACGGGATGCGGCAGCAGGTGACACCGTCGCGCGGGCGGCGATCGAGCGCTCGGCTCGTGCAGTCGGGGACGCGCTGGCGGATGCCGCGACCCTCGTCGACCTCGATGTCGTCGCGATCGGCGGCGGCTTCTCGCGGGTGTCTCCGGACTACATCGACCTCGTGCAGCAGGCGCTCACCGCGAGTGCGGTGCACGAATACTCCCGTCGCACGCGCGTCGTGCGTTCGGGGCTCGGCGACGAGGGACCTCTCATCGGCGCAGCTGCTCTCGTGCTGCGGTAGGTCGACCGGAAGCCTGCTCAGCGGCTCGCGGTGAGCAGGTGCCGTGGTGGTCCTTCGAGTCGGGCGACCGAGTTCTTCAGGTCGGTGACGTCGGCGGCGACGGCGTCGATGCGGGAGCTGAGCTTCTCGTCGACGGCGTCGATACGGGTGCTGAGCTTCTCGTCGACGGCGTCGATGCGATCGTCGATTCGGCGGACCATCCACGCGCCAGCGGCGAAAAGGCTGGTGCCGAGGGTGAGTACGATGCCGATCGCGCTGATGACGATCGTGAGGGTCTCGGTGGTCACCGTCTCATCGCCTTCCCGCGGTGAGCAGGCGTCGCGGTGGGCCTTCGAGTCGGGCGACGGAGATCTTCAGGTCGGTGACGTCTGCGGCGACCGCGTCGATGCGGGAGCTGAGCTTCTCGTCGACGGCGTCGATGCGTCGGACCATCCACGCGGCGCCGACGAACATGCTCGTGCCGAGCGTCACCACGACACCGACCGCGCTGATGATGATCGCGAGAACTTCCGTGGACACGTGTGCTCTCTCCTTGCTCGGATGGGTGTGTCGACGACGTTACGCCGCCTGCGCCGGTGTGTGCGCCGGTATTCCAGCATCTGTGAAGAGGTCGCTGGTGTCGCGAGGTGTGGAGGAAGTGTCAGCTCGCCGCGGGTGTCTGCGCGGGCGTCCGCGACGCGACCAGCATCAGCACCGGCACGACTGCGCACAGCCCTGCCGAGACGAAGAATGTCGTACTCGACGCGGGGTCGCGGCTGATCAGCAGGATCAGCGTGGGCACGAAGGTGCCGCCGACCGCACCGCACGCGACGAGCGCACCTGTCACGGCGGCGCTGCGTGCCGGATCGAGTCGGTCGAGGGCGAGCCCGAGGATGAGGCCATAGCTCGGGGCGAGCAGCACGACCACAGCCGCCAGCGCGACTAGTGCCCCCGCGGGTGCAGGCTCCACCAGCAGCCCCGCGACGAGCATCAGGACGGCGGCGGCGCTCGTGGCGGAGACGAGGATCACGATCGGCGACACGGAGAGACGGCGCAGTCCCGCCGCGCCGAATCGCCCGATCGCCATGAGTGTCCAGAACGCCGAGGTCCCCAATGCGGCGAGACCCGGATCGACCGCGAGGGTCCGCTCCGGGATCACGGCCGACCACCCGGAGAGCACGGTCTCGACACCGACGTAGAGCGGCAACGCCAGGGCGAACGGCAGGAGGACGAGGAGTCCGCGGGCGTCGCGGCGCGCGGGAGTCTCGGCGCGGGTGACAGCAGGGCGATGGCCGGCGAGCATCGCGATCGTGAGAAGCGGCACGGCGGCCAGGAGGCCGAGAACCGGTCGCACCCCGGAACCCGCGGCGACCAGCAGCGGGGTGACCGCCGCGCACACGGCGACCGTGCCGAGCAGGGCGCTGAGCAGCCCCGTCGCGCTACTCGTGGCCAGAGATTTCGCGGCAACGGCGCCTGAGGCCTCGACCAGCCCGAACCCGAGACCGGCGACGGCGGCGGCGATGATGAACACGGCAGGGGTGCCGGCCAGCGCCACCGTGACGATGGCGGCTGCCTGGAGTGCGCTGCCGATCATCAGCGCGGTCTGAGGCGGGCGGCGCATCAGCAGCGGGCCGGAGACCAGCACGCCGACGAGGAGCCCTGCGAACAGGGCGGGCACGGCCGTGCTGAGATCGGATCCGATCGCCCGTTCCGCCGAAGGCAGGATCGCGGGGACGAACGCCGCTGTGACGCCGAGGCCCGCGAACGCGGTGAAGAGTCCCGCCCGCGCGCGCCGTGCGTCTTTCGTCACGCCCGCACGCGGTGCACCGCGGCGAAGGTGTCGCGCAGCGCTTCCATCGAGCGGTCGTAGTTCGACTGGGCGACGCCGATGAAGATGCAGTCGACCACCATGAGCTGGGCGATCCGGCTGCCGAGAGCTCCGGAGCGGAAGCCGGTCTCGCGGGCGGCCGTCGTGAGCACGATGTCGGCCTGGTCGGCCAGCGGGGCGCCGGCGTGGTTCGTGATCGCGATGGTGGTCGCTCCGGCCCTGCGGGCGAGCAGCAGGAACTCGATCGTGTCGGTGGTCGCACCGGTGTGCGACACCGCTATCGCGACGTTGCCGGGGCCGAGTGTCGCAGCCGATGTCCACGCGGAGTGGGGGTCTGACCACTCCAGCGCCGTGCGCCCGATGCGGGTCAGCTTGCGCTGCAGGTCGAGTCCGACGATGGAGCTCGCGCCGACGCCGAAGATGTCGACCCTGGTGGAGGAGGTGATCGCATCGACCGAAGCCCGCAGTGATTCGGTGTCGAGCACCTTCGCGGTGTCGGCGAGGGAGAGCGTCTCGGCGAGCGAGACCTTCGCGACGATGTCGGCCAGCGTGTCGTTGCGGTCGATGTCGCCGGAGACCGCGGGAAGGGCTGCGGTATCGAACGTCTCGCGCTCGACGTCGCGCAGCACATGGTTGCGGAGTTCACGCACATGCTCGTAGCCGAGCCGCTTGCAGAAGCGCACGACCGAGGTGGTCGAGGTGTCGCAGCGCTGGGCGAGTTCCGCGATCGAGAGTCCTGCCGTTCCCGCCGGGTCTGCAAGGAACAGGTCGGCGATGCGCTGCTCGCTCGGACGCAGCTCGGGGCGGATCGCGCGCATGCGGACGAGCACGGGGTGCGCGCCGGCTTCGTCGCGGGCGGCTTCATGGGGCATGGGGTCTCCGATCACTGTTCATAACAGTAGAGGAACTTCTGTTACATAAGTAGTGACGTTCGTGTACTTTTAGTACCAACCAAGACCGACGACGTTCACGGGGCGGCAGGCAACAGCGCCTGACCCGACGCCACGGCGACGCGTCACACTCAGGAGGATCCAGCAATGAGCACAGCACGCTGGGCGTCACTCGGCGCTCTCACCGCGACGGGCCTCGCCGTCGCCCTCGTCATCACCGGTTGTTCCGCACCCGCATCCGCCCCCAAGCCCTCGGAAGGCGCTGCGGGCGGCGACCTCGTCGTCGGCGTCACGAGCGACCCCGACACCCTCTTCCCGTGGAAGGCCACGCAGTTCCAGGCCGTCAACGTCCTCCAGAACCTGTACGGCACGCTGACCGAGTTCGACGAGGACCTCAACGTGGTCCCCGGCCTCGCCGAGTCCTGGGACGTCTCGGAAGACGGCCTCACCGTCACGTTCAACCTCCGTGAGGGCGTCACGTTCGCCGACGGCAGCACGTTCGGCTCCGAAGACGTGAAGTACTCGCTCGATGCCATCGCGGCCGAGGCCACCGCTGCCGTCGCGCGCACCTCGCTCGCCTCCGTCACCGCGGTCGAGGCGACCGACGAGAAGACCGTCACGCTCACGTTGAGCGCTCCCGACGCCGCGCTTCCCGCCAACCTCGCCGTGATCAACATGGCGATGCTCTCCTCGGACGACACCGAAGAGGGACTGAACACCACCCCGAACGGCACCGGTCCCTTCATCCTCGACGACCGCAAGGCCAGCCAGTCGATCACGCTCGCGAAGAACGTCGACTACTGGGGCGACACCGCGCTGCTCGACACGGTCGAGTTCCGGGTGATCCCCGACGAGTCCTCGATCGTCTCGGCGATGCAGTCCGGCAACGTGCAGCTGGCCGTGTTCGACGACCCGCTGGTCGCCCAGACCGCGGAGGGCGCGAACGTCGAGGTCGCGACCACCCCGCAGCTGAGCTACCACGCGCTGCAGCTGAACGCCACGCGTGGCGACCTCGCCGATGTCAACGTGCGCCTCGCCGTCCAGTGCGCGATCGACCGCCAGGAGGTGCTCGACACCGCAGCCCTCGGCGAGGGCGAGGTCACCGGACCCATCACCTCTCCCGCGTACAAGTCCGACCCCGAATCGCGTCCGTGCCCCGAGCGCGACCTCGACAAGGCCGCCGAGTACCTGAAGAAGGCGGGCAAGGAAGACGGCGTCACCATCAAGACGATCGTCTCCCAGGGCGAGTACGCCACGTCGGTGAACGAAGCGCAGAACCTCAAGGCCCAACTGGCCGACGCGAAGATCACGCTCGACCTCGAGGTGCTCGAGTCCGGCGCGTACGTGGACCGCTGGATCGCGGCCGACTTCGACGCCGCCGTCGCGCTCAACGGCGGTCGTCCCGACCCCGACGGCATGTACGGTCGCTACTTCACCAGCACCGGAAACCTGAACAAGGTCGCCGGCTACTCCTCGCCCGAGCTCGACGCGCTGTTCGCCGAGGGCCGCCAGACGGCCGACCCCGACAAGCGCAAGGACATCTACGCGCAGGTCTCCGACAACCTCGAGGACAACGCCGCGTGGATCTGGCTGTTCACGAGCTACACCTACACGGCGACCGCGTCGACCGTCGACGGCTTCGTGCCGATGGTCAACGGCTCGCTGCAGTACCTGCGGACCACCTCCATCAAGTAGCGGATCGAGGGGGCGCGGCCCGGCCGCGCCCCCTCCTTCCCCGACGACAGGCACCCACTCACGCGCATGTTCAGACAGCTCCTCCGCAACAGTGTGCTGCGACGCATCCTCGCAGCCCTCGGCACGCTCCTCGGCGTCGCCATCTTCGTCTTCCTGATGCTGCGCGCCATCCCCGGCGACCAGATCAGCTCAGGCCTCGGCACCGAAGCGGCAGCCCTCACGCCGTCGCAGCGTGCCGCCCTCGAGTCGTACTACGGCCTCGACCAGCCGCTCTTCGTGCAGTTCTTCTCGTGGCTGGGCAACATCTTCACGGGCAACCTTGGGTTCTCCTCGCGCGCACAGACGAGCGTCCTCGACCTCACCGCCGCAGCCCTGCCTGTGACGTTCGAGCTCGCGATCTTCTCGATCGTGATCGCTCTCGCCATCGGCATCCCGCTCGGCATGCTCTCGGCGTCGAAGCCCGACTCGGTCCGCGACGGCTTCGGCCAGGTGGTCGGCCTCGCGGGGCTCTCGATCCCCGCCTTCCTCCTCGGCACCGCGCTCCTCGCGATCCTCGCCTCGTCGTTCGGCTTCAACCCGAACGGTCAGGCCTACGCCACGCTGTTCGAGGATCCGCTGCTGAACCTCCAGCAGATGCTGCTGCCCTCGATCGTGCTCGGCTTCGGCATCGCCGCGCCCATCATGCGCACGACTCGCACTGCGGTGCTCGAGATCCGCTCCAACGACTTCATCCGCACCGCGAGGGCCAAGGGCGTTCCGCCGCGTCGCCTGCAGATCCGCCACGTGCTGCGCAACGCGCTCGTCCCGATCGTGACCATGACCGGACTGCAGTTCGGCTATCTCCTCGGCGGCGCCGTGGTGGTCGAGCAGATCTTCTCGCTCCCGGGCATCGGGCGTCAGGTGCTGCTCGGTATCCAGCAGAAGGAGTACGCACTCGTGCAGAGCACCGTGCTCGTGATCGCGCTCGCCTTCGTCATCGTCAACCTGCTCACCGACCTGCTGTACCGGGTCATCGATCCTCGGGTGCGTGCCGCATGACCGACATCTCTCAGACCCCGGCCCTCGCCCCCGGCGGCGGGCGCACCATGGAGCGCGTGCGTCTCCTGCTGCGCAGCCGCAGCGGGCTCACCGGCCTCATCATCGTCGTGCTGCTCGCGGTGCTCAGCCTCGTCTCGGCCTTCGGGCTGCTGCCGTTCGATCCGCTCGCGCAGGACCCGCCGTCCCGTCTGCAGCCGCCGTCGGCCGTGCACTGGTTCGGCACCGATCAGTTCGGACGCGACGTGTTCTCGCGGGTCGCCGCGGGTGTCGCGAACTCCGCGCTCATCTCCGTCGTCGCCGTCGCCTTCGCCACCGTGGTGGGCACCGTGTGCGGACTCATCGCCGGCTTCTACCGCGGCTTCTCCGACGGTGCGATCACGGCGGTCACGAACGTGCTGTTCGCCTTCCCCCCGCTGCTGCTCGCCCTCTCGCTCGCGTCGGTGTTCGAGCGCAACTGGTTCACCATCGCCGTGGCCATCGCGATCGTCTACGTGCCGATCTTCATCCGCGTCACGCGCGGCCCCGTGCTGTCGCTGCGTGAGGTCGAATACGTCAAGGCGGCCAAGAGCACCGGTCAGAGCCGTATGGCGACGATGTTCCGCCACGTGCTGCCGAACATCACGTCGATCATCATCGTGCAGGTCACGCTGTCACTGTCGTGGGCCGTGCTCACCGAGGCGTCGCTGAGCTTCCTCGGACTCGGCACCCCACCGCCCGCGCCCTCGCTCGGTTCGATGATCTTCGAGGCGCGCACCCTCGTCACGATCGCCCCGTGGACCATGATCGCGCCCGGCGTGATCGTGGTGCTGCTCGTGGTCGGGCTGAACTTGCTCGGCGACGGCCTGCGCGACAGTCTCGACCCCCGGAACAGAGGAAAGCGATGACCATGGAGGACCTCGGCAGACTCGCCACGGAGGCCAGCGATCCTCGGTATGCGGAGCTCGACCTGATGAGCGTCGCCGAACTCGCACAGACCATGAACGAGGCGGATGCCACGGTGCCGGCCGCCGTGCAGCGCGCACTCGGGCAGATCGTCCCCGCGATCGAGGCCACGGCTGCGCGCATGGCGCAGGGCGGACGCCTGGTCTACGTCGGCGCAGGAACGCCGGGCCGCATCGGCGTGCTCGACGCTTCGGAGTGCCCGCCCACGTTCAGCACCCCGCCGGAGCTGGTCTTCGCGATCATGGCCGGTGGTCCCGGTGCGATCGTGAACCCGGTCGAGGGGGCTGAGGACGACGCGGAGGCGGGCGCTGCAGCCATCGATGCGGCCGGCATCGGACCACTCGACACCGTGATCGGCATCGCCTCCAGTGGGCGCACGCCCTACGTGATCGCGGCGGTGCGCCGGGCGCGCGAGCTCGGAGCTCTCAGCATCGGCCTCTCGTGCAACGTCGGGACCGCGCTGAGTGCGGCCGCGGAGCACGGCATCGAGGTCGAGGTCGGTCCCGAGGTGCTCTCCGGTTCGACCAGGCTCAAGTCGGGCACCGCGCAGAAGCTCGTGCTGAACATGTTCTCGACCATCTCGATGGTGCGAAACGGCAAGGCCTACGGCAACCTGATGGTGGATGTGAAGGCCACCAATCACAAGCTGCGCGAGCGGGCGATCCGGATGGTGCAGACCATCGCGGATGTCGACCGCGACGTGGCGGTGGCCGCCCTGGAGACGGCCGCCTACGACGTGAAGCTCGCGTCGATCATGATCCGCCGTGGCGAGGACCTCGCCGCGGCCACCGCACGACTGGGAGCCGCCGATGGTCGGCTGCGCACCGCACTGGAGGAGAACTGATGCGCGTCCTCGGACTGATCTCCGGCACCTCGCACGACGGGATCGATGCCGCCGTCGTCGACTTCACGACCAGCGGCGGGTTCACCGCGCACGGCGTGGATCTGCACGGCACGGTGCTCGCGGCGACGAGCGTGCCCTACGCCCCCGAGCTGCGGGCGCGGCTGATCGCTGCCCTGCCGCCCGCGCAGACGACGCTCGCCGAGGTGGCGGAGCTCGACACCCTGATCGGACAGGCATTCGCCGAGGTCGCGGCCGACATCGCGGCAGAGGTCGGCGGCGTCGACGCGGTCTGCTCGCACGGACAGACCGTGTACCACTGGGTCGACGGCGCGCACGCGCTGGGCACCCTGCAGATCGGGCAGCCCGCCTGGATCGCCGAGAAGGTCGGCGCCCCCGTGGTGTCCGACATCCGCATCCGCGACATCACGGTCGGCGGCCATGGCGCCCCGCTGGTGTCGTTCCTCGACGAGCTGCTGCTGCGTTCGCGCGCCGGGGTCTCCGCGGCCCTGAACCTCGGCGGCATCTCGAACATGACGGTGGTGCGGCAGGGCGGCCTGCTCGCCTACGACATCGGACCCGCGAACGCGCTGGTCGACGCCGTCATCGTGGAGCACGGCCTCAACCCGCTCGGCTACGACGACGACGCCGCGATCGCCCGCACCGGACAGGTCGACGAGGCGCTGCTGGCAGCCCTGCTCGAGGACGCGTACTACGCCCTCACCCCGCCCAAGAGCACCGGCAAGGAGCACTTCCACCTCGGCTACGTGCACGAGCACCTGGCCGCGCAGGGTCGCGAGATCGCGGTCGCCGATGTCGTGCGCACCCTCACCGAGCTCACGGTCCGCACTGTGGCGCGCGACGTGGAGGCCGCCGGCATCGGGTTCCTCGCCGTGTCGGGCGGAGGATGCCGCAACCCGCTGATCCTCGACGGTCTGCGCGCCGCACTGCCCGCGACCGAGGTCGTACTGGCCGACGAGCTGGGCGCCGCGGCCGACAGCAAGGAGGCGATCCTCCTCGCCCTCATCGGCTGGTCGACGATGCACGGCGTTCCCGCGATCGTCCCCGGCGGTACGGGGGCCCGCGAGCCGCGTATCCTCGGCACCATCACCCCGGGTGTCGGTCCACTGCAGATGCCCGAGCCCGTCGCCTCCATCGACTCCCTCGTGCTCACGGAGGCCGCGGCATCGTGAGCCTCCAGGTGCGCCCCGCCACCCCGGACGACCTGTCCGGGGTGCTCGAGGTGTTCCTCGCCTGCTGGCGGGAGAGCTACCGGGGCGTCCTCCCCGATGAGGCGATCCACGCGATGACCGACGAGCGCGCCGAGGCGCTGTGGCGGCGGGTGCTCGCGGATCCGCTGGGCATCGTGCTCGTCGCGGAGCGCGACGGCGGGATCGTCGGGATCACGCGCTATGCAGCGACCCCTGGCGACGATGGCCGGATCGACGGCGCCGTGCACTCCCTGTACGTCTCGCCTCGCGCCCACGGCGGAGGGATCGGCGGGGCGCTGCTGGCGCAGGCGACCGCAGAACTGCAGGATGCCGGGGCCGAGGCTGCGACGCTCTGGGTGTTCGCGGCGAATGCGCCGTCGATCGGGTTCTACGAGGCGAAGGGCTGGCACCTCGACGGGGCCACCCGCACGCAGCCGGAATTCGGCGAGCCCGAGCAGCGCATGCGCAAGGAGTGGTCATGAGTCGGGTCGAGACCTGCGGGGAGCGGAGATGACTGCCGTGGAGCGCATCCGCGTGCTCCGGGTGCCGTCGCCCCTCGTGCGACCGTTCGTCACGGCCGTGCGCCGCACCGACCACCTCGATGTGGTTCTCGTCGAGGTCACCGACACCGACGGGCGCCGTGGCTACGGTGAGGCTGCCACGAGCTGGCGTGTCACGGGGGAGAGCCCGCAGAGCGTGGCTGCTGCGGTGGCGGGCCCGCTTGCCGAGGCCGTGCTCGGGCGCCACGCCTGTGACCCCGGTATCCCCGCCGACATCGCGCGCTCCGTGTGGGGAAATGCCGCCGCTCGCAGCGCGGTCGAGTGCGCCGTCGCCGACCTCGCAGCGCAGCAGCGGGGAGTCGCACTCGCCCAGATGATCTCGGCCCTGACCGCGCCCTCGCGTCTCCGCACCGACATGACCCTGTCGGCGGGGGAGCCTGCCGTGCTCGCGTCCCTTGCCGCCGAACACGTCACCGCGGGCTTCGGATGCCTCAAGATCAAGGTCTCCGTCGCGCACGACACGGTCGCGGGGCTCCAGGCAGTTCGTGCCGCGGTCGGCCCCGACATCACGCTGCGGATCGATGCCAACCAGGCCTGGGGTGCCGAGACCGCGATCCGTGTGATCCGGGCTGCTGAAGACGCCGGACTCGCACTCGAACTCGTCGAGCAGCCTGTCGCCGCTCACGACCTCGACGCGCTCGCCGAGGTCACCTCTGCCGTCGACACCCCGATCATGGCCGACGAGTCGGTGCGTACGGCCCACGACGTGCGGATGATCGCCGACCGCGGCGCCGCAGCCCTCGTGAACATCAAGCTCGCCAAGACCGGCGGTCTCACGGAGGCCCTCGCCGCAGCGGAGACCGCACGAGCAGCGGGCCTGGGGGTCGTGATCGGCTGCATGATGGAGTCGCACGTCGGGGTGAGCGCCGCAGCCCACCTTGCGGCGGCCGTCGCCCCCGATGCCGTGCACGACCTGGATGCGGCGTTCTGGCTGCGCAGTTCACCGGTGACCGGTGGTGTCGTGCTCTCCGGAGACACGTTGGACCTCGGCGCAGGCGACGGGTTGGGGATCAGCGGGCTCGCGGCCGACGCACAGCCCGAGGTCCTCGTCGACCTCTCCCGTCGCGCGGCGGTGTCCGCATGAGTGCCGCCGAAGCCGTCGCGGCCGTCCTCGCGGGTGCGTCCGCTCCGCGAGGAGCCGTCGCGGGTGTCGTCACCGATGCCGGGCGCGACATCGCCGCCGGTGGCCTGGCTGATCTCGCCGGAACGCCGATGAGCGTCGAGACCGCGTTCGACATCGCCTCGGTGTCGAAGGTCGCGGCGACGACGACTGCGATCCTGCGACTGGTCAGCCGCGGCGACCTGCGCTTCGACGACCCGGTCGACCGCTTCGTCTCCGGCACCGCCTGCGCTCCGGGAACGACCGTGCGGCACCTGCTGCAGCACCGCGCAGGCCTCTGGGAGTGGCAGCCGCTCTACCTCGACCGCACGCGCGCGGATGCGGTTGCTGCCGCGGATGCCCTCCCGCTGCGGTACGGCCTCGACGAGGGACGGCACTACTCCGACCTGGGTTTCCTGCTCCTCGGCCGCATCATCGGGGCCGTCACCGGGCTCCCCCTTGACGAGGCGGTGCGCGAACTCGTGACCGCTCCCCTCGGCCTCGACCGAACCGGCTACGGCCCGGTCGGCGCACCCGTCGCGTCCTCCGCCATCGGCGACATCGCCGAGCGCCGGATGGTCGCCACCGGCGAGCCCTATCCGATCCTCACCACCACCCGTCACTTCGCCTGGCGGGAAGACGAGATCACCGGCGCCGCCAACGACGGCAACTGCTTCCACGCGCTCGGCGGCGTCGCAGGCCACGCCGGGCTCTTCAGTACCGCCGACGATCTGCTCACCCTCGGTGCCGCGCTCGCGGCCCCCGAACAGCATCCCGAGCTGTGGCATCCGGATGCCGTGGCGGAGCTGTTCCGCGACGGGCCCGACGCAGGCCAGGCGCTGGGCTGGCGCAGTGACACGGTCGCCGTCGCCGGTCGACAGACCCGGATGCTGTGGCACCCCGGTTACACGGGCTGCGCCCTCGGCATCGCGCCGGGCACCCCCACCACCTCCGGCACAGCCGCAGTGCTGCTGACGAACCGCCTCTTCGCCCCCGAGCCTGCATCGACCGAAGCGCTGTGGCGCAGGGCACTCCCCGCACTCCTGGACGACAGCGTCCACAGACTCCGTGACAACGATCCCGACGACAACGATCCCGACGACAACGATCCCGACGACAACGAAGGAACGAGAACATCATGAGCACCACCGAGCCCGTGCTGAGCATCAGCGGCCTCGCCGTCGCCTTCCGGACCGGTTCCGAGCTGGTCACCGCGATCAGCGACGTCAACATCGACATCGCCGCCGGTGAGACCGTCGCGATCGTGGGGGAGTCGGGGTCGGGCAAGTCGACCACCGCGGCCGCGGTCAACCGCCTGCTTCCGGAGAACGGCGTCATCACCGCCGGCAGCATCCGCTTCGATGGGCGTGAGCTGACCGACCTGCCAGAGAACGCGATGATCTCGCTGCGCGGTGCGGGCATCGGCCTCGTTCCGCAGGACCCGATGTCGAACCTCAACCCGATGATGCGTGTGGGCGAGCAGATCGGCGAGGCGCTGGAGGTGCACGGCCACACGCATGGCGACGCCACCAAGGCGCGGGTCGTCGAGCTGCTCGAGATGGTGGGCATCGCGGATGCCGCGCAGCGATCGAGCCAGTACCCGCACGAGTTCTCCGGCGGCATGCGCCAGCGCGTGCTCATCGCGATGGGCCTCGCCTGCAAGCCGCGCCTGCTGATCGCCGACGAGCCCACCTCTGCCCTCGATGTGACCGTGCAGCGGCGCATCCTCGACCAGCTCGACACGCTCACCGACGACCTCGGCACCGCGGTCTTCCTGATCACGCACGACCTGGCCCTCGCCGCCGAGCGCGCCGACCGGATCGTCGTGATGTTCCGCGGCCGGGTGGTGGAGGAGGGCACATCGGCCCAGGTGCTCGGCGACCCGCAGCACGAGTACACCAAGCAGTTGCTTGCCGCGGCGCCGAGCCTCGCCTCGCGTCGGGATGCCCTGCCGCAGCGCGAAGCCGCCGCCGGAACGCCCTTCGTCGAGATCAGGGACCTTCGCAAGGAGTTCGCCCTCCGTGCGCCCAAGGCAGGGGAGCCGCAGACGTTCACGGCGGTCGACGGGGTGAGCTTCGAGATCCGCCGCGGCACCACCGTGTCGATCGTCGGCGAGTCGGGTTCGGGCAAGTCGACGACCGCGAACATGGTGCTCGGGCTCGAAGACGCCACCTCCGGGTCGATCCTGTTCGATGGGCTCGACCTGACCACGCTCCGCCGCAAGGAGCTGTTCGCCCTCCGCCGTCGCGTGCAGCCGGTGTTCCAGAACCCCTACGCCTCGCTCGACCCGCGCTACACGGTCGAGCAGTCGATCGCCGAGCCGCTGCGTGTACACCGCATCGGCACGACCGCCTCGCGTCACGCCCGCGTGCTCGAGCTGCTGGAGCAGGTCGCGCTGCCCGCGGCGATGGCCGAGCGGCTGCCGCACGAGCTCTCCGGCGGGCAGCGTCAGCGCGTGGCGATCGCCCGCGCCCTGGCGCTCGAGCCCGAGCTCGTGGTGCTCGACGAAGCGGTGTCGGCGCTCGACGTGCTGGTGCAGGCGCAGATCCTCGACCTGCTCGCCGACCTGCAGCGCCGCCTCGGCCTGAGCTACCTGTTCATCAGCCACGACCTCGCCGTCGTGCGGATGATCTCCGACGAGGTGCACGTCATGCAGCGCGGCGTCGTGGTCGAGAGCGGCACGCCCGAGCGCATCTTCGACGCTCCGCAGCATCCGTACACGCGTGAGCTGCTCGCCGCGATCCCGGGAGCGACGCTGGCGTCCTGACGTCAGCGCTTGCGGTCGTCGTCCTCCCAGGGACCTTCCCACCAGCCGGCGCGCCCGTCGTCCGAGCCGCCGCGCCCACGACGTGAGCGCACGAACTGCACGATGAACACGGTCAGCGTGCTGAGCAGGATCAGGAAGACGACGAGGAACAGCAGGTCGCTCTGGTTCATGGGCGTTTCCCCTCCGCGGCATCCGCCACGATCTTCGCGATGCGGGCCGACCGGGTCTCCGGGCGCTTGGCCATCGCGATGTGTGTGAGGCCGAACTTCTTGACCGACTTCGGGAAGGCGTCCCAGTTCTCCCGCGCGGCGGGGACGGCGTCGAGCGCCGCCGCGAACTCGTCGGGCTCGACCCCGGCCTCGGGGCCGTCGAGCACGGTCCAGGAGCCGTTCGCCTTCGCGACCTCGAGCACGCGGATGCCGGCGGGAGCGAGGTGTCCGGCGGCTTCCAGTTCCGCGATGCGCGCCTTGTTCGTCGCCGCCCAGCCGCTGCCGGGGCGGCGAGGGGAGAACCACTGGCCGTTCGCGCGGTCGTCCGTCCCGTCGCCGAACACGCGCACAGGTCCGTCGATCCAGCCGAAGCAGAGCGCCTGACGGACGGCATCCTCGTAGCCGACGCCGTCGGAGGAGCCCCGAACGCTCAGCAGCCAGACGCCGGCAGCCCGCTCGTGGTTCTCCTCGAGCCAGGCGCGCCAGGCCGCAGCATCCGCCGCCCTGAGTCGTTCGCCGTCGTCCAGTGCGCCCATGTGCTACTTCTTGGTCTTCACCGTCGTGATCGTCTCGGTGATCCGCGGCAGCAGGTCGGCAACGGACTGCACGATCTCGTCGGGGCGGAACGGGTACTTCTCGATCTCGGCCTGGTCGCTGATGCCGGTGAGCACCAGCACGGTGTGCAGGCCCGCCTCGATGCCGGCGACGACGTCGGTGTCCATGCGGTCGCCGATCATGCCGGTGCGCTTCGAGTGCGCGCCGATCTTGTTCAGCGCCGAACGGAACATCATCGGGTTCGGCTTGCCGACGACGTAGGGCTCCTTGCCGGTGGCCTTCGTGATGAGGGCGGCGATCGCGCCGGTGGCCGGCAGCGGTCCGTCGGTGCTCGGGCCCGTGGCATCCGGGTTCGTGACGATGAAGCGCGCGCCGCCGATGATGAGGCGGATCGCCTTCGTGATCGCCTCGAACGAGTAGTTGCGCGTCTCGCCGACGACCACGAAGTCGGGGTTCGTCTCGGTCATGATGAAGCCGGCATCGTGCAGGGCGGTGAGGATGCCGGCCTCGCCGATCACGAACGCCGAACCGCCGGGAAGCTGCTGCTTCAGGAAGTCGGCTGTCGCGAGAGCCGAGGTCCAGATGCGCTCCTCAGGAACGTGCAGTCCGCTGATGCGCAGGCGAGCGGAGAGGTCGCGCGCGGTGAAGATCGAGTTGTTGGTGAGCACCAGGTACGGGATGCCCGCGCTCTCCCATCCGGCGAGCAGCTCGGATGCTCCGGGGATGGCGTCGTTCTCATGGACGAGCACGCCGTCCATGTCGGTGAGCCAGCATTCGATGTCGTCACGTTGTGCCATGTGCACAGCCTAGAGGCCGCAGGCGACGCGCACCTGACCGTGTTGCGGAGGGAGCTAGGGAGCGGGTGTCTCGGTCGGTGCAGGGGTGTCGCGGACGAACTGCGGGTCGCCGGGGGTGATCCCGAAGAACAGCGGATCGGTCGGGGACTCGACATCGGTGGGGAGGTACCCCTCGCCGAGTCGCTCGCCGTGGAAGAGCAGTTCGCTGAGCTCATCGCGATCGCCGGGCCAGCACGCGGTTTCTGCGGCGATCCTGACCCGCCCGTCCTGTCGGATCTCGACGAGCAGAAGCGAGAAGTCGCCTTCGTCGCGCACCGTGAGTTGGATGAGTTGTCCCTCTTGGCCATCCTCACCGAGCACGCGCCGCTGGGGCGTCATATCGTTGTCCGTGAGAAACTCTTCGACCGAGTCGGCATAGGCCTCGCGTTGGGCGCCGTCTAGTTCGATGCTGCGGTTCAGATCGAACCGGTACTGGTCGTCACCGTCGCATTCGACCGGCTGCATGCCGTAGACGCCGAGCTGGCCGATCTTCCAGTCCTCGTCGGCCAGTGTCGTCTGCAGCTCGTTCACGAACCCGCGATAGCGGAGATAGTTCTCCTCGGCCTCGTTGAACAGTGCCTGTCCCTGGGGGGCGGGTCCGCTCACTGTGCAGCCGGTCATGATGATCACTCCCATCACTGCGAGCACTGCACTCGCACGTCGTCTGCTTCTCGTGGTCGTTCTCACGTGATCACCGATCTCGCAGGCTCAACGAGTTGCGTGGACGTCACAACTAGGGCGCGGGTGTCTCGGTCGGTGCAGGGGTGTCGCGGACGAACTGCGGATCGCCGGGAGTGATGCCGAAGAACAGCGGATCGGTCGGGGACTCGACGTCGGTGGGGAGGTAGTCGCCGAGGAAGTAGATGTCGCCGAAGAGCATGTCAGAGAGATCGTGGGCGTTTCCGGGGCGGCAAGCGGTGGCGGCGGAGATGAGGGCGTTGCCGTTCTTGCCGAACTCGATCAGGAGCAGTTCGAAGCCGCGTTCATCGGCGACGGCGATCTGGACGAGTGAGTCGGATCCTTCACCGAGGGTACGGCGGCTGGGCGTCATGCCGGCGTCGGTGAGGTATTGCTCGATGGCATCCGCGTTCTGTTCGCGATCCGCAAGTTCCATCGTGAGTCGCCGCCCCAGATTGAACTGGTACCCGTTGCCGTTGTCGCATTGATCGGGTTGCATGCCGTAATCGCCGACCTGGCCCACGATCCAGGGGTCGGTGGACAGCACCGATTGCACACCGTTCACGAATTCCCGGTAGTCCATGTACGTCTGCTCGGCGTCTGCATAGAGTGCTTCTCCTGCCGGGACGGGGTCCGCGTTGTCACAACCGGTCATGATCATCACTCCTGTCAAAGTCAGTGCGAGAACTCCCAGCGCTCGCCTGCGGGTGTGCCTACGTCGGATCACCACAGCCACCAATCATCGCTTCCGTATCCGTCCGGTGTCGTCAGCGGGCTACCCGTCCCGATGATGTTCACGATGTTCGCGAACGATTCGGACCCTTCTTGAAGGTACCCGCCAGGATGGCCGGTCGACCCGATGGGGAAGTCCCCTTCGTCGTGCGTTCCGTGCCCGGGGGTCTGCAGCAGTGGCTCACCGTCGTGGTGCTGCGCCGTGGGTGCGGTGCCGTCGAGATTCGGCGCAAAGCCGCCGTTGGTGTCGAACGATACCGCGCCGTCGAGGCTGCCCGGATCGATGGCGTGTGCTCCCCAGGCGAACGGGTTCTCCGGAGCCCAACGTCCTTTCCGTGCCCAGAAGTCCTCTGGCGATGTCGATGCGTAGATGTTCGTGCCGGCGTAGTCGACGCGCGCGTCGGGGTCATCACCGAGAGCGCGATCAGTGAGTCCCGCCGAGCCGATGGCGATCAGGTTGTCCACGCCCAGATTGTCGTTGGCGCTGCCGACCGCGAGAAACGCGGTGGTGCTGCCGTAGGAATGGCCGACTACCGTGGTGACGGCATCGTGCGGAGCCGCCTGATCGAGTCCTCGAAGGAATGGCGTCAGTGTCTCCGCGCCCGTGACAGCCTGATCCATGCTGCTGACTGTCGCCAGGTTCGGGGTGTCGTAGCCGAACTATACGATCGTGGCACCCAACCCGCCATCGTTAGTGATGCGCTTGTTGAGGTCGAGGGACGTCTCTCCCCAATCGCTGAGCTGGTTCACCTCCGACATCATTCCGCCGAGCAGAACATTGACGTTCGTCACCCCGGAGAGCGGGTCGGTGAAGGAACCCTCGGCATACTTGAACCCGTCCACATACAGCATCGCGGCTGTCGCCTGGTTCTTGTCGAACAGATTGAGAGAGACGGGCACGCCACCGCGGCGAAACTCCTCAAGAAGAACGTCGAGCTCCGTATCCCGCGGCTCCCCCCCCAGTCAATGGCATGCGCATCGAACATGGTCTTCACGTTCGCCGCGATCCGGTACTCATACGGCACGCCCTCGAGGTTCCCGATGAACCCGGGATACGCCTCGAGGTAGTGCTCCTTCTGCGCATCGGTGAGGGAGTTCCAGATCGCCGCTACCTCGGCGGGTGAGTCGGCGTCGGACAGAGAGGCGAGGGTGGCGGCGTCCGCTGCGGACACGTAGTTCTCGTCGACGCTCGCGAGAGCCGCGACGGCGCGGGCATAGGCGTCGTCCCATGACTCGAACGCACGCTCCCACGCCGCCCATGCGTCTTCGAGGTCGGATGCCGCGACGGCGTTGCCGGTCTGCGCGGTCTGCACGGCTTCGCGAAAGCGCTCGTCGCGAGCATGCAGGGTCCGGGGTGGCGTGGTCACGTCTTGGCCGGAGCTCCACGCATCGTAGTCATCGCTACGCTCCCAGGTGCTCAGTTCGCCCTGAGCATCCGCGAGGCTGGCGTCGGCCGTGGCGACAGCGGTCTGAGCCTCGGTGACCGACTCCATCAGCTGATTCGCGCGGCCCCCGTGCTCCTCAGCGCCCTGACCGTAGGCGAGGAGGATGCCCTTGATGCGACGGATGCGGGCGGCCGGAGACTCGAATGCGGCAGCGACATCGCCCGCCATGACCTTCGCCAGTTCGAGCGCCTGCCCTCGTCCTTCGAGGTTGTCGGTCACGTTGCGCAGCACGAGCTGCATCGACGAGACCTCGTCGGCCGCATCTTCGAGGTGCCCGTGGAGGCTGTTCATCTGCCCCTCGTCGTACTCGATGCGCTCGAACGGATAGCCCTTGGGCGAGGTGGTCACAGCGGAAGATCTTCCCAACCGGCGCCGAGGCGCAGGTCGAGGTCCGCGGTCTGCGTCTCCAGCGTCAGCAGTCGGCCGGCGATCTTCTGCACGTCGTCCTGAGCGATCTGCACCAGCGCATGAGTTTCCCCGATGGCGCCCTCCAGCATCTCCCTCAGTGACGTGCGGCCGACCGGTGCCTGCACGCCGGTGTCAGCGGCGTGGGCAGTGCTCATCTTCAGCTCGAGTTCACGTGCCGAGACCTCGAGCTCCGTGCGCTGCGTCGACAGCACCAACTGCGTGATGCTGAAATCCTGTGACATGAACCAACCCCCCGGTTTGGATTCAACCCTAGGAGATCGGCACCCGAAAAAGAGACAGGGGCGGCCGCTTCATATCGGGTCAGGCGGTGAGCCAGATCGCGTCGGCGGCGTGCGCGACCTCGGCCTCGGTGCCGCCGATCGAGAAGCCGCCTGCGGTCACTTCGACCTCGACGCCCACGGCGATCCCTGCGGCTTCGACGGCGCGGAGCACCTCCGGGTCCTGGTCGCTCACCCGTAGCACCCGACCGACGTGCCCGACAGGTGCATCGGCGAGCAGTACGAACGGCACGCGCTCGATGTGACCTTCGGCATCGGGGATCGCGTCGCCGTGCGGGTCGAAGCGCGGGCGTCCGAGGCGTGCGTCTATGCCCTCCAGCAGCCGGTCGCTGATGGTGTGCTCGAGCACTTCGGCCTCGTCGTGCACCTCGTCCCAGCCGTAGTCGAACTCCTGCACCAACCAGGTCTCGACCAAGCGGTGCCGGCGCACCATGGCGAGAGCGCGGACGGTGCCGGCATCCGTCAGTCGCACCGCACCGTAGGGCACGTGCGAGACGAGGCCGGCGGCGGCGAGCTTCTTCACCATCTCGGTGACAGACGACGGGGCGATGCCGAGCTTCGCGGCGAGCACCGAGGGAGTGATCGGTGCGTCCTGCCACTCGGTGTGCGCGTAGACGGTCTTCAGGTAGTCGTCAGCTGCAGGGGATGCCACCGGTCCAGCCTACGTGGTGCGCTCGCGCGCCCACGAGGTGAGTCCGTGGATGAGCGCCCGTACCCCGATCTCGAACGTGCGGCGGGCAGGGTCCGTGCTGAGGCGCGCACGGGCGGTCTCGGCCTCGGCGAAGGTCGGGAACTGCGGCGCGAGCTCTCCGGGGGCCATGTTGTCCGCGGGGGCGAGGGCGTCGAGGGCGGAGCCGATGATGAACGACTCCAGAGCCACGATGGCGTCGACGATCGTGTCGGTCGGCCAGCCGTCGTCGCTGAGCAGGCGGGCAATCTGCTCGTAGTCGGCGAACGAGCCCTCGTCGGCGTCGATCGGCGAGGTCGCGAGCATGACCATTGCCTCCGGCGCGGCGATCGCGGCGTCGCGGTAGCTGTGCGCCCACGTGAGGAGTGCGTCCTCGACGGACATCTCGTGCAGCACGGGGGAGACGAGCGCGCGGCTGACCTGCCCGCGCATCGCCCGGATCACCGCGTCGCGGTTCGCGAAGTGGTGATAGAGCGCCGAGGTGCGAACGCCCAGCGATTCCGCGAGTGCGGTCATCGTGAACTGGCGCGGGGTGCGCTGCGCGCTGAGCGTGAAGGCGGCCTTCAGGATGCGCTCTTCGGTGAGCACCTGCGTCGACGGTCGGCCGACGCTGCGCGGAGATTTCGTCATCGTGCTCGATTCTGCTCAGGCGTCTGGTATTTTATTGAAACTCTTTCAATACCGAATGAGTCAATACCGACGAAGGTACAGCCCATGACCGGTTTCGACGCCGACACCATTGTCACCGGCGCGCACGTGGTGACGATGGACCCGCGCCGCCCGCACGCCACCGCCTTCGCAGTGCGCGACGGCCGCTTCCTCGCCGTGGGCGACGACGCACTGGTCCGCGAGCTGCGCGGACCCCGCACGGTCGTGCACGATCTCAGCGGTGCCGCTGTGACGCCAGGGCTCATCGATGCGCACCTGCACCCGATCCAGGGGATCGAGCTGACGGCCGGGATCGACCTGGGCGGGCTCACCACGGGAACAGCGCTTCTCGCAGCGCTTCGTGCCGAAGCCGATCGCGCGCTCGCCGAAGACGCCGATCCGTGGGTGCGCGGCTGGAACCTCGACTACGACGTGTTCCACGACCTGCCGATGACGGCGGCCGCGATCGACGATGCGGTGCGCGGGCTCCCGGCGCTGCTGATCGTGTTCGACGGCCACACCGCCCTCGCCAGCCGCGCCGGCCTTGCGCGCGCGGGCATCACCGGCGCGCGCGAGTTCGAAGACTCGTCGTGCGTGGTCATCGATGCCGATGGCCGCCCGACCGGGGAGCTGCGCGAGCTCGGCGCCTACGAGCCCGTACGGCTGAGCGCCCCGGCGTTGACGCGCGATCAGACCCTCGCCGTCGGGCATGAGCTGCTGCGCGGACTGCGTGGCTCCGGCCTCACCGGCGGCACGATCATGGACGGCGGCTTCGCCACGCTCGAACTGCTCGCCGCTCTGGAGCAGGGGCCAGGGCTCCCGATCCGCATCGTCTCGGCCATCGACCACGAGCCCGGGTTCGACGAGGAGCGTACGGCCGCGAACCTCGCGATGCGCGACCGGCGCGGCGACCGGTGGCGCGGTGGAGTGGTCAAGCTCTATGCCGACGGCGTGGTCGAGACCGGAACCGCATGGCTGCACGAGCCCGACTCAGCCGGTGAGGGCCTGGAGCCGTTCTGGAAAGATGCCGCGGCGTACGGCCGCACCGTGCGGCGATACGCCGAAGCCGGGTTCCAGGTCGCGACGCACGCGATCGGTGACCGGGCCGTCGGGGAAGTCGTCGACGCGTATCTCGCGGCCGGAGTGCGCAGCGCCTCAGGGGCGCCGCACCGCATCGAGCACCTCGAGACGACCACCGACCGTGATGTCGCGCGCATCGCCGCGGCCGGGATAACCGCCTCGATGCAGCCCCTGCACATGCAGTGGCGCAAGGCCGACGGCTCGGACGACTGGTCGCACCGACTCGGGCCCGTGCGCGCCGCCCGTGCCTGGCGTGTGCGCGACTACTGGGAGGCCGGAGCGACCCTCGCCCTCGGATCCGACTGGCCCATCGCGCAGAACGACGCCCGCATCGGCCTCGCGTGGTCGATGTTGCGCCGCCGCCCGGGCGATCCCGGCGCCCCCGTGTTCGAGCCCGACCAGGTGCTCACCCCCTACCAGGCGCTGCACGGCTACACCGTGGGCGCCGCCCGAGCCCAGGGTGATGCCGACCTCGGTCGCATCGCTCCGGGGTTCCGGGCCGACTACGCCGTGTGGGCGGAGAACCCGCTGCACGTCTCTCCTGACGACCTCCCCGACCTGCCCGTACAGGCGACGGTCGTCGGCGGGTCCGAGCCCTGACCCCCGGCTCGCCCGCACCCCTCCTCCACACTCGCTCCCTTCACACTGAGGTGACTTCCATGCCTGAATTCGGCGCTCTCGCGCTCCTCCCCATCGTGGTGATCCTGATCGTCGCGGTCGCCACCAGGCGAACCCTCTTCGCCCTGTTCTGCGGCACCGTCGCCGGGGCACTGCTCCTCGGTGGCTGGGGCGGCTTCGACGTCTGGGTCGAGTACACCGGCAAGGCGCTGTCCAACGAGACCGCGCAGTGGCTCCTGCTGATCGTCGCGCTGTTCGGCATCCTGATGATGTTGTTCGAGAAGTCGGGTATCGTCACCGACTTCGCGAACTGGGCCGAACGGTTCGTGACCTCCCGTCGCAAGTCGATGGTGCTGACCTTCCTGCTGTCGGTCGTGCTGTTCGTCGACGACTACCTGAACGTGCTCACCACCGGCACGTCGATGAAGCAGGTCACCGACCGCTACCGCGTGCCGCGTACGCAGCTCGGCGCGATCATGAAGATGACGGCCGCGCCGATCGCCGTGCTGATTCCCGTCTCGACCTGGGCTCTCTTCTTCTCCGGGCTGTTCGAGGCGCAGGGCGTCACAGTCGGCGGCACCGGCTTCGGCGCCTACCTGCAGGCGATCCCGTTCATCTTCTTCGGGTGGGCGGCGCTGGCGGTCGCACTCCTGATGAGCATCGGCTGGCTGCCGAAGTTGGGTGTGATCAAGCGTGACGCGATCCGCACGGAGCGTGACGGCGACGTGTTCCCCCTCGGCACGACCGACGACGAGCGACGGGCCGAGGGTGTGGCGCTCCTGGCCGAGCTGAAGGCCGACGACCCCGACGGTTCGACCGCCCAGCGGGTCGCCACAGCCCTCGCGACCTCGACCGAGACAGACCGCAAACCGCAGCCGTGGGGCTTCCTGATCGCCATGGCCGTGCTCGTCGGCGTCACGATCGCCACGAACGCCAACGTCGTGGCCGGTACCGCTGCGTCGCTCGCCGTGACGATCGTGATCGTGCTCGTGCAGCGTCGGCTCAGCATCCGCGGGGTGCTCGACGCCGCGCTCGAGGGTATCGAGAGCATGCTGTTCGTGATGATCCTCACGGTGCTGGCGTTCATGGTGCAGGAGATGAACATCGCCCTCCAGCTCGCGGAGTTCGTGATCCAGGTCACCGAGCCCGTGCTCACCCCGGCACTGCTCCCGGCGATCGTGTTCGCCGTGTGCGGCATCTACGCGTACGCGACCGGCTCGTTCTGGGACCTCGCCGCGGTGATCACCCCGGTCGTCCTCCCGCTGGCGCTCGCTCTCGGAGCCGATCCGATCCTCGCGGGTGCCGCGGTGTTCTCCGGCGCCGCGCTCGGCAGCACCACCTGCCTGTACGGCGACGGCATCATCCTCGCGTCGCGTTCGATCGGCATCAAGCCGATCAACCTGATGCTCGCGATCCTGCCCTATGCGGGCATCGCCGCCGGGTTGTCGTTCGTGCTCTACCTGGTGACGGGATTCGTCACCGCGTAGGCCGGGGTCAGCCCAGGGTGGTCAGGATGATGAACGCGGCCTGACCCGCGAAGAACAGGACGAGGAACCCGAGGAGGGCGGCGGCCAGCGAGAGCCGGCCGTCGAACCCTTCGATCTCGGTCATCCCGATCTTGCGTGCTCGGAACGCCAGGACGAGGGTGGCGACGCCGAGTGCGAGCTGCACCCAGGGGCTCGCGAGGCCGATGACGTTCGGGAACGCGATCAGCAGGCCGCCGATCACGCCCGTCGCGAAGCCGATCCAGGTGAGGATGCGGATGTTGCGGCGGGCGTTCTCAGCAGACATGCATCGAGCCTATCCGGGCTCAGGCTCCCGTCAGCACCAGCCAGAGCAGGGCGCCGTTGAGCGCGATCAACAGCACGGAGGCGAGGATTCCCGCCGCTGTCGTCCACCGTCGGTTGACCCAGGTGCCGAGCGTGCGCCGCTGCGCGGTGAGCACGACCAGGGGAATCAGCGCGAACGGGATGCCGAACGAGAGCACCACCTGACTGAGGACCAGGGCGAGCGTCGGGTCGAAGCCGATGCCCAGGATCACGAGTGCGGGGATCAGCGTGACCAGTCGGCGCACGAGCAGCGGGATGCGCACGTGCAGCAGGCCGTGCATGATCTCCGCGCCCGCGTAGGCGCCCACCGAGGTCGAAGCCAGGCCCGAGGCGAGTAGACCCACGGCGAAGAAGGTCGCCACGACCGGTCCGAGCCCGGCGGCGAGTGCGGCGTGCGCGCCCTCCAGGGAGTCGGTGCCCTCGACGCCGGCGAGGTTCGCGGCGGCGAGAAGCAGGATGCACAGGTTCACGGACCCGGCGATCACCATGGCGATCGAGACGTCCCAACGGGTGGCCGTGAGCAGACGACGGATACGCGAGGTCTCGGTGCGCACGGCCTCGTCGCCGGCGTGAGCGGTCGTGGCGCCGAAGCGGTCGCGGGCGAGAGAGGAGTGCGCGTAGATCGCATGCGGCATGATCGTCGCGCCGAGGATGGATGCTGCCAGCAGGACGGAGCCGGTGTCTTCGAAACGAGGAACCATTCCGCCGAGGACCCCTGCCGGGTCCGGCGGCACGTCGAACACGCCCGCGACGAATCCGATCGTGATGATCGCCATCAGCCCGATGATCACGAACTCGAACGGGCGTGCGCCGCGGCGGCTCTGCACCGTGAGCAGGATCATCGAGACGGCGCCGGTGATCACGCCGCCCAGCAGCAGCGGCACGTCGAACAGCAGGTTCAGGGCTACCGCGCCGCCGATGACCTCGGCCAGGTCGGTGGCCATCGCGACGAGCTCTGCCTGCAGCCAGTAGGCGCGGCGGGCCCAGGGCCGCTTCAGCCGTGCGCCCAGCACCTCGGGGAGGCTCTGCCCCGTGACGACGCCCAGCTTCGCGGAGAGGTACTGGATCAGCCACGCCATCACGTTGCCGGCGAGCACGACCCACACCAGCAGGTATCCGTACTGGGCCCCGGCCGTCATGTTGCTGGCGACGTTGCCGGGGTCGAGGTAGGCGACGCCCGCGACGAGGGCGGGACCGAGCAGCCACAGGCTGCGCGGGGCGCGGGCGGGCGGAGCGGCGGCAGTCGTCATCGGGAGCGAGGAATTTTTAGGCACACCGAAACCGTAGCGTATTTTTCGGTCTACCTAAATATCTCGGCAGGTCGATTCCCGAGTGCAGCCGCAGGGGTCGCGGCGGGAGCGGGTGCGTCGCGGCGATAGCTTGGCGGGATGGATGACGCCGCGCCGCAGAGCACGAACCCCGACGCTCCGGCGGAGCCGGTGAACACGGGTTCGATCGCCCAGCCCGGGTACGGGGTCGGTCCCTGGCCCGGTGGCGAGGAGGAATGGCCGGCCGGGGAGCAGTACGACCCGGAGCTCCTCGCGGCGGGCGACACCCGCAACGTGATCGACCGCTACCGCTACTGGCGGATGGAGGCGATCGTCGCCGACCTCGACACGCAGCGGCATCCGTTCCACGTGGCGATCGAGAATTGGCAGCACGACATGAACATCGGGTCGATCGTGCGCAGCGCCAACGCTTTCCTCGCCGACACCGTGCACATCATCGGTCGCCGGCGCTGGAACAAGCGCGGGGCCATGGTCACCGACCGCTACCAGCACGTCGTGCACCACGAAGACGTCGAGACGTTCGCCGCATGGGCCGCGGCCGAAGAGCTTCCGATCATCGCGGTCGACAACGTCGACGGCGCAGTGCCCGTCGACAAGGCCGACCTGCCGCAGCGCTGCGTGCTGCTGTTCGGCCAGGAGGGGCCGGGGCTCTCCGCCGAAGCGCTCGCCGCCGCTTCCGCCCACATCGAGATCACGCAATACGGCTCGACGCGCTCGATCAACGCCAGCGCCGCGGCTGCCGTGATCATGTACGAGTGGTGCCGGAGATACGCGGCCTGAGTCCGCGCCGAGACCCTCTCGACAGACGGTGAACGCGAGCGTAGCGTGAGTGCCGATCGAGGAGGCCGACATGGCAGGCGTCACACCCATCCGTCCGTATCTCTGGTTCGTCGACAGCGCGCAGGAGGCGATGGACTACTACGTCTCGGTGTTCCCGAACTCGTCGATCGACAGCGTCACCTTCTATCCGGACGAGAACCTCAGCGAGCACTTCGAGGGGATGTCGGGGAAGGTGATCAACGGCGAGTTCACTCTGAACGGCACACGGTTCGGCTGCATCGACGGCGGACCGCCCTTCACCTTCAACGAGGCGATCTCCTTCGTGATCGAGTGCGCCGACCAAGCGGAGATCGACCACTACTGGCAGGCGCTGTCGGCCGTGCCGGAGTCCGAGGCGTGCGGCTGGTGCAAGGACCGGTTCGGCGTCAGCTGGCAGGTGATCCCCGCCGGCCTCGACCTGCTGCAGCAGCGACCCGATCAGATCCAGGCCCTGATGCACATGAAGAAGATCGTGATCGCGGAGCTCGAGAGCGCCTGACCCGGTCGGCGCCGGTCACCCGCGGTCGATGCCGAACAGGTGACGGTAGATCGCGTTGACGTCGCGATCCAGGTGATCGATTCGCTCGTGCACCGCCCCGATCTCGGTCCGTACATTCGCGAACTCGTTCCGCATCTCGGTGCGCACGCTGGCGAACTCGTTCCGCATCTCGGTGCGCACCCCATCGAAACCGTTCTGCATCGTGCGCAGAAACATCGTCGAGATCAGCGTGATCGTGCCGAACATGCCTGCGGCGACAACGCCGATCAAGGTCCAGACCAGTGGTTCCGTCATCCCCAACATCCCTTCAGTGTCCCCCGATCATCGTCGAGGGCGCCAGGGGGCAGCGACGTAGTATTCCGCGGAATCCAGGGGATGTGGAGAACTCGTTCTCGACGGTGCCTGTGGAGGAGGTGCCTGTAGAGGAAGGGCAGCGGTGTCAGACCGTGGCAGCGAGCCAACGCCCGGACCGCACACGCCACCCCAGGGTGCCGAGTCGTGCGAGCAGATAGACGCCGAAGAAGGCGACCGCGAGCCAGACGAGCCCTGCAGTGCCGTCGACCCCCGTCGCGGCGATGATCCACAGGGCAGGCAGGAACGGCACCAGGTTGAGGCCGCCGGCGATCGCGAGGTAGCGGGCGTCGTTCGCGCCCATGAGCACCCCGTCGAGCACGAAGACGACGCCGGCGATCGGCTGGGCGATCGCGAGCACGAGCAGTGCCGGCTGCACGAGCGCCGCGATCTCGGGGTCGCCGGTGAAGACGATTCCGAGTACGCCGGACGACGCGGCGATCAGACCCCCGACGACCACGCCGAACCAGGCCCCCCACGCGACGGTACGCGCCAGCACGCGGTGCACCTGCTGCTCGTCGCCGGCCCCGAGTTCCTTGCCGATGAGGGCCTGGGCCGCGATCGCGAGCGCGTCGAGGGCGAAGGCGGCCGCGGAGAAGATCGTGAACACGATCTGCCATCCGGCCAGCTCCTCGGTGCCGATGCCCGTCGCGATCCCCACCGTCGCGAGCAGCGCGACGCGCAGACTCACGGTGCGCAGGAACAGCCACCCGCCCGAGGTTGCGGTGCTGCGGATCCCGGCGCGCTGCGCACGTAGCGAGGCGCTGTGGCGGTTGGCGAGGCGACGTACGACCAGAGCGTAAGCGGCGACCATGCCCCACTGCGCGGTCACGGTACCGGCGGCGGAGCCGGCGATGCCCCATCCGAGTCCGTAGATGAACAGCCAGTTGAGCAGGGCATTGGCGCCGAAGCCGAGTCCTGCGATCCACAGCGGCGTCATCGTGTCCTGCATGCCGCGCAGCAGCCCGGTCGCGGCGAACACGATGAGCATCGCCGGTAGCCCCCACATCGAGATGACGAGGTACTCGTTCGCCTGGGCGGCGACGGCATCGCTCGCGCCGAACAACGACACCAGCCACGGCGAGGAGACGGCTCCGATCACGGCGAGCACGGCACCGAGCCCGAGTGCGAGCCACATTCCGTTGACGCCGACCGAGACGGCTTCGCCCGGTTGCCCTGCGCCGAAGCGGCGGGCGACCGCCGGGGTGGTCGAGTAGGCGAGGAAGACCATCAGCCCGACGATCGTCTGCAGCACCGCGCCCGCGATGCCGAGCCCGGCGAGCGGCGTCGTGCCGAGATGACCGACGAGCGCGGCATCCACGATCAGGAACGCGGGTTCGGCGATCAGTGCACCGAGCGCGGGGACGGCGAGGCGCAGGATCTCTCGGTTGAGTGAGGGGCGCGCGCTCATCCTCCGAGCCTATGACCTGGCGCCGACCTCGCCGGCCCGTCTCGACGCCGTCGTAGGGTGGAGGGGAACTCGGATGCCAAGGAGGTGCATCATGACGGATCCCCGCGAAGCGGCTGCGCGGTATCTCGCGAGCAAGCAGAACAGCGAGAGCGGCGAGAGCGGCGAGAACACCGACGGCGGTGAGGAGTCGGGTACGCCGCCAGGGATCGCCGCTGCTGTCGATCGTGCCGCCTTCATCGAGACCGCCATCCAGGTGGCGATCCGCCGGGGCGATTTCGACGACCTGCCAGGTGCCGGCAAGCCCATCGAGGGACTCGGCACCCATCACGATCCGGACTGGTGGATCCGCCGCAAGATCG
Source organism: Microbacterium sp. MYb54 (assembly GCF_002979515.1). Taxonomy (GTDB): domain Bacteria; phylum Actinomycetota; class Actinomycetes; order Actinomycetales; family Microbacteriaceae; genus Microbacterium. The sequence continues at coordinate 67,111 of NZ_PCPA01000013.1, read as the reverse complement.
AGACCGAGAACCTGACCGGTCTCGGACCGCCTGCCATCCTGCTGCGCACCGAGGACCGTGAGCTGAACGATCAGCTCGACCTGCTCGGCCGCGAGTCCGATGTGCGCGATGTCCTCGAAGACTTCAACAAGCGGGTGCGCGAGGCGCGGCGCCAGCTTCAGGGCGGCCCACCCGTCGTCACGTCTCCCCGTGACGTCGACGACGAGGTGGCTGCCTGGGCCGAGCGTCGAGCCGCGCGGCCCCAGCCCACCCCAGTCGAACAGCCGCGACGCCGGCGCTTGCGCGCACGACGCCGCGGCTGACGCGGTTCCAGCCGGGCCCCCACCCGACGGAAACCGTGTCCCCTCCGACGGGCTCAGCCCGTCGGCCGCTTCAGGCCTCCCACAGGCCCGAAGTCGTCTGTCTTCCGCGCCCGGCGCGCGCGCAGCCATCCATCCACCCCGAACCGCCCGGAGGCGGGGAGGAGGAGTACGACGGCTGAGAGCACGACCATCGCCGGGTACTGGGAGATCAGCTGATCCGCGCTCCAATAGAGCATCAGCGTCCCGATCGACAGGAAGGCGGTGATCCTGGTCAGGAGTCCCGCGACCAGCAGCAGCCCGAGAGCGACCTCGAGAGCGGGCATCACCACACCGAACAGCTCTGGTGCCATCCCCATGAACGACCCGAGCGGCTCGAAGAACCACGGCACCCGAGGGTTCCCCTCCGTGCTCTGCGCCACCAGCTCGATGTCGGCCGCCCCGAATCCGGCCCGGTACTTCAGAATGCCCTCGATCAGCCAGAGCACTCCGACCGCCACCCTGGCCCCGCCGCCGAGCAGCGAGAGGGCCAGGGTGCCTGCGGGTCGCGATCCGGTCATGAGAGTTCTGCTGCTCCGAACACGGCCTTCGCCTTGTCGCAGTGGATCACGACGTGGGTGTACTTCGACGTGTCGACGCCGTCGAGGGTGAAGGTCTGGGTTGCGGTGTCGAATGAGACGGCGTCGACGAGCATGCCCGCCGTCACCGCTGCCTCATCCGTGCCGTTCGTGAGGTAGACGTGCAGGTCGGGGCCCTCGTCGGAGGAGAACTCGGACAGGGCGATCTCGTCGTCGGTCACGGTGACGGTGCCGGAGACCTTCTTCTCGTTCAGGCCCGTGAACTCACCGGTCTTCTCGGTCATGGTCGTCGTGGCGCTGTCGTCAGCGCTCTGCGACGCCGACGAGGAGGGCTTGGTGTCCTCGGTCGCGGCGGGCGAGCTGCACGCCGACAGGGCGAGGGCGAGGGTGAGGGCCGCGGTGGCGGCGAGAGCGATCTTGCGCATGAGGTTCTCCTGTTCACTGTGTGTGCGTCCGTTTTCCCGGAGCGACGTATGCCGCGGCGGATCGCACTTCGAAGAACGCTACGAAGACACGGGCGGCGGTGGGGAAGACCTTTCAGGAACGTAAGGAACCCGGCCGTGGCGCGGATCGCGCGACTAGTGTCGACCCCATGCAGGAGGCAACCGAAGTCGTCGTGGTCGAAGACGACCCCACCGTCAGGGAAGCAGTGGGGGCCTATCTTCGGGCCAACGGGTACGCGGTGTCGAGCTTCGGCGACGGGGTGTCGGCGCGGACGGCGCTGCGGGACAGCATCCCCGATGTGGTGATCGTCGACCGGATGCTGCCTGGCATCAGCGGCGACGAGCTGTGCCGTGACCTGCGCTCGTATTCCGACGTTCCGATCATGATGCTCACCGCCCTCGGCCAGGTGGAGGACCGCATCGACGGCTTCGAGTTCGGCGTCGACGACTACCTCGCGAAGCCCTTCTCACTGCGTGAGCTGCTGATGCGTGTGGGGGCACTGGTACGCCGCTCGCAGGTCGTCCAGGCCGCGGTGGGCGAGGTTCGGGCGGGGGTCTTCACGATCGATCCGCTCCGCCGTCGAGTGTGGGTCCGTGGCGACGAGATCGTCCTCACCGGTCGCGAGTACGACCTGCTCTTCTTCCTCGTGCGCAACGAGGGGCGCCCGCTCGGGCGCGAGGAGATCCTCCGCGAAGCCTGGGGATGGAGCTTCGGTGAGGCATCGACGGTCACGGTCCATGTGCGACGGCTGCGGGAGAAGATCGAGGAAGACCCGCGCGATCCGATCCACCTGCGCACCGAGTGGGGTGTCGGGTACCGCTTCTCCACAGAGGGGGACCGCTCATGATCATGCTCGGCGGTGGCGACATCCTGCTGATCGTGCTGACCTGTCTGGTCGCCGCCGTCTGCGTGGCCGCGCTCGTGCTCGGTCTGCTGCGCGTGCTCCGACGACGCTCGATCCGGGTGCAGTTGATGCTCGTCGCCAGTGCGGGGATCATCACGATGGCGGCCTCGGTCGTCGCGATCGCGGTCGAGATGTACATCTCCACGCACGACCTGACCGTACTCCTCGTCGTGATCGGGGTATCGCTCGTCCTCGGTCTGGCGACGGCCTGGGCCGTGGCCAGGGCCATGCGGTCGTCGTTCGAGCGCTTCTCCGCCTCGCTCGGGCAGGTCGGACGCGGCGACGTGATCGTCGCAGAGCACGTCGGCTCCCGCGAGCTGAACGACCTCTCGGTGCAGCTGGCCGATGTATCGGCGAAGGTGGATGCCGCGAACGCTGAGCTGGAGCGCCTCGACTCGGCGCGACGACGGTTCTTCGCCTGGATCTCGCATGATCTGCGGACTCCGCTCACCGCGGTGCGTGCGCTCGCCGAGTCGATCGAGGAGGGGGCGGCCGATGCTCCGGAGCGCTTCGCCGGCCAGGTGCGAGTGCAGGTCGAGACGATGAGTCGCATGGTCGACGACCTGTTCGAGCTGTCCAAGCTGACCTCGGGGGCCGTCCAGCTGCGGACGCAGCAGGTGGAGCTGCTCGATGTGGTGTCGGACGCCGTCGCCGACGTCGCGGCCGCGGCGGCGAGCCATGAGGTGCGCATCGTCGAGCGGGGGGTCGCCGGACATGTCCTCTGGGCGGACCCGCACCACCTCGGACGGATCATCGTGAATCTGCTGACCAACGCGATCAGGCACGCCCCGCGCGGCACCGAGATCGTCGTCTCGGCCACGGAGCTCGACCGGCACCGGCTCGTGCTGGGCATCCTCGATCACGGCGCCGGTGTCGCCGTGGAAGATCTCGACCGCATGTTCGACGTCGGTTGGCGCGAGGACACCGCCCGCACGGCGACCGTCGAGCGGGACACTGTGGCATCAGGGGCAGGTCTCGGTCTGTCCATCGCCCGCGGTCTCGCGCGCGCCCATGGTGGCGAGGTGTTCGCCGAGCGCACGGACGAGGGTTTCCGCATGAATGTGATGCTCCCGTTCGGAGTGGTTCCCGCCCCGGTTCCCGCCCCGGTGTGACGGCGGTTGTGGACACGATGGGGGAGGCGGGTCATAGGCTGGGCGCATGACTGACGTTCTTCCCGTTGGCCTCGCCCTTGACGAGTTCAGCTCCGACATCCGCCCCCAGGACGACCTGTATCGCCACGTGAACGGCGCCTGGCTCGCCCGCACCGAGATCCCGGGCGACAAGGCGCGGTGGGGCTCGTTCCACCTGCTCGCCGAGCAGGCCGAGAAAGACGTCCGCGCGATCATCGAAGAGTCGCAGGATGCCGCAGAGGGCACGCTCGCCGGCAAGATCGGCGACCTGTTCGCGAGTTTCATGGACACCGAGCGCATCGACGCCGCCGGTGTGGCCCCGCTGGCCGACACCCTTGCCGAGATCGACGCGATCGACGGCGTACCGGCGTTCCTGCGCACCGTGGGCACCTACGACCGCGACGGTCGCGCATCCGTGATCGGCCTCTACGTCGACGGAGATCCCGGCGACCCGGAGCGCTACGTTCCGGTGCTCGTGCAGGCCGGTCTGTCGCTGCCGGACGAGAGCTACTTCCGCCTCGACACGTTCGCCGAGACCCGGGCTGCGTACCGCGCACACCTCGAGCGGCTGCTGGGCCTCGCCGGCGTCGCGGATGCTGCGGCGGAGGCCGACCGTGCGATCGCGCTCGAGACCGATCTCGCGGGCCACCACTGGGACAACGTGCGCAGCCGCGACGCCGTCACCACCTACAACCTCAAGACCTGGGACGAGCTGCAGGCTCTCACCGGCGTCGACCTGGCTCCCTGGCGCGAAGCCGTCTCACCGTCGAACCCCGCGGCCTTCGACGAGGTCGTCGTCTCGCAGCCCAGCTTCTTCGAGGGGCTCGGATCGCTGCTGACTCCCGAGCGTCTGGACGACTGGAAGGCGTGGCTGCGGGCCAAGGTCGTGCATGCCGCGGCACCGTACCTGACCGACGACCTCGTGCAGGAGAACTTCTCGTTCTACGGCACAGAGCTCACCGGCGTCCCCACGATGCGTGAGCGCTGGAAGCGCGGCGTCTCGCTCACCGAGGGCGCGCTGGGCGAGGCGATCGGCAAGGTCTACGTCGAGCGGCACTACCCGCCGACGGCGAAGGCCGCGATGGACGAGCTGGTCGCAAACCTCATCGAGGCGTACCGGCAGAGCATCACCGAACTCGAGTGGATGACCGCCGAGACCCGCGAGCGCGCTCTCGCGAAGCTCGACTCCTTCACGCCGAAGATCGGGCACCCCGAGGTGTGGCGCGACTACTCGAGCCTCGAGATCGATCGGGCCGATCTGTTCGGCAACGTACGTCGCGCGTCGATCTTCGAGCACGACCGCAACGTCGACAAGGTCGGCAAGCCCATCGACCGCACCGAGTGGCACATGCCCCCGCAGATGGTCAACGCCTATTACAACCCGTCGATGAACGAGATCGTGTTCCCCGCAGCGATCCTGCAGTACCCGTTCTTCGATGCCGCACGCGATGCAGCCGCGAACTACGGCGGCATCGGCGCGGTCATCGGTCACGAGATCGGCCACGGCTTCGACGACCAGGGCAGCCGCTACGACGGCGACGGTCGGCTGCAGGACTGGTGGACCGATGCCGACCGTTCGGCGTTCGAGGAGCGCACTAAGGCGCTCATCGCGCAGTACGACGCGCTGGTCCCGGAGGGGCTCGACGCCGAGCATCACGTCAACGGCGCCCTCACGATCGGTGAGAACATCGGAGACCTCGGCGGTCTCGGCATCGCGCTGAAGGCCTATGAGCTCTCGCTCGACGGTGCCGAGGCGCCGGTCATCGACGGATACACGGGTGTGCAGCGGCTGCTGCTGTCGTGGGCGCAGGTGTGGCAGCAGAAGAGCCGCGACGCCGAGACGCTGCGTCTGCTGACGATCGACCCGCACTCGCCGAACGAGTTCCGCTGCAACCAGATCGTGCGCAACATCGACGCCTTCTACGAGGCGTTCGGTGTGAGCGAGACCGACGCGCTCTGGCTGCCTGCGGCGTCGCGAGTGACCATCTGGTGACCAATCGTCTGACTCTGTGAAGCATCCCCCGGCGGTGGGGTTACGATAGCCCTGCCGCTGGGGAGCGTCTCCCCTCGGTATCCCGCACATCCACCCCCCTAAGGATCAGCGTGGGCGCTCTCGAGCCTGGTGAAGGCTTCCGTAACTCCTCGGCCCCCGAGTCTCTCAGCGGTGCCCAGGAGGCCCCCGACACGGGTCGTCGCTCGAACCGGACCAGTCGCCGACTTCCACGACGTGCTGCCGCAGGGCGCCGTTCATTCACGGCCACGCTGCGTTCGCTGGAGGCTCTGGTCGATTCCGGTGCGCAGGTCTCGGTGCACGTCGTCGACCTCGACAACCACGTGCATGTGCTGGCCGGCGACGACCACGTCACGATGCCGGTCGCCGGCCTCGGCGTGGTGCCGCTGCTGATCGAGGTCGCCGCCGGCTTCCAGAACGGCACCCTCGATCCGTTAGAGATCATCGAGCGCGAGAGCGTCGAGGCCGTGGAGACCTCGGGGCTCTGGCGGCACCTGCACGCCCCGGCGCTTCCGTTGGAAGACCTCGCCGTGCTGGCCGCGACCGCGGGCGACCCGATCGCGGTGAACGCCCTGCTGCAGAAGGTCGGCCACGACCGGGTGCGTGAGCGCATCGAGTCGCTCGGACTGCGCCGCACGGCCCTCCTCGACCGCTTCCGCGACCGCCGCGGGCCCGACGACGCCCCGCAGGTCGCCGTGGGTTCCGCGCGCGAGCTCGCCGGACTCTTCTCCGCCCTGGTGAACTCGCAGGTGGTCGATGCCGCCGTCAGCGCGCAGGTGTCGGAGTGGTTGAGCCTGAATCAGGACCTGAGCCTGGTCGCGGCATCCACCGGCCTTGACCCGTTCGCCCACGATCACGACGCGCACGGCCTGCTCTTCGTGAACAAGACCGGTCGCGACCGCGGTGTGCGTGCCGAGGCCGGTGTGCTGGCAGGGCCACGCGCCGGTGTCGCCTACTCGCTCATCGTCTGTTTCGACGACCTCTCGATCACGCACCGTCTGCGTGCGCACGATGCCTTCCGCGTGCTCGGCGTCGAGCTCATGGAGTACACGCACTGACGAATGGCCGGCCGAGTGTCCGGCCGATCGGCCGACCGGCGGGACTCAGGGGAGCATTCGTCGCAGCAGCGCGGTCAGAGCGCCGCGATCACCCGGGGGCAGCTGCTCGGTGAGCGGCGTCAGCGTGTCGCGGAGGGCGACGCTGAGCGCATCGGCGATGCCCCGTCCCTGATCGGTGAGTACGACATCGACAGCGCGCGCATCCTGTTCGTTCGGTACGCGTGCGAGCAGGTCTTTGCGCTCGGCTCGTGCGACCAGCCCGGTCATCGTGGACTTCTCCAGCCCCAGGTACTCGGCGAGGTCACTCATACGCAGTCGTCGATCTCGCAGGATCGCGAGGACGCGCAGCTGCGTCAGCGACAGGCCGGCGTCGGCGGCGAGTCCGGTGAGTGCGCCCATCGTCATGAACGCCGTCTGCCCGAGGGCATCTATGAGGTCGTCGTCGTCGGAGATGTCGCGGAGCATGATCCGAGCATAGTTGACGATGTTCGTATTACGAACTAGATTCATTCGTAATACGAACCAAAGGAGATCATCATGTACGCAGCTGTCGTCAACTCGTTCGGCGCCGCACCCGTATGGCAGTCGTTTCCGGAGCCGGAACCACGCAGCGGCGAGGTCGTCGTCGATGTTCTCGCCGCGGGTGTGCACCCGCGGGTCAGATCGCAGGCCGACGGCTCGCACTACACGAGTGAAGGCTCCCTTCCGCTCATCCCGGGAGTGGACGGCGTCGGCCGTTTCCCCGACGGCACCACGCGCTACTTCGCAGTGGCCAGCGACACCCGTGGATCGATGGCCGAGCGCGTGGCCGTCGATCCGCGAGCCAGCGTGATCATCCCGGAGGGCGCCGACCCCGCCGCGATCGCCGCTGCAGCGAACCCCGTCATGTCGTCGTGGGTCGCACTGCGCCATCGCATCTCGTTCCCGCGTGACGCTCGCGTGCTGATCCTCGGCGCGACGGGTGCGGCGGGAACGGCGGCCGTGCAGGTCGCGAGGCACCTGGGGGCCGCGCAGGTCATCGCCAGCGGTCGCAACGTTGCTCGGCTTGCAGGGCTGCCGGGCCTCGGCGCCGACGAGATCGTGCCGCTGGGCGACATCGATGCGATCGGACGTGCCGCCGCCGACGTCGATGTCGTCCTCGACTACGTATGGGGTGAGCCGGCCGTCGACGCCATGCGTGCGGTGGTGACAGCCAGGACGAGGAAGGGTTCCAGGCTCGACTGGATCACCATCGGCTCCTCTGCGGGTCAGGAGGCGCAGATCCCCTCGGCAGCGCTCCGCTCGTCCGGTCTCACGATCGTCGGCAGCGGCCAAGGCTCGGTCGGCCGCTCGGCTTTCGTCGCGGAGCTTCCCGAGATCGTCAGGGTGATCGCGGAGGGGACGATCGTGAGCGCATCGACGGACGTTCCTGCGTCTCAGGTCGAGGCAGCGTGGAACGCCGCTGGCGGGTCCGGGGGGAGCCGACTGGTGCTCACGTTCTGACTGAGTAGGATCATCGGATGCCACGACCTGACTGGACCCCACACCGTCGCGATGACGGTGAGCTGCTCGGCTGGATCCATCCTGCGGGCGACGACTGGGTCGCCGTCGACGTGCTCGGGCGGCCGGCCTCCGCCCCCACCGAATGGCTCGACGCCGAGGTCGCACTCGAGGAGCACGGCATCGCCTGGCTCGCCGACCCGTGGATGCTCGAGGGGCAGAGTGAGGATGACCGGCCGCTGCGGGTGCGCATCCTCGAGGTGACGCCGGACGAGGAAGGCGTGCCCGGTCGAATCGTCGTGAAGATCGACGACTTCGGCGACATGAGCCGTCCGGCGACCGCGCAGTTCATCGTGGAGTGGCCGATCCCGGACCGGCTGCGCGCGCCGCGCGCCGACGATCCGGACCCGCGCACGATCTCCCGCTGACACCGTGCGGAACTGCGCGTTCAGCCGGGCAGTGACGGATGCTGCTCGGTCGAGCGCTGCTTCGGGATGAACAGCGACAGCACCACCGCGATGACACCGGCGGCGATCGCGAGCCAGAAGCACACCTCGAAAGCGGTCCTGGTGGGCACGGCCACGCCGTCGATGTCGATGCTCATCGCGGCGAGGACGCCGCCCATCACGGCCGAGGCGCTGGATGTGCCGACCGAGCGGAACAGCGCGTTCAGTCCGTTCGACGCGCCGGTCTCGTTCGCGGGCACCGAGCGCATGATGATCATCGGCATCGCGGCGAACGTGAAGCCGATGCCCACGCCGATCAGCAGGTTCGCGACGAGGACGTGCCACACCTCGCTCGACCACAGTAGGACGAAGACGTAGGCGAGCACGATCGCGGTGGCGCCGACCGTGAACAGTGGGCGCGGACCCACGGTGCGCTCCAGCCAGCCGGAGAGCGGTGAGATCACCATCATCACGAGGCCGGCAGGCATGATCACGAGCGATGCGGCGACCATGTCGAGACCGAAGCCCCCGCCGATCGACGGAGCCTCGAGCATCTGCGGGAACGTCACGTTCGAGGCGAACAGCGCGAAGCCCATGCCGATCGCGGCGATGTTCGTGAAGAGCACGGCGGGGCGTGCGGCGACGCGCAGATCGAGCAGCGGATCCTTCGTGCGCAGCTGGTACCAGCCCCACACCAGCAGCACAACGAGTCCGCCGATGATGCAGGTGAGCGTGATCGGCGCGGTCCAACCCCACTGCGCGCCCCGCGAGACGAAGAGGAGGAGACCGGTGAGCCCGATCGCGAGTCCGATGGCGCCGAGGACATCGAGCCGTCCGGGGGAGCGCAGGACATCCTCGGGGATCACAGCCAGCACGAGGGCGAGGCCGACCACGCCGAGCACGGCGGCGAGCCAGAAGAGCATGTGCCAGTCGGCGTTCTGGGCGAGCAGAGCGGCAACGGGCATCCCGATCGCCCCGCCGACGCCCATGGTGGCGCTCATGAGGGCGACCGCTGTGCCCAGCCGCTCGGGCGGCAGCACGTCACGCATAATGGCGATGCCGAGGGGAACGACCCCTGTGACGGCGCCCTGCAGTGCGCGGCCGATGATCACGCCGATGATCGAGCCCGAGACCGCGGCGATCACGGAGCCGAGGATCAGGATCGCCAGCAGCGCGATCACGACGCGGCGCTTGCCGTACATGTCGCCGAGGCGGCCCGAGATGGGGGTGGCGACCGCGGCGACGAGCAGCGTGATCGTGACGACCCAGGTGGTGTCTTCGCGGGAGGCGTTCAGCAGCTGCGGCAGTTCGGCCTGCAGCGGCACGACCAGCGTGAACATGAACGACGAGCACAGGCCGGCGAAGGCGAGAACCGCGACGATCGCCCACTTCGGCGGGGTCCGGGAGAGGCGCTTCCTGGCTCTGTCATCACTCGCACCCACCGGCTCAGGCTATCGGCCATCGAGAGGTGTGGGGTCGATCGGTGCTGACTAGCATGCGGTCCGTGATTGCATGGGGAGATGAGCGACGACGCCACGATCGACCAGCACCCTGCCGACTCCGCGTTCCATCGCAGGCTCCCGATCGGCGAGGCGCTCGACGCCTCCGCCGTCGCCGAGGGACTGCCGTGGGCATTCGAGACGGTCACGATGCGACCGCTCGAGCCGATGCTGGTGCCGGAGAAGCCTCGTGGCGGCGAGCTGGATCCGGGCGAATGCGGGCCCTGCGCCCCGAGCGAGTTCACGATCTGGCGCGACGAGCACTGGCAGGTGCGCGCGGGGTGGGAGATCGGAGGGCTGCCGTTCATCGGCGCGATCGCCCCGCGTGAGCATTGGCTGCTCGAGAACGCGCCGGTCGAGGTGCTCGCGGCTCTCGGGCCCCTGATGCAGCGGGTCTCGCAGGCGGTCAAGAGCGTGCCCGGCGTCGCGCGGTGCCACTTCGGGCGGTGGAACGACGGCTCGGCGCACCTGCACCTGTGGGCGATGGGACGCCCCGCCGGCATGATGCAAGGGCGAGGTGCGGTGCTGTCGTTCTGGGACGGGATCCTGCCGCCGATCCCGCAGGAGATGGCCGAGGAGCACATTCGTATCGTGGCCGAGGCGCTCGCCGCCGGCGGTGGTGAGGCGTTCCCGACACGGTGATCGGGCGGTTCCGATTCCCTGAACCGGCCGAGGAGGGGCAGACTGGGTGCGTGCGAACCATCCGTGATCTCGACACCGTTGAACTCATCCTCGACGCGCAGGGCCTGCTCGACTCCATCAGGGGTCCGCAGCGCGTGGTGGATGCCGGAACCCTGCGCGCCCTGCAGCAGTCGGGCAACTACGTCGTCGGCTTCTTCGACGGCGAGGGCGACGAGGAGCGCATGGTCGGTGCATCCATCGCCTTCTTCGGCGAGCCCGCCCGGCGTGCGATGCACTCGCACATCACGGCGCTGCTGCCCGAGTACCGCGGGCGTGGCTGGGGGCGCGAGCTCAAGGAGCACCAGCGTCAGTGGGCGTTCTCCCGCGATGTCGGTCGAATCACCTGGACGTTCGATCCGCTCGTCGCGCGCAACGCGCACTTCTTCTTCACCGTGCTGGGCGCGCGAGCGACCGGCTATTCGATCAACCGGTACGGCATCTTCGGCGGCGGTGACGCGGGTGATGAGAGCGATCGGCTCGATGTCGAATGGGCCCTCGCCGACATCGCGAAGCCTCCGGCCGACGACGCGGTCGTCGAGACGCTGGAGATCCCGGCAGACATCGAGACGCTGCGCGTCTCCGACCCGGCAGCGGCCCACGGGTGGCGCACCCGTCTGCGCGCGCAGATGGAAGGCCTGCTCGGCAGCGGCCTGAAGATCGCCGGCTACGACAACGCGCGCGGCTACCTCTTCACGGCCTGATCCTCACCGCATGATCTGCCGGCGGGGCGCGCTCAGCGCACCCCGCGCATGAGCTTCAGCACGGGCTTCACGCTCAGCAGCAGTCCGAGGCCGACCACGATGGCGATGCCGCCGAGGATCGAGAAGTACGGCACCTCGTCGTCGGGGTTGTATAACTGCACGAGCCAGCCCGAGATCGCCGTCCCGAGCGCGATCGACAAGAAGAACAGCGCGACCATCTGCGTGTGGAACGCGGCCGGGGCGAGCTTCGTCGCCACCGAGAGGCCGACGGGGGAGATGAGAAGTTCCGCGACGGTGAACACGAACAGGATGCCGACGATCGCGAGCAGCGGCGTGGAGTTCTCCCCTCCGCCGGCGAACGGGAGGAAGAGCAGGAATGCGGCTCCCATGATGATCGCGCCGAGGGCGAACTTCGTCGGCGTCGAGGGCTGACGCTTTCCCAGTCGGGTCCAGATCGCGGCGAAGACGCCGGACAGGATGATGATGAACACCGGGTTGATCGACTGCACCCACGACACCGGCATCTCCCAGCCGAACAGGTTCCGGTCCAGACGCTTGTCGGAGTAGACGGTGAGCACCGTGAACTGCTGCTGGTACAGCGACCAGAAGGCGACACTGGTGACGAACAGCGGCAGGAAGCCCCACACGCGGGAGCGCTCGGTGGCGTCGATGCGCCGGCTCGAGAGGATCACCGCGAAGTAGGCGACCGCCGCGATGATCGTGCCGTAGATGACCAGGGTCGCGAGGTTGTCGGCCTTGATCACTCCCGTGAGCACCAGCACGGCGATCAGCACGATCGCGGCCGCAGCGATGATCCCGACCAGCGGGTAGCGCGAGCGGGGGAGCGGATTCGGCACCTCGCGTACCGAGGCGGGCAGTGAGCGGCGGCCGAACGAGTACTGCACGAGTCCGAGAGTCATGCCGATGGCGGCGAGTCCGAAGCCGTAGTGGAAGCCGAGCGAGGACTGCAGGATGCCGGTGAGGATCGGCCCCATGAACGCGCCGAGGTTGATCCCGAGGTAGAACAGCGAGAAGCCGGCATCCCTTCGCGGGTCGTCAGCGCTGTACAGGCTGCCGACGACCGAGGTCGCATTCGCCTTGAGCCCGCCGGAGCCCAGGGCCACGAGCACCAGGCCGACTCCCACCCCGACCGCGCCGGGCAGGAACGCGAGCGCCAGGTGGCCCGCCACGATCACCATCGCGCTGACGAAGAGCACCCGCTCGGAGCCGAACAGCCGGTCCGCGAGCCACGCGCCGAGGATCGTCGACAGGTAGACCGAGCCGCCGTACGCCCCCACGATGCCGCCCGCGACCGCCTCCGGGATGCCGAGGCCACCCTGCGAGACCGAGTAGTACAGGTAGATGAGCAGGATGCCCTGCATGCCGTAGAAGCTGAAGCGCTCCCACATCTCCACGCCGAAGATGTGCACCAGGGCCCACGGCTGACCGAAGAAGCGGGTGTCGTCGTCGCGGGTCCGCGGTGTTCGCGCTGCAGTGCTCATGCCAGGACGGTACTCCGGCGCAGCCGCTGGGGCCAGGGACCGCGCGGGAACCCCGGATAGAATGGCATGCCCGTGATCACGGGTGTCACCACGCATCCGACCATTGGAGCCACCATGGCCGAACAGTCCCGCCTCGCCAAGGTCATCGCCCTCGCCCGCCACCGCGGGTTCGTGTTCCAATCGGGTGAGATCTACGGCGGCTCTCGGTCGGCGTGGGACTACGGTCCCCTCGGCACGGAGCTCAAGGAGAACATCCGCCGCCAGTGGTGGCAGACGTTCGTGCGCGGCCGTGGAGACATGGTGGGCCTGGACTCCAGCATCATCCTGCCCAAGCGTGTGTGGGAGGCCTCTGGACACGTCGAGACGTTCACCGACCCGCTCGTCGAATGCCTGCAGTGTCACCGGCGCTTCCGCGCCGACAACCTCATCGAGGACTTCGAGGCGCGCAAGGGACGCAAGGCCGAGAACGGCCTCGCCGACATCCCGTGCCCGAACTGCGGCACCAAGGGCCAGTACACCGAGCCCAAGGCCTTCTCCGGTCTAGTGAAGACCTACCTCGGTGTCGTCGACAACGAGTCGGCCCTGTACTTCCTGCGCCCCGAGACCGCGCAGGGAATCTTCGTGAACTTCTCGAACGTGCTCACCGCGAGCCGCAAGAAGCCGCCGTTCGGTATCGGCCAGGTCGGCAAGGCGTTCCGCAACGAGATCACCCCCGGCAACTTCATCTTCCGCACGCGCGAGTTCGAGCAGATGGAGATCGAGTTCTTCACCCCGCCCGCAGAGGCGCAGGAGTGGTTCGACCACTGGGTCAAGGCTTGCTGGAACTGGTTCATCGATCTCGGCATCGACCCGGAGAACATGCGTCAGTTCGACGTGCCGGAAGACGACCGCGCGCACTACTCGGCCGGCACGATCGACGTCGAGTACCGATTCGGCTTCGTCGGCAAGGAGTGGGGCGAGCTCATGGGCGTCGCCAACCGCACCGACTACGACCTCTCCAGCCACAGCGAGGCATCCGGCCAGAGCCTGACGTACTTCGACCAGGCCACGGGCGAGCGCTACACCCCGTACGTGATCGAGCCGTCGTTCGGCCTCACGCGCGCCATGATGGCGTTCCTCGTCGACGCGTACGTCGAGGAGCAGGTGCCCAACGCCAAGGGCGGCACCGACGTGCGCACCGTGCTCAAGCTCGACCCGCGCCTGGCTCCGGTCAAGGCCGCCGTGCTGCCGCTGTCGCGCAATGAGAACCTGTCGCCGCTCGCTCGCGAGGTCGCCGACACGCTCCGCAGCTCCTGGGCCGTCGACTTCGACGACGCGGGTGCGATCGGCCGCCGCTACCGCCGCCAGGACGAGATCGGCACCCCGTTCTGCGTCACGGTCGACTTCGACTCGCTCGACGACCGTGCCGTCACCGTGCGCGACCGCGACACGATGGCGCAGGAGCGCGTCTCGATCGACGAGCTGCACGCGTACCTGGCCGAGCGCCTGCGCGGCGCCTGAGCACGCATCATCCGGACCCCGTCGGCCTCATGCGGGCCGACGGGGTTCTTTCATGAGCTCCCGGCCACGGCGCGTGCGTACCGCTCGGAGAGCAGCTGCAGGCGGGGGATCAGCTCGGGTGGGCTCTCGACCGTGAAGTCCATCATGAGCATCCCGATGTAGGCGGCGACGGTGTCGAGACTGTCGGCGCCGGTGACGAGGATGCAGTGCTCGTCGTCGACCGGTTCGACCACCCCGACCGCGGCATGGATCCGGTCGAGCACGGCTTCTGCGGGGGCGTCGATGCGCAGCCGGGCGTGCACGATCCACCCGCTCACCGCGATGGTGCGCATCGCGAAGGCCGTGTAGTCGCCGCCGGGCAGCGGTTGTGGATCGAAGCGCCGATGCGTCGGCATCCGCAGTTGCATCCAGTCGACCCGGTACGTGCCCCACTCCGCGGTCTGCGGATCGCGTGCGACCAGGTACCAGCGCCGCACCCAGGTGAGCAGTCGGTACGGCTCGACCAGCACGGGTGCGCCCTCGTAGTCGAAGCGCAGCCACTCCTCGTCGCGGATCGCGCGTGCGATGGCCTGCAGCGACGCGGCGTCGACCTCGGGGTCGGGAGCATCGGTGTCGTTGTTCTCCGGAGCGCGGTCGACGCTCGACCGGAGTGCGTCGACCGTGGGGCGCAGGTGCGACGGCAGCACCTGTTCGAGCTTGGCGAGCGCCCGAGCCCCGGATTCGGCGACCCCCGCGATGCCTGCTGCGGCGCGGAGCCCGACCGTGACCGCCACGGCCTCCTCGTCGTCGAGGAGCAGCGGAGGAAGGGTGCCGCCCGCCCCGAGACGGTATCCGCCGACGGACCCTCGCGTGGCGTCGACGGGGTAGCCGAGGTCGCGCAGGCGCTCGATGTCGTGCCGCACGGTGCGCGAGGAGACGCCGAGCCGGGCGGAGAGCTCGGTTCCGGAGCGCTCGGGGCCGGTCTGCAGTAGGGCCAGCAGCGCGAGCAGTCGTGCGGTCGGATCGGCCATGAGAGCTCCTCGAAAGTTCTTCATCCATTAGGAACGAATCCAACCTAATGCCCTCTTACCTTCGAGATATGGAAAACACGACGCTCACCTTCCGCCCCTTCACCGTCTCGGTCTCCGCCGCCGAGGTCGCCGATCTCCAGGATCGCCTCGCCCGCACCCGCCTTCCGCAGCCGTCGCCGACGGACGACTGGGATGCCGGCACCCCCAACTCCTACCTCCGGGAGGCCATCGCCGCCTGGCGCGAGTTCGACTGGGCCGCCGCCCAGGACCGGATCAATGCCGTCCCGCAGTTCACCACCGAGATCGACGGCCAGACGATTCACTTCCTCCACGTGCGCTCGGCCCACGAGGGCGCGACGCCCCTGCTGCTCGCCCACACCTATCCCGGTTCCTCGGTCGACTACCTCGACCTGATCGATCGTCTCGTCGACCCGGTGGCCCACGGCGGCCGTGCCGAAGACGCCTTCGATGTCGTGATCCCGGATGCTCCGGGGTACGGCTTCTCGCAGCCGCTCGCCTCACCGGGCTGGACGGTCGGGAAGGTCGCCGAGGCCTACGACCGTCTCATGCGCGGGCTCGGCTACGACAGCTACGGCATCCACGGCTCGGACAACGGCGCCATGGTGGCCCGCGAGCTGGGACTGCTGAACCCGGAGGGCTTCCTCGGACTGCACGTGCTGCAGCTGTTCTCGTTCCCTTCGGGCGACCCGGCGGAGTTCGAGAAGCTCGAGCCCGCGGACTACGCCGGCCTGGAGCACATGCAGTGGTTCCAGTCGGTCGGCGGGTACAACACGATGAACTCCTCGCGCCCGCAGACCGTGTCGGTGGGGATCAGCGACTCCCCGGTCGGCCTGCTCGCCTACAGCGAGCTGTTCAACTCATTCGGCAACGGCACGTCGCTGGTGCCGCTGGAGAAGATCCTGCTCGAGGTCAGTGTCAACTGGTTCGCGAACGCGGCATCGGGCATGAGCCGCAGCTACCTCGAGAACGCCAGGGCCGACGCCGCGGCCGAAGGCGCCGAAGATGCCGAGCCGCGGATCAACGCCGCACGCACCGGGGTCGCCGTGTTCGCCGACGACTTCCAGACGATCCGGGTGTTCGCCGAGCGCGACAACTCGAACATCGTGCACTGGAGCCGCTTCGACGAGGGCGGGCACTTCGCCGCTCTGGAGCGCCCCGACCTGCTCGCCGGCGACATCCGGGCATTCTTCGCCGACGTCCGCTGAGCCTCGAGCCCGTCCCGTTGTCCCGGCCCACCCGTGCGCTCGCCGCGCGGGTGGGTCTAGCATGTCGGCATGTTCGAGCCGTGGAGCGAGTTCAACGTCGCGATGGCGGGGGCGACGGCCGCGCTCGCGGGCCTCGTGATCGTCGCGGCGAGCGTGAACATCGCCGAGATCGTCAAGTCGCGCACCCTGACCGCGCGGCTCCTCGCCGGGATCGCCGCCCTGCTCCTGGCGCTCGCGGTGTCGGCACTGGGGCTGGTCCCCGATATCGACGGCCCGTGGTTCGGCGCGGTGGCCGTCATCGCGACACTGCTGGCCGCGGTGTTCCAGGTGCACGCGACGCGCCTCATCGCGACCGACCCGAGCCCCGAGGATCGTGCCCGTGCGCTCAAGTACCTGGTCGGCTTCCTGCCGATCATCGCCTACCTCGCCGCGGGCGTGCTGGTGTGGATCGGGCATCCGGCCGGACTGTACCTCGCAGCGGCGGGCGGTCTGCTCGCGATCGTCTCGGCCGTGGTCGTGTCGTGGGTCGCGCTCGTCGAAGTCCTGCGCTGAGCGGTTGCTCGCGGAGACGGGCAGGTGCGTCAGCCCGTCACGGTGAGCTGCACCTCGGGAGTGCCGCCCGCCTCGACCCAGGCCAGCGAGCGTTCCAGGATGACCCGCAGCACGTCGAGGTCGATCTGCTCGAGGTCCTTGATGTACAGGCAGCCGACGCCGGTGGTGTGTGGTCCGAGCTTCGCCAGGGCTTCAGTGTGCGCGTCGACCCCGTCGAACAGGTAGATCGTCGTTGCGGCCTTGCGCGGAGCGAAGCCGAGCAGTCCGCTGTCGCCCTCTGTGCCGGTGGGGTAGCGGTAGTGGCAGGATCCGAATCCGATGATCGTGCCCCACGTCTGCGGCTCGCGTCCGGTGATCTCCTGCATGAGCGCGGTCAGGGTCTCGGCGTCCCGGCGGCGGACCGCGGGGGAGGAGCGGGCGATGAGCCCCGCGACGTCGTCCCCCGTGGGTTTCACTTCGAGGCCTTCGCCGCAGCCTTCATGGCCTTCTTGTGCTCGCGCACCTTCGCGAGCGAGTCGGGGGAGACGATGTCGGCGACGCTGCGGTACGACCCGTCCTCACCGTAGGGAGCGGAGGCCTCACGCCACCCTTCCCCCGTGAAGCCGTACTGCTTGCCGAGGAGGGCGAGGAAGATCTTGGCCTTCTGCTCGCCGAATCCGGGGAGCGCCTTCAGGCGCTTCAGCACTTCGGGCCCGTCCGGGTCGCCCTCGGTCCACAGGGCTGCGGCGTCGCCGTCCCAGTCCTCGACGAGGGTCTGACACAGCGTCTGCACGCGTGTCGCCATGGACCCGGGGAACCGATGCACGGCCGGCGTCTGCTTGAACGCCTCGAGGAACTCGTCCGGTGCCATGTGCGCGATGGTCGCAGCGTCGGCGGCTCCGGTGCGCTGCTCGATCTTGAGCGGCCCGGCGAACGCGGTCTCCATCGGAACCTGCTGGTCCAGGAGCATCCCGATCAGAAGCGCGAGCGGGTTATCGGTCAGCAGCGTGTCGGCGGCGGTGTCTCCGGTGATGTGAAGGTCGGGCATGCGTTCAGTCTCGCACCGCCACGTCGCGTCGGGGGCACAGTTTGGTGAGCTGGGGGTCCACGCGATCGACATTGGCGCGGGTGAACGCCGTCATCGGCGGGCTGATAATTGGTGGATGGACTACGACCTCGACGATGACCCATCTCGGATTCAGCCCGACGTGGTGTGGGGCTGGCTATCGACGGAGGCCTATTGGGGGCGGCAGCGCAGCCGTGCCGACGTCGAGGTGCAGATCGCGGGCGCGTGGCGTGTCGTCGGTGCTTACCGGAGCGACACCGGCGAGCAGGTCGGCTTCGCGCGAGCAGTGTCCGACGGTATCAACTTCGCATACCTTGCAGATGTCTTCGTGATTGAGGGCCACCGCGGCTGCGGGCTAGGCAAGCGCCTCGTGCAGCTCATGATCGATGATGGGCCCGGATCCGGCTTCAGATGGACGCTGTTCACCGGCGACGCGCACGCGCTGTATCAACGATTCGGGTTCGGAGCACCGGATGACACTGCCATGGTTCGATCCGCGCGGTGACCGATCGAACCATGGCATCGCGGATGGTTCGCGTTGTACGTGGTTACTACACACGCTGGTCGAGCAGCATCCCCACCAGGAGGGCGAGCGGGTTGTCGGTCAGCAGCTCGTCGGCGGCGGTGTCTCCGGTGATGTGAAGGGCCATGAGTCCATCCTCTCTTACGACCAGGCGGCGGATTCGCAGATGCAGAGCTGGGTCGAGGAGTCCGCCCCGAAGGGGCTGCCGTCCCAATCGCCCAGGCGCTCGACCAGCCGGAGTCCAGCGTGCGCAAGGAGCACCGGCAGTTCTTGGGGGAAGATGCTTCGCACCTCGATTGACACTGTCTGGAAGTCGGGCTCGGAGTCCGTCGAGAAGTGCCAGGTTCCGCGTGTCACCTGCGCGGCAGCATCGTATGCGTCGGCGACGTCGACGTGGACATCGCCGCGGCCTGGATCGGTGAATGATGTGCGCGGGCGCCGGACCCCGTCGGCGTCGGCCAGGAGACGCACATTGGGATTGAAGACGTCGAATGCGAACCGTCCGCCGGGCGCGAGGTGACGCCTGACCGCGCGGAAGCACTGCACTATGTCGTCAGCCTCGTGCAGGTGCAGCAGTGCGTTGCCCGCGATGAAGATGAGGTCGAACTCGTTGTCCAGGTCGAAGTCACGCATGTCGCCTTGCTGCCACTCGACAGACACGCCGCGCTCGTCAGCCTTCTGCCGCGCCGCAGTCAGCATGTCCTGCGACAGGTCGAGGCCGACGCTCGGGTGTCCATCGGCCGCGATAGGGATCAGCTTGTGACCTGTTCCGCATCCGAGTTCGAGCACGTGCCCGCCCCTGCCGCCCGCTTCGGCGCGGTAGAAATCCACGGCTGCCTTGCTCGCCGGAAACAGCAGATCGTACAGCCTCGCGTCCGAGTACAGATCCTGTGTCATCCGCGCCTCCTCGTTCCCCACACTCTCATGGCGTGGGCCTCCAGTGCCGCCCCGTGCGGACGAGACGTCAGGCGGTGGCGGCGTCCTCCGACGACTCAGCCTCGGGTGCGATGCCGTACAGCGCGGCCAGTGCTGCGGTGAACTCGTCGGCGCGGCCCGCGGCGGCGAGCGCGTGAGCCCGCACGGTCGGGGTGTGCAGCAGCACGCCGGAGAGGTGACGCAGGGCCTGCTCGACCTTGCCGTCCTCGTCGCCGCGTGCACGGGCACGGTCGATCTCGCGCTCCAGCAGCTCGAAGATGTGCGAGCGGAAGGCCACGACCGAGGGGGTCACGCTCTGGCGCGCGCCCACCACGTGGAAGGTCTCGGCGGCTTCGCGGACGACGCTGCGGGCGGCATCCGTCGCCTGCAACTCTTCGAGCGGTGCGTGCAGGCGGATCGTCTCGAGGTCGAGCAGGGCCACGCCCTCGAGGGAGGCGACAGCGGGATCGACGTTGCGGGGCATGCCCAGATCGACCACGAGCTGGTTGTGCGCGCCGACGGGGCAGCCCGCCTCGGCCGGGCCGAGGGGGAGCCGCAGGTGCTCGGGCCCGAGCACGGGTTCCGTCGCCGTGGTGCAGGTGATGAGCAGGCTCGACCGTGCGGCGGTGCGGGCGTACTCGTCGGCGGGGACCGGACGGATGCCGTGCTTCGCGGCGAAGACTTCGGCGCGACCCGAGGGCGAGTACACGGAGATGTTCACGGCGCCGCGCTCTCGGAGCGTGGCGAGGGTGACCGCGGCGTAGGCGCCGGTGCCGACCAGCAGCACGCGCTCGGCCGACCAGTCGGCGATGCGGCTGTCGGCCAGTTCGAGCGCGAGGCGCACGAGCGAGCGGCCGGCGCGACCGAGGGCGGTGACGTTCTTGACCTTGCGCTGAGCCTGGCTGGCGCGCTGGAACAGACGCTCGAGCTCTGGCGAGGTGGTGCCGTCCTTGCGGGCGGACTTGAGGGCGCGGCGCACTTGCCCTGCGATCTCACCCTCGCCGGAGACGACGGATTCGAGGCCGGACGCGACGGAGAAGAGGTGCTCGGCCACGCGGCGGCCCGAGTGCACGGTGTAGGCGCCGTCGAGGTCGGCGGCTGCGATGCCCGTCGCGGACTCGACCGCTTCGATCACGGCTTCGACGCCGATGGCACCGGCGGCGGTGACCGGTTCGTCCATTTCCACGTACGCCTCGAACCGGTTGCACGTCGCCAGGACGACCGCACCCTGCACGCACGGCGTCATGCCCACGATGGTGGGAGCGACGTCGTCGGGGGTGCGGCTCAGGCGTTCGAGCAATTCGAAGGAGGCGGTCTTGTGACTCGCCGTCACACACAGCAGCACAGATCGAGTGTACCGGAGGCTCCGGTGGTGAGGATTCGAACGGCCGAATTCGGCGGCTCCATAAGGGGCGGATGGGAGGATGGACTCATGGCCCTCTCCGACGCTCCGCTCCTGCGCGCCCTCGCCGGCGACCGCCCAGCCCACGCCCCGGTGTGGTTCATGCGACAGGCCGGCAGGTCGCTTCCCGAGTACCGCGACCTGCGTGTCGGGACGCGGATGCTCGACGCCTGCCTCACCCCCGCCCTCGCAGCCGAGATCACCTTGCAGCCGGTGCGCCGCCACGGGGTCGACGCGGCCGTGTTCTTCAGCGACATCGTCATCCCGCTGCGCCTGGCCGGCGTCGAGGTGGAGATCGAGCCCGGTCGCGGCCCGGTGTTCGCGAACCCGGTGCGCACGGCGGCCGATGTCGAGCGCATCACCGCCATCGACCCGGATGACCTCGACGGCACGGCCATCGCCGAGGCCGTTCGGCTCGTCACGGCAGAGCTCGGCGACACCCCGCTGATCGGTTTCGCGGGTGCACCCTTCACGCTCGCGGCCTACCTCGTCGAGGGCGGCCCCTCCAAGGAGCACTTGCGGGCGCGGGCCATGATGCACTCCGACCCGGATTCGTGGAACCGTCTCGCGGGCTGGCTCGCCAAGGTCTCGCGCCGATTCCTGGAGACGCAGCGCGACGCCGGAGCATCCGTCGTCCAGCTCTTCGACAGCTGGGCCGGATCCCTCAGCACCGCCGACTACCGCACCTTCGTGGCCCCGCATTCGCATGCGGCACTTTCGGGTATCGGCCTCCCGAGCATCCACTTCGGTGTCGGGACCGGCCCGTTCCTCGCCGACATGCGTCTCGACGGGGTGGCCGACGGCGTGGGGGTCGACTGGCGGCAGCCGCTCGACGAAGCCGCCGCGATCCTCGGGCCGGATGTCACGGTGCAGGGCAACATCGACCCGGCGCTGCTGTCGGCCCCGTGGCCGGTGCTGGAGGCGCACGTGCGCGACGTGATCGAGCGTGGCCGTGCGGCGCGCGCGCACATCCTGAATCTCGGCCACGGCGTACCGCCGGAGACCGACCCGGACCAGCTCACCCGCATCGTCGAACTGGCGCACACGGTCTGACGTTCAGGCGCCGTGCGTCCGCCGCAGGCGACGCGTGACCCGCAGGTCGTCGAGGGTGAAGCGGCCGACGGGGAGTGCTTCGCGGATGCTCTGGTCGTCGAACGGACGCGAGGGGCGGATGCCGAGGGGAGCCTCGGGGGCGAACGGTGCCGCCTCGCTCACACCCTCGGCGAGCATCCGTG
This sequence comes from Microbacterium sp. MYb54, assembly GCF_002979515.1. GTDB lineage: Bacteria > Actinomycetota > Actinomycetes > Actinomycetales > Microbacteriaceae > Microbacterium. The sequence goes on along the minus strand of NZ_PCPA01000013.1, from coordinate 44,971 downwards.
CCTGAGCCTTCGCGACGAGCGGCACGACCATCGTCCACTCGGTCAGTTGGGCGAGCACTCGAACCATCCACGTGGGCACGGGGATGAATGCCGGACGACGCCCGGCGACACGAGCGATGCGGCGGATGGCCTCGCCGAGCGTGACCTCGTCCGCGCCCATGACCGCGATCGTCGGATCCGGGATGCGGCCTTCGAGCGCGGCGATGAGCACATCGACCGCATCGTGAACCGGAACAGGACGCGCCGTGCGCTCGCGATAACCGACGGTCCAGAAGAGCGGCAGGGTTCGCACGGCTTTGGTCACGTGGTCGACCATGTGATCGCCGGGGCCGTAGATCATGCCGGACTTGAGGATCGTGTGCGCGATGCCGGAGCCGCGGACGATCTCCTCCGCCTCCCACTTCGACTCGTGATATTCGGACCCGCAGTCGGGGCGTGCCCGGAGGAAGCTGACCAGCACGATGCGCTGCACCCCTGCGCGGCGGGCGGCCTCCACCACAGCCCTCGTGCCGTCCACGTGCACCCGGCGGAAGGTCTGGTCGCCGATCTCGCGGTTGATGCCCGCACAGTGGGCGACGGCGTCGCAGCCCTCGAACGCTGCGGTCAGCGCGTCGACGTCTGTGATCTCGACGCCGCTGCGCCGGGAGATCACGACCGCGTCGTCGAGACGCTCTGCGAGATTCCTTCCGACGAATCCCGTGCCGCCCGTGATCGCAACCTTCATGTTGCATCTCCTTCGCTCATTAGCTATGCGGCTAAATACTATCTAGCAAAGGTGCTATATTGCAACCATGGCAGACAGCGCGACCGACATCTTCGCAGCGCTCGCGCATCCGACGCGGCGCCAGATTCTCCAGGACCTCAAAGACGGTGAGCTCGCGGCCGGTGAGATCGCCGCTCGCTTCTCCGCGAGCGGGCCGACCATCTCCCGCCACCTGAGCGTGCTGCGACAGGCGGGCCTCATCAGTGAGCGCCGCGATGCCAACCGCATCCTCTACTCCCTCGTCGGCGAGCGGCTCGCGCTCTCGGTCGGCGACTTCCTCTCCACGGTGTGCCCGGAGCAGATCGTGCTGCGAGAGGTGCGCAAGCGCGGCCGCGGTGAGGCCGCCCCTGTCGAGGCCGCACCTGTCGAGGTTGCCCCCGTCGAGGCCTGAGCGCCCCCGGTGGGAGAATTGAGGGCATGACCCCTGAGCCCTCTTCCGCCGAGCCGTCCGACCTCGCCGCTCGCGCGGCGGAAAAGCACGTCGTCGTCATCGGCGGCGGCATCGGAGGGCTCGTCGCGGCTCGGGAGTGCGCGAAGGTCGGCATGCGGGTCACTCTCCTCGAGGCCGCGGACGACCTGGGCGGCGCGATCCGAAAGGTCGAGCTCGACGGCGTGACCATCGATGCCGGGGCCGAGAGCTATGCGACCAGGGGCGGCCTCGTGCGCGCACTCGTCGAGGAGCTCGGTCTGGCCGACCGCATCGTGACCCCGCAGGCAGGAGGTGCCTGGCTCGCCGGCATACCCGGAGTGGGGGCTGCACCCCTGCCGGTGGGTGGCATCCTCGGCATCCCCGCGAACCCGTTCCAGGACGACGTCCGTCGCATCATCGGCTGGTCCGGCGTGTGGCGCGCGTATCTCGACCGCGTGCGTCCGCCGCTCACGATCGGACACCAGCTCAGCCTCGGCAAGCTCGTCGGATCGCGCATGGGCGCGAAGGTACGGGATCGCCTCGTGGCCCCCGTGACGACCGGTGTCTACTCGGCGTCTCCCGACGATGTCGACATCGATGTCGCGGCCCCGGGACTCAATGCCGCTCTCACCAGGGTCGGATCTCTCTCCGGTGCTGTCCAGGCGCTCCGCGATGACGCCGCCGCCAAGGCCACTGGGTCGTCGGTCACCGGGCCATCGACCGCGGCGAAGGCGCCGGGGGCGGCGGTCGAGGGCCTTTCCGGGGGAATGAGTGTGCTCGTCGATGCGCTCGCCGCCGATCTGGTCAGCCTCGGGGCAGAGGTGCGGACGGGCGTGCGGGTGCGAAGCGTCCGGAAGTCGGCGACGACCTGGTCGGTCGAGACCGAGGTTGCGCCTGCCGGTGACATTCTCGCGAGCGCCGACGACGATACGGATGCGCTCGCCGCAGAGCTGCACGCCGCCGAGATCGCTGCAGCGGAGCCGGTGCTCGAAGACATCACCGCCGACGCCGTCATCATCGCGACGTCAGAGTCCGCCGCGCGGGATCTCCTCGCCACGGCCGTTCCCGCGCTGACGACGACGGAGGCCGCGTCATCGCCCGAGATCGAGATCGTCACCCTCCTCCTCGATGCTCCTGAGCTGGAGGTCGCCCCGCGCGGCACCGGTGTGCTCACGGTTCCGGGGAGTCACACGGCCAAGGCGCTCACGCACTCGACCGCGAAATGGAGCTGGGTGCGTGATGCCGCCGGCGCTCGGCAGGTGGTGCGGGTGTCGTTCGGCGCCCAGGGAGAACCTGCGGCCACAGCGGAGCTGAGCGATGAGGCTGCCGCAGACCTGGCCCGGCGCGAAGCTGCCGCCCTGCTCGGAGTCGCCATCGCGCCGGAAGCGGTGATCGCGTCGCATCGCGGTCGTTTCGTCCAGTCGCAGCCCGCGTCGATCATCGGCTCCGCAGAACGCCGGGCTGCTGCGCGTGCGGCGGTCACGGCGGTCCCGGGTGTGGCTGCGGTCGGCGCCTGGCTCGCCGGAACCGGTCTCGCCCAGGTGATCCCGGATGCGCGGGACGAGGCCGATCGCCTGCGACGCGCCCTGTTGTGGGAGTGAGAGCGCACTCCGTGTCAACCCTCTGACCCATAGATGCCGAAATCGGCATACGGGGTTACGCTGGGTACCTGGCCGCGGGGTGTGAGAGCCTGTGGTCGATCCCAACCGGGCGAATCTGGCCGGACTACCGGAACAAGGTGAGGAGACCCCATGAAGGGGAAGATCGGACTCGTCGTCGGACTCGGCGTGGGCTACGTCCTCGGCACCCGTGCCGGACGTGAGCGCTACGAGCAGATCAAGACGCAGTGGCTGAAGGTGTGGCACCTCGATCCTGTGCAGGAGCAGGTCTCCAAGGTCAAGGGCTTCGTCGGCGATAAAGCCGCGGCCGTGCCCGGAGCGCTCTGGACCGGTGTCGTGAAGGTCGCGAAGTCGGTCAGCGGCAACGGCACGCCCGGTCAGCGGCTCGACTCCGCCATCGCCACCGGCAAGGAAGCGGCGGAAGACCTCGCCGAGGCCACGGAGGAAGCGGTCGAGGCGGCGAAGGCCACCGCGAAGTCGACCACGCCTCCGACCAAGCCCGCAGCGAAGACCGCCGCCAAGAAGCCTGCCGCGAAGAAGCCTGCCGCCAAGCCCGCAGCCAAGAAGTCCGGCGCCTGAGATGCCCCGCGGATACCGAGATCGTGCCGACGACAGTCTGCTGACCCTCCTGGGGGACCTGCCCGAACTCGTCACGAATCTGGTCAAGGCTGAGATCGATGCCGCGAAGGCGTGGATCTCGCGCACCTCGAAGGATGCCGGCATCGGTTCCGTGTGGTTCCTCGTCGCGCTGTTCTTCCTGTTCTGGGCGGTGCCGGTGATCCTCGTGTTCGCGATCGCCGGGCTCTCCTCCTGGTGGCCCGTGTGGCTCTCGGCGATCGCGGTGTTCGGCATCCTGATCCTGGCCGTGCTGCTGTTCGCGCTTCTCGGGATCCTCAAGTTCCGCAAGGTGCTCGCGCGCCAGAACCCGGCGCAGGCCGTAGCCGAAGACATCCGACTCGTGAAGGAGGCCGGCGATGACGAATTCTGAGTCGCTGCCGCGCACCGCCGTTCCCGGCGGAATCGTCGACCCGGTCACCTCGGCCCGCGCCGAGTTGAAGGCTGCCCTGGCGGCCATCGAGGTCAAAGGCAACATCCCGCGCCGCGTCGAGAAGGCGTCGACGCGTGCGGTGGCGAAGGCCCGGGTCTTCGCCGATCGCAATCCGATCGGTGCGATCGCTGCTGCGGTCGGTATCGCTGCGGTCGTGGGAGGCGTGGTCTGGGGGATCGCGCGCGTGATCTCGCGCTGAGGCGCAGCATTCCAGGATGCCGCAAACAGCCCCTCGGGTGATTAGCGGCTCCTGCGCAAACGAGGCAGACTGGGGAGCATGATGTCCGAAGAGCGCGATGAGAACCCGTCCGGCTTCACCCTCTGGGCTGTCTGGCGACGAAACCCCGACGTCCCCGTGACGGAGACCGACGCCACGGAACTCGAGACGATCGTCTCCTACATCGAGGACTCGGGCGTCACCGTCCGCGGCTTTTACGACGTCTCCGGCCTCAAGGCCGACGCCGATCTCATGGTCTGGCTGCACGGCGAGACTGCCGAGGAGCTGCAGAAGGCCCTCCGTCGCCTTCGTCGCACCGAGCTGCTGCGTTCCCTCCTCCCGGTGTGGAACGTGATGGGCGTGCACCGTGACGCGGAGTTCAATCGCGCGCACGTCCCCGGATTCCTCCGAGGTGTCGAGCCCAAGGACTGGCTGTGCCTGTACCCGTTCGTCCGCACCCCGGAGTGGTACCTCGCGCCCGAAGACGAGCGCCGCAAGATGCTCGCCGACCACGGACGCAAGGGTGCCGCGTTCACGGGCGTGATCGCGAACACCGTCGCGTCCTTCGCGCTCGGCGACTACGAGTGGCTGCTGCCGCTCGAGGCCGATGAGCTCACCGACCTCGTCGACCTGATGCGCGACCTCCGCTACACGGACGCACGTCTGTTCGTGAAGGAGGAGGTGCCCTTCTACACCGGGCGCAGGCTCCGGTTCGACGAGATCGCGGACGTTCTCCAGTAAACGCCATGAGCACCCCCATCCGTCTGGGTACCCGTCGCAGCGCGCTCGCGCAGGCGCAGTCGGGTCATGTCGCCACGGCCCTCGAGAAGCTCTCGGGGCGCCCGGTCGAGCTCGTCCCGATCACCAGTGAGGGCGACACGAATCGTGCTTCCCTCTCCGAGATCGGCGGTCAGGGCATCTTCGCCACGCGACTTCGCGAGGCACTGTTCGCGGGGGAGTGCGACTTCCTCGTGCACTCCTTGAAAGATCTGCCGACGGCCATCCCGGACGGTCTCGTGATCGCGGCGACTCCGAAGCGGGAGGATCCGCGCGACGTGGTGCTCACTCGCGACGGCGTCCCGCTGCACGAGCTGCGTTCAGGCAGCACCGTCGGCACCGGCTCACCGCGCCGCATCGCACAGGTGTACCGACGTGCGCCAGGCGCCGAGGTCGTCGACATCCGCGGCAACGTCGACTCGCGTCTCTCACGGGTCGCATCCGGTGAGCTGGATGCCGTGATCCTCGCGGCGGCCGGTCTCTCGAGGCTCGGAGCGAAGTCGCCACTGCGGCGCGAAGAGCTCGGCCTCGCCGAATGGCCGACCGCGCCAGGGCAAGGTTCGCTCGCCGTCGAGACCCGTGCGGATGCTCCCGAAGAACTGCTCATCGCCCTCGCCGGGCTGGACGATGCGGAGACCCGTCTGGCCATCACGGTGGAGCGCGCGATCCTCCAAGGATTGGACGCCGGATGCCAGGCGCCGATGGCGGCGCACGCGATCGTGGAGGGCTCCTCCATCCGTGTCAGAACCGTCGTCTACGCCGTTGACGGAAGCCGCCGGATCGGGCTCGACGTCACCGAGCCGCTGAACGGGGAGTATATTCGTCGGAACGGCAGTGGCAATGGAGCGGATGCTGCCGATGGTGCAGACCCGATGCACGCAGCGCGCGAGCTCGGGTTCACTGTTGCCCGTCGGCTGCTCGATCAAGGGGCAGCCGGCCTCGTATCCCGAGAGCAATCCTCATGACCACTTCCGAAATCAAGCATGACCGACCGCTGGACGGCTGGCGCATTCTCGTGCCCCGTGGCGGGCCTTGGGGCGACAGCGTCGCCGCGAGTCTGCGGGCGCTGGGTGCTGTGCCCGTCGTCGCACCGCTCATCAACTTCGCCCCGACGACCGACCAGGCGACGCTCGACACCGCGCTCGCGCAGCTGGCAGCGGGTGAGTTCGACTGGTTGACGGTCACGAGCGCGACCACCGTCGATGTGCTCTTCGCCCACCGGGCGGTCGTTCCGCGGGAGACCAGGATCGCCGCCGTCGGCGAGACGACAGCCGCGGCTCTGCAGGCGGTCGGCTATGAGGTCACGCTGGTTCCGGAACAGGACAACTCCGCCGAGGGGATGGCGCAGCAGCTCATCGCCCTCGAGAAGGAGCCCCGTCGCATCCTCGCTCTCCGCAGCGAGATCGCGAAACCCGTGCTCAGCCGACTGCTCTCCGAAGCGGGTCATGATGTGCACGGCGTCGTCGCCTATCGCACGGTCGGCGTGCCGGTGACCGAGCGCATCCGACGCGACGTCGAGAACGGCCGGATCAACGCGATCCTGATCACCAGCGGCTCGGTCGCCGAGCAGGTGCGTGAGCAGTTCCCGGAGATCCCCGATGAGACGCTGCTCGCGGCGATCGGACCGCGGACCGCGAACGATGCCCAGCGCGCCGGACTTCCGGTGTCGGTGGTCGCCGATCGGCAGACCATCGACGCGCTGATCGATGCCGTCTCGCACTTCACCCTCCCGCACGCGGCCGACGAGTTCGCGCCGTGAGCTTCCCCGATGTCCGGCTGAGGCGACTGCGTCAGTCCCGGGCCGTTCGCGATCTCGTGCGTGAGACGTCGCTGCAGCCGCGTCAGCTCGTGCTGCCCCTCTTCGTGCGCGAAGGCATCGACCAGGCCGTGCAGATCGGGTCGATGCCCGGCGTCGCCCAGCATTCGCTCGACTCGCTGCGTGCGGCAGCGGTCGAGGCCGCGGAGGCCGGTGTCGGTGGCGTGATGCTGTTCGGCGTGCCGGCAGTGCGCGACGCCGTGGGGTCGGGTGCCGATGATCCGCGCGGCATCCTGAACGTGGCGACAGAGGCGCTGGCCGCCGAGGTCGGCGACGCGCTCGTTGTGCAGACCGATCTGTGTCTGGATGAGTTCACCGACCATGGTCACTGCGGCGTACTCGCGGCCGACGGCTCGGTCGACAACGACGCGACGCTCGAGCGGTACACGTCCATGGCGCTCGCCCAGGCTCGTGCCGGCTCGCAGCTGCTGGGGTTGTCCGGGATGATGGACGGCCAGGTCGCAGTCATCCGCGAGGCGCTCGACGCCGAGGGCTTCACCGACACGTTGCTGCTCGCCTACGCGGCAAAGTACGCGAGCGCGTTCTACGGGCCGTTCCGCGAAGCCGTCGACTCTCAGCTCAAGGGCGACCGCCGCACGTATCAGCTCGACCCCGGCAACCGGCGCGAGGGTGTGCGTGAGGCTGTCGTCGATGAGGCCGAGGGCGCCGACATCGTGATGGTGAAGCCGGCGATGGCCTTCCTCGACGTTCTGCGCGAGGTGCGCGACACCGTGAGTATTCCGGTGTGGGCATATCAGGTCTCCGGCGAGTACGCGATGATCGAGGCCGCCGGCGCGAACGGCTGGATCGATCGTCGCGCAGCCATCCTCGAATCCCTTCTCTCCATCCGCCGTGCGGGTGCCGACGCGGTGCTCACCTACTGGGCCACCGAAGCGGCCGGCTGGCTGCGCGACTGACTTCTCCGAGGAGCTCTCCTTCATGACCGACCGCAATGACGACCTGTTCTCCGCTGCCCGCGCGGTGATCCCCGGTGGAGTGAACTCCCCGGTGCGCGCTTACGGCTCGGTCGGTGGGACGCCGCGGTTCCTCGCGTCGGCGAAGGGCGCGACGGTGACGGATGCCGCAGGTCGCGAGTACGTCGACTTCGTGGCTTCGTGGGGTCCTGCTCTCCTCGGACACGCGCACCCCGAGATCGTCTCCGCGGTGCAGGAGGCTGCATCGCGAGGTCTGTCGTTCGGCGCTCCGACCGAGGGTGAGGTCGAGCTCGCGTCGCTGATCGCCGACCGTGTGCGGTTCGGCGAGATCCGGCCCATCGAACGTGTGCGTCTGGTGTCGACCGGGACCGAGGCGACGATGACGGCGATCCGCCTCGCGCGGGGCGCCACCGGTCGCGACCTGCTCGTGAAGTTCGCCGGGCACTACCACGGTCATTCCGACGGACTGCTCGCCGAGGCGGGCTCGGGTGTCGCCACGCTGGCGCTCCCCGGTTCTGCAGGCGTCCCGGCCCCGATCGCTGCCCAGACGCTCGTGATCGGCTACAACGACCCGGAGGCTCTCGCCGCGGTGTTCGCCGAGCATGGTGAGCGCATCGCCGCCGTCATCGTCGAAGCCTCGGCCGCGAACATGGGTGTCGTCGCTCCGCTCCCCGGCTTCAACCGCCTGATCGCCGAGACGGCGCACGCGCACGGCGCCCTGATGATCCTCGACGAGGTGCTCACCGGATTCCGTGTGCACCCGGCGGGCTTCTGGGGTCTGCAGGCTGCGGCAGGCGAGGACTATCTGCCGGACATCTTCACCTTCGGCAAGGTCGTCGGCGGCGGGATGCCGTTGGCCGCGCTCGGTGGTCGCGCCGACGTCATGGACCTGCTCGCGCCGCTCGGGCCGGTCTACCAGGCGGGCACGCTTTCCGGGAACCCGCTCTCGGTCGCTGCAGGTCTTGCGACGCTGCGGCTGGCGACGCCCGAGGTGTACGCGACGGTGGACGCGGCGTCCGCGCGCGTGTCGAGCGCTCTCGATGCCGCACTCACTGCGGCGGGGGTCACCCACGCGGTCGCGCGAGCAGGCAACCTGTTCAGTGCCTCGTTCCGCGCCTCGGCGCCCAGGAACTACGCCGAAGCGCAGGCGCAGGAGTCGTTCCGCTACGCCCCGTTCTTCCACTCGCTGCGCGAGCAGGGCGTGGCTCTCCCGCCGAGCGTGTTCGAGGCATGGTTCCTCACCGCCGCACACGGCGAGGAGGAGCTGCAGCACATCGAGGCCGCGCTTCCCGTGGCTGCTGTTGCAGCCGCTACCGCTCGCGCCTAGTCAGCTGCCCTGGTGACCTGGCAGTTGTTGCGCCAGGGAGCGTGCAGTTCTGCTCTTCGTCTCTTCGGGAGACGCGTGCTCAGACGAACATGACGCGACGCGGTGAGGCATCGGTGTAGATCCGACCGAGCGGGCTGATCCACTCGATATCTCCACCGGTGAGTTGTCGCGCATGCCACCGGTGCTTCTCGTCGACGTCAGGATGCTTGAGGGCATGATGCCCTACGCAGAAGTGGCTGAGGTTCTCGATCGATGTCTTCCCGCCCTTCGCATGATCGTGATTGTGGTCGACCTGGCACCGGTGGACAGGCGTGCGGCAGCCGGGGAATCGACAGTGCTGATCGCGGGCCTGGAGATGCCGGCGCATCGCCGCGGTCGGAGTGTAGGCAGACGTGGCGGTCACCATCCCCGCGTGGTCGAGGAAGAGTCGCGCCCACCCGCCATTGCGACCGGCGAGATCGCGAGCGATGTCGGGGTGAAGCGGGCCGATGCCGTCGAGTTCGGCCGCCCGGTCGTCGGCTCCGATCAGAGTGCCGGCGGCGACCGTGACCTGAATGCGGGCCTGGATGCTCTCCAGCCCGGTACCGCTCGCCGCGGACGGGTCGCTGGTGAGGAGCAGGTCGCTCAGCAGATCGGCGCGAACCGCATCGATGCCGCGTTCGTCGGGCGCGATGTGATCCACACTGTGCGACGGATCGGTGGTGAAGGTGTCGCCCTCGCTGAAGATGACGTGCGCGTCGACCCAGGAGTCGTCGAGACGGTGGGTGCCGAGCGCATAGTGATTGAGAGCAGGAGCATCGCGGAGGGTGTCGTCCGCCGCCAGATCTTGCAGGAAGATCGGGTCGGTGCCCGAGTCGAGCTCATCCGGAGAGAGCATCGGCGCTGCGCTTGCGTGAGGATCGCAGTCGGTAGGAAGACCGCGTGTCTTGACGACGTGCTGCGCGAGTCGGGTCAGGCGATCGAGGATCGCATGGGCGAGGTGTTCGGGGAGCACGATCTGAAGCATCGCGAGTCCGTCGTCGAGAGAACGCACCGTGACCGACCGTTCGTCGCGGGCGCGCCGGTGCCTCTCGAGCACCGTCTCGCCGGCGAGAGACGAAGCGATCTGCCGCACTGCCGCTCGGGTGCGAGCGGGCGAGTCGTGCTCAGCCACGACCAGAGCGGCCGCGTCGTAGAGCGCGAGGGTCTCCGCGACGGCACGACCGTCGCGGACAGCTTGGCGAACCACCATGCCCGCCCGCACGATCTCTCGGACATGAGCCCCGCTGATCGCACCGTCGCGGAAAGCCTGCTGCACGACAGGATGCTCTGATTCGAGGAACAGGGCATCTGCGAATGCGTACTCGACGCTGCCCTTCGACATGCGACCGGCTGCGGAGTACTCGGCGATCATCGATCGACGGATCGACTCACGATGCTGCGGCTGCTCGCGCACATCATCGTCGAGAACCCGAATGCGGTCGGCGAGGAGAGCTGAAGCCTCGGCTTCGAGCGCTGCGATCTGGCGACGCTTCTCGACCCACGCATCGAGCAGCGCCTCGCAGTGCTCGATGTCGTTCGCGATGCCGGCCATGAGTCGAGTATAGTACATATGTTCGACTCTGGAAAGGGGAATATTGATGACTGGTGCCAACCGACAAGGGATCGTTGTGTTCCTGTGAACAACTTCCAGACAACTGGCAGGGCGGCGCTGGCAGACTGGGTGACATGGTGACGTTGTTGCTGGACCAGACGCAACTGGAGGTCGTGCTCTCGCCGATCGAACGTGCCGCCACCTTCCACCGCGACAACCTCCGGATCTCGCGCGACACCATCGCGAAGGTACAGCTGACGGAAGACGCCTGGACCTGGCTCCGCGGAGTCCCGAACCCCGGGACGCACATCCCCGGTGTTCTCGCCGCCGGCAGCTGGAAGGCCGCGGGCAGCCTCGACTTCGTGCTGATCCGCCGCCGTCGCCCGAGCGTCGTCATCGACCTCGAAGGCGACGAGCAGTACCGCCGACTGATCCTCACCACGCGACATGGGCTGGCCCTCACGCAGGCGCTGCGACTCGACGTCTCGACCGAGCCGGCGAGCGTCGAGGAGATCGTCGCGACCTCGCCGGTGCCCACATCGAAGGGCAGCCGCCGACCCGTCATCCGCCCCCGGCCTGCCTGACTCGCCACGGAGCGAGATCCATTCGCTGGCACACGCCCCTGAACGACGAACGCCCTCCGTGACCCGTAGGTCCGGAGGGCGTTCTCGTCAGCAGGATCTCTAGCTGTGGTGGTTCTCGCCGTCGGAGTGGTTCTCGCCGTCGGAGTGGTTCTCGCCGTCAGTCTGGTTCTCGTGCTCGTCGCTGTTCTCGGCGTCGGTCTCGTCGGCCGCGGCGGATCCCTCCGAGCTGTCCTCTTCCGAGCTGTCCTCTTCTGAGGTGTTCTCGTCTGAGTTGTTCTCTTCGGAGGTGTTCACTTCGGAACTGTTCTCGTCGGAGCTCTGCTCTTCTGAGGCGTGCTCTTCTGAGGTGTTCTCGTCTGAGTTGTTCTCTTCGGAGGTGTTCTCTTCGGAACTGTTCTCGTCGGAGCTCTGCTCCTCGGAACTGTGCTCGTCGGAGACTGCCTCCGCTGATTCGGCCAGCGGAACGGTGTCGATGACGCCGGTGGACGCGACGGTCCAGTGTGCGCTCTCCGCAGCGGAGCCGTCTTCCGAGGCCTGGTCTTCCGTGCTCAGCGGGTAGTCCTTCGGCTCGTCCTCGTAGTACGCGCGCGCAGCTGCAGCGAGCATCGAGCTGACGGCAGCCGACCGCGGGTCGTTCTCGGAAGCATCCTCAGCGTCTGAGGAAGCATCCTCAGCGTCGGGAACCGCATCCTCAGCGTCTGAGGCGACGGCGCCGTTGAGATCGGCGAAGACCTCGACACCGGCGTGGTCTTCGTCACCGGCGAGGTCGTCGTCACCCGGCGTCGTGGCCTCGTCAGCTGCGGCGGGTGCTGCGGAACCGAACAGGATCTCGTCGAACGACCGAGCCGGCGTCTCTTCGGCTGGGGCTTCGTCCGTCTGTGCGGCGTGCTCCTGCTCGCCTTCGGCGTGAGCTTCGTCGACCGGTGCAGCGTCTGAGCCGGATGCGTGCTCGTCAGTGCCGTCGTCAGTGCCGTCTTCGGTGGCGTCTGCTGCGGGAGCTTCGTCTGCGGGTGCCTCTTCGTCGACGATCACGTCCTCGACGATCACGTCCTCGACGACAGCTTCCTCAGCGGCGGCCTCGGCAGGGGTAACGCTCGTGGCGAGGTCATCAGCCACGGCCTCATCCGCCGGAGCGGCAGCAGCCTCAGCGGCCCATGCGGCAGCAGCGGCGACCGGGATGGCGACCACGGACTCGACCGGGGCCGAGGCGGGTTCGGTCGCAGGGGAGGGTTCGGTGGGCGTGACCTCGGCCGGAACCGGCGCCGGGGCGACGAGCTGCGGCGCGACAGGCTCGGCCGACGGCGCGAGTCTGCCGCCGCGCATCAGGTCGATGAAGACGTCTTCAAGCGTCGGCCCACGCTGCACGAGGGTGCTCAGGGCGATACCGGCGTCGGCGGCGACTGCTCCGACCGTGCCGGCGTCTCCGCCGCGGACGGTCAGGCCGGAGCGCAGCACTTCGATGTCGAATCCGGCCGCGGACAAGGCCGCGGTGAGTGCGCCGCGATCGGCGGCGTCGACGATCACCGAGCCACCGCCCTTCGGGTCGGCGAGTGTCTCGATGCCGCTGGCCAGCACGAGCTGCCCCTTCGACAGGACGAGTACGTTGTCGGCGACCTGTTCGACCTCGCTGAGCACGTGCGACGACACGAGAACCGTGCGTCCTTCGTCGGCGAGGCGGCGCATCAGGAGCCGCATCCAGCGGATTCCTTCGGGGTCGAGCCCGTTGGCCGGCTCGTCGAAGACGAGAGCACCGGGGTCGCCGAGGAGTGCGTGGGCGACGCTCAGCCGCTGGCGCATGCCGAGCGAGAAGCCGCCGATCCGTGAGTCGCCTTCGCCATCGAGTCCGACCAGGGAGAGCACTTCGCCCACTCGCGCCAGCGGGATGCCGTTCGCCTTGGCGGCGATGGTGAGCTGGCGTTCGGCAGTGCGGCGAGGACGGTAGACCGTCTCCTCGAGCACGGCGCCGATCGTGCGCAGCGGCTGGCGGAGCTCGGCGTAGGCCGTGCCTCCGATCGTCGCGGTGCCGGATGTGGCGCGCACCTGACCGAGCAGGATGCGCAGCGTCGTGGTCTTGCCGGCTCCGTTCGGGCCGAGGAAGGCGGTGACGGCTCCCGGCTCGACGCGCGCGGAGAAGTCCGAGACAGCGGTCACCTCATTGAAGTGCTTCGTCACGTGCGTGAACTCGAGCACCTGTCCTTCAGGCATCCGTGACCTCTCGTCGCATTTGAACAGTTCCTCCCTATCCTGCCGGAAAAGCCTGTCGGATCCCGCATTTCGCGCGGAATACCGCCCTTTGTCGAAAGGGGTAGCCTGGCCAGCGTGACCGATTCTCACGCTGCATCCCGCGTCCTCGTCCGCACCGAAGGGGCCCTGGGGCGGCTCACACTCAACCGCCCTGAGGCGATCAACGCGCTCGACGTCGACATGATCGAGAGCCTCACCGAGACGTTGAACGCCTGGCGCGACGACACCGACGTGCAGATCGTGCTGCTCGACGGGGCCGGCGAGCGGGGCATGTGCGCGGGCGGCGACGTGCGCGCGCTGCATGCCCAGATCGTCGCGGGGCAGGCCGATCAGACCGCTGAGTTCTTCCGAGCCGAGTACGCGTTGAACGCGATGATCGCGGAGTATCCCAAGCCGGTCGTCGCCTTCGCCGACGGCATCACCATGGGCGGCGGAATCGGGCTGGCCGGTCACGCCGCGATCCGCATCGTCACCGAGCGTTCGAAGCTCGCGATGCCGGAGACCCGCATCGGGTTCACGCCCGATGTCGGTGGCACCTGGCTGCTCGGACGCGCCCCTGGGCGCTTCGGCGAGTACTACGGGCTGACCGGGGCGACCATGAGTGGCGCGGATGCCGTGTACCTGGGGTTCGCCGACCACTTCGTGCCGTCCGACCGCCTCGAAGCGCTGAGCGAGGCCCTCGCCTTCCGTGCCGATCCGACCGGGCCGAGCGAGATCGTGCTGCTCTTCGATGAGACCCCCGAGCCCACGCAGCTGCCGGCATCGCGGGAATGGATCGACGAGGCGTTCTCCGCTCCTACCGTGACCGAGATCGTCGAGCGGTTGCACGCGCAGGGGACCACGGAGGCCGCGGCCACCGCGGATCTTCTGGAAGGGCTCGCACCCACCGGGCTCACCGTCACACTCGATGCCGTCCGCGAGGCGCGCGAGCTGCCAGGGCTCCGCGCCGCGTTGGAGGGCGAATACCGCCGGGTGCTGTGGTTCGTGAACGAGCATCCCGACCTCGTCGAGGGCATCCGGGCGCAGCTGGTCGACAAGGACCGCAACCCGAAGTGGGACCCGCCGACCCTGGCGGAGCTCGCTCCGGATGCTGGTGCCCCCGCGCGCACCTACGTTCCGCAGCCGCCGCTGTTCTGAGCCCGGAGCGGTGCGTGGGCGAAGTCACCGCTTTGTAAGGAGTATCCGGGGGCTGCGGTAGGCGGGCTTGCGTAGCGTCTGGGGCATGACGTCTTTCACAGTGAATCTCCTCAAAGCGCAGCCGGACACCTACAGCGCGCTCGATGCCTTCTCGGACTCCGTCGACGAGGCATGCGCGGCCAACGGCATCGATGACAGGTTGAAGGAACTGGCGACCGTGTACACGTCGCAGTTGAACGGATGCGCGTACTGCAACCGCGCACACGCGGAAGACGCGATCGCTGCCGGCGTCGAGCCCGACACGCTCCTGCAACTCGCGACGTGGCGGGAGAGCGGCGTGTTCAGCGAACGTGAGCGGGTCGCCCTCGAGATCGCGGAGGCGTTCGTGCACATCCCCTCCGGAGCGATCTCCGATGATCTCGGCCGTCGTGCGCTGGCCGTCTTCACCGAGAAGGAGTTCGCGGCGCTCTCGTGGCTGTGCGTGGCCTACAACGCGATCAATCGCGCCATTGTCGTGAGCGGGCTCCGGGTGGCCCCGCGATCAGGTTGATCGATCGGAATCGTCTTCTCGTTCTCGTTCTCGTTCTCGCTCTAGTTCTAGTTCTCGTTTGCGCCCGGGGCATCCGCCTCGGGGTTCGAGCGTCGCTGCCAGATGGTCCGGAGCACATCGATGACGTCATCCGGATCGGCGTCGGCGGTCCCGGCCTCATCGACGAGCTCACGGATGCGCCGCATCACGGATGCGGGGAGAACGCCGGCCGACTCGGAGACTCTCGTGCCTGCCGCCGTGCGCGAGACCACGAGGCCTTCGGCCTCGAGCATCTTGTAGGCGCGGGCGGCGGTGCCCGGAGCCACTCCGAGATCGCTCGCCGTCTGGCGGACGGTCGGGAGCCGCTCGCCCGCGCCGAGCTGCCCGGCGACGATGAGTCCGCGCAGCTGGCGGTAGATGCCCAGCGCGGGGTTCGCCTCGTCGGCGGGTGACAGCTTCGGATTCGGGCTCACCGTGCGGCCTCCTCGTCCGCCGTGCTCTCGACCGGAGCATCCGATCGCGGGACGTATCCCAGTTGCGCCGTCACTATGAGCAGCAGCACGAATGCCGTGATCTCCAGGGCGGGAGCCAGCCAACCGCCGACGGCGGCGATCTCGCCATACCGCCAGAAGGCCTCGTACGAGTCGCTGCCGCCGTCGCCGTCGATGCTGAGCCCGCTGATCGAACCGGCTTCGGCGATGAACCGCCACGCCCCCGCGAGGGCGAGCAGGGCGCTTGACGCCACGATCCGCGTGACCCCCGTCGCGATGTCGCGACGTTCCCGCTGCTCGGCGACGACCGTTTCGGGGCGGAGGAACGAGCGCGCCGCGTTGGCATGCAGCGTGGCCACGGCCACCGCGATGAGGGCGGCGGTGCAGATCAGGACGGGGATGCCGTAGGCCCACCCGTAGAACCAGGGACGGATCGGGTCGATGGACTCGTTCGGAATGCTGATCTCGAGGTAGACGTAGGGGCCGTCCCCGATGCGTGAAGAGGCCATGCCTGCGGCGACCGAGGTGGCGATGAGGGCGAGCACTGCGGAGGTCGCGATCACGGAGCCGATGCGAGGGCTGAAAGTCAGCCAGGTGCGGCGTGAGGAGAGGACCGGGTGCTCAGGTCGGGAGCTGCCTCGTGCGGAGATGAGCGCCAGAAGTACTCCGATGCCGATGGATGCCGTGAACACGGGCGTCGCGTACCGCCACCAGGACACGACGCCGTTGAGGTTCAGGGCGTAGCCGGTGATCAGGTTCTCGGCGAGGAAGACGGCGATGACCGCGATCGCCGCGACGCCGAGCGTCCGATGCTCGGGTGCGTAGCGGGTGGCGATCGCTCCGGACGACGTCGAGGGAAGCCGCACGCCGCTCTCCTGACGCGCGCGCCAGCGAGGAGAGGTGACGATGCCGACGGCGATGATCGCCGCGAGGATCAGCGACACCCACGGCATCGAGAGGACGGCCCCCAGCAGCTGTGCGGGATCGTTCAACCAGGGGCCGAGCGCGGTCGGGGAGGCGATGGTCACAGGCATGTGGCGTCCGTTCTTCTTTGTGTCACATGTCTAACACAAATTGTACCAGTGAGTAAATACAAGATGCTCCTGAGATTCCCTCCCTCTGTTGTTCACCCGCGTGCAGAAACCGCTGATCGGGGCGGGAAGAGGTTCGCTGTCAGCGAAGGTCCGCCGTGAGGGGGATCCGAATGTCCGCAGTTCGTGGCACTCTGTCTTGTGGCCGATTGTCGGTCGGCATCCGTCTGCCGAGAAATCCGCCGTTCCATCCTTCCTAGAAAGTCCGCCTGTGCTGGGAAAAATTCTCGTCCGCTATCTCTCTCGATACCGGTGGCTGCTGCTTGCCGTGCTGGTCTTCCAGCTCGCCAGCGTCGCCGCGACCCTCTACCTCCCGCGCCTGAACGCCGACATCATCGACAAGGGCGTCGCCCAGGGCGACACCGGATACATCTGGCGCACCGGTCTGTTCATGCTCGCCGTGTCGCTGGGCCAGATCATCGCCTCGATCACCGCGACCTTCTTCGCGGCTCGCGCCGCGATGGGTGCCGGCCGTGACATCCGCGCCGACGTCTTCGGCAAGGTGAGCGGGTTCTCTGAGCGCGAGGTCTCGCAGTTCGGCGCCGGCTCACTCATCACGCGCAACACGAACGACGTGCAGCAGGTGCAGATGCTCGCCATGATGGGCGCCACCATGCTCGTCACCGCGCCGCTGCTCGCGATCGGCGGCATCATCTTCGCCGTGCAGACCAACGTCGGTCTCAGCTGGCTCATCGCCGTCTCGGTGCCGCTGCTGCTGATCCTCGCTGCTCTCGTGATCGGGCGCATGGTGCCGCTGTTCCGCAGCTACCAGGGCAAGCTCGACAACGTCAACCGCATCATGCGCGAGCAGCTCACGGGCGTCCGCGTCGTGCGCGCGTTCGTGCGTGAGCGCATCGAAGAAGAGCGTTTCCGCGGGGCCAACACCGACATCATGGACGTCGGCCGCAAGGTCGGCTCGCTGTTCGTGCTGCTGTTCCCGCTGTTCATGCTCATCCTCAACGTCACGGTCGTCTCCGTCATCTGGTTCGGCGGCATCGAGGTCAACAACGGCACTGTGCAGGTCGGCACGCTGTTCGCCTTCATGCAGTACATCGGCCAGATCATGGGCGGCGTCATCATGGCGAGCTTCATGGCGATGATGATCCCTCGTGCTGCCGTGTCGGCCGAGCGCATCGGCGAGGTGCTCGACTCCGAGTCCACGCTGCTGCGCCCGGAGAACGGCGTCACCGAGTTCCCGGTCCCCGGATCCGTGGCGCTCGACGACGTCGAGTTCACCTACCCGGGTGCCGACTCTCCGGTGCTCACCGGCATCAGCTTCGCCGCAGAGCCTGGTGAGACCGTCGCCATCGTCGGATCGACCGGCTCGGGCAAGACGACGCTCGTCTCGCTCATCCCGCGTCTGTTCGACGTCTCCGGTGGTTCCGTCCATGTGGGCGGCACTGATGTGCGCGAGGCCGACGTCGAGTCGCTGTGGGACAGCATCGGCCTGGTGCCGCAGCGTCCGTTCCTCTTCACCGGCACCGTCGCGTCGAACCTGCGCTACGGCCGTGAAGAGGCCACAGACGAAGAGCTCTGGCACGCGCTCGACATCGCGCAGGGTCGCGACTTCGTCGAGGAGATGCCCGACGGCCTCGAGTCTCGTATCGCCCAGGGCGGCACGAACGTCTCCGGCGGTCAGCGTCAGCGTCTCGCCATCGCCCGTGCGATCGTGCATCAGCCGCAGATCCTCGTCTTCGACGACTCGTTCTCAGCCCTCGACCTGACCACCGACGCCCGATTGCGTCAGGCGCTGTGGCGGGAACTACCGCACGTCACGAAGATCGTGGTCGCCCAGCGCGTCTCGTCGATCACCGATGCCGACCGCATCGTCGTGCTCGAAGGCGGAACCATGGTCGGTGTCGGCACCCACGAGGAGTTGCTCGAGACGAGCGACACCTACCGAGAGATCGTCGAATCGCAGCTGGGGGTGGACGCATGAGCGAGCAGAACAACGAACAGGGCAAGGTCAAGCGCGGCCGCGGCCGCGGCAAGGCAGCAGTGGCCGAGGTCGAGCTGAGCGCCGAGGAGAAATACGAGGCCGAGCTCGCTGAGCAGGCGCGTCAGAACTCCGGAGACTGGGACAGCGTCGCGCCGGGCAAGGCCGACAACTTCGGCCCCAGCTTCGCGCGCATGATCGGGCTGCTGAAGCCGTCGGCCATCTGGTTCGTCTTCGTGTCGATCCTGGGTGCGATCGGTGTGGTCCTGACGGTCGCGGCGCCCAAGGTGCTCGCGGAGGCGACCAACCTCGTCTACAAGGGTTTCATCTCCATCCAGCTCGGGCAGCCGACCGATGGCTTCCCCGGCTTCCCCGCCGGCACGTCGCAAGACGTCGTCGTCGAGGCGCTGCGAGCCGGAGGGCAAGACGACTTCGCGAATCAGGTCGGGGCGCTGGGCGACTTCACGGTCGGCCAGGGCATCGACTTCGACGCGCTGCGGCTGGTCATCGCCGCGGTGCTCGCGATCTACGTCGCGGCTGCCTTCCTCACCTGGATCCAGGGTTACGTCATCAACGTGATCATGGTGCGCACCATGTGGCGACTGCGTGAGTCGGTCGAGGCGAAGATCAACCGCCTGCCGCTGGCGTACTTCGACAAGGTGCAGCGCGGTGAGCTGATCTCGCGCGTCACGAACGACATCGACAACATCACGCAGACGATGCAGCAGTCGCTCTCCGGTGCTCTCACCTCGGTGCTCACCGTGATCGGCGTGCTCGTGATGATGTTCTCGATCTCGTGGCAGCTGGCCCTCGTGGCGCTCGTCACACTGCCCCTCATGGGCATCATCTTCGGAATCATCGGACCGCGTTCGCAGAAGGCCTTCGGCACCCAGTGGCGCAAGGTCGGTCGGCTGAACGCCCGCGTCGAGGAGGCATTCTCCGGTCACGCGCTGGTGAAGGTCTTCGGACGCGAGAAGGACGCGCTGGACAAGTTCCAGGTCGAGAACGAAGAACTGTTCCAGGCGAGCTTCAAGGCCCAGTTCCTGTCCGGCGTCATCATGCCGGCGATGATGTTCGTCGGCAACCTCAGTTACGTGGGCATCGCGGTGCTCGGTGGTCTGATGGTCGCGAACGGCCAGCTCCGTCTCGGTGACGTGCAGGCGTTCATCCAGTACTCGCAGCAGTTCACGCAGCCGCTGTCCGAGCTGGGTGGCATGGCTGCCGTGGTGCAGTCGGGCACGGCATCGGCCGAGCGGGTCTTCCAGCTGCTCGATGCGGATGAGCAGGAGGCGGACGACGCCGATGCTCCCGAGCTCACGGAGGGCAAGGGCGTCATCGAGTTCGAGAACGTCGCGTTCTCCTACACGCCGGAGCGTCCGCTCATCCGGGATCTGTCGTTCCGGGTCGAGCCGGGTCAGACCGTCGCGATCGTCGGTCCGACCGGTGCGGGCAAGACGACGCTGGTCAACCTGATCATGCGCTTCTATGAGCTCAGCGGCGGACGGATCATGCTCGACGGTCAGGACATCGCCGAGGTGACCCGCGACGAACTGCGCTCGCGCACCGGCATGGTGCTGCAGGACCCGTGGCTGTTCGCAGGCAGCATCCGCGAGAACATCCGGTACGGCCGCTCCACCGCGACCGACGAAGAGGTTCTCGCCGCTGCCAAGGCGACCTATGTCGACCGCTTCGTGCACGCCCTCCCCGAGGGATATGACACGGTGCTCGACGAGGATGCCGCGAACGTGTCGGCGGGTGAGCGTCAGCTCATCACCATCGCGCGGGCGTTCGTCGCGCAGCCTTCGATCCTCATCCTCGATGAGGCGACATCGGCTGTCGACACCCGCACCGAGCTGCTGCTGCAGCACGCGATGGCCGCGCTCCGTGAAGGACGCACGTCGTTCGTGATCGCGCACCGTCTGTCGACCATTCGCGACGCCGACCTCATCCTCGTGATGGAGCACGGCGACATCGTCGAGAAGGGCACGCACGACGAGCTCATCACCGCGCAGGGCGCCTACTGGCGTCTGTACCAGTCGCAGTTCGAGCAGGCGGCGACGGACATCGACGCCGAAGATGCGCTCACCGGAACGACGCCGGTCGTCGTCACGGGTGACGCGAGCAACGCCGACGGCACGGCGGCCGAAGCTGCGGCAGCCGTGGCGGGCGCGTCGGTCGGCGCTCAGGTGCCCGGTGCCGAGACCGCGGCAGCGCAGGCCGTGCTGGAAGACGGTGCGGACGGCTCCGGCCACCGTTCCTGATCCCGCGTATCGCAGGACGACGCCCCATTCCGCTCACGCGGGGTGGGGCGTCGTGCTGTGTCCGGTCAGCGGCTGGAAGGCGCCGTGTCGGGAGCGAGATCGGGCGCCGCAGCGCCGTGCTCGCCGGTGCCCAGCGAGGTGCGTCAGGAGCGTTCGGCGGTGATGCCGAGCAATTCCAGCGGGTGGGTCAGACGCCACCAGGGGCTCGGCCCCTCGACGTCTTCCGCCAGAACCAACGGGATCGTCGCGGTGTTGAGCGGACCGGCAGCGGTGAGCGTGCCGACGGTGCCGTCCTGCGCGCGCTCGTCACCGAGGTCGAACGCCGCGGTCGCCGTGGCGGTGGCGCCGTTCCACAGCACCACATCGGCATCGGCCTCGGTGATGATGTCGACTTCGTCGCCCCAGAGCGTCGTGACCTGGCCGACGACCGTACTCTTGGCGACCGCCGGATCCTGAGCCTCCAACGCCGCTTCCGTCTCAGCGAACAGGGAACGAGTGAGGGTGAGCCGCTGCTCGTTGTCGTCTTGGTTCAGGGCCGCGGCGAAGAGATGCACGGTCGTGTCCCCGACGGTCACATCCTTCGCGGTGAGCAGGTTCCAGCCGACGAGGGTGCCGGTCTTGATGCCGACGACGCCCGGGTCGGCGAGCATCCCGTTCGTGTTGACCACGGTGCCGGCGCCCGGAAGGTCGACGGACTTGGTGCCGACGATCTCGGCGAACACCGGATTCTGCATCGCCCGCTCGCCGAGCGCGACCAGGGCCTCGGGAGTGGAGACGTTGCGCTCGTCGAAGCCCGAGGGGGTCACCACCGTGATTCCCGTGAGACCACGTTCGCGCAGCCAGACTTCTGCGGCCGTCGCGAACTCCCTCTCGGAGCCCCAGATCTCGGAAGCCAGGCGGTCGATGTAGTTGTTGGCCGAGCCCATGAGCGTGCCCTGCAGCAGCTGGTACTCCGTCAGCACCCCGCCGATCGGCACATCGAGAGCGGACTGGTCGCTGCGCCGGTAGTCCCAGTACTTCACGCTGTCGGCGCGGGTGAACGAGAACTCGGGACCCTGCTCGCCGAGCGCGAGCGGCATCCGGTCGAGCACCATCAGAGCGCTCACGACCTTCGTGATGCTCGCGATGCTCACGGGGTCGGGGACCGATGCGGCGGTGCTCAGCCCGGCGATGCCGACGGCTCCCGCGCCCTGTGCCGGCCAGGTGACGGTGGCTGCGGGAGCGGGGGCGGTCGCGATCTCGACGGACTGCACCGTCGGCGGCACCTCGTGGAGTGGCCAGAGCAGCGTCGTGCCGGCGTAGACGGCGATGAGTCCGACGAGCGTGCCGAGCGGCACGAGGACCCCCGGGCGGGCGATCGCGGGGCGAAGGCGTGCCCCGCCCATCAGTCCCGGCGCCTTCTCGCTCTCGGGCGTCTCGTCGAGAGTCGCAGTGCCGGTATGCGTGGCGACCGTTGCAGTATCGACCCACGTCAGAGCGGTGGCAGTGGTCGAGTCATCCGCCCATCGGGGTGAGGCCGGATCCAGGAGAGCGCTCGCTTCGTCAGGGGCGTCCTGGACGATGCGCTCCTTCGGGATGAACGGTGGCTTGGTCAGAGCGGGCGTCACCGGCTCCGGCGCGGTCACCGGCTCGGGTGCGATCACCGATTCCGGCTCGATCACGGACTCCGGTGCGAGCGCGCGCGTCGACGTCTGCTCGGCCGTCAGCACCGAACCGCCTGTCGCAGCATCGACAGGTCCGGAGGGGGCGGCGGTCGCCGGGCCGTCGTCGCTGACGACGCCCGTCGCCTCGTCGGCGGGGTCTGTTGCGGTCACTCGTTTACGGTACCCAATCCCGGGCGAGTTCCGCGGCGCATGGCCTTGTCGCCGTGCGGGTGTCGCCGGCGGTAGGATCATCAGCACAACCACGGGAGTCCGGCGAGCCGGGCTGAGAGGGAGCGAATCGCGCTTCGACCGTCGAACCTGATCTGGGTAATGCCAGCGCAGGGAGGAGTTCAGATGAGTACGCCTACGTCCACATCCGCGCAGCAGGCATCCGCCGCCGCGACGGGCATTCACCGCACATCGATCTGGCGCTGGCGCGTCGTCGACATCGTCGTCGCCGCGGTTCTCGGCGTCGCGATCGGTCTCGTGTTCTGGGGCTGGAACACGATCGGCTACGCCTGGTTCGGCGCAGCAGACGCTCTGACGCCCGGCCTCGGCGGCATCGCCGTCGGCATCTGGCTGCTCGGCGGCGTGGTCGGTGGCCTCGTGATCCGCAAGCCGGGTGCCGCGCTGGTCGTCGAGCTGGTCGCCGCGATCGTGTCGATGCTGATCGGCAACGTGTGGGGCATCTCGACCGTGCTGTCGGGCATCGTGCAGGGCCTCGGCGCGGAGATCATCTTCGCCCTGTTCTTCTACCGTCGTTTCGGGATCGCGGTCGCCGCGCTGGCCGGAGTCGGAGCCGCGGTCGCCGCCTGGGTGTTCGAGCTGTTCTACGGCAGCTCGCCCAACATCCTGAAGTCGGTCGAGTTCAACACGATCTACCTGGTCAGCGTGGTCGTCTCCGGCGCGATCCTGGCGGGCGTGGTCGGCTGGCTGCTCGTGCGCGCCCTCGCCGTCACCGGTGCACTCAACCGCTTCGCCGTCGGGCGAGAGCACGTGCGCGAGGTCTGAGCGTGACCTTCGCCTCCCCGGCCCGCGTGCAGGCTGCGGGCTGGGGCTGGCGGTACGCCGGTCGAAAGCGCCCCGCCGTCGCTGACGTCTCGTTCACGATCGAACCCGGTGAGCGCGTGCTGCTGCTCGGTGCGTCCGGCGCGGGGAAGTCGACGCTGCTCGCCGGTCTCGCCGGTGTGCTGGGCGACGACGATGAGGGTGAGCGGACGGGGTCGCTGCGCATCGACGGTGCGGCCCCCGAATCGCGGCACGGTCAGGTGGGACTCGTCCTGCAGGATCCGGATGCCGGCATCGTGCTGTCGAAGGTGGGCGACGATGTCGCCTTCGGCTGCGAGAACCTGGGCGTCGCGGCATCCGAGATCCCCGGCCGCGTCGCCGAGGCCCTCGACGCCGTCGGGCTCGATGTTCCGCTGCAGCGCCCCACGAAGGCGCTCTCGGGCGGACAGAAGCAGCGACTGGTGCTGGCCGGCGTCCTCGCGATGCGCCCGGGACTGCTGCTGCTCGATGAGCCCACGGCCAACCTCGACCCCGAGGGCGTCGGGGAGGTGCGGGCGAGTGTCGAACGTGCGGTCACCTCCACCGGTGCGACGTTGATCGTCGTCGAGCACCGCACGCCGATCTGGGTCGATCTGATGACCCGGGTGATCGTGCTCGGGGCCGACGGCGGGCTGCTGGCCGACGGCGCGCCGGATCAGGTGTTCGCCGTCCACGGCGACGTGCTCGCCGACGCCGGAGTGTGGGTGCCCGACCGCGACATCGGCCTTCCCGTGCTGGAGCAGGTGCCGGCGCCCGACGCGCTCACCGCCTCCGCTCTCGCGATCGCCAGGGAGCCGGGCGTCGTGGTGCAGGCGGGACTCGACCTGCGGGTGCCGCGGGCGAACGCGACCGTGATCACGGGGCCGAACGGGGCGGGCAAGTCGACGCTCGCGCTGACCCTCGCCGGGCTCATCCCGGAACAGTCAGGTGAGGTGCGGTCTGCGCCTGAGCTCGCCGGGCGCAAGGGCACGCGTCCCATCCGCTGGACCTCGCGCGAGCTGCTCACCCGGATCGGCATGGTGTTCCAGGAGCCGGAGCATCAGTTCCTCGCCCAGACGCTGCGCGACGAGCTCGCCGTCGGCCCCCGGGCGCTCGGCTGGGACCGTGTGAAGACGGATGCCGTCGTCGACGAGCTGCTCGAGCGCCTCGGCCTCGCCCCTCTCGCACTCGCCAACCCGTTCACCCTTTCCGGAGGGCAGAAGCGGCGGCTGTCGGTCGCGACCGTGCTGGCGGGAGCGCCCGAGGTGATCGTGCTCGACGAACCGACGTTCGGACAGGACCGTCGCGGGTGGATCTCGCTCGTCGCCCTGCTGCAGGAGGAGATCGCGCGAGGCCGGTCGATCATCGCGGTCACGCACGACGACGCCGTGATCCGGCACCTGGGCGGTCATTGCATCGAACTGGGGATCGAGCTGGGGGCGGCATCGTGACGACGACCGAGACCGCGCGGCGGGTGTGGCTCGACGGCGTGAACCCGGTCACGAAGCTGGTGCTCGCGGTGCTGCTGTCGGTGCCGCTGTTCGCGTCCATCGACATCACCAGCGCGCTCGCCGCGATCGTTCTGCAACTGCTCTGCCTGCCGTTGACCGGGCTGCGTCTGTCGACGGTGCTCAAGCGGCTGCTGCCGATCGCTATCTTCGCACCGATCGCCGGCGTGAGCATGCTGCTCTATGCCGAGCCGGCTGGGCACATCTACTGGACGTTCGGCTTCGCGACCATCAGTGACGACTCCATCACGCTCGCGATCGCCGTGAGCCTGCGGGTGATCGCGCTCGGCCTTCCCACGATCCTGCTCTTCGGCGGCACCGACCCGACCGAGCTCGCCGATGCGCTGGCACAGGTCGCGAAGCTCCCGAGCCGCTTCGTGCTCGGCATCCTCGCCGGCACGCGGATGCTGGGCCTGTTCCTCGACGACTGGCGCACCATGAGCCTGGCCCGTCGTGCACGGGGCGTGGGAGACCGGGGGGTGCTGCGGAGATTCTTCTCGATGGCCTTCGTGCTGCTCGTGTTCGCGGTGCGGCGCGGATCCAAGCTGGCACTCGCGATGGAAGCGCGGGGCTTCGGATCCGGCATCCCCCGCACCTGGTCGCGTCGGTCACGACTGCATCCGCGCGATGCGGTGGCGCTGATCGGCGGCATCGCGATCATGGCGCTCGCGCTCGCCGCCGCGGTTCTCCTCGGCACGTTCCGCTTCGTCTGGAGCTAGCTCGCGCTAGCCCGGGTTCGGCTGGAAGTAGTGGTCCCGGTGCAGTGCGCACCGCTCGTTGAACAGCGCAGCGCACCGCGGGCAGGCCGTCACCGCGAAGTACTCCGCGATCGTGAGCTCGTGCCCGCACGCACCGCAGAGGATCGCCTGCGTATCGTGTTGATCCGGCGCCCACTGCGCAGCCGGGTGCCCCGCCGACTCCTCGTGGCAGAGGTGGCACGGGTAGTGGTCGCCGCAGCAGGCGAACCGGATCGCGATGATGTCGGTCGGGCCCCGGTAGTGCGCGCACCGGGTCATGTCGTCGACGACGGCGCCGAACACCGGGGGGCGACCGGGAGACGGGGGAGAGACGCTCACGTCTCGTTCCAGAGTCTCCGGTAGTACTCGAGTCGTTCGCGGTCGGGTTCGACGCCGTAGGCCTCGATGAGCGTGTCCTCCCACCCGGTGCCGAAGTTCCACAGAGTGCTCATCGACGCCACCGCGATGTCGGCCCAGCGGTCGGCGACTCCGAGAGCGGCGAGGTCGACGAAAGCGGCAGGGCGCCCATCGGCGTCGAGAAGCGTGTTCGGCATGCACGCGTCGCCGTGGCACACCACCAGCCGGTCGATCGGCGGTGCCTGGTGCAGCTCTTCCGGCACGACCGTGCCGCGGTCGACGGCGTTGGCGATCCGCCACTGCGTGCTCCACTCCCACGGGCACTCGGCCACCGGCAGGGCGTCGTGCAGTGCTCGAAGGCCCGCGCCCACCGCCCGTACCGCGGTCTCCGGCTGCTCGGCCCAGCGAGGGTCGACGGCGCTGCTCGCATCGATCGCGACCGTGACGAGCCAGTCGTGCGTGTCGTCCTGGCCCTGCTCGAGCACCTCCGGCACGGGGAGCCATGTTCGTGCCCACCTCATGCGCTCGGCTTCGTCGCGCATGTTCGCCTCGTCGTCGAGCGGGCCCCACTTGATGTACCGGCCGTCGTCGGTGCGGAACGTGAGTCCGCCGATCCCGTTGAGCCAGACCGGTACGAGTGCGGCACCGCCGGCGAGTTCGCGAACCCGCGTCGGCACGTCGAGGGAGGCGGAGGGGATGGTCATCCGTCCATCCTGCCCGACGGGATCGTCGTGGACCTCGTCATCGGCTCTCGTCACGCAGGTTGCGCAGATACGCGTTGTAGGCGTCGAGCTCGCTCGTGCCGTGGGCATCCGCATAGCGATCGGCGGCGGCGGCGCGGGCCGTGTCATCACGGAACCAGCGATGCATGACGTAGACGAGCATCAGCAGGGTCGGGGCTTCGCCGTATGACCACGCCAGCCCACCGGCCAGCTGCTGGTCTTCGAGCGGATCCATCCCGAGTGCCAGAGTCGGTGC
The DNA here is from genome assembly GCF_002979515.1 of Microbacterium sp. MYb54. Classification (GTDB taxonomy): domain Bacteria; phylum Actinomycetota; class Actinomycetes; order Actinomycetales; family Microbacteriaceae; genus Microbacterium. The sequence goes on along the minus strand of NZ_PCPA01000013.1, from coordinate 17,965 downwards.
GACGAAGTAGTCGACGAGCATGGTGGTCGCCATCATCAGGAAGACACCGAAGAACGCGTGCAGGGCGGCTTCCGCGAAGACGTCCAGGGCCCGCCCGCCGTGGCCGAGGCGCACCGGAAGCGGGTCGGAGCTCAGCACGGGGATCGCGAAGAGGATGCCGACGACGAGGAACCCGACCTCCAGGGCGAGGTGGCCTCCGGGCGCTGCGAGCACCCGATCGGCGAGACCGGCCAGGTACAGCCCGTAGAACGCGATCAGGTACACCGGCAGCGCGATCCACGGGCTCAGCAGCCACCGGGCGATCCGGCTGCGTAGGCCGGCGTGGGCGGCACGCAGGACGACGGCACCCGCCCCGCGGTGCGGCACTGCCCGCAGGAGGAGCGTTCCCGGTGAGCCGAGCACCAGCAGCGGCGGGATCGCGATCATGAGGGTGAGCTGCTGGAACATGAACACCGACATCAGCGCATAGCCATAGACCTCGACCCCGAGGCCCGTGGTGGCCGCGAGCGCGACGCAGCCCAGGAGGAAGACGACGGTTCGCCAGACGGGCCACCGACGGTGCTGCCGCCACAACCGCGTCGCCCCGGCCAGATAGGCGACCGCCAGTACTGCCGCGACCAGGGGCAGGAGGGGGAACGGTCCCGCGGCCGGAGTGAGGAAGGCCGGTGTGAGGAAGTCCGAGAAGGTCGGCGGCGCATCGGGCATCCAGTCGTTCATCCGGTCGCGTCCTCCCGCGAGCCGTCGGGCCGGTCGATGTCCTGCGCAGTCCGTGCTGCCGCCCGCTGGTCGATCAAGAGCCCGACGACGAGGATGACGCCTCCGATCGCGAGCGCGACATCGGCGAGGTTCCCGATGAACCAGTTCCCGTAGGCGAGGAAGTCGGTGACGTGACCGCGACCGAATCCGGGAGGTGCGAGCAGACGGTCCAGCACGTTCCCGATGGCACCACCGAGGATGAAGCCCAGCCCCCAGGCCCGACCCTTCGTGCGGGCGCGGGTCGCGGCGACGAACAGTGCCACCACCGCACCCACCCCCACCACGGTCAGCAACCAGGTCGCCCCTGACCCGAGCGACAGGATCGCGCCGGGGTTGAAGGCGAGCTGCAGGCCGAGCGCATCGCCCAGGAGGGGTATCCGCTCCGTCCGGCTGAGTCCTGCGATCGCGGCGGCCTTGCTCGCCTGGTCGATGAGCACGATGATGCCGGCGACGACGAAGGCGATCCCATACCGGGGACTGTTCTCACGCAACATCGGAACGCTCTTCTCTTGCAGCGGCCTCCGCACGGTCGCGCCGACGCCGCGCGCGCCCTGAGAGGAGAACACCGAGCGCGCCGGCAGCGAGGAGGAAACCGATCCCGAAGAGGAAGGCGACGCCGAGGAAGCCGAGATCGGTGCGCTGCACCCCCTGTTCGCCGTTCTGCTGTTCATGCGTGGTGCGGGAGGTGGGAGTCGGGGTCGGAGTGGAAGTCGGGGTCGGAGCGGGATCGGGCGTCGCCGTGCGGCTCGGCGTCGAACTCGCTGAGCGAAGATCCGCTCCCGGGGCGTCGACGGCACCGCGCTGCTCGCCGGCGGCTGCCGACTCCGCACCGATGAACATGATCAGGGCACTGAGAACCGCCACAGCGATCGTCGTGCGGACCGGATGCCGAGAGGTGGTGCCGACCGGCCGGCTCACCGTCCCGGCCTGTCGGGAGCGAGCGGTTCGCCGTCGTTCGATGTGCGTTTCATGGGGTCTCCTTCGAGGGGGTGAGCACGGGCGTGGCGTCGGATGCCGTCACGCAGGGGTCGCGTGATTCCCGGTGGGAGCGGGCGCGATCCGGATGCCGGGGCGTGCGCACTCGACGCAGGAAGCCGAGGAGCCGCGCGATGCCGGCGGAAGGCGTCGTCCTGATGACGGCGCGTCGACGATCAGGTTCGGGAGAGGCCGAGCTGGATCAGCGAGATCGCGGTCACGCGGGGGTGCACGGGAGAAGCCGGCGCTGAGGGCCGCGCGTGCGGCTTCTCCCGGAGGGTCGAGAGCTGTCCGGGGCGCCGGAGCACGCGGGACAGCAGGAGCATCGCGGCGAGGCCGCACAGCACCCCGAGAATGCAGACTGCGGCGCCGGCGAGGGCGCTCATCCCGGTGGCCGGAAGCGCGGCCGGTGTCTGGTCCTGGTCCACCGCGGCAGCGTTCTCCACCGCGGCAGTGCTGTCCACCGCGGCAGCGTCGCCCACGGCGACGGCGTCGTCGAACGCTTCGATGGACGCGGCGGCGAGCGAGGGGGCCGCTCCGTTCTCCCCGGCATCGCCGTGGGCGGTCGCCGTGAGGGCGAAGAGGAGCAGGAGTGCCAGGCTTGCAGTGGTAATGAGGCGCATTATCACCGGCCGGTCGACAGACGCCGTGGATCGGTGGATCCCGGGCGAGCGGCGCATTCTCCGGATCCTACTCCCACGACTTATCGCGTTCCTTCGAGCGGGAGACGGGAACTAGGCTCGGTCTCGACGCAGTCGCTCAGAGTCGTGGTGGAACCAGGAACCACGTAGGCTGATACTGCGTTCCATCAATGCATGTCGCACGACGACGTTCGAAGGAGAACATCAGATGCAGATCAGCGGACAGGGTGCACTCATCACCGGTGGGGCCTCGGGCCTCGGACTCGCCACAGCGCGCCGACTCGTCGCCGCCGGCGCCCACGTCACGATCATCGACCTCGCATCGTCGAAGGGTGCTGAAGTCGCCGACGAGCTCGGCGGACTGTTCGTCGCCGCCGACGTCACGAGCGCCGACGAGGTGCAGGCCGCCGTCGCCGCCGCGCAGTCGGCCGCCCCTCTGCGCGTCGTCGTGAACTGCGCGGGCATCGCACCGCCCGCGAAGGTGCTCGACCGCGAGGGCAATCCGGCCGTGCTCTCCGACTTCGAGCGCGTGATCCGCATCAACCTCGTCGGTACGTTCAACGTCATCTCGCAGGCTTCTGCCGTGATCGCCAAGAACGAGCCCCATGACGAAGAGCGCGGCGTCATCGTCAACACCGCCAGCGTCGCCGCATTCGACGGCCAGATCGGCCAGCCCGCGTACTCCGCGTCCAAGGGCGGCGTGCACGCCATGACCCTCCCGGTGGCGCGCGAGCTCGCCCGCTACGGCATCCGGGTCTGCACGATCGCTCCCGGCATCATGGAGACCCCGATGCTGATGGGGCTCCCGCAGGCCGCGCAGGACTCCCTGGGTCAGCAGGTTCCGTTCCCGTCGCGCCTCGGTCGTCCCGATGAGTACGCCGCCCTCGTGCAGCAGATCGTCGAGAACGGCTACCTCAACGGCGAGACCATCCGCCTCGACGGCGCGATCCGCATGGCCCCGAGATAACCCGCCGTTCCGGCTGAGAACCAAGGAGAACCCATGTCTCTTGCAGGCAAGACCATCCTGATGTCGGGCGGCAGCCGTGGCATCGGCCTCGCGATCGCGCTGCGGGCAGCAGCCGACGGTGCGAACATCGCGATGCTCGCGAAGACCGACACCCCGCATCCGAAGCTCGAGGGCACGATCCACACCGCCGCCGAGCAGATCCGCGCTGCCGGCGGGAACGCGCTGCCGATCGTGGGCGATGTGCGCGACGACGATGACATCACCGAAGCGGTCATGAAGACGCAGGGCGAGTTCGGCGGGATCGACATCGTGATCAACAACGCCAGCGTCATCGATCTCTCGCGCTCGCTCGACCTGAACGCCAAGAAGTACGACCTGATGCAGGACGTGAACGTGCGCGGCACGTTCATGCTCTCTCGCGCGGCCGTGCCCATCCTGAAGGATGCCGAGAACCCGCACATCCTCTCACTCTCGCCGCCGCTCAACCCGACGCCGAAGTGGCTCGGCGCGCACACCGGATACACGCTCGCGAAGTTCGGCATGACGATGGCGACCCTCGGCCTTGCGGCGGAGTTCGCGCGCGACGGGATCGCGGCCAACACGCTCTGGCCGCGCACCACGATCGCGACCGCGGCGGTGCAGAACCTCCTCGGTGGAGACAAGGTCATGGCGGCGAGCCGCACGCCCGACATCTACGCGGACGCCGCGTATGCCGTGCTCCTCAAGCCCGCAGCGTCATACACGGGCCAGACGCTCATCGTCGAGGACGTGCTCGAAGCCGACGGCGTGACCGACTTCTCCGGCTACGCCGCGATCCCCGGCACCCCCGACAGCGCGCTCTTCCCCGACATCTTCCTCGACTGAGGGTGTCGGCCAGGGCGAAGGCTGGTCAGATGAGCAGGTAGACCGCGCCGACGATCGTGAGAGCGATCACGATGCGGTCGAACACGCGCTGATTCATGCGTCGGGCGACCTGGAGTCCGGCGAGCGCGCCGACCACCACGAGTGGGGCGAGCACGGCATCCATCAGCAGCACGGGAGTCTGGAACAGCCCGAGGCCTGCGAGGAACGGCACCTTGATCACGTTGATGATGGCGAAGAACCACGCGGACGTGCCGAGGAAGACCTGCACCGGGGTGCGGGTGGCCAGGAAGTACATCGACATGACCGGACCGCCGGCGTTCGCGACCATGGTGGTGAACCCGCCGAGCGTGCCGTAGGCGCCCGCGAGCAGGAGTCCACCGGAGGCCGGGGCCACGGTATCCGCCCTGCTCTGCCGCCACCGTCGCCAGAGCGTCACGGCGATCATCAGCAGCAGGATCACGCCGATCGCGCGACGGACCACTCCGTCGCCGGCGAGCGCCAGGAAGGCGAACCCGACCAGGAGGCCGGCGATGACAGCGGGGGCGAGCCGCAGCAGCGTGGGCCAATGGGCGTGACGGCGGTAGGCGAAAAGCGCGAACAGATCGCCGACCATCAGGAGCAGCAGGGTCGCCGCGGTCGAGGTGCGCGCCGGCAGGACCGCCGCGAACAGTGCGATCGCCAGGATGCTGCCGCCGGGCAGTGCCGTCTTCGAGATGCCGATCGTCACCGCGGCCACGGCGAGGGCCGCCCATGCCCAGGGCTCGAGGACGATCACCGTTCGAGCTCGGCGACGATCGCGTCGTAACCGCGGCTCGCGGCGAGGTCGACCGGGAGCACGCCGTCGCCGTCGGGGATGTCGATGCTCGCTCCGCCGTCGATGAGTGCGCGCACCACATCGACATACACGTCCGACCCGTCGCCGAGCACGATCGCCTCGTGCAGTGCCGTCCAGTTCAGGTCGTTCACGTGGTCGGGGTCGACTCCGGCCTCGAGCAGGATCTCGACGGTGGCGAGAAGCCCACGCTCGGATGCCGGGATCAGAGCGGTGCCGCCGAAGCGGTTCGTGCTGGTCAGGTCGGCGCCGTTCTCGAGCGTGAGGATGAGAATCTCATCGTGCCCGCGAGCGCCCGCGTACAGGTACGCGGAGTCCTGGATGTCGTCCTTCGCATTCACGTCAGCGCCGGCCGCGATGAGAGTCCGCGCCGCATCGACGTGATTCGCCTTGGTCGCCGCGATCAGCGCGGTCATGCCCTCGGATCCTCGCGCCTCGATCTCTGCGCCGGCATCGAGCGCCGCCTGCACGGCAGCGGCGTCTCCGGTCGCAGCTGCGGCGAGCAGATCACGAGTGGCGACGGTCATGGTGGCCTCCTGAGTCGGCGGGTGCGGATCCGGAGTCGACGGATCCGGCCCGGCTGTGCAGCCCGTCGCGGTCAGCAGCGTGATCGTGATCGCGCCGATGGCCAGCATTCGTCGTGCACCCATGCATCCGGTATACCAAATGATGCCGGGCGCAGGGCCGTCAGGCCCGAGTAGCTGCGAGCGCGGCGGCGAACCGGGCGGCGCGCTGCGCGAGGTCCGCCCAGTCGGATGCCTTGATCGATGCGCCGTTCGCGAGGTCTCCGCCGGCGCCGACCGCCACCGCACCGGCCGCGAACCAGGCCGCCAGGTTGTCGGGGCTCACGCCGCCCGTCGGCATCAGAGGCGCATCGGGGAACGGTCCGCGCAGGGCGCCGAGGTATGACGGGCCGCCGAGGGATGCCGGGAAGATCTTGACGACGTCGACGCCGAGCTCGAGCGCGCCCATGACCTCGGTCGGGGTCATCGCGCCGGTCATCACGACGCGGCCGGTGTCGAGCATGGTGCGGGTGAGGTGGGGGAGGGTGCCGGGGCTGACGAGGAATTCGGCTCCCGCATCGGCTGCCTGTGCCGCCTGTGCTGCCGTCGTCACGGTGCCGGCGCCGATGTAGGCGGCATCGCCGTGGCGGGCGATGAGCTCGCGGATCACGGCCGGTGCGTCGGGAGTGGAGAAGGTCACTTCGATCCCGGTGACACCGCCGCGGATGATCGCCTCCGACGCCTCGAGCGCCAGTTCAGGGGAGGGGGCGCGGAGGACGGCGAGGATGCCGGTGGTGCGGGCGCGGTCGAGACGGTCGGGCATGGGGCTCCTTCATCGGGCGGGCTCGTCCATTCTTCCGGGCGCAGCCTGTAATGACAAGTTGGTCAGGATGCGTGGCTGTGCGGCCAGGCCTCGATCAGGTCCTTCGACTCCTTGAGCCCGAGTCCGGTGTGCTCACGGAGCGCCTTGATCGCGGCGATCTTGGCGCCGCCGGCGACCAGCCTGTCGATGTCGGACGCCGCCGACGCAGGCAGCTGGGCGCGGACCGACGACGGGGTCGCCGCCGTCGGGGTGATCGAGGAGTGCGTGGCGGTGGTGTTCGACACGGCTGCGGTGTGGGGGGCCGTGGTGCTCACCGACCAGTGGTCGATGCGGTCCTTCGCCTCTTTGAGTCCTGTGCCGGAGTGGTCGCGGTACAGCTTGATGGCATGGATCTTCTGCCCGGCTGCGACGAGCCGGTCGATCTCGGCGATCACGGCAGGAGTGAGGCCCGAGGCGGCGGCGAGTGACGAGTACGCGGGAGCGGAACGCGAAGTCGTCGGCGCAGCGATGAAGGCCTGCGGCGCGGGCGGCTGGGGCCGGGTGTTGCGCACAGCGATCACGATGATCCAGATTCCGCCGACGATGATGCCGACGATGAAGAGGAGGAACCCCAGGAAAAGCCACGGGAGACTGTCCCATCCATCCATCGTGGGGGCAGTCTACGGGAGCAGCGTCCCGCGCCCCAGGGCGTTCCCATCCGTCACCGCGTACCCTGGAGGGTATGACCGAGACTCCCCGCACGCGCGAGACGCGCCCCGCAGCATCCGCGTCCGCTCCGCAGGGTCGGCCCGCCCAGGGCAAGGTCCGCGAGACCAAGAAGCCACAGGTGCGCCCTGCGACCGAGGGCTGGACCCAGCAGAAGGATGCCGAGGGGCGTCCGCTCCTGCAGTTCGCGAGCCCCAAGCGCGGCAAGCCGCCGGTGCACCTGGCCGACCTCACCCCGGCCGAGCGTATCGAGAAGGTGAAGGAGCTCGGGCTTCCCGGCTTCCGCGCGAAGCAGCTTTCGACGCACTACTTCCGCCACTACACGTCAGACCCCGAGCACATGACCGACCTCCCGGCAGACACCCGGGAGCAGCTCGTCGGCGGGATGCTGCCGCCGCTGCTCACCGAGGTGCGACGCCTCGAGACCGACAAGGGCGACACGATCAAGTTCCTGTGGCGCCTGCATGACGGCGCGCTGGTCGAGTCGGTCCTCATGCGCTACCCCGGCCGCATCACGCTGTGCGTGTCGAGCCAGGCCGGCTGCGGCATGAACTGCCCGTTCTGCGCGACCGGACAGGCGGGGCTGACCCGCAACATGTCGACCGCCGAGATCATCGAGCAGATCGTGCGCGCCAACCGTCTGATCGCCGAGGGCGGCCTCGGCGGCAAGAAGGCCGACGACCACAGCATGGAGCGCGTCTCGAACATCGTCTTCATGGGGATGGGTGAGCCGCTCGCCAACTACAAGCGCGTCATGGATGCGGTGCGCTCGATGGTCGCCCCGCAGCCCGACGGCCTCGGCATGAGTGCCCGTGGCATCACCGTGTCGACGGTCGGCCTGGTGCCCGCGATCAAGAAGCTGGCCGACGAGGGCATCCCCGTCACCTTCGCGCTGTCGCTGCACGCACCGGACGACCACCTGCGCGACGAGCTCATCCCGGTGAACTCGCGGTGGAAGGTCGACGAGGCGCTCGACGCCGCCCGCTACTACTACGAGAAGACCGGTCGCCGTGTCTCGATCGAGTACGCGCTGATCAAGGACATGAACGACCACGGCTGGCGTGCCGACCTGCTGGCCGACAAGCTCAACGAGCGCGGTCGCGGGTGGGTGCACGTGAACCCGATCCCGCTGAACCCGACGCCCGGCTCGATCTGGACCGCATCCGAGAAAGACGTCACGAACGAGTTCGTGCGTCGCCTCAACGACGCCGGCATCCCGACGACCCTCCGCGACACCCGCGGCAAGGAGATCGACGGCGCCTGCGGTCAGCTCGTCGCCACCACCGAAGACGAGGCTGCCTCCGCCGCGATGGCCTGAGGCGCAGACGCGATGGTCTGAGGCGCACCCGTGCGGCGTCCGTCTGCGGCGCCGAGACGTTCGGCGCGGTCGAGCCATCGCGTGATGGTGGCACTGCTCGCGTCCTTCACGCCGAGCATGCGATGCGTGCGCACCGAGCGGATCCCGCAGAAGCGCATCGTCCCTCGGGCGACGTGGGTCTGCGCGGGGAGCCCCGTGAACGGCACGAAGTACCAGGGTGTGTCCGCGAGCAGGAGCAGGCGGCCGTTGCGCGCAGGCAGCAGCCCCTCGACGAGGCCGAGCTTCGTGTAGCGGTACTCCTGCTGCGGCAGCAGAGCGCGGTCGAAGAAGCCCTTGAGCATGGCGGGGACCGACCCCCACCACAGCGGCGTCGCGATGACGACCGTGTCGGCGCTCTGCAGCGCGAGCTTCGCCTCGACGAGGTCGGGCTCCAGCGTCATGCGCTCTCGGTAGCCGAAGCGCAGGTTGGGGTCGAAGTCGAGGTCACGCAGCGCGAGCACGCGGGCGTCGCCGTGTCCTGTGGCATAGCGCTGGGCGAGCGCGGCGGTCAGGGAGCGGGCGTCGGGGTGGCCGTCGATCACGAGAGCAGTCATGGCGTTGTTCCTATCTGGACAGTGTCAAGCTGGTGGACACTGTCAAGATAGGAGATGATGTTGCTCATGTCAAGTTCGAAGGATGGCTACCACCACGGCGATCTCGCCCGTGCCCTGGAAGATGCCGCCATGCAGCTGCTGGAGCGCATGCCCGCGGCGGAGATCAGCCTGCGCGAGGTCGCACGGGCCGCGAACGTCAGCCACAACGCCCCGTACCACCACTTCTCCGACCGGCTCGGACTCCTCAAGGCGATCGCCGAGCGCAGCATGGCCGACCTCCTCGGGCAGGTCCGCGCCGCTGCCGAGAAGGCCTCGCCCCCGCGGGCAGCACTCACCGACGGCGGCTCGGCGTACATCCGCTTCGCCGTCGAGCACCCGCACGCGTTCGATGCCGTCTACGACCCGACGGTCTGCGTCCCCGGATCACCGACAGCGACGATGGCACCCCTGATCGATGGGCTCGAGGCCGTGCTCGCCGAGGGGGCGGCCGCGGTGGGCCTTGACCGTCCGTCCGATGTGGTGGCGCTCTGGGGGCTGATCCACGGCCTCGGCACGCTCGCCGCAGCCGGCCACTTCACACTCGACGACGGTCTTTCCGCCTACGCCGCAGCACTCGATCGGCTGCTCCCGGGAGACTGAATTCTCCTGGATCTGCGGGAACCTGTGAGTCGCTCAAAGGACTCTTCCACGCGATGCACAGGCGAAGTTTCGTAGATTGTCGGGATGCCCTATTCCGCCCACAGGCCGGGTCGCTACGACTCGCAGGGTCGGATCATCCTCGACAGCGAACCCGACGCCGTCACGGATGACCTCGACTTTCTGCGCGAGTACGAGCCCTCCGGCACCGACGACGCCACCCGAGAGGCGCCCGTCACAGCCCCCGCCGAGGCGACCCCGATCGCCGATGCGATCGCGGATGACCCCGCCCCCGCGAAGCCTCCGCGTCAGCCGCGCGTCCGCAAGCCCCGCAAGAAGCGCGAACCGCGCACTCGCGGCTCGCGCGCACGGACCCTGGCGATCCTCGGAGGAGCGGAAGGCGAGATCCTCGACCGCGTCCCCGGCGAGACCCCGCGCTTCGTCCAGATGTTCTTCGTGCTCGCCGGCACCGCGCTCGTCTCGGCGATCTCGATGCTCTTCGCCCTCACCACCGGTGTGCAGGCGGCCATGTGGCTGGCCGTGCCGCTGGCGCTCGTGTGGGCGCTCATCATCTTCAACCTCGACCGCTTCCTCACCTCCACCATGAGCTCGACCAGGAACGTGTGGCGCCTCATCGGCCTCGCGATCCCGCGTGTGATCATGGCAGCGATCATCGGCTTCGTCGTCGCCGAGCCGCTGGTCCTGCAGATCTTCCACAACGACATCGCCCGCGAGGTCGCCTCCACCAACATCTCGCAGTCGCAGTCCGATCAGGAGGCCTTGGAGACGGGACCGGAGAAGATCGCGCTGGACGCAGCGACCGCCAAGGTCGCAGCGCTCGAGAACCAGGCGGCGACAGGCATCGTGGCCGGCACCGATTCCTCATCGGCGACCGAGTCGGCAGCCCAGGCCACGGTCGACGACGTGACGGCGAAGATGACCGCCCAGCAGGCCGTGATCGACCAGGCGCGCGTGCTGTACCAGTGCGAACTCACCGGTGAGGGTGCCGGCACGGTTCCCGGCTGCACCGGCGTCAACGGCCAGGGAGCCAGTTCGGACGCCGCGAAGGCACAGCTCGCCGAGGCCCAGCAGACCTACGACGCGCTCGCCGCGCAGCTGCGCACGGCGAACGAGGAGCTCGCCGCCGCCGGCACTGCCGCCAAGGAGAACACCTCGTCCTCCGAGACGCAGAACCGCGAGCAGGCGAACTCGCAGTTGCCGACCGCCCGTGACTCCTACGACCAGGCGCTCGCCGCGTACAACGCGCGAGCGGATGCCGTGGCGCAGGGCAATGCGGGAGCTGTCGGACTGCTCAGCCAGATCAGCGGACTGAACCGGCTGAGCGAGAAGGAGCCCTCGATCCTGTGGGCGCACATCCTGATCGCCGCGCTGTTCTTCATGATCGAGCTGCTGCCGGTGCTGGTGAAGGTGCTCACGAGCTACGGCGATCCGAGCCTGTACGAGAAGGCCGCCGCGATCCGCAAGCAGGTCGCGCTGGACAGGGTGACGGCCGAGGGTTTCCGCGACCGCGCGGACATCGTCGTCTCGACGCCGTCGACCCCATCGCCGACGACGTCGGCTGCCACGACGTCGGCTGCCACGACGTCGGCTGCCACGACGTCGGCTGCGGCGTCTTCCGCTCAGGCGACCTGACGCTGCGGCATTCCTTCCGGTCGCAGTTGCTGCCGTCCGCTCACGCGATGAGCGGCAGGAACTGCGACCGGAAGCAGCACGTCGGCGATCACGGAGCCGGGACGATGCGGGGCCGCCAGAGTCAGCGAGCGGATCAGTGCGACCGTCGACGGTGAGCGCGACCATGCGGATCCGGTGAGGGCCGCCTCGATCAGGGCCAGCGGCTGCTGCAGTGCCGGATCGTGCTGACGCGCGTCGTCACTGAGCCACTCGACGAGCTCGGCTATGGTCCAATTCGGATCAATTGGCTCAAGATCGGAGGCGAGGGTGGTCAATGGTGTGTCCATTGGTCCAGAATCAGGTCTCATGAGCGCGGATGACAGGGCCAATGAGCGGCCACTGGACCACGGATCGGCCCCGGATGCCTCTCGGTCCCTCGTGCGCGGCGGCGAGGTGTCATCGGATGCGCTCTCGGCGCGACTCGGTCGCTGGACGCATGGCGACGGCACGCTCGCCACTCGGCTCGCGCGAGGCATCGAAGCGCTGATCGGGAGCGGCGAGCTGCGTTCGGGCGACCGGCTGCCGGCCGAGCGGGCGCTCGCCGCTGCAGGCTCGGTGTCGCGCGGAACGGTCGTCGCCGCATACGCGGACCTCGCCGAACGTGGCCTGGTGGATCGGCGGCAGGGGAGTGGCACGCGTATCGCCGGTGCCGTGGCAACCTCCGTGCCTGCCCAGCGACCGGGACGCGGCGAAGCACTGTTCTCCGCCCTGCCCAATGCGATCGATCTGCTGCGCACCGTGCCGCAGATCTCCGAACTCGGGGTGCAACTCATCCGCGATCACAAACCGCGACTCGACCTCGCCCTGCTGCCCGAGACCGATCCCGCAGGCCTCCCTGCACTGCGGACCCTCATCGCCGACATGTACACCGCGGAGGGGACGCCGACCACGCCCGAGCAGATCCTCGTCACGCATGGCGCGCAACAGGCGATCAGTCTCGTGGTCAACGCGCTCGTGGGCCCCGGTGACATCGTGCTCGCCGAAGAGATCACCTGGCCGGGAGTCACCGATTCGGTCGGCCTGCGCGGCGGCACGGTGCACGGCATCCCGATGGGCGACGACGGCCTCGATGTCGTTGCGCTCGAGCAGGCACTCGCGCGACTGCGACCCGTGCTCGTCGCACTCAACCCGCACCACCAGAACCCGACGGGGTCGCGCCTGCCCGCCGCCGCGCGGCATCGCATCGCAGAGCTCGCCGCGCAGTATGGCGTGCCGGTGATCGAGGACCGCGTGCTCGCCGGCATCTCGTTCGACGGGGTGGTGCCGCCCACGCTCGCGGCCGAGCGCGCCGATGCCCCCGTCATCGTGGTCGAGTCGGTGTCGAAGTGGGTGTGGGCGGGGCTGCGGATCGGCTGGCTGCGCGCCGACCCCGTGCTCGTGCGACGTCTGCGCGGTGCGCGGCAGCTCGCCGACCAGTCCACGAGTGTGCCGGGGCAGCTGCTCGCCCTCGACCTGATCGCCCGCGCCGACGACCTCCGAAGGGCCAACAGCCGCATCCACCAGGAGCGACTGAGGCTGCTGCAGAGCCTGATGGCCGAACACCTGCCCGAGTGGACCGTCGACCCTCCCCGCGGCGGGCTGTCGCTGTGGGTCGCGCTGCCGGCGGGGTCTGCGGCCGCGCTCGCCCGCGTCGCCGCCGCCCACGGTGTCTCGATCGCCGGGAGTGCGGCCTTCGCCGTCGCTACCTCGCCCGACGACCACATCCGCATCCCCTTCACCGCGCCCGACGATGTGCTCACCGAAGGCATCCGCCGGCTCGGTGCGGCCTGGCGTGAGTATCGGGAGAATCTCGGGATGCGTTCCTAGGATGACCCGCATGACACGGATGCAGCGTCGGACCCTGTGGATCTCGATCGCCGGCGTGCTCGCCGTCACGGCCTATGCGGCGTTGGCGGCGGTGCAGATCCTCGTGCTGAACCCGCTCGCCGCGGCCCCCGGCCTCACGCTCGACGAGATCGGGTCCGAGATGGCGAACGCGGGGGAGAATCTCAGCGAGGGCGCGATGTTCTTCATCCTCGGCATCGGCGTGGTCTTTGCCGTGGTGCTCGCCGTGGTCTCGATCGGCACGGGCGCGCATCCTCTGGTGCCGACGATCGGCTTCCTGGTGCTGCTGATGCTCGGTACGATCGGCTACTTCGCTGCCTCGTTCGGCGCCGGAATGGGGCTCGCCGACGCATTCGGGATCAGCGGTGGCGACTACTCACCCTGGGCCGTGCCGCTCTACGCCGTGAGCGCGCTCTACGGGGTCGCACTCGTCGTCGTGGGCATCATGTCCGCGGTGCGTCAGCGCCCTGCCCGCGCCGTCGCCTGACGCCGTCCGCCGCATCCGGCCCTGTCATAGTGGGCAGCCAGTAGCGTTGATCCATGGTCAACTATCGCTATCTCGGCAACAGCGGTCTCAAGGTCTCGGAGATCACCTACGGCAACTGGGTCACCCACGCCTCGCAGGTCGGCGACGACGCCGCCGTCAAGACCGTGCATGCCGCACTGGATGCCGGAATCACCACGTTCGACACAGCGGACACCTACGCCAACACGGCGGCTGAGGTCGTGCTCGGCAAGGCACTGGAGGGTCAGCGCCGCGAGGGGCTGGAGATCTTCACGAAGGTCTACTTCCCGACCGGTCCGAAGGGGCCGAACGACACCGGCCTGAGCCGCAAGCACATCTTCGAGTCGATCAACGGCTCGCTCACCCGCCTCGGCACCGACTACGTCGACCTGTACCAGGCGCACCGCTTCGACTACGAGACCCCGCTGGAGGAGACGTTCCAGGCGTTCGCCGACGTCGTCCGTCAGGGCAAGGCGCTCTACATCGGCGTCTCCGAGTGGACGGCCGAGCAGCTGCGCGAGGGGCACGCTCTCGCCAAGCAGCTCGGTATCCAGCTCATCTCGAACCAGCCGCAGTACTCGATGCTGTGGCGTGTGATCGAGGGCAAGGTCGTGCCGGCCTCTGAAGAGCTCGGCATCTCGCAGATCGTCTGGTCGCCGATGGCGCAAGGCGTGCTCAGCGGCAAGTACCTGCCCGGTCAGCCGGTGCCCGAGGGCTCGCGCGCGACCGACCCGCACAGCGGCGCCGACTTCATCAAGAGCTTCCTGCAGGACGACATCCTCACCGCCGTCCAGCGCCTGAAGCCCATCGCCGAGCAGGCCGGGCTCTCGATGCCGCAGCTCGCGATCGCGTGGGTTCTGCAGAATCCGAACGTGGCGGCGGCCCTGGTCGGGGCCTCCCGTCCGGAGCAGCTCGCCGAGACCGTCAAGGCCTCTGGAGTGAAGCTCGACGCCGACACCCTCGCCGCGATCGACACGGCCCTGGGCGACACGGTCAACCGCGACGCCGAGGCGACGTACTCGACCTCGCCGAAGTCCCGTCTGGTCTGAACCACAGGTTCGAATCGCGCAAATGGCCCCATCCGCCTGGCAGATGGGGCCATTTGCGAGATCCGAGGGCTACTCCTTGACGGCGCCGGCGGTCAGGCCCTGCACGATCCAGCGGCTCGCGAGTGCGAACATCGCCATGGTCGGCAGGATCGTCAGGACGGCTGCGGCGCTCATCGAACCCCAGTCGACGTTGAACGTCGAGATGAAGCCGTTCAGCGCCGAGGGCACGGTGCGGTTCGCATCGGTGTTCATGAGCACGACCGACAGGAACAGCTCGTTCCAGCAGTTCACGAAGTTGAAGATGAACGCCGCGATGATGCAGGGGGTCATCACCGGCACGAGCACCCGGAACAGGGCGCCGAGGCGTGAGCATCCGTCGATCATCGCCGCCTCTTCGAGCGCGTCCGGCACGTTCTCGAAGAAGCCGCGGAGCATGACCGTCGAGAACGGGATGCAGATCGCGATGTAGACGAGGATGAGTCCTGGCTTGGTGTCGACCAGACCGAGGTCGGTCATCATCGAGTACAGCGGACCGAGCGCGATGAACGCCGGAATCATCTGCGTGAGCAGGAATGCGATCAGGACCGCTCCCTTTCCGCGGAACTCGAACCGGGCGAGCACGTAGGCGCTCAGCAGGGCGATGAGCGTCGCCACCGCCCCGCCGACGACGGCGACCAGGGCGGAGTTGCCGAGGAAGACGCCGAACGAGCTCTTCTGGAACAGGCTGATGTAATTCTCGAGCGACGGCTCGCTCGGCCAGTACTCGATCGGGAAGCGGTTGATCGTGCCCGGCGACTTGATCGACGTGAGCGCGATCCAATACAGCGGGAACAGCGTGATCACGAGCCAGAGCCCGAGACCCACGACGCGGACGACGCCGCCGATCGTGACGCGGGGCTTCGGGCGTGGTGCGGATGCCGGATCCGGCACGGTGATGCGCCGGGTCTCGGTGATCGAGGACCCCGTCCGGGAGGTGTCTGTCATGGTCATCGCTGCACTCTCCGCATCGCCATCAGGTAGAACGCGCAGAACACGAACAGGACGGCCATCACGATGAGGCCGATCGCGCTCGCGAAGCCGTAGTTGCCCTGCTGGGTGTAGTTGATCATCCAGGTCGTGATGATGTGCGTCTGGTTGGCGGGGCCGCCGTTGGTCATCGCGTAGATGATGTCGGGGAAGTTGAAGATCCAGATCACCCGCAGCAGGATCGTCAGCAGCAGCGTCATCGAGATGTACGGGATGATGATCGAGAACAGCTGCCGGAACTTGCCCGCGCCGTCGAGGCTCGCAGCCTCCAGCATCTCGTCGGGCACCGACTGCAGGGCTGCGAGGATCATGATCGCGAAGAACGTCACTCCGTACCAGACGTTCGCGACGATCACCGCGAACATCGCGAGCTTCGGATCGGCCAGCCAGGGCAGCGGTGCGTCGATCAGCCCCGCCTTCATGAGCAGGTCGTTGACCACGCCGAACTCGGCGTTGAACATCCAACGGAACAGCATGCCGATCAGGAAGCCCGACACCGCCCACGGGAAGAACACGAGCGCCTGGTAGAGCCCGCGGAAGCGGAACTTCTTGCGCAGGGCCAGCGCGATCAGGAACCCGATCACGAGCTGCGGCACGAGCGAGCCGACGACCCACAGCACTGAGTTCCACGCCACTGTCGGGAAGGCCGGATCGCGGAACACCGCGAGGAAGTTGTCGAAGCCCACGAACGGCGTCGAGGTGAGGTCCCACAGGTTCCAGTCGTGGAAGGCCATGCGCGCGCCCTGCAGCATCGGCCAGTAGGTGAACCAGCAGACGAAGACGATCGCCGGTGCGAGGAAGGCCAGCAGCGTCCATGCCTGGCGGCCTCGGAACGGGCGGCGTCGAGGGGATGCCGGGGAGGCCCCGACGGCGGTCTGCTGCGAAGCAGTGCCGACGGAGCCTCCCTCAAGAGCGGTGCGGGCCACAGGTCAGCCCTTTTCCGCGGCGTACTTCTCGGTCCAGAACGCATCCCACGAGGCCAGCAGGTCGCTGGTCGACATGTTGCCCAGCAGCACGTTCTGCACGTCCTGGTCGGACTTCTGGATCCACTCGGTCCACCAGCTGACCCCGCGCGGCTGGCGCACGTTGACGTAGGTCTCCGGGTCGTCCGTCATCGTGACGTAGCTCGTCCAGGGGCCGGAGGCGTAGAACTCGTCGTCTGCGGCGGCGGAGATGATCGGCACCAGGCTGTTGGCTTGCGCGAACTCGGTGGCGGGCTCGGCCGATGAGAGGAACTCGACCAGCTTGACGGCCGCCTCCTTGCTCTCGCTGGCCTCAGCGACGCCCCAGCCGGCGACGGCGAGCGGCTGCGCAGCCTTGCCCGAAGGGCCGACGAGCAGCGGAGCGGTGTCCCACTGGTCTTCCGTCAGCGAGGAGTCCTGCACCGTCGCGATGACCTCGGGGTCCTGCAGCAGGAAGGCGGTGGTGCCGTTCGTGAAGCCGGCGACCATCTCGGGGTAGCCCCACGAGACGGCCGAGGGCGGGGAGGCCTCCGTGAACAGGTCGAAGTAGTCGTCGACGGCATCCTGCGCCTCGGGCGCGGCGAAGATCGTCGATCCGTCTTCCATGAGGAACGCGTCGTCGACGTCGAGTCCGTCGATCGTGTACGCCTCGATGGCCGCGACCACGTTGCTGTTGGCGTTCTGGCCACCGCGGAAGGCGTAGCCGTAGATGTTGTTCGACGGGTCCTGGATCTTGCTCGCCTGCTCCAGAAGGTCTTTCCAGCTGTGCGGCGGACCGTCGAAGCCGGCGTCCTTCACGAGGTCCGTGCGGTAGAACAGCGACAGCCCGTAGAAGCCGTAGGGCACGAAGTAGCTCTTGCCGTCGGCGGCGACCGAGGCGGACTGGGCGTTGTCGGTCAGGGCATCCCAGCCGTCCCACTTCTCGAGGTCGGGGGCGAGGTCGTACAGCCAGCCGTTGTTGGCGAAGGGGCCGACCGTGATGTCACGGACTTCGAGTACGTCGACGCCCTTGCCGGACTGCAGCATCTGCTGGATCTTCGCATCTGCCTGCTCGGTGGGCGGTGAGACGAGGTTGACCGTGATCTTCGGGTTCGCCTTCTCGAAGTCGTCGAGCAGCCCGCGCAGGAGCTCGGTGCGGGCAGGGTTGGTCAGGCTCTCGACCATCTGCAAGGTGACGGTGCCGTCGGCCGACGGGCCGGAGCTTGCGGAACAGCCGGTGAGAGCGAGGACGGCGACGGTGCCGAATCCCGCTGCGGTCGTCAAGATCTTGTTCTTCACGATGTGCCTCTCGGTG